>NZ_AP027364.1:0-1462020 GCF_030295975.1 Thalassotalea atypica
TAAGGCTTATGTCCTATTTTTTGTTTATATAACCTGTGTGATCGGTATTGCACTTGTGGATAACTCTAGAGATAATGGGGAGATATAAAAAATAATTATGTAATCCTGTCTTAGTAGCAAATCATAAAGATCGTTTTTCCTAATAGCGTTACCGACAGTTTTTTCAGGAGTTTTGGTGGATCATTCACTTTGGCATCGATGCCTATCAGTTTTGCAAGAAGAATTACCAGCTCAGCATTTTAATATGTGGATCAGACCATTGCAGTCTGAGTTTGAGGACAATATTTTAACGTTATATGCACCTAATCGGTTTGTTCTTGACTGGGTTAGAGATAAGTATGTTAATAGAATTAGTGAATTAGTTACTTTGCAAGATACATCTAATCCTCCGTTATTAAGGTTCGACGTTGGCAGTAAACCTGTTGCGACCAATGTTAATAGATCGGTTGATAGTGTTCTTTCGCCACCACAAGCTGTACCTAAGCCAAAACATGTCCCTGAAAGTAATATTCCAAAAACTACAAATGTAAGAAATAAATATACGTTTGATAATTTTGTTGAAGGTAAATCGAATCAACTCGCTAGGGCGGCTGCTTCACAAGTTTCTGACAACCCAGGTACAGCGTATAACCCTTTATTTATTTATGGCGGTACCGGGTTAGGTAAAACCCATCTTCTTCACGCTGTAGGTAATGGTATTCTATTAAATAATCCTAAGGCAAAAATTGCTTATATGCATTCAGAGCGCTTTGTGCAGGATATGGTTAAAGCGCTTCAAAATAATGCGATCGAGAAATTTAAGCAGTATTACCGCTCTGTTGATGCATTACTTATTGATGATATTCAGTTTTTTGCCAACAAAGAACGTACACAAGAAGAGTTTTTTCATACCTTTAATGCGCTATTAGAAGGAAACCAACAGATCATTTTAACTAGTGATCGTTACCCTAAAGAAATAGATGGCGTAGAGGATCGTTTAAAATCTCGGTTTGGTTGGGGATTGACCATTGCTATCGAACCACCCGAATTAGAAACGCGTGTTGCGATCCTTAAAAAGAAAGCTCAGGAAAATCAAATTAACCTTGCTGATGAAGTTGCCTTTTTTATTGCTAAACGTCTGCGCTCAAATGTGAGAGAATTAGAAGGCGCATTAAACCGCGTTATTGCCAATGCCAATTTCACGGGTAGAGCAATAACTATAGACTTTGTTAGGGAGGCCTTGCGCGATTTATTAGCGCTGCAAGATAAGCTTGTTACTATAGATAATATTCAGAAAACAGTTGCTGAATATTATAAAATCAAGATAGCTGATCTATTGTCAAAGCGTCGCAGCCGATCTGTAGCTAGACCTAGGCAAATTGCGATGGCATTATCTAAGGAGCTGACTAATCATAGTTTACCTGAAATTGGTGATGCTTTTGGTGGTCGCGACCATACAACGGTATTACACGCTTGTAGAAAAGTAAAAGATTTGCGTGAAGAAACGCATGATATAAAAGAAGATTACTCAAATTTAATAAGAACATTATCGTCCTAGTAGGCTTTTAAATCATAAGTAGGTTAATAAGAATGAAGTTTTCGTTAAGCAGGGAATTATTGTTGAAGCCACTTTTATTGGTTTCAGGTGCGGTAGAGCGTAAGAGTACGTTGCCTATTTTAAGTAACATACTCTTAGAGGTTAGTGGGCAGTCACTAACTTTAACAGCGACTGATTTAGAACTTGAGATGGTTTCTCATACTCAAATTGATAATCAAGGCGATGATGGGAAAATAACTATTCCTGCGAAAAAATTACTTGATATATGTAAGAGCTTACCGGAAGACTCTATTCTTACTTTTGAATTAATCGGTGAGTCGATTAAAATTAGTACGGGCCGAAGCAAATATTCTTTAGTCACATTATCTGCTACTGACTTTCCAAACATTGAAGAATGGAAAGGAGATGTAGAGTTTAGGCTTAATAAGTCAGAATTGCTACGCCTAATAGAAAGCACACATTTCTCTATGGCCAATCAAGACGTACGCTATTACTTAAATGGCATGTCTGTTGAAACTGAAGGTAATGAAATACGTTCGGTAGCTACTGATGGCCATCGTCTTGCAATATGTAAAATTTCTAATGAACAATTAAGTTTGCCTGCTCGACAAGTTATTGTACCTCGTAAAGGCATCTTGGAAATCATTAGACTGCTCGATCCTGTTGATGAAGAAATACAAGTGTTCTTAGGTTCAAATCATATTCGAATTATTGACACTGAGTTCTCGTTTACTAGCAAATTAGTGGATGGTCGGTTCCCAGATTACAGACGTGTATTGCCACGTAATGGGGACAAAGTTCTTGAGACAAATAAGGATGAATTGCGTCAAGTGTTGTCTCGCGCTTCAATTCTGTCGAACGAGAAGTTCAAAGGTGTACGATTAAACTTTGCAGAGGGTGATTTGAAAATCACTGCCAATAACCCTGAGCAGGAACAAGCAGAAGAAACTATTGATATAAATTTTCCATATGAAGAACTAGAAATCGGTTTTAACGTTAGTTATGTATTAGATGTTTTAAATGCGATTAGAGACACAAATGTAAAATTCACATTAGCAGATGCAAATAGCAGTGTCGTTATTGAAGGTAGTGATGCAGGCGAAGCCTTGTATGTTGTTATGCCTATGCGTTTATAATGGCTTTAGAGCGCTTATACACAAAGAATTTCAGAAATTTGAATGAACAAGCTATTGATTTTAATAGTGAATTGAATTTTATTATCGGTGATAACGGTAGTGGTAAAAGCAGTTTGCTTGAAGCATTATTTTTTATTGGTCATGGTAAATCATTCAGAACGACTAAATCAGATAATTTGGTCACAATAGGAAAAGATGTTTTTTTTGTTAACACTAAGGATTCAGAAGGTAATACCTTAGGTGTTAGTAAGCAAGTAAGTGAAGCCGCTTTTTCTATTAAAATTAACGGGGAGAAAAGGCATAGGCTGTCAGAGCTTGCAAAAACGCTAGCAATTCAAGTTATAACACCAGAGAGCTTTAAGTTATTTTTTGGTGGAGCAAAAGAGAGACGCAAATTTTTGGATTTAGGATTGTTTCACGTGGAACATTCGTTTCAACAATATTGGAAGACATTTTCCAAATTACTGAAACAAAGAAATGCATGTTTGCGAAATCAAGACCAAAATGAGCATATTGCATATTGGACGGAACAATTTTG
This sequence comes from Thalassotalea atypica, assembly GCF_030295975.1. NCBI lineage: Bacteria > Pseudomonadati > Pseudomonadota > Gammaproteobacteria > Alteromonadales > Colwelliaceae > Thalassotalea > Thalassotalea atypica. The sequence goes on from NZ_AP027364.1 coordinate 3,212, forward strand.
TATAGCTTCGATTCATCTAAATGAATTTAGGTCTCAATATTCTCAACAACTGAAAGTTGAATTATCCAAATGGCTTAAAATACTTTTACCTAAAGTAAGCGATAGTATTGAAATTCAGTATTATCGAGGTTGGAATCAAAAGAAAAGTTTGGCTGAGGTATTGGACGAGGCAAGAGACAAAGAGTTGAAGCAGGGGTATTCGCAAGCAGGGCCTCAAAAATTCGATTTTAGATTTTTAATTGAAAAACAACCTTTAGACTTAAAGTTGTCTAGAGGACAACAGAAGTTGTTTTTATTGGCGTTAACTTTTGCACAAAGCAAATTGATGAAACGAGTAACACCAGTAAAACCAATTTTACTTATTGATGATGTAGGGGCAGAGCTAGATGATATATCAAGAACTCTACTTGCAACGTCAATCAAAGAATTGGGGTGTCAAGTTGTAATGACTGCTATCGATGTTGCAGCATTGGAACCGATGATTTTAGAAGACAACAACTATAAAATGTTTCACGTGGAACATGGTGAAATATCAGAGACAAATAGGCTATAAGCTATGACAGTAGAAAATGAATATGGTTCTTCCAGTATCAAAGTACTGAAGGGTTTGGACGCAGTACGCAAGAGACCAGGCATGTACATCGGCGATACAGATGATGGCACAGGCCTACATCATATGGTATTTGAGGTACTAGATAACTCAATAGATGAAGCTTTAGCCGGACATTGTAGTGATATTGTTGTAACTATCCATCTTGATGGTTCAGTATCGGTGAAAGATGATGGACGTGGTATTCCAACAGAAATTCACCCCGAAGAAGGAGTTTCAGCGGCTGAAGTTATCATGACAGTACTTCATGCGGGTGGTAAATTTGGTGGAGAAGACTCGGGATATAAAGTTTCTGGTGGTCTACATGGCGTAGGTATCTCAGTAGTAAACGCACTAAGTGAAAAACTGACTTTAACTATCCGTCGTGATGGTAAACTATTTGAACAAGACTATAGTATGGGTGAACCTGTTGCTCCACTTGCTGAAATAGGTAAGAGTGATAAAACTGGTACACAAGTACGTTTTTGGCCCAGTGCAGAAACATTCTCTGATGTTGTGTTTCATTACGACATTCTTGTTAAGCGTATTCGAGAATTATCATTTCTTAACTCTGGTGTATCGATCAAATTAGTCGACGAACGAGAAGAAGGTAAGGGTGAGCATTTTCATTACGAAGGTGGTATTCAGGCATTCGTTGATTACTTAAATACCAACAAGACACCTGTTAACGAAGAAATTTTCTATTTCGATTTAGCGAGAGAAGATGGGATTGTAGTCGAAGTTGCTATGCAGTGGAATGATGGCTTCCAAGAAAATATATTCTGTTTCACCAACAACATCCCACAGCGTGATGGTGGAACTCATTTAAGTGGTTTTAGAACAGCGTTAACTAGAACATTGAATTCTTATATGGTTAAAGAAGGCCTAAATAAAAGTAAAAAAGGCGCGGAAACAAATGCATCAGGTGATGATGCTCGCGAAGGATTAACGGCTGTAATATCAGTTAAAGTACCTGATCCTAAATTTTCTTCTCAAACAAAAGACAAGTTAGTATCTTCTGAAGTTAAGACTGCTGTCGAACAAGCAATGGGCGAAAAACTTGGTGAATATCTACTAGAAAATCCTGGTACGGCTAAAACCATTTTAATGAAAATCATCGATGCCGCCAGAGCTCGTGAAGCAGCGCGAAAAGCTCGTGAGATGACACGAAGAAAAGGCGCTTTAGACATCGCTGGTTTACCAGGTAAACTTGCAGATTGCCAGGAAAAAGATCCCGCACTATCCGAACTATATATAGTGGAGGGTGATTCCGCTGGTGGCTCTGCAAAGCAGGGACGAAATCGTAAAAACCAAGCAATTTTGCCACTGAAAGGTAAAATACTTAACGTTGAAAAAGCACGCTTTGATAAGATGATATCTTCTCAAGAGGTTGGCACTTTAATCACAGCGTTAGGTACTGGTATTGGTCGGGATGAATATGATCCTGAAAAGCTTCGTTATCACAGCATTATTATCATGACCGATGCCGATGTCGATGGTTCACACATCCGAACATTACTGCTCACTTTCTTCTACCGTCAAATGCCTGAAATTATGGAACGTGGTCATATTTTTATTGCACAGCCTCCACTTTATAAAGTGAAAAAAGGTAAGCAAGAAAGATACATCAAAGACGATGAAGCACTAACTGAATACTTAACTACACTAGCCCTAGAAAACGCTGAAATTCATGTCAATGAATCTGCACCAGCTATTTCAGAAGTAGGTTTAGAGCAATTAGTAAATCAATTCCGTAATACAATGGCAACGATTGCTCGCGTATCCCGTCAAATTCCTGGAGACATTTTAGAAAAAATGGTCTACAGCAATGTAATAGAAAAAGCAGATTTTAGCGATCAATCTAAAGTAGAAGTTTGGAATACTAATTTGCTAAATCAATTAGATAACCAAGATGGTAACGGCTCTATCTATACAGCAAAGGTAAAACATGACGAAGAGCGCAACGTATATTATCCGTGCTTCAACGTTAGACAACATGGTATCGATAAAGAATACCGTTGTGATTGGGAGTTCATCCAATCGAAAGAGTTCACCGCTATTATGGAATTAAATAAAGCAATTAACGGCCTTATGGAAGAAGGTGCATATGTTAAACGTGGAGAGAAGATTAACCATATCGAATCTTTTGAAGAAGCGTTAAATTGGTTAATGGCTGAATCTAAACGAGGACAATACATCCAACGCTATAAAGGTCTAGGTGAGATGAACCCTGACCAACTTTGGGAAACTACAATGGATCCAGAAACGCGTCGAATGCTTAAAGTAACTATTGAAGATGCTATTGCAGCAGACCAATTATTCAATACGTTAATGGGCGATCATGTAGAGCCAAGAAGAAACTTCATTGAAGAGAACGCGTTGAATGTGTCTAACTTGGATGTCTAGTTAAACCAGCAAGAATAAATATGCCCGGTTATCAAATCGGGCTTTTTTATTATTAAATCGTCTAAGAGAAATGTTCTACTTTTACAATTGCTCTTAGCTTAATGACTATACTGTGCACCTTAAAGGTGCCAAAGATGAAAATTATGAATACCTTTGATATTAAAACTTTCCAGGGACTGATTCTTCAGTTACAAGATTACTGGTCTCGCCAAGGCTGTGTCATTATCCAACCACTTGATTTAGAAGTAGGGGCTGGTACATTCCATCCTATGACCTTTCTTCGAGCTGTTGGTCCAGAGCCAATGAGCAGTGCCTATGTTCAACCGTGTCGCCGTCCTACTGATGGTCGTTATGGTGAAAACCCAAACCGTTTGCAACATTACTATCAGTTCCAAGTAATGTTAAAACCATCACCTAAAGATATTCAAGAGTTATACCTTAACTCATTGAAAGAATTAGGTATTGATACATTAGTACATGATATCCGCTTTGTAGAAGACAATTGGGAATCACCAACATTAGGTGCTTGGGGACTAGGCTGGGAAGTTTGGTTAGACGGTATGGAAGTAACACAATTTACCTATTTCCAACAAGTAGGTGGCTTAGAATGCGCCCCTGTGACTGGTGAAATCACGTATGGTTTAGAACGTTTGGCTATGTACATCCAAAACGTTGACAGCATTTACGATCTGGTATGGACAGATGGTCCAATGGGTAAAGTTCTTTATCGTGATGTTTTTCATCAGAATGAAGTTGAGCAATCCACTTATAATTTTGAACACGCAGACGTTGATGCGCTATTTGCCCAGTTTGACCAATGTGAAAAAGACAGCGAAAAGTTAATTGAAGCAGGTTTACCACTACCAGCATATGAACAAGTCATGAAAGCGTCACATGCTTTTAACTTACTAGATGCAAGACATGCTATTTCTGTAACTGAACGTCAACGTTACATTTTACGAGTAAGGGCTTTATCAAAAGCCTGTGCAGAAGCCTACTATACAGTACGAGAAGAGCTAGGCTTTCCTCTTTGTAAGAATAACGCTCAGCAAGGGGACAAATAATGATTACAGATACTCTCCTGATTGAACTAGGTACAGAAGAGCTACCACCAAAATCTCTAAAAACATTAACGTTGAGCTTTCATGATCAAATAAAAGCACAGCTCGTTAAAGCAAACTTGACTTTCTCTTCAATCAAATGGTTTGCCTCTCCACGACGCTTCGCCGTAGTCATTGATGACTTACAAGCTAGGCAGGAAGATAAGACTGTTGAAAAACGCGGACCTTCAGTATCTGTCGCGTTTGACGGTGAAGGCAATGCTACTAAAGCTGCTGAAGGTTGGGCTCGATCCAATGGTATTACAGTTGCTGAAGCCGATCGTCTTAAAACCGACAAAGGCGAATGGTTACTGTATCAGGCAACTGAGAAAGGCCAGCACATTAGCACATTGATTCCTGATATGGTCAACTATGCTATTTCTAAGTTACCTATTCCAAAACCTATGCGATGGGGCGCTGAACGTGTTCAGTTCATACGTCCTGTGCACACGCTTACGATGATGTATGGAAGTGAAGTAATTGCAGGTGAAGCCTTAGGTATACAAGCAAGTGATCAACTACAAGGTCATCGTTTTCATTCACAAGGGCTTATTACACTATCGCACGCAGATAAATACCTTGAAACGCTAAAATCAGCCTATGTGATGGCCGATTTCGAGCTGCGTCAGCAAACCATCGTTGATGGTATTAATAAAGCTGCGGCTCAGATAGAAGCAGTTGCCTTAATCGATGATGATTTACTAAACGAAGTAACAGCATTAGTAGAGTGGCCAGTGATTTTAATCGGTAGCTTTGACGAAGCTTTCTTGAATGTACCGGCGGAGCCATTGATTTATTCAATGAAAGATCACCAGAAGTACTTCCCTGTAAATGACAAAGACGGCAACTTAATCAATAAGTTTATTTTTGTAACAAATATTGAGAGTAAAGATCCTAAGCAAGTCGTTTTTGGTAACGAAAAGGTTATTCGTCCAAGATTAGCTGATGCAGAATTTTTCTTTAAAACAGATAAAAAACAAACACTTGAATCTAGACTGCTCGGTTTGGAGTCTGTCCTATTTCAGAAACAACTCGGTACTTTGAAAGATAAATCAGAGCGCATAGCGGGCTTGAGTGGCCATATTGCCAATAAAATTGGTGAGCAACATGATGATGCTTACCGTGCGGGCTTACTGTGTAAAACAGATCTAATTTCTGAAATGGTTATTGAGTTTCCACAGGTGCAGGGCACCATGGGTAAATATTATGCTCAGCATGATGGTGAATCGCCAGCAATAGCACAGGCATTGGAAGATCAATATCGACCACGTTTTGCCGGAGATGCGTTGCCAGAGGCAAATATTGGTTGTGCGGTAGCTATTGCCGATAAGATTGACACATTAGTGGGTATTTTTGGAATTGGCCAAGCACCCAAAGGTGATAAAGACCCGTTTGCATTACGTCGTGCGGCGATTGGCGTTATTCGTATCATTATTGAAAAGCAATTATCGCTAGATATTGCGGATTTAGTCGAGCGCAGCAAAACCTTGTTTGGCGATAAGTTGACCAATGAAAACACTTCTAAAGATGTCATTGATTTTGTCATGGGGCGCTTTAGAGCATTCTATGAAGAGCAATCTATTTCAGTTGATGTCATTCAGGCAGTGCTTGTAAATAAGCCAACAGCACCACTAGATTTTGAAAAACGTATTAAAGCCGTTAGTCACTTCAAAAATTTATCAGAAGCGGCTACATTAGCTGCAGCTAACAAGCGTGTGGGCAATATATTGGCTAAATTTGATGGCCAGTTATATGACTCGTTCAATAGTGAACTTGCACAAGAAAATGCTGAAACGGTATTGGCTGACGCATTTACAGGTGTTAAGGGGCAGGTCGCTGGCTTTATAGCTGATGCAGATTATCAATCTGCATTGACGAGTTTGTCGACGATTAAAGTGGAAGTAGACAATTTCTTTGATCAAGTGATGGTGATGGCTGAAGACGAGCAAGTTAAGATTAATCGCCTAACACTACTTAATGAAATTCGAAATAGCTTTCTAGCGATTGCTGATATCTCACAATTACAGTAATTAAACTTAATGCGCATTAAGAAGGAGGACCTAGTTTCCTCCTTTTTTGATCAAATATAAATAAGGCTTATCAACCGTCTGTTTTGATACTAGCTCATGTTCCATAAACCGACAAAAGCTTGGAATATCTCGAGTCGTGGATGGATCATCAGCACTAACCAGCAAAGTTTGACCGATTTCTATAGACCTGATCGCTTTTCTAACCATCATCACAGGCTCTGGGCATCGTAAGCCAACTGTATCTAGCTGAGCAGAGGCCTTATCAAATGTTTGCTCTACCATAAAAAATCTCAAAAGTTGCTAATTTCGCAGATAGTAACGCACTATGTGTTTTCATGAAAGCGGCACTATTCACTATGTACACCCATCTTCGACGTTAATAACCTGTTTGTGTTATAAATCTGTTAAAGCCGATAGATCAACTTGCGTTCTACGTGTACAGTGAATACTTCTCTAATTCAGTGAAAAATCGTATCTCGCTTTCGATGAAAAAAATAATTTACAAATCACTTTGCCTTTTGATTGTTCTTGTAATTCCAAGCTTTCAAGTATTAGCACAAGAATATAATAATCTACGCAAAACGTTCTTGCAGGCCGAAAAGTATGTTTGGCAAGCCCAAGCTAAAACCTACAAGAGCCTTTACGATCAACTGCACTATTATCCGCTACAACCTTATCTCGATCAGCAGCGACTGATGCACAACATTCGATTATCAGATGCACCTGAAATTGATGCATTTTTACAAAAATATAAGCATTCACCGCTTGATTGGCCGTTGCGAAAAAAGTGGCTAAATTACCTTTCGAAGCACAAACGCAAAGTTCTTTTTCTTGAGCACTTTAAAGCCAATAATAACGCCAAGCTTAATTGCACCTACTTACAATATCAGCTAGATAAAGGGGATGCAGAGTCAACTATTCTTAAACAAGTTAAAAAGTGGTGGTTAGTTGGTAAATCTCAAGACAAAACCTGTGACCCTTTGTTTAAAAAATGGATAGCGGCTGGGCATTTAACCCCAGACTTGGTGTGGCAGCGTATTGCACTAGCTGCAGACGGTGGCAAACATACCTTAATCCCTTACTTAACCAAATTGTTACCACCACACGAGCGTTATCTGGGAAAACTATGGCACTCAGTACGACGTGATCCTGCCAATGTAAGTCGGCTTAATAAGTTTCCAAATAAAAACAACAAAGAAGTGCAAATACTGACTTACGGGTTAAAACGACTTATCTGGCGTGCACCGTCAAATGCATTGAAAGCTTATGAAAATGTAATTGGGGCTTATCCCTTTACAATCCAACAACGTCACGAAATCACCGCTAAATTCGCCATCGCGCTGGCCAGCAAAAATCATTCACAAGCTCAACGTTGGATGGACAAAGTGCCAGCAAACTATTTATCGAAGGACCTTGTCCAATGGCGTTTGGCGCAAACGTTAAAAAGCCAAGATTGGAGAAAAATTCAAGCAGACCTCGAATCATTACCGAAGGAATTACATACAAGTTCGCAGTGGCAATATTGGTATGGTCGTAGCCTTGTTGAAAATGACCAAAGCGTAGAAGGTACAACCGTTCTCGCCAAATTGGCGCAGACTCGTCATTACTACGGCTTTCTAGCTTCAAGTCTCCTGAGTCAACAGGCAAGCTTACAGGATCAGCCGCTGTTGTATACAGATCAGGAAAAACAGGAATTATTAGCTAACCCAGCGGCTAAGAGGGCATTTGAGTTATTTCACCTTGAACGTTTTAGTCATGCCCGAAAAGAGTGGAATTTCTGGCTGAGCCAGCTGACAAAAACAGAAAAATTAATCGCCGCAACGATTGCCTATGAAAAAAGTTGGTTTGACCGACCAATATTTACGTTGGCAAATCAAGGTTACCTAGATGATGTAAGCATGCGTTTCCCGATGGCATATGAAGAAAAATTTCAGCACTATTCTGACAAAGTCAGTATTGATACTGCGTGGGCCATGGCGATTTCTAGACGAGAAAGTTCTTTTATGACGGATGCGTACTCGGGAGCAGGTGCTCGGGGCTTGATGCAAATAATGCCTAATACAGCAAAGCAATTAGAGAGACGGTCGGTATCCAAACGCTACCTGCTCAAAGCGGATAACAACATCAAACTCGGCACTCGTTACTTGAAGCAATTGTCTGATAAATACCAAGGTAATAGAGTTTTGGCGACCGCATCTTATAATGCAGGGCCATATCGTGTGAAAAAATGGCTAACCAAATTAGATGATTTACCTGCTGATATTTGGATCGAGAATATTCCGTTTAAAGAAACAAGAGAATATGTCAAAAGCGTACTGGCCTATCAGCAAATCTACCAATATCACCTTGATGAACAGCAACAATCTGTTTTTAAGGAATTGATCGGCATGCAAATTAAGCAACCTTAAGAAAATAACGGATAAAACCATAGATATTATCAAAGGTCATCTTTAGTTTGCTGACAACTTGGTATAATGTTCGCAATATAAAATAGAACATTAATTGATTACGACATTAACAACAGAGGCGTCATCATGACAACCTTAGCCAATTTATATCCGGCTCATGTACAAGAGCTACAACAAAGAACTAAACAAGTGCTTGCCAGAGAGGGCTTAGATGGACTTGTGATTCATTCAGGACAAGAGATTAAAGTGTTTCTTGATGACTACGGTTATCCATTTAAGGTAAACCCACATTTTAAGCATTGGCTACCTTTGGTCAATATTCCAAACTGTTGGTTAATTGTAAATGGTACAGGAAAACCAACTCTTATTTATTATCAACCTGTAGACTTTTGGCATAAAGTTATCGAACTCGCCGATGATTATTGGAATGAGTTTTTTGATATTCAAGTACTGACCAATGCTGCCGAGGTTGAAAAGTTACTGCCGTATGACAAAAAAGGTTTTGCTTACATCGGCGGTCATATTGAAGTTGCTAAAGCACTGGGTTTTGACACCATAAACCCTGAGCCATTGTTAAACTACGTTCATTATCATCGCGCCTATAAAACAACGTATGAACAAGAGTGTTTACGTCAATCTAATACTATAGCTGTATCAGGCCACAAAGCGGCTCAAGCAGCATTTATGTCTGGCGCTAGTGAGTTTGATATTCAACAAGCGTACCTTAAAGCGACGCACCACACGGATAACGAAACGCCTTACGGAAATATTGTTGCTTTAAATGAAAACGCGTCAATCTTGCATTACACAGCATTAGATCGAGAGCTACCGAAAACACCACGCTCATTCTTAATTGATGCTGGTGCGCAATTTCACGGCTATGCATCAGACATTACTCGAACGTATGCGTTTGAACAAAATCGTTTCGCTGAACTCATCGCTCGCATGGATCAGTTGATGCTTAAGGCTGTTGATGGCTTAAAGCCAGGCAAAAGCTATGTTGACCTGCATATTGAAACATACAAGGAAATAGGTAGCGTGTTGGCAGAATTCGGTTTTATTACTTGCTCAGCGGATACTGCGGTGGAAACAGGAATAATATCAACTTTCTTCCCTCATGGTTTAGGTCATCACCTTGGATTACAGACCCATGATGTGGGTGGATTTATGGCTGATGAACGAGGCACTCATATCAACGCGCCAGAGCCGCATGGCTTTTTAAGAACTTCACGTGTTATTGAAGCGAACCAAGTGTTTACCATTGAGCCAGGGCTATATTTTATTGACTCCTTGCTATCGACATTAAAACAGTCAGCGCACGCGAACATGGTGAACTGGCTACTTGTTGATGAAATGCGCCCGTTCGGCGGCATTCGTATTGAAGACAATATTATTGTCCATCAAACTCACAACGAAAATATGACGCGCGACTTAAAACTAGATTAGATGAGCGCGAGCTACCATATAGCGAGTAACGAGGTCATTGAAGAAACCATTGTTACTCGTAGCCGCTTTATTTGCTATTTGTTTCCCTGTGATAGTGCTGGACAAGCCAAGCATCATGTCAAACAACTACAAGCAGAACACCCTCAGGCAAATCACCATTGCTATGCCTTTTTAGCGGGTGCGCCAAACGATAGCCAACTTTATGGATTTTCTGATGATGGAGAACCCTCTGGTACCGCAGGGCGTCCAATGTTGGCGACTTTGCAAGGCAGTGAAATAGGGCAGGTTTGCGCAGTCGTTGTTCGTTATTTTGGCGGTACTAAATTAGGCACAGGCGGCTTGCAACGAGCGTATTCGGCGAGTGTTAGAAATGCCTTAGTACACCTTCAATCCGTAGTCAAAATACCGATGAAATTTCGCACCTTGTCGTGTGAATATCACCAAGTTAATGATGTACTCCATCTCGTAGAGTTAACGCAATCTTCAGTTAACAGCCAAGATTATCAAGAAAAAGTGATATTTGTGTTGGCTATCCCTGAGGATCAACTTAAACTATTTGAACAACAATTGCTTACCTTGTCCGCGGGCCAATTAATTTTGACCAAACAGGATAGCTAAGTAATTCCTTAGTATTTATTTCGACAAGAAGAAAAACTAGCAAGTGCAATATAAAAATATCATTCGCATCTTAGGGTTATTAGTCGCACTACTGAGTGTCACGATGATCCCGCCCGCTTTAGTTTCTCTTATATACCGCGATGGTGGAGGTGTGCCATTCTTACTCGCCTTCTTGTGGTGTTTAATTACCGGCATTTTGTCTTGGTATCCAAATCGAAATGAAAAAGGTGACTTAAGAGCCAGAGAAGGCTTTCTTATTGTCGTACTCTTCTGGGTTGTACTGGCAAGCTTTTCAGCGATTCCGCTCATATTGTCAGATACGCCCAATCTATCCGTTACCGACGCTTTCTTTGAGTCTTTTTCAGGTTTGACTACAACGGGCGCGACAATACTGTCACAAATTGATGGCTTACCTCATGCGGTGCTGTTTTATCGCCAGCAACTCCAATGGCTCGGGGGGATGGGGATTATTGTTTTAGCCGTTGCTGTACTACCGATGTTAGGAATAGGGGGAATGCAACTTTACCGAGCGGAAACCCCTGGGCCTGTTAAAGATTCAAAAATGACACCGCGCATAGCCGATACGGCCAAACATCTTTGGTATATCTATTTAGCGCTAACGGTCTGCTGTGCTACCGGCTATTGGTTAGCAGGGATGAGTGTTTTTGATGCCATTTGTCACTCTTTTTCAACGATAGCAATTGGGGGGTTTTCAACGCATGATGCCAGTATGGGCTATTTTAATAGTCCAGTGATAAACCTAGTTTGTGTTTTTTTCTTGATTATCGCGGGGGTCAATTTTGCTTTGCATTATTCCGTCGTACAAAGTCGTTCAATCAAGAATTATTTTTATGATCCAGAATTCAAAATTTTTATTTTTATTCAAGTAGTGCTCACCCTTATTTGTTTTTCTGTACTCATGTTTCACGGTACGTTTAGTGATGCTGATGTCGCCCTAGACCAGGCGCTATTCCAATCAGTATCTATCAGCACCACTGCCGGATTTGCCACGACGTCTTTTGCTGATTGGCCAACATTGCTACCTATTTTGCTCATTTTTGCCAGTTTTATTGGTGGCTGTGCTGGCAGCACAGGGGGAGGGATGAAAGTTGTTAGGATTATTCTTTTATATCTACAAGGGCTCAGAGAGCTCAACAAACTTGTTCATCCCAAAGCGGTATTTAGTATCAAATTAGGCAATAAAGCGCTGCCTAATCGTGTAATAGAGGCAGTATGGGGCTTTTTCTCTGCTTATGCGGCTGTATTTGTTATTTGTATGTTGTTATTACTGAGTACAGGCATGGATGATATCTCGGCGTTTACCGCCGTTGCCGCTTGTATGAATAATTTAGGCCCAGGTCTTGGTGAAGTTGCAGCAAACTTTTCGTCTATCAGTGACTTTAGTAAGTGGGTATTAATTGTCGCCATGTTATTTGGCCGACTGGAAATATTCACTCTGTTGGTGCTGTTTACGCCAGCGTTCTGGCGCAACTAGCTTATACACTTATTGATCAATCGTTATCTTATTACTGAGTGCTCGGACTTTAATACTGACGCCTGCATTGATCAGCTCTTGATAAAAGGCCACTTCACTGCAGCTAGCAACTTGTTGACAGACAATAACGTATTTTAAAATGGCAGGCTTGTGGCTTTGCAGGGAGGCTTTCATTAGCCAGAAAAGCGCTTGTTCTCGGCTGTTAACAGCTGGACTATCAGTTAAGTACATTTGCGCTAAATTGACTTGTCCCGGAGCAAAATTCAAGTTTGCTGAGCGTTCAAAGGCGTCAAATGCTAGATGTAAATTGTCTTCACGATGTTTCACCTTTAACCATTCAAGCCCTTCAAGGTTTTCTCTTCTGCCGGGTAGGTTAAGTTGTGATTTTTGTTTGACACGAGCCGGGCTGACAAAACTACCAAAAAGCTGATCGCGTATAGGCCTTTTCACCATATAAATTGCTTCTTGTTTGGCCATTGATTTAACCGTTTCATGAGAAAAGTCATATCTCTTGGGTTCAAAATATTTGCCATACCTGAGTTGACCAAAGTGAATACTTTGCTCAATAGCGTGTTGGCTTGTGTAATATAAATTGCCGTAGCGAAACGTTAGTACATTTCCAGTAATGTCGACCAATTTAGCGAGCCTAAAGCGTTGTTCTGGACGAAGAGCTTTAACCAGCAGCCTATAGTCCAAAAAATAGATATCCCCAATTTTGGGGTGAGTAATGTATTGGTTGGTTTGTTGAGTTTCCTGCTTCACTTCTTTCAATGTGTACAAGCTATAGAAAATAATCGTGATTAAGGTTAATACTTTAAGTACTACGGGAACCCAACCTGTTGTCAACGTAGCTTGAATTTTTCTATAAAGGCCAACAAGGTTAAACTCGACAATTAGGTTTTTCGTTGATTTAGCTTTTGGGGTAGAGGCACTATGTGGATAGGGAGAGTCTAATATACCTTTTTGTGTCATTCGCACCATTCCTTTAGCTTATTTCATTCTAATATATCGTGTGACTGAAAAAAGTACAGCTGTTATTTACTAATCATTTCGTACTTTGAACATTAAAGAAGGAAGGTGTATGTATATCGAGTGGGTATTATAGTTTATCCATATCTAAAGAGGGCGATTAAAAGTAAATCGCCCCAACGTGGAACAATTTTTCTACATCAACAATATATTTCTTGTTGACCAAAAATAAAATGACATGATCTTCTTCTCTGATCACGGTATTAGAATGGGCAATTAGCACTTCTTGACCACGAACTATAGCGCCAATGGTAGTGCCTGGTGGTAATTTAATGGATTTGATTTCACGGCCGACTACTTTCGATGAATGTTTATCGCCTTTAGCCACTATTTCAATGGCTTCAGCGGCACCACCACGCAGGCTGTAAACATTATCGATGGAGCCTTTACGGACATGGGTAAGCAGTGCAGAAATGGTTGCATGTTGAGGTGAAATCGCAATGTCGATATTACTACCGTGTACTAAATCTACGTACGCTTCGCGCTGTATGAGTACCATGGTCTTTCTGACACCAAGTTTTTTGGCCAATAACGATGACATGATATTAGCTTCATCATCATTCGTTACCGCGATGAAAACATCAAATTGATCAATATGCTCTTCGAGTAATAATTCCTGATCGGAAGAATCACCCGCGTAAACCAAAGTATTGTTCAAAGACGACTCGAGGTTAGCCGCACGCTCTGGCGAATGCTCTATGAGTTTGACTTGATGGTTGGTTTCTAGAATCCTAGCCAAACCAGCGCCAATATTTCCACCACCTGCAATCATAATTTTTTTGTAAGCAGGCTCAAGTTTTTGCAACTCATTCATTACTGCTCGAATATGGATGCTGGCAGCAATGAAAAAGACCTCATCGTCAGCTTCAATAACGGTAGTGCCTAATGGGCGAATAGGGCGTCCATTTCGGTATATTGCGGCAACTCGGGTGTCAACATTAGGTATGTGTTCTTTTAACGTGGAAAGCGCATGGCCTACTAACAGACCACCGTAATAGGCTTTTACCGCCACTAGGCTGACGCGACCATCGGCAAATTCTAACACTTGCAGTGCACCGGGGTAGTCAATCAGTCGAGCAATATCTCTCGTGACTAGCTGTTCTGGTGCAATAATATGGTCAACGGGAATATCATCGTTATGGAACAGCTTTTCACCAAACTTCAAAATTTGATCAGAGCGAATGCGAGCAATTTTAGTGGGTGTGCTAAAAAGCGAATAGGCAATTTGGCAAGTGATCATGTTCGTCGCATCATCATTGGTAACGGCGATTATCATATCAGCATCGTTTGCGCCTGCGTTGGTCAGTACATCAGGGTGACAACCTTGCCCAGTTACTACTTTGAGGTCGAGTTTGTCCTGCAATTCACGTAATTTCTCATTATCAACATCGACTAAGGTGATTTCGTTTCGTTCACCGACTAAGTTTTCTGCGAGGGTACCGCCGACTTGTCCGGCACCAATGATTATTATTTTCACGCCTTAGTTACACCACTTATTGTCTTAAACAGGCACGTATTTTACGTTGCCGCCTTTTCAAGCTTGGCATAGTAAAATCCATCCATGCCTGATTCACTTGGTAATATTTGCCAGCCCGTTTTACCTTGATATTCAGGAAGTTCAACTAAGCGAGCATCTGTTTGTGATTGCAAAAACTGTTCTATTTGTGCAGAGTTTTCTTGTGGCAAAATACTGCAAGTTGCATATAGCAACGTACCACCGGGTTTTAACAAAGACCACATTTTTCTCAATATATCCGCTTGCAACTGGGCAAGCGCATCAATGTCGTCGGCTTTTCTTAACCATTTAATGTCAGGATGTCTTCTAATAACACCTGTAGCAGAGCAAGGCGCATCTAATAGGATACGATCATACAACCTACCATCCCACCAATTATCAGTTTCTATTGCATCACCGGCGATTAATTTTGCTGATAATTGTAATCGAGTTAAATTTTCCTGTACCCGTGCTAAGCGATTTTCGTCGATATCAAGTGCAGTCATTGAGGCTATATGCGGAGACATTTCTAGCACATGACAAGTTTTACCACCCGGAGCTGCGCAGCAATCTAAAATATGTTCATCTGGCTGTGCGTCGAGTAACCTTGCTGCTTGTTGAGCTGCTGCATCTTGAACTGAAACATCTCCTTGTTCAAAACCGGGTAATCTTAGTACATCTACCGCATGGCCTAATTTAATTGCGCCACTTAGCTCATCAATAGCATCAACGTTTATTTCAATTTCATTTAACTTAGCAAGGAAAGACTCATTGCTAGTATGTAATTGATTGACTCTAAGCCACATTGGTGGCTTTTCTTGATTAGCTGACATAATGCTTGGCCAATCATCATAAGCTGCCTTTAATTTATTAATTAGCCAAGACGGGTGATTGTATATAACAGCATCATTAAGTAAGTTGGTGCTCACTTCGGGTTTTCGCATGTAATTTCTAAGTACAGCATTGATCATGCCTTTAAGATGTTTATTCTTAAGTGCATTGGTAGCGGCAACCGTTTCATTGAGCGCTGCATGATCAGGTATGCGTGTATACTTTAGTTGATAGACGCCAACGAGTAGTAAAAAGTGAAATACCCGCTGTTTACCTTTTAATGGTTTATCAACAAATTGACGTACATGATGCTCAAGCTCTGGTAAATGTCGTAGCACACCATAACAAAGCTCTTGTAACAACGCTTTGTCTTTGCCTTCTACTTTGGCCTGTTGATGAGGTAACTCGTCAGCGATACTTCGGCCTTTATCAATAACCGAAAAACAGCATTTTGCTGCTAATGCTCTTACATTGGCTGACATAATGTACCTGTGATTTGTTGCCCAACAATAAACCAATCACTGCGCCCGTTTAAAATGTCTGCGGCTGACATCGCTTTTTTTCCAGGGAGCTGTAATGACTCTAGTCGGATAGCTTGGTCGCCAGTGCTAACGACAATACCATGCTTATCAGCTTGGATAATGGTACCGGCAGGGGCGGATTGCGCTTCAACGATACTGGCTTGCCAAATACGAATCTTATGTTGCTTTTGGTCGCTATCGGTCAATGTAAATTGCGTTACTGGCCAAGGAATATATGCACGAATTTTACGATCGATGACTTTCGCGGTTAATTGCCAATCAATAGTAGCGTCACTTTTATCCAGTTTTGCTGCATAGGTTGATAAGTCATCTTGCTGTGGCTCCTTAGAATAATCACCAGAGGCCATTTTTGCTAACGTCTCAATTAAAGCTCTCGGACCAAGTGCTGCTAATTTTTCGTACAGGCTGGCGCTGGTATCTTTCGATTCAATCGGACAAGACGCTTTTAAAATCATATCACCGGTATCCAAACCAACATCCATTTGCATTATGGTGACACCTGTTTCTGCGTCACCAGCTTCCAAAGAGCGCTGAATTGGTGCAGCGCCACGCCATAAAGGTAATAAGGAGCCATGAACGTTAATACAACCCAAGCGAGGTGTATCTAAGATAACTTTAGGTAACAATAAACCGTAGGCTACAACGACCATAACGTCTGCGTTATATTGCGCTAATTGATGTTGTGCCTCCTCACTTTTAAAATTGACAGGCTGCTCAACAAATAAATCATGAGCTAAAGCGAGTTGTTTGGTGGCACATGCGGTTAATTTCTTACCGCGACCAGCAGGTTTATCAGGCGGACAATAAACCGCAACAACGTTATGAGGGGAATCGATTAACGCTTGTAAATGCTGCGCGGCAAAATCAGGCGTACCAGCAAATATAATGTTCAGAGGTTGCAAAGTGTTTTCCTAGTGATTAAGAGCCGTTGGCTTTAGCAAGTCGAGCTTCTTTTTCAAGCTTGGTTTTAATACGCTGGCGCTTAAGAGGCGATAAATAGTCGATAAACAAAATACCTGCTAAATGATCTAATTCATGCTGAATACAGATACTTAAAAGCTCATCACCATCACGAGTAAATTCGTTGCCATTATAATCAAGTGCTCTAACGGTGACTGTTTCATGACGAGTCACTTTCGCATAGTTACCAGGAACAGATAAACAACCTTCCTCATTGATAAAGGTTTTCTCACTCATCGCGATAATTTCAGGGTTAATTAAAACGATAGGGTCTTCTTTGTCTTCACTGACATCGATTACAACAATGCGCTGATGAATATTAACTTGGGTTGCGGCTAAGCCAACGCCATTTTCGTCGTACATGGTTTCAAACATGTCATCAACAATTTTTCGAATTGCATCAGAGACTTCGGTGACTTCGGCTGCTTTTGTTCTCAATCTTTCGTCAGGAAAGCGTAAAACGGATAAAATGGTCATAATTATTACAAAAAAATAGCGATAATGAATCTAGAATGTTATGTTTTAATTTTAGCCATTAAATAACATTAATAATAGTGGTTTAAGGTAATTGTATAAAATGGACAGAAGTAGCATGCTAAAAAAAATTATATTATCGGCTGCATTCTTCGCTTTGCCTTTGATTTCGGTGGCTGATGAACTTCAGTTAAATGACAGAGCACCGGAAACATACATAGTCGAAGAAGGGGATACATTATGGGATATTTCTTCCCTATTCCTTGAACAACCATGGCTATGGCCTCAACTGTGGCGGCTAAATCCTGAAATAAGCAATCCTCACCTTATTTATCCTGGCGATGTATTAAAACTGGTTTATAACGATCAAGGTGAACCACAACTCGTGGTTGAAGAACCTGTAGTCGAAGAAATTATAAAGGAAGCGTATGAGCCACCGGTAGAAATTGTCAGAGAGAAGCCGACGAAAAAAATGTCGCCTGAAGCGCGTAAAGATCTAAAAGAAAATCCAATCAGTACCTTACCTTTGCACGTAATCGCGCCTTATATTCAATATGACAGCTTGCTCACGCAAGAACAAATTGATGATGCACCTTATGTTATTGGTAATGAACATGGCTATAAATCAGGCATCACTAATTTCAAAATTTATGTGACTGATAACTTAGAGTTAGCAAAATCATATGCCATTTATCAAAAAGGTGAACAAGTTTTAGATCCTGAAACAGAGCTACCACTTGGTTACAGCATGAAGCTTACTGGTACGGCACAAGCAGTCCGACTTGGTGATATGGATAATAAGCGTCCGGGAACGTTGCTTGTAAGCTCTTCAACTCGTGAAATTAGAGCTGGCAATATTGTATTGCCCATTAACCAAGGCCAAATGTATCCGTCATTCTTCACTATGCAAAAAGCTGATGACTCGGTTAAAGGTCAGATAATTAAATCTTCAAGTGGTGGTAGAGAGTTTGGTAAATTAGAAGTGGTTATGATCAACCGAGGTAGCGAGCATATGGTCAAAGAAGGGGATGTTTTGAGTTTATTACGCAAAAGCCCCGGTGTTGTGGAAACGATAAATGGCCCACAGTATACTTCTGATGCGTCTCGCTGGAGCAGAATGTCAGCGCAAGAAGGCTCAGCATATGACATGCCTGAAGAACCTTTCGGTCAAATGATGGTCTTTAAGGTTTATGAGAAAGCGAGCATGGCATTGATACTTACATCGAGCCAACCAGCACGACTATTGGATTCAGTCGCATCACCAGAATAAGACATGATAATTGAATTAAAGGCACATTCGATGTTGTAGTCGATGTGTCTTTTTTGATTCAAAAGAAAATAACTAGTCATATAAACTCAATCAGTAAGCGAGTAGGTAGTTAATGTAAATTTATCTTAAGGAGGAGATGAATGAATAGCGACGAAATATGGTATTGGTTGGCACTAAAACAAATCCCAAGGCTTGCTGCTCATAAAAAAGTCGCGTTGGTTGAAAAGATTGGCATCCGTGCCCTATTTACATTACCACAAAAAGAGCTAAAAGAACTTGGGTTAACTTTACTTCAGCAAACCGCAATCTTGCATCCTGACGTACAGAAAATAGATCAAATCATCGCTTCAGCGAAACAGTGCTGTCAGCTCATAACTTACCAAGACGAAGCCTATCCAAGGTTATTGAAACAAATTTATGATCCACCGTTGCTATTATTTTACCGCGGTAATATTTCGTTACTAAAAGAGCGTCAAATAGCTATTGTTGGCAGCAGAAACGCAAGTATCGCAGGGCGTGAGACAGCAAGCTTGATTGCACGAGAGCTCAGCCAACAAAATTTAACGGTAACCAGCGGACTCGCTATTGGAATCGATGGCGCAGCGCATAGAGGAGCACTGGCTGTTTCAGGTAAAACTATAGCTGTTGTCGCCACAGGTTTGGACCGTGTATACCCTTCAAGGCATAGAGCCATGGAGACTGATATTATTAATTTAGGCGGACTTGTCATCAGTGAGTTTCAACCTGGAGTTCAGCCCAAGCCTGGTAATTTTCCAAAAAGAAATCGCTTGATCAGTGGATTAAGTGAAGGTGTAGTGGTTATTGAAGCAGAGATAAAAAGTGGCTCATTAATTACAGCTCGCTGCGCTCTTGAACAGAATAGAGACGTATTTGCCGTGCCGAGCTCGATTAATAACCCTGGCGCCAAAGGTTGCCATCACTTAATCAAACAAGGTGCTAAACTAATAGAATCTGCCGCCGATATATTGGATGAGTTAGATTTTCCTCAAGTCTCCGGTCATATAAATATGAACGAGGAAAAAGGCGAAAAAAATTGTCAACAAGACTTGTTTATCGATCCATTGTTAGCTAGTGTGGGTTATGAAACCACTCCCGTAGATACGGTGGTTTCCCGGAGTAAACTTCCCACAGATGAAGTGTTAACCCGGCTAACGATGCTTGAGCTTAGAGGTCTGGTGTCTGCGGTACCAGGTGGCTATCTTAGATTGAATAGGGGGTAGTTATGTTCGACATTCTTATGTACCTTTTTGAGAATTACATTCACTCAGAAGCTGAGGTCATGGTGGACCACGATGTACTCACCGATGAGTTGACGCGCGCTGGTTTTCATTCGGACGAGATATATAAAGCACTGGCTTGGTTGGAAAAATTAGCTGAGTTGCAAAATACCGACACACATCCATATTTAACCAAAGTTACTGGTACTTCTGTTCGAATATATACCGCGGATGAAATGCAGCGACTCGATCCTGAGTGTCGTGGTTTCCTGATGTTTTTAGAGCAGGTCAATTTATTGGATGTGACCACTCGCGAAATGGTTATTGACCGTGTCATGGAGCTTGAAACCAAAGATTTATATTTAGATGATCTAAAGTGGGTCGTGTTGATGGTCTTGTTTAACGTGCCGGGCCATGAGTCCGCTTATTCGCAAATGGAAGATCTTATTTTTGATGAACAACCTGATGGACCGCTGCACTAGTGGTCCTTGCTTAACCCCAACCTAAAACCATCCCAATAGATTAATCGTTCTCTTTAATTAGAATATTATGGCATAATTACTTAACTTCACTTGAGTATTAACCATGTCTAACGCCGATAAACCTCTGTTTTCACAACACGAACATGCTTTAGAGCAAGCCTATGGTGTTTGTCCTGATTGCGGCTCCGAGCTTGCTATAAAGAATGGTAAAGCAGGTGCGTTTCTAGGTTGTCAAAGTTACCCAACTTGTCAATACACACGTCCAGTGGTAGAGCATGAGCAAGTTGATGACAAAATATTACTCGGCAGCGAGTGCCCTGAGTGTGGTCATGAACTTGCAGTCAAGCAAGGTCGATATGGCATGTTTATTGGTTGTAGTAATTTTCCTGATTGCCACCATATTGAAGATACTAATCCAAAAGAAGATAGTGGCGTTGCGTGCCCAGAATGTAAAAATGGAGAGTTATTCGAAAAAACTAATCGCTACGGCAAAACATTTTACTCATGTGATCGATATCCTAAATGTAAGTATGTTATAAATTACGCACCTGTTGACCAGCCCTGTCCTGTATGTCATTGGCCGATTTTAGTGGAAAGAAAAATGGCCAGTGGATTAGTGTTGATGTGCCCGCAAAAGAAATGTAACCACAAACAAAAACGGTAACAACAAACTAACTTATAATTAATATCGAAAACTCCGTTAAGTTTTAACCATTAGCTAGTTTCTCTCCGCCAAAAAACAAGGTTATAATACGCGCCTCTTAACACTTCAAACGAAGTGATATTAACTTCTTAGATAAAAGGCGTTTAGTCATGACAGTAGGTATTATCATGGGTTCTAAGTCGGATTGGCCGACAATGAAACATGCTACAGATATGTTAGATCTTCTTAATGTTCCCTATGAAACAAAAGTTGTATCGGCGCACAGAACCCCTCATTTACTTGCAGAATATGCAGAAAATGCAAAATCTCGAGGTATTAAGGTAATCGTTGCTGGTGCGGGTGGTGCGGCTCATTTACCAGGCATGGCGGCTGCATTTACAAGTCTTCCAGTACTTGGCGTTCCTGTTCAGTCTAAAGCCTTAAGCGGACAAGACTCTTTATTGTCGATTGTTCAAATGCCAAAAGGTATTGCTGTTGGCACATTGGCAATTGGTACCGCGGGAGCTGCTAATGCGGGGCTACTTGCGGCACAGATCATTGGTACTCATGATGAAACTGTGATGGCTGCAATCGAAAAATTCAGAGCCGAGCAAACTAAGAATATCTTAGATAATCCAGATCCGTCGGTATAGGCGAAAGAAGATGAAGGTTTTAGTTTTAGGCGCTGGTCAACTTGCTAGAATGATGGCATTAGCAAGCAAACCACTCAATATTGATGTTCGAGCTTATGATGTAGGCAGCGGCTTAGTCGTAGATCCGTTATCAACAAGCACGACGTTTGGTGACTTAGCTGATGGTATTGCTTACGCTGATGCAATCACTGCTGAATTTGAGCATATTAATCATGATGTGTTGGATGTGTGTGAAGCATCTGGAAAACTTTATCCTAGTAGCCAAGCCATTAAAGTCGGTGGTGATCGGAGACTGGAAAAAGCACTACTTGAGCAATCGGGTGTGGCTAATGCGAACCACAAAATTGTCAATAATAAAACTGACTTTGATGATGCGATTTCAACGCTAACATTACCGTTAATACTAAAAAGTGCGTTAGCAGGCTACGATGGTAAGGGCCAATGGCGCATGACGGATATTGCACAAGCGGAAGATATTTGGTCAGATATTCAATCATTTATCGAAGGTGATGTGAGCGGTCAACAAGCAATTATTGCTGAGCAAATGGTACCCTTTGATCGAGAAGTCTCAATGGTAGGTGTTCGCAGCAAAAATGGTGAGACATTTGCCTATCCGTTAACGGAAAATCATCACAGTAAAGGTGTGTTAAGTGTTTCATTAGCGGTAAATGAGCATCAAGGATTGCAAGCTCAAGCGTCTGAGGCGTTTGATCAAATCGCTAATGCCTTAGATTACGTTGGCGTACTTGCGATCGAATTTTTCCAAGTGGGAAGTTCATTGCTAGTTAACGAAATTGCGCCACGAGTTCATAACTCGGGTCACTGGACGCAACAAGGTGCTGATACCTGTCAGTTTGAAAATCATGTGCGAGCGGTTTGTCAAAAGCCGCTAGGCTCTACAACACTAGTCAGGCCAACAGCAATGATCAATGTCTTAGGTGTCGACACGGTGCCCGAAAATATACTGTCAATTCCTAGTGTATCAATGCATTGGTATGGTAAAACTCAGCGACCAGGGCGAAAAATGGGCCATATCAATGTATCTGGTCAAGATAAAACAGAATTGTTGCATCGGTTGGCGTTGTTGGCCGATATTTTACCAACAAAAGACTTTCCTGATGTTGCGGATTATATCAACAACTTAAGCTAATGTGGCTTGTTGAATAAATTAGATGGAAATGGCTACTATTGAGGTAGCCATTTTAGTGTTTGAAAATAATAAAGTTATGCAGATGAATAAAAGGCATTCAGCAGTAGATACGTTTCTTCAGGGGGGCATAATCGCTTACCCTACTGAAGCAGTGTTTGGCTTAGGATGTGATCCTGACAATGAAACAGCGCTAAAGAAATTGCTCGAGATAAAGCAGCGACCTAAAGCAAAGGGTTTGATATTGCTTGCAGGACAGTTTGCTCAGTTAGAGCCCTACCTTGATGTCTCGGTACTTAGCGAGCAACAACTGAGTCAAATTAAAAGTCGTTGGCCTAATGGAGTCACTCAAGTTTTACCTGCTGATCCTGCAATATCGCCTTTTTTGACGGGAAATTTTAGAACTATAGCGGTACGAGTGACAGATCAGCAAGATGTAACGGCCTTGTGTGCGCAAACTCAAAAACCAATCGTATCAACAAGTGCTAATTTATCAGGTCTTCAACCCGCTACAACATGGCAAACACTAGACCCAAACCTGTCTGATAAAATTGATTATGTCATCAAGGGCAGCACGTTAAACTATCAACAACCATCAAGAATTATTGATGGCTTGACCGGAAAGGTATTTCGACAATGAGCAACGTTAATATAGAAACAGTCATTGAATTTTTAAAAACTCTTCAAGACGATATTTGCCATGCCTTAGAAACGGAAGATGGTAGCGGTAAATTTGTCGAAGATAATTGGCAAAGACCTGAAGGGGGCGGTGGCCGTACTCGTGTACTGACCAATGGCACCGTTATTGAGCAAGGCGGGGTCAACTTCTCTTTGGTTTCAGGGGATAAATTACCGCCATCCGCTACAGCACATCGCCCTGAATTGGCAGGTAGAAAATGGCAAGCTTGTGGCGTCTCATTGGTTATTCATCCCAAAAACCCCTATATACCAACATCTCATGCTAACGTACGTTTCTTTATTGCTGAAAAAGAAGGTGAGGCGCCAGTATGGTGGTTTGGCGGTGGCTTTGATTTAACTCCTTTCTATCCATTTATTGAAGACGTTAAACATTGGCACCAAACTGCGGCTAATTTATGCCAGCCTTTTGGAGAAAAGGTATATCAAGAGCACAAAAAATGGTGTGACGAGTACTTTTATCTTAAGCATCGTAATGAAACCCGCGGTGTTGGTGGACTATTTTTTGATGATTTAAATCAGTGGGATTTTGAGACCTGCTTAAATTACATTAAAGAGGTTGGGCATGGCTTTATTGATGCTTATGTGCCGATCATGTCAAAAAGAAAAGACACCGAATATGGTGATCGTCAACGACAATTTCAATTGTATCGCCGTGGACGTTACGTAGAATTCAATTTAGTTTTTGATCGCGGTACCTTGTTTGGGTTGCAATCAGGTGGACGCACTGAGTCTATTTTAATGTCGATGCCTCCTTTAGCGCGATGGGAATATAATTTTTCACCTGATGCTTCAAGTGAAGAAGGGTTGTTATCTGAATATCTCGTTCCTAAAAATTGGTTAGCGAACTAAACAGTGAAATAAATCAACCAAGGAGACCTTCAACGTTTCGGTCTAAACCAAAAATAGCTGGTAGTCATTAAGGCAGCATACAAGCATGAAATAGCCTTTAGACAATAGGCTTTCCTTATACTCATTTTATTACCTATATCCTGGTTAATTTCTTCGAGTATTATAGGATTTGCTATTCTAATATCCGCGTTGCTTCTTATTCTCATTATTGAATTGCTCAACAGTGGTGTAGAAGCAGCAATTGATCGTATTGGGTTTGAGCATCATGAGCTTAGTGGCCGAGCGAAAGATCTTGGCTCAGCTGCGGTTCTTGTTTCTATCTTATATTTTCTCATAGTTTGGGATTATAAACTGGTGGTGTATTTCAACGGATAGCATGTTGAAACTAAACTGTAACTGAAGTAAGGAAATACAATACCGCCAACACTTCCAGTAAAATCAAATATATCTGCATCCATATATTGATGCAGATCATGTTTAATTCCGTAAAAAAGATATGGTTAATAGTTAACTGATAGTACTTGAGGTAAATCAAGTTTTACGAAGCCTTACGTGGATAAAATACCCATAAATTATCTAGGGGATTAAACCATGACAAAAAAAATATTAACTTTAGCACTTCTCTCTTCTCTTTCCGTAGCTGCTTTTTCGCAAGGTTATCAAGCTGGAGACATTGTAGTACGCGGCGGTGCGACGTTAATTGATCCAGACAGCGACAAAACAGGTGTCTATGTTGAAGCGCTTGGTGGCGATACACCGCTGACTGTGTCAGTTGATGACAACACACAGTTAGGCCTTAACTTTGTCTATTTTATTGACAATAATTGGGCGGTAGAGTTATTAGCGGCAACGCCTTACACCCATGATGTTAAAATTCAGGATCCACAAGGTATTTCTGAGGGTGTCTTTGGCGTTAATGTTGATGGATTAACTTTAGCTGAAGTAACTCATTTACCACCAACGCTGAGCGCTATTTACTATTTCGACAGTGCTTCAAAGTTTAAACCATACGTCGGTTTAGGTATTAACTACACTATATTCTTTGAAGAGGAATTTAAGTCTGCTCCAAAAAGCCTAGGTTTTAATAGTTTAGATGCTGATACTTCTTTTGGTTTGTCGCCGCAAGTAGGTTTCGATTATGAAATTGACAACAGCTGGCACGTTAACGCATCTGTACGTTATATTGATATCGATACAGATGTAAGCTTCAAAATCGGTGATGACATTAAAGGCTCGGCAGAAATTGATGTTGACCCTATGGTTTATTCCATCATGCTTGGTTATAAGTTTTAATTTATAACGAAAAAGTCTCTCTATACGATAAAAGCAGTCTTTCATGGCTGCTTTTTTTATTTCCTTCTTATAACCTTTGGGCTAGGCTAGGCGAAACTAACCTAACCGCTAACACACATGGATCAATATCGCGTTTTTGGCAATCCGATTGCTCAATCTAAATCTCCATTTATTCACCAACAATTTGCTTTGTCCACTAAGCAAGTGCTTAATTATCGAGCCCAACTTGCACAAGACGATACCTTTTTAGCAGAAGTAGAAAGTTTAATAAAAAATAATGGCAAAGGGGCGAATGTTACGGCACCTTTTAAAGAGTTAGCCTATCAATTGTGCGATCATCTCTCCGAACGGGCGCAAATGGCTGGTGCAGTAAATACCTTACTTTTTAATACGGATGGCATATATGGTGACACCACTGACGGACTGGGGTTAGTGAGTGACTTAAAGCGACATGCCGTAGGGATCTCGGAAAAACGTGTATTACTATTGGGTGCTGGTGGGGCTGCCAAAGGTGTTGTGCAAGCTTTGCTGGATGAAAAGCCGAGCAAATTGGTTATCGCTAACAGAACGCTAAGCAAGGCGGAGACTATAGTCTCTCAATACAATATCGATAACTTTTCGGCCTGTACCTTCGAACAAGCGAATGAGCAAATATTTGATATCATTATTAATGCAACATCAGCGGGTCTTTCTCAGCAAGCGTTGCCCATAGCAGAACATATTATTTCAAAGGCTGGCGCATGCTATGACATGGTATACGGTAAAACGCCGACGCCATTCTTGCAAACAGCAAAGCAGTTGAACGTTAATCATGTCATAGATGGATTAGGCATGTTAGTAGGGCAGGCTGCTGAAAGCTTTATGTTGTGGCGAAATGTTATGCCAGATGTTGAACCTGTATTAAAATTATTAAGGGCTGAAATTAACGGGAATCAATCATGAACCAGTCAATTTTATTCAATGATGACTTAGTATTTGATAAAAGTGCGGATGCTTGGAGCATGACCGCACTAGTGGCAGGGCAATCAGTTAAAGTCTATTTTCATTCATACGGGCTGAAACAACTCGACAAAATAGATACCTGTACTAAGTACGATTTAGAAGAAGTTGTCGAGCTCTGGTTGGAAAAACACGAACCAGAGCAAAATGAGATCCATATAGAAATGAAGTAGGTTAACTATCCATTATTAAATAGTCATTCTTCAAATTAACGTAGTTGTTGGCAGAGTAACTTAGAAAAGATAACTCACTCTCAGTTAACGCTCTTATTTTTTTTGCTGGATTTCCTACATATAAATAGCCACTTTCTAGCGTCTTATTGGGCGGTACTAAAGTACCTGCACCAATAAAGACATCATCTTGAACCACGACGCCATCCATGATGATTGCGCCCATACCAACCAAAATACGATCGCCGAGTGAACACCCGTGAAGCATACATTTATGCCCAACAGTTACATCTTCCCCAATTATAAGTGCATAACCATCAGGGTTTATCTTACTTTTGTGGGTAACATGAAGCACGGTACCGTCTTGAATGTTTGTACGTTTGCCAATCGTAATACTGTTAACATCTCCTCTAGCGGCAACTAGGGGCCAAATACTCACATCATCCCCAACAGTAATATCACCTACGATAACTGAAGACGTATCTATATAGACATCTTTACCTATTTTGGGATAAATGCCTTTGTACGGACGAGTGGTAAGTTTCATATATAAGCCTATAAAAAGAATTAATAAGATTTCCAACAAAATATTAACTTTGTTTTTATATATTTGCCAATATAACAGAAGTTATATAACAATATCGTGACTACGGCTTTAGCAGCTACAACATAGATGCCCAATCGTATTTAGAGATTAAAACAGCACTATCAGCTCAATAAATATAAGGTTTGTATGAAAATGAAACACTTAGAACAAAAAGGCAAATTAATTTAAAATAAAGCTTGATCCTTTCCTAAAAATCCCTAAAATGCGCTCCACTTCTTCGGGACAAGCCCAAGAGGTTGTTTTGAACAGTTTAGTTAAACAATAGTTTGGTTAAGCTCGAAGATAACTTAGAAAAACAAGTTAAATTATTTTTCAAAAAGTTGTTGACATCAAAACTGAGTTGCGTAGAATGCGCATCTCGCTTCGGGACAGGCTACTAGCCAGCTCCAAGCAAACAGTGATAAGCGAATGCGACTTACACTGACTACTTAATCAAGTAGTGTTCTTTAACAATTAGTTATCATGCAATTTGTGTGAGCACTCACATTAGTGTTGATTTTACATAGTCCTTCGGGACAAAAAAAACAGCTTAATGATGAAGTTCACGCAAAACTACTTATGACCTTCGGGTTATAAGAACATATGTTTTAAATGTACAGAATTCATTGAGCCGCATCTTATGATGCACAAACGATTTTAATTGAAGAGTTTGATCATGGCTCAGATTGAACGCTGGCGGCAGGCTTAACACATGCAAGTCGAGCGGAAACGAAAAGTAGCTTGCTACTTTGGCGTCGAGCGGCGGACGGGTGAGTAATGCTTGGGAATATGCCTTATGGTGGGGGACAACAGTTGGAAACGACTGCTAATACCGCATAATGTCTACGGACCAAAGGGGGGGATCTTCGGACCTCTCGCCATTTGATTAGCCCAAGTGAGATTAGCTAGTTGGTAAGGTAAAGGCTTACCAAGGCGACGATCTCTAGCTGGTTTGAGAGGATGATCAGCCACACTGGGACTGAGACACGGCCCAGACTCCTACGGGAGGCAGCAGTGGGGAATATTGCACAATGGGCGAAAGCCTGATGCAGCCATGCCGCGTGTGTGAAGAAGGCCTTCGGGTTGTAAAGCACTTTCAGTCGTGAGGAAAGGTGCTAGTTTAATAAACTAGTACTGTGACGTTAGCGACAGAAGAAGCACCGGCTAACTCCGTGCCAGCAGCCGCGGTAATACGGAGGGTGCGAGCGTTAATCGGAATTACTGGGCGTAAAGCGTGCGTAGGCGGTTTGTTAAGCAAGATGTGAAAGCCCAGGGCTCAACCTTGGAACTGCATTTTGAACTGGCAAACTAGAGTATTGTAGAGGGTGGTGGAATTTCCAGTGTAGCGGTGAAATGCGTAGAGATTGGAAGGAACATCAGTGGCGAAGGCGGCCACCTGGACAAATACTGACGCTGAGGTACGAAAGCGTGGGGAGCGAACAGGATTAGATACCCTGGTAGTCCACGCCGTAAACGATGTCAACTAGCTGTCTGTAGACTTGATCTGTGGGTAGCGTAGCTAACGCGCTAAGTTGACCGCCTGGGGAGTACGGCCGCAAGGTTAAAACTCAAATGAATTGACGGGGGCCCGCACAAGCGGTGGAGCATGTGGTTTAATTCGATGCAACGCGAAGAACCTTACCATCCCTTGACATCCAGAGAATTTACTAGAGATAGTTTAGTGCCTTCGGGAACTCTGAGACAGGTGCTGCATGGCTGTCGTCAGCTCGTGTTGTGAAATGTTGGGTTAAGTCCCGCAACGAGCGCAACCCCTATCCTTATTTGCCAGCGAGTTATGTCGGGAACTTTAAGGAGACTGCCGGTGATAAACCGGAGGAAGGTGGGGACGACGTCAAGTCATCATGGCCCTTACGGGATGGGCTACACACGTGCTACAATGGCGTATACAAAGGGCAGCAAGACCGCGAGGTGGAGCGAATCCCATAAAGTACGTCGTAGTCCGGATCGGAGTCTGCAACTCGACTCCGTGAAGTCGGAATCGCTAGTAATCGTAGATCAGAATGCTACGGTGAATACGTTCCCGGGCCTTGTACACACCGCCCGTCACACCATGGGAGTGGGTTGCAAAAGAAGTAGCTAGTCTAACCTTCGGGAGGACGGTTACCACTTTGTGATTCATGACTGGGGTGAAGTCGTAACAAGGTAACCCTAGGGGAACCTGGGGTTGGATCACCTCCTTATCTTGAAGTAAAACGCCTGATGGAAGCCTTCGGGTTTCATGAGTGTTCACACAAATTGCACTGATAACAAATTAGAAGAAGAAAAGTAAAACCCTAGCATAATAAGGGGCTATAGCTCAGCTGGGAGAGCGCCTGCCTTGCACGCAGGAGGTCAGCAGTTCGATCCTGCTTAGCTCCACCACTTATTGTGTAGTACTTAGGTACTTATGCAGGTCTGTAGCTCAGCTGGTTAGAGCGCACCCCTGATAAGGGTGAGGTCGGCAGTTCAAGTCTGCCCAGACCTACCAATCTTCTTCACAAAGAATTAAATGACCAAATTTAAGCTATCTTTTTTAAGATGATTTAAATTTGGTTTTTTAAACCACGAATTAGCCGAATGCGCGCTAGTTTGAAGCTCTTTAACAATCTGGAAAGCTGATATAAATACCCGGTGTTTATATGGTGTTGAACGTGTCGCGCGTTTCAATACATCAACATATAGATACCAACAGCGAGTGAGATAACCTTATCGTTTATCGAACAAGCTGATTAACTTCTCCTCCTCGGAGAATGTTAATAAAAAATCTAAATCAAGTAACTCATCTACATCGAAAGATGTGAGAGTACGTGAAAATGTCAGGCTGTACGATTAGTTCGGATTAGTCTCCGAACATTCTAAGACTACTTAGGGTTGTATGGTTAAGTGACTAAGCGTATGTGGTGGATGCCTTGGCAGTTAGAGGCGATGAAAGACGTGTTAATCTGCGATAAGCTGAGTTGAGGTGATAAAAACCGTTATAGACTCAGATTTCTGAATGGGGAAACCCAGTGTCATAAGACACTATCACTTAGTGAATACATAGCTAAGTGAGGCGAACCGGGAGAACTGAAACATCTAAGTACCCCGAGGAAAAGAAATCAACCGAGATTTCCTTAGTAGCGGCGAGCGAACGGGAATTAGCCCTTAAGTGGTTTGTAAGTTAGTGGAATAAGCTGGAAAGCTTAGCGATACAGGGTGATAGCCCCGTACACGAAAACAAACTTACCATGAAATCGAGTAGGTCGGCACACGTGAAATGTTGACTGAATATGGGGGGACCATCCTCCAAGGCTAAATACTCCTAACTGACCGATAGTGAACCAGTACCGTGAGGGAAAGGCGAAAAGAACCCCTGTGAGGGGAGTGAAATAGAACCTGAAACCGCATACGTACAAGCAGTGGAAGCCTTCGGGTGACTGCGTACCTTTTGTATAATGGGTCAGCGACTTATTTTTTGTAGCAAGGTTAACCGATTAGGGGAGCCGTAGCGAAAGCGAGTGTTAACTGCGCGTTTAGTTGCAAGGAATAGACCCGAAACCCGGCGATCTACCCATGGGCAGGTTGAAGGTTGAGTAACATCAACTGGAGGACCGAACACACGTATGTTGAAAAATGCGGTGATGACTTGTGGGTCGGAGTGAAAGGCTAATCAAGCCGGGAGATAGCTGGTTCTCCCCGAAATCTATTTAGGTAGAGCCTCGGACGAACACCATCGGGGGTAGAGCACTGTTAAGGCTAGGGGGTCATCCCGACTTACCAACCCTTTGCAAACTCCGAATACCGATGAGTGATATCCGGGAGACACACGGCGGGTGCTAACGTCCGTCGTGAAGAGGGAAACAACCCAGACCGCCAGCTAAGGTCCCAAAGTCATAGTTAAGTGGGAAACGATGTGGAAAGGCCCAGACAGCTAGGAGGTTGGCTTAGAAGCAGCCATCCTTTAAAGAAAGCGTAATAGCTCACTAGTCGAGTCGGTCTGCGCGGAAGATGTAACGGGGCTAAACTATGCACCGAAGCTGCGGATTTAACTTTTAAGTTAAGTGGTAGGGGAGCGTTCTGTAAGCCGTTGAAGGTGAACTGAGAGGTTTGCTGGAGGTATCAGAAGTGCGAATGCTGACATGAGTAACGATAAGGGGAGTGAAAAACTCCCCCGCCGAAAGACCAAGGTTTCCTGTCCCATGTTAATCAGGGCAGGGTAAGTCGGCCCCTAAGGCGAGGCGGAAACGCGTAGTCGATGGGAAACAGATTAATATTTCTGTACTTCTATATATTGCGAAGGAGGGACGGAGTAGGCTAGGTGAGCACGGCGTTGGTAGTCCGTGTGAAAGTATGTAGGCTGAAGACTTAGGTAAATCCGGGTCTTCTTAAGGCTGAGATACGAGACGAGAACCCAAGGGTTTGAAGTCATTGATGCCATGCTTCCAGGAAAAGCTTCTAAGCTTCAGATATATAGGAACCGTACCCCAAACCGACACAGGTGGTTAGGTAGAGAATACTAAGGCGCTTGAGAGAACTCGGGTGAAGGAACTAGGCAAAATAGTACCGTAACTTCGGGAGAAGGTACGCTCTCTAGTGTGAATCCCTTGCGGAGTAAGCACAGGAGAGTCGAAGTAACCAGGTGGCTGGAACTGTTTATTAAAAACACAGCACTGTGCAAAATCGAAAGATGACGTATACGGTGTGACGCCTGCCCGGTGCCGGAAGGTTAATTGATTGGGTTAGCTCTGCGAAGCTCATGATCGAAGCCCCGGTAAACGGCGGCCGTAACTATAACGGTCCTAAGGTAGCGAAATTCCTTGTCGGGTAAGTTCCGACCTGCACGAATGGCGTAATCATGGCCACACTGTCTCCACCCGAGACTCAGTGAAATTGAATTTGCGGTTAAGATGCCGTATACCCGCGGCTAGACGGAAAGACCCCGTGAACCTTTACTATAGCTTGACAGTGAACATTGCTCCTACATGTGTAGGATAGGTGGGAGGCTTTGAAACCGCGTCGCTAGATGTGGTGGAGCCAATCTTGAAATACCACCCTTGTATGCGTGATGTTCTAACCTAGGGCCCTAATCGGGCTTGGGGACACTGTCTGGTGGGTAGTTTGACTGGGGCGGTCTCCTCCTAAAGAGTAACGGAGGAGCACGAAGGTTGGCTAAGTACGGTCGGACATCGTACGGTTAGTGCAATGGCATAAGCCAGCTTAACTGCGAGACAGACACGTCGAGCAGGTGCGAAAGCAGGTCATAGTGATCCGGTGGTTCTGTATGGAAGGGCCATCGCTCAACGGATAAAAGGTACTCCGGGGATAACAGGCTGATACCGCCCAAGAGTTCATATCGACGGCGGTGTTTGGCACCTCGATGTCGGCTCATCACATCCTGGGGCTGAAGTCGGTCCCAAGGGTATGGCTGTTCGCCATTTAAAGTGGTACGCGAGCTGGGTTTAGAACGTCGTGAGACAGTTCGGTCCCTATCTGCCGTGGGCGTTTGAGAATTGAAGAGGGCTGCTCCTAGTACGAGAGGACCGGAGTGGACGAACCTCTGGTGTTCGGGTTGTCATGCCAATGGCATTGCCCGGTAGCTACGTTCGGAACTGATAACCGCTGAAAGCATCTAAGCGGGAAGCAGGCTTTGAGATGAGTTCTCACTGGGACTTTAAGTCCCCTAAAGGGTCGTTGGAGACTACAACGTTGATAGGTCAGGTGTGTAAGGGTTGTGAGGCCTTGAGCTAACTGATACTAATTGCCCGTGAGGCTTAACCATACAACACCCAAGTGGTTTTGTGTGTCTGACATGAATAAAAGTCACGTACTCGTGTTACTGATTAGATTTAGATAAGTATTTACATCGCTCACTGACATCCATGTCATTGCGGTATTAGTGCATTCGTGCACGTCATCAGCTTTCAAGATTGTAGTTTTTTTGCTTGACGACAATAGCGTTGTAGAACCACCTGATCCCATGCCGAACTCAGAAGTGAAATGCAATAGCGCCGATGGTAGTGTGGGAGTTCCCATGTGAGAGTAGGACATTGTCAAGCTTCTATTTAAAGCCTAGCAGTACCATGCTAGGCTTACCCTATTTGGAGGGGTTCCCGAGTGGCCAAAGGGATCAGACTGTAAATCTGACGGCTCCGCCTTCGGTGGTTCGAATCCACCTCCCTCCACCATATAAAATAAACCGTCCTATTCAGGACGGTTTTTTTATATCTTTAGAAAGGTAATAGATAAGACAAAATTATCTACGGCGTTATCTCTTTTATCTCAGGAATTAATTAATTTACTAAGTCGTTGAAACTTAAGTTCTAAAGCCTTCTGACGTTGAAATGCGCCATTTCCGGTGGATAATCCGTCAATTCTATTAAGTAAAGCTCCCGCTTTTCTCATTAACGATACTTTTGATGTATCCTGTTCGAAATAAGTCAGCAACACTTGGATTAAGTTTAATTGAATGCCTAAATGTTGTGGGTATAGCTTTCTCACTTCCTCTAACTTTATAATAGACTTGTTGTATTCCTGATTATGATAAAACGTTAGTGCACGATCTAACGCTGCTTGGGCTTCTTTTTGCGCTCTATTTTCGTGGTTCTCATCGACGAGCTTATCTATTTCAGTCATCAAACCTGGTCTATCATGGTGATTTTGCACAATATCATTAATTAAGGTATTGGCTGGTGGTCGTCTATCAAGGTGTATCAATAATTTGGCTATCTCAATACCATCTTCTGGTTTCAAGTCATTTTGTGTTTTATTAAGTAGCTTTTCAGTAGATTCCAATAGCTTATTGGCAAAGTCGACTTCGTTGGTTTTTCTCATCAAATCGACAGTAAGCAATTGAGATTGCAACCGAGTAGGCATCTTGTCAAAAGTCTTCACGGTTTCTGCCAACGCAGAAAATACTTTATTTTTAAGAGTCTTTCTTTGAAAATCAGTTAGATCATGAGAGTACTCTGTTGCCGCATAAGCAAATTTCAGTGCATTTTCGGGTTTATGATGAATAGAGTTGTACGATAACAGATAATTTTGTTCGAATGCCGAGGTTGCTTTGTCAAAATGACCGTTCTTTAGGCATAAGTTTGCGTAGCGTTGAACGCGTTTAACGGACAGGGGACTGATAGTTATAGCTTCTTCAAGTGTTTCTTCTGCGGCAATAAATTGCAGAATTTCTTCTTGTGCTGTAGCGAGCCAGTCATATGAACTTAAATAAATCGGGTACTTGCGTTTTAGTTGGGAAAAATACTCAATTGCAACAAGTGGTTTGTTCTTCTTAAGGGCTATTTTCCCTAATCCCATTGTCGCCCATTGACAGTTAGAAATGTTTCGATGAGCCCGATAAATGTCGGTGGCTATATCGTATTGTTCTAAATTAAAATGTTGCCGTGATTTTATGCCGTAGCACTCTGTTGTATATGGAGAGCCATCTTGTATAGCCTGATCACACAACTTTATTACCTGATCCGATTGTTCTTCATCTAATGCGGTGTAGATGTCAGACATTATTTTTCTTTTAACAAAACATCGATGTAGTCGTTTTGACAGCTCCCTGATTGTATAAGGCTTAGTTAGGTAATCGTCCGGTTTGTGTTCTAGTGCTGCCAAAACCATAGCCTGAGACAATTCACCGGTAACTAGAATGACAATTGTATTGCGATTGATTAGTTTTTCTGACCGTAGCTCTTCAAGAAGTTGTTGACCATTTTTTTGTTTTTCGCCCAAGTCGTATCCAAGCAGTATGATGTCGAAGTTCTGCTCTGCACATTTAGTGAGCACATCACTTGCGTAGGAGCTGGCCTGGACGTCGGCTGGATTAAGATTGAATGCAAGGTTCTTAAGAATATCTCTAGAAGGCTTAAGACTATCAACGATCAGGAATCGTTTATCTCTATAATCTATCGCTGTCATATCACTCCTTGCGTCTGTTCTGACAAGATGGCTAAAATTCTTGCTAGATAATCATACTATGACATGAATAAGCATGTATGTGGTATGAGAATTATACAAATATTGGCTAAACATGCATCGTGAGATTGTGATGGATGTTTAGTTAGTGACTTACCAAACTTGTTTGTATAAGTTGAACAGGTTTAATCCAAGAACTTTTTCAATCGTTGACGAGCTATGTCCTCGTTTTTGCATATGAAAAGCAATGAGCTCCATACGCCGTTCCGAGTTTAATTCAGGGACAAAAGGAGGGCGGTTAGGTGTTTCTCCTGGTGCTGATATGCCTTTTGCCATTCTTATCTCGACGTCTTTTCTGATCATTTCTCTATACTTGGGGCCATCTTTAACGGGGATGACTCCTTGATCACTGCCTATGGCTACATGATCTTCGCCACATAGATTAATAGCATAATCGAGATGCT
This sequence comes from Thalassotalea atypica, assembly GCF_030295975.1. Classification (NCBI taxonomy): domain Bacteria; kingdom Pseudomonadati; phylum Pseudomonadota; class Gammaproteobacteria; order Alteromonadales; family Colwelliaceae; genus Thalassotalea; species Thalassotalea atypica. Next base: position 39,021 of record NZ_AP027364.1, read on the forward strand.
TCATTACAGATTCTGCGGTTATCACGCCATTCCCCCCTTCTAAAAATGGCATTAGATAAATACCAACAACACCACCTTTATTGGCAACGGCTCTTAATTCCTGATCGTCATTATTTCTTGGGTGTCTGTAAATGCTATTGCAGCCCGTGTGCGAAATGGTTAATGGACGCGTTGATGCAGCGACCGCGTCGGCTACAGTTTGTTGCCCCGAGTGAGATAGATCAACGAGTACCTTATTTGCCTCTATCTCTGCTAGTGCGTTGATGCCAAGAGTTGTCAGGCCATTATTTCTTTTTACCAGTCCTCCATCACCAAATTGACTTTTATTGTTGTAAGTCATTTGCATGTAGCGAACGCCATTATCGGCAAAATACTTAATGCGGGTTAAATCATCAGCGAACATTTCTGTCGATTGAAATCCAAGAATAACGCCAACTTGTTTTTCTTTTTTGGCCACTAGGATGTCATCAGTTGAAGTGATAAGACTTAGTGCTGAAGGATATTTACTCACGACTCTTTTAGTCAGCTCGATGCGCTTCTTTGTTTGCTCAAAATTCATACCCGGATAAGGAACGGTTGCATTGATCGCAGTGATTCCTGAATTTTTAATTGTTGCGAGTTGACTAGCAGTTAAAGTCTCAGTTTTGCCACTAAATATGCCGCTAAGCCCATCTATGACAATAGCCTTATTATAGTTTGCCCAAGAAAGACTTTTCCCATAGGTGGTTGTGCTTGGTAGTACGATAAGAGCGGCATTAGCTGCTGCAAATTGCAAAAATGTTCTTCTTTGCATGTTATTGCGTCCTTGTTAATAATGAGCTAAACATTCGATTTCTACTTTCGCATCAAGGGCCAATCCAGCGGCGGCAAAAGCGCTTCTTGTTGGCAGTGCCCCAGTAAAGTACGACTTGTAAGTATTGCTTGCCTTTGCCCATTCGTTAATATCAGCAAGCATCATTGTACATTTTGTGACATCCCCATAACTCAAACCGTGCTCTTGTAGAACTATTCCAATGTTCTCCATGGTTTGACGTACTTGTCCTTCAATCGTTGAAGAAGCTAATGCCATTGTCGATGGTAGGTTACCAATTTGTCCTGACATCCATAATGTATTTCCGACTTTTTTGGCACTGCTAAACGGAAGTTCTGGATTGTCACCACGATAAATAAATTTTCCATTTTTCATAACATGTTTCACGCTGCTGATGTCTGCAATACTTTGCGTTGGGTCAGCGCTAAAGACGATCAAATTTGCTTTCTTACCTGCATTAATACTGCCGATATTGTTTGCTTGGCCAATAACTTTTGCATTGTTTATTGTTGCTGCCTGTAAAGCTTGGATAGGGCTTAGCCCCCCGTCGTAAACAAGCAAACTAAGCTCTTTATACAACTGCACTTCAGTATCGCTAAACGCATCGGTTCCCGCAGAGATTGTAACGCCTTTTTGGTGGGCGAGCTGTGTCAACATTTTGGTATGCCGATAGCGCTTTTGGGTATTTTCATTGAGTTGTTTGCGACTTTCAAACACAGTCATCGTGGCATCCAGTATCGTGTTATGCTCTAGCATTAAGTCAAAAACGCCACCATAAGAGTCAGGGTTATACGAGGCATTTTCTTGTGTTGGGTCTGGCGCAATGTTTTGTCGGCGCCATTTGGCATAATTTTCAATAATCTCTGCTGAAAAGTCCGGTACATGAGATAAGGTCTCTACACCGCCCATAATGGCTTCACTCGGTGTCGTAGGGCCGATATAGACATGAGACCACACTTTTAATCCGTGCTTTTGGGCTGCGTTTGATAATTTGGGAATCAGATTTTTAGGCACTTTTGCATAAATTTTAATGCCAGTTGCGCCGGTACCAAGCGCTTTTAACATAACGTGGTCTAAATTCGTTTTCTCTGTAATGGATGCCATCCAAGGAACTTGACCCGATTTTTGCCCTTTAGCAGAAGAAACAGTACGCGGATCGGCAAAGAACTCTGGGCCACCGACAATGACGGAATAATAAATATCAGGAGATTGAATTTGATCGAGCATCGCATCTCTGGCTAAGCTAGACAATACGCGGTTGTCGCCCCCCATGTCGCGAACAGAAGTAACACCACCTCGTAATAGGGTTCTTAATCGTTGCTCGGTGATTTTTCGATTGTCCCAATCATCAGGATCTGTTGCGTGATGAACATGTCCGTCAATCAGTCCCGGAGCCATATACTTACCTGACATATCTATCGATATAGTGTTTTTGTCTATATCGACATCATCTGCATTGCCCACTTTGTGAATACGATCGTTTTTGATGACCACGGTCTGATTCTTTTTCACCGCAAGGGCTATTACATCAATGACGTTCACATGCTTAAGTGCAATGTTTTGACCGAACACTGGTTGAGTAAACAGCAAAGGTATGGCGAGTGAACTTATTTGCAATAGAGCTTTCATCTACAGATCCTTGAGACAACTTTATGATTTAATCATATTATTCTGGTCGTTAATGTTATTGTTTACTAGTGCATTTAAGTTTATGGTCTATCTACAATTAGTTTGTAATAGTAACGATGAATCAACTAGAAGCATTAAGAGCATTTTGTGCGGTATGCCAGCATGGCTCGTTTGCTGGGGCCGCTAAAGATCTGGGCGTGTCACCAACAATGGTCAGTCGCTATGTTAAACAACTAGAAAATCAACTCGGCTGTTTATTGCTTAAACGAAACACACGAAAAGTTCATATCACTCAAGCGGGTTTAAGTTATGTGCGAAGCATAACTCCTGTGATCAGTGAGCTTGAGCAGATAAACAGCCGTATGTTGCAATTTAACCAGCAACCTAAGGGGAAGTTAACGGTGTCGGCGAGCCTAGAGTTTGGCGGACAATACTTAGCGCCCGTTATTTCACAGTATCGACAGCGTTACCCAGAAGTAGAAATAAACGTTGATCTGTCCAATCAACCTGAAGATGTATGGGTAGACAAAATAGATATTGCCCTAAGGGTCGCCCCTCAACTACCGAGCGCAAGCTTTATTGCTCGACCTATCTGTCAGTCAAGGCTGGCTTTATGGGCCAGTCCTGATTACATCACGAGTTCAGGTTGTCCTGAGCAGCTGGAAGATTTACGCCAGCATCAACTGTTGTTTTTCAGTCATAGTATTCGTTCAGATCAATGGATATTTAACGATAAAGGGCAAACGCTTGAAATGAAATTACCGTGGGCTTGGCAAAGCAATAATGGTCGGTTATTAAATGAAGCGGCAGTATTAGGGCAAGGTATTATACAAGCGCCGAGCTATTCTGTTGCTCAATATGTAAAAAAAGGAGAACTTGTCGAGATAATGCCACAACACAGTATCGACAAGCTGACAATATCGGCAGTTTACCCTCACAGCTATGAGTTTTCCATTAGCATTAAAACTTTTATTGAAGAACTAAAAGTCTATTTCAGCGAACATGAAATAGACTAATACTTTTGCTGAAATAGCTAGGTTTTGTTGCCGCTGAATTCACTCACTAAACTGTCTAACGTTTCCGCCAATTGATTTAACGAAACGGCATCATCGGCCATGGTTTTTGTACTGGCCATGTTCGCTTCGGCATTATGCGTAATGTCTACCATATTAGAATTAATGTCTTTTAGGGTAATGGATTGCTCTTCAGTTGCTGTAGCAACTAAGTGATTGGTGTCAGAAATACTGTTTGTATATTCTGCGCTAATGGAAAGTATTTCTTCGGCTTTGCTAATAGAGGCAATTGTCATTGTCGACTGCTCAATGATCTGACTTATCTCTTTGTTGGCTGCAGACGATGTCACAGTTAGCTGATCCATGATGGTTTGAATTTGAGTTGTTGATGTCGATGTTTTGCCCGCTAAATTACGAACCTCTTCAGCAACGACCGCAAAACCGCGTCCATGTTCACCTGCTCGGGCAGCTTCAATCGCTGCATTTAAGGCAAGTAAGTTGGTTTGATCCGAGATAGTTTCAATAACAGAAAGTGCATCTGCAATCGTTTCCGTGTTAGTGGTGAGGTTTTCAATGACTTGAGAAACATCGGTGATCTTTTGCCCTAATTCATCTATATCTTGTTTGGTTCTGATGATAACTGAATTGATGTCTTGGCCATTTGACTGAATATTCTGGGCAATATCTGACGCGTTAATCGCATTTTGCGCTATATCAGCAATAGTTTGTTCTATCTGACTTAGTGCACTCGAAATATGTTGGGTATTGTTGTCGTTTAACTTTGAACTGGCCAAGGTTTCGCTGGTTTTGCTGTATAGCGTGTCAGAAATTGTTTTTAACTGGTGGCTACTTTCTACAATGGTGAGAAACAAATGTTCAAGTTTACTCAAAAAGGCATTATAGCCTTGAGCAACTTGCACTAACTCCTGTTGACCTGTTTCTGGTAGTCGGTAAGATAGATCGGCTTTTCCTTGGCCCATTTGTAAAAATAACTCAGAAAGCTTAGCAATAGGGTTAGTAATAGAACGCGCAATAAAAAACGCAACCAACGCTGAAATCAGCGCTACACAAAGTGTCCATAGAATAATTTGGATGCCAGCCTCATTAATAGAAGCGAAAACTTCTGCTTCTGGCACTTGTGCAACCACAAACCATTGGGCACTTTCGATAAAACTTGATGAGATCAACAGTTTGTCTTGCGCAACCATCGTATCTGTCAAATTAAATGCTTGTTGATTCAATAATGAATCGCTGGCCCTATTTCCGTATATCTCTCTAATGTGCTTGCCAATTATTGCTTTGTCTTTATGCAAAGTAATGATCCCTTCGCTGTTGATCAGATAAACAAAGCCAGATTGTTCTAATTTAAATGAATTAAGTAATTGCACCACATCTTCAAAAGACTTGGCGATCCCAGCTAAACCACGACCATTAAGCTGTTGGAAGTTAACAAATAAATCGATATCTGTTGAGTCAGGGTAAATATAAATACTGACAGAAGAAGGTTGCCCACTGTCTCGGTATGCGTAAAACCAACCATCGATATTATCGTTTTTTAATTGGCGTAAGAAACCGTCTTGGTTCCAATAATTCCCAGTCTGGCGATCAGCGAATGATGCTTTACCAAAGTTATTTTCTTCTGTAATAGACCGTAATTTTTCTACCAGCAATTGCTCACCTGTCTTATCAGCGCCTTCCTTATTCCACTGTAAGATATGAACATCATTCGCCACTTGTTTTGCAACAGCGCTCATCACTGAAATTTCTTTATCAATTTTACTACTAATAAATTTGACGGTGTTGGGCAGCTCCTGATTTAGCATTCGGCTCTCAACGGTACTTTGAGCAGTCCAATGCCCAAATGAACCAACAAGAATAGAGGTGAGCAGTACAAAAGTGATTAAGGAAAAGGTGATTTTTTGATTAATAGACAAGCTATTTAACATTGAATTTCTCTATAACAAAGTAACGGTGACAATGACGCAGACTTTAATTATAAACCTCATGAGATAGCTTTACACGGTTTTAGTTACATGCCTTACCTTTTAGATTGATTGTTTGAAATATGTGAAGAGATTGGTGTGAGTTAAAAAAGGCGATACCAGCCTAACTGTGTATCGCCCATTTGCAGCGAGCAAATTCTTAACTAGATATTATTGAATAATAAGCTTCTTTTTAAAGCTCAGATTCAACGATACGTTTCATGTCTGTCATGTAACCACGTAATTCTTGCCCCACAATTTCTACTTGGTGACTACGAATAGCTTCATTAACTTCAATTAAACGAACGTTATCAACGCCATTTGATTTATCTACAATACCTTCGCCTAAATCTTCTAATGTTAGCTTGCTAACAAAATCAGATAATAACGGTACAGCAGCGTGGCTGAATAAATAGTTACCGTATTCCGCGGTGTCAGAAATAACAACATTCATTTCGTAAAGTTTATTACGTGCAATGCAGTTCGCAATCAAAGGTGTCTCATGAAGTGACTCATAATAGGCTGACTCATCAATAATGCCTGCCGCAACCATTGCATCAAAAGCTAATTCAACCCCAGCTTTGATCATTGCGACTAAGAAAATTCCTCGGTCGTAATATTCTTGTTCAGTGATTTCTGCATCGGTATCAGCCGCTAATTCAAAAGAAGTTTCAGCTGTTTGAGCGCGCCAAGTCAGTAGGTTTGTATCATCGTTTGCCCAATCTTCCATCATGGTGGTAGAGAATGTGCCATCAATGATATCGTCCATGTGTTTTTCAAATAATGGGCGAAGAATCGTTTTTAATTCGTCAGCCATATCATAGGCTTTAATCTTGGCCGGATTTGACAGTCTATCCATCATGTTGGTAATGCCACCATGCTTAAGGCCTTCAGTTACGGTTTCCCAACCGTATTGGATTAATTTACGAGCGTAAGCTGCATCAACACCATTGGCTACTAATTGCTGGTGGCCTAAAATAGCACCTGTTTGTAGCATGCCACAAAGAATCGTTTGTTCGCCCATCAAATCTGATTTTACTTCTGCGATAAAAGATGACTCAAGTACACCGGCTCTGTCACCACCTGTCGCGCTAGCATACGCTTTGGCGATAGCCAAGCCGTTACTATTTGGATCATTTTCAGGGTGAACCGCGATTAATGTAGGTACGCCGAAACCGCGTTTATATTCTTCGCGTACTTCTGTACCTGGGCATTTAGGCGCCACCATGATAACGGTAATATCAGGACGCACTTGCATACCTTCTTCAACGATATTAAAACCGTGTGAGTAAGATAATGTCGCGCCATGCTTCATCAATGGCATAACCGCTGAAACTGCTGAAGTATGTTGTTTATCAGGCGTCAAATTCAATACTAAGTCAGCTTGTGGAATAAGTTCTTCATAGGTACCCACGGTAAATCCATTCTCAGTTGCCCATTTCCATGATTGGCGTTTCTCTGCAATGGCTGCTTCACGCAATGCGTATGAAATGTTTAAACCAGAATCACGCATGTTTAAACCTTGGTTTAAACCCTGAGCGCCACAACCGACAATGACAATGTTCCAGTCCTTAATAAAGTTACAGCCGTCGCTGAATTCGTCGCGTTTCATGAAGCGACATTTGCCTAACTGAGACAATTGCTCACGTAAGCTTAAGGTGTTGAAATAATTTGCCATGATAGTTTCCTGTCTTTCTAATTCATTGTGAAAACGTAGCTACCTACGCTCGATGTATTTAGCATAAGACAGTCATTATGTTGCTTAAAGTGATATATATGCATTATTATGTTGCAATATATGCAACGTAAGTTGAAGGCCGGAATAAACATGGATTCAAAATCACTGGCGATGTTTCATCATTTAGCCACAGCATTACATTTTGGAAGAACAGCGGAAGTTTTCCATGTTAGTCCGTCAACGCTAAGTCGAACAATTTCACGACTAGAAGAGGAGCTCGGCTGTACTTTGTTGGTTAGGGATAATCGCACCGCCACATTGACTGATGAAGGAAGCAAACTTAAGGCATACGCAGAGCAACAATTGGACCAACTGCAGTTATTAAAACTGTCGTTAAGCCAAAGCCAAGCGCAATTAACCGGAAAGCTACATATTTATTGTTCAGTGACTGCGGCCTATAGTCATTTGCCAATGCTGATTGACAAATTCAGGCAGCGCCATCCTTTGGTTGAAATCATGCTAACCACTGGGGACGCGGCTGATGCTTTACCTCAAATCCAGCAGCAACAGGCAGACCTAGCTATTGCCGCGAAGCCAGACAATTTGTCGTCGAGCTATTTTTTCAATCATTTAGCTGATATCCCGTTACACCTGATTGCACCTACCATCGCCTGCAATGTCCAACAAAAACTGCAACAAGCTATGGTTGATTGGTCACAAGTGCCGATCATTTTGCCCGAACATGGCTCAGCGCGGACTCGCTTTGAAAAATGGTATCGCACCATGCAGTTTGGTAAGCCGAAACTTTATGCGACCGTCTCTGGCCACGAAGCCATTGTCAGTATGGTGGCGGTTGGTTGTGGCGTGGGTATTGCGCCGCAAGTTGTGATTGAGAATAGCCCCGTCAAAGATCGTGTTTATGCACTGGATATTGAGCACAACATTGATCCGTTTGAGCTGGGCGTTTGTTGCTTGAACATTAGAAAAGAACAACCACTGCTAAAGGCATTCTTTGATGCCATTAATGCCTAACGAATTGTATTATTTCACTTTATTTAAACAGCTACTGCCTCAGTTAAGTGACGAATAATTCTGTCCATCGCGCGATACGACAATGCCTCGATTAAATGCTCATGAGCGATTTGATCAAGGCCATCCATGTCAGACAAGGTACGCGCTATTTTTAGAATCTTATGATGCGCCCTGGTTGAAAGCCCCAGCTTTTCAACCGCTAGCTCCAAAAATTCATTATCGTCTTTAGTCAACTGACAATACTGACGAATTTCGGCGCTGCTCAACTGTGAATTTGCTTTTCCCTGTCGTTTAATTTGCCGTGAACGGCAGTTTTGTACTCGCACTCGAATGTCTTTACTGGTTTCTTGAGCCTTATCGCTATTTGACCACATGCCCTTAGGCAACCTTGCTACTTCAATTTGGATGTCAATTCGGTCAAGAAATGGTCCTGAAAGTCGATTTAAGTAACGCAAAACTTGCTCAGGTGTACTGCGCTTGTCGTTATAAAATCCGGTAGGGCTTGGATTCATTGCCGCAACCAATTGGAAATTGGCTGGAAAAGTCACCTTTTGCATTGCTCGTGAAATAGTTACCTCGCCTGACTCCATTGGCTCTCGCAACACATCTAGCACTTTACGTTCAAATTCGGGTAATTCGTCCAGAAAGAGTACACCGTTGTGTGCAAGAGAAATTTCACCTGGTTTGGGTTGTCCTCCACCCCCAACAAGCGCTGCGGAGGAAGCGGTATGATGCGGCGCGCGAAATGGTCGCACCAGCCAGGTTTTTTCATCTATGGTTTGCTGACTGATGGACTGAACCGCAGCAGACTCAACCGCTTCTTGTTCAGTCATTGTTGGAAGTATTCCTGGTAACCTGCTGGCCAACATAGTTTTTCCTGTGCCAGGAGGTCCAACAAAAAGTAAGTTATGCGCACCGCTTGCGGAAATTTCTAATGCGCGTTTGGCCAAGGGTTGGCCCACAACTTCGGCAATGTCTAAATGACAATTAACTTCGGGTACAGCTTTCAGTTGTGTATCCAACAAGGGCAATTGATTTTGCCGTGCGAAATGCGGATAGAGTTGTTGCAAATGTTCAATCGGGATCAGCTCACTGTGCTGAACCCAGCGTGCCTTTTCACCATTGTCTTTAGGCAGTATCAACTTTCTGCTACTGTCTCTGCAAGCGAGTGCTACTGGTATTTCACCAATAATGGGGCGTAACTCACCAGACAATGCGAGCTCTCCAACAAATTCATAATCTTCAATGTCTTGTTTCGGTAGCTGCGAAGAAGCAACGAGTATACCTACGGCGATAGGTAAGTCGAATCGTCCACCTTCTTTGGGGAGATCCGCAGGTGCTAAATTCACGGTAATGCGTTTAGCTGGAAACTCGTACCCACAGTTAAGTAGGGCGCTGCGCACACGATCTTTGGCTTCTTTGACAGATGTTTCTGGTAAACCAACGATTGAAAAAGCCGGTAAACCATTTGAAATGTGCACTTCGACAGTGACTAACGGTGAGTCGAGCCCAAGCCTGGCACGACTATAAACTTTGGCGAGAGACATAAAAAATCCATTTAAAATCAATCCATAACCTATCAAGTGTAGTCATTAAATTGGCGTGTCGCTAATTCGTTATAACAAGAACCAAGATAAATGCTAAAAAAACAATAACAAAAAGGCTTGCTAATCGTTCTAGAGCTATGGTACTAATTTAAAAAGACAAACCAATTTAATATAATTTCAGAAAAACTAAATAAATATGCAAATAACAAGCGCAGTGATTATTAACATTCTCGTCGTGGTGATTATTAAATCATCGCGGGGATACTTGTTGCGCTAGAAAATTCTGAAATTAGCAAATACAAACCCCCGCTCCGAAAGGACCGGGGGTTTTTCGTTTTAAAGGATAAAGAAAAATGGTTAACGAAAGTTCATTCACCGGTGGGTCATTGTTGTTCGAGGTGCTTAAACAACATGGTGTCCAGCATGTGTTTGGTTACCCTGGTGGCGCGATCATGCCTATTTACGACGCACTCTATGACAGTGATGTTAGCCATTTTTTATGTCGACATGAGCAAGGTGCTGCTTTTTCTGCCATCGGTTATGCGCGTGCTTCGGGCAAAGTAGGGGTATGTTTTGCGACATCTGGTCCAGGCGCCACTAACTTAATCACTGGACTTGCAGACGCATTGGCCGATTCAATCCCTATCGTCGCAATTACAGGGCAGGTAGCTACAGCGGCCATGGGCTCTGACGCATTTCAGGAAATAGATATTTTCGGTTTGTCACTTGCGTGTACTAAACATTCCTTTCAAGTCACTGATGTAAATGATTTACCTAAAGTGCTTCATAAGGCCTTTGCTATTGCTTTGGAAGGGCGTCAAGGCCCTGTTTTAGTGGATATTCCTAAAGACATTCAATTGGCCAATGTGACAAGCACACTTGAAGATTTCTCCAAATTGAGAAATAAAGTTCATTTGCCACCAGCCAATGTTGGCCGTGCTATCGCTTTGTTAAACAAAGCCAAAAAACCAGTACTTTATGTTGGCGGCGGCGTTGGTATGGCTAGTGCGATAGATGAACTAAGAGACTTTGCCAATACAACGCGCATGCCCAGCGTATCAACCTTAAAAGGTCTAGGAACGGTAAATTCAGATAACGAATATTACTTAGGCATGCTAGGAATGCATGGCACTAAAGCGGCGAATATTGCCGTGCAAGAATGTGATTTATTGATTGCTGTTGGCGCGCGTTTTGATGATCGGGTTACAGGTAAGCTAAAAGAGTTTGCGCCGAATGCCAAAGTGATTCATTTTGATATCGATACGGCAGAAATAGGCAAGCGACGCGCTGTTGATGCAGCAATTTTGGGTGATTTGAAAATCAATTTACCCGCTATGGCAATTCCATTGAATATCGATGACTGGCGCATGCAATGCCAGCACATGAAAGACAGCTTTGCATGGGATTATAACCATCCAGGAGAAAACATTTTTGCTCCAGCTGTTTTGCACGAAATCAGTAATAGAATGCCACCGAAAACGTGTGTGACCACTGATGTAGGTCAGCACCAAATGTGGGCGGCACAGCATATGTCGTTTGATGACCCCAGTGACTTCTTAACTAGTGGTGGGATGGGCACCATGGGTTTTGGTATTCCCGCAGCAATTGGCGCACAAGTGAGTCGCCCCCATGACTGCGTTATTGGCGTTACTGGAGACGGTTCTTTTATGATGAATGTTCAAGAACTTTCGACAATAAAACGCTTTCAGTTACCAGTGAAAATAGTCCTGATTGATAACGCAAAACTGGGCATGGTACGCCAGTGGCAAGATTTGTTCTTCGATGGTCGATTAAGTGAAACAGATTTATCCGATAACCCTGATTTTGTTGCGTTAGCCAGTGCTTTTGATATCAAAGCAAAACAGATTACCAAAAAGAGTGAAGTGGCTGAAGCGATTGAAGAAATGTTAGATCATGATGGCCCTTATTTATTACAAGTGAAAATAGACGCAGCTGAAAATGTATGGCCTTTAGTACCACCTGAAACTGCTAACGACCAAATGATGGAGAAGACGTAATGAATAACTACCAATTAACCATCAAAGTTGATGACAAACAAGTGGTGTTAGAACGGATCTTACAAGTGACTCGTTATCGTGGGTTTTTGATTAGCGGTATCCACGCAGAAGTGAACACAGGAACCCATATAGGCACCATAGTTTTATCGGTCCGAAGTGAGCGTCCCATTTCACTATTGACCGATCAAATCAACAAACTGATCGACATCAAAGAAGTCAAAGTAGACAATGATGTGGCACAGCAAATTAATGCGTAACAAGTTATAATTTGCGGGTAAATATTGCTTAGGTATTTGGTTGAGTAATTAATACCCGTTACAAACAATAGTTAACGATGGATAACCCATACGTTAAATGGATAGAAATAGACTAATTAGGAAAAGAAAATGGCAAAAGTTAATGCAGAGCTGATTTGGTTTAACGGCGAACTCATGCCTTGGAAAAACGCTACGGTTCACGTAATGAGCCATGCATTGCACTACGGCTCTTCAGTTTTTGAAGGCATTCGTGCTTATAACACCCATAAAGGTACGTGTATCTTTCGATTGCAAGAACATGTCGACCGTTTATTTGATTCAGCAAAAGTTTACCGTATGAACATTCCTTACAGCAATGAAGAAGTGGTCAAAGCGTGTAAAGATGCTGTTGTTAAAAATGAGCTGAAATCTGCTTACCTACGCCCATTGGCATTTTTAGGCGATATCGGTATGGGACTTCGTCCACCATTAGATGCTAAAGCAGATTTAATGGTCGCAGCGTTTAGCTGGGAAGCCTATTTAGGTGCTGATGCTATTGAAGGTGGAGTTGATGTTGGGGTTTCTAGTTGGAACCGTTTAGCACCAAACACAATGCCAACAGCAGCAAAAGCTGGCGGTAACTACTTGTCTTCACAGCTTATTTCTATGGAAGCAGGTCGTCATGGCTATACCGAAGGTATTGCTTTAGATGTTAACAATATGGTCAGTGAAGGAGCGGGTCAGAACTTATTCTTAGTGCGTAAAGGTGTGATCTATACACCATTGAGTACTTCGTCAATCCTACCGGGATTGACGCGTGACGCAGTCATGGCATTAGCCAAAGATTTAGGCTATGAAGTGCGTGAAGAGCCTATCTCACGTGAATCACTATACCTTGCGGATGAATTCTTTATGACGGGGACAGCAACCGAGATCGTACCGGTGAAAACTGTTGATGGTTTACCCGTTGGTAGTGGCTCTCGTGGTCCAGTGACTAAATCTTTACAAGAAGCCTTCTTCGGTATTTTTGATGGTACCACAGAAGACAAGTGGGGCTGGCTCGAAAGCGTTGAATAACAAGCCTTAAGAGCTCATTTCTGTGTTGGGAATGCTCACTTATAGTTATAAGCAGCGCGTTCCCGCCTTTAAATTGAGCTCTTAATTTCTCGTTTTCTTTACGCTCAACAGAGCTAAAGAAGACAAATACTCATCGTTATAAATATAACAAATTTTTTAAATGAACATTTTTAGTAGGAAGAGAAGATAATGCCAAAACTTAGATCAGCAACATCAACCCAAGGTCGTAATATGGCGGGTGCACGAGCATTGTGGCGCGCTACGGGGATGACGGATGGTGATTTTGGCAAGCCGATTATTGCTGTGGTTAACTCTTTTACTCAATTTGTACCTGGGCATGTTCATTTAAAAGATATGGGACAACTGGTTGCTGGCGCGATTGAAGAAGCGGGAGGGGTTGCCAAAGAATTTAACACTATAGCGGTAGATGATGGAATTGCGATGGGACACAGCGGTATGCTTTATAGTTTACCTTCTCGCGACTTAATAGCAGATTCTGTTGAGTACATGGTCAATGCTCATTGTGCTGACGCCATGGTGTGTATTTCGAACTGTGACAAAATTACACCGGGGATGTTAATGGCAGCTATGCGCCTCAATATTCCGGTCATTTTTGTTTCCGGTGGCCCAATGGAAGCAGGAAAAACTAAACTGTCAGATCAAATCATTAAACTTGATTTAGTTGATGCGATGATTCAAGGGGCGGATCCTAAAGTATCTGACGAGCAAAGTGATCAAATTGAACGCTCTGCCTGTCCGACTTGTGGCTCTTGTTCTGGTATGTTCACCGCTAACTCAATGAACTGTTTAGCTGAAGCTTTAGGCCTAGCGTTACCGGGCAATGGCTCAATGTTGGCCACTCATGCAGATCGTGAACAGTTATTTTTAAAAGCAGGCTCACAAATAGTTGAATTGACAAAGCGCTATTATCAGGACAACGACGAAAGTGCGTTACCACGTAACATTGCTAATAAAGACGCGTTACATAATGCCATGTGTCTAGATATCGCTATGGGTGGATCAACTAACACAATATTGCATTTATTAGCGACAGCTCAAGAAGCTGAAATTGATTACACCATGGAAGACATGGACAAGCTTTCTCGTATTGTGCCGCAATTATGTAAAGTTGCTCCGTCAACGCCTGAATATCATATGGAAGATGTCCATCGCGCCGGTGGTGTTATTGCCATTTTAGGTGAGTTAGCACGTGCAGGTTTATTGAAAACCGATGTACCTAATGTACTTGGAACCTCACTAGCTGATGTTATTGAAAAATATGATATCAAAATCACTTCTGATGAAGATGTTAAAAAATTCTATCGTGCCGGTCCTGCGGGTATTCGTACCACCAAAGCATTTAGTCAAGATTGTCGATGGGACACATTGGACGATGATCGTGAAAGCGGCTGTGTTCGCTCAATCGATAACGCGTTTTCAACGGAAGGCGGTCTAGCTGTACTTTCTGGCAATATTGCTGTTGATGGTTGTGTCGTTAAAACCGCTGGCGTAAGTGATGATAATTTGACTTTCACAGGCCCAGCTCATGTTTTTGAAAGCCAAGATGATGCCGTAGCGGGTATTTTAGACGGCAAGGTTGTAGCCGGAGAAGTCGTGGTTATTCGCTACGAAGGTCCTAAAGGTGGTCCTGGCATGCAAGAAATGCTTTACCCAACGACATACCTCAAATCAATGGGCCTAGGTAAGGCGTGTGCGTTGCTAACGGACGGTCGTTTTTCAGGTGGTACATCAGGTTTATCGATTGGCCATGTATCCCCAGAAGCCGCAAGTGGAGGTGTGATTGCGCTTGTGGAGCAGGGCGATATTATTCATATTGATATTCCAAACCGTTCAATTAAATTAGAAATATCTGATGAAAAACTAGCGGCGCGCAAGGTTGCCATGAATGCTAAAGGTAAGGCGTCATGGAAACCTAAAGATCGCGTACGTCCAATCAGTTATGCTCTTAAAAACTATGCCATGTTGGCAACAAGCGCTGACAAAGGTGCTGTACGTAACAGAGCATTACTCGACGGTGAAACTCAGCCTGCAAAAGAGGCGGATAATGACTAAAACCAATCCAGACAAAATCACGCTAAGCCAAGAAGAAATCGCTTTAGATTATCTAAGGCGCATACTGTTGGCACCGGTTTACGACGTTGCGAAAGAAACCGAGCTTACACCTCTCAACAAGCTCTCGTCGCGTTTAAATAATCAAATTTTTTTAAAGCGTGAGGACCAACAGCCAGTACATTCGTTTAAGCTCCGCGGTGCCTACAATAAGTTGAGTCATTTAAGTGAGCAGCAATGTTTGCACGGCGTTGTTGCTGCAAGTGCTGGTAACCATGCTCAAGGGCTTGCGCTGGCGGCCAGCAAACTTGGCATCAAAGCGACTATCGTGATGCCGATCACTACGCCTGAAATTAAAGTTGATAACGTAAAACGTTTAGGGGCCGAAGTACGCTTAATTGGAAAAAGTTTCAACGAAGCACAAACGGCTTCACAAGGAATATCTGAAGACGAGAACAAAACGTTAATTCACCCATTCGACGATCCAGATGTTATTGCTGGTCAAGGCACGGTTGCTAAAGAACTGCTGCAACAATTACCTCATGCGGATGTGGTGTTTGTCCCTGTAGGAGGCGGAGGCTTGCTTGCTGGAATGGCAGTCTATTTAAAGCAGCTGCGTCCTGAAATAAAAATTATCGGGGTTGAAGCTGAAGATTCTGCTTGTTTATTAGCGGCGATGGAGCAGGGCGAACCAACGGATTTAAGTCATGTCGGCTTGTTTGCTGATGGCGTTGCGGTGAAACGAATCGGTGAGCATACTTTTGGTTTAATAAAACACTATTGCGATGATGTGATCACTGTTTCTAGTGATGAAATTTGTGCCGCAATAAAAGATGTTTTTGAACACACCCGAGTTATTGCCGAACCCGCAGGGGCGCTGTCACTTGCTGGCGTGAATAAGTATTGCCAAACCAGTCAAGGTAACGAATCAATAGTTGCCATCTTGTCAGGTGCAAACATGAATTTTCATAGCCTTCGTTATGTGTCTGAACGCTGCGAATTGGGTGAGCAGAAAGAAGCGGTACTCGCGGTGACAATTCCTGAAGAAAAAGGAAGTTTCAGAAAATTTTGCCAAGCGTTGTCGGGCCGAGGCATTACTGAATTTAATTATCGTTATGCGGGAAGTAAGGAAGCGAATATATTTGTTGGGGTTAAAATATCAGGCGGTGTTGAGGAACGTGTCTCTTTATTGCAAAACCTCACACAATCTCAATATCAAGTACGAGACTTTACTGACAATGAACTCGCCAAACTGCACGTAAGGTATATGATTGGCGGTCAAAGTGCTGAGAATAAAGATGAGCGTATTTTTAGGTTCCAATTTCCTGAATACCCTGGGGCGTTAGAAAAATTTCTAGATACGTTAGGAGAACATTGGAATATTACCTTATTTCATTATCGCAACCATGGCGCCGCGTTTGGCCAAGTTTTAGCGGGTTTTGAAGTCAATGACAACCAGCAATTGGCTTTTTTCAGACACCTAAAAGACTTAGGTTACGAGTGGCAAGAAGAAACACAAAATCAAGCCTATCACGCTTTTCTTTCCAACAATAAATAAGCTTAACTTATATAAAACAGCCAGTTAATACAAAGTTTTTGCTGGTTGTCTCCTTTTGAATTTTCACAAATCCACATCTCTATATATCTTTTGGTTATTTCAGTCTATTTGCAAGAAACAAAAATGTATGACATATTATGTCGGTCGGGTCCTGTAAAACTCGCCGATAAAACAGGAGTATTAATATGCAAAATAACGGATTAGAAAATAAATCACTCAATACAAAAAGTGTGGTCAAAAACTCAAAAGTTGTGGCTGCATTAGCTGTCGCAGCAGCAATATTTTGGACGGTTTTTTATACGATTGATGAAGGTCATGTTGGTATTGTGAAACGTTTTGGTGAAGCCACAAGTCAAGTGAATCCTGGTCTTCATTTTAAAGTCCCATTTGCTGATTCAGTCGAAGAATTAGAAATTCGAACTCGAAAAAACGCAGAAACACTAAAAGCGTCTACATTCGAGCAAATGCCAGTCCAAGCTGAAGTCTCTGTGAACTGGACTGTGATTCGTCCAGAAGCTTTCGAGCTATACAAAAATTATGGCGGATTAGATCAGTTTGAAAATCGCATACTGGATCCTCGTTTGCGCTCAGCAGCTAAAGATGCGTTAGCGCGTTTTAAGGCCGAAGAAATTGTTCAAAATCGCGGTAAGGTAATTCAACAAATTGAAGAAACCTTGCTTTCTACCATGGCTGAGTTTCCTGTAAAACTAGATAGCGTGCAGATAGAAAACTTAATTCTACCGGCAAAGTATTTGCAGAGTATTGAAACCAAGCAAACCGAGAAAAACTTAGCGGCGGCAGAAAAACACCGTCTTGAGCGTCAAAAACTCGAAGCACAGCGGGAGGTGAATACCGCAGAAGCCAAACGTGATGCAGAAAAAGCCCGAGCAGATGGCTCAGCCTATGCAATTACCACAGAAGCACGCGCTGAGGCAGAAGCAATAAAACTCAAAGGTCTTGCTGAAGCAGAAGCGATTCATAAAAAAGCAGAAGCGATTAAAACAAGTAAAGTCCTAGTTGAGTACGTCAAAGCGCAGCAATGGGACGGTAAGTTGCCCACTACGGTGATGGGCTCAGGGCAAGATATTTTGTGGAACATGAAGGAAAAGTAACACAACCCATTTTGCTTTTATTTTGAATATTAAAGCCAAGCCGTCGCTTGGCTTTTTTTATGTCTAATGACTAATCGCCAAAAATCAGGGCATATTCTTTAACATTCACGATTATTCAGCTTCATATTTCTATAGGAATAACTAAGAATAGGTATCAGGCAGCCGGCTAAGTCCTACAACACTCATTCAATACAAGGACAAACTTATGACGTTAGGTGAACAGATAAAACAATTAAGACAAGCAAAAAATTTAAGTCAGCCAGAGTTGTCAGAATTGGCAAGTATAGAACAATCTTACTTATCTAAATTGGAAAACGACAAATCAATACCTTCGAATGAAATATTTAGGCGCTTACTCAGTGCGCTAAATATTAACCTTGATGATTTTTTGGCGCTATTTGAACAATCGGAAATTAAATCGACATTGAAGCAAATTGCCGATGTCGATAATTGGTTGACACAAAAAGCACAAATAGACTTCAAAAAGAGGCGACATTATTTGTTAACGTCCTGTGTGTTTATTGTTATTGCAGTGACGCTATTTTTTACAGGTTTTACAAAATTATTGTTCAGTGAAACGAAATACATTTATCGCTCAGAGGGGGTTGTTTTGGATGGAGAGCCCAAAGATATTTTTCAAAATTGGATCAGACTAATGCCACGCGCAGAAGCTCATACCGTCAGAGAAAATAAGCGATTGGAAATGGAAAAGCGTAAAGATGTAGACGTGATTGTAATGGATGATTGGCGCGGAGAAACTCTATCAAAGCCTACCGAACGAGGCGTTAGATATTACCAATTCTATAAAGAAGAAAAGGTCAAACAATCCATCAATGCGTGGCTGCAAGTGATTGCCGTGTTTCTGTTTTCATGTGGCATTATGGGGTTTGTCTTGGAAAGGAAGTTATTTGGTCGCACTTAACCTGCAAAAGTGGTAATTCGGCGATAAATTCTGACAATTCCCTCATCTTATTCTAGGCTGTCTAATCTAATGCAAAGATAAGGCAGCTTTTTAATGAAAAGAATAATATTACTCGTGTCTTTGTATGTTTGTACCTTGAGCCAAACTTGGGCAGACAACAAACGTACATTAGAGATTGACGCTAAAAATACAACCGAGCATACAACGAAAATCAAAGGGAAAAAAATTAACTATTCTGCAACTACGGGCACTCAACCTGTGTGGAATAGCGATGGCGATCCTACAGCAACATTATTTTATACCTACTATCAACGTACAGATGTTAAAAATAACAGCACTCGTCCATTGTTAATTTCCTTCAACGGTGGCCCCGGATCAGCTTCAGTGTGGATGCACGTAGCTTATACAGGCCCTCGTGTATTAAATGTTGATGATGAAGGTTATCCGTTACAACCTTACGGTGTGAAAACAAACCCTTATTCTGTCTTAGACGTTGCCGACATTGTTTATGTCAATCCAGTAAATACCGGTTACTCACGCGTTTTGCCAACTAAAGAAGGAAAAATGCCGAGCAAAGAAGAGCAGAAAAAGATGTTCTTTGGTGTGAATGCGGATGTGAAATATTTAGCCGAATGGATCACCACCTTTGTCTCACGTAACGAACGCTGGCGCTCACCTAAATATTTAATTGGCGAAAGCTACGGCACAACCCGTGTTTCTGGTCTTTCCTTAGAGCTACAAAATCGCCAATGGATGTATCTAAACGGTGTTATTTTGGTTTCGCCTACTGATATCGGCATTAAGCGTGATGGTCCGGTTAAGTCGGCCAATCGTCTCCCATATTTTTCCGCAGCAGCGTGGTATCACAATGCATTAGAACAATCTTTACAAGATAAAAAACTGCTAACCCTTCTCAATGAGGTTGAAGATTTTACCGTCAATGAGTATATGCCGGCGCTTGCCAAAGGTGGTTTTATTTCAGCACAGGAAAAACAAGCGATTGCCAACAAAGTGTCTCACTATTCGGGCTTAGCGGTAGAAGAAGTTCTTAACAGTAATTTGGACATTGCCACTTCATACTTTTGGAAAGAACTTTTACGAGATCGCAAGCAAACTATTGGTCGTTTAGACTCGCGCTATTTAGGTATCGACAAGCAAGTGGTCGGCAGTAAACCTGATTACAATGCCGAGCTGACTTCTTGGCTTCACAGTTTCACACCTGCAATTAACTATTACCTGCGTGAAGAGCTTGATTATGTTACTGACACTAAATACAACATGTTTGGTCCGGTCAGACCGTGGAATAGACAAAACAATAAAACAGGTGAAAATTTGCGTCAAGCAATGGCACAAAACCCCTATCTTAACGTGATGATTCAAGCAGGATACTTCGACGGTGCGACCAACTATTTTGATGCTAAGTATACTATGTGGCAATTAGACCCAAGTGGGATAATGAAATCGCGTTTATCGTTTAAAGGGTATGAAAGTGGTCATATGATGTATCTTCGTCGTGCTGACCTAGAGCAGTCCAATGAAGATATTCGTGCTTTTATGAAAGCGTCTTTGCCTGCTAAAAATAAAGCAGCTAAGTATTAATCTAAATACTAATGTCACAATGGACAAGTCATTTATTAACTTGTCCGTTGTGAGCAGCATATTATTGTCAGCATTGTTTACATATATTCACTTCAAGTAATTTTGTTCAATACAACTAATTGATATTTTTGTAGTTAATATTTGGCTCTTTTATTGCTAATACATGGACAAGTCAATATTTTCGGTACTATGGACAGGAGTGTTGAATGAAAAATTTAACTTTGAAAACAATGGCAATGTTAGTGTTGATGTCGTTGGCAAACGCAGCTCATGCTGCCTTTATAACCATTGATGAAGCTGGGCTAGATGCAGTGTTCTCGCAGGCAGTTTTTGGCAATAACACCATTGATATTAGAATCGGGCCAGCGGTGGAACATGTTGATCCAAACTTGTTAAATATGGATTCTCTTGCCAAATGGAACACCTTAAATGGTAATCATTATGGCGGTGTGAATACAGTTAATTTCTGGTTCTTAGATGATTTAACATGGTGCGGTAACATAAATGTGAATTATGTCGGCTGTGGAGATTTACCTGGTAACGATTTTGTTGTGGAATCAGTCTTTGCCAGTGGTCCTAATAATGCCGAACTTCTTGCTCATGAACTTGGTCACAACTTGAATTTAGCTCACCGTAATGGGGTTGGTAACTTAATGGATCCAACCATCAATGGCGGGATTGGATTAAACGATGCTGAAGTCGCAACTATTTTAGCCAGTAACCTGGTACAAACCGATGCTAATAACCGTTTATTCATCAATATCTTACCTGTTTTAATAGTGGCTGAAGCTACGCCCGACATTCCGGAGCCGGAAACGTTAACCTTGATGCTATTGTCACTCATGTTTCTTGTCCGTAAAAGAGTGTCAAAATAGTTAGTGACTAATGTACGAGAGTTTTTACTGGCGTTAACGTTACTGCTGATTATGGTTAGGCCTCTCATGGCACATGAATGGAAAACACTCTGTGTGGATGGTCAATTCTGTTTTGATTATCCAGCAGAGCTTATTGCTGATAGCAGTATAACTATTGATTCTACGGCTGGTACATTGTCGAGTGAATCAATGAAGCTAATGTATGATTATGGTCGCTACTCTTCTGATTTTGATGAATTATCTGATGCAAAAATCACAGAGGTAATAGTAGATGGAAAAGATGCGATAAAATTTATCAGTCAAAAAGTTATCGCACTACATGTTGCACAAGTAAGGGAAATCCCAGGCATGGGCTCATACATGAAGCTTTCTATCGAAATTCAATTCGTTGATGATACTGACCATCAATTAGCACAAAAAACATTCGAATCAATTCGCTTTCTCATTGAGTAAAAGCAAATTACGTCTTCGATTTAATGTGATGCTACGTGTCTTTTTGCGCCAATAACTGCTCCAGTTGAGCAAATTTTTCTTCAAACTCAGTAAGTTTTGCTTCCAATATTGTCGCCTTTTCACGGGTTTTAATCAGCACCTGTGTTTGCACATCAAACTCTTCTCTTGTCACCACATCAAGCTGCGATAGTTTGCGCTGCAAAACTGTTTTAGTTTTGTCTTCAATATCGGTAGCCATGTTTTTTAGGCTTGGTGGGATTGATTCTGAAACTTGTTTGGCGATTTCTTCAATTTTTTTAGCGTTAATCATAATTTCTACACTTAGTGGTTAATTCCCCATATTGTAAACAATTCCCTTAATAATCCCATGAGTATTACAGATAAATTCTGTTTGATTACTGTAGTTAGCGGTAAAAAAAGGTAAAATCTGCGCCTTGAAGCCTTTACGTAACCTAATTAAATGAAGTTAAACCCTCGTCAGGATGAAGCCAAAAAATACATCAGTGGCCCTTGTTTAGTGCTTGCTGGTGCAGGCAGTGGTAAAACCGGTGTGATCTGTCAAAAAATAGCGTACCTCATCCAAAAATGTGATTACAAAGCGCGCAATATTGCCGCAGTAACTTTTACCAATAAAGCGGCCCGTGAAATGAAAGAGCGTGTCTCAAAAATGTTGGGCAAAGACTTATCCAGGGGGTTAACCGTTTCTACATTCCACTCATTAGGACTAGATATTGTCCGCCGAGAAATAAAAACTCTAGGTTATAAACCTGGTTTCACCTTATTTGATGATCAAGACACGCTGGCATTATTAAAAGAGCTGACGGAAGAAGAGTTAGACGGTGATAAAGATTTGTTAAGTAAGCTCCAGTCGATGATCTCCAACTGGAAAAATGACTTGTTACTACCCGATCAGGTACTAAAGCAAGCAGGTGATGCTGATATAGCCGAGTATGCTGAATATTATCAGCGCTACCATCAACATATGCGCGCATACAATGCGCTGGATTTTGATGATTTAATTCTTATTCCTACGTTGTTATTAAAAAATTACGCAGAAGTTAGGGAACGCTGGCAGAAAAAAATTCGTTATATGCTGGTAGATGAGTATCAAGATACTAACGCCAGCCAATACGAACTCGTTAAACTGATCACTGGCGAGCGCGGACGTCTGACCGTAGTAGGTGACGATGATCAATCTATCTATTCATGGCGCGGTGCGAAACCACAAAATCTGGTACTACTGGGGCAAGATTACCCGAATTTGAAATTGATCAAGCTTGAGCAAAACTATCGCTCAAGTGGCCGCATTTTAAAGTCAGCCAATATTTTGATTGCTAATAACCCGCATGTTTACGATAAAGCATTATTTAGTGAGCTAGATTACGGCATGCCGTTGAAAGTGCTGCAAACTAAAAATGAAGAACATGAAGTGGAACGTGTAGTGGGTGAGCTCATTGGTCATCGATTCTTAAATAAAACTCATTACAAAGATTATGCAGTACTTTATCGCGGCAACCATCAGTCAAGGTTACTTGAAAAAGCGTTAACCACTAACCGTATTCCTTATAAAATCAGTGGTGGTACTTCGTTCTTTTCTCGAGCAGAAATCAAAGACGTGATGGCCTATTTACGTGTGCTAGTAAATCCTGATGATGATAATGCGTTTTTGCGAATCGTTAATGTGCCACGCCGTGAACTTGGTCCTGCCACGCTGGAAAAGTTGGGTAATTACGCCAACAAGCGAAAAATAAGTATGTTTGCTGCAAGTTTTGAATTAGGTTTAGAACAGACATTGACTGGACGCGCCTTGGTCAATGTACAAAAATTCACCCGTTGGCTTGTTGAAACTGCCGATCATGCCGAACGTGGGGAAACGCCTTCAGTATTGCGTAAAATGATCCGCGACATTAACTATGAAGACTGGTTATACGATACTTCGCCTAGCGGTAAAGCTGCTGAAATGCGCATGAAAAATGTCACCGAATTATTCAGTTGGGTCACGCAAATGTTAGAAGGTGACGACATGGAAGAACCGATGACACTGGCGCAAGTAGTTACGCGCTTAACTCTACGTGACATGATGGAGCGAAACGAAGAAGAAGAATTCTCTGATCAAGTGCAATTGATGACCCTGCACGCATCAAAGGGACTTGAGTTTCCGTATGTGTTTTTAATAGGCATGGAAGAGGGGTTATTACCCCATCAAACCAGTGTCGATGAAGGCAATGTCGATGAAGAGCGCCGATTAGCCTATGTAGGTATCACCCGCGCACAACGTGAGATGTTTTTCACCTACGCTAAAGAGCGTAGACAGTTTGGTGAGTTGGCACGTACTGAACCTAGCCGTTTTTTGCATGAATTACCTCAAGACGATCTAATGTGGGAAAATGATCGACCGCAAAAATCTCATGAAGAAAAGAAACAAACGGCACAAAAAGGTGTTGCTAACCTACGAGAAATGTTGAAAAAGAAAGACGGTTAATCATCAATTACTCATCGTAGCTTGTATCAGATCTTTATGCTATGTCGTATAAAGATCTGATCGGTAAACTGAAAAGACTATTATTCAAATTGATCGTGTTCAAATGCGTTAAGCAGTAATTCTTTATAGCCAACCAGTCCGAGAATTTCTTCTGAATCTATCACCGGTGCACAAGACAAACCAAATTTTTCAAACAGACGAGCACAGTAACGTACATCCATTTGAGGTGGTACAGAGACCACTGGCTTGGACATAATTTCGTATATGTTGACCCTATCTAGTGAGCGATCTTTGGCTAATACATGCTTGGCGATATCCGCGAGTAATACAATACCATAGGCGTCATGTTCATTCCGCTTTTCAACAATAACCACACTGGTATTTTGCTCTTTCATGGCTGTTAGCGCGTCTCTCACTGTTTTCATGCCATCGAGCATGACAAAGCCTTCAGTCATCACTTCTTGTGCTTTGATTTGTACTTTACTGTTCACAGTTCATTCTCCACTGCTGACGTTAATTGGCTTATTTGGTGGCTAATACCAACAGCGTCTTCAACGTCAAGTTGAAACGCAATACCGGTACCGGGCTTTTCCTCAAATTTACCGACACGGGCAATTTCTTCTAAAATATGGCGACTTAAATGTTCTTCTACTAAAAATAACAGCACATCCCGTTGAGTCTCTAAGCTCAGACCAAAAAAAGTCTTCGATTGATTCAACCCTTCACCGCGGGCGTTATTGATGACAGTGGCACCAGTAGCTCCGGCTTTTCTAGCGGATTTCATCACGTCATCAGTGGCGCTGTTTTCAACGAACACAATGATCATTTTAAAATGCATGTAATTTTCTCCAAGCGATTCATGTTGAATGTTTTTTACTTCTGTTTGTTCGCCACTCTGACAGTTGAGCATACGCCATAACTGACATAATAGGGAATAGGCTGGCAAACGCGATGAGTCCAAATCCATCAATCAGTGGACTTCTCCCTGGTACGGTCTCCGCTAGACCTAAGCCTAATGCGGCGACAAGCGGGACAGTAACCGTTGACGTTGTAACGCCGCCCGAATCATAAGCGAGAGGTATGATCAATTTAGGGGCAAACATGGTTTGAATGACTACTACCACATAACCCACCATAATATACCAATGAATAGGATCGCCAACTACAATACGGTAACAACCTAAGGAAATACCTACAGCAACCCCAAGAGCGACAGAAATTCGTAATCCCCATATGCCAATAGAACCACCTGATACTTCATTGGCCTTAATAGCAACAGCAATTAAAGAAGGCTCAGCGATGGTGGTACTAAGGCCAATCAAAAACGCAAATAAGTATACCCAGCTATAATCTTGCCAATGTAAATCTGCGGCGGCTTCTGCGGCACTTACCGCTTCTGAAGCGCCACTGATAAATACCGGATCAGTTAGTTGCTGCGCCATCAATTTACCTAGGGGAAATAGTGCCCACTCTAGGCCGATCAAGAAAAAAGATAGCCCGACTAGTACCCAAATAAACCCAGCAACGACTTTGGCAAAGTTAGGTAGTGGTTTGCGAATGACGGCAAATTGAAAGCCAAATAATATCGCGGCTATGGGAAGTACGTCAGTAACAGTAGCGACCATTGTCGACCAAATTTGAGTAATCATATCTAGCATTGTCATAGCATCACCATGCCGTAAGCCATGACAAATATCATCGGTGTGAGGGAGGCCAGGGCTATCAAGCCAAAACCATCAATCATCGGATTTCGGCCACTTATTGAAGAGGCTAATCCAACTCCTAAGGCCGTGACTAGCGGGACCGTGATGGTCGAGGTGGTTACACCGCCAGAGTCATAGGCGATGCCAATGATTTCAACGGGAGCAAATATAGTCATGATGACCACGAGTACGTACCCGCCAATAATCAGCCATTGGATTGGCCAACCTTTTAAAATTCTAAATACGCCTAAAACAATAGCAAAACCAACAGAGAAAGCGACGGTCAAACGTAATCCTGATGCGTAACTGGCCATGGCTTGATCACTTGATGCAATCATATTGCCATTGGCAGCCACTTTCGCCGCTTCTGCAGCTACCGCGATCAAGGCTGGTTCAGCAACGGTGGTGCCAAAGCCTAAGGCAAAAGCAAATAGTAACAGCCAAGCAACACTGCCTTTTTGAGCAAATGCGTGGGCCATGGATTCGCCAATGGGAAACAAACCTTGCTCCAATCCATGAATAAAAAAGGTGAGGCCAAGTAAAACAAAGAAGACACCAATGACTAATTGGTCTAGATTAGGTAAAGGTTGTTGGATAATGACTAGCTGAAAAAAGAGTATAACCAGCACAATCGGAGCTAAATCTCTTATGCTATCGATCATAAACTTAGCTAACTTTTTAAGCGTTTCAAACAATGTTAGTTCCGTTAATGTGATTGTTGTTTAAGTATATGAACTACAAATTATATTACATTGATTTAAAACAAATTTAACCGTTCATTATTAACGTGTTTTAGACAAGATATTGTGGCCAAATCTCTACAATTTGGCGCGTCGGTTTAGCTATTTTATTGCTTTAAAAAGACAAAACAAGGCGGAAAGTGCTCCTGCAGCCATTAGTGTGTGATGAGACGAATCAATCAACAAAGCAAAGGTGATGACAAAGCCAGCGGCCAGTACACCATAAACAAGCTTCTTGTTTTGGGCACTTTGCTCTTGGTGTATTTTTTTGAGTAATTGCGCTTGCTGAAATTGCGCTTCTTTGCCGGCACTTAGATAGTCATAGACTAGATCTGGGATTTCAGGCAACTTCTCATTCCAAAACGGCACATTCTCTTTAACTTTATTAAGAATCGCCTTAACGCCCATTTGCTCTTTGACCCATTCTTCTAAGAAAGGTTTGGCGGTTTGCCATAAGTCCAGTTGAGGATAAAGCTGACGCCCAAGCCCTTCAATATACAACAAGGTTTTTTGCAGTAACACTAGCTGGGGCTGTACTTGCATATCAAAGCGTCTGGCTGTATTAAACAAATTGATCAATACTTGCCCAAAAGATATTTCCGACAGTGGTTTATTAAAAATGGGCTCACAAACGGTACGAATAGCAAATTCAAACTCATCGACATTTGTACCACGTGGTACCCACTCAGAGTCGACATGTAGCTGCGCGACCTTGCGGTAATCACGGTTGAAAAACGCAACAAAATTTTCCGCTAAATAGCGTTTATCTTCTTTGTTTAACGTGCCTACAATACCGCAATCAATGGCAATCCATGTTGGATCTGCTGGATTGGTTGCATCAACAAAGACATTACCTGGATGCATGTCTGCGTGAAAGAAACTGTCGCGAAAGACTTGCGTGAAGAATACTTCGACACCGCGCTCGGCAAGTAATTTCATGTTGACACCCAGTGAGTTTAAGGTGTCAATTTCACCAACGCCAATGCCATAAATACGTTCCATGACCAGTACGTTTTTAAAGGAGTATTGGCTATGAATTTCGGGTACATATAAGGCATGATCTTTCTCACTACCCTGTGAAAAGTTACGCTTTAGTTGGATAGCATTGGCTGCTTCACGGTTCAAGTCAAGCTCGTCTAAAATGGTTTTCCGATATTCTTTGACAACTTCAATAGGGCGAAGACGTTTACCTTCTTTTAGCCATCTCGCCACAATAGCTGCAAACATTTGCATGACATCAAGATCAGCATGGATGATTTTTTCGATCCCTGGCCTTAATACCTTAATAACGACATTTTGCTGCTGTTCTTCGGTTAACAGTGTTGCAGTATGTACTTGTGCGATAGACGCTGATGCCAAGGGGACGGTGTCAAAGTCAGTAAAGTGATGTTCAAAAGCGTCATTGCCCATTGCTTGACGAATTTGTTGCTCGGCGACATTGCCAGCAAAAGGCGTGACTTTATCTTGTAAAATCGCTAATTCTTCAGCGTATTCATCAGGCAATAAATCTCGGCGTGTTGACAGCATTTGGCCAAATTTTATGAACACTGGACCGAGGGATTCGATGGCTAGCTTAAGTCGTTTAGCTTTGGACTTATCTTTATGTTGGTTACGTAACCAAAACAAACTGTAGCGAGCCAATTTTGCATACCACGGTAAAGCTTTTTTAGGGATTAACTCATCTAAGCCGAACTGCAAAAAGGTTTTGACTATTTTATATAAACGTCTGATACGCACAGTGATTAACCTTCTTTGAATATACGTTGATGAATGTGTTCGAGCTTGTCAGAAAAAGCCGAAAAATGTTGCTCTATATCTTGGTATTTGTGATTGATCGCTTTGACATCTTTAGCAAAATTATCAATTTCTAACCTTGTGACAAGCCATTTTTTTTCATAAACAAGATATTCGCTGGCGTCACTACTGATTTGGCTTTGGGCAAATTTCACTTTTTTATCAACGCTTTTGAATAGTGTTAACAGCTTGTGGGTAGCGATATCACCAATGTGTTTTTCCAACTCACTAGGCCAATCAATGTTAAGAGTCTCAAAAATGCTGGCGAACTGTTGTGCAACCTTAATATCGCCCGTGATATCTAACTGATTATCTTTGATTAACTGGGTAAGCTGTTGTTCTGTTTTTAGTTGCACCAGTGTTTTTACGCTGGTGGTAATTTTACAATCATAACCATCGTCATCAAGTGTTGGACTCGAGACCACAAGCTGCTGTTCGTGAACCGTCAAACAAAGTACCGCGTTTAATTCACTCAATTCAATCGCCAGTGACTTGTTGGTCAAAGGGGTTAGTGCCGACGCTGACTGATTGCTGAGCTTTAACGCTTGATTCAATATCAGCTCGATGGTCGAGCTCAGCAGTTGAATGTGCATAAATTGTCGTAGCATAGCTTGTTAAAACTTATAGCCTTTATGCAAGGCAACCACACCACCGGTTAAATTGTGATAGGTAGTTTGTTCAAAACCCACCGCTTCCATCATTGACTTCAAAGTTTCTTGGTCTGGATGCATGCGGATAGACTCAGCCAGATACTGATAACTGTCGCCATCTTTCGCGATAACTTCACCCATTTTCGGTAAAATATTAAACGAATAAAAATCGTAGGCTTTGTTCAATAACTCGTGCTCAGGCTTGGAAAACTCTAACACCAACAATCGACCACCAGGCTTTAACACTCGAAAAATTGAAGCTAATGCTTTGTCTTTGTCAGTAACATTTCTTAAGCCAAAGGCGATGGTAACAATATCAAAAGTATTATCATCAAATGGTAAGTATTCAGCGTTGGCTTGCACGTATTCGATGTTTTGTACTAAGCCTTTGTTGCGCAGTTTTTCTCGACCTACGTTAAGCATAGAACTGTTAATGTCGGCCAAGATTACCTTACCTTCACGGCCTACTAGCTGTGAAAAACGAGCGGTTAAGTCACCGGTTCCGCCGGCCAAGTCGAGTATTTTATTGCCCGGACGAACGCCGCTGGCATCTATGGTAAAACGCTTCCATAAACGATGAATACCAAAAGACATAAGATCGTTCATGATGTCATATTGTTGGGCTACAGAGTGAAATACGCCTGCAACCATTGACGCTTTGTCTTTAGACTCTACGGTTTTAAAGCCAAAATGGGTGGTGTTCTCTTGATCTTGTTGCGTGTTTTGTTCTGAATCTGACATTAGACATTCACTTATCTTCAATAATGCTCGCTAGTTTACTGTAACTGCCTATTAAAATCAGCACCATAATTTAAGTAAAATCGATATAACCGCGCTATATCAAATAAATAGTTTGAATGTATTTCTGAGGGATAGATAAGTTGTTGCTACACTTAACTTATATTGTTGTATTTGGGAGACGTAAGTGAGCAGTAATAATCAGCCTTGGACGTTTTATGGACGTCGCTTAGTGCAAACCGGTAATTTAAACCATAACGACACATTGTTTGGTGGCACGATGATGTCGTGGATTGATGAAGAGATTTATATTTATGCCAAATGCCAACTTGGCAACCAAGATGACATGACCATGGTTACTGCACGTTTTGGTGAAATCAATTTCAGATCGCCCGCCCATAAAGGAAATATTATTGAATTTGGCATGAAAACCACAATGTTAGGGAGAACTTCTATCACGGTTGATGTCTTAGTAAGGAACAAGTCTACACACAGCATTATTTGTGAAGTGAATGATGTTACTTTTGTTTGTGTTGATCCTGAAACAATGGCACCTAAACCTCACGGAATAAAAGAATGCAAGCAGTAATGAGTGGTAAATAAAGAATGATAAGAAGCGTCTGGGTTTTATGGTTTTGTTTTATCGGCTCGGTAATGGCCGAACCGGTGGACGTCATTACACCGACATTATTTAATTATTACACCGAAAACTATGCCCCGTTAAATTTCATTGAAAATGGCGAGGTAACCGGAGCTTCCGTAGAAGTATTAAAACTCATGTGGCAAGACATGGGAGTACCTGATCAGAAGATTCGTGTGATGCCATGGGCAAGGAGCTATAAAACAACCCTGATTAAACCACTGTCTATGCTGTTTTCCATGGTCAAAACGCCAGAGCGTGAAAAGCATTTCAAATGGGTTGGGCCTATTTTTACTGATACTCATGTACTAATTTCTCGATCTGATTTTACGGGCGAAATTAACTCGGTTGAAGATACGTTTAAGCACACAGTTGTCATTGTCAGGGACGACTTTTCTGAATTGGCGTTGATGAAGACGGCTTTTCCAGCCATCAACATGATCAAAGTGACGGACATGAGTCAGGCACTTAAGATGCTCGACTCCAAGCGCTCTGATTTGATGTTTGTAACTCATGAAGCGCTAGAGCGGTTGGTAATTAAAAATGGCATGAAACTAAGCAACTTTAAGCGGGTGTGGACAATAAGCGCCGATGAAAATTATTATGCATTTCATCATGGTACGCCAGATCGGCTGATCAAACAGTTTCAACAATCCTTTGATAATGTTACAGCGCAGCGTCTAGAAATTCTTAAAAAGTATGGACTCAGCCCTTAAAATAGCTATGATGTAACACCTTGTTTACATGAGGCTAACACCTTGTGTAGTGTTTTCCAGTTTTATTGATACAGTAAATTTTCAGGTGTTTTTCTAATGTGGAAAAAAGTCGCTTTTTGTTGGTGTTTTGTTTTTGGCTACGCATGTGCTGAGCCAATAGATACCATCACACCGACATTATTTACTTACTATACTGAAAGTTACGCTCCAGCAAATTACGTTGAAAATGATGTATTAACAGGGGCTTCAGTTGATACATTAAAGCTTATTTGGCGAGACATGGGGGTCGCTGAGCAAAGCATTAAAATGGTACCGTGGGCGAGAGGCTACCGTAATACTCTTAAGCAACCTTTGACTGTACTGTTCTCAATGATCAGAACGCCAGAGCGTGAAAATTTGTTTAAATGGGTGGGGCCAATTTTTACTAATAGCCTCGCATTTATTTCATCCAGTGATTTTAATCATGATATCAATGATGTCAAAGATACCTTTGAATATACGGTAGTGACTGTCCGTGATGACGTCTCGGAATTTGAGTTGATTAAAACAGGGTTTCCAAAGCTCAAGATGTTCAGTGTGACTAAGTTAGATCAAGCCCTAAAAATGATAAAATCTAAACGTGCGGATTTGATGTTACTGACCTATGAATCGTTACCCGCATTGGTGGTACAAAACGACATGAGTGAGTCTGAATTTAAGCGGGTGTGGACGTTAAGTGTTAACGGTAATTATTATGCTTTTAATCGTTCAACGCCGGATCGATTGATTAATCAATTTCAACAGGCCCTAGATAATGTCAGAGAACAGCACATTAGCGTCTTAGAGCAACATGGACTATCTCTATAGGTTGGCTGCTTTAAACTAACCACGGCTCTGGTTTATGACAGTAAAACCCCTGCGCCATGTTGATGCCTAATTCCGCTAAAAGCTGTGACGTTTGTTCGTTTTCAACAAATTCTGCAATCGTCTTTTTACCCATTTCTGTTACTACTTTATGCATTGATTCAACAAACACCTGATTTAATCGATTGCTGCATATATCGTGGACGAAGGAGCCATCAATTTTCACATAATGCACAGGAAGTTTTTGCAAATAACTAAATGAAGACAGGCCACTGCCAAAATCATCAAGTGAGAATTCACAACCTAAATCTGTCATTCGGGTAATGAAATCTAGTGCGGAGGTTAAGTGAGTAATGGCATAGGTTTCAGTTATTTCAAACCCTATTCGACTAGGGTCAATATTGTATTGGCTGAGTAACTCACTGACATAGTCAAAGATGTCATTGTCAGCTAAAGTAATCCCTGAAAGGTTGATGCTGTACTTAGTATCAAGCGTTCCTTCGTTTGTAGAAATTTCTTTAAAAGTAGCGTTAATAACCCAGCGATCGACTTGTTTAATCAAGCCGTACTTTTCAGAGGCAGGGATGAATGTGCTAGGCGGAATAAGGACGCCTTCTTTATCCCTCAAGCGGATCAATACCTCATACTTATTGATATTCTTACCATGCAGATCAACTATCTTTTGTCGGTAAAGCACAAAGTGATCATCGGCGAGTGCATGACGAACATCTTTGATCACTGCCATTTCTTGGGCGTGCTGTTTAAGCTCATCGTCATTGCTTTGATACAATTGAATCCTATTCCTACCTTTCTGCTTAGCTAGCTTAACGGCTTGGCTTAAAGAATTTAATACCGCACCAACGTCCTGTTGCGCATCATCGAAATTGAAAACACCAATACTGGCAGATACACTCAATTGCTCTGCTAGATGTTTGAATTTGAGCGATAAGATGTCTTCTCTGATGGTATTGGCGTACTCTTCGGCCTTATCATGAGGCATGTTGGGTAGTAATACCGCAAACTCATCATTACCTAGGCGACTGACTGTTGCTTGGGTGGGTAAGAAGCTGATTAACCAACGTGATAACAAATTCAAACAGTTATCACCTTCGCTATAGCCATATGTGTTGTTAATTAGTTGAAAGTTATCAATATCAATCAGGTAGATCGTACCTAATTTTTCACCTGTCCTCTGCGAGCGTTGATTTGCCGATATGGTATGTTCGAGTGATTTTTCAAATGTTGCTCGGTTTATAGTACGAGTAAGGGAATCATGTGAGCTTTCAAATTCAAGTTCTTTTTCCACGGCTTGCTGCTTTGTTATCCGCTGTCTTAATGCTTTGTAGAAAATAAAAATTAATCCACTAGCAAATAACCACAAAGCAAACGCCTTTATGGCGCCATCTCGGATCATTTTATTGGTGTACTGTGGTGATAGGCGGATCGCTAATTGCCAACGAGTACGTGGGATCTTTTTTAGAAAATTGAATCGCTGAATTTCATGCTCAGACATAAGCATGGTGTTATCAATTTCTTGATCATGGTTTATTTCAGTACTGAGTTCTATTTTTCCAATATTATCCTGTCGAAGAAGAAACATTTGCTGATGCGGCAACTGATATTTATTCAACAACTCTTTGAACACTTGTGTATCAAACGCGACAAAAAAGAACCATCTACCACTAGCGTGCGTGACTAGTGGTTCGAGTAAATCAAAATGTATACTAGTTTTGCTGCGATGAAGAAAAATGTGCTCTTGAGTGCCGCTGTCTATAGTACTTCGAATTTCTTCCTTGCAATCAGGCAAAAAATCTCCAGTGATGTGTTTTAAAACGCCTTGTCCATTGTTGTCGACAATGGAGAATAACTTTACATTAGGGATATCGTTTTTCAGCTGCGCTAATAGCGCCATATACTCTTCTTCTGATATAACAGGGCCAAGTTCAGCAAAGCGCTTAATTTGTTGAAAGTGTTGGTATTGGAATTGATCAATGGAAGCGCGAAGTTTGGTTAAATGTTCTTGGTAATCGGATAGGACACTGTTAGTTACGGAATCCATCAGGGCGTGTTGATATGACTGATGTAACTTAATTGCAGAATATTTATTCCAGAAAATGAGCCCGAGCAAAACTAGGCATGTGGCAACCACAATTTTTCGTGAACTGGATAAATCTATTCTTGCTTTGACTAAGGGCATACACTACACACTTAATGTCCAATCTCTTCACGTTACAAAATTAACGTGATATGAGCAACATCTTTTATCCTGATTAATGCAGGTGTATCCAAGATAAATTGCGCATTAAAGAGCTGAGCTGTTGATACATTATTTTTAATTATAATTGGACATCTTTAGTTCAGCCGGGGCGCTACACTTAACTTCCATTTGAGAATTCAACGCCAATGCTTCGACTACAAACCTACTTATAGTGAATTAAAACGAGGTTAGTTGGGCCCACAGTCAAACATTTTCATTGTTGGCATTTGTTTAAGCCATGCTTGTGCTGAACGACACCATATGTGAACCTTAGGTGTCAGCTGGTTTTTTTCTTTTATCGTCCCCACACGAAGACCATACACTTTGGTTGTATTGATAGATGGATGGTCAACGGAAGTTGCGTAAAGTGCGGAGCCACAATCACCACAAAAACCTTGAGCTCGTCGATTACCGCTTTCAGCGATTTTTATATATTCTTTAGGTGTGCCTTGAATAAACGTCACCTCTTTTGACATGACAACAGTTCTAAAGGCGCTGCCTGAGAGTTGTTGGCAATCTTCGCAATGACAAATTATCACTTGCTCCGGATTCACCGCTGCTTGATATTTAATGGAACCGCAATGACACGCTCCTGAAATAAACATTTCCATATTCACTTTTCCTCGCCTTACTGTTAAGTGCTGGTAATAGCTCCTTTGCAACGCTCAGCTAAAGATCCTAAGTATGCATAAAGATTACACTCGAACGCCAATAAACTACATTTTGCGGTTGTCGAGTTACAGTCACGATCTTAATATCAGGTTAAAATAACAGCATTAATATTGTCACAGTGGCTAATTTATTGCCTATAGGTTGTATTTTCAATGCATAAAAGATTCTTTTTGCTGGTGTTTACATGTTCAATCTTTGCGACTCCCGTACTTGCGGATAAACAGAGTCAGGCAGACGTCAGCATAGGGGCAGCTGAGCGCCATCATGAAGACCCAACTAAGGTGATCACTAAATTGGCGCTAGGTTATAACGAAGACTTGACCCTTTCAGGGGCGATTAGTTTGGATGAAGTGAGAAAACTCAACGCAAATATTAATGAGGATGGTTCTAATTGGAAAGTTGGTGGCTCTTGGTTATTCAAACACGGCATTGTGAATTTTAATATTCGCCACAGTGAATTTGATCATGGCGCGAAAAAAGACGGTTACAGTATTGGCACTTTTATACCGCTAACCTCATTTGATGTGAAACCGTTTGATATTGAAATATTTCCGATGGCCGGGCTTTCAAAAAATGAAGGCGATATGGCAGTCAAAAACCAAGACACGCCGCTCGAACAAAGTTACGTTTTACTGCCTACCAGTAGCATAGGCGGGTACATAGGTTATTTTGCATTTAGACCAATGACTGAAAAATGGACAGCCTTGTCATTCGGTGGATTGTCAAAAGGCTCTGATGACTATAATGGCCATTGGTATGGCGTTGGCGCAAGTTACAAAATAGATGCGCACCAATCATTTAATACTTATATGTTTGCATCTGATGATGATTTTGGCTCAGATGAAAAAATAGGCTTTACCTACAGCTATGAATTTGATGGTTTTTCTTTAAACCTATGACTTACACCTATTTGATGATCCAGTGCTGAATGTCGGCCATAGCTAAATAGCTTTCGGCATTTTCGCCTTGGAGCAAAGCAAGGGTTGCTAGAATACCAGCTTGGACACATTTGGGGGCTGCGATGGTGATGGAACTAGGCGGATTTTCAACGGGCCAGCCAGTCTTAACGTTAAGTACATGGCCATAGCGTTTGTTACCTACTTGTAAAAAGCGCTTGGCGTCGCCGCTGGTTGCAATGGCGCCGTGGGTAATTTTAACGTAAACGACATGAGCTTCATCAAAACTGGGATGCTCTATGCCAATAATCCAAGGGGTGTTTTCTGCTCTGGGGCCACTGACGGCTATGTCACCCCCAAAATTAATGAGCATCGGGGCATCGGTAAGTTCGCGCGCAAGCATTAAAGCTTTATCTACGGCATATTCTTTACCTATCCCGCCAAAGTCAATCTCCATGCCCGCTAGCATTTTATACTGCTCGGAATTGAATGTTACTCGCTGCCAGCCTATTAGCGGCATGAGGGAATCGATTGAAGTTTGGGTAGGGATGTTTTCAGAGCCATCAAAATGCCATGCTTTGCGTAAAATGCCCGAGGTAATATCAAATAGGCCCTCACTGATGTCATAACATTGCTGTGCAAACTGCAGTAATTGAAACGTTTCTTGATCAATGGCGCACTGTTGACCTGCATTTGCATTTAACTGCCCACAAACACTGTCGCTTTTATAACGTGAATACTTGTCTTCAATACGCCACGCCTCTGTTGCTACGGCATCACCAATAGCAATGGCACGCTCTTTATCCGTGTGATCAAGTAATACCTCGCATGGGCTGGCCATTGCTTCAAAAGTGAGGCTATAACCACCGTCTCGTGTCGTGCAAATTACCGTTCTTTGTGATGTGTTTTGATTCAAAACTAGCCTGATATGTGGTTAAAAAGAGTAGGTGATTTGCGCAATGACTGCGTTAATCTCTTCATAAAGCTCAACGTCATTAAGTACACCAATGGCATTCGTTCCATTACTTTTGGGCGACTGTTTATAATATTCAACGCGAAATGCTAAACGGTCACCGCTGTTCAAAGGCATACCGTATTTAATGCCTAACGTATAAGCATTCATGTCGCCAATACGGTAGTCGGCGCTGACATAGGTTGGTGTGACTTGCCCTTGAATTAAGAAAGGCTGATAGAATTCTGCTGCCGATTGTGTGTAGTAGCGCACGTGCGGCTCAATGTAGTGACCACGACTAAGCGGAATGTAATAGCGAAGATCTATTGTATGAGAATCAATTTCCCAATCGTCGGTCATGAATCGATAAGACGCATCTAAGATTGTACTTTCAAAATGATACTTAGCTTGGCCGAAAAATGCGTGCTTTACCCGTTCGTTAGGCCTATTTTCATAAAGATATCTTTGTGTATAACCTTCGCTGTCTACAACACTGATTACTTTGAATGGATCTGTGGTGTAGCCGTCAACACTTGAGTAGCTATAGTTCAGTTGCACGATCATTCTACGATTGATCACTTGGGTTAAGCCGAGTAACAAGTCCAGCGTCTTTTTATCGTCATCTGCGCGAATACGGGTTTGCTCAAATGCCTGTTCAAAAGTTTCGCTATCATTATCGCCAATAACCATTGTTGCAAGGGGTTTAGGGATGCCACCTTCAGGCTCTATCTTGTCAAATGAATAGGCGAGGCCTGCTGAAAGTGTAGTGTTTTTATTATTAAGATCCCTAGCTAAATTGCCATTAATAGATACAGACAAATAGTCATATTCTTTTGACACATTGCCGCCGATACTCAGCGTATAGTCTTCAAATTCAGCATAGGTAAGCGGTTGTGTCCACTGTCCTGTCAGCTGAAGACGGGTATCCTTAAAGGTATCATCTAGCGGTGTTTTTCCTGCATTTTCTGTGTATGAGCCATTGCCTGAAGGGCGAGTAAAAGTTTGCGCTTGTGGCTGTGCTACCGCGCCGTTGGCTGAAGCACCGGTCAATGAGTCTAGGGTCAGTTTAAGGCTTAAAACTTCGTCATTATCATATGTCTTTTGACCAGCAATGATGGCTTCGATGGCCGTTACACGATCGCTTTCACCGTAGTACATCAATGCCGTATCTAGCTCCCAATTATCTTGTGCTGACGCTGAGTTAGTCGCCGAGCCCAATAAAGCACAAGTTGCAGTTGTGAGTAGGGCTTTTAAGTTTGGTGTTTTGTTATGTTTTTCTAGTTGCACCCACAACCTCCACCGCCAAAGCTACGGCCACCACTGGAAGCTTCTTTACTGAAATAAATATGGTCATCCAAAGCGGTATCAATGGGGGATGATGTTAATGCCATTTCCTTTTTAGCCAGTAAGTCACGCTCCCATGGTTCGACGCCCATAGAGGCACACCCAGTCAAAGTTGAAAGGCTAGTTATGCTTGCGAGCACAAATATTAAGTTATGCGGCTTGATCTGGTGACTCATTACTATTCCACTTTATCTGATTTTAACTGTTATATTAGTGCTTAATTTTACACAAAATTCTATTGAGTTGATTAGGGTATCATACGCCTAAATGTTGGGTCGTTTTTAAAATAATGATGATACAAAGCCATTAAAGCATGACCCCCTATTAGCCAGTACCCTAATTCGCCAAGTATTTCGTGCCACTCTTCAATGTCGTGTGCCAAATCTGCATTCTCCGCAATAAGTGGAGGTAGAGTGAAGAAATAAAAGGTCACTTCTTTTCCCTCCGCGCTGACCACTAACCAGCCTAAAATAGGCATGATCATGAGGTAAAAATAAAGTCCAACATGCCCCAGCCTTGCTGCAAATGATAGGTGACTATTTGGTTGCTGTGCGGAGAGTTTTAGATAGACTCTGATAGAAACACATAAAAGCACAGTTAATCCCAAACTAAAGTGAGCGACTTTCATCAACGTTCTTGCATCTGTACCCTTAGGAAAAATAACACGAAATTCAATGAATAGATAAGTGCCAACTATAAGGAATAACATAAACCAGTGCATATAAATGATGGCGCGACTGTATTTAGAAAATGAAGACAAGCTCATGATTACCTCGATATACTGCATTAAGTCATCTAAAGCATATAGTAAGTATTAGATTCACACATCGTACAGATGTACCATGGCATTAAACCTTTTGAGTTTTAACATTTTTACTATTCTACTTGGCTTGTGTGTTTTCGTTTTTAAAAGGCTAGAGTACAAATGAAAGATAAAATAATTGCGGTGATGTTAAGTATTATCATGACATTAAATTTTTTCGACGTCATTGCTGATATTTCTTTGGGCGTGCCGTTTTGGCATATTGTCGAGGAAAGTATCATTGTATTAGTATCTGCATTGGGTGCGCTTTATTTGATTGCAGATATACGCGCACGTACTAGGCATATGGCGACACTAAAAGAAAAGCTTACGATATCAGATAATCAATTAAAGAATATTTCACAAGAAATGAAAGATGAACGACTTCATTACAGTGAAGTTATTGCTAAACAGTTCAGTCAATGGCAACTCAGCGAAAGTGAAAAACAAGTCGCTATGTTGTTGTTAAAAGGTCTGAGCTTTAAGGAAATCAGTGGCGTTAGGGAGACAAAAGAAAAAACAGTTCGCCAGCAGGCTTCTAGTCTTTATGCAAAGGCTGATGTAGAGGGGCGTCATGAATTTTCCGCATGGTTTTTAGAAGACTTTATGGCTGATTAAACCATTGAGAGCGCAGGCTATGAACGCGCGTATAGATCCTAGCAATGTGCGTATCCCCGACATAGATTTTAGACTCGCGATGAGTAAAACCCCGATTTTAAAAGCAAAATGTATAACGCTTTGACGAGAAAACTTATTTTCTTGAACTGAATACACACATAATATCATTTCAAATATGGCTAAATTCGCTGCATGACTTTGGTCTTATCATTCACAATATTTGCACAATTCCTTGTTATACTGCTGGTAAAATAGAGTCGTCCAATGACTATTGATACGCTTAAGCAATATATCTTAAAGGATGAAACACAAATAAAGGCGCACCACATAGTAAGTTGTCTTGTTTTAAACTGTATGTATAAGTTCGTTTATGGTGCAGCACCAGGGAGTGCCTAAGCATTTGATATGAAAATCCAGAAAAAACTCTTCTTCATGCTTTTTTGTTTTAGCGCTTTGCTGGTTGTTAGCCTTGTTTTGCTGATGCAATGGAGTATCGGCAAAGGAATGGTGGAGTATGTTAATGCTAAAGAAGAGGATGCGCTGGAGCCATTTACCAAAGAGTTGGGGCAGCTATATCAACGAGAGGACAGTTGGCAACCACTAAAAAATCAGCACCGCAAATTTCATCGAATGTTGAATGCTTACCTAAGAAATAGCGAGTTTTCATGGCCACTGCTGCCGAAAAGGCATGGGGGCGTTAAGCCCTTACCTGTAAATGACAAATTGCAAAACAGACCACCGCCGCACGAGCGCAGAGGAAGGCCATACCTACCGCCAAAAATGGAAGAACAATATGCTGTATTAGATCATCAACGACAGAAGATTGTCGGTCGATATAATCAGGATTTGGAGTACAGTTATACTGATATAAAAGTCGAACAAATAACGGTTGGTTATCTTGCCATACTTAAACGGCATCGATTAACACAAGGCTACGAACTGGACTTTCTACAACAGCAACAACATTATTTCTTGTTGATCGCCTTAGGAGTTATGCTGGCCGTTGTTCTAGTCACCATCCCCATAGCTAGTCATATTGTTCGTCCTATCAACAGAATTGCCGGCGGCATGGCAAAATTAACACAGGGGGACTATCGACAAGCTCTGACTGTTGATCGGCAAGATGAGCTAGGCGCTCTGAGTAAAGACTTTAATCAGTTATCGATAACCTTGTTAGAAAACGAGCAAGCGCGAAAAAGATGGCTGGCCAATACTTCACATGAACTTAGAACGCCATTGTCAATTTTACGGGGGGAGCTTGAAGCCATACTTGATGGTATACGGCCGATGAATAAGCCTAGTATTATCTCTTTATCTGATGAAGTCGCTCATTTAGAGCATTTGATTAATGATTTACAGCAGCTAACGAGTGCAGACATTGGTGGCTTAAGTTATACGATGAAGCCGATCAATTTAAACCGTTGGTTAGTGAATGAGTTGGTCAAATATAAAGATTATCTCAGCGACGCCAATATTGCTTTTGAGCTCAACGCGTTTGATGACAACATCGACATCATCGCGGATAAAGATCGTTTGAGCCAATTATTGAATAATATATTTGCCAACGCGATTAAATATGCTCAAGCATCAAGGGTAACACTGTCGTTAAGCAAGGAGAATAAGCAACCAGGGTGGATCAGGGTTACCATCGCAGACGATGGTCTTGGCGTGGATGAAAAACATTTATCGCACTTGTTTGAGTATTTATATCGCGTTGATGATTCTCGTAATCGCAGTACAGGTGGTTCAGGCTTAGGGTTATCGATTTGTGCCCATATTGTTAACGCACATCACGGGAATATATATGCAGAAACATCAGAATTAGGTGGCTTAGCTATTGTCATAGAATTGCCAGTTCAATCCGTAAAATAGAGAAAACATGCTTATGAACAGCTCGATATTAATCGTTGAAGATGAACTAAAAATAGCAGAGCTGTTGGCTGACTATTTTCGCGTAACGGGGTACTCACCGCATATTATTCAAGACGGTAATACGGTGATCGATTGGGTTAAAGACAATCAACCAGAAGCTATTTTGCTTGATATTATGTTGCCTCACAAAAGTGGCGTAGAAATTTGCAAAGAAATCAGACAGTTCTCGCAAGTACCAATTTTGATGGTGACGGCTAAAGTTGAAGAAATTGATCGATTACTTGGTTTAGAGCTTGGCGCTGATGATTATATTTGCAAACCTTTTAGTCCGCGTGAAGTGGTGGCTAGGGTCAAGGCAGTATTGAGACGAACAGATAAAACTGTAACCCGTGATACTGAACTCACCTTAGATGAACAGCAATTAGTCGTTAGCTATAAAGGGCAAAAAGTTATGTTAACAGCCGTTGAGTTTAAGTTGTTCAAGCAATTAGCGGCTTATCCAAGTCGTATCTTTAGTCGAGAGCAGATCATGGAAGTGATGTATTCGGATTATCGCATTGTCAACAATAGAACCGTAGACAGTCATGTGAAGAAACTCCGTAAAAAGCTAGATAAAATCAGCCAAGGAAAGGAGCTTATACAGTCGGTGTATGGTGCTGGTTATCGATTGGTTATTGCATGACAACTTCCTTTCTTCTTACACAATATTTGCAAATTCTCCAGTTAGTATTTGAGACTCACATCAACTAACAGGAAACTTCTATGTATAGGTACAGATTATGTTTGGTCTCATTTTTATCGCTATTCGGTGTGTCCAGCGCTTTATAGAGTGAGGCATACGGGCGTCCTGATTTTGAAGCTTTAGACGTAAATGCCGATGGTCAATTTCACTAAATGAACTCTCGGAATAAAAACTACCACGTGATGATCATCAAGCCGAAAGAAGAGACTTGTCTCAAGCGGGTATACAACCAAGTATTCTAGCAGTTTGGACTGGATCAAGGTGATTCAATTATTGACACCCGTGCCTGAATAGTTACAAAAGCTACATGGCAACAGTCCCAATGCAATATTAGACTAAAGCCATGCTGCTTATTCCTACGTTAATGTATCCCAGCAACTGTAATTTTAGGCATAGCAGTAAATGGTTTGATGCCAAACTTAGGATATATTTCGCTGGGGTAATAAAACACACCACCTTTAGACACCATGGAAATTGCCTTAATGGCTTTGAAGTCTTGGGTGGGGTCGCCGGGTACTAGAAAGAAATCCGCCAATTTATTTTTTTCGATACTGCCTAAATTGTCGTGACCTAAATAACGCGCCATATCAGTACTGCCAAGCTTGATAACTTCAGCCGAGCTCATGCCTAATTCTTGATAAAGCTCTAATTCTCGATGTAATTCAAAGCCGCCACCTAGATCTGTGCCTGGGAGCAGTTGAATTCCACGATCTTTCATCATTTTTACCGTTTCCAGAATCTTCTGATACGCGAGTTGATAATCTTTATCTTCCTTGGACGATGACACTTTCATCCAAGCTACCTTTGCATTTCGTTGAACCGCGGCGGGCATATGCGCTATGTAGTCAGTAACGCCTAAGGCTGTTGTACCATTGCGCGTTGTCATGCCACGCTCATGAATAGCAAGGGTTGGATCAATGGCAACACCATGTTCCACCATTTGGCTGATGGTGAATTGCACTTGCTCACCGTGTAAATTCAAATCTGGGAAGCGCTTCATTGCGGTGAAACGTAATAAGGTTCTAGTGTCTTCGTCGGGCTTTAATACCCAACCAAGCATTACTTGATTGATATGAGTTAACTCGTCATAGCCAGCGGCTATCATGCTATTCGCATTAGAAAACGCGGGTACGTGACCTGTAACTTTCATATTTAGTCGATGCGCTTCTTTTGCTATGGCTGGCGCCCAATCGCCATTCATGCTGTTGTAGAGCTTGATTGCCGGAAAACCTAAGTTTGAATAACGTTGAACGGCAGCAATAGCTTCTGTTTCTGACTCTACCATGGTACCGCTGTTGCTGCTGAATTTACTTTTACCTTCGATAAAACCGTAGCGCGTTATTCTGGGGCCCGCCAATATTCCACTTTCAATTTTTCCTATCAGCTCACCTAATACTTCAAGGTAATTCCCCATATCACGTACCGATGTTACACCAGCCGCTATATTGAGTAATGCATCTTCGGCGCCCATATGTCCGTGCATATCGTAAAGCCCCGCAACTAAGGTGCCTCCAGCACCATCAATCTCAGTTTCTGACGGAAGAGTAGCAACCTTGAGTGATTCAATGGCGCTGATTTTATCGCCGTTTACTACTACAGAAACAGCTTCTGTTAAACTCAACGTTACAGGGTCAAAAATTCGAACATTTCGAATTCTAACCGGACCATTGTATTGGTGAGCAACTTCCGATTGAATTTTTTCATAGCGCTCGGCAGAATATTTTGCAGCCATTGCTCTTAGTTTTTCATCGTGAGCTTCGTAACCATCTCTAACAACAGCAAAACTCGGATGGATATACGCAAATAGGTGATGATTTTCATCCAAGATAAAGTACGATGGATTCAAGTCTGCACCACTAATGGCGTAACTGGTCAGAGGGAGTATTTCATTTGCATTGTCAAATTTGGTAATAGAGATGTGTTCCATCACCTTTATTGACAATTCTCCAGCGGGTAAAACGCGTCGTCGATGCTCTTCAGCTTTCAGTAATACATTGGCAAAAATAAACAAAGAATATGGACTGCCATATTGATTAATATAGAGCTTTGGCTTCGCCAAATTAGCCTGATCAGATCCCGTCGCATCGGTCCATGTTGCGATATCATTGCTAAACTCAAATGACTCGTCTATTGCATTACCAAAGGTTGAATTGCCTTTAATTTTCCAATTCACTGGGAAACCATTCGAATCAAGTAATATTTGCTCTGTAAGCGTGGGACCTCTGCCATTGTCTTTATAATCAAAATCAATACTAATGTTTGATTGATTGGTTGCTACTTTCATGTGTCCAATCAAGGTACCGTTGGTCAGTACATCAAAAGATTGCGTCGCAGGTACTGCGACTATGGCCATTGTTACATTTTTAGGCGTCACCTGACTGCAGGAGCTGAGCAAGCAACAACTCAGTAGTATGGTAACCAGTAATTTATTCATTTTATTAGTGTTCTTATTGTTAGTGTGCGTTGAATAATAGTAGATATTTCCGAGTTAAAATATCCTGTAAAAAGATTCGATATTAGTATTGTTAACTTGTAGGTCGAAATTTAGGTTGATATTGATATCCCTTATCTTGTGGGTTGAGCACTTTATGTTTTCCTGTTTTTAGATCGGTGATCATGACAACAAAGCGTTTCTTGCTATAAAGTGAAAAGGTTACTTGATCACCAGAGTTTGACCAGCTAGGGTCAAGAACTTCCGTATTTTTTGGCGTGATCGCATCAATTTTTTCTAACGATTTATTTCCAACGAATAACTGTCTTCTAACTTTGTCATTTCGAGCACTGAGAAATAATAATTGACTGCCGTCCGGTGAA
This sequence comes from Thalassotalea atypica, assembly GCF_030295975.1. Taxonomy (NCBI): domain Bacteria; kingdom Pseudomonadati; phylum Pseudomonadota; class Gammaproteobacteria; order Alteromonadales; family Colwelliaceae; genus Thalassotalea; species Thalassotalea atypica. The sequence goes on from NZ_AP027364.1 coordinate 83,908, forward strand.
AACGCGGGTTCTGTATCAAGCGTGAACAGGTCAGTTAATTGCTTTTCCTTATTGGTTGTAATATTTATGCTAAACAGGTCAATAACTTTATCTCTTCTTGCACAAAACACTATTTCTTCTGAGTTTGGTGACCAACTGTGGCTGAGTTGTTGCTCTTTTTGGTAGCTCGTTAATGCGATTTGTTTCTTTGTAACGACATTAGCCAGTTGTAAGTGAGATACTTTACCTTTTACTAAAACGTAGGAGATCAACTCGTCATTAGGTGACCACTTTGGCGACATTAATTCAAACTCACTTTCAACAAGAACCGAATGCTGATTTTTTTTGATATTAAACACTTTAAGCGCATGCTTGTTGTTAGCTTGAGAGATGTAAACGACTTTATCGCCATTTGATGACCATTGCGGTGAGTAATCAATACCTGCTTCATTGTGGGTTAATTTCTGTGTTTTTTTACCGTCAGATGAGATAAGGAAAATCTCTAAATCACCGCCGACTCTTCCTGTGTAAACTATCCATTGACCGTCAGGTGACCAAGATGCTTGGTTATCATCAAGCTCGTTATGCGTCAGTTGTCGTGTTTTTCCCGTGGTTAAATCACTGACATACAACTCTAAATCGCCATCAGCATTGGATAAGTAAAGCACTTCCTCGCCTAACACTGAAAAGACACTGAAGTAGCATAGAAAAAGCACCATCAATTTTCTACTTAATGAATCAAATATTGATGTTATCATTTAAAATCCCTCTTATTAGCTTTGCTGCTTAAAGCAGTATTTTCATGAGTAATCGAATGTTATCTATCGTTGAATAATCGTTAGAAAAATTAATTCGCCATTGGTGCTGACACCGTTTCGTGTGGTTTCTTTCTTAAAAGTCCACCAAGTCTGGTGCTGTCCAGACTCAATAATAAAATTCCACGTATTTGAGCCAGTTTCACTGCCAAAAATCTCACAATTTGTTTGTGAACAGTTCAACCTTTCAATTTGTATATTTGAGCTTAATTCATGCTGATAAATATACGCTGACAATCTTGCTTCTAGCTCTGTGTCTATCTGCGCGTTTTCTGGTGATTCATTCAGCACCATATAGTCATTGATTAGCTCGCTGTCTTCACCGCCAACCCATTTGAACAAGGGATGATAACTTATTGGCATGTGAGCCAAAGCAAAACTAATTTTTTCTTGTTCATTGTAATTGTTTTGTTTTTGAGTGGATGATTGTCTTTGAGCCAAGGAGTTAGCTGAAGCTTCATCATGTGATATTACTTTGCTAGTGTTTTTATCTGTAGATTTTAATGCACTGGTTGACACTTCAACCTTTTCATTAGCCAGCTCTTTAGGAGGTGTAGTTTTTAAATATTCATTTGTCTGAATTATTTGCTCTGGGCCGCCAAAATACAGAGATATCAATATGACACAGGCACTTAAAATTAGTGCCTTCTTGATTACTGTTAATTCCATTACCCATCTCTTAAATTACTCTCTTTACTAAAGATAGTATAAATACAAAAAATCGATCAATTTTGCGCGAATTTTATCGTAGAAACAGGGTTTGAACGGCATATAATTCTAAAAAGTATAAAACAGTAGTTTATTGTAAAAAAGCGAAGCATCTCATTTGCATATATGCGGTCAAGATCTAAAATTAAGTAGGGACTTTATTAATAAAAACAAATAGAAACCTTATTATCAAACTAGGTAAGGATACACCATTGAAACATGTAAGTTATGCATTCATTTTCCTTTCGTTTTCACACCTACCTTTTCATGTTAGTGCCGTTGATGAAGTTATTGTGATCACGGCTGATAGACTTGCTCTAAATGAACTCAATAGCGCCTATAATACGGAAGTCATTTACGAGGACCAACTCATAAAGCAAGGTTACCGTTCAACCGTAGATGCCATCGGCAGCGTATCCGGTGTTTTATTGCAAAAAACGGCGCATGGCCAAGGCTCACCTTATATTCGGGGATTTACCGGTTTTCGCAATTTATTCCTAGTTGATGGTATCAAACTCAATAACTCGATATTTAGGGATGGCCCCAATCAATATTGGAATACGGTTGATCCATTTTCAATTGGTAAGTTTGAAGTGGTTAAAGGGCCAACTTCTGTCGTTTATGGCTCAGACGCCATTGGCGGAACAATAAATGCAATTACTCGAAATCAGTCTATTGAGGAGGTTAATATAGAAAACCCGATAACTGTTTTTTATCGAGGTTCAACAGCAGAAAAATCACATCAAATTAGAACGACTTATGAAACTAAACTTTCAAAACAGTCCGCGTTGTCGCTCGGCTTTTCTAATAAAGATTTCGGTGATTTAATTGCTGGTGGTGATACCAATGAGCTCGCTGAAACAGGTTACGACGAATTCAATCTGGATTTGAAATGGCTATACGACTTGTCGAATGACTGGAAGTTCATCAGTGCCTATTTTAAAACACGTCAAAATGATGTACCAAGAACCCACAAAACCATATATGGAAAGAGCTATGCAGGTACGAGCGTTGGTAGTGAGTTACAACGAAATTTAGACCAAAACAGGGAGCTTGCTTATATCAAGCTATCAGCCGCTAAGTTAGGTTATTTTGCTGATCAAGCGGAGTTCACCCTTTCTTATCAAAATCAAAGTGAAAGCCGAAGGCGATTAAGAACAAGAGACAGGCGTGACTTTCAAAGTATTGATGTCAACACATTGGGCTTGAATGCACATTTTTATAAACAGTTCACTGATAGTGACTTTATTTATGGTGTTGAATTTTATAAAGATGATGTTGATAGCTATTCGAGCAAAAATACGGTGCAAGGTCCAGTTGCTGACGAGGCTGATTATCAATGGCTAGGGCTGTATGGCCAAAATAAGTATGCATTAAACAAGCAGGTCTATATTGATGTCGGCCTTAGATGGAATTATATGAAAGCCACCGCGGATAAAGTGAGTGATCCTATCAGTGGCAATGTTATTCAGTTGGACGAAAACTGGAACGCCTTGGTTGGCAATATACGCATGAACTTTCAACCCATTTTGGGGCAGCAAAGTATTTATTTTGGCGTATCACAAGGCTTTAGAGCCCCTAACTTATCGGATTTAACACGATTTGACAGTGCGCGAACCAATGAATTTGAAACCCCCGCGCTTGATTTAGACTCAGAACATTTTATTACCATAGATACGGGCATTAAATATCGTTCAACTACCTTTGATTACGATTTGTCTGTTTATTACACCGATATTGATGATCAAATCCAACGCGTGCCAACCGGTTATCAAAACTCGGATGGAGAATTTGAAATTACCAAAAAGAACATTGGTGATGGCTATGCGTATGGTGGTGAGTTTGATCTTAAATACTACTTGAACGAACAACTTACTCTGTCCGCCAATTTTGCTTACATAGAAGGGAAAGTGGATACTTTTCCAACCTCTGAAGCCGTTATCGAACGAGAATATTTAGATCGATTAATGCCGGTTAATGGCCGAGTAGGTATGACTTATGCACCAGTTAATTCTAGCTGGTGGCTCAACACGGAAATAATTGCTTTTGCTACGGCTGATAAACTCTCTACGCGTGATAGTAAAGATGCCCAACGTATTCCACCCAACGGTACGCCGGGTTATGCGGTATGGAATATCAACACCAGCTACACGTTTTCAAATACTATGTTGTTTACCCTCAATGTCCACAACCTTCTCGATAAAGACTATCGCGTCCACGGCTCTGGACAAAATGAAGCGGGGATAAATGTCATCGGTAGCATCAGTTATCAGTTTTAATACGGAGTACGGTTTACCGATACGGCGATAGATAGTGTTGTCATATAAAACTATTGCGTTAGCAGAGTATTTTAACTTAACAGCATTCAAATCACTGATAAGTGAGCGGCCAAAAAAAAACGAACCCTTAGGTTCGTTTTCAATTCAATGCTAGTATTTTTGTTTGTTAGGTAAAAGCACTCTCGCGTTTTTTCAGTTTATTAACGTTAGCTACGTTTTCTTTTCACGGCGATACCAAATAATCCTAAGGCTAGCAGTAAAAACATACTTGGCTCCGGTATAGTGGTTTGTGAAAAGCGTTGTTCAAAACTATTCAATGTCGCAAAATCGCCAAATTCTGTCGCCGACACTAAAATGTTTTTTCTGACCCAAATTTCATTGGTAGGAGTAAAATCTGCTGCATCAGAGAGTTTAGTATCTTCACCAAATCCTTCATCATATGCATAAACATCTTTATGACCTATTTGATTAAGACGAGTGGCGTCTGAATGGATCCATTCTTCAATAAAGACACCGGCTTGCAAGCCCAAAGGATCCAAACTCAATCCATAATCTGTTAAATACAATGAATTATCTTTTATTAGAAAATCATCATCAAGCACTGAAACCCTAAAACCAAAGTGAAAGTCTAAGTAGGAAAAAAACAACCCGTCTCCTAAAATACTTAGGGCGTCGTTCGCTACCTCAAAGTGTAAGCCAGGACCAGGATCTAAGCCGCCATCCGGTAAGCCGGTAACGTCAATATCATCAGTGTTTACGCCATTGAAAGAAAAATCACTGGAGTCTTCAAATATTACTTCCCATTGATCAAATAACTTATCGCCGACAGTAATTGAGCCGCCATTTAATAATTCGGTCAACAGTACCGCGTTGGCATTCATTGAGAACAGTAAACTGGCTATTAGTATAAATTTTCTCATATATATGTTCCTTATTATTAATCTAATTTTCGTTAAATCAGTTTTGTAATAAATTCTGGGTAAAAATTACAGTGGTCCGTTATCGACTATGGCGCAACGAGGCAAGGTACAAAGTGGTATACACACTTTAATATCTGACGGAGTTATAGTGCCGTCAAAGTTGGCGTCTCTAGGGTCGTCAGGTAATGCTGTTTGGTTACGGGCTAGGCTAATTGCTCTTAAATCAACTCTGTCGATATCATCATCAAGGTCCACATCACAAATTTTAACCTCGTTAACAATGACTAAAGGTTCAATACTAAGGTCTGAAAGTACTGGGCTTTCGCCGTTATCACCCGGTCTTAAGGTGGCACGTACTTGTATAAATCTACCGTTCATTGCAATTCCTGATAATCCATTAGTCATTGCGGCATAGGTTTCTAAACCCAAACCTACTTGCGTATCAGACACTCGTGCTTCTACGGTAATGCTACCTCCAGCAGGAATACTGCCTTCGGGCTCATTATTCCAACTAATCTCGTCCCAAGGATTACCTGCGTCGCCGCCATCTTCAATTATTGTCCAAATACCTGATGGGTCAGTGGTGTTTGTTGCGGCAAAACCTGTTGCATCACTGTAGGTATAAGGCTGATTGCCAAGAGGCACTGTCGCCATCAAATTCCCAGTATCTTTGTTAAATTTGGTGGAGTTATTACTGCCCCTATTTACTGCCCAAATGTTATTGTTAGAATCAGGAACAACGCCACGTGTATCGCTTGCCGCATTTGGTGTAGCCCATTGTGTGACGCCAGCTGAGCTATATTTACGGATTGGCGATTGGCCTAAAACAATACTTCCATCGCCATCGACGGAAATCCCCAAGGTAGAGTTACCGACATCGCCTGGAGAGGAGAATGTGCCGGTGGCAGGATTGCCATCTGGTTCGCCAACTCCTGAATTTTGATCATATTGTCTATAACTACCGCTACCACTGGTGTAAACCATGCCATTGCCTATAGCTATACCGTAAACCGAAGCGCCAGTATTTAACGTTGCTAGCCACGTATTGGTATTGGTATCAAGGATGCCCATGGTCGAAGAGAGTGAAGAGCTGTATAAAATACCGTCACCATCTACTAAGCAGCCGTATGGCGATAGTGAGCCTGTTGTGGCTATTGGCCCTGCAAGCACTGCACCATCAGATGCTTGAACTTTGTAGTAGCTTCTATTGGTATAGTCTCCCATCCACAAATTGCCGTCGGTACCGATACACAAAGAGCGACCTAAACTATTCGCAGGGCCAACATGATTGATCCATACAACTCGCTCATCTCTTATTTCAGAGGTTTGTAATATGCCATCAAGGTTATCATCTACCGGTGGCAGAAATTCTGCTGGATCACTTCGGTCAATGATACAGTCACCATTGACATCGGTCGATGTATCAATAACACCATTGCCGTTACGATCTACACCACCTTCCGATAAAATCTTCAATACATTCATCGGACGGCCATCAAACTGTCGATTGGCGACAAAGACATTACCTTCTGAGTCAACTGCGGTACGTGAGGGTGCAGGTCCACTCCACGCTGAGTGGAAAGGGCCTATATGCCATGTAGCATAGCGAGCAACTTCACAGTCAGCATCCGTATCAACTTTAGACACAGAGTCTTCACCAGCGTTAGCCGCCCACAATAACGGGAAGGTACTACCGGTTGTACTGAGTTGCAGTTGGTCATCATTTGGATTGTCGTGGTTAACACTGTTTAGGATACCCAGATCAAACTGGGCATTGGTGGTATAAGTATTCGCAGATGTACTGCCTGCAAAGCCAACAAGTGACGCTAGAAATGCAGACAGAAATACTGTCAATTTATTCATGAGAATATCCTTTTATCATTTCGGAAAAGTGTCATCAATGAGAGACAACTAAACAACAAACAACTTTCTCATTTCTAAGTATTCAAATTAAACGCTAAACACAGTATCAGTGTGTCGAGCGCACAGAATGGTTGAAAAATAAGCATATATTGAGCCGAAATATAAAGCATAGATTTAACAAACGGTTATGAGGAGCCGATTTAGTCAACTGTAAAATACCCTGACAATATTTGTGGTTTTGCCGCTGGCTGACTTAAGCGCCATTAGAATTGACCTGTCGAGAAAGAGTTTATGGAGAGTGAGCTAGTTGATATTGAATCGCTTTTGTATCTGTTTATTTTAGGGTAACGATTAGTGATGTAGACATCATGATAACGAAGACAATTTTATTCCTTACGCTCGACTAGATGATAGTCGCACCAGAAAAACAGGTGGAATAGGACTAGGGTTAGCGATTGTGAAGAGTGCAGTAAATCAACTTGAGGGAGAAATAAGTGCTTCTAATTTGAGCTTTGGCGGTGCGTTTTTTAAAATAGAGCTGCCAATTTGAGTTTATCAAGAAGAAATAAAGACTGCTTAGCGCCGTTTTTCACCGAAGACTGTCTTTAAATTATTAAGTGGTTAAGCCTTAAGTAGGTTTTTTAATCAAAAGATTGTCTTCGTTTTAATTTCATCAAATCATTAGCTTACTGCTTGTCCACAAGCCACACCACTAGACCAAGCAAATTGAAAGTTATACCCGCCAAGGTGGCCGGTCACGTCGATTACTTCACCAATAAAGTACAATCCTTTGGCTTTTTTAGCTTCGAAAGTTTTACTGGAAAGTTCATCAGTATTGACGCCGCCTAGAGTAACCTCTGCCGTTCTGTAACCTTCAGTGCCATTAGGCTTGATTTGCCAGTGATGTAAGTACTGGACTAAATAAGCAACGTCGTCTTTGCTAAGTTGATTGATGGCTTTATCGGTAATGTCTTTATGATTCACTAAGCTTTCAACAAACCGCTTTGGGAGCACGGTCGATAGTAAATTCTTAAGTGATTTTTGACTTTGTGTTTCACGCCATTGTTGGATCAAATCGGAAATTGCTGATTCTGGTAGTAGGTCAATGGTGACCGTTTGGCCTGCTCGCCAAAAAGACGATATTTGTAAGATCGCAGGACCAGATAAACCGCGATGAGTAAACAATATATTTTCCTTAAAACTGGTACCGTCTTCACTTGAAACCGTTGTTGGAATACTAATGCCGGATAAACCATCGAAACGCTGTTTATCGTGTTCATGTAAGGTAAAGGGCACTAGTGCTGCTTTGGTCGGCAGTACTTCGAGACCAAATTGCTCTGCCACTTTATAGCCGATTGGCGTTGCGCCTAACTTGGGCATAGTAAGGCCACCCGAAGCAACAACAAGAGACTGACATTGAAAACTTTTGTCAGTGGTTTTTACAATATAACCGCTATCGCTCTTTTCAATGTGAAGTACTTCGCTTCTCAGGTGCACTTCAACACCTGCCCATTCACATTCGGTCATCAATATATCAACAATGTCTTGAGCGCCATTGTCACAAAACAGTTGGCCTAGGGTTTTATGATGGAAGGGCATGCCATGACGCTCAACTAAGTCAATAAAATCAAACTGGGTATAGCGACTCAATGCTGACTTCACAAAGTGAGGATTTTGGCACAGATAGTTTTCGGGGCTGGCATTTTCATTAGTGAAGTTACAACGGCCACCGCCACTGATCAAAATTTTTCTGCCTGGTTTTTTCCCCATGTCGACCACAATGACATTTTTACCTCGATAGCCCGCTGTGGCAGCACACATTAGTCCAGCGGCGCCTGCGCCTAAAACAAGTACATCAGTAGAAATCAAAAGCAAAACTCGGTCATCAATTTATTGGCCGGCATTATACGTGAGTTATGCTCAGGTCGCGAATATGTCGCGAGAAATATGCAAATAATGTGCAGCAACGTAAGCTTGTGCAAACAAAGATAAAGAAGTGCAAAGATTGTGTAAATATCAGAACTATTCCTTCTCAACTTGTTCTACTAAGGCAGCTTTAAGCCTTACACGATAGTAGGTACAGCTAAATTTGTGGCAATTTTTGTCTGTCACGTTGATATATTGGGAATGGATTAGATGATGAGTTATTTACGAAGTGCTTTTATAGGCACAAATTTATCGGTGTTGGCACTGATTTCTTTTACTTTATTGTTAGCAGGTTGTGGCTCCAGTAGCGATGGTGATAGCGGTAATGGTTATCTGCAATTTTATAATGGTTCAAAAAATGCGCCTGCGGTGTTCCTCACGATTGATGAAAACCTCAATGAAGACGATGAAGATGAAATTGAGATCACATACAGTGCAGTTGAATATGGCGTGGCTACCTCAGCTAAAGAAGTGGCCGATCAACATTATTACTATGAATTGGCATGGCAAAATGAAGATTCGAATGATAGAGAAGATCTTGCGCTAATTAGTGAAGGGCAACTTTCAGTAAAAAAAGATGTCATTCAATTTATCGTATTAAGCGAAGACATTGCGTCACCTCAGGTTCAAATATACGAAATAGACGTAATTGATGACGATATTGACGAAGATGAAGATCTGTTTAATTTAAGGTTATTAAATTTAGCATCAGATGACGCGGGTGTGGATGTCTACATGTCAAAATCAAATGAAACCTTCAACGAAGCTACTTTAATAGGGCAGTTCACTAACGGTCAATTGTCAGACAATCAAAAATTAGATCAGGATGAATATGTTGTCTATATCACACAAGCGGGCAGTAATGAGGTGTTATTTCAATCAGGTGAAATAGATTACGACTATCCATCACAATATGTATTAGTGGTGAGAGAAAGCGCTGCCGCCAGTACGTCTCCTTACGCTGTCGATTGGGTTTCTACATCATCAACTGTTGAATACTTAGATGCCAACTCAGCAGCGAATGTTAGAGTATATAACGCGATTAACCGCCACGATTTATTGCCGCACTATCAAAGTGAGTTTGACGTACATTTAAATGGTGTTGACGACCAAGCAGAGATAACCTCGCTAGCGATGGGGGCATTAAGTGAAACTTTAGTACAACCTAACGGCGACTACAGTGTAGACCTTGTTGCATCAGGCACAGAGGAACGCATCCTTAAAAACCACCTACTAACTTTGCCTGAAGACGCTAATAAAACCGTGTTTTTCTATCTAAAAGAAGATGACGTTGATCATGACAATGATGGCGATGTTGATGAAGATGGTGATGGCATTGTTGATGAAATCGAAATATCGGTCAATTCGTTGGTGGTTGATAATAGTCAGCGAGAAAGCATTTACGATCACAATATTGCGATGATCAATTTAGTGGATAGTGATGATTTTTCTTTAGTGAAGTTTTATTTCGTCCGTAGCGATGAAACCATCGACAGCGCACTGTATTACAAAAGCGTGGGTTACGCTCAGTCTTTGTCGCTTAACCTTTTGAATAATACATATCAGGTTTTTGCGATTGCCCAGCAAAACAGTAGTGACATCATTTTATCTAGCTTCGAGCTGACCTTAAATGAAGAGTCTAAAGAACTGTTTTTAGTTATTGAGGGGGATGAACTCTCGGCAACAGGCTACAAAATAACGCTTGCTGAGCAGAATGAAACCTAGCGTTAAGCCCTTAATCAAAAGCATATAGCGAGAAAATAAGCCGATGCTAAAGAAGCAATTATTAATTTTATGTCTTGATGCAGAGGGTGAAATTCCTTATGCAGATTTTATTGCTGGATATGAACATGACGTGCATCTATGTCAAACACCGGTAGAAGCTTTCTATACACTAAAAAGCCAGCAAATAGATTTGATTATTATTGATAATAATAAATCTATGCATGATTACATAGACCTTTTGGTGCACCTTGTTAACATATCAACAAGTCCTGTAATGGTATTTTCTCAGGAGCTAAATACAATCGACCACATCAATGTGCTAGAAGCGGGGGCCGATGACTATGTGCTAAAAACGGCACCAGTGCGTGAAATGATAGCGAGGATCAATGTTTGCTTGCGCAGAGCAAAAGCAACTGATTCTCATCGGCCTCACAAAAGATTAGAGCTTAATGGTTTTTCTTTATGCATGAGTAGCAGGGAAGTGAAATGCAATGACATCAAAATTGCGATTACGGGGCTTGAATTTGAATTGCTCTATTTGTTGATGTCGAATGCTGGTGACATTGTTTCAAGAGGGGCCATTGGCAAATGTGTATTTAAACGAAATATTTCTTACTGTAATCGTAGTTTGAATATGCATGTGTCAAATTTAAGAAAAAAACTAAAAGAAGTCAGCGACTCTAGTTCGATCAAAACCGTGCGAGGTGCAGGTTACGTATTTCTTTAACCATACATAAAGCCTTTGGAAGCTTTCCTTCGCACAAAAACAAAAGAGGCTTTCTTCTACACAAGGTATAGAAGAAAGCCTTTTATTTACTAATTGTGCAATCCTGTTTTATACCGCGGTATCTGTCATGACACTGCTGTTGCCAGCTTTTGCCATTTCAGCCAAGTCTTTATCAACAAAAAATAGAGCATGTCCATCGTGACCGACAAGGTTTATCTTGTCTAACACGCTCTTAAATAGTGTTTCTTCTTCGTGTTGCTCTGCTACGTACCACTGCAGAAAGTTAAACGTAGAATAGTCTTGGTTACTAAATGCTTGATGAGCCAATTTATTAATGCGCTCGGTAATATCACATTCGTGTTGATAGGTTTTTTCAAACACATCAGCTAAAGAGTCAAACGTGTGTGGGGGCGCTTCAATGGCGCCTAGAATAGGAAGAGCGCCGGTTTCACTAACATAAGTGAATAAGCGAGTCATATGATCCATTTCTTCTAATGCATGCTTACGCATAAATTCTGCAGCACCTTCAAAACCTTGTTCTTCGCACCATGCACTCATTTGCAAATATAAGTTAGAAGAGTAAAACTCCAAATTTATTTGCTCGTTTAACTGCTCAACCATTTCAGGTTTTAACATTTGATGACCTTATTTGAGAATATAATGACCTAATTTTGCCAATATTGACAAAAATTATCAAATTAAAATTTTAACAAAAACCTAATAAAAACAAATATATAAATAATGATAATTGTTTCCATTACGGTTTTAAAGCGCGTCTAAAATAACCTCGGCTTTACTGACATCAAATTCCTTAGGTTTTTCAATGTGTAAGCTTGTTACAACGCAGTTTTCGATTATCATCGCGTAACGCTGTGAGCGAACGCCACCGAAATGCGCAGTATCCATGTCTAATCCTAATGCTTTAGTGTAACTACCATCGCCGTCTGCCAGCATCATTAAATGCTCAGCATTTTGTGACTCACCCCATGCCGACATGACAAAGGCATCGTTAACCGATAAGCAGATAATCTCATCAACGCCTTTTGCTTTTAGATCATCCGCACCAACAACATAGCCCGGTAGGTGAGCAGCAGAACAGGTTGGGGTGAACGCGCCAGGTACAGCAAATAGCACGACTTTCTTATTGGCGAATAATTCTGCGGTATTGTGGGTGATCAGGTTGCCATCTTTTAATTGCTGTAATTGTCCGATTGGCATTTTTTCATTAAGTGTGATCATAATTCTCCTAAACAAGCTGTTGTTATTTTAGTTTGAGGGCCTTACACAAAAAGCCTTTGTCGTGTGCTGCTCGTGCACAATCTTTACAAACAAAGCGCGGTTTGTCGACGATATGAATAAGTTCATGGATATCGCGTTCAATATCTTTCTTTTTCCATTTACACAGGGATTTAGCCATAATAAAACCTCATCAATCTTCTTCATTGTACGAGAAATAGCGATATTTTTCAGGTAGCATGGCAACTTTATTTTATCAGAATTTGAATGTTTCGTTATCTCCATTAGGAATAATAACGGCTAATAAGGTAGTAACGTGATGACACAGAAATATCTTGTATGGGACTTACCCGTAAGAGCATTTCATTGGAGTTTAGTGATAATGCTTAGCGCATTATGGTATACCTCTGAGCAAGAGGGCGATATGGTCGACCTACATATGCAATTGGGCTATGTAGCACTGGGTTTAGTTTTGTTCAGGCTTATTTGGGGGGTCGTTGGTACTAAGCATGCGCGCTTTGGCCAATTTGTTCCATCATTTTCAACGCTGAAAAGGTACGTCCATGCATCATCGAATAATGAGCAAGCTAGGTATGCTGGGCATAACCCATTAGGTAGCTTAATGGTGGTAACGCTTCTCTTCTTGGTTTTGTTGCAGGCACTCAGTGGTTTATTCATCACTGATGATGTGTTTTCATCAGGCCCTTACTATGGAGTGCTCAATGCTACTTGGGAAAAAGTGATGGCGACTATTCATCACAACCTGTTTGACGTTCTTCTAGGTGCTATCGCGCTGCATATTGGCGCAGTTGTTTACTATAAAACAGTAAAAAAGAAGAGTTTAGTTAAGCCGATGGTTACGGGGAAAAAAGATGCAAAAGAAATTAACCCGGGTGATGACATTCCGCATTCTAAACTGATTATTGCCAGCATCGTTATTGCGGCGGTTATCTGTTTTGTTTACTGGCTGGTTGTGACCAATGCCCCTGTTGTTGAAGAGCTTTATTTCTAAGATATAACATGGCGCGCTGTGCGCCATGAGTAGTTATCTAATCTATGTTTTATTCCGCTTTAAAGGCGTCATGGCAACCTTTACAAGAACGGCCAACACCACCAATGGCTTTCTTTATTGTTGATTTATCGCCGCTATTGGCAACTGAACGTAAGTGGGCGGCCGCTTTTTGTAGTGCTTGTACTTTTTCTGCAAATTTAGCCGGCTCTTGCCAAATCTTCGGTAGTGCTTCGGTCTTGAGTTTGAAGTGTGATGTATCAAACTTAGTATAGTCCGGCATCATTAAGCTGAGTTGCTCAATACGCGTGGCGTATTTTTCAATTTTGCTACTCTCTAATGGCATTTTACCTTTTGCCATGGCGCCAAGCGGCCCCATATTGCTAGCAAGTAGAGTAAACACTGATTGGCGATGCTTGATCACCTTTTTCGCTTGGTCTTCAGTTTTTACGGTTTGAGCGAATGCAGATGATAATGTCAGTGCAGCCACTGCAGCAACAATTGACTTAGTTAGTTTTCTCATTAAATAGACTCCAGATTTCTCGTGTTATTTTTTTAACGTCTATTTAACACGAGTTTGGCTTACGAACCCACATTATTTCGATAGCCCACCGTGTTTTTGCGATGATTGTGCAACTAACAAGTCACTGGCGTTAATGTTTGGCTAATATCGCTGACTTGATTGGCAACGTCTTTAGAGATGTTCTCAGCCAGCTGTTTAGACTGAGACACTTCGCTGTTCACTTTTTCCATGGCTGATTCAAATTGGCTAAAATGACTTTGTTGTTGATTTATTTGCGCTAAGGTTTGTGCCGCTACATTTGCCGAGGTAATTGCTTGAGTCACAACGCTAGCCGCATTATCACTGAGTACAACCGCAATGCTTTTTTGTTGCTCTGACGCTTGTTCAATGCCGTGAATGTTGTCTTCAAGAGTTTTATTCGCATGATTGAGTTGCGCGAGTCGAGAGCTGACTTGCTTTAACGAGTCTTGTGTTTTTCCTGCCAACTGTCTGACTTCGTCGGCGACAACCGAAAATCCGCGACCATGACGGCCGGCGCGAGCGGCTTCAATTGCCGCATTGAGCGCTAATAAATTGGTTTGATCGGCAATAGAGCTAATGACATCAACAATTGACCCAACGCTGTCTACCGATTGTGTCAGTGATTCTATCGCCAATTTTCCGGCGTTAGCGGCTTTGTTGGTAACTTCACTGGCGACTAGTACTTCCGCTACCTTTGCTTGACTGTCGTCCATCGCTTGTTGAGTCGCTTGTGCCGTATCAACCACTTGCTTAGATAATGAATTAACTGTGTCTGAAACTTGTGATAATGATCGCATAACTTCATCAACGGCGATCAATTGCTCACTGGTGCTTGTGGATGAACATAAAATGGTTTGCGCTTGAGTTTCCATGGTTTGCATCGCATGTGATACTAAGGTTAATTGTTGCGCTTTTTGTTTACCTTCTTCTGCAAGTTGCGAGACCATTTTATTGAAACTGGCGGATATTTGACCTAATTCTGTTTTTGCCGAAATACCAGTAATAAACTCAACGCGACCTTGGTCAACAAGTAAGACGAAACTATCTCTAAGGCGTCTCAGTGGTTGCAAAACAACACGGCGGGTTAACCAAAAATTAGCGGCCAAGAAGACTACTAACATGGTCAGTAAGATAATCACTGCCCAAGTGATCTTGTTGTTAATATTGTTTTGTGAATTCTGGATATCGGCTTCACCAAGTAAGATCATATCTTCTATTATTTTCACATCTTGGTTGAGTTGTATAAATCCTTCTCTACGTTGATGTTCTTGCGCTAGGGTTTTGTTTAGTTCACTGCGGTAACGACTGATGAGTGAGGCAAATTCGTTTAGTGCATCTTCACTTAAATCGGCCTGTACTTTATCGTCATCGATGAGTAATTCATCATCGCTCAGCTCATCATTGTCATCGTACTGTTCAAAGATACCCAGTAGGGGATATTGTTGTAGTTTAACGGTTAATCGATTGAGCTCCTTTAGAGGCCGATCGATAGCGAGAATATTGGTATTTTCTCTGCCAAATAGTTTTTCTCTGATCCGGATTATATTGTGCAGATTTAGCAGAGTTTCATCGAGCGTAGAGAGGTAGTTTAGGCGCTGTGTGCCTGTTAATTCTTTGCTTTGTTTAGCAAATGTGGCCAGATTAAAGCCAATTGCAATGAGTCCTTGTTCACTATTGCGTAGCAGTGCCAGAGGATCACCACTGAGTTTCCCCCACGCTCGGTACTTTTCGTTGATGTCTTGTTGGAGTGTCGTTGTTTTTTCATTAATACGTGCGGCGAGATCGGCAATATCAATACGCTGACCATTCGCATTGATTTCCTTCAGTTGTATTTCTGCTTTATTTAATAGGCTTGCGTCGCCGGTTTGGAGGTAGTCGGCGATTGTGCGATAAAAATCAACTGTAGTTAGCGATTTTAAATGTTGATACTCAGCGAGCTGGAGCCTGTTACTGGCGAGAGTGTTTGCCACTTGGTACATCGCCAGTAGAAAGGTCATGGCAAAGAGAAAAATGCCTATCGCAGAAATTTTAGAAAAAGTTGAAACACGCACAATTCAAATCCGTAAGTTATGTCTATGCGGTTGAGTCTACTAAGTTTTTATGACAGTTTTGTTACGGTTGAGGTTGCAGTTATTAGCTCACGCAGTGTCGTAACCAAAAAATGTTGATTAGTGTTGTTTAGGAATGCCTTTATTGACATAAATGTCGAAGCGATTTTTCTTCATTTTTATCGTTGTTGATGGTTTTTGACCATTGATTGGTTCGGCATAATTGGGTCGCTTCACTACCACACGATATTCGGCGATCGCTTTTGCCGGTGCTAAGAGTGCATCGGCATCATGGTCTTCACCGACCAATGATTGAAAAACACGCATTTCTTTTTTCACTAACGCGGATTTTCCTTTATGCGGGTACATAGGATCCAGATAAACAATGTCATGTTGTGGTTGTTCAGCCATTTCTTTTATTGATGAGGCATGAACGAGCGACATATTGTTGATGATGGCCTGTGTATCAACGTTGAGTATGCCCCGTGCAATACCGTCGTCTAGTAATGCGGCAACGACTGGATTTCGCTCCATTAAGGTAACCTTGCAGCCTAAACTAGCTAGTACAAAGGCATCTCTGCCCAGTCCGGCAGTTGCATCAAGTACGGTGGGTTCAAAGCCATGCTTTAAGCCAACGGCTTTAGCAATGTCTTGACCACGACCGCCGCCGAATTTTCGTCGGTGAGCACTGGCTCCTTCAACAAAGTCGACTTTGATTGGAGAAAGCTTTGGCTCATCGAGCTTAATTAGCTCTAATACCTGCTCATTTACCCTTAAAATAAAGTCGAGATCTGGATGGTTCGATGTAGCAGCAAAATCACCGATATAGGTAAAATCCCATTTTGCAGCAATCGTTTTTGCTTGCGTTGCGTCTTCGGGGTGCTGATAGGCAACCGCTACATTTATCATCATTTACCCTAACTGGACACTGTTATCGCCTGTGGCGTAGGCAACTAATCGACTCAGTTGTGAAAGTGTTAAATCACTTTCTTGTTGCCAGTGATTAAAGGCTTGTTGAATGGTCGCTAAACTTGATTTGGTTTGAAGACCTCCCGAGATCAGGTCTTGGGCTCTAAAGTACGCTTCTACGTCGCGAGATAAAAGAAACGTGTCTTTGCCCAAGGCTCTTAGCGCATAAGGACCTGTGTTACCACCAAGGCGTGAGCCATTTTTCTTTAAATAAGCCCATAACCCTATTATATCTTCACAAGGCCAGCGTTGGATAAACTCTGCG
This sequence comes from Thalassotalea atypica, assembly GCF_030295975.1. Classification (NCBI taxonomy): domain Bacteria; kingdom Pseudomonadati; phylum Pseudomonadota; class Gammaproteobacteria; order Alteromonadales; family Colwelliaceae; genus Thalassotalea; species Thalassotalea atypica. The sequence goes on from NZ_AP027364.1 coordinate 100,921, forward strand.
AAGGTGTGTCCGTTTTGTTGCTCTTCGAAGATCATCTGTGCGTTCTGTTTGATGGTTTTGACTTTATTAAAGTTGCGAATGATTTTCGGATCACTGGCTTTTCGCTCCATCATTTCTTCAGGCATCATCAACACTTTCTCAATGTTAAAACCGAAAAAGACATCTTCAAAATCCGGCCATTTATTTTCAACCACTCGCCAAACGAAGCCAGATTGAAAAACTTTCTTGGTCATAGCCGCTAAGTAGCGATCATCAGATAGCTCAAGTAACGCTGCTTGGTTTTCAGCGGGCCCCAAAAGTGCATTTAGGGCTTTTACGCCGTGTTTTCGTTCGGCGGCACGCTGATAAAGCGCGTCAAAAGACTCAAGATTTTTCATGAATTAAGCCGCATCTATCCCGCTATGACGAAGTAGGGCGTCAATTTGTGGTGCTCTGCCTCGAAATGCCTTGAACAATTCGCTTGGCTCTTGTGAACCGCCTTTTTCCAATATGTTCTCTAAAAAATCACGGCCTGTCTTGGTATTAAATACCCCTTCTTCTTCAAAACGACTAAAGGCATCGGCGGAAAGTACTTCAGCCCATTTGTAGCTGTAATAGCCCGCGGCATAACCGCCACCAAATATATGACCAAAACTGTGTTGAAAACGATTAAAATCAGCAGCTTTCACTACGGCATATTTATCACGAATGCGATTAAGTACTTGTTGAATTTGATCGCCTTGCTCAGGGCTATATTCAGCATGCATGGTAAAATCGAATAGGCTAAATTCGAGTTGTCTCAGCATTTGCATGGCTGATTGATAATTTTTTGCCGCAAGCATTTTATCGAGTAATGCTTGTGGCAATGATTCGCCTGTTTGATAATGACAGGAAATAAACGCGAGTGCTTCAGGTTGCCAACACCAGTTTTCCAAAAATTGGCTCGGTAGCTCAACGGCGTCCCACGGCACACCACTGATGCCAGCAACACCCGCCGCATTTATCTGTGTCAGCATGTGATGGATACCATGGCCAAATTCATGGAATAGAGTGACCACTTCATCGTGCGTGAATAAAGCTGGGTTATCGCCAACCGGCCCATTGAAATTACAGGTTAAATAAGCGACAGGAAGTTGAACGGCATTTTCAGTTAATGCGCGTCGACCGACACATTCATCCATCCAAGCGCCACCACGTTTTTTCGCTCGCGCGTAGAGGTCAAGGTAAAAACTCCCGCGCAGGGATTTATTGCTGTCATACACATCGTAAAATTTGACGTCTTCATGCCAAACGTCAACACCTTCTCGCTCTTTGATGGTTAAACCGAATAAGCGATGAACAACCTCGAATAGACCATCCACCACTTTATCTTTAGGAAAATAGGGACGTAATTCTTCGTCTGAAATCGCATAGCGTTGCTGTTTAAGTTTTTCGCTGTAGTAAGGCAAATCCCACGGATTCAAGTGTTCGGTGTCGTGCTCTTTTTTGGCAAAGGCGAGTACTTCATCTAATTCTTTTCGCCCTTGTTCTTTTGATTTAGACGCTAGCTCGTTAAGGAAAGCTAATACTTCTTCAATATTGCCCGCCATTTTAGTGGCTAATGATTTTTCAGCGTAGTTATTAAAATCAAGCAATTGTGCTAGTTCGTGGCGTAATTTCAGGAGTTCAGCCATCACCTCGCTGTTATCAAACTCGCCTGCGTTCGGTCCTTGATCCGAAGCTCGCGTAACAAAAGCGGTATACATTTTTTTGCGTAAGTTGGCATTGTCACAATACATCATCACTGGTAGGTAGCTTGGAAAGTCGAGCGTAAATAACCAGCCTTTTTTCTGTTCGGACTTAGCAAGAGCTGCAGCTGCTGCTTTGGCACTATCTGGTAATCCAGATAGCTCATTTTCATCTTCAATGAATACTTTAAAGGCTTGAGTTGCATCGAGTAAATGGTTATTAAATTTTGAACCCAGCTCGGATAATCGAGTGGCGATTTCGCCGTAGCGCTTTTTTTCTTCTGGCGCGAGTGCTATGCCTGACAGTTTAAAATCGCGCATAGCATTATCAATGACTTTCTTCTGAGCGGTATCTAAAGTGTGATAATGCTCACTTTCTGATAATTGTTTGTATGCGTTATACAGGCCTTCGTGTTGACCAACATAAGTGCCGTATTCTGACAGCAAAGGTAGGCAACTTTCGTGTGCGTCACGTAGCTCATCAGAATTAACCACGGAATTCATGTGAGAAACAGGTGACCATAGCTTGCCTAATACATCGTCAACGTCGTCAATTGGTGCGACCAGATTGCTCCATGTATAAACAGTATTTTCATTGAGCACCTTTTCTATGGCTTGTTTGCAATCATTGATAGCCTTTTCCACTGCAGGCTTCACATGTTCAGGCTTGATTTGGGAAAATAGCGGTAAGGCGTGTTGTTGAAGAAGTGGGTTGCTCATAAGTGAAACGGTCTCAAATTTAATCATTGAGATAGATGTAATGTTTCTAAGTGGTTAAATCAAGGGGAAGAGGTATAGTGAAGCCAATTATTTTAGTACGGTTGGCCCATATGTTACTAAATTGTATGCTATACATACAGTGATAACATTTTGTGACATAATTATTAGGGCAGTACTTAGCATTGATTTGATTAGTTGTGGACATATGAGAAATGATAAAACATCACTATGAGTAATAATGTAGTTAATTATTTTTTGGCATTGTTTTTTATTTTCCTTCTAGCATTGCCAATTGCTGTGCATGCGAAAGTTAATAATGTTGTTCTAGAACAAATTACCGTTGATGATGGCCTGTCTCAAGCAACAATTAATACCATTTTGCAAGATGATGCTGGCTTTATGTGGTTTGGCAATGAAAGTGGTGTCAATATTTACGATGGCTATAGCGTTAAAGTATTACCTGGGCCAAATGGTGAATTTACTAACCTTGCTAATTATTACCTTCGAAAAGATAAAACAGGTAAAATATGGATGTCATTTTGGAACAATGGCATATATACCTTTGACCCAAAAACCAATACCTATGAATTTATCTTGGACTCAGATCCAGAGAACCCCCAATCGCCAACGTCTGATATCTTGATAGACCCAAACAGCGATAGAATATGGATTGTGACTGAAAAGTCACTCCTATTGTATCAACCGCAAACTCAAAAAATAGTAAAGCGCATCGATCTTGCTCAACAATTGGATTTTAAATGGGGCTATATTCATTATGCGATGATTGTTGATGAAAATATTTATATTGCCACGCGAGTGGGTTCTTTTGTTTACTCATTGAACTACGACAAATTATTTAGATTGCCAGCTATTGAGGCAGACAGGTACAACCAATTCCATTTGTCTCAAAAAGAACTTGAAAAAATATATAGTTTCACTGTCCATGACGGCCTTATTTATGTAGGGAGTAATGATGGTGTTTTTAGTGTTTCGCTTACAGATATAGAACAGTTTATCGAAGGCGCGAACCATGAAATTAGTTATGAACTTGTTGTGCCTAATGTGTCGGTTTGGGATATCCAAATTCATAAACAACAAGCATATGTAGCCTCAACAGATGGTTTACACCAATTCAATGTGCTAACTCATGAGCATGAGAAATTACTAGAGTATTCAGATTATGATCCGTCTGTGGCCAACTCTGAGGTTAGAAGCCTATATATTGATCAAGACGGGTTGGTGTGGCTCGGTTCGAGTGCTGCTGGCGCTTTTAGTTGGGATCCTGTAACGGCCCAGGTGGACGTTTATCAATACCGGAAAAATGCCGCTAACAGCTTAACTGCAAGCTCTGTATCGTCGATTATACAATCAAGTCGTGATGAAAATTTATTGTGGGTTGGTACCGAAGTTGGGCTGAATTTGGTCGACATAAGCCGAAATTCAGTGGAACATTTTTTGGCAGTCCAAAATTACAAAACGACAGAGACTGAGGGGAATATTTATACCATTGCAGAAGATGAACAGCATAATTTATGGCTAAACACTGCGTTAGGGATGAGATTGTTTGATACAGAGAGTAAACAATTACGCCCATTTGATTATATGCCAGAGATTTCAACATGGTTAACGGATTTATTTGCTGTTACTTTGCTTCAAAAGGGAAAGTTTTGGGTTGTTTCAGAAGACGGATTTTATCAGCTAGATATTAAAACCGGCTCACGGACAAAATTTGATAATTTGCCTACGTCAATGCATTTGAATCAAGTGTATAACCTTATGCCAGCTCCTTCTGGTAATGCAGATGAAGTGTTTGTTTCTACTAATAATGCCTTATGGTTATTTGACGCTAAGTCCAATAAATTTAAAGAAATTTATCGTCATCCGGACAGTAAAAGTTCGTCATTTAATTATTTTGATAGTTGGCAGGTTGATAAAGATGGCCGCTTTTGGTTGTTATTTACAGGTGTTGGTATTTTGGTGTTTTCCGGAGAAAGTTATGAGCTAGAAAGGATGTATACTCAGGCGAACTCAGGCATCAACAATGATATCTATGGCCTCAACTTAGATGAAGAAAATAATTTGTGGTTTTCAAGTCATGCAGGGCTTTATCGTTTGAATATTGAGAGTCGGCATATACGCTCATTCGGCTTAAATGACGGTCTTGTAAGTAAAGAACATAATGCGGAAGCAAATGTTAAGTTAAAAAACGGCTTCTTAGCCTATGGTGGAGTATCTGGGTTCAGTATTTTTGCCCCAGCATCGTTAGGTCAAAATGATACCAAAATGGCTTCACAAGTATCTATTGTTGGGGTCAGTACATTGTCTAGAGATCTCAATTTACCTTTGAATATTGAAAGCAATGCTGTGATCAATTTGGCCTATGATGATGTTGGTATTCGCCTAGATTTTTCTAACTTCGCTTATGGTAACCAAGAGAAACCGTTATACGAATATCGATTCATTAATGGCGTAAGTTACCCGGCATCAAAACAAAATTATGCTGTGTTTTCAGAGCTTGATTCGGGTACCCATGTTTTAGAAGTGAAAACAAAATCTCCTTCCACTGGACAGTATTCTGAGCCAGCACGTGTAGAGATTCATGTCAGTTTTGCGCCATGGCGTTCACCAACCGCGTTAACTATCTATATCGTATTAATTTGTATGCTGGTTTTCTATTGGCAACGAAATAGATACTTAAGACAGAAAACACTCATCAACGCTCACAAGCAGGTGGCATACAGAGAAAACCGACTGCAGCTAGCATTAAGTGGTAGTAACAGCGAAGTTTGGGACTGGAAAGAAAAAAATAATGTAATTTTTGGTAAACGATTAAGTGATGATTTGGGCTATGACGAAGCAACTCTAAGTCATAGTTTTGATGAACACCTTAGCCTAATCCACCCAGAAGACCGCAATAACTTCTTAACTAAGTGGCAATTGTTTATGGTCAATGGTGATCAAGAGCAAAGCTTTGAATGCAGTTATCGTTTACGTGCCTCCAATGGTGAATGGCTTTGGTATAAAGATCTAGGCAAAATAGTCGCTTTTAATGAGGATGGACTACCTCAGCGGGTGACAGGGTCATATACCAATATTACTGAGTCCAAAGCAAATATGGAGCGCGCCCAATATTATGGCGCGGCATTTGAACAAACCAAAGATTGGGTAATAATTATTGATGAACATTTTTCAAAAATTCGTGTTAATAAATCAATGGCACAAGTGTTTGGTTGGCAACAGGAAGAGCTTAGCTTTAAACGAAATATATTAGGCTTGAGCCAAGAACGCGTTAGTTTCTATACTAGGTTATTTCCAAAAATTCGAGCTAAAGGGCATTGGCGTGGTGAAGAATTGATCACTACACCAAGTGGTGAACAATATCACGTGATTATTAATATCAGCCTGAGTCAGGGAGATCATTTAGAGAGCAGCCATTTCATCTGTGTCTTGACGGATATTACGGCGCAAAAGTTTGCAGAGAATGAACTCCGCTATATGGCAAATTATGACCACTTAACAGGTTTGCCTAACAGAACCTTACTATTGGATAGAATAAGCCATGCAATGGAATATTCTTCTCGCAAAGCTAACTCGATAGCTTTATTTTTTATTGATTTAGACCGTTTCAAGCAAGTTAATGACTCTCTTGGTCATGATTACGGAGACTTGCTACTCAAAGAAGTTACGATTCGCTTGAATCATAATTTACGTGTTGACGATACTATTGCCCGCATTGGTGGTGATGAATTTGTAGTATTGTTAGAGTCATACAAAAATAACAATGAGCTTAGTCGTATCGCACAAAAAATTATTAATGCGCTTGAGCAGCCGGTATCGTTGAATAGTCATGATGTCAGTATTGGCGCAAGCATAGGTATATCAATGTATCCAGAAGATTCAGCAAGTTCTGATGAGCTGCTAAGGAATGCGGATGTTGCGATGTATCACGCTAAACAACAAGGAAGAAATAATTACCAGTTCTTTACTGAACGTATGAACTTAGAAGCAAAGCAGCGCTTAAGCAAAGAATTAAATCTGAAACTAGCAGTTAGTAACGATGAATTTTTTAATTTATATCAACCCATAGTTAATGCCAATACCGGTAAAGCGGTAGGTGCTGAGTTATTGATGAGATGGGAGCACAAAGGGAAGGTTGTCTCTCCGATAGAGTTTATTCCGCTTGCGGAAGAATTAGGTTTGATATTAATGATGACCGATATGGCGATGGAAAAAGGGTTCGTAGAGCTGAAGAAGTGGCGACAGCTAAGAAGTGACTTTTATCTGTCTGTTAATTTTTCGGCAGTTCATTTTACCTTTGACGATTTAGTCCCTTCGATTGAAAAAATACTAGCCAAGCATGGTTTACCTGCCCATGCACTGAAGGTAGAGGTAACTGAAAATGCATTTATCTCTGATCCTGAACAGGCAATAAAAACTATGAATGATCTGAAGTCTTTGGGTGTCATGTTGTCGTTAGATGATTTTGGTACTGGCTTTTCATCACTTTCTTACTTGAAGAGATTGCCGTTAGATATCATCAAAATCGATCGAAGCTTTGTCTCAGGTATTGCGGTTGAAAAAACTGATGAAGCGATTGTTGATGCAACCCTGGTGCTAGCTAAAAGCCTTCATATGTCATGCATCGCAGAAGGCGTTGAAACAGATGAGCAACTTCAATACTTAGTAGATAGAGAATGTAATTTGATCCAAGGTTATATTTATTACAAGCCCCTGTCTGCGGATGAGATTTATAAACATATAGAGGAAAATAAAGTTGAAACTAAATTACTGCCTAACGGTTCTAGTAGTAACAACGACAACTTAATCATCAATTAGTGCTTGTAAAACTTGCTTTCGTACCTATTTTATAACGCATAGGTGATCATAAGATGACCCCCAAAGGACACTTAATATGACTCGACATTTTGATTTTTTGGCAATTGGCGCAGGTAGCGGTGGAATAGCTTCAGCGAACAGAGCAGCCAAGCATGGCATGAAAGCAGCGGTAATCGAAGCAAAAGCAATAGGTGGTACATGTGTCAACGTAGGCTGTGTACCCAAAAAAGCAATGTGGTATGCAGGGCAAATCGCTGATGCTATTAAATACGGTAAAGATTATGGTTTTAATATCACCACGGGTAATTATGATTGGTCAACCATGGTTAAAAACCGCGAAGCTTACATCGAACGTATACATGCGGCATATCAACGTGGTTTTTCTGCCAATAATGTAACAGTGATTGAGGGTTTCGGTAAATTTGTTAATCGCAATACAGTAGAAGTTAATGGAGAGCGGATTACTGCCGATCATATTGTCATAGCCACAGGTGGTCGCCCACAAATACCTAATATCGAAGGCGCTGAATATGGCATTGATTCAGACGGTTTTTTTGCGTTAACTGAGCAACCTGACACAGTTGCTGTGGTTGGTGCGGGGTATATTGCAGTTGAATTAGCAGGTGTCTTTCACGCCTTAGGCTCTCAGGCCCACCTTATTGTTCGTAAAGAAAAGCCACTTCGTTCATTTGACGATATGCTAAGTGACACTTTAGTTGAGCAAATGGCCCAGCATGGTCCTGCGCTTCACACTCATAGCGTACCGACTAAAGTAGAGAAACTCGATGATGACCGATTATTAGTACACTTGGAAAACGGTCAAACTATCGGTCCGGTAAATACCCTTGTATGGGCGATTGGTAGAGAACCAGCAACAGATAATATCAATCTCGCTTCGGCAGGCGTTGAACTTAACGAGAAAGGCTATATTGATACTGATAAATATCAAAACACCAATATTGATAATATCTATGCGGTAGGTGATAACACCGGAAGAGCACAATTAACGCCAGTTGCTGTTGCAGCGGGTCGTCGCTTGGCAGAAAGGTTATTCAATAATAAAACTTATGAACATCTTGATTACTCCAATATTGCTACGGTTGTTTTTAGTCACCCCGTGATTGGTACTGTAGGTTTGACTGAAAATGAAGCAATTACCGAATACGGGGTAGATCAGGTAAAGGTATATAAGTCGCAATTCACTGCTTTATACCAGGCGATGACTGAAGAATACCGTGATCCAACACGCATGAAGCTCATTTGTGTTGGTAAAGAAGAAAAGATAGTTGGTATTCATTCTATCGGTTTTGGCAGTGATGAACTTTTACAAGGATTTGCAGTTGCTATGAAAATGGGGGCAACCAAAGCTGATTTTGATAATACAGTGGCAATTCATCCAACTTCGGCTGAAGAATTTGTTACCTTGACCTAATCGGTGAGTTAAATAAAAGCGTAGCCACTGCATAGGCTTACGCTTTTTTGTTTTTTTAAGTTCTTGCGCGTAAAAACTAATACGCCTAAATATTTGTTGTTTTAATCACCATAAAAGCCTTTAATTAAGCGGTTTGCACACTAATTAAACGAACAGTAAATTAATTTAAAATAAAGCTTGATCCTTTCCTAAAAATCCCTAAAATGCGCTCCACTTCTTCGGGACAAGCCCAAGAGGTTGTTTTGAACAGTTTAGTTAAACAATAGTTTGGTTAAGCTCGAAGATAACTTAGAAAAACAAGTTAAATTATTTTTCAAAAAGTTGTTGACATCAAAACTGAGTTGCGTAGAATGCGCATCTCGCTTCGGGACAGGCTACTAGCCAGCTCCAAGCAAACAGTGATAAGCGAATGCGACTTACACTGACTACTTAATCAAGTAGTGTTCTTTAACAATTAGTTATCATGCAATTTGTGTGAGCACTCACATTAGTGTTGATTTTACATAGTCCTTCGGGACAAAAAAAACAGCTTAATGATGAAGTTCACGCAAAACTACTTATGACCTTCGGGTTATAAGAACATATGTTTTAAATGTACAGAATTCATTGAGCCGCATCTTATGATGCACAAACGATTTTAATTGAAGAGTTTGATCATGGCTCAGATTGAACGCTGGCGGCAGGCTTAACACATGCAAGTCGAGCGGAAACGAAAAGTAGCTTGCTACTTTGGCGTCGAGCGGCGGACGGGTGAGTAATGCTTGGGAATATGCCTTATGGTGGGGGACAACAGTTGGAAACGACTGCTAATACCGCATAATGTCTACGGACCAAAGGGGGGGATCTTCGGACCTCTCGCCATTTGATTAGCCCAAGTGAGATTAGCTAGTTGGTAAGGTAAAGGCTTACCAAGGCGACGATCTCTAGCTGGTTTGAGAGGATGATCAGCCACACTGGGACTGAGACACGGCCCAGACTCCTACGGGAGGCAGCAGTGGGGAATATTGCACAATGGGCGAAAGCCTGATGCAGCCATGCCGCGTGTGTGAAGAAGGCCTTCGGGTTGTAAAGCACTTTCAGTCGTGAGGAAAGGTGCTAGTTTAATAAACTAGTACTGTGACGTTAGCGACAGAAGAAGCACCGGCTAACTCCGTGCCAGCAGCCGCGGTAATACGGAGGGTGCGAGCGTTAATCGGAATTACTGGGCGTAAAGCGTGCGTAGGCGGTTTGTTAAGCAAGATGTGAAAGCCCAGGGCTCAACCTTGGAACTGCATTTTGAACTGGCAAACTAGAGTATTGTAGAGGGTGGTGGAATTTCCAGTGTAGCGGTGAAATGCGTAGAGATTGGAAGGAACATCAGTGGCGAAGGCGGCCACCTGGACAAATACTGACGCTGAGGTACGAAAGCGTGGGGAGCGAACAGGATTAGATACCCTGGTAGTCCACGCCGTAAACGATGTCAACTAGCTGTCTGTAGACTTGATCTGTGGGTAGCGTAGCTAACGCGCTAAGTTGACCGCCTGGGGAGTACGGCCGCAAGGTTAAAACTCAAATGAATTGACGGGGGCCCGCACAAGCGGTGGAGCATGTGGTTTAATTCGATGCAACGCGAAGAACCTTACCATCCCTTGACATCCAGAGAATTTACTAGAGATAGTTTAGTGCCTTCGGGAACTCTGAGACAGGTGCTGCATGGCTGTCGTCAGCTCGTGTTGTGAAATGTTGGGTTAAGTCCCGCAACGAGCGCAACCCCTATCCTTATTTGCCAGCGAGTTATGTCGGGAACTTTAAGGAGACTGCCGGTGATAAACCGGAGGAAGGTGGGGACGACGTCAAGTCATCATGGCCCTTACGGGATGGGCTACACACGTGCTACAATGGCGTATACAAAGGGCAGCAAGACCGCGAGGTGGAGCGAATCCCATAAAGTACGTCGTAGTCCGGATCGGAGTCTGCAACTCGACTCCGTGAAGTCGGAATCGCTAGTAATCGTAGATCAGAATGCTACGGTGAATACGTTCCCGGGCCTTGTACACACCGCCCGTCACACCATGGGAGTGGGTTGCAAAAGAAGTAGCTAGTCTAACCTTCGGGAGGACGGTTACCACTTTGTGATTCATGACTGGGGTGAAGTCGTAACAAGGTAACCCTAGGGGAACCTGGGGTTGGATCACCTCCTTATCTTGAAGTAAAACGCCTAATGGAAGCCTTCGGGTTTCATGAGTGTTCACACAAATTGCACTGATAACAAATTAGAAGAAGTCCTAACATGTAAGCTTCGGACATATAAATATAGGTCTGTAGCTCAGCTGGTTAGAGCGCACCCCTGATAAGGGTGAGGTCGGCAGTTCAAGTCTGCCCAGACCTACCAAGTTCTACCTACGTGTTGCCCAGATGGGGCTATAGCTCAGCTGGGAGAGCGCCTGCCTTGCACGCAGGAGGTCAGCAGTTCGATCCTGCTTAGCTCCACCACTTACTTCTTCATAGAGAATAGGGAAGCCAAATTAAAGATATCTGATAGATGTTTTCAATTTGGTTTTTTTAAACCACGAATTAGCCGAATGCGCGCTAGTTTGAAGCTCTTTAACAATCTGGAAAGCTGATATAAATACCCGGTGTTTATATGGTGTTGAACGTGTCGCGCGTTTCAATACATCAACATATAGATACCAACAGCGAGTGAGATAACCTTATCGTTTATCGAACAAGCTGATTAACTTCTCCTCCTCGGAGAATGTTAATAAAAAATCTAAATCAAGTAACTCATCTACATCGAAAGATGTGAGAGTACGTGAAAATGTCAGGCTGTACGATTAGTTCGGATTAGTCTCCGAACATTCTAAGACTACTTAGGGTTGTATGGTTAAGTGACTAAGCGTATGTGGTGGATGCCTTGGCAGTTAGAGGCGATGAAAGACGTGTTAATCTGCGATAAGCTGAGTTGAGGTGATAAAAACCGTTATAGACTCAGATTTCTGAATGGGGAAACCCAGTGTCATAAGACACTATCACTTAGTGAATACATAGCTAAGTGAGGCGAACCGGGAGAACTGAAACATCTAAGTACCCCGAGGAAAAGAAATCAACCGAGATTTCCTTAGTAGCGGCGAGCGAACGGGAATTAGCCCTTAAGTGGTTTGTAAGTTAGTGGAATAAGCTGGAAAGCTTAGCGATACAGGGTGATAGCCCCGTACACGAAAACAAACTTACCATGAAATCGAGTAGGTCGGCACACGTGAAATGTTGACTGAATATGGGGGGACCATCCTCCAAGGCTAAATACTCCTAACTGACCGATAGTGAACCAGTACCGTGAGGGAAAGGCGAAAAGAACCCCTGTGAGGGGAGTGAAATAGAACCTGAAACCGCATACGTACAAGCAGTGGAAGCCTTCGGGTGACTGCGTACCTTTTGTATAATGGGTCAGCGACTTATTTTTTGTAGCAAGGTTAACCGATTAGGGGAGCCGTAGCGAAAGCGAGTGTTAACTGCGCGTTTAGTTGCAAGGAATAGACCCGAAACCCGGCGATCTACCCATGGGCAGGTTGAAGGTTGAGTAACATCAACTGGAGGACCGAACACACGTATGTTGAAAAATGCGGTGATGACTTGTGGGTCGGAGTGAAAGGCTAATCAAGCCGGGAGATAGCTGGTTCTCCCCGAAATCTATTTAGGTAGAGCCTCGGACGAACACCATCGGGGGTAGAGCACTGTTAAGGCTAGGGGGTCATCCCGACTTACCAACCCTTTGCAAACTCCGAATACCGATGAGTGATATCCGGGAGACACACGGCGGGTGCTAACGTCCGTCGTGAAGAGGGAAACAACCCAGACCGCCAGCTAAGGTCCCAAAGTCATAGTTAAGTGGGAAACGATGTGGAAAGGCCCAGACAGCTAGGAGGTTGGCTTAGAAGCAGCCATCCTTTAAAGAAAGCGTAATAGCTCACTAGTCGAGTCGGTCTGCGCGGAAGATGTAACGGGGCTAAACTATGCACCGAAGCTGCGGATTTAACTTTTAAGTTAAGTGGTAGGGGAGCGTTCTGTAAGCCGTTGAAGGTGAACTGAGAGGTTTGCTGGAGGTATCAGAAGTGCGAATGCTGACATGAGTAACGATAAGGGGAGTGAAAAACTCCCCCGCCGAAAGACCAAGGTTTCCTGTCCCATGTTAATCAGGGCAGGGTAAGTCGGCCCCTAAGGCGAGGCGGAAACGCGTAGTCGATGGGAAACAGATTAATATTTCTGTACTTCTATATATTGCGAAGGAGGGACGGAGTAGGCTAGGTGAGCACGGCGTTGGTAGTCCGTGTGAAAGTATGTAGGCTGAAGACTTAGGTAAATCCGGGTCTTCTTAAGGCTGAGATACGAGACGAGAACCCAAGGGTTTGAAGTCATTGATGCCATGCTTCCAGGAAAAGCTTCTAAGCTTCAGATATATAGGAACCGTACCCCAAACCGACACAGGTGGTTAGGTAGAGAATACTAAGGCGCTTGAGAGAACTCGGGTGAAGGAACTAGGCAAAATAGTACCGTAACTTCGGGAGAAGGTACGCTCTCTAGTGTGAATCCCTTGCGGAGTAAGCACAGGAGAGTCGAAGTAACCAGGTGGCTGGAACTGTTTATTAAAAACACAGCACTGTGCAAAATCGAAAGATGACGTATACGGTGTGACGCCTGCCCGGTGCCGGAAGGTTAATTGATTGGGTTAGCTCTGCGAAGCTCATGATCGAAGCCCCGGTAAACGGCGGCCGTAACTATAACGGTCCTAAGGTAGCGAAATTCCTTGTCGGGTAAGTTCCGACCTGCACGAATGGCGTAATCATGGCCACACTGTCTCCACCCGAGACTCAGTGAAATTGAATTTGCGGTTAAGATGCCGTATACCCGCGGCTAGACGGAAAGACCCCGTGAACCTTTACTATAGCTTGACAGTGAACATTGCTCCTACATGTGTAGGATAGGTGGGAGGCTTTGAAACCGCGTCGCTAGATGTGGTGGAGCCAATCTTGAAATACCACCCTTGTATGCGTGATGTTCTAACCTAGGGCCCTAATCGGGCTTGGGGACACTGTCTGGTGGGTAGTTTGACTGGGGCGGTCTCCTCCTAAAGAGTAACGGAGGAGCACGAAGGTTGGCTAAGTACGGTCGGACATCGTACGGTTAGTGCAATGGCATAAGCCAGCTTAACTGCGAGACAGACACGTCGAGCAGGTGCGAAAGCAGGTCATAGTGATCCGGTGGTTCTGTATGGAAGGGCCATCGCTCAACGGATAAAAGGTACTCCGGGGATAACAGGCTGATACCGCCCAAGAGTTCATATCGACGGCGGTGTTTGGCACCTCGATGTCGGCTCATCACATCCTGGGGCTGAAGTCGGTCCCAAGGGTATGGCTGTTCGCCATTTAAAGTGGTACGCGAGCTGGGTTTAGAACGTCGTGAGACAGTTCGGTCCCTATCTGCCGTGGGCGTTTGAGAATTGAAGAGGGCTGCTCCTAGTACGAGAGGACCGGAGTGGACGAACCTCTGGTGTTCGGGTTGTCATGCCAATGGCATTGCCCGGTAGCTACGTTCGGAACTGATAACCGCTGAAAGCATCTAAGCGGGAAGCAGGCTTTGAGATGAGTTCTCACTGGGACTTTAAGTCCCCTAAAGGGTCGTTGGAGACTACAACGTTGATAGGTCAGGTGTGTAAGGGTTGTGAGGCCTTGAGCTAACTGATACTAATTGCCCGTGAGGCTTAACCATACAACACCCAAGTGGTTTTGTGTGTCTGACATGAATAAAAGTCACGTACTCGTGTTACTGATTAGATTTAGATAAGTATTTACATCGCTCACTGACATCCATGTCATTGCGGTATTAGTGCATTCGTGCACGTCATCAGCTTTCAAGATTGTAGTTTTTTTGCTTGACGACAATAGCGTTGTAGAACCACCTGATCCCATGCCGAACTCAGAAGTGAAATGCAATAGCGCCGATGGTAGTGTGGGAGTTCCCATGTGAGAGTAGGACATTGTCAAGCTTCTATTATGAAAAGCCCGTTACGAATGTGACGGGCTTTTTTACGTCTGGCGTTTAGTACTACAAAATACTCTGCTAATAACTAGGAACAATCAGAGAGCTCAGTGTGATTAATTAGTCCTCTTTTTGTTTACTTTTATGTACCAGCGTATGGGCATTCTTTTCCCAGTTTTTACCGTCAAAATTTACTATTTTTATCTCTTTTGGTGGATAGTCGAGGCACCTAACATTAACGTCTACCCCGTCAGGGTTTGAACGAGGAATATAGAAGGATTTTATTCCGCAAGTTTTGCAAAAGTAGTGTTGAGCTATACAACTATTAAATGTATAGGTGTAAAGTTCTTGTTCATCGGTAAGGAGAGAAAAGCACGTTTTAGGCACGATCAAATGCAAATGACCGGATTTACTACAGACAGAACAGTTACAATCTTCAACTTCTATAACTTCATCGGCTTCAACTTCAAACCTAACAGCTTTACAGTGACAACCACCTGTATATTTCATATCAGTCTATTCCTGCTAATTTTTGCATTCACTATACTCAGCTAATTTCTAATAGGCGAATTTTCGTCTAAAAGAGAGGAAGCAGCTATTTAAATTTTTGCAAATCTATAAATGGAGAAATTATCTGATATTCAGTGCAAAGCCTTTATAGCTGTGTCTTATGATTTTTTGTTATTTTAAATGAATTCATTACAGTAAAAAAGATTAATAATTCTCTGGTATTGACGATTTATTCTGGTAATCTCTTACAGCTTATTTATTAAAAGCGTTCTTTTTTTGAACGTAATATTACAAGCAACAAATATTTTTATTCACAAAATATAACAAGAATAATAATTGTGTTTGAAAGAGATTCAATCTCTCCGTAACCCAATATAATTAAGCAGTTAGTATATTTATCTGGTTTGAACTTAAGTGTCATTCCGGAGGTTTACGCTGTTTATTAACAAAGATATCCACAGGAAGTCTATTAATTTCAGCTAAATACTTGGCTTTAGCTAGCGAGGATTGGTTGATTATGGCATTCTTAGCGAAATTTTTATTGAGTTACTTAGCCGCATGTCAAATTCCAACCTCAGTCCACTTATCTTAGTGGATGGTTCTTCCTATTTATTTCGTGCATATCACGTCCCATACTTACAGGCGCTTTCAACAGCCGATGGCCAGCCAACAGGCGCTATTACCGGCGTTTTAAACATGATCAAAAGTCTGGAAAAAGATTATCCAGGTGGTAATGTCGTTGTTGTTTTTGATGCAAAGGGTAAAACGTTTAGAAATGACATGTACCCAGAGTACAAAGCCAATCGTCCTCCAATGCCTGATGATCTGCGAACGCAGATCGCGCCATTACATGAAATTATAGAGGCAATGGGTTTGCCATTACTTGTGATTGAAGGTGTTGAGGCGGATGATGTTATTGGCACTTTAGCCAAACAAGCATGTGATGCCGGAATAGAAACGGTAATTTCAACTGGTGATAAAGATATGGCCCAGTTGGTTTCAGCTAACGTGCGTTTGATCAATACAATGACGAACGTTGAAATGGATGAAGCCGGTGTAATTGAAAAGTTTGGTGTAAGACCAGATCAGATTATTGATTATTTGGCACTAATGGGAGACAAAGTTGACAATATACCCGGCGTGAATAAGTGTGGACCAAAAACAGCGGTTAAATGGTTACTAGAACATGGCACTATTGAACAGGTCATGGCAAATGCTGACAGTGTTAAAGGTAAGATAGGGGAGCATTTAAGAGCAGCTCTTGATCACTTACCACTATCTTATGACCTAGCCACGATAAAGCTTGATGTAAAATTAGAGCAACAAGTACAAGAGCTTTTACCGACTAAGCCAAATAAAGACAAATTAATAGAGCTCTATAGTAAGTTTGAACTAAGACGCTTACTTGCGGATATCAACAAAGACGAGACAGGATCTGAACAGTCTTCACATAAAGAGCAGGACTCTGATAGCGTAGAGGAAGTAACATTCGACGACGTCGACGTAGAGTATGATGTAGTGTTAGACCAAGCATCCTTTGATAAATGGCTTGATAAGCTTAAGAAAGCAGAATATTTCTCGTTTGATACCGAAACAACTAGTGTTGATTATATGCAAGCAGAATTGGTAGGTCTTTCTTTTGCCGTTGAAACAGGAAAAGCTGCTTACGTGCCAGTAGCTCATGATTATCTAGGCGCTCCAACGCAACTGTCTAGAGATTTTGTCCTCTCAGCATTGAAACCATTACTTGAAGACGAAACCTTAGCTAAAGTCGGACAACACCTTAAATATGACGCCAACGTGTTAAGCCATTACGATATTAAATTGCGAGGTGTCGCGTTTGATACCATGTTGGAATCGTACTGTTTGAATAGTGTTGCTACGCGTCACAATATGGATGCGTTAGCAGACAAATATTTAGGCTATAAGACGGTAAAATTTGACGATATTGCTGGTAAGGGAAAAAAACAATTAACCTTTAACCAAATAGAAATTGAGAAAGCAGGGCATTACGCAGCAGAAGACGCAGATATTACTTTGCGACTTCATGAAGCGATCTATGGGAAGTTAAAAAAGTCGTCGGCTCAATTATCTGTTTATGAAGACATTGAGTTACCACTTATGCCAGTGTTAAGTCGTATGGAACAAGGTGGTGTACTGATCGACAGCGATATGCTTGCGGAGCAAAGTCAGCTGATTGGAAGCCGCTTGGCGGAGCTCGAAATAGAAGCACACAATATCGCGGGTAAAAGTTTTAATTTGAGTTCACCAAAGCAACTGCAAGAGATATTGTTTGAAGAGTTGAAAATTCCAGTCATCAAGAAAACACCGAAAGGGGCACCTTCTACTGCGGAAGAAGTACTTCAAGAATTGGCTTTAGATTATCCATTGCCAAAAGTTATATTAGAGCATCGTGGTTTGAGTAAGCTAAAGTCAACTTACACAGATAAATTACCTCTATTGGTGCAGCCGAAAACGGGGCGAGTGCATACTTCTTATCACCAAGCTGTCGCAGCGACTGGCCGACTTTCATCAACCGATCCGAACTTGCAAAATATCCCGATCAGAAGTGAAGAGGGTCGAAAAATTAGAAACGCATTTATTGCACCAGAACAATATAAAATAGTTGCTATTGATTACTCGCAAATTGAATTACGTATTATGGCACACTTATCCAATGATCCTGGCTTAGTGTCGGCATTTTCGGAAGGTAAAGATGTACATAGTGCAACAGCAGCAGAAATATTTGGGGTAACCGTTGATGAGGTAACGAGTGATCAACGTCGCAGTGCGAAAGCGATTAATTTTGGTTTGATTTACGGTATGTCGGCGTTTGGCTTGTCTAAGCAAATTGGCGTAGGGCGAAACCAAGCACAAGCATATATGGATAAGTACTTCGAACGCTACCCAGGTGTTTTAACCTATATGGAAGAAACTCGAGAAAAAGCGAATGAACAAGGTTATGTCGAAACCTTATACGGACGTCGATTATATTTGCCAGATATTAAGGCAAGAAACCAAGCGAGAAAGAAGGCAGCAGAAAGAGCGGCGATTAACGCACCGATGCAGGGGACGGCGGCAGACATCATCAAAAAAGCTATGCTAGCGGTCGATAGTTGGATTAGTCAGCAATCGAATGATCATGTAAAAATGACCATGCAAGTACACGATGAACTTATCTTTGAGATCCATCAAGATCATGTAGATGAAATAACAAAGCAACTTGTTGAGATTATGAATAACGCAGTGGACTTAAATGTTCCATTAATTGCTGAGGCAGGTGTTGGTGATAATTGGGAACAAGCACACTAATGATTTAGCACTTGTAATAATATTTCCTAAAAAGCTCCAGTAGGAGCTTTTTTAATAACAAAAACGGCAATAAATCTCATTTAACTACAAAATATGAAAATAAATTACATAAAATGTGCATTTATTCTTTACATGAGTAGAGTGCTTACTCTATAATTTACTTGTTCCTCACGTGAACGCTTGTTGTAATAATTGTAATTCTAGCTTTCCTCATAGCTAATACGCCGATGATATTTTTATCATCGGTTTTTTTATTTCTGAAATAAAATTACAAATTCAGGGTTTGCGCCATTGACGAAGAATAGGCGTAGAACGCCTTATTACAATTACATTGATCTAAATTTCCAGCAGACTACTATCATAGCGATTACTCATTCGCCACTTTGTTGATCAATACCCAAAATTTCATGGTATGCATTTAAACAAAAAGAACTAGCCCAGCGGTTAGTCCTTCTTATAATCATATCTAGATAGCTTTAATAATTACTTATGTTCTATCGGTTTGCCCGTTTTTGGGTCAATTCTATCAAGCGATGGACCTTGATATTCGCCAACAAGCAATTCAACAACGGCTTTACCATATTGATCAAACCAAAAATCACCGAGTAATTTTAAACGGCGAATGTTGGTTTTACTGACATCGTCCATTGCATCATCTGGTGGGGTAGGTAATCCCGGTTGTTCCTTCAATTTGGCATTTACACGGATATACGTTCCCCGATCCATCATTGTGATGCCTTGATAAGCAACAACGCGTTCATCACTGAGAATGTCTAAAATTTTGCCTTTAGTCATCCATTGCAATGCTCCCCATTTCTTCGATTCCGGTCCATTGATTTTTCGTGTCATAAAACCGGTGCCAATCGACAGCACACGTAAATCACTTATGGATTCATTCTTCCAGTGTCGCCTTGCTTCTGCTATTGCGCACATGGTGGGGTTGTTGGCGATAACACCTCCATCAATAAGCCACGCCTCATCGTTGTCAGGTGGTAAATCGACTTCTTTAGTTGGGAAGTAAGTCGGCGCGGCACTAGAAGCATCCGCTACCTGGTAGGAATGCAAAGACAAATAATCAGCCTTTGTCGACTTGATGATCATGGGGCGACGTTTTTCAATGGCATAGGTGACCGCTAATACCTGTTTACCGGCTTTTATAGCATGCTCAATTTTAGCGTCTTTGAAATTAGCTTTGAGGACTTGTGTTTTCTCTTTAGCTTCATATTTAGGCGCGTTGACGCCATCGATTTCAAACCACCCTTTATTTTCAGTAAATATTTTTTGTGCGGTGTCATAGTTGTACAAGTTATTGATTTGCTTCATCGACATATCGGTGGTAGCTAATGCAAGAGCGATAATACTGCCAGTACTGGTCCCGGCATAAAAATCGACGCACGCTCGTAACGTGGTTCCTTTTTTCTGTAGTTCTTCTTCGACATGAGCTAGAAATTGGGTGGTCGCTGCGCCGCGAATACCACCGCCGTCTAAAGATAAAATGAGTTTTGACATGATTAGATTCCTTCTATTATCAAACATAACTGGGGGTACACATTCAACATTAGCTCATACCGCGATACCGACCGGTTCACGTAATGAGCATTGAATGAACTAGCGTTACCGTAGAGCGAAAAAGAAAGCAACTCTATCGACACTTCCTTTTATCGTTGATGTACAGCTATGAGCATAGTCACTAATAGCTTAATTACCAATGAACCCTAGCCAGATATTCTCATCGTAGACAGATACATTTACGCAAGCGGTTTGTTAAAAGTAATGACGTGTATTACTACCAATGAGACGAGTGTTAAAGTAGCTACCTAAACTCACTTCGCTATATTTAAATAGACAATTATTGATTTGACTTAATGTTGTACAACTCCTAATAATTTAACCTGTTTGCAATGAAAAAATGTCAGAGGATATTCCATGAAGAAAGTGTTTTATAGAGTTTCAATCGTTATTTTGTCAATGATTGTATTATCTGGTTGCAGTGAATCGGTAACTATTCAGCTTGAACCAGACTTAACTTTATTTGTCAGTACAGATAAAGAGACACCAATTCATTTAAATGCAAAAGACGAAGCCTATGCTACCTTGGCGAATTGGCTCAACGAAAACAAAGATAACTGGTATTCGACCTCAGGAAAATACCCAGGTGGGGTTTATATTGTGTCCGGAAGTGATGGCATTCAAATAACACAACGACGAGTGATTTTATACACAATCACTAATGGAAAACCGGTAGCAAAATATGTGCAAGAAATCGATCAAACAGAGCTAAAAGTACTCAAAGACATCTAACCTAGTGGGTTAGCGCTACGGTTCTAACCCACTAAAAAAGTGTAGCAAAGCCGAAATATAGGTAGAACTGGTATAGTTTGATTCAATTAACCACTCGTGTGCTGTAATTAAAAAATAATAAAGGTTTCACCTGCATAGAGCTTATTGTCGTTATCTTAGGTTTTTTGTCGGCGACGGCATTGCCGAAGTTTATTGATCTTTCTAAGGATGCGAAATTCGCAGTATTGACTCAATTTCGGGTGACTACTAAGGCAGCAAATGATCTGATTTTCTTAATGTCAAAAAATGGCGAGTTACGTTACATTTCCAGTAGCCAACCGGCCAGATTCAGTTGATATTGACATGGACAATAATGGCGTAATCGATCTCGGCAGCGATAGGGCCAGAATACGACATTATCGAAAAGGCTGTTAAAGCCATTCAGCACCGTACGCCTATCTCGAACAAATCATAGCAAAGCACCATTTTCTATGACGCAATATTTGAAAATAGTTGCAATTAATGAATAGCGCTTGAGCAACGTTGAGATGAACGACACGCTATCTTCCTGTACTTCTAACATGATTAAATTGAATTGATATTTTCAGCCATTTCTTAGATGAAGTGGACATACAGTGTTATTATTAAAACAACAATAAATTAGCCTTGTCATCTTTTATGTTTTTACTTTTCGGCCACATTGACAGAAAACTCGCAAGCTTTTTTGCTGTATGCGCTCGTCAATGGACCGTTTATGTGGGCTATAGTGTGGTGTTACTGTTGTTATCTATGCGCATCAGTACAGCAGGAGAGCGCGTTGTAGTGCCACAATTTAATGACGGAACCTTAGGTAAATATACCCAATACTTTCAAGATCAAAGCGGCAGCTTGTCGTTTGAGCAAGCGCACCAAATTTTTAAAGCTTCAACGGTTCGACAAGGTAACGCTAATTCTATTTCTCTAGGCCTTGATGTTGCACCTGTATGGATGAAATTTACGATTCATAACCTTGAGGTAGAAGCACAAAATTACCGCCTGTCGATTGAAACTCCTTGGCTTGACTATGTTGATACATGGTTAGTAAAAGACGGACAAGTGGTTCAACACATCCAAGGAGGTGATGCTTTTCCATTTGCGAAACGACCGATGCCTTACCGCTTTTATGCGTTTGAACATCCGTATTCTTCGGGCACAACTGACGTGTTTATTCGTATCGAAACTAAAGGACCTATGGCGATCCCAATCCAATTTAGTTCAATAGAAAAAGCCGTCCAAAGGGACATTAACAATGGCTATCAATACGGTATGCTTTACGGCATCATGCTGGCGCTTGCCCTCTATAATTTGGTGCTGTATGTTTTTATTCGTCAAAAAGAGTATGGATTATACAGCGTCTACCTTATTGGCTTTGTGCTAAATAGCTTGTCTTATACGGGACAACTACACACCATTATCATCGAAGATTACGGCCCTTATTTTCAAGATTGGTTAGATATCTTCTTGATGATCACCTATAGCGTGGCGGGTTTGCACTTCGCGCGTGCTTTGCTGAAAACGAAAGACTATGCTCCTAGGTTAGATCGATTTGTATTACGTACAACAGTGATTATCCCTATGGGTATGTTGATTGGCTTCGTGCTCAATCAGCTCTTTTTTTCAATGTTGTTGGCGTTTCTATTAAACACGTGTTTCGTGGTGTTATTTGTTGCGATGGGTGTCAAGGCGTTTACAGAGCAAAAACCACTTGCTGTGATTTTTTTATTGTCTTCAGTGACTGCAGCAATTTGTATAACGGTATCCACGCTGGCGGTTGCTGGATTTTTCGTTCCATATAATGACTACACATTTAAAGCGATTGAAGTCGGCATGGCGGTTGAAGCAATTTTGCTTGCAATCATATTGGCACGACAATTTCGTATGGCGCAGCTCGATAAGCTGATTGCAGAAACTTACGCTCGAACAGATACCTTAACTCAGCTCAATAACCGACGCGGATTTCAAGATCTATCACAACCCATTTGGCAAAATTTAGTGCGTGAAAAACGTGAAGCATCTATTGTGCTGATCGATATCGACTATTTTAAGCGTTTTAATGATCAATATGGCCATGATATTGGTGATACTGTCCTCAAAGAGGTAGCACAATGCATCAGTAAGGCTTGTCGTAAAGGAGATGTATCAGCACGTTGGGGGGGAGAGGAATTTATTGTTTTCTTACCTGAAACAGCTCAATCTCAAGCAATAGTCCATGCAGAGCGGATCAGAGAGGCAATATCATCACTAACGTTGAATGTGATAAGAGTTCCAATTTCGATTACCGCCAGTTTCGGTGTTGCTGGCACAGTTAATAGTAAATTTATTGATCAAGCATTGTGTATGGAGACCCTTGAGCCGATGATCAATCAAGCTGACCGTGCTTTGTATGTCGCTAAGCAAAGCGGTAAAAATCAAGTGCAAGTGAATTAGTGCTTAATAAATATCTATATCAAATCTTTCCATTTTTTATTGTAAATAATTACCTGTCCGGAAACTGCCTGTAAAAAGTGTCCGATAACTGTCCGCTGGACAGTATTTGCTGTCCGCGGACAACCTCCTCAAGAACATATTGTTACCTAACTAATTGTTATACATGCATTTTTGATTTTGGCATGTTAGGTGCAAAACAATCCATATTGAACGGACATTTAAAGAATCATGGGGCCTTTATAGGCATCAAAGGACATTTAGTAATGACAATGCGAGATACAAGTTTACAAGACAGGCAAATCACCAATCACAATCCCAAGTGGATAAAGCCAGCAGGCTTAATTGTTGCAGGCGCAATTGTTATAGGGCTTGCATGGCAAAGTTTCGCGGGTTGGGCATCGGTTGATCATAGTGTTGAACTTAAATCGGTCAAACTGGCTACTGTTGAACGAGGTGATTTCATCCGAGACATTGCAGCGACAGGTCGAGTGGTTGCCGCCAATGCTCCAATACTGTATAGCCCAGAGGTAGGGTTAGTGACTTTATTGGTAAAACCAGGTGATAGCGTCGAGCAAGACCAAGTTGTTGCGGTAATAGACAGCCCACAGTTGTTATCGCAAAAGCAACAACAGTTGGCTATTGTTGAGCAACTCAAAGCAGAAATCAGCCGCGTGGAGTTAAGCGCGAGTCGTTCATCTTTGCGTTTACAACAACAAATGGATTTAGCGAAGGTAAACCTAGAAGCAGCTGAACGTGAGTTTCGTCGCGCTGAAATTTCCATTAAAAAACAATTGATTAGTCAAATTGATTATGAAGAAGCACAAGATGAATTAGCAAAATCACGTCTTATTGCAAAACACGCTGAGCAGGACGTGGAGCTTGCTAAGCGTTCATTAGCTTTCGAAGTAGAAAATAAAAAGCTTGAATTTAAACAGCAGCAAGTAGTGCTTTTAGAGCTTGAACGCAAAGTAGGTGGTCTCTCCGTTAAATCACCGGTTAAAGGCGTTGTCGGTAACTGGCTAACAGAGCAAAAAAACCAAGTGCAGCGTAACCAAGAGTTGATGAAAGTGGTTGATTTAACGGCTTATGAAGCACAACTACAAATCTCAGAGAGTTATGCCGCAGAGCTTGGTATAGGCATGAACGTTGACTTAACGATTGGTGGACACCCATTAATAGGCGTGTTATCGGCTATCTCTCCTGAAGTTAACAACAACCAAGTCACGGCACAAGTAAAAATCAGAGATAAGAATGGCGCCAAATTACGTCAAAACCAGCGGGTTAATGCACGTATTCTGCTTGAGCAAAAAGAAGATGTCGTGATGATTAAACGCGGTCAGTTTTATGGCAGCGGTGCGGGCAAAGTGGCTTATGTGGTTAACGACAGTATCGCACAACGAGTTGACTTAGAAAGCGGCTCTACCAGTACGGGTTACGTTGAAATACTAGCTGGCGTTAATGTGGGAGACACATTGGTCATTTCAAACCTATCAGTATTCAAAGGTAAAGAGCGCATTGTTCTTCACTAAGGTATTACATTCAAACGATTAAAAATATACACAGTTAACGATTAAGGGATAAGGGAAATAATATGCTTAAAATGTCAGGAATTAATAAAGTTTATCGCACAGAGTTGGTTGAAACCCATGCACTTCGCGCACTGGATTTATCTGTAAAAGAAGGAGAGTTTGTTTCTGTTACTGGTCCTTCAGGCTCAGGCAAAACTACGTTCTTAAATATCGCAGGTCTGCTTGAGAATATTTCTAGTGGCGAATATTTATTAGACGGTCAAAACATTGTAGGGATGAATGATAAACAGTTGTCACAACTAAGGAATGAAAAAATAGGCTTTATCTTCCAAGGATTTAATCTGATTTCAGATCTCAATTTATACGAGAATGTTGATGTACCACTGCGTTATAGAGGTTTCAGCCGAAGTGAGCGAAAACGCCGCATTGAACAAGCCCTCGAGCAAGTCGGCTTAGTGGCTCGTATGAAACACCTTCCTTCGCAGCTATCTGGTGGTCAGCAGCAACGTGTTGCCATAGCTCGTGCTCTGGCGGGAGAGCCGAAACTATTACTTGCCGATGAGCCAACAGGTAATTTAGACAGCTTAATGGCAAGACAAGTTATGGACATTCTTGAGGGTATTAATAAGTCAGGTACCACAATTGTTATGGTTACTCATGACCCCGAGCTGGCGCGCCGTGCACATCGTAATATTCAGATCGTGGACGGGCAAGTCTGTGATTTTAAAATGTATCAGGGATCGTCAGCGACGGCCATTAATGATGCCGTATCAGCATAGGGGGCTAGATTGTGTTTATTTATTACCTACAAATCGCGATGAAAAGTTTGCTGAAAACTAAAGTCACGTCTGCATTAATGGTCATAGCTATTGCCTGTGGCATTGGTATTTCAATGACCGCATTAACGTTAAACCACATGACGGATAATAATCCGATTGCACATAAGAACGATCAGTTGTTTAGTTTGCAATTGATGACGGTAGATCGCGCCGTAGATGGTTGGTATGCAGACGGGCGTTATCCGTACCAATTGACCTATCAAGATGCGACTAACATTGTGCGTGACAATCCTAAGATGACATTGGCCGCCATGTACAAAAGTGGTTTTGCTGTACGCAATGAGACACAAACCAGCAAGCCATTCTTAAAAGCAGCCCGTTTAACTACTCGCCACTTTTTTACTATGTTTGATATGCCTTTTTTGTATGGCTCGACTTGGTCAGAAAAAGCAGATCAAGACGGCGCTAATGTTGTGGTGATCAGCGAAGAAATGAACATTAAAATTTTTGGTGGCGGTGACAATACCAACAAACAAATTTATTTGGATAACACCTTGTTTACCGTCGTAGGGATTACGAAGTCATGGAACCCCGCACCCAAGTTTTACGACGTTAATAACGGACCTTTTCAAGACATTGAACAATTTTTTGTCCCGATAGCATTATCACCCATCATGGAAATTGGTAGCTGGGGTAACAATAACGGCTGGAAAGATGAAATTGTTAATAACCATCAAGACAAACTTCAGTCAGAAGTCATGTGGTTGCAGTTTTGGGCGCAACTTGATTCAACGGAAGAAAAAGAAGCTTTTGAACAATACCTAGCAGGCTACATTAGTGAGCAGAAAAAACTGGGTCGCTTTAATCGCGATGATGCGGGCGCAAAGCTTTCGAATGTGCAGCAATGGCTTGATTTAAATAATGTGGTTGGTGATGACTCCAACGTGCTTGTTGGCGTTAGCTTTATGTTCCTAGCAGTGTGTCTCGTCAATACCATTGGTTTATTGTTGGCGAAATTCTTACGAAGTGCGCCTGAAGTTGGCGTCCGAAGAGCACTGGGAGCCAGCAAAGGACAAGTATTTATGCAGCATTTAATTGAAGTTGGGCTGTTGGGCTTTATTGGTGGCCTCTTAGGTTTAGTGATGGCCAACATCGGACTATACCTGCTTAGAAGTCAATTTAATGGCTTCAATGTTGTGGCTACCATGGACATGACCATGTTGTTTGCTGCGCCTATTATTGCCATTTTGGCAACCACTATTGCCGGTTTATACCCTGCTTGGCGAGTATGTACCACCTTGCCATCAGTGCATTTAAAAACTCAATAAGGACACTACTATGTTTCAAATTATGCCAATACTCAGTGCAATGATGCGTAACAAGGGCAGTGTGTCACTGATCATTATTCAAATTGCACTTACCTTAGCGATTGTCAGTAATGCCACCTTTATTATTTCTGAGCGCATTGCGATGATGCAACGTGATACCGGTTTACCAGTGGAAGAAATATTCTCAGTTAACTCATTCTTCTTCGATGACAGAGTAGATCCGATCGACCAAATTTCCTTAGATGCAAGACGACTTAGGGAAATGCCAGGTGTGATCAGTGCTACGTCAATAAACCAAGTGCCATTATCTGGCAGTGGTGATTCTTGGGGGGTTCGTGATAAGCGAGAAATTGAAGGCGCTAAAGTGGCTTATACAGGGGTTTACACTGGCGATCACCACACATTATCCACCTTAGGACAAACAGTATCACAAGGTAGAGATTTTAATGCGGATGATGTTCTGCATTTGAGAAATGAAGTACAAATGCCGAAAGCGGCCATTGTCACCTCGGCATTAGCAAAGGAACTTTTTGCCGATGAAAATGCGATTGGAAAGTATATTTATACAGGTCCTACTGACACCGCTGAGCCGATTGAAATAATCGGTGTTGTGGCACAAATGCAAGGCTCGTGGGTACATTCAGATATTGTAGAGAAAAACGTGTTTTTTCCAGTGGTTAACTCATGGAACTCAATGACGCTTGTGGTCAGAGCCGAACAGAGTGCACTTGATAGCATCGCACTCGAAATGGAAGATGTGTTACTCGGGCTAGAAAAAAATCGTGTAGTAGGTGAGCCAAGAACCATGGCAAAAATGAAAAAGCGAAGCTACCAACGTGATAGGTTGATGACCAACATGTTACTTGTCATTGTTGCAGTGCTGATTTTTATTACGGCACTTGGTATTGCTGGCGTTTCTATTTTCAACGTTAATCGCCGAAGAAAACAAATTGGTACGCGCCGTGCGTTAGGTGCGAGTAAGGGGGATATTGTTAGCTATTTTATGACAGAAAGTGCGCTTATTGCGGCGGTTGGTATTGTCATAGGTACCTTGTTAACCTTTACATTAAACACTTTTTTGATGAAACAGTTTTCAACGACGTCATTGTCTCTTGATTATCTGCTGTTCACCATGGTGGGTATTGTCTTGATCAGTCAAATTTCTGCTTTTTGGCCTGCAAAGAAAGCAACACATATTTCACCGGCTATCGCAACACGCAGTGCCTAAGTACTACAACCTGATTGAAGATGAAAAATTAACTCATATATGCCATGTTCAGTGAACCTTGAACATGGCATTATTGTTTATAACTCCATATTTTATGATTCTGTTAGATGCCTGATTCTTAATGTATTAACAGAGATCGTTGAAGATAACTTAAAGAATTAAAAGAAAAAATAAATGGACAAAATACTCATCATCGATGACAACATTTCAGTGTGTAAAGCGTTGACTATCTTGCTGGAAATTCATCGTTTCTCTGTGACCAGTTGCCATTCACCGCAGCATGGCATGGAAATTTTAGCGCAAGAAAAAATCTCACTGGTTATCTTAGACATGAACTTTAGCCAAGACACCACTAGTGGTGAAGAAGGTAAAGAAGCATTTTATAAAATCAGGGCAATGCAGGCAGATTTACCGATCATTTTACTCACTGCATGGACTGATTTAGAAATGGCGGTCGAGTTGGTTAAAAGTGGTGCTGCGGACTATTTAAGTAAGCCATGGGATGATCAAAAGCTATTGGTGACGATTAAAAATTTAATCGAATTAAATGAAACCAATCAGGTTGCACAAAAACTCAGACGACAACATCAAGAACGCGTACGAATCAACGATACCGCAGACTTACGTGGCTTGATTTATGAAAGCACAAGTATGCAACGCCTGGTCGATATGGCGGTGCAAGTGGCCGAGTCAAATGCGTCAGTATTGATCACCGGCCCAAATGGCGCGGGTAAAGAAAAAATTGCTGAAATTATTCAAGCCAATTCTTTACGGAATAATGGGCCATTTATTAAGGTTAACATTGGCGCACTGCCACAAGATTTAATGGAATCCGAATTATTTGGTGCAGAAGCGGGCGCATATACTGGCGCAGACAAACAACGTATTGGTCGATTTGAAGCAGCCGATGGCGGTACCTTGTTTTTAGATGAAATTGGCAATTTGTCGCTATCTGGGCAAATGAAGCTATTAAGGGTGTTGCAAACTGGAGAGTTTGAACGATTGGGCAGCCATGCCACACACAAGGTTGATGTAAGAGTGGTCAGTGCCACCAATGCCGATTTACTCGCTGACATTGGCAAAGGATTGTTTAGGGAAGACCTATTTTATCGTCTCAATGTTATTCAACTTGCCTTACCAGCATTAGCTGAGCGCTTGGATGATGTCATACCATTAATAGAACACTTTACCCAACAGTCCAAACCGTTATCGAAACTAGCAGAGCGCCATTTGCTTAATTATACATGGCCAGGAAACGTACGTGAGCTTGAAAATGCTTGTCAACGGGCGATGTTATTTTCTAAATCGCAAGAATGGCAACTGGAAGATTTTGGCCTTTCACCGCAGCAAGCGCAATTGATAGAAAAGGTCGAGACAGAAGATTTATCAGAGCAAGATATTATGACGGCGCTAAATGAAGCCAGTGGCGTGATCAGTAAGGCAGCCCGTAAATTAGGGATCAGCCGACAAGCGCTGTATCGACGCATGGACAAGTTTGGTATCAATAAATGAGATTTACTGCGAAAACCAAGTTAGTAAGTATCGTATTGAGTGTTAACCTTATTTCTAATGCTCTGGTGTTTTATGGCGTAGGCGGCACTGACATTATTCAGCTGTCCTTATGGTTATCGATCTCTTTAGCTTTGAGCTATGCGTTAACCTCGTATGCCTACAAAAAAATGGACGATCGATTTAAGGCGCTGGAAATTGGCTTACTCAATTTTCAAGATAATGAGTTCTCGTCATCGATCAAAGAAGTAGGTGATGATGAGTTTAGCCAACTTTGTCAGCTTTTCAACGAAGTATCAGCCAAACTTAGAAGAGAAAAACAAAACATTTATCAACGGGAATTGTTGTTAGATAAAGTAATAGAAAGCTCACCCATTGTGATGTTTCTTGTGGATAATGACGGACGATTTGTTTATTCAAATAGTGCAGCTCGGCATTTTCTTAATGAAGGAAAAGCGCTAGAAGGCTTTGACTTTCAACAACAAATGGCGAAGTGGGCACCCTCTTTACAACATGCTATCTCCGCACAGCGTGATAGCTTGTTTGGTCTTGAACACAAGGGTGAGCAAGAGACGTGGCACCTTTCTACAGGACGGTTTACCTTAAATAGCCAAAACCATCGCCTGTACTTGATTAAGCAATTAACCAAAGAGCTTAATCGTCAAGAAGTCAGTGTTTGGAAAAAGGTGATCCGTGTGATCAGCCATGAACTCAATAATTCGATGGCGCCCATTTCCTCGGTTTCACATTCGGGCAGTTTGATTGCCTCGGAGCTTGAAAATAAACACCTTATGCTTATTTTTGAAACCATTACCGAGCGTATTGAGCATCTAAACAGTTTTATTTCCGGTTACGCAACCTTCGCCAAGCTGCCTTCTCCTTTGCCTAAAGAGGTCAATTGGGCGTCTTTTATCGCCAAGCTTAAAACGCAAGTTGCGTTTAGCTTTCTAGGTGAAATTCCGAATGAGCCTTCGTGGTTTGATGCCAGTCAGCTTGAGCAGTTAATGATCAATCTGATTAAAAATGCCCACGAGTCTGGCTCTAGCCCGCAAAACGTATCCGTTGAAGTAAATCGAAAAGCATTACAAACAGAAATCATCATTGCCGATCGGGGTATGGGCATGTCTGAAGCCGTCTTAACCAATGCACTTGTACCTTTTTATTCAACGAAACAATCAGGTACAGGCTTAGGTTTAGCGTTATGCCGCGAAATAGTGGAAGCCCATGATGGTCGTATCGTTTTAGCCAATCGCAAAAACGGTGGGCTGAGGGTTACCGTCAGTTTGCCGAACAGCTAAAAATGACTTAATGTGCGTTTAAAAGGAAAGCTCATCAATTGGAATAAGGAGAAAGCGTTTGGTTTTATCAACCCAAATGGCGGTGGCGAGCACGTATTCATTCATAAATCTGCATTTAACAATCGCCAACGCAAGCCACAAATGAATGATGTCATCATTTTTTCTATTACCAAAGATAAGCACGGTAGGTATTGCGCGAGTGAAGCAACTTTTTCGGGCGAAAAAAGTTCAAAGCATCAGGTAAACAGCAGCATTAAGTTTTCAATTTATCTTTCAGTGATGTTCTTAGGTTTTATTATTTCTGCGTTCTTCATTGATTATATCCCGATAAATTTGGCTCTGACATACTTTGGTGTTAGCACGCTGACGTTTATTGTTTATGCCATTGATAAATCAAAAGCGCGGCGTAACGCGTGGCGAACATCGGAAAGTACATTACATTTCTTAGCGCTTGCTGGCGGCTGGCCTGGCGCAGCCATCGCACAACAAAACCTTCGGCATAAATCTCAGAAAAAAAAGTTCCGGGTTATGTTTTGGCTAACGGTTTTGGTTAATTGTGGCGCATTGGCTTGGTTAATGTCATCAAACGGACAGCCTTATATGGCATTGTTCAGCTAAGTACCTAATAAGGCAATGCCAAATGAACACGGGAGCGTTGACCTGGATTATGCTATTCATTTAAATAAAGTTCAGCCACTTCTTTTTTAGCGGTAATACGCACGCTCATTAATAAATTTGTCTGATTAATGTCAGTTATCGCATCGACATTGTCGGGTAACTGGCCAATGACTTCAAACGCACCATCACTAAGCGTGTACGACCACAACTCAAAGTCGTCATTGACGCCATAAATAATATTGTCTTTGATGATGAATCGTTGCTTAGCACTTCCTTGACCTTCTAATGTTCCAATAAGTTGATCTTCCGCAGGACCGGGCTGCCAAAAGCGATCCATTTGATCGGTATAAATTAATCGGCCTTCATCAGTCTTGAGCGCCCAGTTAACTGTCTTATCCGTAATCACAGTGTACTCAGCACTAGCAAGGTTTAATTCGACTAACTTTAAGATACCTTGGATACGGACTAGTAGCAAAGCACTGTTGTTCTCGCTGTCCCACTGATAAAGACGAACTACCGCGTGTTTTATTGGAAAGTGCTTTTGGTTTGAATCTAAGTCAACTTGAGTGAGTAAATTATTGGCATTGACTAAGAGGCTTTTACCGTTCGTGGACCAGTCTAGACCACTAATATCAGTATCAATTGGAAAATTAGTCAGTTGTGTTGACCTATTACCATCGGTTATCCAAATTTGATCTTCGCCGGACCGGCCTGAGATAAATGCGATTAAATCGCCATCGGGCTGATAAATCGCGTCGTCTTCGCCCAGTGTAGAACGTTCTAGTATTGAAATATCAGGTACTGTGTCATGTCGCAGCGCGAACGTGTTGCTTTCTTGAAATTGTGATAATGGCACCTTAGGTATCTGTGACAGCGGTATTGTTGCGATATCACTGTCCCAATGCCCCTTAATCATTAGCATTTGCTTCCCGTTAGGGTGAAATACTGGCGAGCCAATTGACTCATCTAGCGGTAAACTGGTATTGGTTATTTTACCTTGAAAGGATAGGGTAAAGAGTTGCCTTCCGGTACTAAAAATAAGCTGTTCACTGTTGGGGATAAAATTAGGGTATATGTTTCGTTGATTGTTAACTTCTTCAGGGTAATCAATTGGATAACTGGACAATATCTGACCATCTGGTTTGAGGATTTCGATGTGATTCTGGCCGTCATTGTGGGTGCTGATTATGGCGATAAGATCATCAGTAACTGAATAATCATAATCAATGATATTGCCATCATTGATTGAGTAAATTACCTGACTTATGTTGTCCTTAAGTGAGTAGTTGACTAATTTCCAACGGTTGGTGGTTTTTTGTAACAACGCGATGTTATTGCTGTTTAACCAAGTTGGTTTGTTGATTGTTGAATTTTTACATTCCAACAAGGTGCTAGGGGATTGTGCCGATTTAAGGGCTTGAGCAAAATCCAAGTTCATTAGTTTATAACAATTTTTTTGTGTGATTGGCCTGGCGCAGTTTTCCGTTTCAACAAATATTAGATGCTTACCATCAGGAGAAAAACTAGGGGTGCCGTAGCGACCCATGTTTTGAGTCAGTTGGCTTTCTTGCTGAGTTTTGATGTTTTTTGCCCAAACGTTACTTTCGATGCAAAGTCTTTCTGAATAACGAAGGAAAACGATGTACTCACCGTCAGGAGAATAAATACCGCCAAATTCCTTGTTGTCAGTGGCTGTCAATGAGCGCAACTCTCCGAAAGATAGTGTATAGGGCGCTGTTGCAGAGAAATAATTAACCCCGATAAACCCCAAAATAATTACGCCGACCATAAGCGCGATAAAACCCGACTTGAGTTTAGATCTATCCGCAGTGACAGTGTTTTCAGGTTGAACGATTGACGTGCGATGTTCTATAGAGTGTTCAGGCGTTATGGGGTTGGTACCAATGGGAGTAGTTTTTGATAAAGGCTCTTGTTCAAGTAGCGACTCAGCATCTACACTATCTTGCCATCGAACCTCGCACTCCAGACTATAGCCTTGTTTTGCATGAGTTTTAATATACGATTGACTATTTTCACCTAGTGCTTTTCTTAATTGGGCAACGCTTCTTTGTAAGGTATTGGGTGTTACAACGGTGTCCGGCCACACCTCGGATAATAATTCGTCCTGGCTGACAACCTTGTTGGCATTTTTGGCAAGACACGTTAATACGGCTAAAGCTTTCGGCGGAATTGTCCGAGATTGCATTTTTTGTGTAATTTGATTTCGAGTTAAGTCGATAAAAAATTCACCTACCCAGTACTGTTCGGCCATATACCCTCTATTTCAGATGAAAACTCTTGCACTAAAGTGAACTTAAACAAAATGAAATACCTTAGCACAGCCTAAACCTCAGCTAAACAGAATTATTTAACTTGCTGATAATTTAGAGTTTTTCACTTCGTCAGCAAGACGTCAGCTAAAAATCATCGTAACTTCAAGTATTTTTACTTCGATCCGTTTAACTTCAGTACACAATTATTCAAAAGAGTGAATATTAATTGATGGATACTTATAGACGAAAAGATAAAGTGATAAATACGACGAAGAGTTTAATGCTAGCCTTAGTCGTTTTGTTGCCTTTTTTACCACTTCAGGCAGCTGAGACTAAAGACTTAACATTACCAAGAATACAAGTCGTTCCTATTAAAGACACTCAGGCTGATAGGCTATACGAACTTTACATAAAGTTGCCTCAGGGATACACAAAGAGCAAAGACAAAAACTACCCTGTAATTTATTTTACCGATGCAGATACGCACATCGAACTATTGTCTGGTACTGAGTTTTTGATGGAAGACGTTATTTTGGTGGGAATTTCTCATCAAAAAGATCTCGATGAAACGTCAGGGATACGTGACAGTAGAGCGAGAGATTATTCAATAAGTAAGTCAAGCAACCTCGAACGTCAAGCGAAATATCAATTTGGCCAAGCGGGCAAGCACCTCGCCTTTATTCGCCATGATGTCATTAAATTTATCGAAAGCAACTATCGAACTGATCCGAGTAATCGAACGTATTTCGGCTTTTCCCTTGGCGGCTTGTTTGGTACCTATGCCCTAATGACGCATCCGGACACATTCAAAAACTACATTTTAGGTAGTCCGTCGCTTTGGCGAGATATTCCATTGCTTTTTTCTCTAGAAAATCCGGCATTAAAAAGTAAAGGGCAGGCGATCAACTTGTTCATAACTTATGGCGAACAGGAAAAAGAATTGGCTGTGCATGTTGAAGATTTCATTACTCAGCTAAAGAACAAAAATTACCAAGCACTGTCATCAATAAAGCAGGTAGTGATTGATTCTGCGGGTCATAGTGATTCGTTCCCTATGGTGGGTGTTCGCAGTGTGAAATGGTTATCAAATCTAATAAAAGAGCAAGGATAAAACATGAAACATAATATAATTTTTACGCTTGCGCTGCTTTCAATGCTAACGATGAGTAGCAATAGCTACGGGCATGATGAGCAATCAGCCCTTAAAGGCCCGTATGTCGGGCAAACACCGCCCGGCTTAACGCCTGAAGTGTTCGCGCCTCGGGGAAGAACTACAGCACATCGTGATCATAGCGGTTTTTTTACCCCTGACATGAAAGAATTTTACTTTACCCGAAGAAACAATAGTGATGCCAAGTGGTCACTAATTGCATTTAAGTATGAAAATAATCAATGGCACGAGTCGCTTGTTGGCCCAAGAGTCGGACGCCCGATTGTAACGCCTGATGGCAAGATAATGCATTTAGGCAAGCGTTATATGGAGCGTACCGATACAGGCTGGTCAGAGATTAAAAGCCTTGGGCTGCCATTTGAAGACTTTCGTATTATGCGTCTTATGTCATCAGCCAATGGTACTTATTATTTTGATGAAGCAAATGAGTCTGTACCAATTCATTATTCTCGACTGGTCAATGGCAAGCGCGAAAAGCCCAAAGCGGTAGATATTAATTTCGGTGACTGGAATGCGCATCCTTACATTGCACCTGACGAGTCATATTTGATCTGGGATGAGCAAGACGATGGTGGCTATGGACGTGCCGATTTATATATCTCTTTTCGTCAACCAGATGGTTCATGGGGCGCCCCCATTAACTTTGGAGAAGAAATCAACACTGGTGCATCAGAAAGTGGAGCAATAGTGACCCCTGACGGTAAATACCTATTTTTTAACCGCTTTATAAATGACCAAAATGCGGGGATGCATTGGGTTGACGCGCAAATCATTGAAACGCTTAGGCCTAAGTGATCATTTTTTAAAACAAAAAAACTAGACGAACTTTATGACGTACGCAAATCCGAATCCGCGCGTACAGATTGTAGATGAAAAAAGGAATAACTATGAAAATAAAATTAAAATTCAAAGGCTTACTTGCTGTTACGCTGCTGAGCTGTTTGAGTAATACTGTAGCGGCGAAACCTGCGCCAGAAGTTTCAGAGGCTGATGCTAAAATATCGTTTTGGGATATGCCTTATCTTGAAAGAGCCTATATACAATCAACCCCTGAGGAACGAAAAGACAATATTCCAGTGGGTCATTTAGGTGTTGATGGTGGCAATAAGAAGATGATTATTCAGTTAGCGAAAGACATTGCGGAGAAAAAGTACGGCCTTGTCGACAGCCTGCTTATCGCGCACCAAGGGAAGCTTCTTTTTGAGTCCTATTATTTACGCGGTCGTGTGGATTTACCGCACATGCAAGCATCAAGCACTAAATCTTATGTCAGCCTAGCTGTTGGTCGTGCCATTCAACTTGGTTACTTAACGATGGATGATTTAAATAAACCTCTGGTGAGTTTTCTTAGCGACTTAGATCGTTCAAAACTGATCGACGGTGCAGACACCATTACGCTGCATAAAGCGCTGACCATGAGCTCTGGCATGCAAATTAGTCGAGATCAGATTAAAGAATTCAAGAAAACCCCAGGTCAACTAAAAGGCCAAGGTCAGGTACAAACGTTTCTTGAACACAGCCCTGCAATTAACGCAGAAACTCAGCGCTTCAACTACTCAAACACTGATCCAATACTGGTGATGCAAGTGTTGGAAGCTGTAGTACCAGGTACGGCCAAAGCATTTATCAAAAAAGAGCTGCTTGATAAAATGGAGATTGTTCAATACGCATGGAAGGACGATGTCAGCGGACTACCCATGGCGCCTTACTCATCAAGTATGACATCGCGAAATATGCTTAAGTGGGGAACCCTGATCAAAAATAATGGTAAATGGAATGGCGAACAATTGGTGCCTAAAGCGTTTATAGCTAAAGCAACGAATAGAATTGTTCACCCTAACGCAGATGAAACATTTTTTGTTGGGGATAATGTTGTTAATCCCGGATACGGCTATTACTTTTGGCAAGCCGATATGAAAGTTGGTGATAAAAACTATTACACACGTTCAGCACAAGGGGGCGGTGGCCAATACATTATCTTAATAGATGAACTTGATCTTATTGTTGTAACTACGGCTCATGAGCGAGACGATAGAACCATGAAGATGACAGCAGAAAGGGTTTTACCGGCATTTGTTCAATAAACTGGTGAGTTGATAGAGGCATACATGACCCGTCGTCAATATGCCTTTGTCATCTGTTGCAATGCACTCATAACCTTTAGGAGCTTTAGTTAAACTCACGATTTTCGTCACCAACCAAAAGCTCTTCGGGGCTCAGCGTTCTTCCTTTGCCAATAGCTCCATTAAGCCAACCAGAGCAATAAAGAATACAGCACCTACAGGCCATATGATCCAGGTGACACCCCAGTCCATTGTCCATAAGCTCCAACCAAGAAACACTGCTATCAACAAAGGCCAGTAGAATGCAGCAAGCTTTTCAGCACGTTGTGCACGTCTACTCTTGGTGGTCGCCATACTGATATCTTTTAGAATACTGTTGTAGGCGTCATATTTTGCTGTAACAGGTACGACAATATATAAACCCCCTGCGATTATCAGCAGTAATACAATCAGCATCATTAACCTTGTTTCAGTGTCAGCGGAAAACATACTCACCAACATCAGCGGCACAAAACTGATGATGAACATGAAAATACCTATAGACAGTTGTCGATTATAGCTGGCTTTAAATTTTTCTAATTTATCTGTAAAAACGCTGTGTACGCCATAGGCCAATTCAAAGTGCTCATTGTCAATTACAGCAATGTCGCTTTCGTATTGGTTGGTCTTGATAAAAAAGTTGATGCCGATCGAGATCAAAACCAAGAGGCTGACAATGCCAAGTGCGGCGGCAATATCACCGGTTAGGTTCAATTTATTCGATTGAGCCATGGCCAAAAAGAAAATTAGCGGTATGACTGAGCTTACACAAAGGACTACGCCCTTGGTTATTAAGGCTGATATAGCCGCCTTCTTTTCAATATAATTTAATGCTTGCTCTAGGCTAATTTGAACTGTAGTTGACTCGTTGCTTGGGTCTTGAGATTCAAACGTTTCATTTTCATCTTTCAAAAGAAAATCTGTGGATACGTCAAAAATTTCTGCCAACATAATTATTTTGTTCAAATCGGGTATGCTATTAGCGCTTTCCCATTTCGATACAGATTGTCTAGACACGTTCACTTTTTCAGCTAAATCTTCTTGCGACCAACCAAACTGCTTCCTTAATCTGACAATCTTATCTGCTAGTATCATGATGCTATTTCCTTTGTCTGTTGTTGAGTGGCCAGCATAGAAAGCTAGCCAGTTGCAGAACAGCAAGTCAGGTTGTTAATTTGTCAACCAGCGGTTGCAATTAGGCTAAGCAGTTAAATTTAAATACTTTTATTAGTGCTAGCAAGCGAGTTTTAATTTATATCGTTGGTTCGAAATAGCTATTGTACGCCCTGTATCAGAAACATTTTCTACCGGTTTTCAATTCGTCGGACCGTTTTGATGGCGGATATTATACAAATTTTCCTTATTCGGCGTTCTTATGATGTCCAAGAAAATCCTCGCTTACTGCCGACTTGGAAAAATGCTGATGAAAAAGCAATGCTCTCAGGCACAATGTTGTTAAGTCATATTGTTGATTAAGGTCAAACATAGCTTACTAAATACTCCTGTTCATATTAAACAGGTCCAGAACGGTAGTAAGATAAGAGCCATCATTTCAAAACACTGTTGTTACCATGAATGTTGATCTTAATAGCCGCTACGGCTTAAACCCTGCTCATAGCGAAGTCGTAGAAGCTTGTAAAATTATCGAGCCGTGCGATGCCTTAGATATGGGCTGCTCAAACGGGCGTAATGCAGTCTATCTTAGTCAACTCGAGTTTAATGTTGCTGCCATAGACCATAACCCTAGCGCCATAGATATGCTGCAAAGCATTACGGCTCAAGAGGGAATTGATAACATTAAGGCTCAAGTATACGACATTAACAAAGCGAGTCTCGAACAAGACTTTGGGTTTATTTCTTGTACCGTCACTTTAATGTTTCTCGACCCCGCTCGTGTGGATGCAGTTATCGCTGATATGCAAAAACGCACAGTAGCTGGCGGTTACAACCTTATTGTATGTGCCATGGACACTGAAGAGCATCCATGTCCGGTTCGTTTTCCTTTTACCTTAGCAGCGGGACAGTTACGTGATGCTTACGAAGGTTGGGAGCTGATTAAGTATAATGAAGATGTAGGCACGATGCATAATGGGGCTAAACTACAATTCGCCACTATGTTGGCACGAAAAGCGGGTTAAACGTCGTTAAAGTGTATACGTTACTAAATTCATACTTACAAAATAGATAATCATTTGTCAGACTTTTAACTTTTCTCATTAACCACAAGTACAAATATAAACAAATTTGTAATTATTTTAGAGTAAGTACTTTACTTTTGTTGAGTAAGTACTCTATAATTCAATCGTTCCTTGTGAACGCCTGTTGTAATAATTTTATATATTCTAGCTTTCCCCATAGCTAATCCGCCGGAAGTACTTTGTACTTCCGGTTTTTTTATGCCTAAATTTTGATGTGCTGAGTGGGAAGTTATTGCTCAGGTGAGTCGTTTATTTCTTCATATGGCGAAGCATTACCATTTAAAAACCAATCACAGATAACTTTGTCTGCTTGAGCTGTTCCTGTTTTTTTCAACGATGAAAAAGCTTGTACTTTTATGTCAGCGTTAAGAGGCGCTAGTGCCTTTTTCACTTTTAGTACTTCAGCGCTGGCTTTGCCTTGCGAAAGCTTATCTGATTTTGTCAGTAATGCTAAAACGGGTAAGTTGCTGTCAGCCGCCCACTGAATTAAGTCCATGTCTAGGTCCTTAAGGGGATGACGAATATCCATTAAGATGACCAATCCCTTAAGGCACTCTCTTTTTTCTAAGTACTCGCCTAGGGCTTTTTGCCATTTCTTTTTCATTTCTAACGGGACTTTAGCAAATCCATAACCGGGTAAATCGACTAAGCGGTGATCAGGTGCAATTTCAAAAACATTAATCAATTGCGTTCGACCAGGTGTTTTACTGGTTCTAGCTAAGCTTTTTTGACGCGTTAATGTGTTTAATGCGCTGGACTTACCAGCATTTGAACGACCAGCAAAAGCAACCTCTACACCGCTATCAGCAGGTAGACGTCTAATGTCTGGGGCGCTAATGGTAAATTTAGCTTTATTTAAATGAACGGTTTGCTCTAACACTAAGGTGTCCCATTAAGTAGGTTACTGCCTCTATTATATCCATTTTTTTAGGTAAACAGGTCAATGTTTGTAAAAAATCTGATATTGATTAGATATAGAGACGTAATTGTTAATTTTTTGTAGTCAATTTACTGACATTTTGAGCACTCTGACCACCTGATTTTTACAGGTTTTTTTATTACAAACTCTTACACACAGATTAGAATCGTGTAAAATAGTCGGGTTACGTCTACAAAACAAAAAGTCGATTGATTAAGTCGGCCTATCATTCAAAGCAGAAAAATAAGCAGAGAGCGTTCGATGAAAAAAGTTATCGTATCACTTGTTTTAGGTTTAGGTATGCTTGCTAACGCAAACGCTGCCGGCGATGCAGAAGCGGGTAAAACGAAAGCGGCAGCTTGTGCAGCATGTCATGGTCCAACAGGTGTCAGTGCCATTGATATGTATCCAAACCTTGCCGGTCAACATGCAGACTATATTGCAAAGCAATTAAAAGCCTTTAAAGAAGGTACACGTAAAGATCCTGTCATGGCGCCAATGGCGGCAGCGCTTTCTGATCAAGATATGGCTGATTTAGGTGCATTTTTCGCTGCACATACACGTGCAGGCGAAGCTATTGGTGGTGCTACTGCTGCATCAACTGAGTCAGCTGCACCAGTGTCAACGCCAGCACCTGTAGCTCAAACTGCGGCAATCGTTGGTGATGCAGCGTCAGGTAAATACTTATATGAAAACGGTGACGAGTCTCGTTCAATTGGTGCTTGTATTGGTTGTCATGGTGATAAAGGTAACAGTGATGTATTAATTTACCCTAACCTTGCTAAACAACACCCAGAGTATATTGAAAAACAACTTAAACACTTTAAAGAAGGTGATCGTGTAGATCCGGCAATGAACAATTTTTCTGCGCCACTAACCGAGCAAGAAATTGCTGATTTGGGTGCTTACTTTAAAAACCCCACTGTTACT
Organism: Thalassotalea atypica; assembly: GCF_030295975.1. Lineage (NCBI taxonomy): Bacteria > Pseudomonadati > Pseudomonadota > Gammaproteobacteria > Alteromonadales > Colwelliaceae > Thalassotalea > Thalassotalea atypica. The sequence continues at coordinate 142,077 of NZ_AP027364.1, forward strand.
GCGAAAACGGGTAGCGTGAAAAAGGCGAAAGGGCCAGTGCAAGTAGCTGGTGATGTAGCAGCAGGTAAAGCGAAAGCAGCAACTTGTGCAGCGTGTCACGGTAATGACGGTAATGCATTAGTGCCAATGTACCCGAAAATTGCAGGCCAACACGAAGCTTATCTTGAAAAGCAACTGGTAGAGTTTAAATCGGGTGTTCGAAACGACCCAGTAATGGCGGGCATGGTTGCCGCGTTATCTGCTGATGACATGAAAAATTTAGCAGCTTACTTCGCAACCCAAAAGATGAGTAAAGTAGCGAAACCAGCAAATGTTAACGAAGCAGGGAAAAAGCTATACTTCGGTGGTGATGCAAGTCGTGGAATCACAGCATGTGCGGCATGTCATAGCCCATCAGGTGACGGCATGGCCAGTGCAATGTTCCCAAGCCTAGCGAATCAAAACACTGACTACATCAAAGGTCAGCTTGATAAGTTCCGCAGTGGTGCTCGTAAAAACGACATGAACAGTATGATGCAAAATATTGCTGTGAAATTATCAGACCAAGATATTGCTGATATTGCAGAGTTTATTTCTTCATTGTAACAATTGTTTGTTTGTTAACAAAAAGCAGCAGAAATGCTGCTTTTTTTATACCTAAAAATAATTGGATAATCATTCTCAATGGCATACACTAAATTTCAAACACACCTTTATTCAATAGGTTACTAGAATGGGTTCTCGGCAGGTAATAGATAATTTTAATGTATGTCACCTTTGCGACGGACTTTCTATTACGCCTGCAATCAAACCAGGTCAAAAAGCACTGTGTCCTCAATGCAACAGTACTGTGTACGAATGCAAACATAATCCTATTGAGCGAACGCTCGCAATATCATTAGCGGGGATGTTGTTATATATTCCTACATTGATGTTGCCTATTATTGGTATTGGTGCTGCGGGAATATACAACAATGCATCGCTTTTTGACTGCATCGCTCTAATGATCAACCAAGGCTTTTATGTCATTGCCTTCAGTTTATTTATGTTTACCTTAGCAATTCCTTTAGTGCGACTTTTTTCTGCGTTTTATATCTCTTTTGCGATCTATCGAAAGAAAGTCACGCCGTCGCTTTTTGTATTTTTTCGTTCCTACCATATTCTCGATAGCTGGGCGATGATTCACGTGTTCTTCTTCGGCATAGTTGTATCTATGTATAAGTTGGTTGAGTTAGCTGATTTGTCATTAGAAGGAGGCTTATTGAGCCTTATTTTGTTGCTACTATGCTCTACCTTGATTTCGGTTACCATGGATCATCATCATTTCTGGGAACATATGGAACAGGCACTGGATGATTAGTGCAAAATCGCAAGGCTTAGGCTGTTGTCCTTGTTGCCATAAACTCGTAAAAATAACACAAGAAAAACAACCGTGTCCGCGGTGTAATAAGGTTTTCAGTATACGCAAACCTCATAGTTTGCAATATACATTTGCTTGGACCATTGCTGCCTTAGTGATGTTCATACCAGCCAACATCTATCCTATGATGGTGTTTTATACCTTAGGTAACCCAGACGCATCAACGATCTTAGAAGGTATTGCTATTTTTATTGATTTTGGCATGTATCCGGTGGCATTGATCATTTTTATTGCCAGCTTTATCGTTCCTCTTGGAAAAATAATGGGGCTGTTTGTACTGATTTATAATACGAAATTTAATTCAACGCTCACTATGGCTCAGAAGAGTAAGCTATATCATTTGGTTGAGTTTTTAGGTCCTTGGTCAATGTTGGATGTGTTTGTTGTTGCCATCATGGCAGGGGTGGTAAATCTTGGTTTTCTGACCAATGTAGAGGCGGCAATGGGAATTACTTATTTCGCCTTGATGGTAGTGTTTACAATGATTGCAGCTGAAAGCTTTGATGCTCGCTTGCTGTGGGATAAAAATAATAACGGGAATGACAATGACTGAGAGTTTGCAAGAAAGTCCGGAATTGATCGTCAAAAACGCAAGAGGTATTTCAGCGGTATGGCTTGTACCGATGATTGCTTTATTATTTGGTGGTTGGCTGGTGTTTAAAGCTATCGCCGATCGTGGTGTGTTTATTACGGTTCAATTTGAAAATGCAAACGGCATTGTTATCGGCAAAACGGAAGTCAGATATAAAGGTCTAACTGTTGGAACGGTGAGCGATGTAGTTGTGTCAGACGACCTGCAAAGTGTATTGGTTGAAATTGAAATGATAGGAGCATCAAAAAATACCTTAACCGATAAAACTCTGTTCTGGTATGTTACTGCAGATGTCTCGTTTCAAGGGGTATCAGGTTTAGATACCTTGCTTTCTGGCAGCTATATCAATATACAGCCGGATGTTGCAGGAGATGGTGTAACTCAGCGCGAGTTCGTCGCAATAAAAGAAGCGCCTGAGCTATCACAAGCAGTGCCAGGCTTACATATCACTTTAAGCGCAAATAAATTGGGGTCAGTTGCGAAAAATTCGCCAGTGAGCTTTAAGCAAATCAATGTCGGTTACGTGTCAGGGCATCAATATGATGCGGAAAAAGAAGAAGTCAAAATACATGTCTTTATTGAACCAGAATATGCCAGTTTAGTGAAAGAAAGTACTCGTTTTTGGAACGTTAGTGGCGTTCAAATTACAGGCTCTGTAACCTCAGGTATAAAAGTTAATACGGAGTCGTTAGCGAGTATCATTTCTGGTGGCATTGCCTTTGATAATTTATCGTTCGAGGCTGAATCAACAGAGGCCGAAAATGGACAAAACTTTCAGTTGTTTGATGATTTTCTCGATGCACAAATGGGCCACGAAGTGACCTTAGTGTTAGGTTGGAACGCCAATGTCGATATCGGTGCATCGGTAGTCTATCAAGGGTTGACGATTGGCCGGGTTGATTCATTTGAAAAAATAGATCCCGTGACGCGTCAAATCAGAGCTAAAGTGAAAATGAACCCTAGAATTGCTCCTTATTTAACCACAGAAGCGCAATTCTTTATCGCTGCTCCTGAGTTTGACTTAGGCGGTGCAACCAACCTCAATCAACTTATTGCTGGTTCACAAATTAAGTTTCGTCCGTCATTAAAGGGTGACCTCAAAGACGAATTTATGGTCTACAGTGTTGAACCTGCGTATAAATATTCAGAACCTGGCTTACATTTGGTGCTGAAATCTGATCACGTTGAATCATTAAAAGTGGGTTCAAGTATCTATTTCGAACAACAAGTTGTTGGTTCGATTCAAGCAATCGAAAACAAAGGGCCTAATCAGTTCTTAGTCCATATTTTTATTCAACCTAGCTATCAAGACTATGTCACCACAGATAGTCGCTTTTGGAATGCAAGCGGTGTAAGGATATCAGGCAGTATTCAAAACATTGAGGTACAAACGCAGTCGCTACAAACAATACTTAAAGGCGGTATTGCCTTTGATGTTGGGCATCGCGATGATGCTGAGCGCCCGAAAAATGGCGACATATACACCTTACTTCAAAACAAAAACATTGCCAAAGAGCGAATAGCTATTGATTTAGTCACTACAACCACTAAGGGCATTAAACGTGGCATGCGTATTATGTATGGTGGAGAAAAAATTGGATCGGTCCACGCTATTAGTCGTTACCAAGAGCAAGTGTTCATTCATGTAGGTATTTTACCCGAATTTGAGTTTATTTTACGTGAAGGCAGTCAGTTTTGGTTAGCGAAAGCTCAAATAACACTGTCAGGATTAGACGATACTGACGCACTTTTCGGTGGAGATTATTTTAATGTCAGTGTTGGAGACGGCGAGCCTGCCAGCCGTTTTAACGCATTACTTGAACCTCCACAAAAGCCGATAACGGCTGATGGTTTGCAAATATCGTTAATTGCAGAGTCGGGTAATGTTGCAAGTTCTGGTAGCCCGGTAAGTTACCGAGGGGTAGTTGTTGGGCAAGTGGATAATATTTCGTTAAATGAGCAGGATGACAATGTCTTGATTCACTTAACTATCGCTCAAGAATATCGCCACTTGATTAACGGCTTCACACGCTTTTATAGCGCAAGTGGCGTAACAATCACGGGTAGTTTAAGTAAAGTGGTGATGAAAACTGAATCTGTGGATACCATTTTAAAAGGTGGCATCAGCTTTTATAACGGTGAGGGAGATGACCAACAGATACCAGTAAAAGAAGGTGACAATTTTACGTTATACAAAAATGTAGCGATGGCAGAATCTGCAGGTAAACCTGTGACAATTTACTTTAATGAGCTTGAAGGCTTAAAAGCCAATATGGCCATTAAATATAAAGGGCAATCCATTGGGCTTGTAGAACGTTTGAACTTTGAGCATGGTGAGTTCGGCGTTACAGCACTTGTTTTTCTCAATGATGCAGGCCGTAAATTTGCCGTTGAAGGCAGCAAATATTGGTTGGCACAGCCGCAACTAGGCTTAGTGGGATCACAAAATTTAGATGCCATTATTGAAAGCTATATCAGTGCGCTACCAGGCACAGGTGCAGAGAAAACGCAATTTTACGCAGAAGATATTGCACCGGCAGTAACTTATCTACCCTATGGGTTGAATGTTACCTTGGTGGCTCAGCAATTGGGCTCGGTCAGGGTGGGAGACCCCGTACTGTATCGACAAGTTAAAGTAGGTAAAGTCATTGGTGTTGATTTGTCTGCTGGCGCAGACAAGGTTAATATTTACCTTAATATCGTCCCCAAATATAAGAACTTAGTGACAGCGCAAAGCCAATTTTGGAATACTAGCGGTGTTCATGTTGAAGCTGGCTTATTCTCCGGCGTCACTATTGACTCAGAATCCGTAGAAACAATTTTGGCAGGGGGCGTTGCTTTTGCTACACCCGAATCCGCTGATGGCTATGTTCCCGTCGCTAATGGCCACAGCTTTACGCTACAACAAGAATTTATTGATGAGTGGCATGAGTGGGCCCCTACAATCAATATTGAATAAAAATGCCATTTCAATTGCTCTGTCGGAAAATAATTAGCACCGACAGAGCAGATGTTATGCACGATGGTGAGCTTGTATTTGTCGGTTAAACGCCTCAACGGCTTGCCGATAATCGTTTGCTTGTGTAATCGCTGTAACTATTGCAATACTATCAACTCCGGTCGCTAAGACCTGCGCTACTTTATTTAGGGTTATGCCGCCGATAGCCACAACAGGGATGTTTTCTCTGAGCATTAGTATTTTTTCTAAATTTTCAATGCCTTGTATTTGTCCTGTCATATCTTTTGTTTTTGTAGGAAAGATCGCGCCTATGGCCAGATAAGAAGGCTTTAACTGTTGTGCTAACAAGAATTCATAACAGCCGTGTGTGCTGATCCCTAATCGAAGGCCAGCCTGAGCGATTGCATACAGATCGCTGGTAGCTAAATCCTCTTGTCCAAGATGCACGCCGTAAGCGCCCAATTCTATTGCTAGTTGCCAATGATCATTAATGAATAATCGGGTGTTATACCGTTCACTCAGTGTAACGGCTTGTTTAATCGTCGTTGCCAACGCCTGTCCATTTAGGTGTTTAATACGCAGTTGAATGATTTTTAATCCTAAAGGTAAGAGCTTCTCTAGCCAATCAATGGAGTCAACTATAGGGTATAAGCCTAACAAATTTTCACTGTTCCCTTCATTGCCACATAAACCTAGTGAAGGGAATCGCGAAAGTTTTTGATAATGTTCGCTTATATCATCAGTAACTGCTGGAAAATTAGCAGGCTCAATTGGAAAACCGCGTTGCTCAAACGCGCCATAGTGAGCATTCTTGCCGACATTGACGTTAAGGCCTTGATTAATGAATGCTTTGGCTAAGGTAAAGCTGTCCCTGAGTAAATGCCCTTGTGCTAAAAAGGTCGCCACAGCAGTAGAATAACTACAACCACCGCCATGGCTATGCTGGGTTGAGATCATGGATGAACTTAAACTAAATTTAATTTGTTTTTCCGACAAAGCGAGATCGGAACAAAGTGTATCTTTGCCGTGCCCGCCAGTAATAATTACGTTCTTAACACCGTATAATTTAAGTGATTTAGCTAATTCAACTTTCGATGAATTAGTCGAATTTGTTAGCTGTTGCGCTTCATAAAGATTAGGGGTGATCACGTCAATATGCGGTAGTAGCGGCAACAGTTGCTTGGCGGTCATTAATGACAAAAATCCGCCAACACTTGCTGATATTACAGGATCAAAAACGATAATTACTTTAGGCTGTAATTCACGCAGTTTTTTTAGAAACCCAACCAGCCATTGTAGTTGCTCTAGGCTGGCGACTAAGCCAATCTTAATGGCGTGCGGTGACTTATCTGCCAGTAAAAGCTCCGCTTGCTCTTTCAATACAAGAGCTGGAACAGGATATACATTAACTAACTGTTGTGAATTTTGGCTGGTATTAGCAGTCATTATTGAGCACATTTCTGCACCTAGTACATGACCCGTTTTAGTATCAGCGCTAATGCCTGCGCCACCCGAACAGTCGTGACCAGCAATTGACCATAGAATAACTTTATTCATTTGTATGATTCGCTAATTTGATTGATGCCAAAAAGGCGTATCGAGGGTGGGTGTGCTTGGGTGAGCAGTTTGACGCTCTTTCATCACGCCAGCGACATACCCTTGTTCACCAGCCTGTAGTGCTTGTTTAAAGGCGCTGGCCATTTTGGTCGGATTTTCTGCGAGCGCAATAGCACTGTTTAGCAAGACTCCGTCGTAACCCATTTCCATAGCGATGCATGCATCCGATGGTTTACCAATTCCAGCATCGAGTATTAGTGTGGCTTGAGGTAGCCTAAAACGGATAGTCTCTAAATTATAAGGATTCATTAAGCCTTTGCCTGTTCCGATAGGTGAAGCCCAAGGCATGATGACATCACAGCCTAAGTCCCATAATCTCTGGCAAAGCACTAAATCATCGGTACAGTAGGGCAGTACCTTAAAGCCGTTGCTGATTAACTGCTTGGTTGCCGATAGCAGCTCAATCGCATCGGGTTGCAAGTTATATTCATCGCCTATTACTTCCAGCTTTATCCAATTCGTCTGAAATATTTCTCGACTCATTTCCGCCAGCGTCACTGCTTCTTGGGCGGATTTACAACCTGCGGTGTTGGGTAGCAAGTGACCGTCGACAATTGTGATGATTTCTTGTATGTATTGCCAAATTTTCTGTCCTGATTTTGCATGGGGAGATTGGCGCTTGAGCGATAAAGTCACCACTTTTGAGCCACTGGCCAAAATGGCTTGTTTCATGATTTTAGGTGATGGGTATAACGCACTGCCAATGAGTAATCGAGATTCCAATGCTGTACCGTAAATATTTAAAGCCATTATCATCCTCCTTGGATAGGCAGCAAAATATCGATGCTATCGCCGTGTTTAAGTTGGGTGCTGGCGTAGAGCGTTTTACCGACAAAAGCTTGATTCAATGCAAGGGCAAACGTCGGCCGTCTCTTGCTTTTAAAATGTATTTCAAGCGCACATTCAATGGTGCTATTTGTTGGTAAAATTATTGACTCGCCATTGATAAAAACTTTCATCTAAAATGCTCCATTTGTTGATTGGACTGTGAGCATGCGTTATTCACGGCTTGTTTGATTTGTTGAAGGATAACGGGGGCAATTAAGAAACCGTGCCGGTACAAGCCATTAACCTGAATAATCCCCGGTTGGCTGCTTATTTTAGGCTGATTATCACTAAAAGCAGGGCGACAATGACTAACATGTTGACGAATATTCGCCTCTGCTAAACCCGGGTGCACACTGTAAGCCGCGCTTAACAACTCCATTGCAGAACGTACGGTCATCGGTGACATATCATCACTTTCAATCTCTGTTGCGCCTACGACAAAATAACCGCGAGGTTTAGGGGCGATATATAGTTGGTATCTTGGGTGCATTAAACGTACGGGACGATGCAAATGTACATGCGGGGCGTACAGTTGAAAGAGCTCACCGCGTATGGCACGTAAATCTGCTATTTGCATTGCGCTATTGGTTTTCTTTGTCCCACGAGGATTTAGACAAGCACCAACACCTCGACAATCAATAGCTAAATCTACCGCCAGTTTTTTGTTCGGTAGCTGTTTGTTGCTTGAGCGTTTTTGATACTCGATCACCGTTTTATCTGGCGAGTTTGAAGTACCATGCGGGAAGATATTAGTGACCTCACATTCTGAAAGCCAAGGTACCTGCTCACGTTCTAACTGTTTTTTAAGCGCAATTAACAGTCGGCGATTGCCCAGTTGTCCCTCTGGTGGTAAATAGAGTCCTCGTTGAAAATTGCGGCCAAGCTCTGGCTCCAATTCAAGTAACTGCTGGCGATCAAGTGCTTGAATATTGTGGTGCTTAAAATAACGGAACAAGAACCGTTGATGGCGTTCATAATCACCTTTATCTTGCTCGTGACTCACCATTAAGGCGCCAGCTTGTTGAAAGAAAACGTGCTCATCTAAGCTTGATAATATACTAGGCCATAGTGTTAATGCTTCTAGCCCCATTTCAACAATACTGGTATCGGCATGTAGGGCTTCACCTAAAGGCGTCAGCAAACCAGCCGCCGCGTAGGCGCTGCTGGCTTTACCATCTTTGTTATCTTTATCAATTAAAGTCACATGATAACCGCAGCGATGAAGCTCAAGGGCAGTAAGTCTGCCCATTAAGCCTGCACCGATCACCGCAATAGTCACCTCATGATTTGCATCATTTATGCGTTTGTCTGTAAAAGCTTTCATGGTTATTCCTTGGCTTTTACTACAATGCGGCGCGATAAATTTGTCCGCCAGAGGCTTTAAACTCGGCCGACTTATCTTTCATTCCTTGCTGTGATTTTTCGAGATTCTCCGCGTAATCACGCACTTCTTGAGTGATTTTCATTGAGCAGAATTTGGGACCACACATAGAGCAAAAGTGAGCGACTTTGCCTGATTCTTGAGGCAATGTTTCGTCGTGGTATGCTTTGGCGCGCTCAGGGTCTAAGCCTAGGTTGAATTGATCATACCAACGAAATTCAAAACGAGCTTTTGATAGAGCATTATCACGGATTTGTGCGCCCGGGTGTCCTTTGGCTAAATCACCCGCATGGGCGGCCAATTTATAAGTGATCAACCCTTCTTTTACATCTTCTTTATTGGGTAGCCCTAAGTGTTCTTTGGGAGTGACATAGCACAGCATGGCACAGCCATACCAACCAATGTTTGCTGCCCCGATACCAGAAGTTATATGGTCGTAACCGGGAGCAATATCTGTGGTCAGTGGCCCTAAGGTGTAGAACGGCGCTTCATCGCAGTGCTTAAGCTGTTCTTCCATGTTGGCCTTAACCATGTGCAGAGGTACATGACCAGGGCCTTCAATCATCACTTGTACGTCGTGTTGCCAAGCGATTTGGGTTAGCTCGCCTAAAGTATGAAGTTCAGCAAACTGTGCTTCGTCATTGGCGTCGGCAATCGAGCCGGGACGTAAACCATCTCCTAATGAAAACGACACATCGTAGGCCTTCATGATCTGACAAATGTCTTCAAAATGTGCGTACAAGAAATTTTCTTGGTGATGCGCTAAACACCATTTTGCCATTATCGATCCGCCGCGAGAGACGATGCCGGTTAACCGTTTTGCCGTCATCGGCACATAACGAAGTAGTACACCGGCATGAATAGTGAAGTAATCCACCCCTTGCTCGGCTTGTTCAATTAAGGTGTCTTTGAATATTTCCCAAGTTAAGTCTTCAGCTACGCCATTCACTTTTTCCAATGCTTGGTAGATAGGAACTGTACCAATCGGGACGGGAGAGTTGCGAATGATCCATTCTCGTGTTTCGTGAATATAGCGTCCGGTGGACAAATCCATCACCGTATCCGCGCCCCATTTTGTCGACCACACTAATTTTTCAACCTCCTCCTCAATAGAAGAAGAAACGGCAGAATTACCGATATTGGCGTTTACCTTAATTAAAAAGTTGCGGCCAATAATCATCGGCTCAGCTTCAGGGTGATTGATGTTTAGTGGAATGATGGCACGACCTTGAGCGACTTCATCACGAACAAATTCTGGGGTAATTTGTTGTGGGATCTGAGCGCCGTGTGCCTGACCTTGATGTTGCTGTGTCAGTATTTCACTCTTTACTGCATCACGTTGTAAGTTCTCTCGGATGGCAATGTATTCCATTTCTGGGGTAATAATGCCTTGTCGAGCATAGTGCATTTGGGTGACGTTTTTACCGGGTAGCGCCTTTCTAACGATAGGAAGCTGGTCAAAACGGATGTGATCAAGGCCGTCATCGGCTAATCGCTTTTGACTAAATTGCGAGCTGGCGTTATCAAGTACAGTGACGTCTTGTCGATCGATTATCCATTGCTCTCGAAGCTTGGGAAGTCCTTGTCGAACATCAATTGTTACTTCACCGTCAGTATAAAATCCCGAGGTGTCGTAAACGCATATTGCTTCGTTTTCTTGATAAATGGGATTTTTTTCATCTCCACCGATTAAGCTGGGCGATTGGTGTATTTCACGCATACCCACGTTGATCTCGTGCAATTTTCCCTGTACATAGACCTTTTTTGAATTCGGGAATGTCTGATTGGATAAATTTTCTATAAAGTTTTGTGCGTCTTTTCGTTGTTGACGACGATTAATTGAACTCATTGCTCTGCCTTTAAATTTTGGATAGATTTAGGCGGAGTTTAGGTATGATAAAACGAGGACGAGACTACCCCATAAGGGTATTCTCGAGCTTGTTCCCTTCGCAGAAATTACTCTGATCAGGTTCTACGGATCCCGCAAATAAATGCGATCTCAGCCTAGGGCACTCCGACAAGTTCTGGTATCACTTCTTTTTGATATGAAGGATAACGCAAGGATTGTAACTGAATTTAAATTTTAACTGCAAGGTAAAGTATTTATTTTTGCTATTATTGTATTACGCATTTTAACAAGTGCTCTGTTGGTAAAATACCCATTACAGCTGATATTGTTATCAACCTCAGCGGTTAATTAGCACAGTAAAAATTCGTTATCTAATTGCTGGTTAGACAGTAAAGTTGTTAATGAGCCGACCGTTGTTTTAGCGATTGTTGAAATAGCCTCTTCGGTGAAAAAGCCTTGATGACCCGTAATAACCACATTGGGGAGTGACGCTAAACGAACAAATACATCGTCATCAATTATTTCGCCAGATAAATCTTCAAAGAACAGGCTGCTTTCAAGTTCATAAACATCAATCCCTAAATAGCCCAATTGCCTGCTTAATAGTGCTTTTACTATGGCGACACTGTCTATTAGTCCGCCGCGACTGGTGTTTATCAGCATGGCGCCTTTTTTCATCAGTTGAAGAGTGTCTTCATTAATTAAATGGTGGGTGCTGTTTAACAAAGGACAATGTAAGGAAATGATATCAGAACGCCTAAAGAGCTCATCTAGTGAGACATACTCGGCACCTAGTTGCTTAACCTGTTCGCTTTCGTTCGGATCATAACAAATAAGCTTGCAGCCAAAACCGGTCAAGATTTTTGTTGTCGCTAAACCGATGTTTCCTGTGCCAACAATACCCACCGTTTTCTGGTGTAAATTGAAACCCATTAACCCATCGAGTGCAAAATTATCTTCTCGAATACGATTATAGGCTTTATGAAATTTACGGCTCAAAGTCAGCATTAGTCCAACGGTGTGTTCGGCCACCGCTTCAGGTGAATACTCAGGCACTCGGCAGAGTTTGAAACCATGACGAGCGGCGTAATCTATATCTATGTTATTGAAGCCAGCACATCGTAGAGCGATCACTTTGATGCCAAAATCTTTTAAGTGATCGAGGACGAATTTGTCGGCGTGATCGTTAACGAACATACAAATAGCATCAAAGCCCTGAGCAAGATCGACAGTTTCTCGAGACAACTTTGATTCAAAAAACGTAAATTCAAGATCTGTATCAACATTATATTTTTCTAAAAAAGCTTTATCGTACTTTTTACTACTAAAAACGGCGACCTTAAACATTTTCAATCCTGTGGCGCGGCATTAATCAATACTAGAAGTATATTTGAACTGGATAAAAAAACTGTGATTGTTTGTTAATTGAGCAAATGAGAGGGAAATGAGAACGTCCTAGGCGTTCGAATATTTTTCTTTGCTACCTAGCCAGCGATCGATAAGCAAAAGTGCTTGCTCGGGATATTTCTTCCATAGCTGGTAAGCATGCTGCTGTACTTCTGGTACAAGTGCTGCATCTCTCACTAAATCAGCAATTTTTAATTCGGCTAAACCGGTTTGACGGGTGCCCAGTAGCTCACCAGGACCACGAATTTCTAAATCTTTTTGGGCAATAACAAAGCCGTCATTGCTTTCACGTAGCACTGCTAGGCGCTTGGTGGCAGTTTTTGTCAGTGGTGTTTTGTACATTAACACGCAGTGTGATGCGACCGCGCCACGGCCAACTCGGCCTCTTAGCTGATGTAACTGTGCTAGCCCAAGTCGCTCTGGATTTTCAATCACCATCAAGCTGGAGTTTGGTACATCAACGCCCACCTCAATTACGGTTGTGGCAACCAATAAATGCAATTCGGCTGATTTAAACGCTTCCATCACTTGCTGTTTTTCAGCTGCTTTCATTCTGCCATGCACTAAACCGATGTTTAATTCAGGAAGCTGTGCTTGTAGGTACGTCGCGGTGTCTTCGGCTGCTTGGCATTGCAATACTTCTGATTCTTCAATGAGCGTACATACCCAATAAGCCTGGCGGTTATCATTGGTACAGCCTTCACGAATGCGTTCAATAACATCGTCACGTCGTGTGTCAGGTAGTGCAATGGTTTTAATCGGCGTTCTGCCCGGCGGTAATTCGTCGATAACGGAAGTATCCAAGTCTGCATAAGCGGTCATCGCTAATGTACGAGGAATGGGTGTTGCCGTCATGATCAATTGGTGTGGGTGTTTACCGGAAATATTGCCTTTTTCACGCAACGACAAGCGTTGATGAACGCCAAACCTGTGTTGTTCATCAATAATAATTAATGCCAAATTTTTAAAGCTAACTTGCTCTTGAAATAACGCATGGGTGCCTACGGCGAGTTGAATATTACCATTGGCCATTTGTTCTAAGGCAATGGCGCGTGCTTTTGCTTTTGTCTTACCTGCAAGCCAGCCAACATTGAACTCAAGCGGTTCAAACCACTTTTGAAAATTAATGGCGTGTTGCTCTGCCAGTATTTCTGTCGGCGCCATTAAAGCAACTTGATAGCCTTGGCTAATAGCCGTTATTGCCGCAAGTGCAGCCACTAGGGTTTTACCCGAGCCAACATCTCCCTGCACTAAGCGCATCATCGGTGTTTCTTTTTGCAGATCCTTTCTAATTTCTTCAACGACTCTTGCTTGTGCGTTAGTGGGTGAAAATGGCAAGCTGTCCAAAAATTGCTTGTTGAGCTGCTGATCTACTTTAAAACTAACCGCGAAATCTTTCTCTGTTGAGGCGCGTAGCTTTAACATGCTTAGGTTTTGCGCTAACAATTCTTCTTTAATCAAACGGAGTTGAGCAGGGTGTTTGCCTTCTTCAATTTGTGTGGTTGATGTTTCTGGTGGTGGTCGATGAATAATCGCCAACGCTTCAGCTAAGGTAAAAGGTTCATTAACAAACTCTGCAGGAAGTAATTCTTGCACAGAGCCCATGGATAATCGTTTTAGTGCTTGCTCAGAAATATTTCTTAAAGTGAGCTGCCTTAGGCCATCAGTCGTCGGGTAAACAGGCGTTAGTGTTTCTTCAACAGGCGTTAAAGCATGGTCGTTGTCCAGTTGTTTATATTCGGGGTGTACAATTTGAAAACTACGAGGGCCGCGTTGTATTTCACCATAGCAACGGACTTCAGTCCCGATGGACAAGTTGTTCTTTTGAGCGGCCGTAAAATGAAAGAAACGTAAATCAAGCGAGCCTGATCCATCATTTATCGTAACGACCAGCATTCGACGTCGACCTTGTATCACTTGGCTGTTGGTCACTTGTCCAATAATGTTGGTATAAACACCGGGAATTAAGTCACGAATTGCGGTAATTCGTGTTCTGTCTTCATATCGAAGGGGTAAATGAAACAGTAAATCTTGAACAGAGTGTAAACTGAGTTTGGCAAACTTCTCGACCATGCTTGGGCCAACGCCTTTAAGCGCAGAAATAGGTAACTGCGCTAGATTGGTGAGTCCTTCCGTTGCTCTACTGCTCATTATTTATTGGTGATGCCTAGTCGTCGATGTCTTGCCATGATTCTTGGGTCATCTGCATTTTTTTCCACCAATCATCACAGGCGACGATCTGACCGTCATCATCAATATGTGGGAAAGGTAAACCTTTGGTTTTACAAACTTTAGCGAAAATAGGATGACCGCCTTCAAATAACATTCGTTGGCGAACTTCTTCGCTGATGGTGGCTTTTTCGTATAATCCAGCGGCAACACGTTGTCGCTGTGCTTCATATAAAACGACTGCATTTGCAACTGATACATTAAGAGATTGCACCATGCCAACCATAGGAATTACGATGTCATGGTCAGCCATTTCTTTAGCAACATCAGATGCGCCAAATTTTTCTTGGCCTAAAATAATTGCCGTTGGTTTAGTGTAATCAATTTCTCTAAAGTCGACTGCTGTATCTGACAAGTTTGTTACTAATACCTGCATGTTTTGCTGCTTTAATACCTTAATCGCATCTTTTGTGCTTGAGTAGTTATGAACATCAACCCAGTTTTGACTGCCTGCAGCACTGCCGCCAGAAACTCGCATGCGCTCATTTTTCCATACTGCATGGACATCGCTCACGCCTATCGCATCGCAGGTACGTACAACCGCTGCGAGGTTGTGAGTTTTGTGCACGCCTTCCATACAAACGGTTAGGTCAGGTTGGCGTTTGTTAAGCATCTCTAAGATTCGTTGATGTCTTTCTGGAGTCATTTTTTCTTCATAATTTACATTGTTTCTGTGTTGCTAAAGTAATGAAATTCAATCACGTACCTATTGTACCCTCATTAATTTATTGCTCCAGCGCCTCGCCTAAATGCGAATTGTTTTGAAAAACACATTTGGCTAATTTTTTTGTTTTTAATTTAAGTCCAAGCATCTTATAGTTCAGATGAAGTGTGAACGATACTCAATCAAAGAGAAGTAACGCAGTATACAAGTGTATATGAGTAACTTCGATGCAGAGTTGGTTTCGATCACGCCAATATGAACTTATATAAGATTAGGCGACGTTTGGAATCTCCATGATACCGTCGATTTCAATTTCTACGTCTTTCGGTAAACGAGATACTTGAACTGCAGCTCTTGCTGGATACGGCTCTAGAAAATATTGACTCATGATTTCATTCACGGTCGAAAAATTAGATAAATCAGTCATGAATATGTTCACTTTGACCATATCATTGATTGAGCCACCTGCTGCTTCGCATACTGCGACCAAGTTCTTAAATACTTGTTCAGTTTGCTCTTTAAAACCACCATCAATGACTTCCATTGTTTCTGGAATTAAAGGGATTTGGCCAGACAAATAAACAGTGTTAGACACTTTTACTGCTTGGCTGTAGGTGCCGATTGCGCCTGGCGCGTTTTCTGTGCTGATAATACTTTTCATAATAATCCTGTTTTATTATTTGTTACGAATGACTTTTTGAACATCAACCATAACTTTAATTTTTCTCATAATGTCGGCTAAATGTATTCTATCACGACAAGTAATTTCCATATCGATGACATATAACCCGGTGTCTTTTTCACCGGAATTTAATGCCACAACATTAGATTCATGTCTAGCAATAACGTTTGTTAATGCAGCCAATGCTCCTTTATGATTAATGATATCTATACGAAGCTTAGCAACGAATTCCTTATCTATATCACTATCCCATTGTACCGGGAATAATTTAGTTTCTTGGCTTTTGATATTACGACAACCTTGCTGATGGACAATAAGCCCTTTGCCTGGGCTTAAATAGGCCAAAATACTGTCGCCAGGAATAGGACGGCAGCACTTGCTATAAGTGACCATCATGCCTTCAGTGCCTTTGATTGGCATTTTTGCGCGAGTGCTCGACTCTGAATCGCCAATATCACTGTCTTCCGTAAATTCATCGGTTAGGCGGCGCGCAATACCAATGCTAAGTGCGTTACCCAATCCGATGTTGGTTAACAGATCATCAAAGCTCTTATTACCTGTTTCTTCAACAACTTCATCAATTTTTTCTTGTACGATATCATCAAGTTTTGTTGAGCCTAATGCGTGACTGAGTAGGCGTAAACCCAATGCTTGAGATTCTGTTTTCTCTCGAGAGCGTAAATAGGTTCTAATTTGTAAGCGTGCTTTTGCGGTCACCACAAAGTTTAACCATGTGGCATTCGGTCGTGCGGCCGGCGAGGTAATGACTTCTATGGTTTGGCCTGAGTCTATCGGCTGACTTAGCGGGAAAGGTTTTCGATCGACCTTAACACCAACACAAGAGTTCCCGACGTCAGTATGGACTGCGTAGGCGAAATCGACCGCGGTTGCACCCATCGGTAATTCAATAATGCGCCCATCAGGAGTGAAAACATAAATTTCTTCGGGAAATAAATCTGATTTTACGTTTTCAATAAACTCGAAGGAACTACCGGCGCTTTGCTGTAATTCGAGTAAGCTCTGCATCCAACGACGCGCTTTCATTTGTGCGGTGGTTCCGCTGTCATCGCCATCTTGCTTATATAACCAGTGCGCGGCAACACCTTTGTCTGCCATTTGGTCCATGTCATGTGTACGGATTTGTATTTCGACGGGAATACCATGAGGACCAATTAGTGAAGTATGTAAAGATTGATAACCGTTCGTTTTAGGAATGGCAATATAATCTTTAAATCGTGATTCAATTGGTTTGAATAAATTATGAACCGCGCCGAGGGCTCGATAACAATCATCAATTTTTTCACCGACGATCACGCGGAACGCATAAATATCCATCACTTCATTAAACATTAGCTCTTTGTTTAACATTTTACGGTAGATTGAATATAAATGTTTCTCTCGACCAATAACTTCCGCTTGAATGCCGCTTTCTTCAAGGCGATGGAATATCTCTCCCTGAATATTCTGAATGATTTCTTTACGGTTGCCGCGTGCTTGTTTGACGGCTGAACGTAAAGCTCTTGAGCGCATTGGATATAACGCTTCAAAGCCTAATACTTCGAGTTCATTCTTAATGTCATGAATACCTAAACGATTGGCAATAGGCGCATAAATTTCTAAAGTTTCGCGGGCAATACGGCGACGTTTTTCAGGTCGCAATGACTCAAGCGTTCGCATATTGTGGGTACGGTCGGCAAGTTTAATTAAGATAACTCGGATGTCTTGCACCATAGCAAGTACCATCTTGCGGAAATTTTCCGCTTGCATTTCTTCTTTGTTATCAAACTTTAATTTATCAAGTTTACTGACGCCTTCTACAAGCTCTGCAACTGTATTACCGAACAGCTCGGCTAGTTCTTCTTTGGTAACAGGAGTGTCTTCAATTACATCATGAAGTAATGCAGCCATCAGTGTTTCATGATCAAGGTGCATTTTGGCGAGGTTCAATGCCACAGCTACGGGGTGTGTAATGTACGGATCACCGCTAGAACGCATTTGACCGTCATGGGCATCATGAGCAACAACATAGGCTTTCTTCAGTAAGTCTATCTGTACCTTAGATAGATAACTAGAAACATACTCTTTTAACGGTTCAAATAGATACACTCAAGGCTCCTGACCTGATTATTCTTATACAGCGACTCGCTGACAGAGAATTTTTACATTTGATGAAATTCACATGGAAAAAGTCAACGGGTTATAGCTCTAGGATACGCATTATTGCTGATATTGCCAATATCGCAGACATAAAAAAACGCGTAATCACTTATTCAGTAAATCACGCGTTGTTTATTGTTTTTGCTCAATAGGCTGATTAGCCTTGTTGACCACCAACAATTGCAGCAACAGCAGCCAGTTCAGCTGACTCTTGTTGTACTTGTTCTTGACGATCTACGTCATCCATTACGTCCGAGGTGATTAGCTCAGCTTCAATCTCACGTAAAGCTAATACAGTTGGTTTGTCATTTTCAACTTCTACCATAGGGTCTTTTCCACCCGTGGCAATTTGACGCGCACGACGTGATGCAACTAACACCAAGTCAAAGCGATTGCCGATTTTTTCTACTGCATCTTCAACAGTTACGCGAGCCATTAAGCTACTCCAACAAAAATTACTTTACAAAATAGCCGACCATTATAATAAACGATCAATCATTAGCCAATAGATCTTTGAATAAATCTTGATGTATTATTGTTTGCTGGCTTCTTTTAAGGCGTTGATTGTTGACAATCGTCACTAAATCTTGCGTTGCTTGCTCAAAATCATCATTAACAATGATGTAGTCAAACTCTTGATAATGTGAACATTCTGACTGAGCTTGCGCCATTCTATCTGCTATCACGTCTTCACTGTCTTGGCCTCGTCCGCGTAACCTTTTTTCAAGTTCCGCTTGAGATGGCGGAGCAATAAAAATCGTTGTAACGCCGGGCTTTTTCATGCGTACTTGTTGTGCACCTTGCCAATCGATATCCAAAAACACATCAATGCCTTTGGCCAACTGATCGTCAATGGCTTGTTCAGAGGTGCCGTAGTAATTGCCAAAAACTTCTGCATACTCGTAAAAAGCACCTTGCTTAATTTGTTTTTCGAACGTTGTTTTGTCAACAAAATGATAGTGTTGGCCGTCTACTTCACCTGGTCGCATCGCTCGGGTTGTTGTTGAAACAGACACTTGCATAGGTCTTGCTGAATCACTTTTTAATAGCGCCGTAATCAGGCTCGATTTACCTGCACCACTTGGCGCAGAAAGTATAAAAAGGTTACCTGTAGCCATCAAAATATCCTCGTCGACAATCGGTTAATCTGTGTTTAAGGCGCGCACTATACCTAATTAACTAAATTTAGTCTTTATTGTTCGAATTGAAAACATAAAAAAAGCCAGACTAAGCCGGCTTCTTTCAATAACGCGTTTAAAAACGGTTAAAGTACTTTGGCAATAGATTGCGCTAAGTAATCGACATTGCTGTTTGCAATGCCTGCAATGCTCATTCGGCTTGAACCGACCATGTAAATAGCATATTCGTCTTGTAGTTGTTGTACTTGCTCAGGGGTAATACCCAAGAAAGAGAACATACCTTTTTGTTCAGTGATGAAATCAAAGTTACGGGTAACGCCGTTCTCTTTTAACTTATCTACAATTAATCGTCGATTGCCGTTAATGCGATCGCGCATTTCGCTTAATTCGTTATACCATTCGTGGCGTAATTCGTCAGAGCTCAAGATGGTTTCTACTAATGCAGCGCCATGTGCTGGCGGCATCGAATAAATTACACGAATTACGTAAAGTAATACTGAATAGGCAATATCTACAGCGGCAGATGACTTACCAATAATAGTCGTTGCGCCAATACGGTCACGGTATAAGCCAAAGTTCTTCGAACAAGAACTACAAACGATCATTTCTTCAACACTGTTGGCCATTAAACGTAGGCCGTAAGCGTCTTCGTCTAATCCATCGCCAAAACCTTGATATGCCATATCGACAACCGGTAGAAAGCCGACTGACTTAGCAACATCAGCTACTTGTTGCCACTGTTCTTGATTTAGGTCCATACCACTTGGGTTATGACAACAAGCGTGAAGTAAAACCGCATCGTCCGCACTGACTTGTTTCAGTGCTGCTAACATACCATCAAAGTCTAACGACTTATTTTCGTAATCATAATAAGGGTAGGTTTTAACGGTTAAACCTGCTGCTTGGAATAAACCTGTGTGATTAGCCCAAGTGGGATTACTGACCCAAATCGTGGCGCCTGGTTTACATGATTTGATAAATTCTGCTGCAACTCGTAATGCACCAGTACCGCCAGGAGTTGATACGGTGCGAGTGCGATTGTCTTGTAGTACTTTATGGTTGCCGAAGATAAGCTTTGCCATTTCATCATTAAATAATGGTGAGCCGGTTGGGCCAATGTAAACCTTGGTATCTTCATTATCGAGACGGTATTTCTCTGCTTTTTTCACACAATCGAGTACTGCTGTGTGACCAGCTTCATTTTTATAAACACCCACACCTAAATCGATTTTTTGTGGGTTTGCATCTTCTCGATATTTAGCCAATAGTCCTAGAATAGGATCGGCAGGCAACGCCTTTAAGCTACCAAACATGACTCCAATTACCTTCTTTAATTTGAGCAGGAAGTTAACTAATAAATGCGTAGCACTCATTAGCGATTAATTACTGATTAATTCGCGCCCAGCATAGCTACAATAGCGCTGTTTTTAAAGCGTTAGTGTTAAATAATTTTGATATAAATTAGGGGGAAAAGTTACTAGCTGTAAATGAAGTTACACTCTAGTGTAAAAAAGCCAAATATGAATTAATATTTGGCTCTAGATTCTGGTTAGTCAGGAAAACTTCTATGATCACATTGTGCCGGTAATGGCTGCGATAAAGCCGATAATTCCGCCGAAAACGCCTCCCCAAACTACCAACCAACCTAAATGCTTGCGGATCATGGTTTGAATAATCTCTTTAACTAATTGTGGCGTAAGTTCATTTAAGCGTTGTTCAATAATATCGCTTACTTTTTCTTGCATGTGAGCAATATTGGTATCACCTTCCAGAGATTCTCGTAGGTTTTGATGAAAATCATCGGTTTGTGTGATCTCTACAACACTGATTTTCATTTTCTCGATGAACGGCTCACGCATAGGCTGTAATGCTTCACTGCCGCCCACCATGGCTAACATACCGCCAAATGAAGAGTTTTCGATCACTTCAACTAAGCCATCAAACGCAGGATTTAAATCAACTTTTTTGATCACAGGCGCAAGATCGATACCTGTAGCTCCCCCTTTATCGTCAGAGAGGAAACGATCAATATTTTCCTTAGTAAAAAACTGCTCCATCATTAACTGACGAATGCCTAATTTGAAATCTTCAAATCTTGCTGGAATAACCCCTGAGCCATAGAGCCCAGGAACTTTCTCAAACAACATGTGTATAGCAAGCCAATTTGTTACTGCACCTGAAAGCGCAAATAAACCGATGGAAAACAGGATAGGTTGAGATAAAAAGTGTCCGGCTAAGGTAAGGATTAAAGCTAAGGTATTAGTGATAACACTTTTATTCACGAAAAACTCCAACGGTAGTAATAAAAATCAGAGTTATGGTAGCAATCCTTATGAATGAGTGACAATAGTTAGCATTAAAATATTGTTGAGGTATGATGATGTTAACGAAAATAAAAATGAATAGAATATGAAAAAACTGCTCTCCGTAATTTCAATTAGCGTTTCGTTACTTGCTTGCCAACCTTTATCAGCCGATGAATCAAATCAATGGCGTGTATTAGATAACAATAACCTTGCACTAATGACACTGCCTCACGGCCAAGTGGTAATTGAACTCGCGCCGCAATTTTCACCAAATCATGTGACACAATTTAAACAACTGGTTAAACGTGGTGTATATAACGGTAATAAATTTTACCGTGTTATTGATGGCTTTGTCGCACAAACTGGTCCAGCAGAGGGGAGTCCTCAGGCCCAAAACATCGCCTCTTTAGCGTTGGAAGGGGAGTGGTCTATAAAGGATGATTGGCAAATGACCTTGGTACAAGAAGGTGACTTATTCGCCGAGCAAACAGGCTTTAAAGAAGGCTTTGCTATTGCAGCTAATCCCAGTGAAAAAGCGGCATGGTTAGCACATTGTCCTGGTGCGGTAGCAATGGCAAGGAGCAATGAAGCTGATAGTGGCAATAGCCACTTTTACATCAACAATGGCCAAGCCCCGCGTTATTTAGATCGCATCATGTCTGTTTTTGGCCGCGTTGTTTACGGCATGAACCATGTGCAGGCCATTCAACGAACACAAGTGGATGAGGGTGATAAGCCGGTTAATTCTTCAGACTATACGCCAATTGTGACCATGCAGATGATGTCTGACTTACCTGCTGAAAAGCAGTGGCAACTGGAAGTAGAGAACACGGAAAGTGATTTATTTGCTGAACGTTTAGTTAAGCGAAAAGAACGCGCCCATGCGTTTTTCTTCAAAAAACCGCCACCCGTATTAGATGTGTGTCAGGTGCCGCTTCGAACACGAATTAAAAAGAAGGTATAATTGCTACCTCATATACATAACTCTATTGCGTATATGATTCATCAATGGGGTGATAGTGCGTTGCTGCGTGAATCAGTGAATTTGCCGTCAACGCTTGCACCCCATAAACGTGAGTTTCAACGCCGTATTTTTGTGCAACGTGGGTAAGCAGTCGATCAAAATCACCATCGCCTGATAACAAAACAATGATGTCGACGTCTGCCGCTGCTTCCATGATATCTATAGTGATACCTACATCCCAATCGCCTTTAGCTGAACCATCGCGGCGTTGAATGAATGGCTTTAGTTTTACATCAAAACCAATGTGTTTGAGTGCTTTTTGAAATTTATGTTGTTTATCATCACTACGCTGAATGGCGTAGGCATTGGCCAAAACAATATCGCCTTGATGTGCCAAGTGTTGCCAAAACTGTCGATAATCAAACTGACGGCTGAACGTATCTCGCGTGGTATAGAAAATATTTTGAACATCAACAAACAGAGCAATTTTTTTCAAAGGAGGCAATTCCTAACAGTAAACACATAATTCGCACATTTATTGTATCAGTTTTAGACTAAGTTCCTGCTACAATAGCATTATCATATATTTTTCTTCTGCTTGGATCTTCTTTTGTCTTCACTTGATTTTACTTCCTTAAATTTAAAGCCTGAACTTAGCGATAATTTAGTATCACTGGGTTATCAACAAATGACACCGGTACAGGCAGAAAGTTTGCCTTTAATTACGGCGGGCAAAGATGTCATTGCACAAGCAAAAACAGGCTCGGGAAAAACTGCAGCGTTTGGTTTAGGCTTGCTAGAGAAACTTAACGTGAAAAGGTTTCGCGTGCAGTCATTGGTGCTTTGCCCAACCAGAGAGTTAGCTGATCAGGTTGCCAAAGAAATCAGAAAACTTGCTCGCGGCATTCACAACATCAAGGTGTTGACCTTATGTGGCGGTATGCCGGTTGGTCCGCAAATTGGCTCGTTAGAACACGGTGCTCACATCATCGTCGGTACGCCGGGGCGCATTGAAGATCATTTAGTTAAAGGCCGTTTAAATCTAGATAACCTTGAAATGTTGGTGCTAGATGAGGCGGATCGTATGTTAGAGATGGGCTTTCAAGAAGCACTTGATTTAATCTTTGGTTATTGTCCGCCTAAGCGTCAAACCTTGTTGTTTAGTGCGACCTTTCCGGATCAAATTAAGAGCATTGCCAATAAATTAATGCAATCGCCAGAACACGTAAAAGTCGCGTCAGTTGCCGCTGAAAACACCATTAAACAATCTTTTTATCAAGTGGAAGATAATGATCAGCGCATGGATGCGCTACGATTATTACTACTTTCTCATCAGCCAGAATCTGCGGTCGTGTTTTGTAATACCAAAATCGCTGTACAAGAAGTCACTCAACAATTAATACAATATGGCTTTAGCGCCTTGGCATTGCACGGTGATTTAGAGCAACGTGATCGCAACGAAACCCTGCTTAAGTTCACCAATAAAAGTGCCTTGATCTTAGTGGCGACGGACGTTGCCGCGCGCGGACTAGATATCGATGATTTGGATGCCGTGTTTAATTATGATTTAACGCCAGACCCTGAAGTGCACGTTCACCGTATCGGGCGTACCGGCAGAGCTGGTAGTCATGGGCAAGCGTTCTCAATTTATTGTAATAAAGACTCGCGCCGCATTGCCAATATTGAAGACTATCAAAAACAAGATATTGAAACGCTACCACTACCGGGAATTGATGTACTTAATCAAAAACCCAAATCACCCACTATGACAACATTACAAATTGATGGCGGTAAAAAGAATAAGTTACGTCCTGGGGATATTGTCGGTGGCTTGACCGGAAAAACAGGAATTAAGGGCGATCAAGTAGGTAAAATCCAAGTGTTTGATGTCAAAGCGTATGTTGCGGTTGAAAGCAAAGTAGTCAAAGCGGCAATTAAGAAAATTTCTAACGATAAA
Source organism: Thalassotalea atypica (assembly GCF_030295975.1). NCBI lineage: Bacteria > Pseudomonadati > Pseudomonadota > Gammaproteobacteria > Alteromonadales > Colwelliaceae > Thalassotalea > Thalassotalea atypica. The sequence continues at coordinate 166,207 of NZ_AP027364.1, forward strand.
ATGAAAGGCAAAAACTTCAGGGTAAGAGCGATTTAAAGCCTTATAGTTGAACGTGAAGAGTTGTGAGCTGCACAACTCTCTCATAACAATTGATTACTTATACCAAATCTTAATAATTTCTAAATAGCGCTCGCCTTCGGGCGTTTTCACGACAATTTCATCGTCAACAGCTTTTCCTAATAAGGCGCGAGCCATGGGTGAGTCGATGCTGATTTCGCCTTTTTTTACGTCCCATTCATCAGGACCAACGAGGCGATAAGTGACTTCTTTGTCTTCTTCATTAAGTAATGTCACCCAAGCACCGAAAAACACTTTTCCTTCTTGTTGCTTCTCATGATAGACAATCTGTAAGTCATCAAGCCGTTTCATTAAAAAGCGCACGCGACGGTCAATTTCACGTAGACGCTTCTTCCCGTAGATGTACTCGGCATTTTCACTGCGATCGCCTAACGCTGCCGCTTCTGAAACAGAGCGAGTTACTCGGGGGCGTTCATCTTTCCAGAGGTATTTTAGCTCTTGATCGAGGCGTTCCCAGCCTTCACGGGTAATGTAATTAGACTTTCTCATGTAAAAAATAAGGACAGCTGTTGTTTTAAACACATTATACAACAAAGCATTGCAGTCTTTGTCTAATAATTCTCGGCTTAAATCAGGCCATCCTCTATGCGTTAAGCAAGACCTTTAATGTTAATAACTCGATGACCAACAAAATAGTAGGGATCGGGAGGAGGAATAATCGCATTCTTGATTTAAACAGAAGCACAGAAATTAGAGAAATAGTGATAGTGGGCAAAGGCAATATTCCTATAACACCGGTGCCCCAGTTGAAGCCGAGCAGTGCGGCGAGCACGGGAAAAATAATCACAGAGCTCAAACAAATCAAAGTAACGTTATTTTGTAATCTGGACCAAGTATCAACACTCATTGTCAAAGAAACTTGCTGAATACTGGTGCGTTCTTTTAGTAAGCTGATGAGAAGAAATAGACTTTGTATTAAGCATGCGTAACCCAGATATTGGGCGAAGGTATTAATGGCAGCATATTGTTTGATAAAGAAAAACCAACCCACACTGCACCACGCCCCGATGAGTATAGTAATGACGATTTGGCGCTTGTGATTATGTTTGAGATAGTAAAAAGCAATTATGGCGATGACTTCAATAACGATGGCTATTGCCCCAAAATTAACGCTATGTTGCTGGATCAGCCGCCAATACACCTCAGGTGAAAACAGTAAAAAATCTTCGAGGGAGTAACTGAACCATTCGGTCATCATAACGCCTTGAACGCGTTAATCATCTTAATTCTCTCTTGAGCGTTTGGTAGAGGAATGTTGTTCACCGAGCCCATATTCTCGACCATATGTTCGACCTTTGAAGTTGCCGGAATCGCACAAGTCACCGCGGGGTGAGATATAATGAACCGTAAGAAAAACTGCGCCCAATTATGACAACCGATCTTACTTGCCCATGATGGTAAGGCCTTATTGTTGGTTAAGTCCATCAGTCGTCCACCTTGAAGCGGCCTATTGGCAATGACACGGATACCGCGTTCATGCGCAAGTGGTAAAATCCGTCGCTCTACTTCACGGTCGTCAATATTGTAGGTGAGCTGAACAAAATCAATCTCTTGATTTTGCATAATTTTTAAAAGTTCATTGTGTCGGCGGCCATGAGAAGTGGTAATACCGATATAACGGATAAGCTTTTGCTGTTTTAGTTCACGCAGCATCGCTAGGTTTTGTTGCCATGCCACTAAATTATGCACTTGAAGTAAATCGAAATTTGGTAGCTGCCAGCGCTGCTGAGAATCAACAAATTGTTGTTTGGCCTCGGGCAATGAAGAGGTCCATGTTTTAGTGGCAGAAAATAAATTGTTAGTGCCGTTTAGCTGTTGAAAACAAAAACCTAAAACTTCTTCTGCTGAGCCATACATTGGCGAGGAGTCGACCATTTGCCCGCCTAGTTCAAAAAAGGTTTTTAACACTTGAGCACGTTGTAAACGCAATGCTTTATCTTGCCCAACATTGAACGTGATCCACGTGCCCATGCCAATTGGGAAAACGTTCACTTCATTTTTGGGAGGCGTCGTTGAAGCAGAGGTTAAAAAGAGTGGATGGATACTCGTCAGTGCACTCACTGCAGCAACGTGTTTAATAAATTGTCGTTTAGAATAACTCATTGTTAAAACCTCCTGTGCTAACTTTCAGACTAGGAGAGTCGTTATGAGTTTTCTAATTATATAGATGATTTTGCGACCATTGGCTGATTTTATAAGGTGCATGAACATAGGGAGCATGACACGAATAAAATAAAGCGAGTATTTTGCTACGAAAATAAAAATTTATACTCAATAATGGCCCGCAACAGTATATACTTTGGGACATTGTATTATCCAAAATTATTACCAAGATTCTCAAAGGTCTCCTCTGTATGACGCAAATTTCTCACCAAATCGCTCAAGAACTTAATGTTAAACCAGCCCAAATTGATGCGGCGATAAAATTAATGGATGAAGGCGCTACTGTACCGTTTATCGCACGTTATCGAAAAGAGGCGACGCAGGGGCTAGATGATAATCACCTTCGTCAATTATCCACGAGACTGAATTATTTGCGTGAGCTGGCGGAGCGCCGCCAAGTTGTAATAACCAATATTGAGCAACAAGGCTTACTAACCTCAGAGTTAAAGCGAGCCATTGACAGTGCAGACAACAAAACTCGTTTGGAAGATTTATATCTTCCTTTCAAACCGAAGCGCAGAACCAAAGGGCAAATCGCAATTAAGGCTGGCATGTTACCTTTAGCAGATAAACTGTTCGCCAATGTCCAATTAAACCCTGAACAAGAAGCTGTGCATTTTTTCAATGCAGATGCTGGATTTACTGATATTGAGTCAGTGCTTGATGGAGTAACGGCAATTTTGGCAGAGCGTATCAGTGAAGATGCTGACTTATTGTCAAAATTGAGAAAGTTATTAAACCGACAAGCACATATTGTCAGTAAGGTGGTCAAAGCCAAAACGCAAGATGCAGTTAAATACAAAGACTATTTTGAACATTCTGAATCGCTAAAATCAGTGCCGTCGCATCGAATGTTAGCAATGTTACGCGGTAAAAATGAAGGCTTCCTACGCTTAAGTATTGATGTTGATCCACAATCAGATAGCAAGTACCACTCGTCCGCGCAACAATTGATGATGGAACATTTTGATTTTAGGCTATCTGCACAAGCCGGCGCAAAGTTCATTGAAAAAGTGATCGCCAGCACATGGAAAACTAAGTTAAGTCAAAGTTTAGAAACAGAGTTTTTTGGCAATTTACGGGACAAGTCTGAAATTGAAGCAATTGATGTTTTTGCTAAGAATTTAAGCGATTTATTAATGGCCGCACCGGCCGGCGCGAAAGTGACCTTAGGGTTAGATCCTGGTTTAAGAACAGGTTGTAAAATTGCCATTGTAGATGGTACTGGCAAATTGTTACAAACCGCCACCATATTCCCTCATGCTCCGCAAAATAACTGGGATAAATCTGTGAGAACCGTGGTTAACCTATGTCGACAGCATAAGGTCGAACTGATAGCGATTGGTAATGGCACGGGTTCTCGTGAGTCAGATAAATTGGTGGCGGAAGTCATTAAGCAGTTTGAGTCCCAAAAGCCGAGAAAAATTACCGTCAGTGAAGCAGGGGCTTCGGTTTATTCAGCTTCTGAACTCGCTGCGAATGAATTCCCAGAGTTAGATGTCTCGATCCGTGGCGCGGTGTCTATTGCTCGTCGATTGCAAGATCCATTAGCGGAGCTTGTTAAGATTGACGCTAAAGCGATTGGCGTTGGCCAATATCAGCATGATGTGAATCAAAGCCAACTAACGCGTTCACTAGAAGATGTCATAGAAGATTGTGTGAATAAAGTAGGCGTTGATTTAAACAGTGCCTCACCGGCGCTATTGACTCATGTTGCTGGCTTGTCGAAAACAATGGCCAATAATGTAGTGCAATACCGCGACGAACACGGCCGATTCAATAATCGTAAAGAACTGTTAAAAGTGGCTCGATTAGGTCCTAAAGCATTTGAACAAGCGGCAGGATTTTTACGAATTCGTGACGGGAAAAACCCGCTTGATAACACTGGTGTACACCCAGAAAGCTATGCGGTTGTTGATGATATCATTCAATCATTAAAATCAAATGCAAATGATGTGATGGCGAATAATGAATTACTATCAACAGTTGATGTCGCCGATTTTGTCACTGAACATGTTGGTGAAATAACACTGAGTGATATTATCACTGAGCTTAAAAAGCCGGGACGTGATCCACGTCCAGAGTTTAAAACCGCAACCTTTAAAGATGGTGTGGAAACCATTGCCGATCTTGAAGTGGGCATGATGTTAGAAGGGGTAATTTCCAATGTTGCTAACTTTGGTGCTTTTGTTGATTTAGGGGTTCATCAAGACGGACTAGTACATATTTCTGCAATCACCGATAAATTCATTAGTGACCCTAGAGAAATCGTTAAAGCTGGCGACATTGTTAAAGTGAAAGTACTTGATGTTGATGTCGCAAGAAAGCGTATCAATTTGACCATGCGACTAGATGACAAAGCTTCAAATATAGCTAAACGCCCTCACGGAAAAGGCGGGGAAAATAAGCCAGCTCAGGATAAACGTCATCATGCTAAAGTCGCAAACAAGCCTCACCATCAAAAGCCTAGAAAAGATAAAGCACCAGGTAATGCTGCGATGGGAAATGCCTTTGCTGATGCCTTGGCTAAGCTTAAAAAATAATGAATTATTGTGCTAATGACACCTTGATAGCTCAATCTAAAAGGGCTGTGTGCGCTATCTTAATGTTAGTGGTTAGTGTAGGTCATTGCACAAATATTGAACATATTGATATTAGTAGCTATTACATTCCGGGTTTGGTTGAGAGTGAATCCAAGGGCGTGATGATTGATATGTTAAGAAAACTGGAACAAGTTCAGCAGATTAAGTTCAATTTGTCACTCATGCCAACAGTAAGAGTTCAAAAGAGTTTTCAGACTGGTGCAGTGTATAGCTACTTTCCTGAGCTTGAAGAATTTCGCCCATTACCTTCGTGCCGAACGGTGAGTTTTATGCAAAAGAAAATTATTGCAATAACTCGTCGAGGTGAACCTCCTATTCTGGATGCCTCTGATTTAGAAGGGAAACGAGTAGGGGCTGTTAAAGGGTACAGCTATGGTTTGGCTATCATAAACAATGAAAACATTGCTTTGCATCGAGTCAACAATGACACCGTCAATTTGCAAAAACTGTTTGCAGGTCGTATAGACGTTATTATTGGTGATGTGCATTCCACTATTGCAGCCATTAAACAATCAAAAATGGTTGCTCAACTTGAGTACGATGTAGATAGGCCTGTAGCGCTATTAGATGTTTTCTTTGTTTTTCCTGACCATGGTTATGGAAAAATTCATTGTGAACAAGTGTCAAAAGGGATTGAAATACTCAAAGAGCAAGGCGATCTCAAACGTTGGTTTGGATAGCGCTCGCATAAAAAAAAGGGAGACATGACGTCTCCCTAAAAAGCCACCCTTACGGGTTTTCTTGGAACTTGTTTGATTGACTATAAAACGTATTTCGCTGAAACTTGGGTGTAGAAAGAATCTGCATCTACATCTTTCATTTCAAATTGTCCCACCTCAAAACCAAACGATAATTTAGGCGTATAATTTTTAAATACGTTAATGCCCACTTGTGTACGTTCACGATCAGATTCGTCAGTTTCAATGTAACCATAGAATACGGATGATCTAATATCTTCAGTCCAAAAGTGACGATAAGCAGCCATATACGCGGTTGTTTCTTCTACTTCACCGTTGTATACGTCTGGAGCAGCGGTAACACCGACATAGCGGCCCATTTCGCCTTGATGTACCTGGAATCTAAAATCATCTTTACCTACGGTTTTAATACGACCGGCTACGGAAAAACCAACGGCCGTTTCAGTATCACCATTGGTGAAATTTAAGCGTCTTACCAATGCTGAAGTGGTTACATTACCCCAGTCTCCTTTGAAGGTGTATCGACCAATAATATCTGGTACATCGTCACTGGCGGAGTCGGCGTCAGGCGAGTCATCAATACTGTCGTTGCCCCAAGATTCAGGGTTTTCTAGCGCAATAGATAAGTTACCGTAGTCATACTTGAACATAGTGTTTCGTACGAAAACTTCACCCACCATAGGGCCAGCAAAGTCCGCAGTTTCTGCTAATGCGCTGGTGTTCATAAACGTTGTCCATGTTTGACCAGCAGTTAATCCTTTATATTTTATAAATGCGTGGCGTAACCTCGGATGGGATGAATTAGAAATGACTTGGTTACCACCGCCGCCATAAAAATCCATCTCTAGAAAACCGGTCACCTCGCCGTGAACAAACTTCATATTAAAGCGCGATTCATTAGCAAAAAACTTTGTTTGAGATTGATCCTCAGGCAGCTTTGTGCCACCGCCGATCCAAAAATCACGATAAGCGACATTACCATCGACATATCGGCCATCAATCTTGATGAAGCCCCCGAAAGTAATGGAGTCTGTCTCTGATAACTTAATCTCATAGCCTGCTTGAGCAGCACCAGAAGTGGCGATTAGCGCGCACACGAATGCGGCCTTATTGAAAAGCTTGTTCTTATTCATTGTTCTCTCCGGTATTTATAGCCTTGAGACTGGAATAGAAGTTTCCGAGTTTATTATTATGTCTATCGGCTATTTAGCTTGTTGTAATAGGCACAGAGAGACCCCTGTGCCTTTAGGTTTATTCTTCTAATGTACTTAAGTCACCTTCGTCTTGTCCTAAAGCTCTCGCTTTAAGCACACGACGCATGATTTTTCCTGAGCGAGTTTTCGGTAACGCGTCAACAAAGTCTGCAGTTTCAGGCATGGCAATTCGGCCCATTTCTTTAGCAACATGTTCTCGCAGCTCGAGTGATAACTCTTTGCTCTTTTCAATGCCTTGTTTCAAAATAACGTAGGTATGAATTGCGTTACCTTTTAGCTCGTGTGGTAGGCCAACAGCAGCAGCTTCACTAACAGCAGGATGACTTACTAACGCGCTTTCAATTTCCGCTGTACCTAAGCGATAACCACTGACTTTAAGTACTTCGTCCATACGACCGATGACCCAAATGTAACCATCTTCATCGATCTTGGCACTATCACCGGCCAAGTATCGCCAGCTGCCATCTTCTTCCTGTGACCAATATAAGTCTTTATAGCGGTCATCATCTTTGAAGATTGTCCTAGCCATACCTGGCCAAGGGTTTTTAATGATTAATTTACCTTCTTCATTTTCAGGCACGTCGTTGCCATCGTCATCTACTACCGACATTTCATTTCCAAAAAATGGTTTAGTAGCAGAGCCTGGTTTTAAAGGCGTTATTGGTAACGGACAGACCATGAAACCACCGGTTTCTGTTTGCCACCAAGTATCAATGATTGGGCATTTATCTTGGCCGATTACATGGTGGTACCATTTCCATGCCTCAGGGTTGATTGGCTCACCGACGCTACCTAATAAGCGAAGGCTTGATAAATCATGTTTTTGTGGCCAGCGGTCGCCAAAACGCATTAAGCCGCGAATTGCTGTTGGTGACGTGTACAGAATATTGATGCCGTACTTTTCAATAATTTGCCACCAGCGGTTCGGGTAAGGGTAGTTAGGCGCACCTTCATATAACATGATGGTGGCACCATTGATCAATGGTCCATAAACAATGTAACTATGTCCGGTGATCCAACCTGGATCTGCCGCACACCACCATCTGTCTTGTGGCTTAATATCAAATGCCATTCGGTGTGTGGTTGAAGTATAAACTGCGTAGCCACCGTGCGTGTGTAACATACCTTTGGGCTTGCCTGTCGTACCCGAGGTATACAGAATGAATAGTGGGTCTTCAGCGCTGGTTGGCTCGGTTTCACATTTAGGACTTGCGATAGGAAGCGCCTTTAAGTCGTGCAACCAAAAGTCACGTGCTGGTTCCATTTCAACGTCTAACTCGTTGTTTTTTACACAAATACAAACTTCAATTGACGGTGAGCGCTGCATCGCTTCGTTAGCAATTGATTTGAGATCAATTTGCTTTCCGCGTCGCCAACCGCCATCGGCAGTGATAAGAACGCGCGAATGGGCATCGTCGATACGTGAGGCTAAAGCTTCCGTACTAAAGCCTCCGTATACGACGGAATGAATTGCGCCTATTTTGGCGCAAGCGAGCATAGCAAAGACCAGTTCAGGAATTTGTGGCATGTAAATGGTTACGATATCGCCTTTTTGAACGCCCATGCTTTTTAGGACGTTGGCAAACTGGCAAACCTCACGGTTTAAACCGTTGTATGAAAAGTTTCTGACTTGCCCATTTTCACCTTCCCAAATAATCGCCATTTTATTGCGATTAGCGTTTTCTAAATGGCGATCAACCGCGTTGTGAACGATATTGATTTCGCCGCCGTCAAACCATTTATAAAATGGGGCATTGGATTCATCCAAAACATTGTCCCATTTTTTATACCAGCTTAGAGTTTCGGCTTGCTCGGCCCAAAAGCCCTCACGATCATTAACAGAGTAATCATAAAGTGCCTGATAGTCGCTGACATTGGCTTGGTCAATCACCTCTTGGCTGGGGTAAAAAATATCGTTTTTATTAGTTTCGGTCATTTGTTGTCTCCGTGACTTACCGAGCAGGCAAGTTGATTTCTATGTTTATTACATTAAGTTTTAATCTCACTATTAGAAATTAGACCTAAGTCTAAAATCCAGTTATTTCGTCTTAGACTTTAGTCGTAGTGGCGACCAATTGCATCTCAAATTGATACATTAAATCTTTATAAGTTAGAGCGTAAAGGTTAGTTAATTAATTGAATGCCTTAACATAACAAGGGATATTAAAGTACTTCATTCCGGCGATACGTTGCATTGAAAGATCAAAAAATTACAAAGATGTATCGACATTGTGCCAGATCAATATAAGTCAAAATCATCGGGGTAAACTGAATTCATCAACGAGGAGATAGTTATGGTCGCTCAACAATTATTTGAACAATTGACTGCGAAAAAACAGCAGCTCAGTCAGCGTATTGAAGCAATAACTAATGATTTTCAAAAAGGTCGTTCGGCAGATTTTGCTGAGCAAACGACAGAGTGTGAAAACGACCAAGTGCTTAACGTGATCCGTGATGAAGCCAAAGAGGAGCTCAAGCAAATTAATCACGCATTACAACGGATTAAAGACGATGCGTTTGGTCAATGTACTGAATGTGGCGAACAAATTGCCCAAGCGCGTTTGAACGCTTTACCTTATACCGATTTTTGTATTAATTGCGCTAACTAGGACAATCTTATGTTAAATGAAAAACACGATTTACATCACGAATTTCCAGAATTTAAAGAAGAAATCCATCACCTTAAAATGAATGATACTCGTTTTGCACGTTTGTTTAAGGAGTACCATGAATTAGATCACGAAGTGATCCGCATAGAGCAAGGCGTGGAAAACACAGCTGATGAATATTTGGAACAGCAGAAAAAACAACGACTACATCTAAAAGATGCTCTATTTACGATGCTTAAAAAGCATCAGCAGACAGCATAACCCCTGAATTTTTTGTTATTTGGTAAACTTCCTTCCTTTTCAATTTTGTACAGGCATTGACAATACCCGAGATAATTACTGTTATCGTCATTGCCTGTTTTTTTACCTTAATATATCCCTTAGAAGGCTATTTGCATTATTGTGAGTAGCTAAATCAACCAGCAATAACTCTGCCGTTGCGATCGCATCGTTTAACGCATTGTGAGCGTAATGAGCAGGCAATCCATAATTTTCGCGAAGATTGGTCAGCCGTAATTCTGACGGGTGATAATCGGCTTGTCGCATGTCCAAGCGACGTTTGGCAATTGCCAATGTATCAATAACGGGAAAAACAGGTACAAAACCGTACAGCTGTTTACAGGCTTGTGCCAAAAAACTGATTTCTATTTTAGCAAAATGAGCCAGCATCACTTTTCCTGCTAGGGCATTAAGCAGTTTTTCTATGGCGAATTTCAACTCGACACCACAGAGTTTTTCTTGCTCGGTTATTTGGTGAATGACAACATTTTCAGCGGCTAATCGCAGCTGACATTTGATGATAAAGTGCTCTGCCGTCGACAATTTAATCCGATGATTCAGCAAGTCAACGTAGCCAATGCTGAGCAATTGGTCGTCGATTGGATCTAGACCTGTGGTTTCAAAATCTAGCGCAAGTATAGGGACTTGATCAATAGGCGTATTTGGCTCAGGAAACGGCACCGATAAAAACTCTCGTATTGGACCAGATGGTGCTTTTTTCAATTGACGCTTTCGTTTTGCGTTTAAGCCAAAAAGTGAATTTAACATGCTAGGTGTACCTTAATACGTCGACTGTCGGTTATCTTGCATGGTTTTAATCACTTTGAATGCATCTTTTAGGTGTTCTCGTTCAAGGCGTGAGATTTCTTTCGGCGCTAGGTAGTTATCTGCTGTTTCTTCAGCGGCCAGCTGGTTGGACTGATGGCTCAAACGCAAGCTGCCTAAAAACTCAAAGGCATCAATTAAATTGGCGCTTGCTCCTTTGGTTAGCGATTTGGTTCCAGATGCTTGCTGCAATCGCTCAATAGTATTGACTGAGCTTATCCCTTCACTGAGCGCATAAATTCGTGCTAAATCTACAATGGGCGCAACGCCATTGTGCTTTAAGTCCATGCTTTTCTTATCTTTGCCATTTGAACTCAAGACAAAGTCCCTGAAAAAACCCAGTGGCGGTTTATGCTGCAGAGCGTTTTTTGACAAATGTGCGATGAATAAACTCGATTTTTGAGTTTTTCTGAGCATGGCGCTGCGCACTCGCTCCAATAACATTTTGTCTCCATAAACGGTGGTTAAATCGAAAAAGATGCTGCAGTGCATTAGTGCTTTAGGGTCTGGAGTGTCTATCCATTGTTGAAAGTACAAATGCCATTGCTGCTCTGTTTGCCGCCATTTCGGATTAGTGGCCATGACTTGGCCAGGGCAATAAACAAAACCACAGGCATTTAGACCATCACAGACGAATTGCGCTAGTTGTTCAAACCAAGGGAGTTGTGCCTCGGTGACACTGTTGTCGATGATGAGTGCATTATCTTGATCTGAATGGGCAAATTGTTCTTGCCTCGCTTGTGAGCCCGCGGCTAACCATGCATAAGATACGGGCGCCTCGCCGAGTTTTGCCTCGCCAAGTTCAATCAACCGAATAGTAAAAGCCATAGTAATGGCGCTGATGCTTTTACCGACTTGCTCTGCTGTGGTGCCAAGTTTCGTCATTTTAAGCTGTAGCTTAGGTAACATCTTGCCAATGTCCACGAGTGCTTCGATCGATTTCGCGCGATGTATTAAGCTGCTTAGATTGATGGCATTTTGCCCTTCATAATGCATCAGATCAGTAATGGTTAGCATGCCATCGAGCTGTCCCTGTTTGGTAATAGGTAAATGATGAATATGGTGACTTGTCATTAAAACCAGTGCATCAAAAGCGGTGTGGCGTAAATCTAATGTGGTGATATTGGGGGTCATAATGGTGTGTATTGGTTCATTTGGTGATATGCCTTGAGCAATACAGCGTCGACGAAAGTCTTTATCGGTTACTATTCCTTTAACCTCGTCATTGTTATCAACCACCACTAAACAAGAGTAACCTAGTTCCGTCATTGTTCTTGCTGTATCAGCGATACTTTGGCCGATATTTATGCTGGCGGCAGGTGATTGGTATAGCTGCTCAAGCGCGGTATTTGATAACGACGAATTGATGATCGCTTCTTCATGAAGCTGCGACACTGTGGACTTTAGTCGCTCTTCAGCTGATTGCTCAAAAAATTGCACCGTTTGAGGGTAATCAACGACTGCGGCTAACAAATCTGTCTTGCTAACGGCATAAATGAGGCAATCTTCGTCGACATGCACACGGATGTCAGCGTATTTTTCAGGATAGGCAAAAATAGAACAAATATCACCTTCACCGTATTTGCCCAATAGAGTGCCATCGATATCAAGGTAACTGAGCGCGCCCTTTCTAACAATGTAAAAATGTGGTGTATCAAAGGACTCTGGTGGCAAAAATTGCTCTTTCACCACGTAGCAAATATTAATTTGCCTGACTAAGTGGAAAATCGCCATTTCACTTAATGGTTCGAAAGGCGTTGTCGCCTTGATAAATGCATAAATTTCGCTGAGTTCGTTATCCATTGCCATTCACCTTGGGGTTGATGCAAGTAAATTTTGTGGACTAACGTCATGATAGTCAAATGCTTTGAAGCAAACCTAGACTAAAGTTGAATACCTTGCGAAATCATTCGTTGCTAATGTTTAGCGTAAGTTAGTTTGATAGTGGATAAATCTCATTTGATTGTTCACTGGGTCTTGTTCACTAACAAACTAACTCAAGGGCTACTTCCTAGATGAACTAGGCCTTAATAATTACTCTAAAAAATACAGGCGTTAACGAGGAGAATAATTGTGGAAACGACAAGTTATTGGCAGGAAAACCTGCGTTTAATCTTTATCTGTCTCGCGATTTGGTTCGTTGTATCTTTCGGCTTTGGTTTGTTACTTGTAGAACCGCTTAATGCGATCCGTTTGGGTGGCTATAAATTAGGCTTTTGGTTTGCTCAACAAGGATCTATCTACACCTTCGTCGGATTAATTTTTTGGTATACGGCCAAAATGAACCAATTAGACAAAAAATATAATGTGGAGGAGTCGTAATGGATGAGTTAAAACTCTATACCTATATTGCGGTATTCGGCTCTTTCGGGATGTACTTTGCGATTGCATGGTGGGCCCGTGCGGGTTCAACCAGTGACTTTTACGTTGCAGGCGGTGGCGTAACGCCAATGCAAAATGGTATGGCTATTGGTGCTGATTGGATGAGTGCAGCGTCATTCATTTCAATGGCTGGTCTTATTGCTTTCTTAGGTTACGGTGGCTCTGTATTCCTCATGGGTTGGACCGGTGGATACGTATTGTTGGCCATGCTGTTAGCACCTTATATGCGTAAGCACGGCAAGTTCACTGTCCCTGAATTTATTTCAGATCGCTATTACTCTAAAACCGCACGTGTTGTAGCGGTAGTGTGTTTAATTATTGCCTCATTAACTTACATCATTGGTCAAATGAAAGGTGTTGGTGTTGCTTTCTCTCGCTTCTTAGAAGTTGAATATGACATGGGTCTATACATTGGTATGTTCGTGGTATGGGTCTATGCAGTGTTAGGTGGTATGAAAGGCATTACCTACACGCAAATTGCTCAATATTGTGTATTGATTTTTGCATACACTATTCCCGCTATTTTCATTTCATTGCAGCTTACCGGCAACCCTATTCCTCAATTAGGTTTAGGTAGCACGTTAGCAGATGGCTCTGGTGTTTACTTACTTGATAAGCTGGACATGGTAGTGACTGACTTAGGCTTTAAAGAGTACACAACGTCAAATATGAACGGTACGTTAGATATGTTTGCTTACACCATGTCTCTGATGATCGGTACAGCAGGTCTTCCTCATGTCATCATGCGCTTTTTCACTGTACCTTCAGTAAAAGCTGCACGTCAATCAGCAGGCTACGCGTTAGTATTCATCTCATTGTTATATACGGTTGCTCCAGCAGTTGGTGCGATGGCACGCTTTAACTTGATGAATACGATTGAGCCGGCAGCGGGTCAGAACATGGAATATGCCGAACGTCCTCAGTGGTTTAAAGACTGGGAACAAACGGGTCTATTGAAATTTGAAGACAAAAATGGCGACGGTAAAGTGCAATACACTGCCAACGCAGAAACCAATGAAATGGTAAAAGTTGACCGTGATATTATGGTACTTGCTAACCCTGCAATTGCTAATTTGCCTAATTGGGTTATTGCCTTAGTTGCAGCCGGTGGTTTAGCGGCAGCACTGTCAACCGCCGCAGGTTTATTGCTGGCCATATCCTCCTCAATTTCTCATGATTTGATGAAAGGCATATTGACGCCAGACATGTCTGAAAAAAATGAACTTCTCGCTGGTCGTGTCGTGATGACCTTATCCATATTAGTGGCTGGTTATCTCGGTTTAAATCCGCCTGGTTTTGCCGCAGGAACGGTGGCGCTAGCCTTTGGTTTAGCGGCATCGTCGATATTCCCTGCTTTAATGATGGGTATATTTGCTAAGAAGATGAGTGGTACAGCAGCGGTATGGGGCATGTGTTCTGGTATTGGCGTGACAATGCTTTATGTATTCCAGCATAAGGGCGTTATGTTCATTCCTGGTACATCGTTCTTAGGTGATATGGGACCAAATTGGTTCTTAGGCATTTCGCCAAATGCGTTTGGTGCAGTAGGGGCATTGGTTAACTTTGCCGTTGCATTTACCGTGTTAAAAGTAACGGGGCCAGCACCAGCTCATATCCAAGAAATGGTGGATAATTTCCGTACACCTCACGGTGGTGTATCGGCAGCACACGACCATTAGTCAATGTCGCCTAATAAAGGTTTAGGTGATTAGTTCAATACTCCTCGTATAGATTGAGTGATGAAAGACACCCGTTTAAAAGGCTCTTTATTTCAATAGTAATAAAGAGCCTTTATCTTTATATTAGTTATCAAAGCGTTAGCATCAGCTTGATGTTGTAGGAGTAAATATGAATAGACACTCAAAAGTTGCCATTATGGTGGCTCCGTTTTTACTGTTAGGCGGCTATATTGCCTCAGATTATTACTTGGAATACAAAGCGCAGCAGCAACGAGTATTTCAGTTAGTGCCTGAAGGGCATTGCGACATCATCAATAAAAAGTGCGTGCTATCGGCAGGAGAATTTCAAGTGAATGTTTATGATGAGCAAGGCGATACATTTGTTAACTCAACCTTTCCAATTGACAATGCGATACTTTTTACTGTGGGTGAGCAAACACAGGGATATCAGCTGGAAATGGAAGACAACCCATACTATTGGCATCACAAAACAAACCTAAGAGATACAATTTCTGAACAAGGACAAAAACAAAAATTACGTGTTATTGTTAATATAAAGGGTGGTCAATATATCAGTGAGTTTTATACTCAAACCACGCGTTAATACATCAACATAATAATTTCAATAAAAGGGTGATAGATGTTTGCCAACTGGCAGCTGGTTACAATCAGTTTAAGTTATATTGGTTTACTTTTTTTTATTGCCTATACCGGCGATAAATACCGACATAAGCTGGCCAAACGCTGGCAACCGATTATTTATGCGCTGACATTAGGCGTTTATTGTACTTCATGGAGCTTTCTTGGTACGACAGGTCAAGCGTCCAGTAACTTTCTCTCGCATTTACCCATTTACCTCGGCCCCATACTACTTTTTATTTTCGCTTGGCCACTTATTCAGCGAATTATCCGCGTGAGTTTAAAACTAAATTTAACCTCGATTGCCGACTTGCTTGCGGCAAGATTTGGTAAATCTCATAAATTAGCGATTATGGTGACCTGTGTCGCTCTCGTTGCCACCATGCCTTACCTTGCATTGCAACTTAAGGCGATCGTCTACTCCTTTGAGCAACTGCAAGTTCAGCAATCGATAGCGTCTTGGAAATTCGGTTTGATTGTTAGTTTATGTTTGGCGGGATTTACCATTATATTTGGCATTAGGCATCTTGATGTTACGGAGCGCCACCCTGGAGTTATGCTGGCGATAGCGTTTGAATCATTGGTGAAAGTGACCTCATTTTTGGCTGTAGGTATTTTTGTCACCTTTTTCTTGTTTGACTCTCCGATGGAGTTGTGGCGAGTAACGGACGCCAATATAAAACTCGACAGTCAATTCACCTTGCCTAATTTGGCGTCTTTGTTTGCGCTGCTGATTATTGTGATGGCGGCATTTTTAGCCTTACCTAGGCAATTTCAAGTAATGGTTGTTGAGCTTCAAGATGAGAAGCACACTGAGCTTAGTCGTAAATTATTTCCAATATACATTTTGGCGTTTGCAATATTCGCTATTCCTTTAGGGTTGGCAGGCCACCATTTATTAGGCGACCAAGTACCTTCAGATACCTATGTGCTATTTTTACCGGATTATGGGAATCAGCAATGGTTATCGCTGCTGGCTTTTTTAGGCGCAATTTCAGCGGCGAGCTCAATGGTGATCATTTCGGCCATTGCTTTGAGTACTATGTTGAGTAATGAGATCGTCTTTCCGTTGATTTATCGCATGCGAACAACTCATGCTGATATTAATTACGACGACTTTAGGGTCAAATTGCTTAATATTCGTAAAGCCTTAGTCCTTGTTGTTATTTTACTTGGGTACAGTGTCTTTTTAATGGCGTCTCCCGATACTTTGTCGTCATTAGGTGAAGTTGCCTTTGGTGCATTTGCTCAGTTAACCCCTGCACTTATAGCCGCTTTTTATTGGCGACGGGCCAGTTTAACTGGGGTTTATTCCGGCATTTTGATTGGCTTTTTATTATGGTTGATATTGAGCTTTTTACCGCAGTTTGGTTTGTATGCGTCCCCGCTCAATGAAAGTATGGGTTCAGTTAATACCATTGTTACTATTATCAGTTTGTCGGCCAATATTTTTGTTATTTACATCATTTCCCAAATGAGTCGACAAAGTGTTCAAGAGCGTGTGCAGGCATCAATATTCTTAGAATGGCGCTCTCCGACAATTTCCAGTGTGCAAAAAAAGAAATATGTTGATGCCAAAGAGCTTGAACTATTGGTTTCTCGTTTTGTTGGGGAAGAAAAAGCGCAAGTGAGTTTTGCGCTATTTATACATGAATGCACTGCTGATGGAATAAAAGGCGCTCGCTTTAATCAGCTACTGCTTGAGCACACTGAAAATACCTTAGCGAGTGTGATGGGTGCATCATCTGCACGCTTAGTTTTATCTTCAGCACTTGAAGGAAGGGATATTGCGTTAGATGAACTGGCACTTCTGGTGGAAGAAGCATCAAGTCAAAAACAGCAATTTAGTCAAAACTTATTACAAAGTGCGATTGAGAACGCTAGTGAAGGTATCTCAATTATCGACAGTGACTTGAACCTCGTGGCGTGGAACAGTAAATATCTGGATTTATTTGACTACCCTGAGTCATTGATATATAGCGGCGCGCCAGTTGCAACACTAATTACATATAATGTTAAGCGAGGTGTGTGTGGTCCGGGTGATATTGAAGAGCAAGTGCATCGACGAATTCAATTTCTGCGTCAGGGGAGCTCTCATCAATCTGAACGAGAATTAGATGGCAAAGTGATACGCATAGAGGGTAATCCCTTGCCGGACGGTGGCTTTGTTATGTTGTTTTCTGACATTACGGCATACAAACAAGCTGAACAGTTGTTAAAGGCCGAAAATGTCGATCTTGAAGCGTTAGTCAACGAACGAACCGAAAAATTGGCATTGGCTAATAGAGAGCTCACCCAAGCTAGAAAAAATGCTGAACAGGCGCATACCAAAAAGAGTTTATATCTGAAAGCCTGTAGCCACGATCTCATGCAGCCGTTGGAAGCCGCACGATTGTTTGCTGAAGCTCTTTCCTATCAAGGCTCGCTGACTGATAATCAGCACCGACAGGTCAATAATATTAGCCATTCACTTAAAGTGGCGAGTGATTTATTGGATGAGCTCGGGGAAATAGCACGCATTGAAAGCGGCAATATCAAACCGCAATTTGAATCGTTTTTACTTGATGATTTGTTAGGAAGACTTGCTGAAGAATTTTCAGCGTCGGCTGAGAATTCACAAATAGAATTTAGGATTGCTAGAACCAATTATTGGATCTACTCAGATCAGCAATTACTGCACAGAATGCTCCAAAACCTAATTGGCAATGCGTTCAGGTACGCAAGTCCTGGTCGGGTTTTTGTCGGAGCAAGAAAGGACGGCGATGAAATTAGCATTCAGGTACTAGACAATGGACCAGGTATTGATGAAAGTAAGCAGGCGATGGTGTTTGAGCAGTTTACTCAGTTAAACAATGAGCAAACGTTATCAACTAAAGGGTTAGGACTTGGGCTCAATATAACTCAAGGCCTTAGCCAATTATTAGGTCACAAGCTGTCGCTTAAATCTCAAAAAGGTCATGGTTGCAAATTCATGATCAATGTCGGACAAGTTGAAGAAAAAGCCAAACCAATTACTCAAGTTACCCATGATAGAACCACCCTGAACGGGCTGAGCGTTTTATGTGTTGATGATGATGAAGATGTATTAAGTGGTATGGTTGAGTTGTTGTCTACTTGGGGGTGCGACGTAATTGCCGCTGAATCATTTGAAAGTGCACTGGAGGTTTTTGAGCAACACAAATACAGTATTGACGTCGTGTTGAGTGACTATCAGTTATCACCAGAGAGAAATGGTATTGAACTGATTGGGCGACTTCGCCAGTCAGTGAGTTATTATTTACCTGCAATTTTGATCACAGCGACCACTGAAGCCAATATCGAGCAAAAAGCTCTAGATGCGGACTTAGGTTACATGCGGAAAATGGTAAAACCGGGGGCGTTAAGAGCCTTGATTAATGCTCAAATAACCAAAAAACTGCACTCCAAACTCATAGGGTGAATAAGAGTGTGTTGATGCTAAAAGATTTGATGTTCGGTTTAAGGTTAGCTGTCGATATTATCGGAAATATCAAGGTGCCCAATGGCAATTACCGCTTGGGTTCTGTTTCTCACGTTAAGCTTTCTAAAAATAGCTGTTGCATGTGCTTTGATTGTTGCTTCAGAAACGTTCAAATCATAGGCAATTTGTTTATTCAGCATGCCTTCAGCAAACATCATTAAAATACGATGTTGCTGCTGGGTCAAACTGGCGACGCGCTCGGCGATATCACTTGATTGAGTATCAGCTGCAGGTGCTTTGTATTGTGGAGGCAACCAAACATTCCCTTCAATAACTGCAACAATGGCTTGGTAAATTACATCGATGGGTGTTGACTTTGGAATAAACCCCGAAGCCCCAAGTTCAATGGCTTTTGTAATCGTATCATTGTCTTCATGGGCGGAAATCATGATCACAGGAACCTGTGGAAAATGCTGGCGGATATTAACAAGGTTGTTGAACCCGTGACCGCCAGGAATATTGAGATCAAGCAGCACTAAGTCACAATCTTTATGATCATGTAGGTGCTTTTCCAGCTCAGCGATGGTTTGCGCTTCAAACCATCTGGCACGACTGAATTTAGGCTTGAGTGTACCGAGTAATGCCTGCCTAAACAGTGGATGATCATCAGCTATTATTATTTTGTCTGGCTGAATCATAATATTATATCCTTAAATTTCCCCATCACTACTCTATCGCTATCAAAGGCGCGTGTTTATTAGACTTTAGTCTATAAACACGCGCATACGATCTAGTTGGCGTCTACGTTTGGCACGTTAGTCAACACGGCCAGTAATAATTGCCAGTAAAGTTCGACCGCTGCTATCTCGACTTTTTCATCAGGAGAGTGTGGGAATTTGATGGTTGGTCCAAATGAAACCATGTCCCAACTTGGGTATGCGGTCTTAAATAAACCACATTCCAAACCTGCATGGATAACCATGATCTCAGGCACTTTGTTAAACAAAGACTGATAGGTATCTCGTACTACATTCATGATGGCTGAATCGGTATCGGGTTTCCATCCTGGGTAGGCACCTGAAAACTGAATGTCAGCGTTGGCAAGTTCAAATACCGAGCGGACAGTTTGTTCGGCTTCTGCGCGTCCGTCGTCATGTAAACTACGGATCAAAGTCAGTGCATTAAATTTCTTGCCTTTACAACGTAACACCCCTAAGTTCAGGGAAGTCTCAACAACACCTTCAATATCATCACTCATACGGATAACGCCATTTGGACAGGCATTGAGCGCGCGCAATATCCTTGTTTGAGTATTCGCAGTCCAGCATTGTTCAAATTCTTCAGGTGAAATGAGTAACATGTCGATGTCAGTTTCAATGGAAGCTAAATTTTGCTTAATTTGGGCCAAATAGGTATCCAATGCCGCCTTAAATGTATCAATATCTTTATTGGCAATAACGAAACTGGTATTAGCTTCACGTGGAATAGCATTGCGCAAGCTACCGCCGTTAAGTTCAGTAACGCGAAGATCAAATTGCTCACTGGCACTTAATAAAAAGCGCACCAAAAGCTTATTGGCATTGGCACGGCCTGTGTGAATATCAACACCAGAATGGCCACCTTTCAAGCCAGAAATAGATAAATTGAATGCCGTCGTATTGTCTTTGACTGGTTCAAAATCTAAATCGAAAGTTGCACTGCCATCAATACCCCCAGCGCAACCCATGTAAACTTCACCTTCCTGCTCGGAATCTGTGTTAATGAGGATGTCGCCATCAAAGAGACCTGGCTTTAAACCAAACGCACCCGTCATGCCCGCTTCTTCATCAATGGTAACTAGCACTTCAAGCGGGCCATGAGGAATGTCATTGCTTTCAAGTACTGCCAGTGCTGATGCTAAGCCAATACCGTTGTCTGCCCCAAGCGTGGTATCTTGAGCCGTCACCCAGTCACCATCAGCTTCAGTAATAATATAAGGCTTAATTGGGTCAGTTAAAAAGTCATGGTTAGTGTCGGCATTTTTTTGTGGCACCATGTCCATATGTGCCTGAAGAATAACACCACGCTTGTGCTCCATGCCTTGAGTTGCAGGCTTTTTAATGATTAAGTTGCCGACCTCATCTTCAATAAACTTAAGCCCCTGCTCGGTAGCCCATTGTTGGATCCACAAAGAAATCTTTTGTTCATGTTTTGATGGGTGTGGAATACTGCAAATTTTTTCAAACAGTTGCCATAAAGAAGATGGTTGTAAATGTGCTAGTGTCGACACAGTCTTTCCTCAAATAATTATTTTCATGCTGTTTACAGCAAAATATAGTTAAAATAAAAAACGCTGGCAATGCCAGCGTTTTCGTTTCTCAAATAGCGACCTATTTGCTCGCCATGAGAAACTGCCATTGCTCGGCAAATTCTTCACTTGGTTTCTTCGCAAAGCCTGAACGTACATAACCGCTGATTTTTCCTTCAGCGAATGCAACCAGTATATTGGCTAACGCTTGTTCATTAATAGTAAAGCTTTTTCCTTCGCGTAGTTTGCGCTCGCGCAAGACTTGCTTAAATT
Organism: Thalassotalea atypica; assembly: GCF_030295975.1. Classification (NCBI taxonomy): domain Bacteria; kingdom Pseudomonadati; phylum Pseudomonadota; class Gammaproteobacteria; order Alteromonadales; family Colwelliaceae; genus Thalassotalea; species Thalassotalea atypica. The sequence continues at coordinate 187,375 of NZ_AP027364.1, forward strand.
GTGACTCTAGCTTTTCGAAGAACTGATTGACGCGGCTGCGTAGTCGTTCATTCTCGCCCATCAACGCGTCGCCAGATAAAATACGACACATGCCAGGGTTACGCTCTGCAAATATCAATAAGACATGCAACATATGATGGCAACGAATTAATGACTCTTTGTGATCGGTTAAGATAAGATTAATCCGAGAAAAGATAGATTCTTCAATAAACTCGATTAAGCCTTCGAACATGCGGGCTTTTGATGGAAAGTGACGATAAAGCGCCGCTTCAGAGACACCGACTTCCGCTGCAAGTTTTGCGGTGGTAATGCGTTGTCCTGGGCTGGTTTGCAACATCAGTGCAAGGCATTCCAGAATTTGCTGTTTACGATTGAGTTTCTGAGTGGCAGACATAAAGCTTCTCTATTTTTTGATGTTATCGTTTTCGCCTAATTGAAAGATTTTATCGTTTGTCTAAACGCAACTTCAAGCAAAATATCTTAATTATTGTATTTAACTGAGTGTAAGTTTGTATAGACTTACTTACTCGCTGTTGCTTTTATAATCAATGATGACCTGTACTAGCTGTCGTGCGACTTCTGCTTTAGAGGCGAGCGAAATCTGCACAGCCGCTGCAGTTGAATAAACAATTAGCGCGTTATCATCGCTGTTAAATCCTTGACCTTGGACTGATACATCATTGGCAGCAATGAGATCTAAATTCTTTTTCTTTAGTTTACCCAATGCATACTGTTGAACATTTTGTGTTTCCGCGGCAAACCCTACCGTAAACGGTTTGTTCTTTAAGGCAGCAACATCCGCAACAATATCAGGATTTTTCACTAAGTTGATCTGCATGGTGCCGGCAGATTTTTTGATTTTTTGTGTCGCTATGTCAGCTACTTTGTAATCGGCTACAGCAGCGCATGCGACAAAAGTATCTGCGGTAGGTGCTAATGCCATTGCCTGTAGATGCATTTCTTGGGCGCTTTTCACTGGCACAAGTTCAGCTCCTTTAGGTGGTGTAATATTAACTGGGCCGGAAATGAGGGTAACATTTGCCCCAGCGTTTATTGCTGCTTGTGCAATGGCGTAGCCCATTTTCCCTGAGCTGTGATTAGAGATATATCTGACTGGATCAATGGCTTCTTGGGTTGGGCCTGCCGTGATCACCCAATGTTGACCAGATAACGACTTTGATTGATAAAACTGACAACATTGCTCTACGAGATCTGGAACATCTAGCATACGGCCAAAACCAGTATCGCCACAGGCTTGTATGCCAGCTGCAGGCCCCCAAATGTGGAGACCTCTATCACGCAGTTGCATAATGTTTTGTTGCGTTATAATACTGTGCCACATTTGTTGATTCATAGCGGGTGCTAGTGCTACCGGAGCCGCTGTTGCAAGGCAAATAGTGGTCAGTAAGTTGTCTGCTAAGCCGTGGCATATTTTTGCGATAGTATTCGCTGTTGCTGGCGCAATAAGTATGAGATCGGCCCATTTAGCCAGTTCAATATGTCCCATGGCGAGCTCAGCCGCAGGATCGAGTAAATTATCAGAAACTGGATAACCGGAAACAGCTTGTAAGCTCAGGGGGGTCACAAACTCTTTTGCTGATGAGGTAAGTACTGCCCTGACATTAGCGCCTTGATCAGTGAGTCGGCGTATTAACTCAGGTGCTTTATATGCGGCAATGCCGCCAGAGATACCTAAGACAATGTTTTTATTCTGTAGAAGTTGCATAACCTGCTAATCTTAAAACTGTTTATTGACGTGGTTGTCAAGGAGTATAACAATTCAAACAAGGAATGTAGAGATGGAAGCAACAAAGCGCCTTAAAGATTGGCCTAGTCAAGAAAGGCCAAGAGAAAAGCTATTACGATTAGGTGCAAATAGCTTAAGCGACGCCGAATTACTGGCGATATTTTTAAGGACTGGGATCAAAGGCTGTCACGTGGTCGATTTGGCGCGAAACCTTTTACAGACGTTTGGCAGCATTTCCGCCATTTATTCGGCAAGTTTAGAAGAGTTCTGCCAAGCAAATGGTTTAGGCACAACCAAATTTGTGCAATTGCAAGCATGTTTAGAAATGTCGAAAAGGTATCTAGCGGAGGCTTTACCGCAAGGCAGTGCGCTTACTTCATCACAAGCAACCAAAGATTACTTAACTGCGGAATTACGTGGTGAGACCCGTGAAGTGTTTGCTGTATTATTTCTTGATAATCAGCACCGCGTGTTGGAATTTGAGCGACTATTTCAAGGAACAATAAATGCCGCTGCGGTTTATCCGAGGGTGGTGGTCGAGCGGGCATTAAGACAAAAAGCTGCTGCTGTGATTTTGACTCATAATCACCCATCAGGCATTGCAGAAGCAAGCTTAGCTGATAAAGACATCACGCAGCACTTAACAAAAGCGCTAGCACTGATTGATGTGCGTGTTCTTGATCATGTCATTATTGCCGGACATTCGTGTTATTCGTTTGCTGAGCATGGAGAATTATTTGGATGAATAAAGTTGCATCTGATGCTAATGCCAGTTAATTTTAAAACAATGATCACTATAAAATTTTATTAAAACCAAGGACCATCTTATGACAGATAGCAGTAACCATGAGATAGAACGCCGTCAGTCGTTTCGGCTAGACATGGAAAAAGAGCTTATAGATATTAGCTGGACTGATAACTCAGGCAATCAACGAACGAAGAAAGTCGCCTGTTTAGATTTCTCGCGTGGTGGCCTGCGGATTGACAGCGACATTGAAATACCAAAAGACACGTCCATAGTCGTTACATTCAAAGCCAATACACCGAAATCTCAATCGTTAAATGGTGAAGTTCTTCGTTGTATGAAACAAGATAATGGCTGGTTTGAAATTGCGTTTCAGCTAGAGACTAAAGCGTAAATTCAACTCAGTTGGATTTGTACTATAATTAGTGGACTATCCCATACTAGGATAAACCAAACTGCAGTAATAGGAATATAACATCATGATGATATTAGTTGGTGGGGAAAAAGGCGGTAGCGGTAAAAGCTGTTTGGCGCAAAACTTAGCGGTGTTTTTTGCTAGTAATAAAAAAGCTATTGTATTGATGGTTGATTGTGATCCGCAACGCACAACGTCTGACTGGATTCAGGCACGAAACTCTGATCCCACGTTACCTGCTATCAACTGCATTCAATTGTACGGTAAAATACGTAACGATTTATTAAGCCTCAATCAACATTATGATTATGTGATTGTCGACTGTGGCGGCCAAGACAATTTGGCACTGCGCGCGGCAATGTCAGTGGCTGATCATGTGGTTATTCCGTTGAGGCCTAAACGCAGAGATTTAAAAACAGTACCGCATATGGAAGATATGCTAAGTACATGTAAAATGGTCAACCCCAAAATGCTTGCATCTTTTGTGATCACACAATGTCCATCGCTACCAAATCAAGCAACTCGTATTCTAGAAGCCAAAGAGGTTTGCTCGTCATTTGGCATAAATGTACTAAATGCTGTTACCTTTAATCGCAATGTTTATGACGACAGTGAAGAAAAAGGTTCATCTGTAATTGAAATCGAACCTGATGGTAAAGCAGCCGCAGAAATGATTGCTATTGCAGAAGAATTACTGGCAATGAAACCGGACAACTCTCATGAGTTTAACTGATCTCAAAAAGAACAAGGACGGCAAAACTAAGAAAAAGACTTTCACGGTCGATGAGTTTATTTCTGACGCAGAAAATTACGCGAAAGGAACGCCTGAAATTGTTAAACGAGGGGCGGCTCCTGAGTCAAAAAACTTAGATCTCAAACAAGCCATATCTTTTGCTGAAAAGCAGGTGACTGAGCGTGAAAAATCCAAAGGCAGCAATAAGCCATTTAGGCATGCTACTTTTACTCTCAGTGAAGATGCAATTGCAGAACTGAATTTGTTAGCTAAAGATGCTAAATTAGCGAAATCGCATATCATTAGAATCTTGATTGATAACCTTTCTAGTAAAGATCAGAAAGCGCAGTTAGTTGAACTTTTGAGCTCAAAGATACAATAAAAGCACAAATTTAAACCGAAAAGATCAAAATTAGCCCGACAATTGTTGGGCTTTTTAGTTGTTAACTAACTGTAATTAAAGAAAAAATTAATAGATAAGCGCTAAAGTATGAGAAAGGGTAGCATTCGACTTTTAGTTTCACTATAATATGCCACCTTTTTCAGGATCCCGAGGCGACGGTCTTGGGGAAATATAGCTCGAGCTGAAATTAATTTTGGAGTGACTCAAATGTCTAAAGTTTGCCAAGTAACAGGCAAGAAGCCAGTCGTAGGGAACAACCGTTCTCACGCAAGAAACGCAACACGCCGTCGTTTCTTACCTAACCTTCAATCTCACCGTTTTTGGGTTGAGAGTGAAAACCGTTTCGTTAAATTACGTTTAACTCCGAAAGGAATGCGTATTATCGATAAAAAAGGTATCGATGCAGTGTTAACTGACATTCGTGCCCGTGGCGAAAAAGTTTAAGGAACCAGATCATGCGTGATAAAATTCGTTTAGTTTCTTCTGCTGGAACAGGTCATTTTTATACTACTGATAAGAATAAAAAGACTATGCCAGAGAAAATGGAAATCAAAAAATTCGACCCTAAAGCACGTAAGCACGTGGTTTACAAAGAAGCTAAAATCAAGTAATTTTACTTCTAGAATTTTTAAAAACCCGGTCTTTACCGGGTTTTTTATTGCCCAAAATTCAGTATCATGGAGCATGAACTTTTCAACATGTAGTGCGCCATGAAACTATCAAGATCAGGTTGGAACAATGTTATTATTTTTTCGATAATGGCATTTATTTTGATGATCAATATGACCAACAACAAGCTTTTTTCTGAAGGGGAAGAACCTTCAATATCAAATGAAGCCTATATTGTAGGTGAAGGCAGCGTAATTCTCACGCTGATGATCAATCAACAAATGACAGTTGAGCGTGAAGGCGTCTCTTGGCGAACAGTACCCAAAGAGAAGCTTACTGCTCAAGCAGCTGAACAAATGATGCGCACATGGCATAATGCTAAAGGGGAAGTTATCACGCCAGAGTTTAGCCATAGTAGTGCTAATGCGATTGTGGTTAGCATGATGATAGCGGGCTTTAACAACATTCATTTGTTTAGTGTATATCCTTCAGATGAGCTGCTTGTTGTGTTTAATCACCAAACATCCACTTATGTGGCGCTCCCTCCTCAATTATTTCCTCAGCTTATGCCTGCGGAAATTTTTAATTAATAGACCCTAAAGTGATTCGATAATGCCTGAATTACCTGAAGTAGAAGTATGTCGATTGGGCATAACCCCACATGTAATAAACAAAAAAGTCCTTGATGTTATTGTCAGGCATTGGCAATTACGGTGGCCAATCCCTGAGCAGGTTCTTAGTTTAAAAGGGCTGGAATTGCTTGGTGTTGAACGCCGCTCCAAATACCTTATCTTAAAATTTGCTACCGGCAGCTTACTGATTCATTTGGGAATGTCAGGCACAATTCGCGTGATTGAACATACAACGCCGGTGATAAAGCATGACCATTTTGACTTAATGTTTGAACACGGAAAAGCACTTCGACTGAATGATCCGCGACGATTCGGCGCGGTATTATGGCTTGAAAATCATCAAGATACCGATAATATTTTGGCTAAATTAGGTCCTGAGCCACTTAGCAGTGATTTTGGACCTGGCTATTTATTTAGCAAGGCTAAAAATCGTAAAGTACCAGTTAAAACCTTCATCATGAATAACGATATTGTTGTTGGCGTTGGAAATATTTATGCCAATGAGGCCTTGTTTAAAGCTGGTATTTTACCTACAGCACCAGTGGGAAAACTTTCACAGAAACGTTTCAATATACTAACAGAGGAAATTAAACGTGTGTTAAAAAAAGCCATCGAACAGGGGGGAACTACGCTGAAAGATTTCACTCAAGCTGATGGTAAACCAGGATATTTTGCTCAATCACTGGACGTTTATGGTCGGGCTGGCCAGCCTTGTGTTAATTGCAATGAACCCTTAAAGGAAGTGCGGCAGTCGAATCGAAGCTCAGTATATTGTGCGAACTGCCAAACAAAATAGCCTTGCTTGGCAAGTAAGCGTGTAAATTACTTGGACAAGATAGCTTTTTCTAAAGCCAGTTTTACAGACGGGTGAACAAACTCGCTAACATTGCCTTTATGCAATGCTACTTCTTTAACTAACGTCGATGAAATAAATGAGTTTTCTTCTGCGGGGGTTAAAAATACCGACTCTAGATCTGGTGATAAACGACGGTTCATGTTGGCGAGTTGAAATTCATACTCAAAATCAGAAACTGCTCGTAACCCTCGTATCAGTACGCCTGCGTTGTGTTGTTTAGCGAAATCCACCAACAGACCGCTAAAGCCGACAACACTGACATTAGGTAAATGGGCAACGGCACCTTCTATCATGCTAACGCGTGTGGCCAAATCAAACCAAGGCTTTTTACTTGGGCTTGAGGCGACACCAACAATAACGTGATTAAACAGTTTACTGCCTCGTTCAATTAAATCGGTGTGCCCATTGGTCACAGGATCAAATGTTCCTGGATAGATTGCTTTTGTTGTCATGTGCTTACACTAGAAAAATGAAATCATAATTTTAAAGTGCATTGTATCGAGCAAAAGCAATTTTATCAAAATTGCTTATTTTGATTTACCCAATCTGGTTGGTTCAACAATATGATGTCGACGATACTAAGCCATTTGTGATTTCAATTGTCCAAGCATAGTGGTCATATTATCATTAATGAGATTTATCGCTTTTAATGGTCTTATCATGACTTTGAACTCAGTGATCTGACCTGCGTCATTCCATGTAATCATGTCGATACCATTTACTGCAATATCACCGATAGTGACATTAAATTCTAGAACAGCTTTGTTGCCTGTTGTGATTGTTGGTTGGTAGGCGAAGGTTTCATTCAAAAAAGTATGAAATGCCGCAGTAAGATACAACTGTACCATTTGTTTGCCTGCTACAGGTGTATGAATAACCGGCGAAAAAAGTACCGCGTCCTCAGCCAATAAAGTGCTTAACTGTTTAGGGTCACGTTGTTTAACGAGTTGGTGCCATTGTTCGATCATAAATATCTCCTTTTTCCACTAACATGCCCGTTAATCTTACACCTGTCAAGATCGGTTTGTATTTATCAGAATACAACAGTGTAGTTCGCTGATGATAAGAGCTAGAGGAAAGAAGAATCATTTGTGCTTAAAGTATTTACTCAAAAAACCTTTAAATCACTAAGAAATTGATAGTATGATAGTTTGAATTACCAAAGTGACAAAGAGCGGTTAGTATGAAAACACGGGACAAAATAATACAAGCAAGTATTGCGTTATTTAATGAGCATGGAGAGCGAAATGTTACAACCAATCATATTGCAGCGCACTTAAGTATTAGTCCTGGCAACCTTTATTATCACTTTCGCAATAAAGAAGACATCATCTTATCCATCTATGAAGAATATGCTCGTAATCTGCTATTAGAAACATTTCCGGTTGTGACAGCTGATGTTAAACCTCTTGATGCAATTATTTTGTATATGGATGCCGTATTTCAAGCCATGTCTAAATTCCGTTTTTTCTACGCAAACTTACCTGTGTTATTGGCAAAAAACCCATTACTGCGTGAAAAATATGTTGAAGTGCAGCAATTCATTGCTGAGCGCGTTGGCGATATGATGATCTCATTGCGTAATGCGAATATGATCAGTTTTTCAGATGAGGAATTACCTGACTTGGTGAGTATTTTACGTATTGTAAATACCTTCTGGCTCAGTTTCCATCAAACCCAAAATATGGATGCAGAAATCGATGCTTCCGTATTTTATGAAGGCGTATTAAAGATACTAGTGATTATTCGACCGTACACGACTGAAGCAGCATTACCGGAGTTTATCAAAGCGCGTGAAATGTACCTTGAGCGTCATAAAGAAGCATTAGCGGGTCAATTGATAACCGAGGAGTAATGACTCAAATTCACTTTGCTGCCAATTGAAGTTATTTAATCGTTTTTGCTCTTTTAAGAACGAACGCTTCAATCGCGCCATATTAGCCTGTTGCCATTGTTGAGCAGGCTTTCTAATTTCTCCTCGATCAAAATCGATTATCCATACCTTTTCTTCACTGTCTATTAAAATGTTATGAATATTAAGGTCGTGGTGATAGACGCCATGGTGATGAAATTGTTGGATAGTTTTACCTACCTCACGCCATAGTCTTTTATCAATTGACTGGTTTTCTAATATTCCGACTAAATCTTTGGCGTTTTCGATTTTTGAAGTGATCAGATCCGCTTGATAGTAAAACCCCTTTCTAATAACAGAGCATGCGATGGGTTTTGGTACCGGTAAATTTAGTGTTGTTAGCTTATTAAGTAAGGTAAATTCTGCGACAGAGCGCGCCTGATTGAGGCCCGTGTACAAATAACCGTCTTTTAACACTTTGCCGACCAGACCGCCGCGGTAATAGTGTTTTAATACCCAGCTTTGTTCTTCATATGAAATAAACCATGTTGTGCCTCTACCCTGGGCACTGCCGATGATGGCATTACGTTGTTGCCAATAATTACTAGAAAAGTAATCTGGCTGAAAGTCAGGTGCACTCTTAGGGTTAAAAAAATAATAATTATTGTCAGCTTCTAACTGTTGGTAATTTACTTTCGGTCTAAGGTTCAAGATAATAAGCTCAATTCATACTTTGCTAGCCTATTGTGGTGATTCCTGAATGCTGGGTCAATTAGCCGAACTAAAAAAAATCTGTATATTGCGTCTTTCTGCCATTGGTGATGTCTGTCATGCAGTCGCAATGGTGCAATTACTGCAGCGCACCCATCCAAACGTTGAAATAACATGGGTGGTAGGGAAAGTTGAAGCGATGCTGCTGAAAGACTTACCTGGCGTTAATTTTATCGTGTTTGATAAAAAAGCAGGTATTAAAGGCTTATTGGCGTTGCGGCGACAATGTAGTGATCAGTCTTTTGATGTTTTATTGCATATGCAAGTGGCCTTGCGTGCTAGCATTGCCAGTATGATGATCCCTGCTACGCATAAAATTGGTTTTGATCGTCTTCGCGCGAAAGAAGGTCAGTGGTTATTCACTAATGAGCGTATCGCGCCACAGCGTAATCCACATGTGTTAGATGGTTTCATGGGCTTTGCTCAATTGCTTGGTTGTGAAATCAGCCAACCTCAATGGCATATGCCCTTGACTGATGAAGACATGTTGTGGGCGGCTGAACAATTTACCAATGGTAAGCCGATAGCGACTATTTGCCCAGCAGCAAGTAAAGCTGAACGTAACTGGTCTTGTGAAGGTTATGCTGAAGTTGCGCAGGAATTAGTAGGCAAAGGCTTTACTGTGGCGATTTGTGGTGGGCCAACAGCCTTAGAACGTGATTTAGCCGATAATATTATCAAGCATTGTGATGTAGAACTGCTAAACCTAGTCGGCAAAACTTCGTTAAAGCAATTGCTCGCCGTACTTAAATTATCACACTTGGTGGTAGCGCCAGACACCGGTCCTGCGCATATGGCCGTCACGGTTGGTACGCCTGTTATTGGACTCTATGCACATAGCAACCCCCACCGTACGGGCCCCTATTTGTATCAACAATATGTCGTGAGTCATTATCAGGAAATTATTCAAAAACAACACAATAAAGTGTTGGCTAAACTGCCGTGGGGCATCAGGGCAAAAGGGAGTGATTTAATGGATAACATTCAAGTGTCAGAAGTGCTTGATAAAGTACGTCAGTTGCTTGCTGATCATTATCCAGAACTAAGCTGATTCGACTAAAGTTCGACGTTACAATAGGTTAAGTAGTTTAGTGCTGCAATAGACACTCGCCCCTTGGTTTTGTTGCACAACTTTATATGCATTTTGCCCAAGGTTTTTAGCTAATTGTGGTAATTCAATCAAAGTTGATATTTCTTTGACAAGTTCGTCTATAGGGGCTTGTCCTGCCAGTTGAATTATCCCTTCTTCTTTATTCATTAAAGAATTGATTTCATTAAAATTATGCATGTCTGCACCGACGATAATTGGCTTTTTATACAGGGCGGGTTCTAATGGGTTGTGACCCCCAATATTGGAAAATGTGCCAGCGATGGTGACATAGTCTGCTAATTGATAAGCTGACATCAGCTCGCCCAAGGTATCTAGCACCCACACTTGGGTTTGCGCTAGTACGGTTGCGTCTGTACTTCTTTTTTGCGTATTAAAGCCTTGGGTTTCGCACAAGGTAAACACGGACTCAAAACGTTCGGGGTGTCTTGGTACCAATATTAATAGCAGTTCTGGGTGCTTTTCTATTAGCGTTTGATATGCAGATAATACAATTTCTTCGTCCCCAGAGTGACTGCTTGCCACCAGCCAAACTGGTTTCTGTTTTGGCAGCAGTTGACCCAAGTGTTTTGTTTTGGCGTTGATATCATCATTGATGGCCAAATCAAATTTCAAATTGCCCGCCACTTCGCAACGCGATTGATGCGCTTCGAGTGACAGAAATCGTTGATAGCTTTCGTGGCTTTGACACAAAATTTGATCAAAACACTGTAAGGCAGGTGTGATCAATGGCTTAATTTTACGGTAACTGGTTATCGATTTTTCGGACAAACGTGCGTTAATCAATTGCAGTTTAATATGACGCTTTTGACATTGATGAATAAGGTTTGGCCATATTTCTGTTTCCATTAACACTAGGGCTTTAGGCTTTAGCCGGCGTAAAAATAACCAAGTGCATGGCCACACATCAAGTGGCAAATAACAGTGATGCACCCGATCACAGAACAACTTCTTAACTTGTTCTGAGCCCGTAGGGGTAAAAGTTGTCATGACAATGTGTTGATTTTGGGTAAGAAGGTAGTCTACATAACTTTTAATCGCGATGACCTCACCAACACTGGCGGCATGAATCACAATGCAATTGGTTGGAAACGTTGTGGGTATCAGGCCTAGTCTTTCTTTTATGCGCTGGCGATATTTAGGGTGATTTAAAGAGCGAACAACAAGCGCTAACAGCAACAGAGGAGTGATGATGATGAGTAAAAAGCGATATAAAAACAGTGTCATGCTGACAAGCGTAGCTCCGAAAAAGAATGCAGCCGATTATAGCGTGAATATCTTTTTTCGTCGTTAGTTAAATTGAGGCGGCTTTGAATGTACAAGCGATACTAATTATTTAACTCGTCATGTGCGTCTGATATGCTGTAATTCGTTGATGCCACTCTGTTAAGGAACACAGATCAATGCGCTTGATAGCTTTCATGATATTAATCTGTTTGTACAGTCATACCGTCGTTGGCGCTGAAGAAGCTATCAGCCAACGTATTTTGCCGCCTCAACAAGTGAAAGTGTCTGCACCTAATAATTTTGAGCTTAATGCACATTTTTTCCAAGCAGAAAAAAGCATAGGAGGGGTGCTCATATTTCATGATTGCAATGACACGTTGAATCCCTACCTTGCGTTAGCTGAGAGCTTTCAACTTGCGAGAATAGATGCCTTGGTGCTCAATATGCGCGGATTTGGTGGCAGCATATCTGAACTTTACTCACATGAGGCGATCAAACGGAAGTCTAAAGACATCATTTCGTATCAACAAAATGCAGCGTTGCTTTATGCCTTTTGGGGTGATGATGGAGTGTTAGCGTTTAACTATTTACGTAATAAGATCGGACGTAAAAAACCTATTTCGATTGTTTCAAGTGGTTGCTCTGCTCATACCGCGGTACAAGTTGCTGAGAAAGTGCATGTCAGCGCTTCTGTTTTTATTGAGCCCGTGATGGATTATATGGCGAAAGAGCAATACAAAAATCTCATTGATATGCCGAATTATTTTATTGGCTCAGTACACCAAACGGAATCCTTTCAAACGGCCAAAGAGATGTTCAATTGGAATGGGGATTCGGGTAGTAAAATACAAATGTTTAAAGGTTCAATTTATCGCACCAACTCTAAAGATAGAAGCAGTAGCCTTTACATCGACATTGCTAAGTGGGTTGCTTTTCACTCGAGATAGCAATACTTATCCCCCAAACATTGGATCTACATGTGAGTGCGGCTAAAAGTTTACACTTATCGTCACCATTTTCTGCGCTTGTAGGCTGTATCTTGTTAACCAATCACGTAAAATAACGCAAATTTTGCACCTAGCTTGCGTAAGCTGCATCTGTACGCTAAGTGTTATAACAATTGATAAAAACTACTTAACAACATAAAGAATTAATTGGGGCTTATATGTCATCTACGTTTTATACTCACCTTCAAGGTCAGATTGATCAAGTAAAGCAAGACGGCTTGTACAAGGCTGAGCGAATTATTACCACCGCACAACAAGCTGAAATAGCAGTAGCTTCAGGTGAAGAAGTGGTAAATTTCTGTGCCAACAACTACCTTGGTTTGGCAAATCACCCTGAACTCATTAAGGCAGCAAAAGCCGGTCTAGATGAGCACGGTTTTGGTATGGCATCAGTTCGCTTTATTTGTGGAACGCAAGATATTCACAAAACACTAGAGCAAAAGTTAAGTGAATTCTTAGGCATGGAAGACACAATTTTATATTCGTCGTGTTTTGATGCCAATGCGGGCTTGTTCGAAACATTATTAGGACCTGAAGACGCGATTATTTCAGATGCGTTGAATCATGCCTCTATTATTGATGGCGTTCGTTTATGTAAAGCAAAACGATTCCGTTATGCCAACAATGACATGGCAGAATTAGAATCTCGTTTAAAAGAAGCAGATGAAGCCGGCGCACGGTTTAAATTAATTGCCACCGATGGTGTCTTTTCGATGGATGGTGTTATCGCTGATTTAAAATCCGTTTGTGATTTGGCGGACAAATACAATGCGCTTGTCATGGTGGACGATTCTCATGCGGTTGGCTTTGTAGGTGAACAAGGCCGCGGTAGTCATGAATATTGTGAAGTGATGGGTCGCGTGGACATTATCACAGGTACGTTAGGCAAGGCGATGGGCGGCGCTTCAGGCGGTTATACGTCAGGTAAGAAAGAAGTGATTGAATGGTTGAGACAGCGCTCTCGTCCATACTTATTTTCAAACTCATTAGCTCCTGCGATTGTTAATGCGTCTATAAAGGTACTTGAATTATTAGCCGATGGTGATGCGCTGCGTAAAACATTAAAAGATAATGCAACGTACTTCCGCAGTGAAATGGAAAAAGCTGGATTTACCTGTGCAGGCGCTGATCACGCTATAGTGCCAGTGATGTTGGGCGATGCAAAATTGGCAAGTGATATGGCGAACCAGTTACTTGCGCAAGGTATCTATGTAATCGGTTTTTCATTCCCTGTAGTACCTAATGGCAAAGCACGTATTCGAACACAAATTTCAGCGGCGCATACTCGTGCTCAACTTGATAAAGCAATTGCTGCCTTTATCACTATTGGTAAAGAAATGGGCGTTATTTAGGAGTCGATATGAAATCTTTAGCTAAATTACATGCCAAAGAAGGCATTTGGATGACAGACTCACCTAAGCCTGAATTGGGTCATAATGACTTGCTTATTAAGATCAATAAAACGGCTATTTGTGGTACTGATATTCATATTTACAATTGGGATGAATGGTCTCAAAAGACCATTCCTGTACCTATGGTTGTAGGCCATGAGTATGCTGGTGAAGTGGTTGGCATTGGCCAAGAAGTCAAAGGCTTTGCTGTTGGTGATCGGGTATCAGGTGAAGGCCATATTACTTGTGGACATTGTCGAAACTGCCGTGGTGGCCGCACGCACTTATGCCGAAATACCGTCGGTGTAGGGGTCGATAGAACTGGTAGTTTTGCTGAGTACTTAGTGATTCCTGCGTTTAATGCCTTTAAATTGCCTGATGAGATTTCAGATGATTTAGCGGCTATTTTTGATCCCTTTGGTAATGCGGTTCATACAGCATTGTCTTTCGATCTTGTTGGTGAAGACGTGTTGATCACAGGTGCTGGCCCTATCGGAATTATGGCAGCCGCAGTTGCGAAACATGTTGGTGCACGTCATGTTGTGGTGACCGATATAAACGAATATCGCTTAAATTTAGCCATGAAAATGGGCGCAACAAGAGCCGTTGACGTGTCAAAAGAAAAATTAAGCGATGTCATGCATGAACTAGGCATGACGGAAGGCTTTGATGTTGGCCTGGAAATGTCAGGCGTTCCTATGGCCTTTACCGATATGTTGGCAAATATGAATAACGGTGGCAAAATTGCGATGTTAGGCATACCGGGTAAAGACATGGCGATTGACTGGAGCCAAGTTATCTTTAAAGGGCTAACAATTAAAGGTATATACGGACGCGAAATGTTCGAAACTTGGTACAAAATGGCAAGTTTGATTCAATCGGGTCTAGACTTATCGCCAATTATTACGCACCAATTTGAAATTGATGATTTTCAGCAAGGCTTTGATGTGATGCGCTCAGGTCAATCAGGTAAAGTCATCTTGAATTGGACATAGCTTTTTAACAAAAGAAGCGATAAACGAAATAAAAGGTGCTACTTGTTAGCACCTTTTTGTATTATAGCAGTATCAAATTTTGGAATTTTAAAACAGTACACTACCGTAATGACTAACCCAGAAACATTCAAACATTTGCAATGCCAGCAGCTGCAAGAAACTATATCAACAGCACCAATTGTCGTCGTCGACATTCGTGATGAAAATTCGTACTTGGCTGGCCATATTCCCGGCGCAATACATCTTACTAACGATAATATTGGCGACTTTATGCGAGAGGCTGATTTAGATGTAGCGACAGTCGTGTGCTGTTATCATGGGATTTCTAGTCAACCGGCGGCTGAGTTTCTTATCAGCCAGGACTTTTCCGAAGTATATTCCCTTGACGGTGGTTTTGTTCAATGGCAAACGCAATATCCTGAGCTAATTGAAAGTTAATGGAAAATTCAGCGCTTGCCCCATTAGTTAAAATTGACCAACAACGCATTGGTCAATTGTTTGTTGATTATCTAAAAAGTCTTGAGATAACAGCGCAACTCGAGCCACAAGATGGGGCTTACATTGTTTATATCCAAGCCGATAAGCTAGATCTTGGGCAGCAAGTTTTTAATGAATTTGCCCAACAACCTTATAACCCCAAATATCAGCACGCAGCGTGGCAGCATGGCAGTACATCATCGAATGATACTCACATTTCGGGCGTAAGTGAGTTTAAAACCCGATTTTTAGAGCATGCCGGTGTTGTAACATTATCTGTATTTGCTTTATGTTGGTTTGTCTTTTTGCTCAGTCAATTTGGCTACGCGAACACAACGTTTAATTTATTGCGCTTCTATTCAGAACTTAGCTTTGCAGGGCTAGTAGGGGAGCCTCAGCGGCTATTGGGGCCTGCATTCTTTCATTTTTCTTGGCTTCACATTGTCTTTAACACCATGTGGTGGTGGCAACTCGGGGGAGCGATTGAAAAAACATACGGTAAATTTACACTGATGAACCTTTTTTTGGTCTCGGCTATCGTTTCAAATCTGGGCCAATTTTTAGTTTCAGGATCCAATTTCGGCGGTTTATCAGGTGTCGTTTATGCAGTAGTTGGTTTTGTATGGTGGACAGGATGGTTAAATCCAGCAAAGGGTTTGATGCTGCCAAAGCCTATTATTGGCTTTATGCTATTCTGGTTAGTCTTGGGCTTTGTCGATTTACTGCCGGTGAACGTAGCCAATGCGGCTCATTTGCTTGGGCTTGTCAGTGGATGTGCTTTGGCGTTGTGGTCAAATAAAACGTTCAGACAGTAAGTGTTTGAACGTTTTATTTGAGAGAATACTGGCCTTTAGTTATCGAGCCATTGCGTAAACATTAAGCGTTTAACCAAAGGTTTTCCCGTTTCCTGTGTGAGCAGTGTTTTTACTTGATCTTCACATAATCTTTGTATTTCATGACGTCCGTTAATGGATTTAATTTTTTCTTCGGGCTGTTGACCAATAATATTAATAATAGCGTCACGTAGCAACGGGGAGTGGTGTTCTACGGCTTCTAGGTTATTGCTGCCTTCAATCATGAGCTCAACGGTTAATCGTACATAACCAAGCTTTTTTTTCACGGCAACATAGTTAGTAATAATGTCAGGTTCAAAACCAAAATAGACATATTCAGTACCTTTAGCAGAAAAAGTACTGACGAATAAGACTAACATTAAAAAAAGTTTTTTCATTGGTGTTACAACTCTACAAAAAGCAGTCGAGTGCTCAGGAATGATATTATTGTAACTAACTCATTACAAAAAGGTAGCAGAGAATTGATTATTTTCATTTATTGATTCTAGAAGAGGCACTAGCACTAGTCGCACCTATTCATTGCCTGTTATTATGAGCACAGTTTTCGCCAGTACTTTGCACTATGTCAGCTCTTAATTCTTTATTTCCGGTACAGCTTCATACCCACTGGATTCCTTCGTCACAGCTTGATGTTGACTCGTGTCTCGCTGATTGGTTATTGGATCCCACGTCCTTAACAGCACGCTTAAAAAAGCACAGCCACGACTTTAGAGTTGTGGTGCTAGGACAGCGCCTAGAAAAGTGCAGTAAGCAAGATGCGTGTGAAATTATTCAGGTAGGCTCTGAAATATTGACCAGAGAAGTGATTTTATATTGCGATGATAGTGCGCAAGTTTTTGCTCGGAGTTTATTGCCATTAGCAAGTTTAACTGGTGAAGAGCAAGCATTAGCTACCTTGGGTGATAAGCCACTAGGACAGGTGATATTCAGCAAAGCTAACCTTACGCGCACCGCCATTGAGGTAGGGCGCTTTAATAATCAAAGTAGTGTTGCCAAATTAGCCGATAAGCTTGAATTAAATGCATCTCAGGAGATGTGGGGTCGCCGCTCCTTGTTTCACGTGGATGACAAACCCATTGTAGTGGCAGAGGTGTTTCTACCTAATGCTTTTGCCTACAAAAAAGAAAGGGAGCTTTTATGAGTCAGGCTGTAATGAACTGGCAAGCGATAAAGCAGATTACCCGTATGGATAAGCCAATTGGTACTTATTTGTTGCTTTGGCCTACGTTTTGGGCGCTTTGGGTTGCCTCTGATGGTTACCCACAACCAATGATACTGTTGATTTTCGGTTTAGGTGTGTTTGTAATGCGCAGTGCCGGTTGTGTAATAAATGATTTTGCTGATCGTAAAGTTGATGGACAGGTTGAAAGGACTAAAACTAGACCTCTTGTTTCAGGCCAGATGACCAGCGAACAAGCCTTGTTATTATTTGGCTTTTTGATTGGTATTGCCTTTGCTTTAGTCGCACAGCTTAGTTGGTATACCATACAACTTTCGGTGGTTGCTCTAGTACTTGCTGCCTCATATCCTTTTATGAAGCGATATACGCACCTTCCACAAGTGGTGTTAGGCGCCGCATTTAGCTGGGGTATGATCATGGCCTTTGCTGAGTTAGAGGGGAGGATACCCAATGTGGCTTGGCTGTTGTTCTTCGCAAATGTTATTTGGACGGTAGCATATGACACCATGTACGCTATGGTTGATCGAGACGATGACTTAAAAATAGGTGTTAAATCAACAGCGATATTATTTGGCCAGTATGACAAAAAAGTTGTTGCCTTCTTGCAGTTGGTTACTTTAGGGCTCTTATGGACGGTTGGTGAATTATTGGCTTTTGGCTGGCCATTTCAGCTTTCTGTGGTGATAGGGGCAGGGTTGTTTTGCTATCAACAAATGCTCATTGTTAACCGAGAAAAGCAATCTTGCTTTAAGGCTTTTCTAAATAATCACTTTTTTGGCTTGGTGATATTTCTTGGAATATTCATTGAATATTTATAGTTAAGCAATTATTGCGCATTATAGAAAAGCCCCAGATAAAATCCTATTTGGGGCTTTTTCATTTTCTCGTTACTTTGTTTTGGCTACCTAGCAATGCTCTGCAGTACTTTAATATCGACTAAATTCGACACGTTTGCTTTTAACTCTGACAAGCTTGAGTTATCAAGCAGATGGTTTTGATCGTTGGTTGAAATGTATTGATAGTCTTTGAGTGCATTAATCAGCCCTGTTAGTGCTTTTTTATCGATAAATTCAGGCGCGTTGATGTTATTAAGTTTAGACAAACGCTTAGCGACAGCCATTACTTGCTCTTCCAACGCGGCTTTACTGACTGGCGCTTGTCGACTAATCGCAGTAGTTAAAATGGCCAATCGCTGCAACGTCTCATCAATAACCTCGCCCATTAACCTTAGCTTTGTTCTTACATGTGTACAGTCAACAGCCGACCAAAATCCTGCTTTTGACTGCTTAACTAATTCAAGCTGACTTAGGCTTTCCAAAATTTGTGTGATGGCCTGCTCAAAATCTTCAGGTTGGTGCCAAATAAACAACTCGGTCTTGACTAATAAAGCAATGCTAGTTACCTGCTTTACTATCTCGTCATGGCTTATTTTTGTAGTTCGTTCGATGATTCTTGCGATTATTGAAGGTAGAACATAGGTATGAATAATATTGTTTCGATAATAACTCATTTCTAATGCAGCAGAATTTGACAATGAAATGATGTCACCTAAATTGTCTCGTTCTACGGTAATCTTGTTAAGCTCTTTTACGTGCGCAAGCAATTGCTCAGCGCTATCTTCCGGTATCGTTAACTGTTTGCTGTAAGGTGCTAGTTTTTGGAGTTTAAGGGCAAACTCGAGTTGTTCGATTAAGGTTGACTCGGCTAATGCATTATTTTCGGACGCGAGTAAAATCAATGCTATCAAAGATACGCCATTAAGCGCTGCATTTTGATTGATATTGATCATTACTTGATTGGCAAGTACATTAACACTAGGTGTTAGCCAGCTTGGCTTTTGTGGATCGATAGGGTCAATCGCATCCTTCCAGGTTGGTACTTGATGATTTAGAAAGCCATTTAAATGGATAGGATCTCCAAAATTAACATAACCCTTGCCGTAGTTTCTTAAACTCTTAATTGCTTTAAAGACACCAAAAATAGATTCTTTTTGTTTTTTAGAGCCGCTAAGCTCCTTGTGATAGGTGCTCACTTCCATTACATGTTCATAGCCGATGTAGACAGGAACAAGGGTCAGTGGACGATCAATACCTCGCAATAAGCTCTGAATGGTCATCGCCAGCATGCCGGTTTTGGGTGCCAATAAACGACCTGTGCGGCTGCGACCACCTTCTGTATAGTATTTGACCGAATATCCACGCTCAAATAGTAGACCTAAATATTCGCGAAAAATAGTGGAATATAGACGATTTCCTCTAAAACTACGGCGAATAAAAAATGCCCCGGCTTTTCTAAATATTGGACCAGCAGGCCAGAAATTTAGGTTGATACCCGCTGCTATTCTTGGGGTCACAAGCCCTTCATGGAATATAATGTATGTCAGCAGCAAATAATCCATATGGCTTCGGTGGCATGGGACATATATAATTTCATGGCCATCTTGTGCTAGCTCTCTAACCACATGAGCATTTTTTACTTCAATGCCTTTGTATAGTCGATTCCATAATTTATCAAGTACGCGTTCGCCAAATTGCACCATCGATTCTCTGTAATCACCAGCAATCTCGTCCATGATGTTAAGCGCTTGTTTTTTGACTTTATCAGTGCTGATATTTTTATTTTTAGCCTCATCAGCGATGAGCTTTTTAATTGAAGCGTTACCCAATAAAGCATTAAACATTTGTTGTCTATGCATTAGTCGAGGCCCTGTGGCGGCTATGGTTTGACGATGAAAATGGAATCGAGCAACTCTCAGTAATTTATGTGCCATTACATCATCAGTACCGTGTTGATCCGCCATGGTGCGAATTGATAATGCCTCGCTTAATCTTACTAATGCGTGTCGTCCAAGAAATAAGACAATAAAAAATTTACGTAGTGCTGAGGGTGACTCTTGATCTGCTAATAATGTACCAACATTGGCATCATTTTTTTCGATATTAGGTTTTCTTCCCCATACTATATTTGCGGGAATAAGTTGTGCATTGAGTTCGGGATCGAGCCCGTGCTCTTTCAGTAATGCGATACCTTGAGACAGTGCTTCGGTTTGACGAGTTTTGCGCCATCGAAATATGGGTGTTGGTTTTTCTAAACAAATTGTCCGTGAAAACTGCTGTCCTTTAATATCAACTTTACTTAATGGATCGGGCAACCCTAATTTTTTACATGCTTTTTTTAGGGTTAAAAGGTCACTCGCTGATTGATGACGTACAACGTAAAAAACGGGTTGTTTACTAGATAAAGTCCCTGACTTTATTGAATCATCAGGGACAATTTTACATCTCACCAGTACTTTGACTGGTAATGTAAGCAAGAAGTAAAAAAAGGAACGTATTGCTAACATCTTGTTTCGCTCAAATTTATTAGAACAAATATTTTAGCACATTGTGATAAGTTGTAATTAGCCTGTTTGTAACTATCTTCCAATTTTGCTGATAAATAACTAGTTGTCTCGACTTTCTATCGACGTATTGGCTTGAGCATATTGTCTGTTTTTCTGCTTTAATAATTTGTCGACATAGCGCGTCATTTTTATTTTTTCTTTGATAGTTGATTCAAGAATTTCTTCCACTTCTCGTAAAACGTTCTTAATATTTTCGACATTTTCAGTCGAGTTTACCACCACCTGATTCGACGGTTGTGACAATCCTACTTGAGAATTTAATGAACCGGTAAGCTCAATCCCCATTTCATCGGCAACTTCATTAATGGCATCTAATGAAATCTCTTGGAGCTCTTCTAAAAAACCAAATAACAGTAAACGGTCAACGAATATGTTTATTTTACGAGGAACACCTTGTGTTTTCTGGTGAATCAAATCGAAGCAATCCTCATTGAAAATATTTTCTTTTTCACAGCCTGCTTGGCTTAATCGGTGAATAATGTATTGTTCAACTTCTTCAACAGATAAAGGCTGCAAGTGAGCCGATGCTATAATTCGTTGCCTAAATTGCTCCATGTTAGGGGCTTGTATGATGCCTTTTAGCTCTTCTTGGCCTAATAAGAAACTCTGGATAAGTGGTTTATTGTCAAGTTGAAAATTGGACAACATGCGTAGCTCTTCGACCGATTCTGCAGGTAAATTCTGTGCTTCGTCAACCAATAGCAATGCACGCTTTCCTTGCTGGTTTAGGCCAATCAAGAATTGCTCGATTGCTTGCAACACTTCTGCTTTGTTGTTGCCACCTATATCGATCTTAAACTCAGCGGCAACAAGCTCCAATAGTTCAAGAGGTTCCAATTTTGTTGTTACCAATTGAGCAGCGACAATATCTGAATCGCTTATATTGTTTAGCAGATTGCGGGCAATGGTTGTTTTTCCTGTACCAATTGGCCCTGTTATGACAATAAAACCTTCACCTTGATCTAGTCCGTATTGCAAATAAGATAACGCACGTTGATGGTGATTGGACGCGAAAAAGAAACGAGGATCTGGGCTTAGCTGAAAAGGTCTTTCCTTAAACCCATAATAATTTTCATACATATTAAAAATCTTTTTTGATGTTTATAGCAATGCGAGATTCTTCATAGTCCCTGTCATTTCTGTCTGAGGTTCTATTTCGATATTCGAGGGAAATATCGCCACTGAGTTCATTGGTCAATTTTCGGTTATATATCGTCTTTATCATACGATAATAATCCGTTTGAATAAAAGCATCTTCAATACTATTGGTGTTGTATTCAACTTTATTAAAACGCCAAGTTAGTGATATATTGCTGCGGGAGCTGAGGCTACGTGTTGCAACCAGCGAACTGTTAAAATATTTATCAATATTGCCTTGGCTCAGATTTTCACGCTCACGCCTTGACGCAGTTAAGGTAAATGTAGTTTTAGACAGAGCCAATTCTGAGCTCCATTGAAGAGACTTGTTAAGTGAAAATTGATCATCCTCTATCGGTCTTTGTGCCAGCGTATTGAGCTGAACGTATTCGCTGGGATCTGCAATATTCTCATTCGAGCTTAAGCAGTTACTTTCATCAAAAGGTTGGTTAATTGGGCACCAAATAGAGCCACTGATAAACACTTCGAAATTATCTCGCTGAAACGCTTGTAACGTCTCATCATAAGTGATGTTATTGGTTAAGCGTCGATTGCGATGAGAAATATTGACGTTAAAGGAATCACCAAAAAAACGCTGGTTATATTTGGCGTAAATAGAGGTACGCTCACTAGCTTGCCAATTAATCGTTGCTTCAATATAGTCGTCATTGACTCTGCTATCATCGACATAGTTATATGATGTATCTAGCACAAAATGTTCAGCAACTTGCCATCGAATACCCGCACCAGAAGAAGGGGTTGTTAAATTATTTTGTGACGTTGATATATTACCTGAAAAATCTTCGTCATAATATCTGATATAAGGACTCAATTTAATTGGTGTACTAAAACCCAATTTGACATCTATCTTGTGATTTCTACCTGTTCTACCGTTATTTTCACGGTCTGAGTAGTTACCATATATATCCCAGAAAAAACGTTTTATGCCGGAGCCATTTGAAAATGAAAATGAGCTTTGGTAGCCTTCACTTTCACCTACATTATCTTCAGCAACGCTCTTATTCGCATTAACTGATGCATTTAATTGTAGGTTAGAGTTATTGACTACTTGACTCAAACCTACCGTGTAATTTTCAGTTTGTACCGTTTCGCCACTGACCAAATCTGAATATAAATTATCTGCTGTTGATTTCGCGACATTATTAATACTGGCACTCAACTGCAACTCGGGGCCATTAGCCCATGGCGAAAAAGAAAGCTGAGAGTTTAAAAAAGTAAAGTTCTTATCCAAATCATGGTCATTACTATAGAGTTTGCGTTCAATACTGCTTTGAAGGGATACGGTTAAAGCCCTTGACTCTAGTGAAGCACTAATTGCTGCACCTACTTCTGAAACTAAACTATCTGTTTTGCCAGATTTTTCAGCCAAGACATTATCTGTATAGGTTGTGCCAAGTGTCACGGAAGGAGTTATTTCTAGATCCGCAGACAATACTTGGCATGAACTGAACGATAATAATAACGCCAAGAAAGAAAATTTATTATCTTTTATCGCCATATCCATAGCCGTAATAGCCATAAACGTCCTTACTTGTTTTTATTGTTTTATTAATAATAAAACCTACTGCTAGGTTTTCATCTAATTGAGCGGTAGCACTTTTTACATGTTCTAATTTTGTTTTTGACTCTTCAACAACAACTATTCCTTGTCCGACCAAGCTGGCTAAGACAGGTGTTTCTGTTACGCCTAAGAGTGGTGGGCAATCAAAAATAACGATTCGATCGGGATACCTGTCTGCTAATTCTCGAGCAAGCTTTGCCATTCGATCACTAGCGAGTAATTCGTTAGTCAAATGATGTGTCGTACCCGCAGGCATTATCTTTAAGTTAGAGATGCTAGTGCTATAAATAATCTCTGACAAGTCAGATACATCAGATCTTAAATAATCTAAAAGACCTTTATTATTTTCAAACTCAAGCTCGCGATGAACACTTGGCCTTAATACGTCAGCATCAATCAATAGCACCGTTTTATCTTGCTCTAGTGCAATACTTAACGCCAAATTTATCGAAACAAATGTTTTTCCTTCATTAGGATTTGAACTACTAACCATGATTAGGTTGCTGTTTTTTAACGTTTTCGAGACTGGCCCGAAAGCATTATTGATAAGCTTACGCTTTATATGCCTAAATTCTTCTTGAATGTGCGTAGTATCACCACCGGTGTGAATAAAGCCTCGCTCTGTTAACCTGTCATTGTTAATGTTAATCACGGTGTTATTAACGTGAATATTATCTTTAGACTGCTCAGTTGTTAATATCGAGCTGGCTTCTTGTTCTGGAGCCTCTGGCTTATCATCAACACTCTGATTGCTACGTGCTTTTTTCTTAGCCAATGCTTTTTCTATCGTACTCATGGCTAAAACAACCTCTTCAGTGGTGCTTGTATTGCATCAGGAAATAAGAAATAACTGATAAACATAGTCAGTATAATAAGTAGAATGATATTCGATAACATAAACAGCCGTGTTTTGTTGGTGTTCCATTGATGAAGTCCCAGGTTTTTATTAGCTGAAACTGTGCCAAACACCGGAATTCCAGTGGCTCTGGATAATTGACTGCTTGAGGTAATTACCGGACTGATCTGGCTCATCGCCAGAGATAAACCTACCCCTACACCGATACCGATTACAGTAATGAGTGCAAAAAATACGATTCTAGGCGGGCCTGTTGGCTCAAGTTCAGCTCTGGGTGGATCTATGACCCTAAATTGGATTTTATCTGTAGTCTCTTCTGCTTGTTGAGCAAGTTCAGCTGTCTCTTTTCGAGATAACAACTCTTCATATTTTTGCTTGGTAATATTATAGCCACGATTTAAAGCGGTCAGCTCTGCTTCTATTTCTGGTAACGTATGCACCTTGTTTTCTAGCTCTAAGAGGCGCTCTTTAAAGCTATTCACACGAACAGTTAATGATGCCACTTCATTTTCGTATTGATTCACTTGTATCTTCATCTCTTGAAAGACAGGGTTTTGATCAATAGAGCTTATACCTGTATTCCCAGCATTACCTGAGCTAGCTTTAACTGATTCATAATAATCTTTAATTTCTGAATCTCGTTTCTCATTCAAAGAGTCCAGTTGACGTTGAAGCTCTTTTACTTCTGGGTGGTTTTCAGTGTACCTCAACAGCAACGCATCAAGATTTTCTTCCAATGAAAGTATTCTATTATCGTAAGTAGTGGTCACTCGATTGGAGCTCTCTACACGACTTGAAAAAAGACCAAATACAGGTTCTTCACCGACGAGTTGTGCCTTGGCGGAGTTTAATCTTGTTGTTGCTTCAGCTAGGAGTAGCTCAGCTCTTTCTAAATTAACTTTTTCAGCATTCAATGCGGTGTAATAGCCACTGCCACTCTGTCCAAGTGAAATATTACTGTACTTTTGCTTAAAAGCCGTTAGGCGATTTTCGGCTTCCAGCAATCTATTTTCATATTCTCTGATTTGTGTATTCAAGAATTTTTGAGCTTCATCTGAATCACTTCGAGTTTCGCCTAAGGTGTTTTCGATAAAAACAGTCAGAGTCGATTGGACGATATTTTTGGCTAATTCTGGGTCTTCGTTTTCAGTAGATAAAATATAGATATTTTCTCGACCTACAGGGGAAATATTCAAGTTCTTTTTCAGGCTCTGTAATATTTCTTCATATTCCGCATTGTTACTTGCCTGAACATCCAAGTCAGTCATACGAGAAATACGCTCTAAGTTTGGCCGACTGAGTAATGTTTGTACCATCAGACGAATCTGTGTATTTGGGTTAGTTTCAACAGTTAAACCACGCAACAAAGGGCGTAACAAGGACTGCGTGTCAACGTATACACGCGCTTGAGACTTGTACACATCAGGCATTTGTGCAATAAAATACCAACCAATAGGACAGATAAGCCATGTTGCTATAATAATATAGCGCCGTTTAATCCAAATTCCTTTCAGATAATCTATTATCTGTTCAATTAACTCTTGCATTCCTGACCTCTAAAAACAGGCAATTCATAACTACATTCTTGTGTGACTATATTAAAATTTTAACTAAAACCAAGCTTCTGGAATGATGATGATATCACCGGGTAACATGTCGACGTTGGCACTGATCTCACCCGATTTAATTAGATCATCAATCGCGACGTTATATTCTTTTTGCACGCCATTTTCTAATCGAGCAATAATTGCATCATTACCATCGGCGAACTCGGTTAATCCTCCAACTGCGATCATGACATCTAGCAATGTCATATTCTTCTTATAGCTAATGGCTTGTGGTTGTGACGCTTCACCAATAACCCTAATCTGTTCGCTAAATGGACCAACAAACCCGGCAACGGTGACCGTTACAACGGGATCTCGTAAATAGGTGCCTAACGTTTCTTCAATTTGTCTGGCCAATTCTGTTGGTGTTTTTCCAGAAACAGGAATATCTTCAACCAGCGATGTTGTGATCATGCCGTCAGGTCTTACAACAAAAGAGCCTGATACTTCAGGGTTGCGCCAAACAAAAATATTAACGCTATCGCCTGCACCAATTAGATATTTATAGGTATTAATATCTGTTGTATTGGAGGGATGTAACGTTGCAGCAGGTAAGGTAGGCGCGCTACTACATGCAGATAAAACACAACCTGCAAAAAGGGCTACAGCAATAGTTTTTATTTTATTAGTAAAGCTTTTTTCCATGGTTAATACCTTTTTAGACCTAGGTTTTTTGATTGCCAATTTTGATTGTATGGTATTTTTTAAACTGTTGCACATTCTTTAACAAATTAGTCGCAATATTTAAAATCTGTAAATATAAAGTTAATTTTGCTAGCATGGCTTAATTAGAGTTAAAAAAGGAATTTCAAAGAATAATGCCCTGTTCTTTTTTAGAAAATATCTATTTATTAAGGAAGTAGAAAGAACTATGTCTAGTCTAAAACTAAAGGATTTGTCAGCAGGCAGTAAAACTTTAGTGCTTGTAGAATTTGCAATGTTCTCCTGCGCTCTGTTTCTTGCTATCTATATCAACCAATTTTTATCTTTAGTTCAAACCGCCGATATACACAATAATATTTTATTTATTTACGGGATGATTTATGCGCTTGTTGTTCAGTTATCGTCCTTAGCGCTAGGTTTGTATAACTCTAAAATTAGAGAGAGTTACCGTGGAATTATTAGGCGATTATTTGTGGCTATTGCCATCGGCTTTTCAATAGTTTCTCTAGTTAACCCTTTTTATGGCCCCCAGTCGTTGCCTGTTGAGATATTAGGGATTGCATCTGTTATTGGTTGTGTTTTAGCGAGTGTCTTTAGGTATTTTACTTTGCAAATCGATTTTTTTGGTTTCAATAAACGCAGAGTGCTCGTGATAGGCGCAGGTGAACGTGCATCTATTATTGAAAAAAGAATGAGAAGAGGTGTCGATCGACAAGCATTTCATGTCCATGGTTTTGTTGTTATGGAGGGTGATAGCGACAATGGCATTAAATTAGAAACTCGAATCAAATTAAATGAGTCATTAGTCCATTATGCATTAGAGCATGATATCGATGAAATAGTCGTTGCTAGTGATGAGCGACGAAATAACTTGCCGATTGATGAACTCTTTGCTTGTAAAATTAGAGGCATAGAAGTTACTGAAATACTTGACTTTATTGAACGTGAAACAAGCCAAATAGCGGTGAATTTAATTTACCCTAGCTGGGTTATCTACTCTAATGGTTTTGCGTCCAATAATTACTTACGTAACACGCTAGATTGGATATTTAACGCAACAATGGCATTTTTCTTGTTGCTGCTGACATGGCCAGTCATGTTGATTACTGCAATTTTGATAAAATTAGAAGAAGGCTTTGGTGCACCCGTTTTCTATTTGCAAGAGCGAGTTGGACTTGATGGTGAACCCTTCCATATCATCAAGTTTAGAAGCATGTGCGTCGACGCAGAGAAAAATGGCGCACAATGGGCATCCAAGAATGATTCAAGGACGACTCGTATAGGTAATTTCATTCGTAAATATCGTGTTGACGAGTTACCACAAATTTATAATGTAATGCGCGGTGATATGGGCTTTGTTGGTCCACGCCCTGAACGCCCTCAATTTGTGCAAAATTTAGTTAAGTCTATTCCTTATTATAATGAACGTCACAATGTTAAACCTGGCTTAGCTGGCTGGGCTCAATTGAAGTACCCCTATGGCGCGACAGAATAAGACGCGTTGGAAAAATTAAAATATGATCTTTATTACATCAAGCATCGCAGCTTTCTATTGGATCTATTGATACTGATCAGAACCGTTGAAATTGTTTTGTTTGGCAAAGGGCGATAACTGAAGAAATGCCGTCTACTAATAAAAAATTGCCCATACGCAATGCTATGACAGTTGATGTAGAAGACTATTTTCATGTCTCTGCATTTGAAAACGTTATTAAGTCAAAAGACTGGAATAATTTGCCGCTGAGGGTTGAAAAAAATACCTATAGATTACTTGAGTTGTTTGAACTTCATCATGTCAAAAGCACCTTTTTCACCTTAGGCTGGGTTGGACAGCAATGTCCAAATTTAATCAAAGAAATAGTTGCTCAGGGGCATGAACTTGCAAGTCATGGTCATACTCATCAACGTGCTACTCAGATGACACCTGAGCAATTTCGTGACGATGTCTATCGCAGTAAATCAATTCTTGAAGATTGCTCGGGAAATAAAATAAATGGTTATCGCGCCCCAAGCTTTTCAATCAATGAAAACAATGAATGGGCGTATGAAATTTTAAAAGCGTTGGGATTTACCTACAGCTCTAGTACCTATCCAATTGAGCATGACTTATATGGGGTACCTGATTGGCCACGTTTTAAATATGATCGCCCTGAGGGTATTGTTGAGATACCCGTACCAACCTTGCGTAAAAATGAGCAGAATATTGGCATCGGTGGTGGTGGCTTCTTCAGATTATACCCATATTGGTATTCTAAGAGACGAATTGATAAATTCCACCAGCAAGAAAGCCAACCCTAT
Source organism: Thalassotalea atypica (assembly GCF_030295975.1). Taxonomy (NCBI): domain Bacteria; kingdom Pseudomonadati; phylum Pseudomonadota; class Gammaproteobacteria; order Alteromonadales; family Colwelliaceae; genus Thalassotalea; species Thalassotalea atypica. Next base: position 215,923 of record NZ_AP027364.1, read on the forward strand.
AGCTTTTATTTTCACCCTTGGGAAATAGATCCAAAACAACCAAAAATAAAAGGTGCATCGGCAAGATCAAAATTTCGTCATTATCTGAATTTATCACGCATGGAGGATAAAATCGTTAGACTACTCGATGACTATCAATGGTCTACGATGGAACAAGTTTACTTTTCAAATGGATTAGATAAGTGAGTAATGAAGCAAAATTATTGATAAGCGCCTTATCAACTAAACAAATATCGCAATGGGACGACTATGTAAAGCAGCACCCCAATGGCAGTTTTTTTCATTTATGCGGATGGAAGAATGTTATTGAGAAAAGCTTTTCACATCCTTGTTATTATCTTGTCGCAACCCAAGAAAACTCGATAGTTGGCTTGTTACCTTTAGTTGAAGTCAAAAGCCGTTTGTTTGGTCATGCATTAGTGTCTACACCTTTTTGTGTCTACGGTGGAGCGATAGCCGACAGTGATTCTATTGTAAGGCAACTTGAGCAATATGCATGTGATTTGGCGGAAGAATTGCAAGTTGACTACTTAGAGCTGCGTTATAAAACAAAACAAGAATCGCCGTTGCTGTTAAAAAGAGCGCACAGCACGTTTGGTGTTGAATTAGCTGAAGGTGAAGAAAAGATTTTAGCCAGCGTTAAAAAGAAACAAAGAGCAGTTATTCGACATTCTTTGAAAAATGAGCTCAAAGGAGATTTCAATACGGATGTAGAAACGTTCTATCATCTGCTTTCACAAAGTTATCGCAACCTAGGAACACCTATTTTTTCTAAGCAGTACTTTAGCAATTTAATGGAAGAATTTGGTGAAGATGCTGATATTCTTGTTGTAAGGGACAATGAAGATAAACCGTCTACTGCAGTACTGAATTTCTATTTTAATGAGCAGGTACTCCCGTATTACGGGGGTGGCAATGAAGCTTCCAGATTTATTAAAAGTGCCGATTACATGTACTATCAAGTGATGTGCCATGCTCAGAAAAAAGGATACCGATGGTTTGATTTTGGCCGTAGTAAGGATGAAAGTGGTCCCTATAAATATAAGAAGAATTGGGGGATGGAACCCAAGCCACTTTATTACTACTTTCATTTAGTGAAAGCGACAGAGCTACCCAATCTAAGCCCAAATAATCCGAAATATAAGTTATTTATTCAATTGTGGCAAAAATTGCCTCTAGCTGTGAGTCAGTTTGTCGGCCCATTTTTATCGAAGTATTTAGGATAGCAAAATGTCTGAAAATAACATAAGCAAGGAGCCGCTACTGTTTTTGTGTCATCGCATTCCTTTTCCGCCTAATAAGGGCGATAAAATTCGTTCATTTAATATTTTAAAACAGCTAAATCAACAATTTGATGTCCACTTAGGTTGCTTTATAGATGATCCTTTTGATAAACGCTATGTCGAAGAACTGAAGGAGCACTGCAAAACACTGTTCACTTTAGATCAAAATAAAACCCTAGCTAAAATTAAAGGATTAAGAGCTTTTTTGAGCCGTCAACCCATTACCGTACCGTATTATTACGACGGGAAAATGCAAAGCTGGGTGGATGATGTAATCGCTGATCATAAAGTCAATAAAATATTCGTTTATTCCTCTTCTATGGCTCAGTACTGTCAGGGTGAACAATATCGCGATCTTGAACGTGTCATTGACTTCGTGGATGTAGACTCAGATAAATGGCGTCAATATGCTGAGAAAAAATCAGGCATTGCCAAATGGATCTATCAACGGGAGCATAAATTACTAGGCCATATTGAAGACAAAATATGCCAGACATTTAACCATAGCCTTTTTGTCTCGCCGGATGAAGCAGAGTTATTTAGAGAAAGACAGAACGAAACTGATAAAGCAAAAGTCTGTGGAATATTAAACGGTGTTGATGTAGCGTTTTTCGATCCTGAAGCTACTTTTACTGATGAACCATTACGTCCTAAAAGCTCATTTATTTCATTTACAGGTGCGATGGATTATTGGGCCAATATTGATGCCGTTGTGTGGTTTGTTGAACAGGTGTGGCCAATAATCTTAGTAAAACATCCTGATGCGCAATTTGTCATTGCTGGAGGAAATCCAAGTACTGAAGTAATAGCGTTAGCTGAGGTAAAAGGGGTAATCGTGACGGGCAGAGTGGTTGATGTCCGACCGTTTATCGCAAATGCAAAATGTACAGTTGCTCCATTAAGAATTGCTCGAGGTATACAAAATAAGGTCCTAGAAGCAATGGCGTTAGACAGACCGGTTGTTTGTACTTCGATGGCGATGGAAGGAATCAATGCACCAAATTCCGAACAGATCCATATCCATGATGACGCTAACATGTTTGCTCAAGTTTGTAATAAATATTTAGGCGATAAAGAGCAAGTAAGCAACGAAGAATGTAGTAACAGGAATTGGATACTTCAGCAGTTTACATGGAAACAAACATTACAACCTTTAAAAGAGTTGTATAGCACCAAGGCGAGTGAGAAATGATAAAAACAAGCTTAAAATTTAACTTGTCTATATTCGTATTATTATCGTTATGGCTGTTCGTTTATTACGATAACCTAACAGTTATGGAAGCAATTTGGCGACGTTCAGACACATTTGCTCACGGTTACTTTATCTTACCTATTTCATTATGGCTTTTTTGGCGAGATAGGGCTTACTTACTCCACAGCAAGACACAAACTAGTTGGTTCGCCCTTCCTTTTGTTATAGGTAGTCTTGTAGTTTCTCTATTTGCTTATGCGGCGGATATTAATGTACTTGGTCAACTTTCTGCCGTGACCTGCTTAATTTCACTAATTTGGTTATTACTCGGTAATAAACTGGCGTGGCATTATAAATTTCCGCTTGCATATCTTATTTTCCTCGTGCCAATGGGCGAAAATTTAATTCCAGAATTACAAGACATTACTGCTTGGTTTACCGTTGCGTTTTTAAAGCTGCATGGTATTCCAGTTTTTAGGGACGGTCTGTACATACAAATACCCAATGGCCTTTTTGAAGTGGCTGTTGCTTGCTCCGGTATTCGCTATCTTATTGCATCATTGGCAGTAGGGACTTTGTTTGCCTATTTGTCATACAATAGCTTAAAGAAACAGATGTTATTTTTTCTCTTCGCTTTGTTCTTACCCATCTTGGCAAATGGCATAAGAGCATATCTTATTGTTATTGTTGCTTATTACTCTGATATGGAATACGCAACGGGCGCAGATCATTTAGTGTATGGCTGGCTATTCTTTGGCTTTGTTATCATGTTAATGTTTTGGATTGGCGGCAAATTTTCCGATCCAGAACTTTCAAGTGATGAATCAAAAGCAAAAGCTATCAAAGAGCAATCAAGTACATCATTTTCAGTTGTCACATTAGTTTCTGCCGCTGCAATATTGTTAGCGACTCAAGTGGCAAAATCAACTGTTCCGATCGTTGAACAGCCAAAAGAAGTAATGGCTGCCATCACTGAATTACCAAAAGTGGATAAATCCAATTGGGGCATTGTTTATCATCATGCTTTATTGCAGTCTCATGTGGAGAGTGACGCCGACGTCGAGATATATCGGGCAGTCTATGCAAATAAACAGGTTACTGGTGAAATGATCAATCATGCCAATAGGGTTTTCGACCACGATAACTGGACAATAGTCGAGCGCGTTGCTTTCGAGCTCAATGGGCACAAAGCTAAGCGACTGCTCTTAAGATCAATTACAGGAGCAGAGCGTGTCGTTGTATATTGGTATCAGGTCGATGGTGATATTGTCTTAGATGAACCAACAGTTAAGTTAAAACAAGCACTAACATTATTTTTAGACTCTGCTTCGAACTCAGAAATTGTTGCTTACTCTATTCCTGTCACAGAAGGTGAACAAACTGCACTTAAACAAATAGCTTTAGCTATTGACTCTACTTCACAATACTTTGTAAAGAGCAATAATGGGTTGATTCGTTGATGGTTGCTCAACAAGAAATTCATGTGGCACATGTTGTATATTCTTTTGCTACAGGTGGGTTGGAAAATGGGGTGGTTAATATTATTAACCAGTTACCCAGAGGCCGTTACCAACATAGCATTATTTGCGTGAGTGACCATGATGATGCTTTTTTTAAGCGTATAAAATCTGGGAATGCTCAAATTTATAACTTGAATAAACCTTCAGGTAAAAGCGTTAAATGGCTTTTCAATTGCTGGAAATTGTTGAGAAAATTGAAACCAGATGTCGTACATACGAGAAATTTAAGTGCGTTGGAAGCCCAAGTTTCCGCTTTTTGTGCACGTGTACCGTTACGTATTCATGGAGAACATGGCTGGGATGTTCGTGACCTGGCAGGAGCTAACAAAAAATATCAACAGCTAAGAAAACTTTTTCGTCCTTTTGTACATCAGTATATTGGTTTATCTAAGGAAGCGTGTATTTACCTTCGTGAGAAAATTCATGTATTGCCTGAAAAAGTTAACCACATCTGTAATGGCGTGGATGTTAACAAATTTTCACCAGGGCAGTCTGATTTGGATCGGCCAGAACACTTTTCAGGTGATGACAAAATAGTGTTCGGTACAGTAGGACGACTTGCTGAAGTCAAGAATCAAGGCTACTTAGTTGAAGCATTTATTGCGCTTTGGCAACAATATCCAGAATACCAAAATCGTTTGAAGTTGATCATTGTCGGCGATGGTGTATTGATGCCTCAACTGCAACAAATAGTTCATGAGGCGAACGCACTTGAATCGGTTTGGTTTACTGGGCTACGCTCAGATGTGTCAGAGATCATGAAATTAATGGATGTATTTGTTTTACCTTCGTTAGCTGAAGGGATCTCGAATACGTTGTTAGAAGCCATGGCGACCGGGTTGCCTGTTATCGCGACCCATGTGGGCGGTAATCCAGAACTTATTGTACCAAAACATCAGTCGACACACTTAGTCGAAGTTAATGATGTTAAGTCGTTAACCAAAGCAATGTCTCAGTATGTAGCTCAACAAGAAAAACTAGCAAATGATAGCACTTTGGTGAGACATTATTGCCAAGATAAATTTAGTATTGAACAAATGGTTGAAAAATATCATCAACTTTACCAGCAAGTGTTAAACAAGGAATCATAATAATGTGCGGTATTGCGGGCATATTTCACTTGTCATTAAAACATGACATCGATGCCAATTTAATCTCAAGAATGAATGATAAACAAATTCATCGAGGTCCTGATGCTGGGGATTATTTTTTTGATCCGGGACTCGCATTGGCGCACAGACGTCTTTCAATTATTGACTTAGAAGGCAGTCCACAGCCGATGATGAGCTCGTGCCAGCGAGCTATTATTGTGTTCAATGGCGAAATATATAACTACAAAACACTACAAAATGAATTAAAAGCTAAGGGGTATCAATTTCATACTGAAGGCGATACAGAAACTATTCTTAACGCCTATTTGGAATGGGGTGAAGATTGCGTTCATCATTTACGTGGCATGTTCGCTTTTGCTATTTGGGATCGTCAAAAGGAATGTCTGTTTGTTGCCCGAGATCGTCTAGGCATTAAACCGTTTTATTTTACGCTGCTAGAAGATGGTCATTTTGCTTTTGGCTCAGAATTAAAAGTGCTTACTGAGCATCCTTTATTTGATAAAAAATTACGTGACTCAACTGTTGAAGATTATTTTACTTTTGGCTATGTGCCAGAGCCTTACACTATTTATCAAAATGCTTATAAATTAAGGCCGGGGCACTGCTTCACGGTAAAACGGGGCGATAAGGAAATCCCAATCAGTCGTGAATACTGGGACATTCCTACGGATATTGAAGCCTTGTCTGAGCAAGAAGTACAAGAACAAATGGCAGAGCGCTTAAAAGAAGCGGTTGACATTAGAATGGTATCCGATGTGCCTTTAGGCTCATTTCTATCTGGCGGCGTAGACTCTAGTGCTGTTGTTGCCTTAATGTCACAACTACAAACTGAGCCGGTTAATGCTTGCTCAATAGGCTTTGACGTTAAAGAGTTTAACGAAACAGATTATGCCAAAGAAGTGGCAAAGCGTTATAACGCGGATCATCGCATTGATATTGTGGATCAGAACGACTTTGATTTAGTGGATAAGCTAGCGTTTCTCTATGATGAACCTTATGCTGATAGCTCAGCAATGCCAACGTATCGTGTCTGTCAATTAGCGCGTCAACACGTCACCGTTGCGTTAAGTGGCGATGGCGCAGATGAGCTATTTGCCGGTTATGGCCGCTATCGACTGCATGGCAATGAAGATAAAGTTCGAAACATGTTGCCGTTGGGGTTACGAAAACCTCTTTTTGGCCCTTTAGGTGCACTATACCCGAAATTGGATTGGGCGCCGAAAATATTTAGAGGCAAAACAACCTTTCAATCAATGGCTTTAGATACGGTTGAAGGCTATCACAACTCGATGTCCATTCTTAGACAGGATGAGCGCGCTAAACTGTTTTCGTCTGAATTTAAGCAAAAGCTCAACGGTTATTCCTCTATTGAAGTATTCAACCAATACCGAAGTAAGCTGGGTAAACTCGATCCAATAAAAACAGCCCAATATTTGGACATGAAAACCTATTTGGTTGGCGATATTTTAACTAAGGTAGATAGAGCTAGCATGGCGCACTCACTGGAAGTAAGAGTCCCGTTTTTGGATCATAAATTTGTGGAGTGGGGTTTCAATGTTCCTACAAGTCAAAACTTGGTACAAGGTGTTGGTAAAAAATCACTGAAACAGGCAATGGAACCGCATTTACCACATGATGTTTTGTATCGTAAAAAAATGGGGTTTTCAGTGCCGTTAGCAGATTGGTTTAGAGGACCACTAAAAGACAGGCTATACGATGGTCTGTTATCACAGCAAATGAAAAATTCAGGGTACTTTTCGCAAGCCCAGCTTAATAAGTTAATTGATCAACATGTCAAAGGCGTGCGTGATAATAGTGCATCGCTATGGACTTTGATGATGTTTGAATCATTTCTGCGCCAACGTTTAACGTCATCAGCAAGTAATGGGGCGTAATCGTGAAAGTTTTACACGTTTTTGATCATTCAATACCAATTCATAGCGGTTATACCTTTAGATCACGGTCGATATTAAAACAGCAGCATCAACTAGGTATAGAGACTTGTCATGTGACTAGCCCCAAACATGGCAATAATGAGGCGCTAGAGGAAACTGTTGATGGTCTAACCTTTTACCGTTCTAAGCCAATACCAGGTATGGCAGGCCAATTGCCATTGATTGGGCAACTAGCCTGTGTAAAGCCAATGAAGGAACGAATCTTAGAAGTTGTTGCAAAGGAAAATCCAGATGTTATTCATGCGCATTCTCCAGCTCTCAATGGCTTAGCCGCATTGCAAGCAGCCAAAGTTTGTGGGCTACCTGTTGTGTATGAAATTCGCGCATTTTGGGAAGACGCAGCAGTTGACCATGGTACCTGTAAAGAAAATGATTTACGTTACAAACTGACACGTGCGTTAGAGTCATACGTAGTAAAAAAAGCTGACGCGGTCACCACGATTTGCGATGGCCTAAAACAAGACTTGATAGCTCGTGGTGTTAACGAAGAAAAATTAACGGTTATACCTAATGCAGTAAATGTTGAACAATTTGAAGTAATAACAGAAAAAGACAAAACGCTCGAAGCAGAATTAGCGTTGGAAAATAGCAAAGTACTTGGATTTTTAGGGTCCTTTTATGCATATGAAGGGTTGGATCTACTTGTTAGTGCCTTACCTCAAGTCTTGAAAAAAGTGCCTGATATTAAATTATTACTCGTAGGTGGTGGACCACAAGAAGAAAACCTAAAGGCACAGGTAAAAGAGTTAGGAGTAGACGCTTCTGTGATTTTTACCGGACGAGTGCCACATCAAGAAGTGAGTAAATATTACAGCCTAGTGGATTTACTTATTTACCCTAGAAAAAAAATGCGATTAACTAATCTCGTAACACCACTAAAACCACTTGAGGCCATGGCGCAAGGCAAACCAGTACTTGCTTCTGATGTGGGTGGGCATAATGAATTAATCACAGATAATAAAACAGGTTATCTGTTTAAAGCTGATGACGTTGATGACTTAGCAAAGCAAATAGTTGCCACATTTGAACAACAAACTCAATGGAACGGTATACTTGACAATGGTCGCCATTATGTTGAAAACGTAAGAAACTGGCATGTCAGTGTAAGTAATTACTTACCTGTATATTCTTCTTTGGTAAAGCTTAATGACTAGCCCTATTAAAAAAGTCGTCATTGTCGGGCCTTTACCGCCTCCTGCGGGGGGAATGGCTAATCAAACACGTCAATTAGCAACGTTTTTAACTAATGAAAATATAGACGTAGATATCGTACAGGTAAATGCTTCGTATCGCCCTGCATGGATCGGTAAATTACCTATACTTCGTGCTGGATTTCGGTTGTTGCAATACAAGTCGGCGTTAAAAAATCAGCTTAAAGACGCTGATATCGTTCATATCATGGCTAATTCAGGATGGTCTTGGCACTTATTTGCTGCGCCAGCGATTAAAGTTGCCAAAACGTTCAATAAGCCTGTGATATTAAATTATCGTGGTGGCTATGCGGATGAGTTCTTTAAAAAGTCCTGGCATTACGTCAAACGAACAATAGACCTCGTTGATGAAATTGTCGTTCCATCGCCTTTCCTACAAGAGGTTTTCGATGGTTACGGAAAAATAGCAGTCATTGTTCCTAATGTGCTAAATCAACAACGCTTCAACACCTTAGAGCGCACCGCAGCGAGAAAACCAACCGTTATCGTTACTCGAAATTTAGAAGCGATATATGACGTTGGTACAGCGATAAAAATATTCGCTAACATTCGCCACCAGTACCCAGAAGCGGAATTAAAAATAGCAGGTACAGGGCCAGAATTAGCATCGCTGACCGCATTGGCAGCATCAGAGGGTGTCGCATCACATGTTAATTTTCTCGGGCGATTAGCACCGGAACAAATGGCCGAACTTTATAAGTCTGCAGATTTAATGCTAAATACTAGCCTTGTTGATAACTCACCAAATTCAATCATTGAAGCCTTGGCCTGTGGTACGCCATGCGTATCAACTAATGTCGGTGGTATTCCTAAACTCGTGAACCATGAGCATGATGCTTTGCTAGCAGAAGCGAAAGACGTGAACGCTTTAACGGTATATGCCTTAGCGGTGTTAAATCAAGAGAAAATGCGCGCTTCGTTGATTTCAAATGGGCTTGCTACGGCTAAAAAATTCTATTGGCAAAACGTTTGGGAACAGCTACGCCAATGCTATGAAAAAGCACAGAAAGGGTAGGCCAATGTTTAATCGCTTCTATACGTCAATTGTTACGAGTTTATTGTTCCCTCTACATGAATTATTGAAAAAACACAAAACCGTTAAAATAAAGCAACAACTAGAGCAAACTCAATGGTTATCACAAGAAGCCATCATTGAGCAAGCTGAGCAGCGCTTACATCAGTTTATAAAAAAAACCGTAACGGAAGTGCCTTATTATCGTCGTATTTTTACAGAAAAAGGGTTAACGCCCGAAAACATAAGATCAATTTCAGATCTGTCACAGCTACCATTTTTAGATAAAACGTCTATTAGAAATAACTTTGAACAAATTACGTCTGAACATGCAGGCGCTACACAACCGTTCACTACTGGTGGCTCAAGTGGTACACCGCTGACTTTTCTATTGAGTAATGAAAGAGTAAGCCATGATGTCGCTGAAAAGTGGCGTGCCACAAGGTGGTGGGACGTTGATATTGGCGATAAAGAAATCGTTGCCTGGGGATCGCCTATTGAGCTTGGCGCCCAAGACAAAGTACGTATCGCTCGCGATAAGTTGTTCAGATCAACCCTGATCCCAGCGTTTGATATGAATGAAACTAAGTTATTAGGGTTTATCAATCAAATCAAAACAATTAAGCCCAAAATGCTATTTGGCTATCCTTCGGTATATAGTTTAATAGCCAAAACAGCGAAAGAAAAAAATATCGACTTAACGCAATTAGGCATCAAAGTCGTATTTGTTACTTCTGAGCGCTTATATCCTTATCAGCGTGAGATAATTGAAACTATTTTTGGTGCTCCTGTAGCGAATGGCTATGGTGGCAGAGACGCTGGTTTTATTGCTCATGAATGCCCAAGTGGCAATATGCATATATCGGCTGAAGATATCATTGTTGAAATAATAGACCCTCAAGGTAAGGTTTTACCCAATGGCGAAAGCGGTGAAATTGTCGTTACCCATATGGCAACCTCTGACTTCCCATTTATTCGGTATCGCACCGGTGATGTTGGCACCATTGATACGAAACCATGTGCTTGTGGTCGTGGCCTACCGGTATTAAAAAATATTGAAGGACGAACAACTGACTTTGTTGTCGCGCATGATGGCACCATTATGCACGGCTTAGCACTTATCTATATCTTGCGTGAGATGAATGGCATTGAAGAATTTAAGATAACTCAAGAAAGTATAGATTTTACACGCATAGAAGTTGTCCCTAGTACAGAGCTATCAGACGAACTCAAAAATAAAATTATTACAGGCTTTAAAGCGCGTTTAGGCGAACAAGTCGATATAGGTATAGAGACGGCGCAGCAAATAGCGCCAGAAAAATCAGGTAAATTCCGTTATGTCATCAGTAAAGTGGATTATTAATTATGATTACCAAATCGGGTAGTGAAACATGATAGACAGTTTATTTTTGTTAGTCGATGTAGCGGCGATGATGTTATTAATGCGCTGGGCAACTAGTGAAGATGAGAAAAGTAAGGATAACGACTAATGCGTGATTTATTATTGGTTATTTTCTTATTTATTGCTATTTATTACACATTTAAAAGACCGGTTGCCGGTGTTGCAGCTTGGGTGTGGATTGCGTTAATGGCCCCAACAGAATGGGTATTTGGTTTCTCGCAAGCTTTTCGCTTGAATTTAACTATCGTTGTATTTACAGCTCTTTCGTATTTTGTTTGGAAAGAAAAAAGTAGTCTAAAGTTTACTTCAATCCACTTTTGGGTATTTCTTTTCGGTTTTTGGATGCTAATTTCTACAATATTCAATATTAGATTAGATAGCGGTTTCGCATGGTTCAAATTTACTGAGTTTATGAAGGTACTAGTTTTATTTTTGTTCGTTTCTTTGGTGATTAGAACGAAGAAAGATATCGATGTTTTTATCTGGGCGATAGTACTGGGCTTATCGGCTTATGCAGCTATGGAAGCTATTAAATTTATATTATCTGCTGGAAGTTATCGTATAACGGGCCGCTCAGGAATTCTTCAAGATAGAAATGATTTGGCTGTAGCTATTAATATGTCTATTCCGCTGGTGTTTTACCTTTGGAGTGTTACAAAGAATAAACACCTAAAGCTTGGTTTGCTTGGTTTAGCTGCCTTGTGTGCGGTAGCTATAGTTGGTACCTATTCTCGAGGCGGTTTTATTGGCTTAACTATTCTAGCTGTTGCTACGTGGCTAAGGTCTGAAAAGAAAATTTTATATGTTGTACTTGCTCTAATTGCCATGCCTATACTTTATGCAAATGCGCCCGAAGAATGGAAAGATCGGCAGGCAACTATTGAAACGGCTTCCGAACAAGACAATTCCTTTATTGGGCGCTTATGGGCATGGAAGATTGCGACGTTAATTGCGATAGATAACCCAATGACTGGTGGCGGCTTCAAAGCTACAACAGATCCGCTGCTTTGGCGCACATATGCTGGCGTTACGCCTAATTTTGGACCGATTGAAACACCTCCAATACCCACAACTCTAAGACCCAAAGCTGCGCATAACATTTATTTTCAAGTGCTTGCTAGTGCTGGTTTTATGGGATTGTTTATGTTCCTGATTATGATGTCTAATGGATATCTTACAGCCAGAAAAATTGCTAGAAGAGTTACGTCAGAAGATGAACAATGGAAAAAGAATATAGCGAATGCCATATCATTGGCTTTTGTTGCCTATGGAATTACAGGCCTTAATGTGAGCTTGGCATATTTTGAACTTGTTTATAGTTTGCTAGCAATTGTTGCTGTTTTATCTACTATGGATGCCTCTATTGAGGATAATAAAAATAGGAGGCACCCCTAAAATTAATTATTATTGAAAAATTCTCTTAGCCTTAAAAGCTCACCTTTTTTCATGTTGAGTGAGTACATGAGTGATGTTCTTTTTTGACTAGTTATAAAAAATTTACCTAGCTGATACGTTAACAAGTCTTTGATATAGCGAACGACCAAATAGCGTGGCATATTAAACAGTAGATTGATATTAGTATCTAAAAGTTGATTCTCGATGTTATAATTAGCATTGCCTTTGCCTTGTCTAAATGCTCTTCCTTTAAGCCAGTCGAGTTTCAATTGCTCACTTCTTATTTGATGGATTACTTTTGCGTTAGCGACATACATACCTGAAAAGCCTTGGTTTTGTAGTCTTGCTAATAATTCAGTTTCACTGCCCATAATGTAATCTTTTCCATTTGGACCAACACTTTGGTTGAAAGTAACACCACCTATGAATACGTCGCTTTTTATAGCCATATTGCCACCCCAAATTTTTACTGGGAGAATTTCCTCGTCTTTCGCTCCCATATCTTTGATGCAATATGCACCGATGATATTTTTGTCTTTGATTGGTATATAAGATGGCCAGTCTGTAATTGACGGTATCAAGCCGCCGCAAAAAATAGAAACGTCATCATAATTTAAAAATGCAGATTTGTATGCTTGAAGCCATTGGGGATAGGGAATAATGTCGTCATCAGTAAATACTATATAGTCTCCCGAAACCTTTGCTAAACCCATATTTATAGCTGCATTTTTCCCAGGGGTTGGGCACTGAAGAAAAGTGATAGGAAGATCATATGAATTAACTATATTTTTTGTACTTTCTAAACATGCGTTATCTACAATGATAATTTCGAACGAAATACCGGAAGTGTCGAGTGACAAAAAACCGTTTAGGCTTTTACGTAAGATATCATCACGTTTAAATGTGGCGAAAAGAATGGTTATAGCTACTTCATTGCTAATAGAGTTTTTCATTTTCACACCATTTGTTAAATTCTCTGGCCATTTTATCAGACCAATCTTTTCTACTTGCTAGAGTATATCGAGATTCAGCCTTATTCGTAACCACCTGAACAATAGGTGTTTTCTTTGCTCCTACAAAGTCTAAGATGGATTCTGTAGATTGCTCTAACTCTTCTAGCCGTATTTTAATCCATCTCGAAGAGTCTATATTCATGAGCTGGTTTTGAATAGTTGAATTCCAAAATGTCCAATACCAACAATTTCTTTCAAAAGATGACATTTTTTTCCATTCTTCTGAACTCATTTCATTGGCTTTATCGGCTTGGGGCCTATAGTCAGAGAAAATGTCTCTATAAAGAGGGTTTTCAAGCTTATCAGTGTCAGAGAATCCTAATTCTTCATCGCTAAACCAGCCCCTAGACCAAGTAGAATTTACGGCATATTCTGGTGAGCGAATTAACCAAATAAACTTTGCATTTGGGTATAGCTCTGCTAATAGACTTACCATATTCGACAGCTTTTGATCAGATTCTCCATATATTCCAGTTGGGTAACAGTTTAAATGTGAATAGAGGCTTGTTAATTCCGCTTTTGCCTCGCTTGATGTTTTTTCACCATGAAGGTATTCAGTAGATAAGCGAACCAGAGAAAATTTTGGTTCGTGTGTACAAGTTACTTCAGGGTGCTGGCTTAATAGCTTTGCTATTGTCGTACTACCCGCTCGACCAGTACTGAGAACAAAAAAGGGAGAACACCTCTTATCCGTAAGATTTGTTGCGAATTTTGATAATTCTTGCTCTGACAAACGTTTCCCGTTACCCCCACCAAACTGTTGATTAGTAGCCTTTTTCTCATATTGTTTTTCATCTCTTTTACCAACGACCCGATGAGGTTGTGATACTACGATTTCACCGGAGGCAATATTTTTTGCGACGGTTGCTCCCATGCCTATAATTGCTCCGTCACCAATAGTTATTCCTGGTAGTATATTCACATTCATGCCAATCCAAACGTTATTGCCTATTACAACAGGTTTATCAATGTGATCTGAGCTATACGGGAGCAACTCCCCTTTAAAGTCGTGGTTTGAGGTATAAATAGTAATATTTCTAGAAAGGTGTGTGTTATCTCCAATAGTTAACCCTGCGCGTGAGAAAAAATAGCAGTTATCACCAACATGAATATTATTTCCCAAATTAATGCATCGCGGATGGCTTACGACAATATCACCATTTAGTTTTACTCCTATACCTTTGGTATATATTTGCCTCAAGAGTTTTTGAGATTGATAAGACTTATTTTCTAGAATCTGTTCTTTTATCCAATATGGCTTTGATTCACTGTATTTGCTTAACCCTAGCTCAAAACACTTGGCTAAAAGTACATCTATTTTTAGCAGTGTTGCTATTTGTTTTAATAATTTATGCATATAAGTTTTTGTATAACCTATGTTTTTCCCAATAATTTCAGCAATAATGGTTTATCTAAGATAAAAATAGATGTTACCCAGAAAGTAGCTGCTAAGCCTAAGTAAACGAATAGTTGCCATTCAAATAATGACAGCTGTTGAAATTTGTACAGCAATACAAAAAACAAGACACCAGTGCCAGCAATCAGTGGCTGACTCAATGCTTTCAAATATTCTCGTATGGATAACTCAATTAGCTTTCGTAATGATAAAATGACCCAAAGTAGTCTTAAAAAAGCACCGAAATAAAAAGCCAATAACACATGTTCTAGAGGAAATATGAAAATCAAGCTACCTACCCCTACACGTAGCAGGCTAAATGTCACTTTAAACTTCATATATAGCTTATCATTACTTGTTACCGTTAGTACTTGTTCATAAAAAAGTGTGATCGTTAAAATAAAATAGAGCCCAGTAAGAAGCGATAAGTACTTAGCTGCGCCTAACCACTGTTCACCAAACAATATATACAACATTGTTTTGTCTAGTGATACAACAATTATTGTGAATGGGATAGATAAATAGAGTATGACTTTCGTACAAGTGAGGTAAGCAGCTTTCAGCGCTTTGTGTCCTTTTTCCATAGCAAAGTATGGAGAGATTAATGGCTTAATAGCGCTAATCACACCGGTTTCAAAAAGTGTAATAGTAGAACGAGCTCGACTGTATAAACCGAGTGTTGCAACAGACGATGCTTTAGCAATTAGTATTTCAAGTACATTATTAGCTATATAGCTAATAATGTTACTGCCACCAACATTTTTACCAAACGAAAATACTTGCTTAACTCCTTTTAATTGAAAGCCAAATTGAGTTTCTTCATCCTTGTAAAAGGTTATTACTGCTACTGTTGTAATGGTACCGAGTACTGATGCAAAAGCAAGACTAAATGCTCCAAAATCGTAATAGGCAAATGCTAAAGATGCTATGGCATTTACCAAGGTATTGGCAACATTCGCAATAGATACTGGCCTGTAATTCATGGTTTTGCGCATGACTGCCATTGCAATGGAGCCAAATGGAGACAAAAACATGTTGAAAGACAATATCAAGATAAGCCAGCCAATATCCTTATGGCCATAGAAATCCCCAACTATAGGAGTTAAAGCCATTATTAACAGTGCAATAGGCCAAGCAATTAAAACTGATGCTGTAAACGCAGAAGAAAGAGTCGCGTATGAGCTATCCTTTTCTTTGATGATGTATTCTGAGATGCCAAAATCTCGAAACATTTGCGCAATGCCTGTAATCGCCGCCGCAACGGTAAATAACCCGATATGCTCTGGTGTTAGTATGCGCGCTAGAATCAGCGTTGAAGCTATTTGTATTATTAAGGTTATATATTTAGAGGCAAACGAATATGCTAGAGCCTTGCGGATCATTTGGATTGCTCAGTTTCTTTTTTCTCTATTTTGTGTTTTAACCCTAGGAGGGGATAGCCATTATCATAGGCTAACTTTGCAAAATGCTTTGCTTGTTTAAGGTCTCCAATCTCTACATAAAGTAGCCCAAGGTTGTATTGAATTTCAGGGTTTTTGGGATCTAATTCATATGCTTGAAGGTAATAATTTTCAGCTAAAGATAGGTTATTAAGGTACTTTAAATGTATACCATAGAGCATATAAGGAATAGGGTCTTTGGGGCGAAAGTAAATAGCTCGTTTGAAATAACACGCTGCGGTATACATATTAGTACGTCTAAGGGTTTCGCCGGGTTGTAATTGCTTTAAATCTCTTCTTTCTAATGTTGAAACCGCGTACAAAGCTCTATGATGATTTGGCAGCGCTCGTAGTGTATAGTCTAAATCGCCGTGCGCTGTACCTTTTCCGCTTTTGCTACTTTCTAGCCTTTCTATATTTTTCTTAAAATGAGCACCTAGCACTAAATGTACGTTGTCTTTGTTGTTTGGGTTTCTGAAGTCGAATGGTCCATATGAGTTAGTTAGCGGGGCGCCAGAAATAATACCACAAGTCTCGTTATCTCTAAATGCTGTGGCATTAGGACTAAATAAAACTGTAAATATGCTAATTGCCAATAAAGCGTAATAAGTTGTTTTCATTTTATTAGTTCTTTTAATCTTCAATAAGTTTGGCTGCACGCCAAATTACAGGTTTTGATTCTAACCATCTCTTGAGTCTTTTGCGTTTGCTTAGCTCCACTTTGAATAAGCCACTTTCTAAGTTAAATAAATCACCAGTGAAGTTAATATGCTTGCGAGGAATTGGTGTCGCAGTTCTAGGTGTAACAGCGTGCACAGAACGTTCTGAATTGATAAATAATACCAAAGTGTTGGCTTCGTACTTTACTTCATTTGAGATGGTGACTTTGTTTTGTTCAAGTTCCATAGGTAAATGGTCAGCATGTATCCGCCCTTTGCTAGGGATTACCATTGGATCCGTAATCTCGCATACTGCTAAGTCACTCCCTGATGAGTCGTCTTCTTCATCTCTAAAGTATAATAATGCAGCAAAGAGCTCGGAAGGTCGATCTACGTGTGGTCCTCTAACCTCACGTGGTTGTTCTGTAAAATTGACGTAGAATTGGCATTCTAATGAAATGTCACTTTCGTAGTTTTCTGGATTATTTGCGGCTCCAGTTTGACGCATTGAAGTTGAAAACTCTGAGAGCGACTTACCTAATTGTTTTGTAATATTTGGGTGTAACTTATTAATTGCGTCACCAAATATTGTGACTAAATCTTGAAAAAATTCATTTGATGTATGATAGCTCAAAAAGGCCTTCCATTGCTCACTAATTGAATCATCTTGAAGAGCTTTACACGCAGGATAATCGTACCAAGTATCTTTTTTTTGTTTACCATCTAATACGGTTTCAACGTCGGGAAATTCAGCAGACAATCTATTAAAAATTTCTGGATCTAAGGCGTTTTTGATAACTATGTGTGGATATGGTGTTAAAACTATTTCTGAACTAGTCGCATTGGCTAGGATACTATGTCGGTCCATTCTTCCATTTCCTTATTTTGTTTATCTCAAATTTCCTTGCCTTTATTAAACAGAAACTTGTTTAATTCGAATAGATAAATAGATTAACATTAATAGTGTGTTAATTGGAAGTTAAGGGAACCAATCTTTTGAATACGAAATCAGTGCTTTATGTAGCTTATCATTACCCACCTATTCTAGGGAGTAGTGGTGTGCATCGTACATTAGCTTTTACACGATATTTAAGTGAAAACGATTGGCAAGTAACCGTATTAACAGTTGATTTAGTCGCGTATCAAAAATGGTCGCCAGACCAACTTAACTTTATACCAGAAAAGGCTAAAGTGATTAGAGCATTTGCCAGAGATACGGCGAAGCATCTTTCAGTTAAAGGTAAGTATTTAGCGTGGATGGCATTACCCGACAATTTACAGTCTTGGATTATAGGTGGGGTGTTAAGCGGTTTAAAGGATATAAGAAGAAATAAACCATCGGTGATTGTATCAACCTACCCAATTGCGTCAGCGCATTTTATTGGCTACATATTACATAAAATATCGGGTATACCTTGGGTAGCGGATTTAAGAGACCCTATGGCACAGCCCGGTTATCCGGCAGACAAAAAGAAGTTTTTTTTATTCAATTGGATTGAACGAAAAATTGTCAAGCATGCTAGCAAAGCAATTTTGACAGCTCCGGGGGCAAAGACATTTTATCAAGATAAATTTCCAAACGTAGATGAAACTTTTTGGCAAGTGATTCCCAATGGCTATGATGAAGTCATTTTTGATGAAATAGCGAATGAGTTAGAGCCTGCAACGCCTGAAACTGACGAAAAGAAAGCTATTCTTCATAGTGGTGTGATATACCCACATGAGCGAGACCCAACGGCACTCTTTCAAGCATTCGGTCAGTTAAAGCGTGACGGTGTCATCTCGGCCAACAGCTTGGAAATTAGATTGCGTGCTACAGGGCATGATGAATTATATCGCCCTATGCTAGAAAAGTTGGAGATAGAAGACATAGTTAAGCTCTTACCCCCCATAGAATATAAAGAAGCGCTTAAGGAAATGTTCACTGTAGATGGCTTGTTATTGATGCAATCTGAGGGTTGCAATTATCAGATACCTGCTAAGGCTTATGAGTACATTCGCGTAAACAATCCTATTTTAGCATTAACCCCCAAAGAAGGTGATACAGCTCAATTAGTTCAGCATAGCGGTGTTCAATGCCAGATATCTTCATTAACAGACAAACAGGATATCATTAGTTCTATTGAAAAATTTGTTAATACTTTATGTGTTGAAACTAAAGAAGAGCAATTTAACAAGAATACTGCGACCAAATATTCACGCGGTGAACAGGCTAATATGTTTGAACAAATGTTAGTTGAGGCTATTAATTCACAGAACTAACTTTTATCTTCCGTTGCTTTGGTTACATATGTACATTAAGGCTCGTATAAAAAGTTATTAAGTTCGATATAACTTGCGTCCGTAGAATAAAACCGCGTTGCATATTTGTAACAGTAACTGACCAGCAGCTTTCTTGTTTCAATAGCTAAGCATTTATGTAATGTTGCTACCCATTCGTCGGTATGATTAGCGATAATAAAAGGTATATCTTCTTCTTCGGTTGGCATGCCCTCAATGCCAAAGTCAGTGGAAATTATGGGTCGATTATGGCAAATAGACTCAACACTCTTGATCTTTAAACCGCTGCCGAATCTAATAGGATTTATGCTGATATCAATAGATTGATAGTAGTCTGTTAAGTTGTCAACAAAGCCTAATATTATAACTTTGGGGTGATTTGATTCAACTTGCTTGCATACAGAGCCGGCAATATATACTTCAATATCTTGGTCTTCCACTAAGGGGAAAATTTCGTGTAAAAACCAATTTATGCCATCAACATTTGAAGACATAGATGAGCCTAAAAAACCAAGGCGAAGTGTTTTGTTTGAATCAGCATTCAATTTAACAAAATCGACTGCGTGAGGAGCGTAAATTACTTTGTTTACGCCTTCGTGAAGGTAAGTCGCTTTGTCTTCTTTTTGAATCGCAATAGTGGCGTCAAATTGATTAACTATTTTCAACTCTTGTCTTTTAGCTATTTTAAGGTCGTCTTGAGCACTATTTTGACTAAAAACTAGATTGCGCAAATAACTGATATCGTGTGTATCGATTAGGTTCTTTAGTGATTTTTCTTTGGTGATATGCAATAAATAACTCATCCTTATGTATTCAATTATAGTGGCATCGAAGTATTTGTTGATTAAAAACGCTCTTAATTTCCCCATCTCGTCATATTTTACATAATGCTCTAATTCAGGCTGAAACTCATTGCCACCAGTAAAAATATTTTTTTTAATTTTTTTTACTGCCAATTTCATACGAGATAGCAAAAAGTTAAACAGATCTGAGATAGAAAATGTATGTTTAGTTAAATCAGCGGAAATTATTATTGTCAGGGAAAGTTGCTTGATAAGTAGCTTATCTTCTACTGTCGGTTTTCCGATATAGTAAATAGTAACCTCAGCAAATTGCTTGAGGTATGAAATTAATTTAAAAATGCGTTGGTGAGAGCCTAAGCTTTGGCGCCAAAATCGATTATCTGTAATAATTAAAAGCTTCATTTAAATGTTTCCTGTGACAAATTGTATTTCTCTCTCCATGCTGCTTTAAGCTTCATTTGGAACCCAATCATCATTAGTACTTAGTGAATATCACTAATCAGCTTTATATTTGCCTTTGTGACTGATTCCTTATTTGTAAGTGCTATTAGATTATTCTGAAACTCAATACTTTTCTGTGAAGTAACAATATCTAGCACTGAATCAGCTAGCTCTTTAACTGATTTTGCATACATAAGTAGGTTGTTTGAGCTGGCAATTTCATAGGTTGGATAGCTAGGATATTTAGTATTCCAGTCAGGTAGTACTAACACTGGCTTTTTAAAAGCAAGTGGTTCTAATACATTATGATTCTTACCGACATAAGTAACATCTGCAACAGAATAACAGGGTTTAAGATCGCCAAAGGTATCTAAAATCAGTACATCTTTGTTAATGTTTGGTTGTACAATAATGTGTGACATTTGTTCAAAAGTGAGTTTGTGTTGAGACAAAATCTCATTCACTTTGTCAACTTGTTCTTTTTTCTCAGGGTGTCTAGGCGCCAAGATTAATTTGACTGTTGGCAGTTGTTCTTTCATTAACAGAAACGCTTCGATAGTTAATCGGTATTCATTTTCGCCACTAAGGTTGCCGGCAACAAATACTTTATTATCAATTTTACTAAAATGTTTTATGACTTCCTTTGTCTTCGGTTTTATATCGGCTAATGAGCTATCTTTAAGTGCATCAAATTTCATATTACCTGTGACATGAACGCGTTTTTCATTGGCTCCTTTATTTATAAGCTTCTTCGCAACTTCCTCCGTTTGCACTAAAAGTAAATCAAATAACTGAACATAATCTTTGGTAAAAAATGTTCGCTCTATCAGATCTTGCCTACAGGATGGCTCATATTCATACAACCAAGCATTTACGGCATACAATTTAGCTCCGCTTTGCTTTGCTGTGCGTAACAATTGATATGAGAGTCGACAAGGAGCGTCATTAGGTAAGCAAGGAATTTCACAGAGATAAAAGTTTTTAGGTGGAATTTTTTTTATAAGTTGTTTTGCTTCACTATAGTGGCCGTATAAGCAAACAACTACCGCGCTTGGAAATGCTTGTTGGTAAGTTTCAATGTAGCAGGCCCTGTCGGTTAAAAGGACTAATTGACCTTGCTCTTCAATTTTTGTTATTAAGGATTTACATGCATTCAATTCGCCTATGGTAGAGCAGAATACCCATTGGTACAGGGTAGGTGAGAGATCTTCATTTATTTGACCATGAATACTAACTGACTGGGTTGAATTATTGAGTGCTTTTAAAAGTAACTTGTGTAACATCCATTTTAGTCTTTCCATATTTTGATTATCTTGTGCTTGAATAGGTTAAGGAATTAAAAGCTTAGGTTTATTGATATTTCCATTGCGCAATTTGCTTGTTTATTTAACAATATATTTACCAAGGAAGATAGTAGATTAATAAATGTTTTCTGAAAATAGTAACGATATTAATATTGTAAGTGACCCCTATTCAAGAAGCTTTAATGTTGGGGACTCTTCAATTCAAATAATGGCGAAGCGTTCATCATCGTATGTTGAATATGAGCATTTAGGCCTTTTCTCATATGCGAAAGTGCTTTCTGATGATTATTTAATTGAATTACTTGAACAACTGGATAGCAAAAACGAATCGCTAAATATTATCTATCAGACATTAAGCCGTGCATTTTCATTTGTATTGCTAGATTATAATGCCGGTAAAGTAACTTTATTTAATGATCATATAGGTTGTAATAATTGTTTTTATTATCAAACTGATAATTCATTAATCATTAGTGATTCGTTACCTTTGATTCATAAAGAGAAAAAACATGCATTAAAAATATCAGAACAAGCCATTTTTAATTACATGTACTTTCACTGCATTCCGTCACCTACCACAATTTACAATAACGTTTTTAAATTAGAACCGGGTAAAGCGGTTATATTTGATCGCCAACTTAGTAAAACAGAACAAGTGTTATATGCGCCGAAGTTTGCTACAAAATGTGAAAACCCAGAAGCGTTATATCAAGAATGTTTAACAGAAATTGACCATTCAGTCGCTGCTGCGATGACTGAAAACTGTGGCGCGTTTTTAAGCGGTGGGTTAGACAGTTCAACTGTATCAGGCATGCTGGCTAAACATAAAACTCCGGCAAAAACTTTTTCTATTGGTTTTGAAGCCAAAGGCTATGATGAAACAGAATACGCCAAAATAACGGCTAAGCATTTTGGCACCCAACACAAGGTGCTGTACCTAAAGTCAGAACAAGCCGCTGAGGAGTTTGTAACTGTTGCTCAGTACTTTGATGAGCCGTTTGGTAATTCGTCGTCTATGGCAGCCTATTTTTGTGCAAAATTTGCTAAAGAACATGGTGTAGATACGTTACTAGCGGGCGATGGCGGCGATGAGTTATTTGCAGGAAATGAGCGATACGCTAAACAAAAGCAGTTTGAGTTGTTCTATAAGTTACCAAGACCCATACGTGGCTTTTTAAATGTTGGTTTGAATAATAACCTGATGGCAAAAATTCCAGGTATAAGCAAAGCGGCAAGTTATGTGCGCCAAGCTGAAGTGAAATTACCTGCTCGCCTGCAAAGCTATAACTTTATTAATATTGTGGGTTTAACTGAGATGTTTACGCCAGAATTCTTAGCCAAGGTTGATACCGACATACCTATTAAGCAACTTGAGCAACGTTATGCTGAGTCAAAAGGTGAACATCCGGTAGACAATATGCTGTATTTGGATTGGAAGTTTACCCTTGCAGATAACGACCTTGTCAAAGTTAATCGCATGTGTGAACTCGCTGGCGTTAACGTGGAGTACCCGCTGCTAAGTAAGCGACTCGTTGATTTTAGTTGCAAAGTGCCTGCAGACGTTAAGTTACCCGGTTATAAATTACGTGATTTTTATAAGAAAGCATGTCGAGGCTTTTTAGCTGATGAAACGTTAGATAAAAGCAAACATGGCTTTGGTTTACCGTTTGGTGTTTGGTTAAAAGAAAATAAAAAGTTAGAAAAAATTGCGATGGATGCTTTAGAACAATTCAAAGTACGAAATATTGTGTCTGAAAGTCTAATTAATAAAGCGCTTGCTGCTCATCAAAGCGTGCACACTGGCTACTACGGCGAACTTATTTGGATTATGGTTGTACTTGAGTTGTGGCTACAGGGCAATGAGGATTAGTTGTCAATGCAGTTTAGTGTAGCAAAGGAACGTTGTTAAGATGTCAGTTTTTCATAGTGCTTTACGCCTCGCTGGGCAAGTATTTGGACGAAAGCGTCTCAATATATTGATTTACCATCAAGTGTTTGAACAACGCAATATTATGCGTCCAAGTGAACCTACGGCAGTAGAATTTGATTGGCAAATGCGTCTTTTAAGTCGTTACTTTACGCCACTTTCTTTAACCGAAGCTATAGCCGCCCTAGCGAATGATTCGTTACCGTGTAATGGTGTATGTGTAACCTTTGATGACGGCTACTTAAATAACTTAACAGTTGCTCAACCAATTTTGGCGAAATACGACATTCCCGCTACGGTTTATGTAGCTACTGGCTTTTCCGGTGGCACCAACATGTTTAATGATCGCCTTTTAGATTTAATTGGTGATGAGCACTATTGCACGTTTAATTTATCCAGCGTCGGTTTGGGTAAAGTGAGTGTTGATTCTGTTAGTCATCGTATTACGCTCGCGCATCAGTTGATCATGAAATTAAAGTACCTACATTTTGATGACCGATTAGCGAAGGTAGATGAAATTTATCGTGATAATAACGCCACAGAATATCCAGCCCATATGATGACGTTATCTGAAGTGAAAACACTTCAACAAAAAGGGATTGAAATTGGCGCGCACACTCATGATCATCCAATTCTAAAAACCCTTTCTCATGCATTTCAGAATGAACAGCTGATACAGTCAAAAGCGCTGCTTGAACATAACTTAGGTACGCCGATAAATCACTTTGCTTACCCAAATGGCAAATTGAATGATGATTACTCGGTTGATACCGTCGGTTTGGTTAAAGAAGCCGGATTTGCTAGTGCGGTATCTACACATTGGGGAATATCAAATGCACAGAGTGATTTGTACCAATTAAAGCGGTTTACGCCGTGGGATAATAGTGAGCTGAAGTTTCACCTTAGGCTAAGGCTGAATCAATTGGGACTGATGTAATGAAAAGTACCACCAATATTCAATTTGAGCCGCCTTTAGCTAATGCTGATGACTTTCCTGTGCCAAGGGTGAGTGCAACGCCAGAACGCCATAAAATAGCGATAGGAAAACAGAAATTTTATCAGCAGTCACAATACCGAAAATCGGGCTTATATACCAAAAATGGACGCTCAGCGTTAGCCTATATTATTAAAGAGTTGGACTTAGATGAAAACAGTACCGTTTTACTGCCTGTTTATCATTGTCCGGCGATGGTTGAACCTTTTTTATGGGCAAAAGTAAACATTCAGTTTTATCCTTTAAATGATGATTTATCCGTTAATTTAACTGAATTGGCGTCCATGTTGAGTGCAAAAGTTGATGCCATTTTATTGGTTAAATTTTTTGGTTTTGATACCAACACTAAAAACGCACTGGTACAAGCCAAAGCTCATGAGCTGAAAGTGATCGAAGATTGTGCACATGCGTTTTTCTCGCCTAAATTAACCAGCGGGTCTGTGTCTTCTGATGCCAGTTTTTGTAGCTTAAATAAATTTTTTAGTTGTTTTGATGGCGGCATGTTAAATACGTCGAGCATTAAAACGCAGCAAACTATTCGCCAGCTTGGCAGCACCGGCCTTGTCAGTGAGGTAAAGGAAATACTGGGCAGGTTTGATAGTGTTAGTTGGCTGTCAACAGTGTTTAAGCGCACGTTTGGAAAAGACCGTCATAATGTTCCTGTAGCTCCTGATAAAGGCGATGTAGCTGCACCAACTTATCGCTACTTTAATGAGCAAGACATGTTGGTAAAATGCTTTTATGCGACGCGCTTACAACTAAAATTTGAAAGCTATAGCCGTATTGCCTATAAGCGTAGAAAAAACTACCACTACCTATACGGACAGCTGCTAAATTCTACCGTAGGAACGCCGCTTTACGAGCTCAATGAAAGAACGGTGCCTTATGTTTTTCCTTTCTTGCTTCATGATCGCCGCGATTTTAATAAGGTAAGGGAAGCAGGCATACAAATACTACGCTGGGAAGAATATTGCGTGACTGAAAATGCCATTACTGAAAGCTATCGAGAGCGGTTAATTCAAGTGCCTTGTCATCAAGATTTAACTAAAGAACAGCTAAGTTTCATTGTTCAAATCATTAATAAGAAGTAATTTATGAAATCAAATAGGTGGCAAATATCGCCAGTGACTGAGTTTTCTCAGATATCTGATGCTTGGGATGAACTAAACGCTAGAAATAGTAAGCAAGGTGTTCTTACGGCCATGTTTGTACAATCATTAATTGATGTTTTCGCCGATGACAGTTTGATCATATTGAGTAAGTACCAAGGGAATGAGCTTTCTTTTTCTGGCATTTTTGAGCAGAAGTCTGCTAAACGCTGGGGGGTATTTCAACCGTCCCAAGGACCTCTTGGGGTTTGTATTGCAGATAACAAAAATATTGATAGAGAACTAATAGATGAAATAGTAGAACAACTACCAGGACCTGTGTGGTTACTAGATTTGACTCAGCTAGATAGTGCACAATACAAGCAGAGCGATGAACAACTAGACTACTTACATTATATATCAACAGGCTCTCTAGCCATTCCTGACGATTTTGATCAGTATTTTTCAAGCTTTAGTAAGAATACTCGACAGAATATTAATAAATCACGAAACCGATTAAAGAAAGAAGGTATTGAGACTAACTTAGTTGTTGTCACCGATCCTAAAGCAATAGTAGGTGCTATCGAAAAGTATGGCGAGATAGAAAGCAAAAGCTGGAAGAATTCATTGGGGACGGCCGTTAATATTAATAACGAGCAAGGACAATTTTATTCCAATATGTTGACGGCCTTTGCTAGAGAAGGCCAAGCGCAAGTGTGGTGTTACCAGTTTAATGAGCAGCTAGTGGCTGTTGACTTATGTGTTGTTCATGGGTCAACGATTACTATTTTAAAAACAACCTTTGATGAGGCCTTTGCACGCTACTCACCTTCATTATTATTAAAAATGGATGCTTACAAAGCCTTGTCAAAGCAAGGTACAATTAAGCACATAGAGTATTTTGGTAAAGTCATGGATTGGCATCGTCGTTTAAAATGCGACGAACGTCAGTTATTTCATATTACATGGGCAAAAAGCCAGAATGTGTATCGATTAATGTCTTGGATTAAACAAAAAATTAAAAAGTAGTGAATGAAATACTATAGGGAAAAATGAATGTCTTTAGAAGTTGAATTAAAAGAGTTGCTACAAGAAAGCTTGCAATTAGATGAAGTAGCAGATTGGGATGCTGATACCGAAATTTTGGGCGCGGTGCCAGAGTTTGACTCAATGGCCATTGTAACTGTGCTTACCTTGGTTGAAGAAAATTACGGCATTATGATTGAAGACGATGAAGTTAGTGCTGAGGTGTTTGAAACCTTAGGCAGCTTGCTGTCGTTTGTATCTGAAAAAATCGGATAATCATGTCACTAAAAGGGCATTTTATTGCATCAAGTAAAGGTCGAGTTTTTATCACCCAATTTGGGGACAATAAAAGTGGCACAGCGGTGCTGTGTTTACCGTCGATAACAGAAGAACTTAATTTAGCACGTGCCGTATTAGCTAAGCAGTGCCAGTCTTTTGCTGAAAATTCGATAGATAGCTTTATTCTTGATTATACAGGTACTGGGGACAGTGAAGGTGAGTTTGAAGAATATACCGCTGATGATTGGCTGCAAGATATTATTGCTGCTGGGAAGTGGTTGCTGGAACAAGGTTATAAAAAGCTGGTTTTACTTGGTGTAAGAATGGGCGGTTTGTTTTTAGTCGCTCATCAAGAGTTGTTACACCAGTCTTTGCCTATTTCAGGCCAGATACTCTGGAAGCCCGTTACCAATGGAAAGCTATTTATTAACCAACTCATTCGTATCAAACAAGCGAGTCAGCTAATGGGAAACGCTACTCAAAAAGTGAATTGGCGAAACGAAATACTAGCGGGTAACAGTACAGAAATAGCGGGTTATTTACTTACTAAGGCAATGGTTGAAGGTATAGAGCAACTCGCAATTACCAAAGAGTCGGATTGGCAGGTACCAACTTACTGGCTTGAATTGGCATCAGAAACGATTACACCTGCTACTAAACGACTCACCGAAAACGTTAAAAATATTATCACTCAACCCCTTAAAACTCCCGCTTTTTGGCAAGTACCAGAAGTTTTTAATTTACCGCAACTAAACCAACAAGGGTTAATTGCTTTAAAAGAGTTAAAGTCGCAATGATGGAGTTTGCACATACATTTACATCGCAGGGAAGTGAGTTACTTTCAATTGTTCATCCTGGAGATATAGCGCGAGATACCGGCGTGCTTATTGTTGTTGGTGGACCACAATATCGAGTGGGAAGTCACCGACAATTCATTCAGTTAGCACGTATGTTAGCCAGCAATGGGGTTACTACCATGCGGTTTGATTATACCGGTATGGGCGACTCAGGCGGTGAGAAAGCAGAGTTTGAACATGTGGATACCGATATACGAGACGCAATTGATGCTTTTATGGATCAGCAGCCTCAGCTCAAAAATATTGTTATTTGGGGGCTATGTGATGCTGCATCAGCGGCCTTGATGTATGGTTACCAAGATAAACGAGTAACGGGGTTAGTGTTGCTCAACCCTTGGCTTCGAAGCGATCAGGCGATGGGTAAAACCATGATAAAGTTTTACTACCTACAGCGACTACTTTCTAAAGACTTTTGGAAAAAGCTCTTTGCGGGCCGTGTTAACGTTAAAGCAAGTGTTAAAGAGGTCAAACACTTTGCTGCTGAATCTGTTGCAAGCACAAAAGAAGATAAAAAAACGCACTATCAACAACTAATGGCTTTCGGACTTAATCAGTTCAAGGGCAAAATTTTAGTGATTTTAAGTGGTAATGATTTAACGGCTAAGGAATTTGAACAGCAGGCTTTTTCAACTAAACCATGGAAAAAAATTAAATCAGCTAGTGTAAAAGTTGCTCGATTGCCAGAGTCTGATCATACATTTTCAACTAGAGACTGGAAGCAGCAGGTTGAGCAAGCCACTTTAGATTTTGTCTTTAACATGTAGAAAGACAAGCGCATAAAATGCGCTTGTCGAACCTTTCTTAGAATGACCAATTAGCGGCGAAACGAAGTTGTCGTTCAACGCCGTAAAAGCCTACTGACTCTTGATATTTTTTGTCTAATAAATTATCTACTGCTACTGATAGGGCAATATTGTCTGTTAGTTGCCAAGTAGTATTGATGTCAACGTTGGTATAACCACCCAGTGTCATTACACCCGTTGGCACCGAAC
This sequence comes from Thalassotalea atypica, assembly GCF_030295975.1. Classification (NCBI taxonomy): domain Bacteria; kingdom Pseudomonadati; phylum Pseudomonadota; class Gammaproteobacteria; order Alteromonadales; family Colwelliaceae; genus Thalassotalea; species Thalassotalea atypica. The sequence continues at coordinate 244,503 of NZ_AP027364.1, forward strand.
TGTCATACACATCACTTTGTGTATCTAAAATAATTGAAGTTGTAACCTGATCAAAGGTGAGAATAGCGTTTAAACCAGCTTGCCACTTTGGGCGTCTTCTCAACTCACTATCACTGTCTTTTATATCGTGATCTAAATAGCCGATATCAAATTGCATCTTTAGCCAGTCGTTAGTGGCGTAATTTAAACTAAATTCTGCGCCTTCTGTGACAACTGACGAACGATTCACAGACTTAAATATTTCAGGATCGAAATCAACTAGGTTGGTGAAGTCATTTTTGAACCAAACTAGGTCAATAGAAAGCAACGTATTAACCTGTTGGTTAATACCTAGTTCATAGGTAGAAGCTTCTTCAGGTTTTAAGTCCGGATTTCCTATCAGAGGATGAGCTAAAGCGAAGAAACTTGGTAACTTAAAGCTTTCATTATAGCGAGCGCTTAAGGTGGTATCGGCTATTTGGTACTGCATTGATATACCTGTAGACAAGTCATTATCAAATTGCTCGGGGTTTTCAAATCGGGCGCTTATATTAAATATAACGTTATCTAGTTTTATTAATGCTTCAGCAAATGCACTGTAGTCAGTTTGCTCTAATGAATAGTCTACAGGTAATTGAAATCCATAGTCGAGGAAACCAGCATTCTTACCTTGTTTATTCTCACGGCTGAGCCCAGCAACCCATTCTATGTTTTCTGAAAATTGCCCAGTTAAGTGCGCAGCGATAGTTTTCTCTTCGTATTCACTGGCGACTTGGCTTGCAGGTATGCCATAAGGTAGTGTGGGTAATATACCAGGGTGATTAGCGTCTTCCTTATGCTTAGCCCATGAAAAAACTGTTTTTATTTCATTTAAACTGTCATGACTTAAGTTATAAGTTGACTGAAAGCTCGCCAAATACTGTTTGTTTGTTCTATGTTCAGGGCTAGCAGGAGAGGCATAAAGTTCGCCGCCACTGTCTTCAGCTAAAGAGGAGGAGTCTTTTTTAGAGTAGCTGCTAAATATCTGATGTTCATGGTTATCAAAAGCTAAATTTAGTTTGCCTAATAACTGTTGGTTGTCATATTTAGCGTGTTGATCTTCATCGTATTCATTATCGCTTAATGAAAGTAACCCTGTGGCAACATCGTTAAATTGATGTGTAAAAGTTGCGGCAGTAGAACGATAACCATTTTGTCCAATAGCTGCTGATAATGCATTAACACTAGAGGATTTTTTGGTAATAAAGTGGATAACGCCGCTTAAAGAGTCACTCCCATACACTGAAGAAGCGCTTCCCCTGTATACTTCAATTCGGTCTATAGCTTGTACGTTTAACTGGTTGAAATCAAATCCACCGCCACGGCTATTTGTGGGATCGTTCACAACGATGTTGTCTATCATAACCAACGTGAAGTTTGACTCCCCGCCGCGTATAGAAACAAAAGATTGTCCTGCGCCATTGGCGTTCTCGTTCACATTTAGATGCGGGATCGCTTTTAGTAATTGAATGACAGAGCTTGGGTTTATCTGAGCAATTTCTGTTGCAGATACTGTTGTTTGTGCTTGAGAAATATTATTTTTTAGATGTGTTCCTGTTACTGTAATTTTTTCAGTAGGCTCAGCAATAACTGGCAAGCTGACTAAACTAGCAGCTATGCTAGAAAGTATAGTGGCGCGTTTCAACTTGATAAGTTCCCTTTAATAGAATGTGTAAATTTAATTGTTATACGAAAGGGCTGGAAATATATAGTAAATATGAAATAATTCCAATGAATTAACAAAAAATTAACTAGTTATTCAAGGACAGACAGTGCAAAAAAATCAGATGAGTCAAATGATAGTATACGGGATATTGCAGCTTGTGATGATTGTACTAGCTGGTATTTTAGGGTTTCATTTTACCCGAGAGTACTCCTTAATACCTAAAGCTATTATTCATCTCCCCGACGTTTACGTTAGCCACAGCGATTATATTCAGGTACTGACAATATTTTTTATTGGTTATATTTTGCAGCTTATTGCCTCTAACCTTATCTACAAACAGGCTGCTTTTTCTTCGCTCAAACGCTTTATGAATGAGTATATACATTACTTATTCGCTTATACGACAGTGTCGTTATATATATTTTTAGCGACCACTATTAATTATGACCCTCAGTTTATTGCTGCGGTAGGGCTATTTTCCACTGTATTGTATTGGATATTGGGGGTGATCATTCTTGTACACAACAAAGAGAGCGGTGTTGCTCAGTTTTTTGGTACTTTGATTAAACGTTTTTTATCAGTTTCAGGTGTGCTCGCTTTGGTTTATTTCCTTGTGCCTTTAGGTTTGGGTAAAGCTTTCTCAAGTGATAGAGACATAGCCAATAAGATTACTCAGGTACGTATTTGGTTTAACCCGGTTGCTGAAACAGATTGGGGATTTAAAAACTTCATTCCAGGGCAGGTTTTTCATCAGCCTGTTTTGGCGAAACAAGCTCCTGATGATGACAATAACATTTATGTGTTAGAGCGATTCGGAAAAATTTATAAGATTAACGCTGTTACAGAAGCTAAGCCTGAATTGATGTTGGATATTTCAAGTGAGCTTGGTGAGGTGGAAGTTGAAAATGGTGCGGTTGGATTAGCATTTCACCCGGCATTTAATTTTAATCATACGGATTCTAGGAAACCTTATATTTATGTCTATTTCACCGACACAAGACCAACGGGATATCAGCGTAATAGATTAACTCGATATGATTTGTCACAACAGTCATTAGAAGAGAGAAATAACTCGGGTCAGACGGTGCTTGATTTACACCGTGAAGACAGTGGTTTTCATAATGGTGGTTCGGTTGAGTTTGGACCTGATGGATTTTTATATGTGGCACTGGGCGAAGGCGTTCATCCTAAGGTGGCTAAGTCTTATCAAGAAACCATGCGTTCAGGCATCTTGCGCATAGATGTAGATATGAATGAAGAATTGAGCAACCCAGCGCAACCATTTAAGCATGGTGTTATTGCAAATTACATGGTGCCTAAGGATAATCCGTTTATTGGCCGTGAAGACATCCGACACGAGTATTGGGCATTGGGTTTAAGAAATCCCTTTAGGATCAGTTTTGATGTGGAAACCAACGACCTTTGGGTAGGTGATGTTGGTTCAACCGTATGGGAAGAGATCAACCTTGTAGAAAAAGGATTTCATTATGAGTTTCCAAAGATAGAAGGAGACAATGATAAAGGAACGCAAGCCAATGATTTAGGGCTGCCTGATAAAGGTCCAGTCTATACTTATCAGCATACGGCTTATGATAGAGCAGTGATTGGTGGGGTGGTCAATCGCTCTGATAACTATGATCAACTAAAAGGTAAATATATATTTGCCGATAATTACTCGGCCAAAATATTTGCGTTTGATGCGGCATCAAGAAAGGTAGAGAATGTTGAATTTTTAGCTCGTGCCAACCAATACGCGCAGCGAGGTGTTTCGTCTGTTACTCAGCTTCGTGGTGGGGAAATTTTGATCACGACTTTAGGTGCTGCCTCCGAGCCAAGTGGAGAAGTATTACAGTTGGTTAAAGCTTCAGAGGCAACTGTTACTGTTGAGGAAGGGAAAGAAGAGGAAATTCCAAAAGATTATGATGAGCAGATTACTTCAGCATTGTTTAATGTTAATTGCGCTCGTTGTCATGGTGTAAAAGGAGATGGTGATAGCCCTGATGCTGCCCACTTAGGAGTAGCTTTGCCAGACTTTACCTCACCGTTATATCATTTTAAGACTTCTAAAAAGCAGATGTTAGAGGTTGTGAACAAAGGTGGAGCTCAAACAGGTAAAAGTCCTTTAATGCCCCCTTGGCAAGGCTTTTTAAAACCGCATGAAATAGAGCACTTAATTATTTATATTGAGTCGTTACCTGCTAAGCATCACCATCATTAATTGACGCGCCGGTCACTGTATTAGTGGCCGGTAAACATAGGGCCGATATATTGTGAAGCGATAACAATATTGTCAATAAACATGGTGAAATCCTGTTTGGGTTTATCTACCCCACCAAAGTAAAAATTAAACCAGATTTTTTCTATCTTTAAGTCAGGTACATCCCGTAAGTGCACGTTTGTTCGAGAGAATACTTTTTTGCCGTCAATCCAGGCTTCTAAAATGCCATCTTTTTTACCGGGTGTATTAAGTTTTAGTCTTTGCTCAACGGAATACCATTTGCCTGGCTTTATGGTTGAAAGTGGGTGTCCGTAAGAAATGGTTTGGCCATATTTATTTTTTCCTACTTCGTAAATATATTGGCCAATGGGCATGTGTTGATCCCAAGGGCTCTTATCATTGTTGATAGTATTAAAAAAGCTCCCTCTGGCAGACCAACCATTTGTGCCACTATTACCCCTGCCACCCCAGCCAGCTTTATTATATGTGCCACCAAATCCTGGCATCTTTCCGCCCCCTGAAATATTAGCGCCTTCGGCTAATTTTAAATAGTAACGAAAATAGGCCTCTGTTGGTTCGTAGCCTATTTCTTTTTTAAAATAAAAATCTAAGTTAGTCGCCAAATTTCTTGTTGTGGTAAAAGGGACTTCTACCGAATACTTACTTTGAGTATCAATAAATTTCGCTTTATTCTGATCAGCCATGACGAGTTTAGTTTTCCATTTAGGCTCGGCAAGCTTTAATTTAGTCAACGTATTTTGTATCCAAGATTGCTCTTCAAAATTATCAACTAGAAATACGCTAGGGTGCTGCTCAAGTTTTTCATCATAAAAATACGCTCGCGATAAGCCTTGTTCTTTATAAGTTGTATAACTTGGCGAAAAAAACTGGCGGACAACCCCCGTAGAATGTCCATACTGACGATTAGTCAGTGGTAATGTGAGTTCAGCGGATAATATTTCTCTTGTATGGAGATTGGTTGGGAGCTTAAAGGTTATGATTGCTTTGTTTCCTGAGCCTATTTTAATAAGCTTCTTTTTTCCAAGCGACTTTCTGCTGCCTTTAAGGAGGTAGGTATCGACACTAGCTGATAAAACAAGGCGCTGTTGTGCCGTTTTGATGGTCAGAGTTGCGGCTCGCGAATCAGCACTTTCTTTAGAGTAAATATCGAATATGCCCTTTTCTGCAGTTATCAATAGGTTAATAATAGGGGCAGGTGAAAATACCGCCAGCGCTAATGTTTCTTCTCTTGCAGTATCGGTATCGCGTATTTGGAATTCAGCAAGTGTTTCTGTTTTATTTGAGGCAATGTATTTATCGAAGCTGCTATATGGCCAAATAATTTTTGCTTGGCTGCTAAATTGCTTAAATGTTACCGATTCGTCGATTTCAATAGCCATTAAGGGAAAAGACAAAATGTGCAATAGGTTAAAATACATAAGATAAATGTTTGGTTTCATTTTCTATCCTTATGAAAACCCTTCTATTTTAATAATACCCAGTTAAACTGTGCATATCTTTCTATTAACCTTAAATTATTTAACATGAAAATTGTAGGAATGATTGTTGTTCTATTTCTAATTGTTTTTACAATTGAAAAAACGTTGAATGAAAGCTTTGAAGGCCTGTTAGTTAAAGCTAAAAAATATGCCCATATAAACGTTAGTCAAAATGACGGCCTGCACAAGTTGATCTTAAAGGTTGTTCAAAAACTCGTTTCGGTATATCCATCTCCTGAACTTTATAATAAGCCCGATCACATAGACGGTGTGGGTGCGCAAAGTAATTTGAGCAACGAGCTAGGACCTAATAGTACCATTGTTACAAGCACCAAGGAACTTAAGCAGGCTATAACAAATGTGAAGCCAGGTCAGACGATCTTATTGAGCCCTGGAATTTATGACGTAACTTCTCGATATCTACTCCTCAAAAACTCTGGTACGTTCGCACGTCCAATCACATTGAGAGCAAATACGCTAGGGGATGCAGTATTACGTTCTAATTCAGTTGAAGGTTTACTAATTCAAGGAAAGAACTGGCGTATAGAGAACTTGATATTTAAAGGGGTTAAAGGCAAGGATGGTTCAATTGAGCACGCAATACATATCGTGGGTGATGCCGATAATATACAAATAAAGAACAATAAATTTATTAATTTCAATTCACATATTAAATCGAATGGTAAGCCTAATGCGCAAGGAAAAATTGAATACCCAGATAATTTACTGATTCTGAACAACGATATTTACAATGAATGGAAGCGTAATACGCACAGTCCTGCTAGCCCGATAGATCTTGTTGGTGGTAACTATGTGATCGTCAAAAATAACTTTATTGCAGATTTTGGTAAGTATGGCAAGAAAGGGTTTGGGACGACTTACGGAGCCTACATGAAAGGTGGTGGTATAGGAGGAATTTTTGAAAATAATGTGGTGATGTGTGAGTGGCGTGTCCCACATACGTCACCAATGGACGTCAGAATTGGTCTATCATTCGGCAATGGAGGAACTGGTGGGCAGTTTTGTGCAGATAAAAAATGTGAATACGAGCACACCGATGGTGTAATGCGCAACAATACTATTTTGAATTGTGTAAACGATGTCGGCATTTACCTTAATAAATCTTACAATACGCTAATAGAAAATAATGCTATCCGCTCAAGTTTAGGCGTTGACGTGCGTTTTGAGCAAAGTAGTGCAGAGATTCGCGGCAATGTTATTGAAGGACGCGTCAAAGCAAGAGATGGAGCAACTATAACTGTTGATGATAATATCATCGAATAAAATTGTTTGGTTTGTAATACCCTTGTGTAACAATAATGTGAATGAATGTTTAAATTCACTTTAAGGATAAAGAAGTCGATGAGTTTTTCTGAAAATGTAAAAATTGCAATTATTGGCCTAGGTTATGTAGGCTTACCTCTAGCAGTTGAGTTTGGCAAAAAGTATCAAACGATAGGGTTTGATATCAACGCTAGCCGAGTTCAAGAGCTTAATGATGGATTTGACAGAACGCTTGAAGTAGAAACAGAAGAATTAAAGCAGGCGTCGCAACTGACGTATGCGAGCAATGTTGAAGAGCTAAGATCCTGTGATTTTTATATTGTCACTGTACCAACGCCTATTGATGCGCATCGCCAACCAGACTTAACGCCTCTAATCAAAGCATCAGAAATGCTAGGCTCTGTGATTGGAAAAGGCTCAACCGTTGTTTATGAATCTACCGTGTACCCTGGCGCGACTGAAGAAACTTGCGTGCCAATCCTTGAAGCGGTATCTGGATTAACACTTAATCAGGACTTCTTTGCAGGTTACTCACCTGAGCGAATAAATCCAGGTGATAAAACTCATCGCCTCCCAAGTATTTTAAAAGTGACGTCCGGCTCAACGCCAGAAATTGCCGATAAAATAGATGCGCTATATGCCTCAATAATTACCGCAGGTACTTACAAAGCGTCCTCCATAAAAGTGGCTGAGGCTGCTAAAGTCATAGAAAATACACAGCGTGACGTTAATATTGCGCTCATTAACGAGTTATCAATTATCTTCAATCGTCTAGACATTGATACTCTCGAAGTTCTAGAAGCTGCTGGTACAAAGTGGAATTTCTTACCCTTTAGACCGGGATTAGTGGGCGGTCACTGTATTGGTGTTGACCCTTACTATTTAACCCATAAAGCGCAAGCGGTTGGCTATCATCCTGAAATGATACTTGCGGGACGTCGACTAAACGACGGTATGGCACATTACGTCGTGTCTGAATTAGTAAAAGGTATGCTTAAAAAACGCATCCAAGTGGAGCAATCAAAAGTGTTGGTAATGGGGTTAACGTTTAAAGAAAATTGCCCTGACTTACGTAATACCAAAGTGATTGATATCGTTGAAGAGCTTAAAGAATATAATGTTAATGTGGATGTTGTAGACCCTCTTTGTGCGTGTGAAGAAGCGCAAGAAGAATATGGCATCAAGTTAACACCTAATCCTAAACCTGATAATTATGATGCGATTATCATGGCCGTTGCTCACAATCAGTTTAAAGAGATGGGCATAGAGGCAATACATAGATTCGGTAAAAAGACTCATGTGCTTTATGATTTAAAGTGTATTTTACCTAAAGACAGCGTTGATATGCGCCTGTAATTGGCCTAGGAATAATTGTGAATAAATTTGAACAGATCAGGGGCTCATTAAGCTCACAGCCTAAAACATGGTTAGTGACGGGGGTAGCCGGATTTATAGGCTCTAACTTGTTAGAAACCTTGCTAAGGTTAAATCAGAAAGTTATTGGCTTAGATAATTTTGCTACTGGTTATCAGAAAAATTTAGATGAAGTAAAAGGCTTAGTCTCTGACAAACAATGGCAAAAGTTTACCTTCATAGAAGGCGATATCCGCGATCTTGATACCTGCTTGAAAGCAACTCAAGAAGTCGACTACGTGCTTCATCAAGCGGCTTTAGGCTCGGTACCTCGTTCAATAGCCGATCCAATTACAACCAATTCTGCGAATGTGACCGGTTTTTTGAATATGCTAGAAGCAGCTAAACAAAATGAAGTAAGTAGCTTTGTTTATGCAGCAAGTAGTTCAACGTATGGTGATCATCCGGCATTGCCTAAAATTGAAGAAAACATTGGTAACCCGTTATCACCGTATGCGGTAACTAAGTACGTTAATGAGCTTTACGCTGACGTCTATAGCCGCACTTATGGTTTCAAATGCATAGGTCTACGTTACTTCAATGTGTTTGGTCGTCGACAAGACCCAGATGGCGCCTATGCGGCAGTAATCCCTAAATGGACAGCTGCGATGATTAAAGGCGAGCAAGTGTTTATTAATGGTGACGGCGAAACTAGCAGAGATTTTTGCTATATCGACAATACGGTACAAATGAATCTTCTTGCGGCGACGGCATCTGATGATGTCAAAGCCGAAGTTTATAATGTTGCTGTTGGTGATAGAACCACACTTAACGATCTATATTTTTCGATAAAATCAGCATTAGGTTCAAATGGTGTTGCCGTAGAAAAAGAAGCTCAGTACCGTGATTTTAGAGCGGGAGATGTGCGCCACTCACAAGCAGATGTCTCAAAAGCTAAAACTAAATTGGGATACGATCCTACGTTTCGAATTCAACAGGGCATAGAAGAAGCAATGCCCTGGTATTTGAATAATGTAGAGTAGTTTGCATTCTAAAATTTGAGAAGCGTCATTAAGACGCTTTTTTTATGTCTGAATACATGCCAGTGTATTTTAAAAAAGTTATTGATTTATAAATGATTTCGTCAATAATGAAACAAATGGAATTTTACAATTATCATGGAGTGATGATGAAAAACCTCGTGCTATTATTGCTAATGTGCGTAATGCCTACTATGACTTTTGCTGACAATGCGGATGTTTTTGGGCGTCTACCGCTTGTTTCTCAAGTTCAAATTTCACCGTCTGGCAATCACTTTGCTTACATGCGTGATATGAATGGTAAATACGCCATAGTCAGCCAATCATTGACCAGTAAAGCGAAACCACAAGTGTTCGGCATGAAGGAAGCTGAAATACGACATTTCACTTGGGTGAGTGATCAGCATCTTTTACTGTCATTATCAACCACACAATATTCTCCAGGCGACTTTGAGACTTTTACTATGCATCGTAAAGGCATTTTAGATGTTAAATCGAATCAAGTGACTTGGTTGTTTAAAGGGAATAGCTTTAGAAAGTATATTGGCTCGCCTACGTTAGTCAGTAAGCTGCCAAATGATGAAGAGCACATATTAGTGACATTTCCCTATCGGCACTTGAATGCGCTTTATAGGATTGACTTATCAGATGGCGACCATGAAAGAATATTTGAAGAGCATAATGCAGAAGACTGGCTGACTGATGATAATGGTGAGGTCTATAGCTATCAAAGATACCTAGGGGAGAAAGACAAATGGGTCAATTTTTACCGTAGCGATTTAGAGCATGATTTCATTCGATTAACCACGATAAAAGGCGGTAAGGAAGAGAACTTTAAGCCCGTCATCGTCAATATGAGCCCTGACAGAAAAACCATTTATTATTGGCAGTATGATGACTTAGCCATTTTAGTGAAAGCGAAGGTAGAACAGGGTGTGGTAGGCCAGTCGGAAGTTGTGATAGAAAATGCACCCTATGATATCGAAGATACTATTTGGGATTATCATAACCAGCAAGTTGTGGGGGTTGTGTCATTTGAAGACTATCCAGAATACTACTACTTTGACCAGCAACTAGCGCAAGTGCAGGCAGATTTAAAGGCAACTTATCAGCATGCACAGATTGATATTACCTCTTATGACCGAAATAAAGAGCGATTTATTATCTACCTGTCAGGTGAAAAATACCCAGAACGCTTTACCTTATATGATAGAAAAGCCGGCAGCATACAGCCCCTTGCGGAAGGCTTCCCCATAAAGGACAAATCCGCATTAGGCCATGTTAAAAGTTATCGATATAAAACATCTGATGATGTCGAGATCCATAGTTTTTTGACAATGCCTGCAGGTGACGCACAAAAGCCACCATTAATCGTTCTTCCACATGGAGGACCAGAAATGCGGGACGTGATGAGCTTTGATTGGATCAGACAATTTTATGCTTCAGAGGGGTTTGCCGTGTTTCAGCCCAATTATCGCGGCTCTGCTGGCTACGGCAAAAAATTTAAGAGAAGCGGTCATGGTGAATGGGGCAAACGGATGCAGGATGATATTGACGAAGGTGTTCATTCATTAATTGAAGCAGGGCTTGTCGATCCCAAAAGAATATGTGTGGTGGGTAGCAGTTACGGAGGATATGTTGCACTTTTCAGCGCAACCGTAAAATACAAGCTTTATCAGTGCGCCGTCTCATTTGCTGGCGTTAGTAATTTAGGTGATATGTATTTGCATGCTAAGGAACAAAAATCAGGTTTTAGCTACTGGCGCAAAAACATAGGTAAAACGGCGTTTGAAGATCTACACAAAATATCTCCATTTCATCTCGTTTCAAAAAAGACGTTACCGGTACTGCTTATGCATGGGACTGAAGATACTGTTGTTCCACTATTTCAATCTAAGAAGTTTTACAAGAAATTGGTCTCACTAGGGGACAAAGATAGCAAGTTTATTGAACTAGAAGGTGAAGACCACTGGTTATCAAAGGGGCAATCACGAAATAAATTCTTATTTGAATCGCTAAAATTTATCAATACTCATATCGATGAAAATAGTAAGTTGAATACAGAAGTGGGCCATTAATGACCTACTTTGAAACGATAACGACAATTAAACTCTAACGAAGTGCTTGCACTTATCATGGGCCTGTATATACTGACAGTAATGCTGTATAAAATAACAGGCTCAGGATGAAAGCACTTACCACGCGTCAGTCACAAATATTTGATCTGATTAAAGATAAAATTTCCGAAACAGGTATGCCGCCAACGCGTGCTGAAATAGCTGATTTTTTTGGTTTTAAATCCGCTAATGCAGCGGAAGAACACTTAAAAGCGCTGGCTAAAAAAGGGTATATTGAAATGCTGCCCGGCACCTCTAGAGGTATTCGTTTAGCAGAAGAATTTATAGAGGCTGAAGGTATTCCACTTATTGGCCGCGTTGCAGCCGGTGAGCCTATTCTTGCTCAAGAACATGTAGAAGAACATTATAAAATTGATGGCAATATGTTCCATCCAGCAGCAGATTATTTACTGCGGGTAAATGGCGAAAGCATGAAGGATATAGGCATTCTAGATGGTGATCTCCTTGCGGTTCACCAAACAACTGATGTTAAAAATGGTCAAGTGATCGTCGCGCGAGTTGAAGAGGATGTCACTGTCAAACGATTTAAACGCGATGGAAATATCGTATATTTGCATGCTGAAAATGAAGATTTTTCACCGATTAAAGTGGATTTAGCTAACCAGCACTTCAATGTTGAAGGTATTGCTGTTGGGGTGATCAGAGCAGCCGATTGGATGTAATGTATTAATCACAGCGCTTGGTTGTTTTTTAACCATTAAAAGGGCTTATTTTAAAGCCCTTTTTTATTATTTTTCTTTTTCTAAAGTTTTATTTTCTTCCTCACTATCTCTTCCTCTTAGAATCTTCCTGGTCAATAAAGATACAGGCTGCGTCTGTTTTTTGAGCTTTAACTCTATCTTCGTTAGAGTTTTTACTCATATGTTTTATAAGGAAAAACTTTGACTTGAATCAACAAAACACTAGACCTTGTATAAAAATTAAGTAATTCTAGAGTGGAAAATAAACATAAATAATAAGAATAGATGTGAGTGCGCTAATCTCATCTTACATCACAATTTCAACCAAAATTAAACAGAAATTACGCCCTGCGGAAAGCTGTATCTTTCGCTCTGTTTTTCTGTTTCTGTGTTAAAAAGGGTAGAGGAGATGTCGAGTGAAAAGACGTAACCTAGGTTGGCTGTTGTTGGGGAGTTTGCTTTCCAGTTCAGCTTGGGCCGAGATGGAGTTAAACCTTACTGAAGGCGTAACTGCGGTAAGTAAGGAAGTATATGATCTTCATATGCTGGCATTGTACATTTGTACAGCTATAGGTGTCATAGTCTTTGGTGCTATGTTTTGGTCGATGGCATTTCATCGTAAATCGAAAGGGGTAAAGCCTGCTGATTTTCATGAAAGTACGAAAGTTGAAATACTTTGGACGGCAATACCAATTGTTATTCTCATTGCGATGGCGGTTCCTGCCACAAGCACATTGATTGAGATGGAGAATAATGACAATTCAGATATCACCATACAAGTCACCGGCTCTCAATGGAAATGGCACTATAAGTATTTCGATCAAGACATTGAATTCTATTCTGTTCTCTCTACCCCTCGCGACCAATACGACAACCTCGATGGTCAATCAACTGAAAAAGGGGAAAATTACCTGCTTGAAGTTGATAAGCATCTCGTTATTCCAGTCAATAAAAAAGTGAGATTCTTAATCACTTCAGATGATGTTATTCACTCTTGGTGGGTACCTGCTTTTGCGGTGAAGCAAGATGCAAACCCTGGCTTTATCAATGAAGCATGGACCATTGTTGATCAGCCAGGTGTCTATCGTGGTCAGTGTGCAGAGCTTTGTGGTAAAGATCACGGCTATATGCCAGTAGTGGTTGAAGTTAAATCTGAAGCTGGCTACGCTGCATGGCTAGTTGAACAAGAGCAATTAATTGCTAAGGCAAAAGAAGCTGAAGCACAATCACTTAATGCATCTATGTCAAAAGACGAGTTGATGCAATTGGGTGAAACCACTTACACCGCTTATTGTGCTGCGTGCCACCAGCCTTCAGGTCAAGGTTTACCGCCGGCGTTCCCTGCGCTTAAAGGCAGTCCTATTGCAACTACCGGCCCTGTATCAGAGCATATTGATATGGTCTTTAACGGGAAAGCCGGTACAGGGATGCAAGGCTATGGTAAGCAGCTTTCGTTAAAAGAGATCGCAGCGGTCGTGACCTACGAGCGTAATGCTTGGGGTAATGACACGGGAGATTTAGTACAAGCATCGGATGTAAATACTGTTGCTGGTGCGATGCCAAAAGCAGAGTCTATGGCCGTAGTTGAAGAAGTAAAGGCAGCCGTTGAAGCACAAGCTGAACCAAGTGAAGATTTGTCCAGAACATATAGCATGGATGAATTGATGGCGAAAGGCGAACAGGTGTATATGACAGCATGTGTTGCATGTCACCAACCTACAGGTGCTGGGCTACCTCCGGCATTTCCATCATTAATTGGCAGCCCAATCATCACGGGTGATGTTACTGCTCATATTGATATGGTTTTAAATGGCAGTAGTAAAAATCCAGCAATGGCTGCATTTAAGGGCCAATTAAGCAAAACAGACATTGCCGCAGTTATCACCTATGAGCGAAATGCTTGGGGTAATAATACCGGTGATTTAGTCCAGCCAGCAGATATTGATGCTGCAAGTGCGAAGTAGGGAGGAATTAGTATGACAACTGACGTTATTAACGACTCAGAGCACCAGCATGACGATCATCATGATCATAAAATGACAGGCATTAAACGCTGGCTATATACCACTAACCATAAAGACATTGGTTCAATGTATTTGTGGTTCTCATTTATTATGTTTTTAACGGGTGGGGCAATGGCGATGGTAATACGCGCTGAATTGTTCCAACCGGGTCTGCAAATTATCGAGCCAGACTTTTTCAACCAAATGACCACTGTTCACGGTTTGATCATGGTTTTTGGCGCTATTATGCCGGCGTTTACAGGTTTGGCTAACTGGATGCTACCTATGATGGTAGGTGCGCCAGATATGGCATTACCAAGACTGAACAATTGGAGCTTTTGGATTTTACCGTTTGCGTTCACCATTTTATTAGCGTCTTTCTTTATGGAAAGTGGCGCGCCTAACTTTGGTTGGACCTTCTACGCACCATTATCCACAACCTACAGTAATGGTAGTACTGCATTCTTTGTGTTTGCTGTTCATATCATGGGTATTTCATCAATCATGGGCGCAATCAATATCGTAGTTACTATCATGAATATGCGCGCACCGGGTATGACGTACATGAAGATGCCATTGTTTGTCTGGACCTTCTTTATCACGGCCTATTTACTAATAGCGGTGATGCCCGTACTCGCCGGTACGGTGACTATGGTATTAACTGATACCTATTTTGGTACCAGCTTTTTTGATGCCGCCGGTGGTGGTGATCCTGTAATGTTCCAGCATATTTTCTGGTTCTTTGGACATCCTGAAGTGTACATCATGATTTTGCCAGCGTTTGGTATTGTATCGACAACCATTCCAGCGTTTTCTCGTAAGAAACTGTTTGGTTATAGTTCAATGGTTTATGCAACCGCTTCAATTGCCTTCTTGTCGTTTATTGTATGGGCTCACCATATGTTTACTACAGGTATGCCGCTGTTTGGTGAATTATTCTTCATGTATTGCACCATGCTAATTGCTGTTCCAACAGGGGTTAAGGTCTTTAACTGGGTCGCTACAATGTGGCGCGGTGCATTATCGTTCGAAACACCAATGCTGTTCTCTATTGCTTTTGTAATCTTGTTCACAATAGGTGGTTTTTCAGGACTAATGTTGGCTTTAACGCCAGTTGATTTTCAATATCACGATACTTACTTTGTTGTTGCCCATTTCCATTATGTATTGGTTACAGGTGCGTTATTTTCTATCTATGCAGGGGCTTATTACTGGCTACCTAAGTGGACGGGTTATATGTACAACGATACGTTAAGTAAGTGGCATTTTTGGTGTTCACTAATTTCGGTAAACCTCTTGTTCTTCCCTATGCACTTCTTAGGATTAGCTGGCATGCCACGTCGTATTCCGGATTACGCATTGCAATTTGCTGACTTTAACAAGTGGGTCAGCATTGGCGGCTTTGCATTTGGCATTTCTCAATTAATTTTCTTAGTGCTGGTGATTAAATGTATTAAGGGAGGCGAGAAAGCTGCAGCGAAACCTTGGGATGGTGCAGAAGGGTTAGAATGGACTGTACCTAGTCCTGCGCCATATCACACATTCGAAACACCACCTAAAGTCGATTAGATTTTAGGTGTCATCGTTAAAATAAAAATTAAGAGAGCATATGACTGAGCAACTAAAACAAAATAAAGAAAAAACCGCGAAAAAGTTAGTACTGATCGTATTTGCTATGTTTGGGTTCGGATTTGCTTTAGTTCCTCTTTATGATGTGTTTTGTGATATTACTGGGTTAAATGGGAAAACAGCTGATAGTGCGGCAACGTATACGGCTGATGGGGTTGATGAAACGCGCACAATAAGAGTGCAGTTTATTAGCCGCACCGCTAAAGGTATTCCATGGCAGTTCGAACCAATGGTAAACGAGGTTGAAGTGCATCCCGGTGAAATGAAACTGGTTAAATTTTACGCTAAAAATGAATCAGTAAGAGATATTATTGGACAGGCTGTACCCTCAGTCTCTCCGGGCCAAGCAGCATTGTATTTTCAAAAAATAGAATGCTTTTGCTTTAATCAACAGCCTCTCAAAGCAAATGAAGATGTTGAAATGGCTCTGCAATTTTATGTAGATCCTGAATTGCCTGATCATATCTCTGAGCTAACGCTGTCATATACCTTGTATGACATCACAGGCAAAGTTGAATCATAAGTTGTAAATAACCGAATGTAGGGAAAGAGTAATGACTACAAAAGAATATGAATCTTATTACGTACCTGCGCAAAGTCACTGGCCGATTATAGGTGCTATTGGCTTATTCTTAATTGCGATAGGCGCAGGACAATACGTCTCAACCTTAGCAAGTGAAGAAGCAGGCTGGGGCGGTTGGGTATTAATTGCCGGTATTGCCGTGATTATATATATGGTATTTGGCTGGTTTAGCAACGTCATCAACGAATCGATGTCGGGTAAATATAGTCATCAGATGGATAATTCATTCAAGCAAGGAATGAGCTGGTTTATCTTTTCTGAAGTGATGTTTTTCGCCGCGTTTTTCGGCGCACTTCTCTATGCTAGAACGTTCTCCGTGCCTTGGTTAGACGGCGCTGGCAATAACGTGATGACTGGCGAAGTGCTATGGCCTGAGTTTACTGCAACTTGGCCTCTAATTAAGACGCCAGATGGCACGACGACAACAGGCATGGGTTGGTATGGTCTACCTTTAATTAACACCATCTTGCTACTGACTTCATCAGTTACTGCGCATTTTGCACACGTGGCGTTAGAGCAAGATAAGCGCCCACAGCTCAAGTTTTGGTTAGGCTTGACCGTATTATTAGGCTTAGTCTTCTTGTATTGCCAAGGTCTAGAGTATGCCCATGGTTATGCAGATGAAATGAGGTTGTATTTAGACAGTGGCATTTATGGTAATACCTTCTACATGCTAACGGGCTTCCATGGTATGCACGTTACGCTAGGTACCATCATGTTAATTGTCATGTTGGTGCGAGTATTTAAAGGGCACTTTACCCCAAAAAATCACTTTGCGTTTCAGGCTGCTAGTTGGTACTGGCATTTTGTTGACGTGGTATGGGTATTACTGTTTGTATTCGTCTACATCATTTAATGATTTCTATCGTCGTTATTTAGCATGAATACATTATCGGATGTGCTCACATATACTTATATGCTGTGCGCATCCTCTTCGTTTTCATGCGAACTAACTTAGCTACAAACCATTAAACTATAGAATGAATAATATTAACTCAGAATCAGAGGTGCTCGCATATATTTATATGCTGCGCACCTCTTCTTTGCCTTTATCCAATCTACGGAGTGAAAATAACTCAAAGCTTAATTTGTAAAGCCGAGCATTAATAAGGGCGTGGATTAGGGGTAATAACGCCGGTCAGAATACCAAGTAATAGCAGTAGTACGATCGCCACCGATGTCATCACGCGTCGGCCGATAAACTGAGACATTGGCGGTTTATCAGGATCGTTCTTATTCATAATCACCAGTGCCTTAAATAAGTTGTAAATCATAAAACCTAATAGCCCGACGATGATAATTTTAACCAGCATATCGCTTCCTCTTAATTTTAATTCTTATGATGCGGTGCATACGCTTTGAACCGTTCTGCATTCGCTTTAGTGCGCCAGTCGGTTAACTGGGTATGGGTTGTTATAACCTTGCTTGTCTTTTCGTTATTAATCAAGTTAGGAATGTGGCAAAGCACGCGAGCAATTGAAAAAGAGCAGCGGTTGTCGCGTATTGTAGAGTTGCAAACAGATAACGCACTGTCACTCTCGCAGTTGATGCAAAATGCTGATCAAGGCGAAGAACAACTTAATGATTTGCCTGTCCTTCTTGATGGATATTTTGAACCAGAAATCTTATTTTTGCTGGATAATCAGCCTAACAAAGGGCAGTTAGGTTACAAAGTATATCAAGTATTCAATCATGAACCCTACACACTGCTTGTCAACCTAGGTTGGGTGTTAGGCAGCAGAGATCGAAACACCCTACCTGATGTCACACCAATCACAGGGTCAATGAAATTGACCGGTAATATCCGATTTATTGACGTTGGTGTGATGCTCGCAGAGCAAAATTTTGGTCAATTCGATTGGCCATTGCGCGTACAACAAATAGAAATAGATAAATTCTCAGGTTTAATTAATAAACAACTCTTGCCCTTTGCTGTGTTCTTAGATAAAACTGAACAGATAGGATATGAAAAAAACTGGCAACCTGTAGTTATGCCACCCGAGAAACATTGGGGGTATGCATTTCAATGGTTTAGTCTAGCAATTGCTTGGCTACTCCTAATGATTTGGGCTGCGATAAAAACCAATAATAATGATACTTCTTTAAAAAATAACAATAATAAGGCCTAGCAGTATGGATTCTTCCGATAACCTTTCACAGGAACAAAGTGAGCAACGACGAAAAAGCCGTCGCAGCTTTATTTTCGTATGTCTCGCTTTTATTGTGCCTATCATCTTGGCCAAGATGGCATTGGAGCAACAATGGTTTAATTACGGTGTAACCAACCAAGGACAGTTGTTAGATAAAGAATTACATCTAAAAGATTTAGGATTAAACCAGTTACACGATAAATTACCTGAAGGGCAGAAGCCTTGGTTATTGGTATACAACTTACCCAGTAAGTGTGAACAACAGTGCATTCAATTGTTCAATGGCTTAAGCAATACCTATATCGCGTTGGGCAAAGACATGAAGCGAGTTAATTTAGTTGGCGTACTCAACAGTGAATTATCAGAACAGCAGTATTCTACTATTGATATTAAGCGTTGGACAATGACTACCCTTGCAGGACATGCGCAACTACCTCAAGAATTAGCACCTGTATTTGTCGTTGACCCATTAGGTAATGTTGTTGTTAGTCATCAACCGCCTGCAAGTGCCGACGAATTACCAAGTTTTGGGAAGTCGATATTGGCTGACTTTAAAGTGTTATTGAAACTTTCAAGGATTGGCTAATGATGGCATCTCTAGGCGTAAAAAATGTTAGACGATTGGTGCTTGTCAGTATTTTATTGGCCATTGTTGTGGTCAGTTTAGGCGCTTATACCCGCTTAACTCACGCTGGCTTAGGTTGTCCTGACTGGCCCGGCTGCTACGGTTTACTTGATGTACCAGAAACGAAGGAACAAATAGCGAAAGCAGAGCTAGCATTTCCTGAGCGTCCTGTTGAGCCCGAAAAAGCATGGAATGAAATGATCCATCGATATTTTGCAGGATCATTAGGCTTGCTTATTCTCTTAATAACTATTTTATCAATTAGGCAACGTGATCAAGGAACACCAGTGTTTCTACCTATTGTTATCCTCGCGATTGTGACGTTTCAGGCGGCGCTTGGCATGTGGACCGTCACCATGAAGTTGATGCCCATAGTGGTGATGGGACACTTGTTGGGGGGCTTCACTACGTTATGTTTATTATTTTTACTGTATCTGCGCTTGACGCCTTACAGGGTACCAGTTGGAGATTTTAAAATAAAACGATATTCCAAATATGCAATGCTAGGTGTGGCTGTTTTGGCGGCTCAAATTGCTTTGGGGGGATGGACTTCATCGAATTATGCAGCTTTAACCTGTACTGAACTGCCCATTTGCCAAGACGGTTGGGTTGAACAACTGACCTTTGAAGACTCTTTTGATCTCATACCGCCAGAGCGAGAAACGTATGAATTTGGCCATTTAGACCACGCTTCACGAGTTACTATACATGCGGTGCATCGTATTGGCGCCGTGGTTACGTTTTTATTTTTAGCGTGGTTATCTTTAGCGGTATATCGTAAAGCACAAACCAGCTTTTTCAAAAAATTACCCAGCGTGTTATTTTTGATTCTATTGGTTCAAGTAGGTTTAGGGGTGAGTAATGTTGTTTTTTCATTACCGTTGGCAGTTGCCGTGAGTCATAACGTTGTTGCGGCCTGTTTGATGTTGGCATTAATCACGCTTGCCTACAGTTTAAAAAGAAAAATATAGGGAATTTACAATGAGTAAAAGTGCAACTTTAGACCAAGACAACATTGAAAATTCTAGTGCCACCTGGCGAGACTACTACGAGATCACTAAACCAAGAGTAGTTGCGTTGTTGGTGCTTACTGCGCTTGTAGGTATGTGTTTGTCAGTCCCCGGCGTCATCCCTTGGCAACTGCTTATTCCTGCCATGTTGGGTATAGGTATGTTGTCTTCTGCGGCGGCTGCTATTAATCATATTGTCGACCAACGGATTGACAGTGTCATGGCGCGCACTCATAAACGTCCCTTACCTAATGGACGAATTAGCCAATCCAGTGCAGTTTCTTTCGCGGCAGGATTAGCGATATTGGGTTTTTTCATGCTATATGCTTTGGTTAACCCGTTGACGGCATGGTTAACCTTTGCGGGTTTAGTGGGTTATGGTTTTGTCTACACCATGTACTTAAAAAGGGCAACGCCACAGAATATTACCATTGGTGGCTTAGCTGGCGCTATCCCGCCATTATTAGGCTGGACCGCAATGACCAACGAAATTCACCCTCATGCCTTGCTGTTGGTCTTACTTATCTTTACTTGGACACCACCTCACTTTTGGGCATTAGCGATCCATCGTAAAAATGATTATGCCAAAGTGAATATTCCAATGTTACCTGTGACCCATGGTGTGAGTTTCACCAAGACGCAAATATTACTTTATACGGTATTATTATTCGTTGTTGGTCTCCTTCCTTATTTGGTAGGGATGAGTAACTGGTTATACCTAGCCGGTGCGGTGACGTTAAACTTAATGTTTTTTATCTATGCATGGAAATTAAAATTTAATGCTGACGAAAATACGGCGATGGATACCTTTAAATTTTCGATTATTCATTTAATGATCTTATTTGTGGTGCTGTTAGTCGATCACTATGTTCTCCCAGTATAAAAACATCAAGTACGACAAAATTTATTAAGCGAAGAAAGAGAAGTATGAACAAAGTCCTTTATATTATTGTCGCCATTATCGCTCTTGGTTTTGGTGCCTTTATTTTCAAACAAGCGAATCTGGTGTCTGCACCGGAGCATGCTTTATACTACAAGCAAGCAAGAGATATTGCTCCGTTTGAACTAACGTCACACCTTGGAGGGAAATTTTCCAACCCACAACTTATGGGGCAATGGTCTTGGGTATTTTTTGGCTATACTTCTTGTCCAGATGTTTGTCCAACTACTTTACAAGAACTCAATTTTGTCTATCCAGAGCTCAAAGAAATTGCAGCTAATACGCAAGTGCTTTTGGTCTCAGTCGATCCGCTACGTGACACAACGGAAAAACTCGCACAATACATTCGATACTTCAATGCAGAATTTTTTGCTCTGACGGCAGGACATGATGTTTTGTATCCATTCGCACGAAATATGGGTTTGATGTATGCGATAGTCGACGATACTGACCAAACAAGCTATTTGGTTGATCACAGTGCTTCTATGGTGTTAATTAATCCTCAAGGAAAAATTGCGGCCATTTTTAAACCTAAGCATGAGTTAGGACAGCTACCCACCATCAGTGGCGATGATTTAGTGGCAGATTTTGAAAAAATTGTGCAATTAGCAGATTAATATTGCGAACCAATTTATTGTTTGATTAAAGCGGATACCAAGTCCCACCTTCTTTTAAAACAAACCAAGGTTTTGAATACCAATAAAATCGTCCGCGTTCACTGATACTGGGAGCGGTGCAGTTACAACGAACACGACCAATAGGTAAATCGTTGCTATAAGTAATAGAAAACTGTTGTTCATTTAGCCATTTTATCTTTTGACGACCTAACCCGGAAATATAACAATTTAATTGGCTAGGTAAAAAATCATCCACTTCAATGTTAAAAGTAATTGATTTGGATTGGCCATATTCAAATATGGTTTGGGCATTGGACTCTTCCAGTGTGATGGCTAACGGTAATGAATTAAGTTTGTCGCGTAAACTGGAAAGCTGGTCGTAAGGTTTTGACACAGGAAAACGGGGGATAATACTTAAATCGGAAGAAATACCCGCTGCGCCAGATTGCTGTGAAAAACCAACAAAACCGTGATCTCGTAACCATTGTTGTATTTTGGGGGTAAATTCTCCATAAGGGTAGGCGAAATAATGCCAACTTTGTCCGGTATGTTGTTTAATCAGTTGTTCAGTTTCAAGCAGTTCTTTACTTTGTTGCTCAAGCCAAGTTTTCTCATCCATGTGTGCTGGAATGCGGGCAATGGATTGATGCTCTAAGCCGTGATTAGCGATTATCACGCCATTACTGGCGAGCTGCTTAATCTCTTCCCAGCCCAAATGACCAGCTTTGCTAACGGCGCCAGGGTTGATAAACATGGTATAAGGGTAATTGAATTCCTCAAGAATTGGCGTGCCGTTTTCAACGATATCTTGGTAAGCGTCATCAAAAGTTATCGCCACCCATTTATTGGTCATTAATTGTTGATGCTTAATGGCGTCAACGATCTGATTTAGTGGCACCACTTTGAAGCCATTGTCTTTTAAATACTGCATGTGCATTTTAAATTGGGCTGGTGCGATACTGGTACTGGGGGGCGTATTTTCACTGACATGGTGATATTGCAAAATAACCGCCGCCGAAGTAAGTAGCGGTGCTAGAGCAAAAAATAAAATCAGTAATCGAGTAAACATAATCACGCCTTAAACAAAGCTAAATGGATTTTAGCTAATAGAAAATTTCAAAAGTGTCTGAAATGCGATGGGAATGTCTGCATTTTGGATCAGTACCTGTATATAATCGACTATTGTTCTCTTTGTGCCAACATTCATCAAGGATTATTTTGTTGACTCACGTCAAACACAGTCAAATATTTGCCATCGCGCTCCCAATGATATTGTCAAATATCACCGCGCCATTATTAGGGCTGGTTGATACTGCAGTTATTGGCCACTTGTCTCATGCTTATTTTTTGGGCGGCAGCACGGTTGGCGCCATGTTAATTACCTTTGTCACTTGGCTTTGTGGTTTCTTAAGAATGTCGACCACGGGCCTTTCCGCTCATGCATATGGCGCGCAAGAGAGCCAAGAGAGTTATTTGATTTTGGTGCGTGGGCTAATGATAGCATTCACCATCGGTCTGTTGATAATCGTATTGCAACTCCCATACATTAATGCAGGGCTGTGGTTAGCTGGCGGCTCAGAGCAGGTTCAATTTTATGCTGCGCAATATGCACACATTAGGGTGTGGGGGTTGCCGGCGGCACTGGCAAACATCGTAATAGTCGGATGGCTACTAGGACAACATAAAGCCAAAATGGTGATGTGGCTGTTAATCGCCACGAATATCATCAACTTGAGTTTAGATTTATTGTTTGTTGTGGTTTTTGATTGGCAGGTACAAGGGGTTGCTGCCGCTACTTTAATTGCTGAAATCAGCGGTTTGCTTATTGGTCTCGGGATGATTTTGCATCATCTGGAGCTCTCACTATCGGCCATGGTCGAAAAAGCAATCGGCCAGTTCAATGCTATTACTGAAAGAGAGCCGTTAATGGCTTATTTTCATCTCAATAAAAATATCCTGATCCGAACATTGTGTTTAGAGCTGTGTTTTGTGTTCATGACTTTTCAAGGCGCACGTTTAGGCGATGATATTATTGCGGCTAATGCCATTTTGATGAACTTCTTGTTATTGATTTCATTTGGGCTTGATGGCATCGCCAATGCTGCTGAAGTCTTAGTGGGAAAAGCCAAAGGACAGAAAAACCCAGACGCGATAAAACAGGTAGTTTCGCTGTCTTTAATGTGGACAGCTGTATTCGCTGTTGCCTATAGTTTATTGTTTTTGATAGCAGAGGACTGGCTGATTTCGTTGATATCTGACATTCCGAATGTCATTGCAACGGCTAAAATTTACTATCCTTGGGTTATCTTATTACCGATTATTGCTTGTTGGTGCTTTCTATTTGACGGTGTCTATGTAGGACTAATGAATGCTAGAGTGATGAGAAATAGCATGCTTATCTCAACTTTTGGCTGTTTTTTCCCTGTTTGGGCGTTGTTGAGTTTCATGGGAAATCACGGATTATGGCTAGCGTTTACCTGCTTTATGTTGACTCGAGGTATGACCTTGATATGGCATTACTATGGCTATCAACAACACCGTCATAACACCATTTAATGAAATATCGTTTAGATTAAATGTAAGGCATTAAAAAAGGCGCTTTAGAAGGCGCCTCTTGGATATTTACTTTCGCTTTAAGCAAATACTAGTAATATGAATGTTCACCACGTTCGTGCTCAGTCATATCTTTTACGCCTTTAATTTCGTTACCCATTAAATCAATCAACTGGCGTTCAATACCGTCTTTTACTGTTACGTCGATTTGGCTACAACCGTTACAGCCACCACCAAACTGAAGTACGGCGTAACCGTCGTCAGTAATTTCCATCAAAGTACATTCACCACCATGGCCAGCTAACTGAGGGTTAACTTCTGCTTGAATAAAGTAATGTACTCGTTCAAATAACGGTGCGTCATCACTCACTTTTCGCAGTTTTGCGTTGGGTGCTTTTAAGGTTAATTGAGAGCCCATTTGATCGGTGACAAAATCAATTTCAGCATCAACTAAAAACGGTTCACTTTCAGCATCGATATAAGCTGAAAACTCATCGAAAGGGATTTTAATATCTTCAGGCTCAACTGCTTCTGCTGGGCAGTAAGAAACGCCACACTCTGCTTTTGCTGTACCTGGATTAACCACAAATACGCGAATGCTTGTGCCTTCAGCCTGCTGAGAAAGTAACTTTACAAAATGAGTTTGTGCAGACTCTGAAATATTGATCATCGAAATTTACCTGTTTAAATATGAATGCCATACCTGAGTAATTCACTCAAGTATGATCATTTTACTCTTCTAAACGGTTCGGTGCTAGTCACTAGCTTAAATTAATGTCGTTGGTCTTATAATTATATGTCATCAACGATAATTAAATACAAAGCCTAGTTTATTGTGGGCGCCTTTGTTATTTTTACTACTTACGATTAATTTAGGGCAATGACATGTTTTTTAGGCAAAATATATTTTTAGTCGCATTCGTATTGATATCGAGTGCTTTTTTCTCATCGGTCACTACCTCTGCACCTTTATCTTATTACTTGCCTGAAAATCATTCTTATACTGCTGAATTACTCAAACCGAGCGCTTTTATCGGCAGCGAGATAGGAGAGCAGCACCTAAGACACGATCAATTAGTAGGTTATCTTTCTCATTTAGCGTCGCAATCAAATCGCATTAAATTAACTGAAATGGGTAAAACCTATCAGCAACGGACACAGCTACTGTTAACTATTTCAAGCCCTGAAAATTTAGCTAACCTAGACACTATTTTAGCGGACAGAGATAAAAAATCTTATCGTGCAGGCAACGATCCTGTTGTAGTTTGGCTAGGGTATAGCGTGCATGGTGATGAGATCAGTGGCGCTCATGCCGCGCTTATCGTTGCCTATCATCTCGCGGCAAGCCAAGATAAATCTATTGAGCAAATGTTGAAAGAAACCATCATAGTCATTGAACCTAGCATCAATCCAGATGGTATGGATCGTTTTGCTAACTGGGCCAATACATTTAAAGGCATGACAGCAAACCCTGATCCTAACCACATAGAACACCACCAGCATTGGCCTTCAGGGCGTACTAACCATTTTTGGTTTGATTTAAACCGTGACTGGTTATTACTATCGCAACAAGAAAGTCAAAATCGACTGAAGTATTTTCATCAGTACCAGCCTAATGTTCTAGGCGATTTTCATGAAATGGGTGCCAATGGCACTTACTTTTTCCAACCAGGTATTCCTTCACGTACTCATCCATTGACCCCTAAAGAAAACACAAAGTTGACGCAAGATTTGGCTAAGTTTCATGCCAAAGCGCTGGATGCCAATGAACGGTTATATTACAGCGAAGAAAGCTTTGATGATTTTTATTATGGCAAAGGATCAACTTATCCTGATGTTAACGGCTCTGTTGGCATTTTGTTTGAGCAAGCCAGTAGTCGTGGCCAACAACAAGATACAGTTAATGGCCTACTGACGTTTGAATATGGCATAAAAAATCATGTACTAACGTCATTATCAACCATCAAGGGCACTTGGGTTGAGCGCAATGTATTGAGAAAATATCGTCAAAGCTTCTACCAAGACGTTGAGGAGTTAGCTAAAAAAGAAAAAATTCGGGGCTATATTGTTTATGAATCTAAAGACCTGTATCGCCTGAATGCGTTCTTGGATAAATTGGACCAACATCAAATTGATGTGTTCCCTCTAGCGAGTGACTTTCGTTTAAATTCAAAATTGTATGCACAACAAAATAGTTTTTTCATTCCATTGAATCAACCGCAATTTAGATTGATTCAAGCGATATTCTCAACCCAGAAAAACTTCGAAGACAATACTTTTTATGATGTCTCAGGTTGGACAATACCACTAGCAATGAACATTGAATTCGCTGCAGTGAACCGAGCTTGGGGCCTAAAATTAGCTGAACAGGCTTGGCAGCCTAAGGCGAAACAAAAACAAGAATTTACTGGTGGCGCTTACGCCTATGCCATTGAGTGGCAACACTTTTTAGCGCCAAAATTGTTAAATGAGCTAATTAGCCAAGGGGTTAAAGTAAAAGTTGCCAATAAAGCGTTTAGTAGCATCGTTAAGGGTAATAAAAAAGACTTTAAGCCGGGGACCCTAGTAGTCTTAGCGGGCACTCAAAATACTGATGAGTGGCGTGTGCTGCTTGAGCAAGCCAGTAATAAAAATCAAATCCCAAGTTATGCATTAACAACAGGGCTGACGATTAATGGTATTGATTTGGGTAGTAGTTCATTCAGACCGATTGAGCCTCGAAAGGTGTTGATGCTTGGGGGCAATTCTGTTTCACAATATGAAGCGGGTGAAGTGCGATACTATCTCGATAATCAGCTATCAATTCCTGTATCTATTGTTGAACCACAACGGTTTATGCAAATTGATTTGGCTGATTACACTCATATTGTCCTTGTTAATGGTCAGTATGGCTCAATGCCTGAGAAAGTAACCGATAAGCTGAGCCATTGGGTTAAAAATGGCGGCACGGTGATTGCGCAGAAAAAGGCGGTGGGTTATTTGGTTAAGCATAATATTCTCAATGCTAAAGTAGCTTCTAAGCAGCAACTCGATACATTATTTGATACAGATGGACTACGATATCAGGATAAAGAAAAACTGGCAGGGCGTAAAAGGATCGCAGGTGCAATCTTCGCTACAGAGTTAGACCTGAGCCACCCTCTAGCTTACGGATATGATCGCTCAATATTACCAATGTTTAGAAACAGTACGATTATTATCGACAGCCCTGCTGAACCATTTGTTGCCGTGGCGAAATACTTACCTGATCCGTTACTAAGTGGTTATACCGATCAGAATCTGGTCAATCGTATTGCGCATAACGCTGCCATCGTGGCCCACAATTTAGGTAAAGGGCGAGTAATCGCAACCAGTGAAAACTTGGCATTTAGAGGGTATTGGTATGGCAGTGCAAAAATACTCGCCAATGCTATCTTCTTTGATAAAGCGTTCAGTGTTACCACTAAAGAGTAGTTCATCGATTTTTTGCGTCAGCATTTATCAATGCTGACGCAAAGTGTTAATACGGTGACATTTTTCACATAGTTAGATTTTAACAAGCGACTGATTTCATTGATGGTTGCGCCAGTTGTAATAACATCGTCAATGAGTAATACTTTCTTTCCCGCGATTTGATCGCGATCGCTTAAAGCGAAATTTCCAGCGACACTTTTTCGTCGTTGTGTCCCCGATTGTCCAACCTGAGCTTGTTCATACTTTACGCGCCTTAATAAGTTGTCTTGATAGGAAATTTGATGGTATTTACTAAATGCCTCAGCTAATAAATGGGCTTGGTTGAATCCACGTAGTTGCCATTTACGTTGATGGGTGGGAACACTTATAACAATATCAGAGCAATCATATAACTCCTCATTAGCTCTATGCCACTGATATTGAAGTACAAAGCCTAGTAGTGAAGCATAGTCATGACGTCTTTGATATTTGAATTGATTAATCCAATGTGACATAGGCCATGCATATGGAGTAACACTGATCAAACGATCAAAATGTCGCTTTTTGAATAAGTTATTCATAGCGGGCCAATTCAATAAATCACCACCGACTTTTTCGATACTGAAAAAGGGTAAGTTGGCTAAACAATAGGTACAAATTTGAGGATGCACATCACTGCTACCGTGACAGATGATGCATTGGCTTAGCTGCATTCTTAATTGGTATACTGAGCTAGTTATATTATTGAGTAATCGATTTTTGCGATAGAGCAAGCCTCGAAGATCAAACCTTTCCATGGTTCAATTCCATTCATATCGTCCTTTGGGTACACTGTCGCGACAAACGTTAATAACACATGTTGCACACAGATTAACTATGGCACAAAAACTTAAAACTTCTATTTATGGACAGGGTCAACCAATCGTATTTCTCCATGGATGGGGATTAAATTCCGGTGTATGGCAACCCGTCATCGATAAAATCAAGCATAAGTATGAAATAATCACCGTTGATCTGCCGGGTTTTGGTATTAATCACGAGTACGTCAGTCAGCCATTTGACTTGAAAACTATAGGTGAGCAAATTGTTTCAGCTGTTGATAAGCCAGCGATTTATTTGGGGTGGAGTTTAGGTGGCTTATTTGCGACTGAAATAGCGCTACATCATCAAACACAATGCCAAGGTCTGATAACCGTGGCGAGCAGTCCCTGCTTTAAGCAACAAGAGCATTGGCCTGGTATAAAACCGGAATACTTGACGGTTTTTTATCAGCAATTAAGTAAAGATATTGAGCAAACGTTAAAGAACTTTTTAAAGATTCAAGCAATGGGTAGCCCTCATATTCGTCAAGACCTAAAAGAACTTCAACGTTTGGTCATGGCTTATCCTATACCAGTGCGTTCGGCGTTAAAATCTGGACTTGATCTGCTCGACACAGTTGATATACGAACGTCATTGGCAGATATCACTCAGCCATTTTTGCGAATATACGGTAAGCTAGACAGTTTGGTACCGATAGAAACCGCAGCACTCGTTAACGAATTGGCTCCTGAAAGTGACTGGGTCGCTTTTGATAAGGCTTCTCATGCACCGTTCATATCACATCAGTCAGCGTTTATTACACAGCTCTCTCAATGGCTAGACAATCGTTTTAATGAGTAAAGGGCAGCAATGATTGGTTGATTTTTATTCGATTTTGGTTGATAATTAAGCATGTTGTACCTGTTGAAAAACTGTTGATTATGCGCTGTGCTAAAAGCGCATTTAAATGAGACAGTTAGGAGAATTTATGGAAATTCAATCTGCTTTTAATGCTGGCCTTCAAGGCTTTCAAAATGCCACCGAGCGTGCCAATGAGGCCGCTACAAATATAGTTCAAGAAACGACTCGAACAGAAGCCGCTGAAAGTTTTTCACCTGAACAACAAATTAATAGTGAACCTCAAGTACAAAATCGGGATGCTGGGGATGTAATCGACTTGAATCAGGAAATAGTTGATCTTAAAGTAGCAGAGTTCCAAGCAAAGGCTTCGGCTGAAGTCGTTCAAACGGCTGATGAAGTGCTTGGTACGTTAATTGATGTAACGGCTTAAGCTTAATTGTGTTAGTTGGAAATTGATGTGAATATTACAACGCAAACGGCAACATCACCATTAGCCACTGTAGTCAATCCGCCTACAGATAACCTGCGTCGTGAAAATTCTCAACGAGAAATCATCTCTCAACCAACACCTACCCATCAGTCAGCGGCTGAGAAAGGAGTTGCTTCAGATCGGGAGCGGGGACGTACCCCTGCACAGAATAACGAACAAATTGACTTTTCGGCAATTCAGGAAAATGCTGAAAAAGAAAATTCCACCATTAATGACGCGAATGACCATGAACGAGGTAACTCTCAATCTGCTGACCAAGATCAAGCGAAAAATGCAGAGCAAAAAGAGCAGAATGGTGAAGAGGATAGTGTTGAAGTATTTAGAGAGCAGCAAGAGATTCGTCAGCTACAAAAGCGCGATCAAGAAGTTCGTTCTCATGAACAAGCCCACGACGCTGCAGGCGGTGCGTACACCAGTTCACCAACGTATGGGTATGAAGTAGGACCAGATGGTAAAAAATATGCTGTTACAGGCGAAGTGTCTGTAGACCTTTCACCAATCGAAGGTAATCCAAGAGCTACCATAGCAAAAATGCAAAAGGTGAGAACTGCTGCCTTAGCTCCTGCAAATCCGTCAATCCAAGACACTAAAGTCGCCGCATCAGCGCAAGCGATCATCTTGCAAGCACAGCAGTCATTGCAAAGTGTTGCATCAACTGAGTCAGAAAATTCGGTTGATAGTGCAGAAGGTGTTCGCTATACCGGCAACACAGATATTTTTAGGGCCGATGCTGGGGATACAATAGAGAGTGAAAATTCTTCTAACGAATTTGACCAATTTA
The DNA here is from genome assembly GCF_030295975.1 of Thalassotalea atypica. NCBI lineage: Bacteria > Pseudomonadati > Pseudomonadota > Gammaproteobacteria > Alteromonadales > Colwelliaceae > Thalassotalea > Thalassotalea atypica. Next base: position 274,874 of record NZ_AP027364.1, read on the forward strand.
TTGGACAGACGTTGTCCTCTCAAGAACAAATTTCTCCAACGCGTAATGAAGAAATTGCGCAACGAGCAACGCGGATTGAGACATATTATGCGAATATTAATCAAGCCTATGATCAAAGTCCTAAGTTTCAATTTGAATTGACCGCTTAGTACTTCATACTTTTTCGAGTAAATTAAGAAAGCCATTATGAAACAAATCGTCACTATTGTACCTGTTCTATTGTTAGCACTTTGGGGCTGTAATTCATACGATACTCAAACCAATTCTTTGGAGCTTGTAAAGGGAGAGATTCAGTCAGTGGTCAATGGAGAAGTGAAAACTATGTGGAGAAAAGGTGAAGTTCGCTTTTTTAATTTGGAGGGTGGATTCTATGGGTTGATCGCAGATAATGGCGATAAACTTCTGCCGATGAACCTAAACAAAAAATATAAGCAGCATGGCGCTATCATTCAATTTCAAGGCCATTACATTAAGGACATGATGACTATACAGCAATGGGGCCAAGTATATAAGATCACCAAGGTACAATTGATAAAGGCTGGCCGTTCTACAAGCCAACCAACGCATTAACTATTGTTCTATATATTTGATTTTAGCGTACCAACCTAAGCATTTCTGATTCCAATTTTTTATTCTTTTAATGCGCATATAAACGTCTAAGAACAGCCAGTTTGATATGCTAAAATTTGGTACAGTCAAGTGGTTGCGTAAGTTTGATTAATTTAGCTTTGTCGCCGTGAAACTGTATTAGAAAGAGGTGTTGATATTCACTCTCATCCATTTTTGCGACAGGCTTACCAATCATTAGGCTGGCTAGTTGTGGTGTTGTGTTACTGTGTCCTATCACTAAAACGTCTTGTTTATTTTGTTTAATCACTCTTACTAATTGTTCCAACCCTCCGGGAGCATATTGTTTTATACCCAATTTTTTGGCCTGTGCTGTTGGAGCCGCAGTTTCCATTGTCCGTTGGTAACTAGTGCTGTAAATCGTGGTTAATTCAACGTTTCTAAAGATGTCTGCTAGCTGATTTGCTCTAAATGTCCCACATCTTGTAAGGCGAGGGTCATCACTATCTCTTTGCTTTTCAGCGTGTCGGGCCAAATAAACGTTATAACTGTCTGCTGCCGCGCCGGCAAAGCTTATTAAAGACAGAGTACAAATGAATAAACTAAGTAAATATTTCATCATTAAAATAACCGATTTAAACCATTAAGCGCCGCAACACGAAATGCTTCAGCCATGGTGGGGTAGTTAAAAGTTGTTTCTACAAAATACTCAATGGTATTGCCGCCATTTTCTTGTTGCATAATAGCTTGACCTATGTGAATGATCTCGGCTGCATTTTCGCCAAAACAGTGAATACCCAATATTTCTTTAGTTTCTCGATGAAATAGTATTTTCAGTGAGCCAACTAAGTTATTTGATATTTGAGCCCTCGCGAGGTGTTTAAACTGAGCACGGCCAACTTCATAGGGAATTTTTGCTTCGGTAAGCTCTTGTTCTGTTTTACCTACCGAACTAATTTCTGGGATGGTATAGATACCTGTAGGAATATCAGCAATCAGTTTGGTATTGTTTTGGCCATTAATCATAGCGTTGGCACAAATTCGTCCTTGATCAAACGCTGCACTGGCAAGACTTGGATAACCAATTACATCGCCAACAGCGTAGATGCTTTCAACTTCGGTTTGGTAAGAACTGTTTACTTTGAGTTGTCCTCGACCGTCAGCCTTTAACCCTGCTGCATCCAATTCAAGATTGGCAGTATTACCGGTACGTCCGTTTGCCCATAATAGGCAATCAGTTTTCATTTTCTTACCTGACTCTAAATGAACAATAACCGCATCGTCCAATGCTTCAACACGTTCAATTTGTTCGCCGTGGCGAATAACGACACCATTATTCCACAGGTGATAACTTAATGAGTCTGACATTTCATCATCAAGAAATGATAATAATCGATCGCGAGTATTGATTAGATCTACTTTTACCCCTAGGCCTCTAAAAATTGACGCATATTCACTACCAATGACACCAGCACCGTAGATAATGACATGTCTTGGTGCGTGGGCTAATTGTAAAATACTGTCTGAATCATAGATACGCGGATGATTAAAATCGATATCTGATGGATGATATGGGCGAGACCCCGTTGCAATAACAATCTGCTTGGCGGTAATTTGCTCAATAGAGCCGTCTTTTTTTAGAACACGCACGGTGTGTAGGTCGACAAAAGAAGCTTCACCAAGATAATGTTCAACGCCGTTACGATTATAAAAACCGCTTCTTAAATTGACTTGTTTACTAATCACCGCTGACGCGTGTTTAAGAATATCCTGAAAGGTTAGCTGCTTTGCGTGTGTACTCGCGTTAAATAGTGGATTGGAATTGTATTCAATTAGTTGACTAACGGATTGTCTGAGTGCTTTCGAAGGAATGGTTCCCCAATGTGTACAACCTCCACCGACTTGCTCGTATCGTTCAATAATAGCGACACTTTTATGCTGTTTTGATAAATTCATTGCAGCCCCTTCTCCACCTGGGCCTGTGCCTATGATAATGGCATCATAATCAAAATGTGTCGGTGATTTTTCGGTAGAGTTTTTTTTATCAGACAAAGTAATACCTTTAAATCCTGTTTTTTAAAATTTTAACAGGATTTAAAGATAAGGTAACTAGGTAAAACTGAAGAGGGTGAATCTATTCTTTGATTTTTATCAACAGACCTTAAGCGAATTGAGCATTGAAAATGTGCCAATGTCTTTTTTGCTCAATAAAGCTTGTTTTCAATTCTTTGATTTGCTTGAGTAGCTCAGAATTTTCAACATCACTGACCAATTTTTCTTTCTTATTGATCATTAATTGCTTTCTCAAGGCATAAAATTCGTTGAACTTAGCCATTAATGCATCATATTCATGCTGCAATTTCGCCAACATTTCTTCTGCTTGAGGGTGAGATTCCAAACGAAGCTGACTGCGCTTAAGTGTCATCGATAATTTAGCTTTTTCTATTTTATCTTCTGGGCTAACTCTCAGTTTTGTTGTTAACCTTAAATAATTACATCCTTTTATTAACCATTTTGTTGGATCAAAGTCCCACCAACGAATACCATTTCGATAGTCATTTTCAAAGATATGATGGAAATTATGATAGCCTTCGCCAAATGTGAAAAAAGCCAGAAATGGGTTATCCCGCGCGGTATTCTTATCCGTGTAAGTTTGCTTACCCCAAATATGGGCTAATGAATTAATGAAAAATGTCGTGTGATGACTTAACACTAATCGCATGAAACCAACCAACAATAGGCTACTGATGATGTCACCATGAATAAGGCCAAACAGCAGTGGTACACCAAAGTTCATCAAGATGGTTAATAATAAATAATGCTTATGTTGCCACATGACTATGGCATCTTTTTCTAAATCACGACAGTTAGCATAGTCAGTATAGCGATGAGCCTGATACTCACGCAACATCCAGCCAATGTGAGAATACCAAAATCCACGTTTTGCAGAATAGGGGTCAACATCGTTGTTATCAACGTGTTTGTGATGGACTCGATGATCGGATGACCAATGCAAAATACTGTTTTGTAATGCAAATGCACCACCTAATGCAAAGATCAATCTTAAACTCCAATGGGCCTGATAGGTACGATGTGACCAAAGGCGGTGATAGCCTGCGGTTATTGACATGCCACAGTATATGAAGCAGATAATTGCCATGGTAATTTCTGCACCGTCAAATCCATGCGTGAATGCACGATAGGGTACCGCTATTGCAGCAAATAGGAAGGTGACTAAAAACACTGACACGTTTAACCAAATAATAGGAGGCTTTTTCATTTATTTTCATTTTCTAATTTGAGCGTACAACTGTACACTATTTTAGTCTTGTTCCTGAATGAGTCAAGAGCGTATTAATGACATTTTATTAGCAAAAGCAACTTCGCTGACATTTGTGACTAAATTCACTATTATAGGTCATCACCTAATTATCATGAACTAGAAATGAGCGGTATCAGAGCACAGCAAAAAGAAAAGACAAGACGACAACTTATAGATGCTGCATTGGGTCAGTTAAGTGCTGAGCGAAGTTTTTCTAGTTTGAGTTTACGTGAAGTGGCAAAAGAGGCAGGACTAGCACCAACATCTTTTTATCGCCATTTTACCGATATGGATGAGCTCGGTTTAACCTTAGTTGATGAGGCGGGACTAACCCTGCGCCAACTCATGCGACAAGCTAGACAAAGAATTGAAAAAGGTGGCTCGGTAATTCAAATATCTGTGCACACCTTTATGGAGTTTATTGAAAGCAACGGCAATATTTTTCGCTTATTGTTGCGCGAGCGCTCAGGTACGTCGGAGCAATTCAGAGCGGCTGTTAATCGAGAAATTCGATATTTCACTATGGAATTGTGTGATTACTTAGAAAAAGCCAACAAGTTAGACAGAGAAGTAGCTTATCTTCAAGCTGATGCAGCAGTCACTATTGTGTTTAGTGCCGGAGCGGATGCTTTAGATAGTAACAAGAGTGAGTGTGAAGGGCTCGCACTAAGGACAATTCAGCAATTACGCTTCATTGCCCGTGGCGCAGTTGAACTGAGTGTTCGTCAAAAAAACCAGCTATAGACTACTTTTTCTTGGTGAGAATAACCCCGCACTCTATGTGATGTGTGTAGGGAAATTGATCGAATAAGGCAAATTTCTCGATAGCATGCGTTTTGACAAGCTCTGATAGATTATCTTTCAACGTATTTGGATTACATGAAATATAAATAATTTGATTGAAGCGGCTCACGAGCTCAACACTATCAGGATCAAGGCCAGCGCGTGGCGGATCGACCAGCACGGTATCATAGTTATAGCTTGTTAAATCAAACCCTTCTAGACGTCTGAAATTTCGTTCGCCGTTCATAGCCTGGCTAAATTCCTCACTGGCCATACGCACAATATGTAAGTTTTCAATTTGATTAAGCTTGATATTATACTGCGCTGAATGCACTGAACTTTTGGAAATTTCTGTCCCTAATACACGATCAAAATTTTCAGCCAGTGCCACACTGAAGTTGCCGTTGCCACAATAGAGTTCAATTAAGTCACCCCCTTTGCCTGCTGTTGCCTGTTTTGCCCACAACAACATCTGTTGATTTACACCGCCGTTTGGTTGGGTAAAGCTGTTCTCTACTTGTTGGTATTTATAGGTGTCATTTCCTACAGTAAGCGATTCAGTGACATATTCTTTGCCTAAAACAACTTTTTGCTTACGTGCTCTTCCTATAATGTTAGTTGGATTAATTTTGTTGAAATGCTGCAGGAGAACCTCTGCTTGTTTATTCCACTGCTCATCCAATTGTTTGTGATATAACATGCTGATCAACAACTCGCCACTTAAGGTACTTAAAAAATCAACTTGGAATAATTTTCGACGTAAAACTTCGTTATCCCTAATTTGGTCGATTAAAGTTGTCATGGCGTTATTAATCAGAATACTTGCAGCAGGGAATTGGTCTACCCTAAACTTTTGTTTAGTCTCACTATCAAACATGATGTAATAAAGATCATCACCTTCATGCCAAACTCTAAATTCTGCTCTGAGGCGGTAGTTTAACGGCTCAGATCGATAGAGATCCATATCCTTAATATCGAAATTGTAAAAAAGAGCAGACATTTCTTCTTGTTTTTCAGAAAGTTGATGCTCATAGCGGTCAGGATGGATATGACTAAACATGATATTGCCTCTATTTTAGGGAGCGCAGATCTTAACCATAACGCGAAAATTGTCTAGTACAATTATTTAAGAGGCAACAATTTGATGTATCTTAACGTTTTACAATGTCTTCTGGTTTTGCACCGCCAGCGAGTGCTGCGTTGATAGCGTCGCTTTCTTTTAGTCCGTTTTGAACCGCAACATCGATAATGTTGCGAGTGTGAGTGCTTTGGCTTGAATTAACCGCGGTGAACACCACCTGCTCGGCATCATCAGGAAATAAACTAAGTGCTGAATTTACAAAACTTGAAACTTTACTTGGTATAGCGTCAATCGCCCCTATTAAGATAGTCAACATCTGTTTTGGAAACATTGTCATTGTATTTTCGACCATTTCTGTCTTATCTAATGGATCTGCCTTTATAGCTATTCGGACAATTTCTTGAATATTCTCAGGGTTTGCCTTAATTGCAACTTCAATGATTTCTTTTGTATAAGCAGGTTCTGTCTCTATCGCAATAGCGATTGCTTCCTCGATTGGAACAAGCTTAGAGTTGATTGCTGCGGTGATAACATCACAACTTAAAGCAGGTTCGGCCTGAATAGCACTGGTAATTATTTGATTGTATTTATCAGGGTAGAGCTCTAACGCGATAGGAACAACAATATCTACTCGTTCAGGGTACCTTCTTAGCATTGCATTTACAGCCCTGCCTATACTGTGATTCATCTTGACTTGCTGAGCAATGAATCCAGCAATAATGCGCTTTTGTTTATCTTTAATAAAAGACTGGCCTAAAGCCGGGTAAGATAGCAGGGCTAAAATAGCCAATACGACAAGAACGCGCATAGTAAAAAATCTCATTATTATTATTCAAATTTAGAAGGTTCATTCTGGTTAACAGCTAATGGACCGACTCATGACTATAAATTAAACTAAATAAAAACTCTCCTGTGTTTTTATACAATGATCTTCAATAAGATCGTCTATTAAATAATCTGTAACCCTTGCTTTGTACATTAAGTAAGCGAACAATCAATTAATTTAAAATAAAGCTTGATCCTTTCCCAGAAATCCCTAAAATGCGCTCCACTTCTTCGGGACAAGCCCAAGAGGTTGGTTTCAAACTTTGGAATGTTTAACTAAACGAAAGTTAAGATAAACGCTTCAAAAAATAAGTTTTAAAAACTTGTTGACATTGAAATCAGGAGGCGTAAAATGCGCATCCGCTTCAACGAGCCATCAGCCTCACGGTTGAATAGCCAGAAGCAGGAAGTTAAACGAATGCGATTTAACTTTTAATGTCTCATCGAGGCATTGTTCTTTAACAATTAGTTATCATGCAATTTGTGTGAGCACTCACATTAGTGTTGATTTTACATAGTCCTTCGGGACAAAAAAACAGCTTAATGATGAAGTTCACGCAAAACTACTTATGACCTTCGGGTTATAAGAACATATGTTTTAAATGTACAGAATTCATTGAGCCGCATCTTATGATGCACAAACGATTTTAATTGAAGAGTTTGATCATGGCTCAGATTGAACGCTGGCGGCAGGCTTAACACATGCAAGTCGAGCGGAAACGAAAAGTAGCTTGCTACTTTGGCGTCGAGCGGCGGACGGGTGAGTAATGCTTGGGAATATGCCTTATGGTGGGGGACAACAGTTGGAAACGACTGCTAATACCGCATAATGTCTACGGACCAAAGGGGGGGATCTTCGGACCTCTCGCCATTTGATTAGCCCAAGTGAGATTAGCTAGTTGGTAAGGTAAAGGCTTACCAAGGCGACGATCTCTAGCTGGTTTGAGAGGATGATCAGCCACACTGGGACTGAGACACGGCCCAGACTCCTACGGGAGGCAGCAGTGGGGAATATTGCACAATGGGCGAAAGCCTGATGCAGCCATGCCGCGTGTGTGAAGAAGGCCTTCGGGTTGTAAAGCACTTTCAGTCGTGAGGAAAGGTGCTAGTTTAATAAACTAGTACTGTGACGTTAGCGACAGAAGAAGCACCGGCTAACTCCGTGCCAGCAGCCGCGGTAATACGGAGGGTGCGAGCGTTAATCGGAATTACTGGGCGTAAAGCGTGCGTAGGCGGTTTGTTAAGCAAGATGTGAAAGCCCAGGGCTCAACCTTGGAACTGCATTTTGAACTGGCAAACTAGAGTATTGTAGAGGGTGGTGGAATTTCCAGTGTAGCGGTGAAATGCGTAGAGATTGGAAGGAACATCAGTGGCGAAGGCGGCCACCTGGACAAATACTGACGCTGAGGTACGAAAGCGTGGGGAGCGAACAGGATTAGATACCCTGGTAGTCCACGCCGTAAACGATGTCAACTAGCTGTCTGTAGACTTGATCTGTGGGTAGCGTAGCTAACGCGCTAAGTTGACCGCCTGGGGAGTACGGCCGCAAGGTTAAAACTCAAATGAATTGACGGGGGCCCGCACAAGCGGTGGAGCATGTGGTTTAATTCGATGCAACGCGAAGAACCTTACCATCCCTTGACATCCAGAGAATTTACTAGAGATAGTTTAGTGCCTTCGGGAACTCTGAGACAGGTGCTGCATGGCTGTCGTCAGCTCGTGTTGTGAAATGTTGGGTTAAGTCCCGCAACGAGCGCAACCCCTATCCTTATTTGCCAGCGAGTTATGTCGGGAACTTTAAGGAGACTGCCGGTGATAAACCGGAGGAAGGTGGGGACGACGTCAAGTCATCATGGCCCTTACGGGATGGGCTACACACGTGCTACAATGGCGTATACAAAGGGCAGCAAGACCGCGAGGTGGAGCGAATCCCATAAAGTACGTCGTAGTCCGGATCGGAGTCTGCAACTCGACTCCGTGAAGTCGGAATCGCTAGTAATCGTAGATCAGAATGCTACGGTGAATACGTTCCCGGGCCTTGTACACACCGCCCGTCACACCATGGGAGTGGGTTGCAAAAGAAGTAGCTAGTCTAACCTTCGGGAGGACGGTTACCACTTTGTGATTCATGACTGGGGTGAAGTCGTAACAAGGTAACCCTAGGGGAACCTGGGGTTGGATCACCTCCTTATCTTGAAGTAAAACGCCTAATGGAAGCCTTCGGGTTTCATGAGTGTTCACACAAATTGCACTGATAACAAATTAGAAGAAGTCCTAACATGTAAGCTTCGGACATATAAATATAGGTCTGTAGCTCAGCTGGTTAGAGCGCACCCCTGATAAGGGTGAGGTCGGCAGTTCAAGTCTGCCCAGACCTACCAAGTTCTACCTACGTGTTGCCCAGATGGGGCTATAGCTCAGCTGGGAGAGCGCCTGCCTTGCACGCAGGAGGTCAGCAGTTCGATCCTGCTTAGCTCCACCACTTACTTCTTCATAGAGAATAGGGAAGCCAAATTAAAGATATCTGATAGATGTTTTCAATTTGGTTTTTTTAAACCACGAATTAGCCGAATGCGCGCTAGTTTGAAGCTCTTTAACAATCTGGAAAGCTGATATAAATACCCGGTGTTTATATGGTGTTGAACGTGTCGCGCGTTTCAATACATCAACATATAGATACCAACAGCGAGTGAGATAACCTTATCGTTTATCGAACAAGCTGATTAACTTCTCCTCCTCGGAGAATGTTAATAAAAAATCTAAATCAAGTAACTCATCTACATCGAAAGATGTGAGAGTACGTGAAAATGTCAGGCTGTACGATTAGTTCGGATTAGTCTCCGAACATTCTAAGACTACTTAGGGTTGTATGGTTAAGTGACTAAGCGTATGTGGTGGATGCCTTGGCAGTTAGAGGCGATGAAAGACGTGTTAATCTGCGATAAGCTGAGTTGAGGTGATAAAAACCGTTATAGACTCAGATTTCTGAATGGGGAAACCCAGTGTCATAAGACACTATCACTTAGTGAATACATAGCTAAGTGAGGCGAACCGGGAGAACTGAAACATCTAAGTACCCCGAGGAAAAGAAATCAACCGAGATTTCCTTAGTAGCGGCGAGCGAACGGGAATTAGCCCTTAAGTGGTTTGTAAGTTAGTGGAATAAGCTGGAAAGCTTAGCGATACAGGGTGATAGCCCCGTACACGAAAACAAACTTACCATGAAATCGAGTAGGTCGGCACACGTGAAATGTTGACTGAATATGGGGGGACCATCCTCCAAGGCTAAATACTCCTAACTGACCGATAGTGAACCAGTACCGTGAGGGAAAGGCGAAAAGAACCCCTGTGAGGGGAGTGAAATAGAACCTGAAACCGCATACGTACAAGCAGTGGAAGCCTTCGGGTGACTGCGTACCTTTTGTATAATGGGTCAGCGACTTATTTTTTGTAGCAAGGTTAACCGATTAGGGGAGCCGTAGCGAAAGCGAGTGTTAACTGCGCGTTTAGTTGCAAGGAATAGACCCGAAACCCGGCGATCTACCCATGGGCAGGTTGAAGGTTGAGTAACATCAACTGGAGGACCGAACACACGTATGTTGAAAAATGCGGTGATGACTTGTGGGTCGGAGTGAAAGGCTAATCAAGCCGGGAGATAGCTGGTTCTCCCCGAAATCTATTTAGGTAGAGCCTCGGACGAACACCATCGGGGGTAGAGCACTGTTAAGGCTAGGGGGTCATCCCGACTTACCAACCCTTTGCAAACTCCGAATACCGATGAGTGATATCCGGGAGACACACGGCGGGTGCTAACGTCCGTCGTGAAGAGGGAAACAACCCAGACCGCCAGCTAAGGTCCCAAAGTCATAGTTAAGTGGGAAACGATGTGGAAAGGCCCAGACAGCTAGGAGGTTGGCTTAGAAGCAGCCATCCTTTAAAGAAAGCGTAATAGCTCACTAGTCGAGTCGGTCTGCGCGGAAGATGTAACGGGGCTAAACTATGCACCGAAGCTGCGGATTTAACTTTTAAGTTAAGTGGTAGGGGAGCGTTCTGTAAGCCGTTGAAGGTGAACTGAGAGGTTTGCTGGAGGTATCAGAAGTGCGAATGCTGACATGAGTAACGATAAGGGGAGTGAAAAACTCCCCCGCCGAAAGACCAAGGTTTCCTGTCCCATGTTAATCAGGGCAGGGTAAGTCGGCCCCTAAGGCGAGGCGGAAACGCGTAGTCGATGGGAAACAGATTAATATTTCTGTACTTCTATATATTGCGAAGGAGGGACGGAGTAGGCTAGGTGAGCACGGCGTTGGTAGTCCGTGTGAAAGTATGTAGGCTGAAGACTTAGGTAAATCCGGGTCTTCTTAAGGCTGAGATACGAGACGAGAACCCAAGGGTTTGAAGTCATTGATGCCATGCTTCCAGGAAAAGCTTCTAAGCTTCAGATATATAGGAACCGTACCCCAAACCGACACAGGTGGTTAGGTAGAGAATACTAAGGCGCTTGAGAGAACTCGGGTGAAGGAACTAGGCAAAATAGTACCGTAACTTCGGGAGAAGGTACGCTCTCTAGTGTGAATCCCTTGCGGAGTAAGCACAGGAGAGTCGAAGTAACCAGGTGGCTGGAACTGTTTATTAAAAACACAGCACTGTGCAAAATCGAAAGATGACGTATACGGTGTGACGCCTGCCCGGTGCCGGAAGGTTAATTGATTGGGTTAGCTCTGCGAAGCTCATGATCGAAGCCCCGGTAAACGGCGGCCGTAACTATAACGGTCCTAAGGTAGCGAAATTCCTTGTCGGGTAAGTTCCGACCTGCACGAATGGCGTAATCATGGCCACACTGTCTCCACCCGAGACTCAGTGAAATTGAATTTGCGGTTAAGATGCCGTATACCCGCGGCTAGACGGAAAGACCCCGTGAACCTTTACTATAGCTTGACAGTGAACATTGCTCCTACATGTGTAGGATAGGTGGGAGGCTTTGAAACCGCGTCGCTAGATGTGGTGGAGCCAATCTTGAAATACCACCCTTGTATGCGTGATGTTCTAACCTAGGGCCCTAATCGGGCTTGGGGACACTGTCTGGTGGGTAGTTTGACTGGGGCGGTCTCCTCCTAAAGAGTAACGGAGGAGCACGAAGGTTGGCTAAGTACGGTCGGACATCGTACGGTTAGTGCAATGGCATAAGCCAGCTTAACTGCGAGACAGACACGTCGAGCAGGTGCGAAAGCAGGTCATAGTGATCCGGTGGTTCTGTATGGAAGGGCCATCGCTCAACGGATAAAAGGTACTCCGGGGATAACAGGCTGATACCGCCCAAGAGTTCATATCGACGGCGGTGTTTGGCACCTCGATGTCGGCTCATCACATCCTGGGGCTGAAGTCGGTCCCAAGGGTATGGCTGTTCGCCATTTAAAGTGGTACGCGAGCTGGGTTTAGAACGTCGTGAGACAGTTCGGTCCCTATCTGCCGTGGGCGTTTGAGAATTGAAGAGGGCTGCTCCTAGTACGAGAGGACCGGAGTGGACGAACCTCTGGTGTTCGGGTTGTCATGCCAATGGCATTGCCCGGTAGCTACGTTCGGAACTGATAACCGCTGAAAGCATCTAAGCGGGAAGCAGGCTTTGAGATGAGTTCTCACTGGGACTTTAAGTCCCCTAAAGGGTCGTTGGAGACTACAACGTTGATAGGTCAGGTGTGTAAGGGTTGTGAGGCCTTGAGCTAACTGATACTAATTGCCCGTGAGGCTTAACCATACAACACCCAAGTGGTTTTGTGTGTCTGACATGAATAAAAGTCACGTACTCGTGTTACTGATTAGATTTAGATAAGTATTTACATCGCTCACTGACATCCATGTCATTGCGGTATTAGTGCATTCGTGCACGTCATCAGCTTTCAAGATTGTAGTTTTTTTGCTTGACGACAATAGCGTTGTAGAACCACCTGATCCCATGCCGAACTCAGAAGTGAAATGCAATAGCGCCGATGGTAGTGTGGGAGTTCCCATGTGAGAGTAGGACATTGTCAAGCTTCTATTATGAAAAGCCCGTTACGAATGTGACGGGCTTTTTGCTTAAGTCTTTATGGTTTAACTTAGTTTTCGATGTTAAACCATAACGATTTTTAGCTGACGACAATAGCGTTGTAGAACCACCTGATCCCATGCCGAACTCAGAAGTGAAATGCAATAGCGCCGATGGTAGTGTGGGAGTTCCCATGTGAGAGTAGGACATTGTCAGCTTCCTACAATAAGCCCTAGTCTTTAGACTAGGGCTTTTTTCGTTTACAGTATCTAAAAACTTGGAGAAAAGTATGTCTTGGCAACCTACTATGTCATGGGAATCAGCCCAACGTAGAGCGAATATACTTACAGTTATCAGAGCATTCTTTTTAGAGCGGGGTGTAACGGAAGTGGAAACTCCGTTGATGACCCAAGGTACAGTTACGGATGTTCATTTAGACGCTTTTGAAACGAGATATGATTTTTTAGCCGAAGGCAGACAACCATATTACTTACAAACCTCGCCAGAATTCGCCATGAAGCGATTATTGGCGTCTGGTTATGGTTGTATATATCAGATATGTAAAGCCTTTAGACACGAAGGCCACGGTCGCTTTCATAATCCAGAGTTCACTATGCTTGAATGGTATCGGTTAGGCTTTAATGATGTTCAACTTATGGACGAAATTGATGATTTATTGAAACTAATCTTAAAGACGGGAAGTGCTGAGAGATTGAGCTACCAAGAAGCCTTTATTCGTTATGTTGGTATTGATCCTTTGAACACTAACATCACAGAGTGTTTGGGTGTGATTGAAGAAAGTGATAAAAGTGAAGAATGGCTCTCGAGCTCAGAAAATCTTGATACACTATTGCAGTTTATTTTTAACTTTGCGGTAGAGCCTAATATTGGTAATGAACAGCCTTGTTTCATCTATAGTTTTCCCGCATCTCAAGCATCTTTGGCTAAGTTAAATCCTGACAACGAAAGTGTTGCACAACGTTTTGAATGTTATTTTAAGGGTGTGGAATTGGTTAATGGATTTAATGAGCTTACCGATCCTATACAGCAAAGAGCCCGTTTTGTTGAAGATAATAAGGATAGAATAAAACAAGGATTATCAACAAGAATCATTGACGAACGCTTTATTAGAGCTTTAGAAAATGGTTTGCCTGACTGCTCGGGTGTTGCATTAGGCATTGATAGACTAGTAATGTTGTCGTTAGGAAGCAAGCATATAGATGAGGTAATGTCGTTCCCTGTTGACAAAGCTTAACAAAGTTATAGTGTGATATTATAACTTATGTGATATAGTATCAAAACGTCAACTGATTAGGAAAAATAAGTGCTAGATAGAATTGGTATTGCTGCAACATCTTTATGTGCATTGCATTGTATACTTTTACCGATATTATTGCCTGCTTTACCTCTGTTAGGTTTAAGTTTCCTTGCTGATCATACGTGGGAGCATGTATTTCTTATTATGACAGCTCTGTTAGGGACGGTTGCTTTATTTTCTGGCTTTAAGCGCTACCATCGACGTTTATATCCTTTTTATATTTTATACCTTGGCGTCGCTGTATATTGGATAAAGCATGACTTCGCCGAAGAAGTACAACCATTCTTTATCATTGTTGGTGCTGCCCTGATGGTGACAGCGCATTTTATCAATCTTAAGTTGTGTAATAGCTGTAAACAATGTGCGGACGAGGGTTGTACAGCATAACGTATTTTTTAAAGGCCAAGATCTTTAAGCTTCCTTGTAAGGGTATTTCGTCCCCATCCTAATTTTTTAGCCGCCTCTTGCTTGTGTCCACCTGTGTGGATCAGTGCTCTTTCAAGTAGAATTTTCTCAAATTCAGGCATGGCTTCATCCAAGATTGCAGAGCGCCCTTGGGATAATTGCTCATCCATCCAGCAACCGAGCAATGCTTGCCAATCGTTACCAGCTTGGCTAATAACAACTGGTTTTTCGTTAAGTTCATCAGGCAAGTCGTCAGCCAATATTTCTTTGCCGCTTGCCATGACAGTCAAAAAACGGCAGATGTTCTCTAGTTGTCTAACATTACCAGGCCAATTACTTTGTTTAAGCTGAATGAGTGCATTCTTGGATAGTGTTTTAGGTGCAACACCGAGTTCGTTGGCAGCCAGTTTTAAAAAGTGATTGGTAAGCTGTTCGATATCTTCTTTTCTTTCTCTAAGCGAAGGGATGTGTATACGAATGACATTAAGGCGATGAAATAAGTCTTCACGAAAGTCGCCGGTCTTAACTCTCTCTTCAAGGTTTTGGTGAGTAGCGGCGATGATACGCACATCGACTTGAACCGGTGAATGTCCGCCTACGCGATAAAATTGTCCGTCAGCTAACACTCTCAACAACCTAGTTTGAACATCAAGAGGCATATCGCCTATTTCATCAAGAAAGAGAGTACCGTTATGTGCTTGTTCAAATCGACCTTGTCGAACACTATTGGCGCCGGTAAACGCCCCTTTTTCATGTCCGAAAAGCTCTGATTCAATTAAATCTTTTGGAATAGCGGCCATGTTTAACGGTATGAAAGTTTCATTTGATCTGGGGCTATGCATGTGAAGTGCATGCGCTACTAATTCTTTACCCGTACCAGATTCGCCATTAATCAATACACTAATACTTGAGCGAGATAGGCGCCCTACGGCTCTAAAGACTTCCTGCATGGAAGGAGCCTCACCAATAATGCCAACGGCTGTTGAAGTGGGTGCTTTTTGCTTACTTTTTGCCGAGAGTTCCTGAGAATGCGTTAATGCACGATTCGCCAGTGTTACGGCATCATCTATATCAAATGGTTTAGGTAAATATTCAAAGGCGCCGCCTTGGTAGGCATTAACCGCACTGTCTAAATCAGAATGTGCAGTCATGATGATCACGGGTATTTCAGGGTGCTCTTTGCCAATCTTTTCTAATAGCGTCATCCCGTCCATTTGTGGCATGCGTATATCTGAAATAATGACTTCTGGTCTTCCATGATCCAAAGCGGTTAGTAAATTCTCAGGATTTTCAAATGAAGCGACAGATAGGTTTGCATTGGACAATGCTTTTTCTAACACCCACCGAATGGAACTGTCGTCATCTACTATCCAAATTTGTTCTGTGATCATGCGGTATTCTCTTCTGATAAAGGTAGTAATATGATGAACTCGGTTCTACCGGGTCGGCTATTGCAAGATAATTTCCCTTTGTGCTGATTAATTAGGGTTTGAGAAATTGATAATCCTAGACCTGTGCCGTTAGAGCGACCTGATACCATAGGATAAAATAGTGTGTCTTGTATTGTTTCTGGAATACCAGGACCATGATCAATGATGCTGATCATGACCGTAAGTTTTACCCGTTTTCCATTAATAGTTTGATTACTAGCAACACGGGTTCTTAGCAAAATTTCACTGCCTTCTTCTACTACTTGAACGGCATTGCTGACAATATTCAAGACGGCTTGATGGAGTTTGTCATCGTCGAAAGTAACATCAGGGATTGACGGATCATAATCTCTAACGAGTTTAATGTTTTTGGTGTTATCGAAACTCACCAGCTGATTAACTTTCTCCAGCACAAGATGAACATTTTGTGTTTTCATGTCTGGTAGTTGATTTGGCCCCAATAAACGGTCAACCAAATTTCTTAGTCTATCAGCCTGTTCAATAATTAAGGTAGTATATTCTTGTTGATCTTCAGAGAGCTCTTTCGTGAGTAATTGTGCTGCGCCGCGAAGACCGCCTAATGGATTTTTAATTTCATGTGCTAAGCCTCGGATCAGGTCTCGTGCAGATTCCCATTGTTGTTGCTGAAAAACCTCTATACTGATTTGCTTTTGTTGATCCACTTGTCTGAGTTCAAGCATTACATGAGGTGTATTATTAAATTCTACTGCAGAAGCGGTGATTTCAGCGGTAAATTCATAATGCTCAGCGAACTTGATTTTGACGTCACTGTCAGTGAACTCTTGACCACTTTCCAATACTTGTTGAAGTCTAACGTCATCAATTGATAAATTCTTAAATATGTCTGCAAATGCTAAGTTATATAGCTTATTAAAACTTTTGACCAATAAGGCTTCAGCCGCAGGATTTACGTATTGAATTGTGAGCTTTTCATCGAACACAATAACAGCTGTGACGAGCTGATTAGCTAGCTGTTGTTGATAATTCAATTTGTGTTTTAATAAATCGCGATGATCGTGCAATACATAACTCCATATGCACTATATTGGTGCATGCTGTTTTTCAGTTTATAAATAAACCTCTTGGTTTGCACGTAATTTCGTTAGTTTACTGAAGTGCGATGCATATAAAAGGTTACTGCTTCTGAAGATGCAATAACCTTGCCTTTGTCATCGATTAGATCCATTTTTATTTGATGTTCGCCGCGATCAATATTTCTTAAAGCAAACATTGAATGGGTTTGGGGTTTTTTATGTGGATTGCCATCAAGGTATAACTGAATTTTATGCCCGCGTTTGAATATTGGCTTAATGCCACCAGAGATGTATACAGAGCCGCTATTATCACGAATGGTAGCGTTGTTTTCGGGTTGGGTAATGACAACCTCATAACTTTCATCAATGACCTGTGGCTTTATATCTAGAATAGAAGTATCAACCGAGGGTAGCGTTAATGTATCGTCCCTGACCTTAACTTCTTCTGCATCGGCTCTTGGGCTATCTGAAAAAACAAGCACCCCATTTTCATCGCGCCAGACATACACTTTTGCCTGCCCAGCATTAACTGGAAATGAAAAAATCACAGTTAATATTATGATGAAATACAACTTAGCCATGTGAAAGTGATTGCTCCTGCAAAGTATTACTTACTAATCTAAACAAATTATACAATCTGTGCCACAAAAAAAGCTCACCTGAGTGAGCTTTTTTCTTAATTGTGTAACTTTTTGTTTAGTTTAGGAATTAAACACTGTAGTACATATCGAACTCTACAGGGTGAGTGGTTGAGTTTAATAGCTCTACTTCGTCACGCTTAAGGCTAATATATGCATCAATCATATCGCTATCCATAACACCACCGGCGGTTAAGAATTCTTTGTCTGCTTCAAGAGCATCTAAAGCTTCTTCAAAAGATGAAGCAACTTGTGGAATGGCTGCTGCTTCTTCTGCTGGTAAATCGTATAAATCTTTATCCATGGCATCACCAGGGTGGATCTTATTCTTGATACCGTCAAGGCCAGCCATAAGCATTGCAGAGAATGCTAAGTATGGGTTAGCTGTCGGATCAGGGAAACGCACTTCTATACGAGTCGCTTTTGGAGTAGGTACAATTGGAATACGGATAGAAGCAGAACGGTTACGTGCAGAATAAGCAAGCATTACGGGGGCTTCAAAACCAGGCACAAGACGCTTGTATGAATTCGTTGAAGCATTAGTGAAAGCGTTTAATGCTTTTGCATGCTTGATGATGCCACCAATATAGTAAAGCGCCATTTCAGATAATCCGCCGTACTTGTCACCGGAGAATAAATTAACCCCGTCTTTTGCTAGAGACTGGTGAACGTGCATACCTGTACCATTATCACCTACCAATGGCTTAGGCATGAATGTTGCCGTTTTACCGTAAGCATGAGCTACGTTATGGACAACATACTTGTAGATTTGAACTTCGTCAGCTTTCTTAACCATTGTATTAAAACGACAAGCGATTTCGTTTTGGCCCGCAGTAGCAACTTCATGGTGATGTGCTTCAACGACTAAGCCCATCTCTTCCATCACTAAACACATGGCAGAACGTAAATCTTGTGACGAATCAACAGGAGCAACAGGGAAGTATCCGCCTTTAACACCTGGACGGTGACCGTGGTTACCATCTTCATAATGAGTAGCACCATTCCAAGCAGCTTCTTTATCATCAATTTTGTACATAGAACCAGACATATCTGTATGGAACTTAACATCGTCAAATACGAAAAACTCTGGCTCAGGACCAATTAATACGGTATCAGCAATACCGGTTGAACGCATATATTCTTCAGCGCGGTGAGCAACTGAACGAGGATCGCGGCTATAACCTTGCATTGTCGCTGGTTCAACAATGTCACAACGAATATTTAATGTAACTTCTTCTGTAAATGGGTCTAAAACAGCTGTTTCAGCGTCTGGCATTAATACCATATCTGATTCATTAATGCCTTTCCATCCAGCAATTGATGAGCCATCAAACATTTTACCGTCTTCGAAAAAGTCTTCGTCTACTTGATGGTAAGGTAGAGAAACGTGTTGTTCTTTGCCTTTAGAATCTGTGAAACGTAAATCAACGAACTTAACGTCGTTTTCTTTAATTAAATCTAAAACTGCTTGTGACATTTCAGTCTCCAGTGAAGTTATCTTATTAAGAATTAAATGCTTGGCATTTGCTTGGTACTGATATAGCTATAATCATGCCAAGAAAAAAAACCTTTAAAATCAATAAACAAATGTATTTTGCTCAACGCGCATGCACCACAATGGTGCTTTAGATGTGCCAGCGTGGTGCATGTGAAGGGGCCGACTAATAGTGCTTTATACTAGTGCAGAGCCATTAATGCAACATACTGTTTTATTTGTCGCGCCTACTCCTGTACAATACGCGCCCAATTGAAGCCCTATGAGCATACGCCCGTGTTAGATAAGTTAAGAAATATTGCAATCATCGCCCATGTTGACCATGGTAAAACTACTCTGGTAGATAAACTACTGGAGCAATCAGGTACGCTTGGTGAGCGTTCAGACCATGAAGAACGTGTCATGGATTCTAACGATATCGAGAAAGAACGCGGTATTACCATACTTGCTAAAAACACTGCAATTAACTGGAACGACTATCGTGTTAATATCGTTGATACTCCGGGCCATGCTGATTTTGGTGGTGAAGTTGAACGTGTAATGTCAATGGTAGATTCAGTATTACTGATTGTTGATGCGCAAGAAGGTCCAATGCCACAAACGCGTTTTGTAACGCAAAAAGCTTTTGCTCAGGGATTAAAGCCGATTGTTGTTATTAACAAAATTGATAAGCCTGGTGCCCGTCCTGAATGGGTAATGGATCAAGTTTTTGATTTATTTGATAACTTAGGCGCCACTGATGATCAGTTAGACTTCCAAGTTGTTTACGCTTCAGCAATTAACGGCTGGGCTTCAATGGAAGAAGGCGAAGAAGGTTCAGACATGACACCTTTATTCCAAACTATTGTTGACCAAGTACCGTCGCCTGATGCTGATCCTGATGGCGCATTCCAGATGCAAATTTCTCAACTTGATTACAGTTCATATTTAGGTGTTATCGGTGTTGGACGTATTACGCGTGGTACCGTTAAGCCGAATCAGCAAGTTACTATTCAAGGCTCTCGTGGAAAAATTCATAATGGCAAAGTAGGTAAAGTATTCGGATACTTAGGCTTGGATAGACACGAAACCGGACAAGCGGAAGCTGGTGACATTATTGCGATTACAGGTTTAGGTGAATTAAAAATTTCTGACACTATTTGTTGTCCCAATGAAGTTGCACCTTTACCACCTCTATCAGTTGATGAACCAACAGTGACGATGACATTCCAAGTGAATACCTCACCGTTTTCTGGCAAAGAAGGTAAATACGTAACATCACGAAATATCAAAGATCGTTTAGATCAAGAACTGATTCACAATGTTGCCTTACGTGTTGAGCAACTAGATGATCCGGATAAGTTTAAAGTGTCTGGCCGTGGTGAGCTTCACTTAGGTATATTAATTGAAAATATGCGTCGTGAAGGATACGAGTTAGCTGTTTCACGTCCTGAAGTAATTATGCGTGAAGTGGACGGACAAATTGAAGAGCCTTATGAGACAGTAACCATTGATGTTGAAGAAGAGCATCAAGGTTCTATCATGGAAAAAATGGGCTTACGTAAAGCCGAATTAACCGATATGGCGCCTGACGGTAAAGGTCGAATTCGTATGGACTTTATTATGCCAAGCCGTGGTTTAATTGGTTTCCAAACTGAATTTATGACACTGACTTCTGGCTCTGGCTTAATCTACCATACGTTCCTTCAATATGGCCCTCACAAAGGTGGTGAAATTGGTCAGCGCCTTAACGGTGTAATGATTGCGAATGCCACTGGTAAAGCTCTAACTAATGCCTTGTTTAACTTACAAGAGCGTGGTCGTTTACTAATTGGTCATGGTATTGAAGTGTATGAAGGTATGATTATCGGTATTCACAGTCGTGATAATGACTTGACGGTAAATGCACTTAAAGGTAAACAGCTAACTAACGTGCGAGCTTCAGGAACGGATGAGGCGCAAGTCTTAACACCACCAGTGTTAATGACGTTGGAGCAGGCACTTGAGTTTATAGACGATGATGAATTAGTGGAAGTTACTCCTGAGAACATTCGAATTCGTAAGAAATGGCTAAAAGAGTCAGATCGTAAACGCGAAAGCAGAACGGCTAAAAAGTAGTCGTAAAATGTTTCGAAAAAGCCGCATTTGCGGCTTTTTTTATGTGTGTATATAAGTCGAATGTAATTGAAAAGAAAAGAAGACCGCTATATTGCTCATATTCTTGTAAGACATGTCTCAAACTAATATCAGAGTTTATACAATATTCTTTTTATCTTAAGTAGTTGAACATTCTAACTTGTTGATTTTATGTTATTTTTATTGCTTGTTACAATGTGTTTTACTTTTTGTTACTTTTTCTCGTGTTAGAATAACTGGTCGAATATCAGTGCGTTGCTAAGATTAACTAGTGAATTTGACAAGAGCGATTAACATGGAAACTTATAAGGTAAATCGTTTGAATGAATTGTTTGAAAAAATGGTATCTGAAAGGGCAAGTAAAGCTGAGTGCTCGGAATTGAAAGTACTATACAACCAATTTATTGAGCATGGTAGGGAAGATAAAATAATACGGAGAATCATTCCTGAGTCTCCTCAATATAATGTGCGGATGCATTATTAACTCATCGTCATTAAAAGGATTTAACGTATGTCGCCAGAACAACTCAATAAGCTGCGTGAAATAAGTGAGCTCTTCGAACAAGGAAAAGCGAGTGTTGAGCAAGTTAAGCAGTTAAATGACATATTGTCTCGAATAAATCGCCACCAGCATGGTAGCGATATTCGTGATAAAGCTAAGGTCGACTAGCTACAGAGACTTTATTCAGACTTTAAACTTGATATGAAGGATTGAGATTCATTAATTGCGTTGTTCATTTCTTTAATTAATGAATTAACATCAGATTTTATATCAAGAAACTCACCCTCTAATGCACCAATCGCTTTAGCATTTAAGTTATGCTTCAAGTACAAGGTATTATCTTTTAATGCAGACAGTACCGGGGCCATTTTACCTTCTGCACGATGCATCGCTTTAATCAATTTTTGATATTTTCGTTGAGTATCGTTTAGTTTTGAATGGCTTTGACGCTTTAACTTAGCACTAGAGTACTGTTCTATTTCTTCCGTCCACTCATCAAATAATGCATCAGCTACATTTTCGATTGACTCTATTCTTCCTGTAACATCTGCTGCTGCCGCTTCACTGGCTTCATATTGAGAAAGGGTTGCTTCATACTGAGTTTGAAGATCGCCACCATCGAATTCAATCAATGCACTAAGTTGCTCTAAGGCACTCTTAAATTGCTCTTGTGCTTCTTGTTGAGACTCCTGAGCGTTTTCTACACGGTCGACTAATATGTCTCTCTTGTGTTGACCTAAGCTTTCCATGGTTGAATAATAAGCGGACTGACATCCGCTCACCAAAACTAAGGTAAGGAGTAGGGTAATACTATAAAGTTTCTGTTTCATAATTACCCCGATGACTTATAACGAGCGGCATCGATGATGCACCAAACATAGACAATTGGTACTAGTAACCAACCAATTGCAATCCATACAAGCACCCAAGAGATGGCCATGCCCACGAAAAATAGAATTGCTGCTAAAATTCTTCCTTGTACGAGTTGCCCTAACCCTGGAAGAAAGAAACTACAAATAGCTGCTAATACGTTGCCACCTGAACCTTGTCCTGACATAGTGATATCCTGTTAATTATGTTATATTTTCTAAAAAAATGTACAGTTTATAGCATAGTACATTGACAAAGCGGTTTAAACAATTGAAGTGAAAGAACCGCAATTTTTTAATAATAGGCAATACCGTGATCGATAAAATTAAATTAGAAAGCATAATTAGCTTTCTCCATTTTCTTCACCTTCGACAAAAGCAACAAGAAATACATGTAGTCGCAGGCTATTTGTCTTACGTCACTCTAATGTCATTAGTGCCGTTAGTGGTGGTAATGTTCTCTGTGATGACGGCTTTTCCTATATTTACCGATATCAAAGTTACGATAGAAAATTTTGTTTACAGCAATTTTATGCCCGCCGCGGGTGATACTGTTCAAGAGTACTTGACCGGTTTTGTAAATAACGCCTCTAAAATGTCAGCTGTGGCGATTAGCTTCCTTTTCTTGTTTGCTTTGTTACTTATTTCTGCGATTGATACGAGTTTAAATAAAATATGGAAAATAAAAGAAAAGCGTAAATTGGTCACTGCTTTTCCTATGTATTGGATGATTTTGACGCTTGGACCCGTTCTGGTAGGTAGTAGTATTGCCATCTCTTCATATCTGGTTTCAATGGTAAACCTTGGCGAATATGATGTAATTGGACTATCCAATATCTTTTTACGATTATTACCTCTGGCTATTTCCGTTGTCGCGTTTATGCTTTTGTATATGCTCGTGCCGAACAAAGTGATCGCACCGAAATATGCAGCCATTGGTGCGTTAGTCGCTGCTCTTTTGTTTGAAGTGGCGAAGAAAGGGTTTGCGATTTACGTTACGCAAATTCCATCCTATCAGGCCATTTATGGTGCGTTAGCCGGTATTCCCATCTTATTTCTGTGGGTTTACCTTTCATGGCTTGTGGTGCTTTTCGGTGCATTGATCACCGCATCGTTGGAAAAGTTTCATGATGTTGGAATTAAGACAGACACACTTGAAATTACCGACTAAAATTAATTTATTTACCGTGAGTGCAATTTCACATCGATGCCATAGCATCTCTATGTTGTTTTGATGTGTGGATTGTTTATCCAAAGTGATGACATATGTCGAAGAGCCTTTATCCAAAAATAAAGCCAATAAAGCAAGAGTTTCTACCTGTATCTGAGCATCATGAAATATATGTAGAACAATCGGGAAACCCAGATGGTATAGCCGTGCTTTACCTTCATGGCGGTCCCGGTGGAGGCAGTAGCGAAAATCATAGACGGTATTTTGATCCTGAAAGATATCATATTATTTTGATTGACCAACGTGGTTGTGGTCGTTCAAACCCTTCCCCTAACTTGTCTGAAAATACCACATGGGATTTAGTTCAGGACATTGAAAAAGTTCGAGAGCATTTGTCCATTCAACAATGGCTTGTTGCTGGTGGTTCGTGGGGGACCACCTTGGCTTTGGCTTATGGGATTTCACACCCCGATCGTGTGCTTGCGTTTATTTTAAGGGGTATTTTTTTAGGCACTGAGCAAGAATTTCAGTGGTTATATTCTCACCAAGGGGCTGCACGTTTTTTTCCTGAGTATTATCGAGACTTTATCAGTGTTTTGCCGATTGAGGATCGACTCGACCCATTACAGGGATACTACAAAATGTTGACCTGCGAAAATGAAGTGGCGGTGATTGCGGCCAGTAAAGCTTGGGCTTTATGGGAGTTAAGACTTTCGTCAACTGAACATCATCACGTTGGTATGAGTCAAGTATCTGATACTCATCAAGCGATATGTATGGCCAAAATTTCCAGTCATTACTTTGTAAATCAATGCTACTTTTCTCCTGAGTATCTGCTAGAGGAAATCAGCAAAATAAAACATTTGCCAGCGATTATTATTCATGGGCGATATGATATGGTCTGTCAACTCGACTTAGCTGACAAATTGATGAATCGATGGCAAAATGCTCATCTTCAAATCATGCCATCGGCAGGGCACAGCGGTTTTGAAAAGCAAACCATTGATGCTTTTTGTAAAGCGACAGATAGCATGGCTAAGTTCCTTAGTGAGGTAAGTAAAAATAAATGATTGCCCTAATTCAGCGTGTCAGTCACGCAAACGTAGTTGTTGAAAACGAAACTGTTGGTGAAATTGGGCAAGGGTTATTGGTTTTATTAGCGGTAGAACCAGAAGACACCGAACAAAAAACGGCTCGATTGGCCGAACGAGTTGCCGGCTATAGAATTTTTGAAGATGAACATGGGAAAATGAACCTAAATGTTGGCCAAATTGACGGAGATATCTTGGTCATTTCTCAATTTACCCTCGCCGCCGATACGACAAGAGGCATGAGGCCAAGCTTCTCAAAAGCGGCTGAGCCTGCATTCAGTGACAATATGTATAGACTTTTCTGCACCTCATTGCGAGAGAAGGGCTTTACGGTGCAAACAGGTATATTTGGCGCCGACATGAAAGTCTCATTATTAAATGATGGCCCTGTAACATTTCAATTGACTATCTGAGCTGAAATTGATCGTGATAATGCCGCCAGTATTTGATTTTTTTCGCAGGCAATGGGCAAACATAATTTTGTTGGCGATGCTTTAACCCCGGCAATAAGTGAAGTATTTTGTTTTGGTGATGAGGAACGTTATAAACTGTTAGCAAGTGCCCGGGCTGAGCATTCTTAATCACTTTGATCAGGTGGCTTAGTTCGACTGCACTGACAAAAGGTAAATTAATCGTCAATGCTTGAGTCACGGTTAATTGTTTAATCAGCAAAAACAAAGCTGTGTTGTTTGCTGATACATAGGCATCTCTGTGCTGATAAATGTCATAGACAAACCATTGGTAATCTAGGCTTATCAAACCTGTTTTATTCTGTTGCTGTTCAATCCATTGCAAAGCGCTTAGGTGTGCTATTGTTACATCGTTCTGTTCGACATTAAAAAATTGCTGAAAGCAACGAATGACGTCAAGATCAGTTTCAATAACTTGGTACTTTAGATTAACTGACAGCGTGCGTATGAATCTTGCAATATTACCACCGCCTAAGCCAAATTCAGTGATTTGAGCAGGTAGTACAGACATTAAAGGCATTAATAGAGCATAGTGGTGAGGTAGGGTCAGTCTTGAAGGGTGACACGTATTCATTACACTTTGAATAACATCATCAAACGCTAGCCAACGATAATAGCGATTTTCACTCACCGAGATTGCATTGGGGTGGCGAGTAAAATAAAGTAGCTGACCTTGTGCTAGGTGCTTGGTAAATGGCATCCAATCTATTCACTTTTTCCAGTATAGAGTAATCATAGTTAATGAATTTAGTAATTACACCTCAATCTCAAGAAGAGTTAAACGCCTATTATTTATTTCGATGGCAACAACTTAGAGCACCTTGGCAACAACCCCAAGGAAGTGAAAAAGATGAACTTGAAAGCCAAGCACTTCACCGAATGATCATTGATCAAGATACTAAATCAGTGATTGCGGTCGCTCGTCTACATTTTGACGATCAATTTACTGCTCAAGTGCGTTACGTCGCCGTTGATGGAGGTCAGCAAGGTAAAGGTATCGGTCGTATATTAATGGATGAACTAGAGAAAGTAGCACGTGAGCGTGGCATAACGAGCGTTAATTTAAATGCCCGGGAAGTGTCATTAGCTTTTTATCAAGCACTGGGGTATCAGTTGATAGAAAAATCACATTTACTTTACGGTGAGATCCAACACTTTCTGATGTCAAAATCACTAGAAGCTAGTGAGGCCATTGAACAATCGCTGGCGAACACTTTACAAGAAATTTGGCATGAAACCATCCCGCTGAGCAAAGCCATGAATTTAAACGCTTGTTATTATGATCGGAAAAAATTCATTACTAGTTGTGATCCACAGTTTAATAAAAACCTACATAACACGATGTTTGCCGGCAGCATATACACGCTTGCTACGTTGACAGGGTGGGGCTGGGTATATTTCCAGCTTCAGCACTTAGCGCTAGATGCTGATATTGTCTTGGCAGATGCCAATATAAGATATTTAAGACCTGTATCTGGTGCAGGGCATGGAGTTGTCACTGCTGAAGAGGTAAAAGGTGATTTGACGCCGATTGAAAACGGTCGTCACGGAAAAATGAACATCACCGTCCATATTTATTGCGGTGAATCGCTTTGCGCTGTATTTACTGGTAAATATGTCGCTATTGCTAAAACAAAACAAACTTAAAATGGACTAAATATAATGAAGTACCTATTTAAGAAGTTGCCTATTACCGTTGTATTCTTTGCAAATATGCTATTGCAAGCAAATGCTACGGAATTCATTAATGAGACGCCGAAAATAGAACAAAACTTAGATGCTTTTCACCAAGCCGCCGCAGAGGCGAATTTTGACAAATACTTTAGCTTGCTAGCTAAAGAGGCCATTTTCATTGGCACCGACGGCAATGAAAGGTGGACGAAAGAAAGCTTTGCAGAATTTGTAAGGCCATATTTTTCCGAAGGCAGGGGATGGTTATACACGCCGACTGAGCGTCATGTAACGGTCTTAGCAAATAAATCAGTGGCGTTTTTTGATGAGTCGCTGATAAATGCGTCTTACGGTCAAACGAGAGGCTCTGGTGTACTTATTAAAACAGAACAAGGGTGGAAGATCGCTCAATACAATTTATCCATTCCGATGCCAAATGCTCTTACTAAAGATCTAGTCCAGCAAATTAAACAATTTCACCAAGCACAAAGTAAAATGAAAGGGAGTTCTGGCAATGACTAAAAAAGTTGCGATCATTGGTTACGGATGGCTGGGTCAGCCGTTAGCTTCCTTACTTGTGAACTTTGATTATAGCGTTATCGCTACCTGCCGAACGCCTGAGAAAATTGCTCAAATTGAAGGCTCGGAATCACTAGCTTTAAACCTATCCATACAGCAAGTCAATTTGTCTTCAGAAAGTAGTGGCATTGAACAACTTGCGCTGGACGACTTTGACTGTGTGGTTATTGCTATTACGCCTGGGTTCAAACGCGGAGCGACGGATTATGCCGATAACGTTGCAAGTATCGTTGCACATGCGCAGCGTCATCATGTTAGGCAAGTCATTTTGCTCAGCAGTACAGGTGTTTATACTGGCCTTACAGGCGAATTAAGTGAACAAAGTGAATTAAATTTGTCAGTGGATAAAGTACGGCAATTAAATGCTGCTGAGCAAAGTGTACTTAGCTTTAATGGACACGCACAAGTTTTACGGTTGGCGGGACTCGTTGGGCCAAAGCGATTTCCCGGTTCGTTTTTGGCAGGTAAAACACAGTTGAAAGATGCCGATGCAAAAGTACATTTACTCCATCAAAGTGATGCCGTTAACATCATTGCTAAATTTATTGAACAGCCCCATTTATCTGGTATTTTTAACTGTGTCAGCCCGAGTGATAGTACCCGTGAACTTTTTTATCAAAAAGCGGCAGCGGTTCAAGAGTTAGTGCCGCCACAGTTTGATCGTGAAATCGCTCAAAGCCCCTGTAAAATAATAAACGGTGAGAAATTGCAGCAAACGCTTAGCTACTCCTTTGTCGTTGATGATTTATTGGCTTGGTTGAGTGCTGATAATAATCAATAGTTTCTGTTTCTTGCTAGTGTCAGACCAAGTATAATTGCCCTATAGTCAGATCCATTTTTTTGTAAGCCTTAATGAAAAGCATTTCTTTTAAAAAACCATTGATATTGTTTGCCATTATTTGGCTGCACGTGTCTTTGTTGAATTTGTTTTTTGTTAACTATTCAGGGCCTGTGTTTCTCTGGAAAGAAAACAGCGAGCCAACAACATTATTGGTGCATTTTCTTATAGCAGCAACGACAACAACAATATTTTTGTTCGGACAATTCTTGCATCAACGCTATCAAAGTGGTGCATTTCGAATTCGCGAACCAATATTAATATTCGCATCCATGTGTATGATTTTGTCAATAGGCTTTATGTTGTTTGAATAAAACCGTTAGCAAGTTAAGTGCTGCTAACGGCTTTCAGCTCTTTATTTATCAGCTTTTGCTGGTGCTATTTAACTCGACAACTTTGTTGCTAGTGGGCGTAATACTCCTTCAGCACCTACTGATGCATAGAAAAATATCAGTAAATTGACTGCCCAAGCTGCTCCTAATTCTGCCATCGTTTCAATATTAGCTAGATTGGATAAAATAGAAACACTACCAACCACAAACGCGATGAACGAGCCACCATAAAGAAATGCTAGCTGTTTTTTATAGATTGTTGCTAAATGCTTTGTATAGTTTGAGGGCGTAATTTCGCTCGAAAAGAGAAATTTCAACCCCACGATTGATTTAAATAATCCGTGAGAACTAAAGGCGATTATCGTGCAGGCATACATGAATAATAATAAGAATAGCGCCCCATAAAAATCAGCGAACATTCCTAGATCACCACCAAACAATAGCAGCATACCTACTGCGCAAATGACGACGATAAGTGCGATTAAGTTTTGCATAATACTTCTCCATTTCCATAAAACTTCAATTTGTTCGGAAACGTGGCAAAGCAATTTTAAAGGTTTATCCAATGCTCCAGCAAGAGCAAGCTGAGTTTCCGAAGATGCATTACCGTCTTTCTCAATACGTTGAATTGTACGTAAACTTAACCCTGTAGCTTTCGCTAGTACTTCTTGCGACCAGCCATTCTCTTTTCGGAAGTGCTTAATTTTTTCCGGTGAAATTTGCATTTATTAAACTCCAATATTGCAACCTCAATTTCCGTCGACAAATGTGGATGAATTTTTCGGAAATAGGAAGACAATCGTTACGTCATTATAACGACAAACATATGACAGACCAGATAAAGTAAAGGGTATAGCCCATGAGCTATTTGATAATGGAATGAAAAAGCCGAGTAAAACTCGGCTTTTGTGGTCTTAGTAACGCAACCTAGTTTTGGCAGCTTACAATGACAAGTTGTCCAAGATATCGTCTTCTACTATGTTGGCTAACGTGACTTTAAGTTTTGGTGTGCGTGCCATTTCACGTTTTATGGCAAAGTTTGCCTCCTCGTTACGTGCCCAGCTACGACGAGCAATCCCATTGTTTACGTCAAACAATAACATGGACTTTAAACGACGCTCAGCAGCAGTAGAGCCATCAAGTAACATACCAAAGCCGCCATTAGTGACTTCACCCCAACCAACACCGCCGCCATTATGAATCGATACCCAAGTTGCACCACGGAAGCTATCACCTATAACATTGTGAATCGCCATATCAGCAGTAAAACGGCTACCATCATAAATGTTAGAGGTTTCGCGGAACGGTGAATCAGTGCCTGAAACATCATGGTGGTCTCGACCAAGTACTACTGGGCCAATTTCACCTGCTTCAATTGCATCGTTAAAGGCTTTTGCGATTTCCATACGACCTTGCGCATCAGCATATAAAATACGTGCTTGCGAGCCAACAACCAATTTGTTTTGCTTCGCATCTTCAATCCAAGTGATGTTATCTTGCATTTGCTGCTGAATTTCTTCAGGAGATTCTTGCATGATTTTCTTAAGCACACGCGCAGCAATTGCATCAGTTTTATCGAGATCTTCTGGTTTACCTGACGCACATACCCAACGGAACGGACCAAAACCATAGTCAAAACACATAGGGCCTAAAATATCTTGAACATATGATGGGTATTTAAAGTCGATGCCATTTTCAGCCATAACATCACCACCTGCACGAGATGCTTCAAGTAAGAAAGCATTACCGTAATCGAAGAAGTAAGTACCGCGCGCAGTGTGCTTGTTGACCGCATCTGCATGACGTTTAAGAGTTTCTTGTACTTTTACTTTAAAAACTTCTGGCTCTTCACGAATTAAACGGTTTGATTCTTCATAAGAGATACCAACAGGGTAATAACCGCCTGACCATGGGTTATGAAGTGAAGTTTGGTCTGAGCCTAAGTGAACAAAAATTTCTTGTTCATAAAAACTTTCCCATACATCAACCACGTTACCAATATAGGCAATAGAAACAACTTCTTCAGCCGTTTGTGCGGTTTTAACACGGGCAATCAATTCGCCCATGTTATCAATTAACTCATCAACCCAACCTTGTTGGTGACGTTTAGTCGCTGCATGAGCATTAACTTCAGCACATACAGTAATACAGTTAGCAATGTTACCCGCTTTTGGCTGTGCACCACTCATACCACCTAAACCAGCAGTTAAGAAGATTTTACCTTTTGAGCTGTCGCCTTTATTTAACACTTTACGGAAGGCATTCATCACTGTGATGGTTGTGCCATGAACAATGCCTTGTGGGCCAATGTACATAAATGAACCCGCAGTCATTTGACCATACTGAGTAACACCTAATGCATTAAACTTTTCCCAATCATCAGGCTGAGAATAGTTAGGGATCATCATACCGTTAGTTACTACAACTCGTGGAGCGTCTTCACTTGATGGGAATAACCCCATAGGGTGTCCTGAGTAAATATGTAACGTTTGGTCATTTTCCATTTCACTTAAGTACTTCATTGCTAATAAGTATTGTGCCCAATTTTGGAACACCGCACCGTTACCACCGTAAGTAATTAGTTCTTCAGGATGTTGTGCAACAGCTGGATCAAGATTGTTATCAACCATCAACATAATCGCAGCCGCTTGCTCACATTTAGCCGGGTAATCAGTCACTGCACGCGCTTTTAAGTCGTAGTTAGGCTTAAAGCGGTACATGTAAATGCGACCAAAGTCCTTTAACTCTTGCGCAAATTCAGTTGCTAATTCTTGATGCCACTCTTTTGGAAAGTAACGTAGAGCGTTTCTTACTGCTAACTGTTTCTCATCAGCTGATAAAATATCCTTACGCTTAGGCGCTCGGTTAGCATCAGCTGGGTATGGCCTTGCTGCAGGCAATTTGCTTGGGATACCTTGTTTAATAGTTTCTTCAAAGCTCATGGTGATTCCCTCTATTGTTCTAAGCTAACGGTAAATGCTTGTGATTTTACTAATGCAATCATGGCATCAATATCAGGTTTTAACAGCCTATCTTCTTCAAGTTTAGCTACCTTGGCCCTAATCACTTGATGATTTAATTCAATGATATCTGAGCATTTATTTGGACGTCTAAAGTCTACAGCTTGTGCGGCATACATTAATTCAATGGCAATTATTTTTTCTAAGTTGCCTAATATTTGGTTTAGCTTGCGACCCGAGATGCTGCCCATAGAGACGTGATCTTCTTGACCCATTGATGTTGGTACGCTGTCAGCAGATGGTGGGAAACAAAGTGATTTGTTTTCCGTAACTAATGCGGCGGTTGCGTATTGTGGGATCATCATGCCTGAGTTTAAGCCCCCAGAAGAGGTTAATAAGCGTGGTAGACCATGTAAGCCTTCTAATAATAAGTAACAACGACGGTCTGAAATGTTCCCTAATTCTGCAGCAGCAATTGAAGCATAGTCAAGCACCATAGCTAATGGTTGACCGTGGAAGCTACCCCCAGAGATGGCTTCCTCACTACTGATAACTATTGGGTTATCAGTTACTGAGTTCATTTCAGTTTCAGCAAGTTCTTTTAAATGGTTATAGGCATTACGTGATGCGCCATGGACTTGTGGAATACAGCGTAATGAGTATGGGTCTTGCACGCGATCGCAGTTGGTATGCGATGACATATTTTCTGAATCCTTAAAGAAGCTGCGCATACGAGCGGCCACTTCAACATTCCCTGGGAAGGGGCGCGTAGCATGAAGCTCTTCTCTAAACGGTGACTCACTACCTTGCATACCTTCTATGCTCATAGCACCGGTTAAATCAGCAAGATCTAGTAAATAACGCATTTTAGTTAAACCAGTAATGGCATGCGATAAAATAAATTGAGTCCCATTAATTAGTGCTAAACCTTCTTTGGCGTGTAATTCCATTGGTGCTAAGCCATTTTCTTCTAGTAACTTAGCCGCTGGTACTGGTTTACCATCTTGCCAGAACTCACCTTCACCCAGTAGTGGTAAAAATAAGTG
Source organism: Thalassotalea atypica (assembly GCF_030295975.1). Taxonomy (NCBI): domain Bacteria; kingdom Pseudomonadati; phylum Pseudomonadota; class Gammaproteobacteria; order Alteromonadales; family Colwelliaceae; genus Thalassotalea; species Thalassotalea atypica. The sequence continues at coordinate 307,459 of NZ_AP027364.1, forward strand.
AGACAGTGGTGCTAAATCACCTGATGCACCCACTGAACCTTGCTCTGGTACAACAGGAATAAGGTCAAGATTGATAAACGCCAACATTCTTTCAACGGTAGCTAAACGAATACCAGAAAATCCTTGGCTTAATGCATGCACTTTAGTAATGAGCATGAGCTTCGAAATGTCTTTAGCAATAGGCTCACCAACGCCGACAGCATGAGTGATAAGGAGGTTTTTTTGTAGTAAGTTAGTTTCTTCAGGGGTAATTTGTGTATCACACAACGGACCAAAGCCTGTATTAATACCATATACTGCTTTATCTGAAGCCGCCATTTTCTCTACGCGTTGACGGCTTATCTCAATGTTATCTAAAGCTTCTTGGCAAAGTTCTGCTTCGATACTGCCATTTGCAATACCGTTTACAATATCAAGATCTAGATGGTCAATACCATATTTAAACGTCATACTAACGCTCCTACATTAAAAAGTTAAATGGCTACCTAAACGGTATTTATTACCGGGAGCCGTTAAAATAGCTAAGCTGACTACGCCTTGGCTTGACCAAGTACGACGCTTAACTTGTAAACAGGGTAGATGTTTCTCAATGCTGAGTAGCTGGCAAATGGTCGGCTTAGCTAGTACAGCTTCAATTTCGTGTGTTGCTTCCGTCAAAGGCGCTTCTGTTGATAAAAACTCATGAGGGGTAATTCGATCAAAATCCTGAGCAAGATAAGACGGCGCTAGCGTACCGTTAACGTAACGCTGTTCTAGTTGTATTGGCTCATCGTTCTCAAAATGCAATATTTCTGAGTAATACAAGGTGTCATTGTTTTTCATGCCTAATAAAATCGCAATTGATTCTGTTACATCGACAACTTCTAAGCACAGTTGCTCAGAGCGGTGTTGATGCCCTCGAGCTTCAATTTCATCAGCAATGTTCTTGATTTCTAAAAGCGAAGATTGGGATTTGAATGTTGCAACAAAAGTGCCTGCACCTTGCGTTCTTACTAACAAGCCTTGCTCGGTCAGCTCTTGTAGTGCACGACGAGCAGTCATTCTAGAAACGGAAAACTGATCCGCTAGCACGTTTTCGGATGGCACCTTGGCATTTTCATGCCATACACCGGACTCTATTTGATCACAAATATACTGTTTAATTACGCTAAACTTTGCCGCACTTTGCGTTGTTTTCGCCATGCCAATGTTACACTTGTATATACCAATATCGGAATATTATGTTGTATATACAACTTTATGTAAAGTAAAATATAGAAATCGAGAAAATACAGGTGCTTACGTTTTATGTGGTTTATTAAGTGAATATTTTCAAAGTGTTACGTGGGGGTGGGTGGTAAAAAATTGACAAGGAGATAATCAAAGGGTGGTCAATGATTTTCTAATGTTGCCAAATTGAATGGATTGAAATCCTAGAAATTGATTGATCCGGGAAATGAAAAATTATTATAAAAAGGATCGTCATCTTTCGAAAAATTACTCTATAATCCTGATCTTAATTTACGCCTAACTTACAGCGTGTTACTCGTTACACTTTCTAGGATATCTCATGAACATTAATTCTTCTCAATGGCAAATCGTTCTTATTAATGTACATTTGGCGACTATGACCGATGCTGCAAACAGTTACGGAGAAGTCAATAATGGCGCCATTGCCATAAGTAACGGAAAAATTGCTTGGCTGGGCGCACAATCTGAATTGGCGGACATTGATTTAACCTTATTGGAGGTTATTGATGGTGAAGGGCAATGGCTGACTCCTGGATTAATCGATTGTCATACGCACCTTGTCTATGGTGGTAGTCGAGCCAATGAGTTTGAGATGCGTCTGCAGGGCAAAGGATATGAAGAAATTGCCAAAGCTGGCGGTGGTATTGTCTCAACTGTTACTGCAACGCGCGCCGCAACCCATGAACAGTTAATCGAAAGCGCTCTTCCTAGGTTGCAAGCGTTGCATCAACAAGGGGTGACAACCGTAGAAATTAAATCTGGTTATGGCTTGGATACAGAAACTGAAATCAAAATGCTTGAAGTTGCCACGAACCTTGAAGAGCATTTGCCGGTAACGATAAAAAGAACTTTTCTGGGGGCACATGCTCTGCCAACTGAATTTGCAGGCAAAGCAGATGAATACATCTCGAAAGTCTGCAATGAAATGCTACCGGCAGTGGTGGAGAAAGGCCTTGCTGACGCCGTTGACGTCTTTTGTGAAGGTATTGGTTTCAATATTGAGCAAACAGAAGAGGTTTTTTATGCCGCTAGTCAGCACTCTTTACCGGTAAAAGTTCATGCTGAGCAATTATCGAACCTCGGTGGCAGTGCATTAGCGGCTAAATATCAGGCGTTATCGTCTGATCATATCGAATTCTTAGATGAAAATGGAATTGAAAAAATGAAGCAAGCAGACATGACTGCTGTTTTATTGCCTGGGGCGTTTTACTTCCTTCGTGAAACCCAATTGCCACCCATAGAGCTATTGCGAAAGCATCAAGTGCCGATGGCAATTGCGACTGATGCTAATCCCGGTACTTCGCCAATTCATTCAATTCAATTAATGCTCAATATGGGCTGTACGCTATTTAAATTGACACCTGTTGAAGCGCTTGCCGGTGTCACATGTTTTGGTGCTAAAGCTTTAGGGCTAGAGAAAAACAAAGGACAATTGGCAGTTGGTTTTGATGCAGATATCGCAATGTGGAATATCAACCAACCTGCCGAGTTATGTTATCAGTTTGGAGTCAATCCATTGGTTAAGTTAATAAAATCGGGAAGAGTAGTGTTATAGTGAAAAATTGCTCATTTGTTGATCAAGATAAAATATCATCGGAGTTGTTTTAGAATTACTGTACAAATCGAGCTCAATTTATTAATCTAAATCAATAACTAATGCCAAGGTATTGCAGGCTGTATATGGATTGTAACTGCGTTAAGCACTTGCCAAGCACTCGGTCATTAATCGTAAGTTTTTATTTATTAATGGCCTCATTTCCCGCTTTCTCTGCACCGCGGTTGTTTTCTTTTATTGAATTCAATATCGCGTTTGTTTTAGGCCTATCTTTGCCGGTCATACTGTTGTCGATTTTGATTCGTAAATCTGTACCTAATCAGTGGTATTACTTTTCGGGTATCATGTGTGGTGTGTTGGGTTTTTTATACTCATTGATCTACTTTGAGCAGATTCAAATACCGGCATTACTTTCATTCGCTATTCTGACATTGGCATTGATTTACATCTGGCAAATCTCATCCGCAACTAGAGAAGATGAAGTGCAAAAATCGGGTGTAACTGACTATTTTGCCATGTCTGTTAAAGTGCTATCAGGTGTCGTAATCATCTACCTTTTCTCTGTCTGGTTTATCCCGCAGTTGGATGCTTACATTGGTTGGCTTGTAGCTAGCAGTCTCGTGCTGCTTTGCGGCGCCTCTTTTATTGTAATTCAGTCCAGAATGAAGCACACAGAAGTGTTTCGTCATGTTGGCCAATGGCTGGTTGCAGGTTTCTTTGTTTGTACTGTATTTTTTTGGTTAAATGCCCAAGTTGATGTTTTATGGTTGATCTTGTCTTTAGTTTCATTGTTTATAGCGACAATGGTTAATGGCAACTGGTATTTGATTAAGCGGATTTTTGATCAGATCAATCAATCTCAAATTGAAGAAAGTAAACAGCTAAATGCGCAAGAAATGTTTTCGTTTATGCATGATCCCGCCACTAACTTGCCTTCATATCAACAGGCTCTTATTAGGTTAGAAAATCTGTTTAAGCAGGAGAACACTGCACGTTACGCTGTAGTAGTGATAAAGCCGATCAATTTTGAGCATGTTAATGAAGTGTTAGGACATCAGAACTCAGACATTCTACTCTTGCAATTAGCCTACTGCTTGCAAAAACAAGTTGCCAATAATGACAACTTAATCAATTTTGATTATTCGAACCAGACTTCGCGATTAGCCAGATTACAGAGTTTACATTTTCTTGCCGTCATTGATGTAACTCATAGTCATTACCCTGAAAAAATACTGGTAGAAGATTTGTGCCGTCAGTTGGCTGAGGCTGTTCCAGAGGCAATGAGTTTTAAGAGTTTTTCTCTTAATTTTGAGCTCGCTTGTGGTATTGCCTTTGTCGGTGAACATGGAAAATCTGTATCAGAAGTCATCGCTCATGCAGGCGATGCAGTCATAGTTGCTGAACGAGAGCGTAGCTTATTCCAGTATTATAATGCGCAAGATTCATTGTACACCGAACAGCAATTGCTAAAAATGGAACGATTGAAACAAGACATTGAGAACGATAGCCTATTATGGCTTGCTCAACCCATCATCGAAAACAGCAGTAAGAAAATTACCGGGTTCTCACTAAAGGTTAAATGGCGACACTTAGGCGATGATTATATTGAACTTAGAGAGTTCCTTGAGTTGGCTGAAAACAGCGGCGAGTTATACCAGCTCAGTAAACAAATGATACAAAATGCATTTAAACTGCTTTGTGAAATGAAAAAAAATAATATATATCAACCGGTTTCAATCAGTTTATCGAGTACAGATATCTTAGAGCCCGATCTTGTTGATTATATTGAAGAGCAAATTAAACACTTCAACATAGCCGGCAAGTACTTAATGATAGAGCTGACAGAGCCTGTTATGGTGGTGGCATGTGACCGTGCTAAATCAATGATCGATCAGCTCAAAATGTTAGAAGTGGCCATCAGTATTGACGATTTTACAGGTAGTTATGAGTCTCTTCGTTATATTAGAAAGTTATCGGTTAATCAAGTTAAAATCAGTTGTGAGCAACTTCAACCTAATGCAGAAAATTCGGCAGAAAAAGCCATAGTAAACTCATTGATAAATTTGGCAAGAACAATGAAATTGCCATTTGTCGCCAGTCATATTGACAATAAAGAAGTATTGAAAATGTATGATGTTATGGGAGGGTCTATGTTACAAGGTCACGTGATCAGTGGAGGCATTCCTACAGGTGAAATATCAACATGGATAAAACAGTGGTATAGCAAGAACCCTCAGGCAGAAACCAAAAAATAATTACTCGATATCAAGTGGCTCAGGCGACAAGATAATGCCAGTGTTATCTGCGTAAATATGATCGTCAGGTAAAAAGGTTACGCCGGCAAAATTTATTGCGACATCGCCATCACCAGTCATCTCATCACTGGCTCCAACAGGGATAGAAACAAGCCCTTGAATACCTATGTCGATCTCCTCAATTGCATCCACATCACGAAGGCTGCCGTAACAGATAATACCTTCCCAGTTATTTTGAAAAGCAGATTCTGCAATTTCTGCGTCAATTAAGGCGCATCGAGTAGAACCTCCTCCATCGATTACAAGCACTTTACCTGTACCGTCTTCACTTAATATTTTCGCGATCAAACCATTGTTTTCAAAACACTTCACTGTAACTACTTGACCACCGAAAGAGCTTCTTCCACCATAATTACTAAATATAGGCTCTAGAACATCGACTAAATCAGAATAAGTATTGCATAGCTCAGATGTATTGTATTCCATAATCAGTACTCTCGTGGTTCAAATTCTTAGTGTTTAAATCATACTTAGTGTAACACTGCTTTTCATCAATATCCCATATCAGTGCAATTAACAATATAAATTTGTAGCAATATAAGGGCTGATCTAACTTACATGCTTGTAATAACCGCTGAAAGCATATTTAATAAACGGTAACATAATATGCATTATTTAGTATTTAATGATTGAACACATAGCAGCTAGGACGTTTTTATATTCAACAGAAGCCTTAGTTTTTGGTGTCCTAACCTTTTTGCTGTGGATGTTTTATCAAGGGCTTGGGCGTCAATACGTTAAACTTTGGACGGTTAGCCTAGGGTTTGTATGTCTGTACAATATCATCATGGTTGTGCAATCGCTTACCGCGTTGTTACCGGATACAGTGCCTAGCAAAATATTGTTAGAGTGGCTCTATCAATTCAGCCGATTCATGTTCATCACATTTTTGACATTGGGTATATTTTCTGCAAAGAAAGGTCATCGTATTGTCCCGAAAGTCGTGATCATTAGTATTATTGCTGTACTTGTCTTATCTGTTCTAAATACGTTAATTTGTGCCTTTGATCCTACTCACGTCTATGACCGTTTTTATTTACGTGAAACCCTGCCTGCTTTTTTAATTGGTTGCACATTTTTTGCGATGAGTAGTTTTTTAATCTGGCATAAGCCACATCATTTTTCGAGCCGTATATTCACTTATTTTTCTATTGCCTGCGGCGGCAAGTATTTATTTTATTCTTTTGCGTCGACTGTGGCATTGACTGAATGGTGGTTTCAATATTTACAGAATTTCTCGATGTATTTTGATATAGGCAGCAGCGCAGTCTTGGGTTTTTCCATGTTAATATGGATGCAAGGCGCAGAGCGAAATGCTGCTGTAACTGCCATGAATAAAGCACAATACCTAGGCAAACATGACAGCCTAACAGGGACACTAAATCGAGCACAAGTCTTAGAGCGATTACCGACAATAATGGAAAAATCGGCTCGTAAAGATAATAAGTTGTGCGTGATTTTAATTGATATCAAGCGATTCAAATTCATCAATGATACTTATGGTCTTAAAACGGGTGACTTCATATTAGGTGAGATTGCTAACCGGATCAGAAACAGCATATTCAAACCACTTATTGTCGGGCGCCTCAGTGGTGATTCTTTTGTAATTGTCATTGATTACGATAATAAGCAAGAGATTGAGCAGGTGACACATCATATTCATGAATTGATCGGACGTTCATTTCAGTTCGATGGCCAAGATATTTTCGTTCAATGTAGCTTGGGGTATTGCTGTTTTCCACAGTTTTCAAAAAGTGCAGAAGACTTACTACAAAACGCGAACTTGGCTTTGTATCATGCAGAAACACATAATATTGCTAGCACGGAATTCAGTCATGAAATGGAAGTGCAAGGCCGGCATTTATTGGCGATGGAAAAGGCCATTAAGCATGGAATAAAAAATGAAGAATTTGAGCTTTACTATCAGCCTCAGTTGAATTTACTTACTAACAAACTTGAAGGCGTGGAAGCATTAGTTCGTTGGAACCACCCGGAAAAAGGAGTGTTATCGCCAGATGCTTTTTTATCGGACGTTGAAGCGCTTGGCCTTAATAGTCGGTTTGATGTTTATGTCTTGGAGAAAGCCTGTCAAGCTCACAAACGTTGGATTGAAAATTACAAAAAGCGTATCACCATCGCTGTCAATATGACCGCTGTCGAGTTTCAAGATCCACGACTCATTTCGACGATTCAGAAATTTTTACTAAAGTATGAAATGTCGCCAAAATATCTCGAGCTGGAAATTACGGAAAATGTCGTAATGACCGACCTGCATATGGCGATGAATACCATTGTTACGCTGCAAAACCTTGGAATCAAGGTATCCATTGATGATTTTGGTACAGGCTATTCGTCCTTGGCCTATTTAAGAGAGTTACCGATTGATAAGATTAAGATTGATCGAAGCTTTATCAAGGAAATGGCCTCGAATGACTCGGACGTCACCATTGTTAAATCAATGATTAAATTATCACATGGTTTAGGTAAAAGAGTGCTAGCAGAGGGCGTTGAAACGGCTGAACAACTGCAAATGCTCAGAAACTTGGGATGTGACGCAATTCAAGGTTACTACATCAGTAAGCCTGTTCCTGAACAAGAATTGGCAAAGTATCTCGTTCGAAAATAACCCTGTATCACCTAAAGCCAAAGCCACTATCAAATTAAAGCTAAATAACTAATATCGTTCCACTAATAGAAAAAACCTACATTAGCAATACCCGTTTTATTTTGGACTATACTACACATAACTTGTATCCAAAAAAGCATTAAAGAAAGGGTCCTATATGCTGATCAAACATAAATGTATTATGAATTCGGGTATCACTGTGGTGGCAATGATTATTTTGTTGGTGTTGATGGAACTCTCTATTTCAGCATTAAAAGCTGATATTGAAGTATCTCGCGTGATTAGCAATATTGAAGGCCATATGGCCCAACTAAGGGCAACAGAAACAAACTTCAAAGGCCGTAAAGAGACCAAGTATCATGATGAGTTTAACAAGACTATATCAAAGCTGTTTGCGGAAACTGCCAGTTTAGAGACGTTCTTTGCTAAACAAGAATTAGAGGTGAAAGAGCTCGATGAAATGCAAGGAGCCTTTAAACAATATCAACAACTATTTGCGAAATTAGTAGATGCTCAAATCAACATAGGTATGCATCCCAAAGATGCGCTTTACGGTGAACTACGTAATGCAGTGCATGAAGTGGAAGAGTTAATTGGTAGTGAAGATCAACAATTGCTCAGCAATATGTTGCAGTTGCGTCGAAATGAAAAAGATTTCATGCTGAGATTAGATGAAAAATACGTTACCAAATGGCTTGATAATCTTGTTAAATTTCAAAGTGATGTCCAGTTAAGTGAGCTGAGCAATGATGGAAAGGCCATTATTAATACTCGGCTTGAAGAATATAAAGCTGCCTTCATTAAGCTAGTTGATGCGCAAAAAGTTCTTGGTTTTTCTATTGATGAAGGGGTACAAGGTGAAATTAGAATTACTGTTCAGCGTATAGAAAAGTTATTAACCAGTGTAGTCACACGAAGCAAAGCGATTGTAGATAAGCAAACAGAAATTGTAGAGATGATTGCCTATGGCGTGTTCTTCGTTATCTTCTTTATTGCCGCCGCATTTGGGCTGTATTTAAGTAGAAATATTGTGGGCGGAATTAATACATTGCAATCCACAATGAACAAGATCGCTCACACAAAAGACTTAAGCATTAATGTGAATACTGACTCTAAAGATGAGTTGGGCGAGATGGCTAAGAATTTCAATGCCATGATTGATAGTTTTAAAGAGCTTATTGTAGAAGTTAATCACTCTGTTGAAATGATTGATGACGCAACAGATAAACTGGCACAAAATATCAATGTTGCAAACACTGGTGTCAGTGCTCAAATGCAGGAAACCGATATGGTCGCTACCGCCGTAACTGAAATGGTTGCTACGGTTGATGAAATTGCAGCCAACACACAAGAAGCGGCGATGAAAGCGGAAGTAACTAATCAAAATGCTGATAAAGGACGCAGTGGTGTTGAGTCAACGATCACTCAGATAGATCAATTGTCAACGCAATTACTATCATCTGAAGAAGTCATTAACGAATTGGTTAAAGACAGCGCGACAATCGGTTCAGTATTAGATGTTATTCGTGGCATAGCAGAGCAAACTAATTTACTAGCGTTAAATGCTGCGATTGAAGCAGCAAGAGCTGGTGAACAAGGTCGCGGATTCGCCGTAGTTGCCGATGAGGTCAGGACGTTAGCGAGCCGCACACAAGACTCTACCCAAGAAATTGAATCAATTATTAATTCTTTACAAAATCGTACTCAGGAAATTGTTAAACATATGGCGTCATGCCGTTCTCAGGGAGACGATAGTGCGTCAGAGGCGAGCAGTGCAGGTACTATGCTTGAAGAAATTACTAACGACGTAGCCACTATCATGGACATGAATACAGCAATAGCTGCCGCGATACAACAACAAAGTGCGGTGGCATCAGAAGTGAATAAACATGTTGTCTCAATTCGTGACGTCGCTGAGCAATCAGGGCAAATGGCACATCAAAATGCAGAGATGAGTGAAGAGCTCTCACAGCAAGCACAAGTTTTGCAGAAAGAGTTAAGTAAATTTACGGTGTAGTGGATATCACAACGCAGTTAGCTTGGCTAGCCGGTAAATGAAGCGCTTATAGCGCTTTAATTTCAATAGCGGTTTCACGAGTGAGGCCGCTACTTTTAATGTCATCAAGGTATTGCTGCCACAGTACGCTCTGATTAGCATAAAGGTAGCCAAGCTCTTCTTCGGTGACAATTCTTTGAAATTGATCATCAAATAACAGCCTAAAGCCATGCTTTCCTACTGACTCAACTGCCACCAAAAGCACACCTTTTCTGTTCGTGATTAATGTAGGCTTGGATTTTTTATGGGCATGCAGTTTATCAGCTTCATGATCAATTACGCGTAAAAACTCCATGGGAAAACACATTGTTTCATCTTCACCTTTCTCTTGGTTACTAGAGACTAGGTGCAGTTGTTTGTATTTCATGTTTAAAACAAAACGCGTAATTGAAGTCATTTTTGTACTCAATAAATTATAGAATGAAACGGCTCAAGTCTTCGTTTTGAACCACTTCATTCAAAGTACTTTCAACATACTTAGCATCAATAATAATACTTTCGCCGGCGCGATCGTTGGCGGTGAAGGAAATTTCTTCCATTAAGCGCTCCAGCATGGTGTGTAAACGTCGTGCACCAATATTTTCAGTGCTTTCGTTTACTTGCCATGCCGCATTCGCAATCGCGTCTATGCCGTCTTTTGTAAACTCAATATCAACACCTTCGGTTTTCATTAATGCGATATATTGCTCTGTTAACGAAGCGCTGGGCTCTGTCAGAATGCGAACAAAGTCTTCAGTGGTCAGTGCCTGTAATTCAACACGGATAGGTAAGCGACCTTGAAGTTCAGGGATTAAATCTGATGGCTTAGACATTTGGAATGCACCGGATGCAATGAATAAAATATGATCCGTTTTCACCATGCCGTGCTTAGTGCTAATGGTTGAGCCTTCCACTAAGGGTAATAAGTCACGCTGTACACCTTCACGAGAAACGTCTGGACCAGAAGATTCACCACGCTTACAAATTTTGTCAATTTCATCAATGAAAACAATGCCATTTTGTTCTACAGCTTCTAAGGCTTTTTCCTTGATGTCTTCTTGATTAACAATTTTTGCGGCTTCTTCTTCTTGTAATGCTTTAAACGCATCTTTAATTTTTAACTTGCGCTTTTTGGTTTTTTCACCCGACATGTTTTGGAACATGCTCTGCAATTGTGAAGTCATATCTTCCATGCCAGGAGGCGCCATAATTTCCACGCCCATTGGTGATGCAGCTAGGTCTAGTTCGACTTCTTTATCATCCAGTTTCCCTTCGCGTAATTTCTTGCGAAACACTTGACGGGTACTGGCATTATCCGTTTTTTCATCATTTCCAAAGCCATCACGAGGATTGGGCAATAAGATATCTAAAATACGCTCTTCAGCGGCTTCTTCAGCTAAGTGTTTAACGCGAGCCATTTCTAGCTCTTTGGTCATCTTGATCGACATATCAGCAAGATCGCGAATGATTGTTTCTACTTCTTTACCCACATAACCCACTTCAGTGAACTTAGTAGCTTCCACTTTAATAAAAGGGGCGTGTGCTAGTTTGGCAAGTCGTCGTGCAATTTCTGTTTTACCAACCCCTGTAGGGCCGATCATCAAGATATTCTTAGGTGTAACTTCTGTTCGCAACTCTTCATTAAGCTGCATTCTGCGCCAGCGATTACGCAACGCGATGGCCACGGCTCTTTTCGCGTCATTTTGGCCAACAATGTGACTGTCTAATTCGGAAACAATTTCACGAGGTGTCATATTCGACATGTTTATATTCCTGTAATTTCGTACGACTTAAAGTTCATCAACCGTATGGTGTTGATTGGTGAACACGCAGATATCGCCTGCGATAGTTAAAGACTTTTCAACGATTTCTTTTGCAGATAAATCGGTATTTTCAATCAAAGCAAGGGCTGCTGATTGCGCGTAATTACCGCCGCTACCAATAGCAATCAAATCATGCTCAGGCTGAACAACATCACCATTACCGGTAATGATTAAAGAGGCGGTTTCGTCAGCAACCACCAACATCGCTTCTAACTTGCGAAGGGCACGATCGCTGCGCCAATCTTTGGCCAATTCTACGGCAGATTTAGTTAAATGGCCCTGATGCATTTCAAGCTTGCTTTCAAAACGTTCAAATAAGGTAAACGCGTCAGCAGTACCACCAGCAAAGCCAGCTAATACCTTGTCGTTATATAAACGTCTGACTTTCTTGGCGTTGCCTTTCATCACTGTATTACCCAGTGATACTTGGCCATCGCCACCAATGGCGACTTTGCCATTACGTCTTACTGAAACAATAGTAGTCACAATTAACCTCAAAAATAACGGCCGAAGCTGTCCAAAACGAATTAGGCTTCAGCATGAATAATTGTAGATTAAATGGGTTTGAATAAACGAATTTCAAGGGGAAATTCGTTTATTCAATATTATAGTGGAGGTTTTCGGAGAAGTTTTAACGCCACAGCCAAATTTGACAGCGATTGATATTGTTGCGTTTTAGTTTGTGCTTGTCTTTCTCAGCTTCTCGTTTTTTATCATATGGCCCCAAAAATACTTTGTAGTAAATGCCGTTCTTTCCTGTTGATTTGCTCACTTGAGCAATCAAACCCGCAAAAGCAATATTGGCCTTAAGGGTTTCTGCTTGCTTCATCGTTCTAAACGAACCACATTGCATTTTATATGGCCCTTTATTGACGACTTCATACTCGCCACCTTCGATTTCCTTATCACCTTGCAATTTTTCGATGTATTGCCATTTTTCTTTTGGCGGCTCCGGCAAAGTCGTTTGTTTTGCTTTTGTCTGCGCTTTGACTGGAGCAGCATGTTCGGTTGGTTTAACATCTTTTAGAAACCATAGCGAGTAAGCAAAACCCATTACCGCTATCAGTGTAAACATGGCGATTATTTTGACTTTTAACGGGGTACCTTGAGGCTCTGGTTGGCCTTTCTTTTTGTAGGGATTACTTTTTTTATTAGAAGAACGAGAGATATAATCCTGATGAGCCATGAAGTTTGAACGCAGATAAAAATTTAGCTCATTCTAACGGGGGCTAGAAAAGCTTTCAATGACATTCTCAGATAACAACAAAATTGGATCAAATTCAGCCTTTAAAGCTCCTTTGATGTTATCACCAGCTAAAATCAATCGGATCAACATCAATGGTCCAACGTACTTTTTTTGCGGTCTCTATTTGCGGTGCAATGGTCAATATGTGAAGTATCGCCTGATGTAAATGTTTTCGGCTAACGGATTGAACAATTAAGTGATACCGATATTTACCTGCTTTTTTCTCCATCGCTGCTGGGATAGGACCTGCGAGCTCGCAGTTTAGTAAATCAAGTTGGCTTAATTCCCTCAAAAAGCCACTCGGGTATGAGGGGTAGTTAGCTTCTGCTCGAATTAACGCTTGATATCCAAACGGTGGCAGTTTGGCGTACTTTCGTTCATCCAAAGCTTGTTGGGCAAAATGAGGGTAACCGTTATTAACTAGATCTTGCAGCAATGGGTGATCTGGATATTGGGTTTGAATTAATACTTGTCCCGGTTTAGATGCTCTGCCTGCTCTGCCTGATACTTGCACCAGTAATTGTGCCATTTGTTCTGCTGCCCTAAAGTCAAAACTGAATAAAGCGCCATCAACATCCAATATCACCACTAACGTCACGTCAGGGAAATGGTGACCTTTTGCCAACATTTGCGTACCAATAAGTAAGTGGTGCTGTTTGTCATGAATTTCTTGGATTACTTTAGCTAAGGCGCCTTTGCGACGGGTACTGTCTCGATCGATCCGTACAGCACTATATTTTGGAAACCACTCATTTAAGTGTTGCTCAATTTGTTCAGTCCCTTGGCCTATTGCTTGCAACCGAATGCTGCCACATTGACCACATTGCTTCATCATTCTTTTTTGGCTACCGCAATGGTGGCATACAAGTAATTGGTTATTTTGGTGGAAGGTATAAGGTTTATTGCAGCGTAGGCACTCAACTACGTGGTGACACTCTTTACAATTAATTGCGGGTGCAAAGCCTCGGCGGTTGAGAAACACTAACACTTGTTCATCTTTGGCTAGCGTTTGCTCGATGGCTTTCTTTACTGTCCCCGAAATACCATGTTCCATTTGCTGTTGATAAACATTAATCAATTTTAATGTTGCAGGGCGGCTATTTCCGGGACGCTTTGTTAACTGATGAAAATGGTACTTTTCGCTCAAAGCATTTTGTAGCGATTCAAAACTCGGCGTAGCGCTGCCCAGCACTATAGGAATATTAAGTTGCCGCGCCCGTAAAATAGCGATATCTCGGCCGTGATAGCGAAAGCTATCTTGCTGTTTTAACGAGCTATCATGTTCTTCATCAACAATGATCAGGCCAAGCTTTGGCGTGGGAGTGAATATTGCTGAACGCGTGCCGATAATAATTGCAGCATGTCCACGGTGAGCAGCGCGCCATGTGTCTAGCCGCTCTTTGTCGTTTAACCCTGAATGATGAAGAAAAATAGGCACATTAAAGCGATCTTCAAAGCGTGCTAACGTTTGTGGGGTTAACCCTATCTCCGGCACCATTACAAGAACTTGTTGGCTATTGGCAAGTACTTGTTCCATCACTTGTAAATATACTTCGGTTTTACCGCTGCCGGTAATGCCGTCAACCAAATGACAAGAAAACTTGTCAAGGTTTGAGGTCATCGCTGAGACAACGACGGCTTGCTCAACAGATAACTGTAATTTGTTGCTTGCCTGTAGATGATCGTCGTGCCAAATAAAGGGAGCAGGGATCAGCTCTTGTTCTTCAATTAATGATTTTTTTTCAAGCGCATTGAGTTGCGTTTTAGCGTATCCCAATGTGCGCAATTCTGACCATGAAATGCCTTGGTGATGATGGATCAATGCTAATAGAGCTTTTTGCTTATGTGCTGATTTGCTAAATTGCTTTAGTGCTTCTTCATGGTCAACAGCAGTTGAAACCCAAAGCTTCTCAAAGCTCAAATCAGGTTGTTCAATCTGTCTGAACAGAACAGGCAAAGCGAGTTGAATTACTTCACCTATTGGGTGGTGATAATATTGCGCACAAGTGCGCAAGAATGTCATTAGTGACGCATCAAAATGATACTGATCTTGTAGCCGGCTTATAACATCTTTTATTTTATTTTCATCCAAGTTGCAAAGTGCCGTGTCATTTTCTTCAACAACTCCAAGCACAACGCCTACAACTTGCCTATGACCAAAAGGTACGAGAACGCGCTCGCCAATAATAACTGATTGATTTGTCAGTGAGTCTGGTAGTCGATAAGTAAAGATTTGCCTCAGTGGTACCGGTATCGCCACTTGTAAAAAACGCTGGGTCACAAGAAAATTACTTAATTAAATGATGGTTTTATTTTGACGAGAGTGCATGCAACTGCCAAGCAATAAATATGATATTTTTGCAAAAGCTGTTTTTTGTTTATTTTTTTACCATTATTTAAGGGAAAACAGTTGCAGCAAGGCTACAGATCCCATAAAATGCGCCTCCATAAATTTTTAACTCGTATGGTGCTTAGCAGAATGGCTGACTAAGTGGCGATGCGGACCGAAACAGAGGTTTCCCATGAAAGAAGGTATTCACCCGAATTACACTGAACTAAAAGCAACTTGTTCATGTGGTAATGTTATTACTGTTGGCTCTACAGCAGGTAAAGACTTACATTTAGATGTATGTTCAGAATGTCACCCATTCTACACTGGTAAGCAAAAAGCTGCTGAAACTGGTGGTCGTGTTGATAAATTCAACAAGCGCTTCGCAGTGCTTGGTAAGAAGTAATTTAAATTTACTTCTTAGAAAAAAGCGCCAACATGGCGCTTTTTTTATATTCAGGATGAATGATATGTCGCGGTTTCATGGATGAAAGAGAGCGACGGCGTACAGAAAATACGCTCGAATACCTCATACAAATATCCCTTCAAAAATATTTTAACTTTCTTTTAAACCCTTTTCATTCATACTGCATCTAATACTACAAACACCAAGTAAAGGATTTTTCGGTTGGATAATCATCAAGTTATCGATGCAAAAAATCTGTTCAGTCAAGATGAAGAAAAAGCCATCATTGTTAAAGCCCAGCAGGGCGAACAACAAGCTTTTCATCAACTATATGAACTGTATCATCGGCGAATGTACGCACTATGCTGGCGCATGCTAGCAGATAAAGGCAGTGCAGAAGATGTCTGCCAAGAGGTTTTTGTGCAACTGTGGCAAAACATCCGTAATTTCAGGGGGGATAGCAAGTTCAGTACTTGGCTTCATAGTGTGGCAACTAACGTTGTCTTAGGGCATCTAAGAAAGCATAAAAACTGGCTGCAAAAAGTTTTTAGTCTTGAAGATAATCCACAGCAAGAAGCGTGTGTTGAACTGGAAGAGCTATCAACTCTGGACAAGCAAATTATGCGTTTACCAGAGCGTGCTAGATTGGTTTTTGTGTTGTTTGCTGTTGAAGGTTATCGACATGAAGAAATCGCAAAGATGTTAAATATGGCGGTGGGTTCAAGCAAAGCTCAATACCACCGAGCAAGAAATTTATTACAAGACTGGGTCGAGGTGTAATGATGAGCATTTCAGATAGAGCATTACAACAACATATTAATGAGTTGCCAAAAGAGATGTCTCCAGAGCGTGATCTATGGGTAGGTATTGAAAAGGCCATAGAACATCAGTCTCAGCAATCGACGGTAGCACCAACAAAATCATCGTTTAAAACACCTGTTGCCTGGGCTGCATCAGTGGTTGCTGCGGTATTGTTAACGTGGCTGGGAAGTGATATTTATGCACCCATGACAGCCGCGCCGCCAACCGTTGCTGTACAAATGCATCAGCAATTTGAGCAGCAAAAAAACATGATATTGACCAGCTTTGGTCAGCCTAAATTGAAAGAGCTACCGGTCGCGATGCAAGAGGAGTTACAACAGCTTGAAAAAGCGCGTTCTTCAATTGAGAAAGCGTTAGCCGATGATGAAAACAATTCAGACTTAATTGACTTGCTTCGCTGGACACAACAGCAAGAACTGAAGTTGATAGAGCGTTTATACAGCCCGCAGTGGCAAACTATTTAGAGGTCGTTAAAATGAAAATTTCTACAATGTTAATCCCGTTAAGTGTATTGTTCTCGGCTATGTTATTTGCTGGCGAGAAAGTTGATGATTCACTGTCTGTCGATGGAATCAATGTGGCCTCTATCGATATCCCTCGTGGTGATGTAATAATCATTGGGACGTCTGGAAATATACTGTCAGTGGTTGGTGAACTAGACGAAAAAATGGATAAGTTCATTTTTGAAAAGTCAGGTAGTGAAATTCAGTTAGAAGTCAAAATGCCACGTCATCAAAACAGCCATTGGGATAATGACGGCTCTAAATTAACGATTAAAGTGCCAAACAGCATTAAAGTGAACTTTGAAGGGATTTCGACCAACGTGGACGTTGAAAACTTAACGAAAGGTACTGAAATTCAGACCATTAGTGGTGATATTAAAGCGACAAAATTAACTGATCACATTGAGCTTAATTCGATCAGTGGTGATATCACTTCATCGTCGCTAAATGGCAAAATCACCTTGTCGACCGTGAGTGGTAATATTGTTGATAAATCGTCAGCGGGACGTCTACAACTTAAAGCAATCAGTGGTGATATCGACACAACGTCGGCGGCGAATGAAGTGTCAATCAGCCAAGTGTCAGGAGAAGTAGAATTTACTTTGTCAAAGGTTGATGATTTAAAGATTAAGTCCGTCAGTGGTGACGTTGATGGTAAAGTGGAACTAAGCGATGATGGCCGAATTAAAATGTCAGGCGTGAGTGCAGATTTATCGTTAGCACTTCAAAAAGGCGTTGATGCCAATTTTAAATTCTCCGCAACTGCAGGCGGTAGTATTAAAAATAGCTTAACAAATGACAAAGCTCAGCGTGCGAAATATGGCCCTAGTTCAAAGCTTAACTTTTCAACTGGCAATGGTGGTGCATCGGTTAAAGCAAGCGTTGTTAGCGGTAAGATTAAAATCTCCGAGTATTAGTTTTTTCAATAATAGACACAACAAGCAGCGCATAGTCGCTGCTTTTTTTTATCAAGAATAAACAAACTCCATTTGTATTGATAGATGTTGGGTTGGCAATACCTACCAAAATTTATCTTAACCAAATACGATTAAAACCTCATGAAACTCGCATTATTAAGTGGCTTGGGTATAATAAATCTCTTATCAAATTTTCGACGTAGACATGTCATTTATCACTTAGATAAATGCGTGTGAAAAGGTATTAAAAATGGCCGATTTCAAGGCTAATAAGTTTTCAAAAGACAAAAGGTTTACAAAAGACGCTCAAGTAGAGGCACTTAAAACACCTCCTCATTCACTGGAGTCGGAGCAATCTGTACTCGGTGGTTTGTTACTTGATAATGAAACGTGGGATCGGGTTGCTGAAAAAGTGGTTGCTCAAGATTTTTATACCCGTTCACATCGCTTAATATTTGAAACTATTGGTGCCTTAATTGAGTTAGGCGAGCCCGTCGATTTGATTACGTTATCGGAAGCGCTTGAAAACGATCAAAAGCTTGAGGATGCTGGCGGCTTTGTTTATCTCGCAGAGATGATAAAAAACACGCCAAGTGCAGCGAACATCGTTGCATATGCAGAGATTGTCCGTGAGCGCGCGGTAACGCGTGAAATGATAAGTGTTGCCAATGAAATTGCAGAGGCTGGTTATGATACGCAAGGACGAACCAGTGCCGACTTACTCGATCTTGCCGAAACTAAAGTATTCCAAATTGCGGAGGCTCGAGCAAATAAATCGGAAGGACCAGAGAATATTCATGCGGTTTTAGAGAAAACTGTCGACCGAATTGAAAAACTGTATCAACAACCACATGACGGTGTAACAGGTGTTTCAACTGGATTTGCTGATTTAGATAAAATGACCGCTGGTATGCAGCCTTCAGATTTGATCATTGTGGCGGCTCGTCCATCTATGGGTAAAACCACTTTCGCGATGAACTTGGCAGAAAATGCTGCGATGACCGCCGATAAACCTGCGTTAATTTTCAGTCTGGAGATGCCTTCTGAACAGCTGATGATGAGGATGCTGGCGTCACTTGGCCGTATCGACCAAACCAAAATTCGTACTGGTCAGCTAGACGACGAAGACTGGGCAAGGCTGTCGTCCACAATGGGGCTGCTTATTGAAAATGGTAAAATGTTTATTGATGATGCCGCGGGCTTAACGCCGACCGAAGTACGTTCTCGTGCTCGTCGTATTGCCCGTGATCATGGTGGCTTGAGCATGATCATGATTGACTATTTACAATTAATGCGTGCGCCACAATTTGCTGATAACCGTACTTTAGAAATTGCCGAAATTTCTCGCTCGCTAAAAGCTTTGGCTAAAGAGTTGGAAGTGCCAGTTATTGCACTCTCACAGCTAAACCGTAGTTTGGAGCAACGTTCGGATAAACGCCCAGTTAACTCAGACTTACGTGAATCGGGCTCTATTGAGCAAGATGCCGATTTGATCATGTTTATCTATCGTGATGAGGTTTATCACGATGACTCTGAATTCAAAGGTATGGCTGAAATTATTATAGGTAAACAACGTAACGGCCCTATTGGACGTGTACCACTTACTTTCCAAGGCCAGTTTTCTCGCTTCGATAACTATGCGGGACCACATGTACTTGAAGAAGACTAGCGTTCAATGACAGTCAAAACAGCAACCGCCAAAATCGATTTACTGGCATTAAAAAATAATCTACAGGCCATTAAAGATAAAGCATCGAATAGTAAAATTTTAGCAGTACTAAAAGCCAATGCTTATGGCCACGGGCTAGAGCGAATAGCCAAGGCATTGTGTGAAGAAAGTACCTTTAAAGATGCTTTTGGTGTAGCTCGAATTGATGAAGCTTTGGCCTTAAGAAATGCAGGTATAGTAAACCCTATCGTGTTGTTGGAAGGTTTTTTTTCTGCCGAAGATTTAGCGGTCATCTCAGTAAATAATCTAGAAACAGTAGTTCATAATCAACAACAGCTTGATGCCATATTACAAGCTCAAATCGATAAGCCGTTAAAAGTCTGGCTCAAAGTAGATACTGGAATGCATCGATTAGGTGTTAGCCCAGAGCAATTTGATGGCATTTATCAGCAGCTTGTAGCCAGCCAAAATGTTCACGTAGATATTATTCTAATGAGCCACTTAAGTTGCGCAGATGATACGTCTAGTTCGCGCACGACAGATCAAGCAGACCTATTTGAACGTTTAACTTCTGATAAACATTGCCAACGCAGCCTAGCCAATTCAGCAGGCATTTGCGCTTGGCCAGAAACTCACTATCAGTGGATTCGTCCGGGATTAATGCTCTATGGCGTATCGCCAATGGAACCTGAGTTATCGGTTAACGCTCAAGCATTAGATATTGAACCGGTGATGACCTTACAAGCAAGTTTGATAGCTAAAAGAAAAATAGCCATGGGTGAAGCGGTGGGTTATGGTGCGACGTGGGTTGCTGACAAGGAAACTCATATTGGTGTGGTCGCTATAGGTTATGGAGATGGCTATCCCCGTCATGCATCTAATGGTACTCCAGTATTGCTAAATGGCCGTATTGTACCATTGGTGGGCAGGGTATCTATGGATATGATAACCGTCGACTTAGGTGCTGAAAGTGATGATAATATTGGCGACATAGCGACCTTATGGGGGCATGGTTTACCTGTTGAAAGTGTCGCTCAATTTGCTACAACTATTCCCTATGAACTATTGTGCAATATCACCCGTCGAGTGCGAATTGATGTGGTGTAGCTTATACAATGGCCTGATATGAATGTATGCGAATAACCTTTCGTTAAACCTAGAAATGAAAAATAATGGTTTCCTTCATTTGCGGATATATATCAACATATTGGCAATATATTCAACCCTTTTGTTGATCTATTCATTAAAGTGCGTGAAGCTGTGCACTACTGAATGAAGACATTCCTATAACTCATAAAAATCACGGATGATGACATGAATTTGAACTCAAAGTATAGTCAACTACGTTTTCTCGCAACTTGCCTGTTGTTAATTTTTATACAAGCTTGTGGAGGTTCGGGGGCTGATTCTGAGTCAACTGCATTGCCAGATACAACCGCGCCAATAATTGTACTTAATGGCGAAACCACTGTTTCATTATTCATTCATGAAACATATGAAGAACTTGGCGCTAGCGCTAAGGATGACAGAGATGGCTCCGTGAATGTTCATATAGAGGGTGATGTTGATACGCGCAAACTTGGGCATTATATCATCACCTATAGTGCAACAGACAATGCAGGTAACACTGCCACTTCATCTAGGAAAATTGAAATTGTACCAACAGCAGATACATTACCTCCTGTCTTGACACTAAATGGTCATCAGCATATTACCTTATTGTTAAACGAGGATTACATCGAGTTTGGCGCAACTGCTGTAGATAAAAATGACGGTGAAATAAGTGTGTCAATAACAGGTGAAGTCGATTCGACTACAACTGGTGAATATACTGTTAGTTACTCTGCAACTAACAGTGAGAATAATGTTGCTCAGGTTAAACGATATGTCGTTGTAGCTTCGCCTGTTGAATTTATTACTACATGGCAAACCAATCTACCTGATAATACTGAGCATCTCACTGAATCACTACCTAATCAAATCACCATCAGTACATTTGGAGAGGGGTACAACTATCGTGTGGACTGGGGAGATGGGAGTTTTGATGAACACGTTACGGGGAATATCAAGCACACCTATGAAACTTTTGGTACATACGATGTCCGGATAAGTGGAGACTTTCCTCAACTCAACTTTTCTGAGCCTTCTGTGATTGGGGGAGAGTCGTCTGGCAATTATTATACTGACGACGCTATTAAGCTACGATCAATAAAGCAGTGGGGTACAAATAAATGGCGCTCTATGCGCCAAGCATTTGCTTATTGTGAATTTCTAACAATTGACGCAATTGATAACCCTGATTTATCAGATGTGACGAATATGTCCCGCATGTTCATAGGTGCCTTGAGCCTCAATCAAGATATAAGTGCTTGGGACGTTTCCAATATCACTGATATGAGCGACATGTTTTCTTTTACATACAGTTTTAATCAAAATTTAAGCTCATGGGATGTCTCAAATGTAAAGAATATGAAAGGCATGTTCTTCGGAGCAAGCATCTTTAATCAAGACCTGAGTTCATGGAACGTTTTAAATGTTACGGATATGAGCGACATGTTTGCAGGCGCAGCTATTTTTAATCAAGACCTAGGTTCATGGGATGTCTCAAACGTGACAAATATGGGCGGGATGTTTAATGGTGCTAAGGCGTTTAATCAAGATTTAAGCTCATGGGATATTTCAAATGTTATGGATATGAGCGGCATGTTTGCAGGCGCAGCTATTTTTAATCAAGACCTAGGTTCATGGGATGTCTCAAACGTGACGAATATGGGCGGGATGTTTAATGGTGCTGAAGCGTTTAATCAAGATTTAAGCTCATGGGATGTTTCAAGCGTGACAAATATGGGCGCGATGTTTAATGGCGCTAAAGCGTTTAATCAAGATTTAAGCTCATGGGATGTTTCAACTGTGACGAATATGAGCCTAATGTTTAATGACGCAAAAGTTTTTAATCAAGACTTAAGTGTATGGCATGTTTCAAGTGTTACTACTATGGGAGGAATGTTTCTGAGGGCTGAAGCGTTCGACCAAGACATAAGCTCGTGGGATGTATCTAATGTAACAGCAATGCAGTGGATGTTTATTGGGTCGCCGCTATCGACTCTTAATTATAATGCTCTTCTAATGGCGTGGAGTAATCTGCCTTTACAAAGCAATGTTGTGTTCAGTGCAGGCGATAGTACATATTCAAGAGCTGCTAGTACCTACAGAGATATACTCACTAATGTTTATGGTTGGAGCGTATATGATGGTGGCGTAGATTAACTCTGGTAACGTTGAACTTTCCTAATCGTACGAAAATTACTGCTCGCCCTGAATAGTGGCAATAATTGTACGCTCGCCACCATGGTCTCGATGTTCGCCTAAGTAAATCCCTTGCCATGTGCCCAAATTTAACCGCCCGTTTGTGATTGGAATAGACACGCTGGCGCCCAAGGTACTTGCCTTAATATGTGCTGGCATATCATCACTGCCTTCATAGGTGTGTTGATAATAACGGGCATTTTCGGGTACAAATTGATTAAAGTGTGCTTCCATATCACTGCGCACCGTAGGGTCAGCATTTTCATTAATGGTTAGTGAGGCGGAAGAGTGCTGAATGAACAAGTGTAATAATCCGCACTCGATATTAGCAAGCACTGGCAGTTGTCGAATAATATCGTTAGTGATCAAGTGAAATCCACGTGTTCGTGCTGTAAGGCTAATCGTTTGTTGTTGCCACATTTCTTTTCCTTTTTGCTTTCTAGCCAAGCGTTAATTCTAGCTGATTAAATTGCTGCTTTGAACTTATGAACATCTGTTCGAAGAGTATTTTCGTTGCGATACTCTCTTGGTGACTTAAGTACATATGACTAAACATGCCTTCTTGTGTGATCGGCCTGACACTAATTAAATCACTTGCGGCATAAGTTGAAACTAACCAGTTAGGTAAAACGGCAATACCTACGCCTGCACAAACCATTTGTAAAATTGTATGGCTATTTTTTATTTGCTTCACTTGTTTCGGTTCAATGCCATGGGGCAACAGTAATTGCTTAAAAATATCCATTTTTTTCTGTGCGATCGGGTAAGTGAGTAGCGTTGATTGTTTGAAGTCTTCTGCACTGAGGTACTTTTGTTTTGTTAGTGGATGCCGTTTAGCCAGTACCGCGACTAACTCAAATTGTCCTAGCAAGTGAGGAGCCGTGTTAGATGGTTTTTCATCGCAAAACAGAAAATCGACTTTATCTCGGTCGTCAAATAACTCGTCAGTAAAATCAAACTCTACACCGTCTACTTCAGTCTTTACTTGCTCAATAACTGGGATTAACCACTGAAAACACGCGTGACAAGCGATGCCAATGCTGTATGTGTTAGTTGTTGAGGCAACAATGTCTCGCTCTGTCTGCTGCCATGAAGGTAAAACGTTTTCAGCCAATGTTAAAATTTGTTGTCCTTGAACGGTAAACTCAATAGGTGTTGAACCGCGGATAAAAAGCGGCATTCCGATCTTTGATTCCAGATCTTTCACTTGGTGAGAAAGCGCCGACAGACTAATAAACAAGCTGTCTGCTGCTTTTCGCATGGAGTTGTATTTTGCCAATGCATTTAATGTTTTTAAGTGTTTAATTTCTAACATGTTGAAATTCCTACAAGTGCTGTTGAAGAATTTGCGATTGCCAACATTCTTCTTAAAGTTGATTATATACACCTAAACATCTAGACGTCCAAATAAAGTTGAGAAATATGATCACACATAATTTAGGTTTTCCAAGAATTGGAAAAAAAAGAGAATTGAAAAAAGCATTAGAGCAATATTGGCAGAAGAAGATATCTAAAGTTGACTTGCTCGATCAAGCGAAACAAATCAGACAGGAAAACTGGCAGACACAACATCAAAATGGTGTGAATTTAGTCCCTGTCGGTGACTTTGCTTTGTATGACCAAGTGCTGTCTACCAGTATTATGCTTGGCATTGTGCCAAAAAGATTTCAAAGTAATCAATCAGTTTTAGATACTGAGTTTGCTATAGCGAGAGGACAAAGTGGCGGCGAGTGCAACTGTGCGGCCAGCGACATGACAAAGTGGTTTGACACAAACTATCACTACATAGTGCCAGAAATAACTGCGTCAACCGAAATATGCATTGATACCGCAGCACTTGTTGGACAAGTTAAAGAAGCAAAAAGTGCAGGTTATCAATGCAAACCTGTCATTATTGGCCCAGTGACTTATTTGTATTTAGCTAAATCCACGATTGAAGATAAGATCACCTTCTTGCCAAAATTGCTTGAAGCTTATCAAGTGATCCTTGATGAGCTTGCACAGCTTAATTGTGAATGGATCCAAATTGATGAGCCTATTTTAACCCTAGAGTTGAACGAACAGTGGCAACACGCGCTCACTACCACGTATCAACAACTCAAAAAAACGAGCAGTAAGTGGCTACTAGCAACGTACTTTGGCCGAGTAGATCACCTCTCAAATCTGGTGTCGAAATTGAATGTTGATGGCATTCATTTGGATACTGTTGCAGAACAAGGAAATATCACTGAATTTGTTTATAGTTTGCCAAATGATTGGGTCATTTCGTTAGGTGTGATTGATGGACGAAACGTTTGGAAGTCAGATCTTGTCTCCATCTATCAACGTATTTCGCCGCTGCTTAATGTCCTCGGTTCGCGTTTGTGGCTGGCGCCTAGTTGTTCACTATTGCATAGCCCAATTGACGTAAATTTAGAGAAGAATTTAAATGAAGAAGTAAAATCTTGGCTAGCCTTTGCTGTCCAAAAATGTAATGAACTTGAGCTATTGGCCTTTGCACTTAAAAGCAAAAATACCGATGACATTACTAAGTATTCAACCCCTGTATTGCAAAGCTTGGTCTCTGAAAAGCGTAACAATAATAAAGTTAAAACAGCTATTTCTGCATTGTCTACTGCTGACTTTGAAAGAGCGTCACGCTTTGAGCAAAGGCAAGAAATTCAGCAACGCGCTTTAGGTTTACCGCTATACCCAACGACAACGATAGGTTCTTTCCCGCAAACCGGTGATATTCGTGCAACGCGCGCCAAATGGAAGCGAGAAGAACTAAGTGATGTCGAATATCAAACAGCGATCAAGTCTGAAATTGCCTCGGTTATTCGCAAACAGGAACAAATAGGGCTTGATGTCTTAGTACATGGTGAGGCCGAGCGAAATGACATGGTTGAGTACTTTGGTGAACAGCTCGACGGTTGTGCAATTACTGAGTTTGCTTGGGTACAAAGCTATGGCTCTCGTTGTGTTAAGCCTCCAATTATTTACGGTGATGTTTCTCGTCCACAACCGATGACGACTCCTTGGATCAGCTACGCAAATTCGCTCTCGGAAAAGCCGGTCAAAGCTATGCTTACAGGGCCGATTACGATCATGTCTTGGTCTTTCATTCGCAATGACATTGCCCGTGAGCAAGTCGCTAAACAAATTGGTTTGGCCATTAAAGAGGAAGTGAGTGATTTAGCTGATCATGGCATTGGGATCATTCAAATTGATGAACCTGCCATTAAAGAAGCGATGCCGTTAAAGCAAAGTCAATGGGCGAAGTATAGTCAATGGGCTACAGAGGCTTTTAGGCTATGTAGTGCTCATGTTAGTGATGAAACACAAATTCATAGCCACATTTGTTATTCAGAATTTAATGACATTCTTGCCTCCCTCATTGACCTTGATGCGGATGTGCTCACTATTGAAACGTCACGTTCTAATATGGAAGTGCTTGAAGCATTTGAACAGCTGACCTATCCGAACGCATTGGGACCCGGTGTTTACGATATTCACTCGGCCAATATACCCAGTATTGAATGGATTAAAGATCTGATCGTTAAAGCTGGGGAGTACTTACCTAAAGAGAGAATTTGGGTTAATCCAGATTGCGGCTTAAAAACGCGTGCGTGGCCAGAGACTGAAGCGGCATTAAAGAACTTAGTGAAAGCGGCACAGGAGTTACGATTGGAAAATTAAGTGACGATGCATCGGTCAACATAAATAGCCATTTCAAAATAGAAATGGCTATTTTATTCGTCAATTTTTTTCAGTACAGAAAAAAAATGGCCATTCATTGAAACGAATAGCCATTATAAAATCGAGTTTATATTGTATTGATTATCGTAAAACAGGAATCAATTACTAGTCGAAACTAAATTCAATAAATGCTTTTCCATGGGGAGAGCTTAATGGGATGATAACAATCGGGCCTTCCGCTTTATGATTAATGGTGTGGTTCTGACCAGACACAACCATAGGTGTTGCCATATCGAATTCAAAACCTTTTTCACTTAGCATACGTTTTGCGCCACCTGTTACCATATTGGTTATTTCGCCAACCAAGTCAGTAATCTCTTCGTTAACAGTGTCAGGCGCTTCACCCACCATGTTTTTCATGGTGGCTAAGGCAAGAGAGCCTTCAAATGTGATAGATAAAGAGCCTTTAGCTTGATCACTTACCATACCGATCAAACCAGAAACATCGCCCTTTGCGACTTCGCCTTGTTTCAATTTAGGCTTTTCAGGAGTCAATTCCATCATTGCCATGGTTGACATGACATTAAGCATTGAAGATAAGAAAGGATTAATAAACTCTACATTCATGAAGCGTACCGGGCCTTATTTGTTCGCTAGTGCATAATACAAATGCATTAATATAAATACTAATTTAACATATCTAAATGTATTCGCACTAATTATTGTTCTCTAATTGGCCTAATTCGAAGAGTTTTGTTAAAGGTTAAGCTACCTTTGGCATTATCGCTTCTATAATTCACCGTGTTTATTTGGTGATCATACGTGTCGATGAGCAAACTGTTTCTGACTTTTAGACCCATAAAACTTTTTTGATATGAAGCTTGTTGATAAACAAAGATTTTATCTCGTATAGCTTCTATACCTATCCACTTTATCGGCACAATTTCATTTTCTTTAACTAATTGAAAATATTGCTCAATGTAGTTTCGTATCAATAATTCGTATTGCGGATGCTCTGGACTGAAATTGATTTGCTCAACTTCAGCGATAGCGTTCTCAATATCATGAGCGGTTAGCTGATGAATGATTTCCAGTTGTTGAGTATCAGGGTTGTTAACGAGATCTGTTAGCGCAAAAAAATACTTATGAGCTGCAGCAAAAGCTGCAACTCCAAGTAATATGCTTACAATAAATACTTTGACTAGGTTAATCATTACCTTCTTCTTTTTTCTCATTTCCTTGGTCATCTAACGACTTCAACTCTTCATTGTAGTCACGCATCATGTCATCTTTCTTGCGCTTATAAAGCTCAAAACGTGATTGCACAGGGCGTGCTGGCCAGTAGTTGTTGTTCACATCTACATCAGCTGTTTCCCAGTGTGGATCAAGGGCAATTTCTTTGATTTCTTTATCTGTGATGATGAGCTTAGAGACTTTCTCTGGCGACTTCTTCCAAATTTCCGCTGGAATATGCATTTGCTCTTTTGAGTCATCAGCGTAAGTAATGTCTAAAATGATTGGCATGACTAGTCCGCCTTTATTAGAAAAATCAACAATATAAAATTTATTGTCGTTTACTAATAGGTCTTTTTCCCATTGCTCAAGCTTAGCATGATTTTTATTGTATTTATTACGTTTAGCATTCGTTGCCGTGAACTTGTCGTGCTCATTGTAAAAGTCTAACAATTCAGGCTTGTCATGTGTTCTGCGCCACATGCCTTCATTACGTACCTTTGAGATAAAGTCTGGATTTTCGTTATCTAATGCACGTTCCCAAGCTTCTTCTGTGTCTGGATTTTGGCTGTTTGGACGATACAAGTGCACGGTATCGATAGCTAGGTCAACGTGATCTGTGGTGTAGAACCAACCGCGCCAAAACCAATCCAAATCAACGGCAGAAGCATCTTCCATGGTACGGAAAAAATCTGAAGGAGTTGGACGTTTAAACTTCCAGCGTTGTGCATACTCTTTGAAAGCAAAATCAAATAGCTCACGGCCCATAATGGTTTCACGTAAAATATTTAATGCGGTTGCTGGCTTACCGTAAGCATTATTTCCAAACTGCATAATAGATTCTGAGTTGGTCATGATGGGTACTTGGTTAGTACTTTTCATGTAAGTGGTAATGTTAGCTGCATCGCCACGACGAGACGGGTAGCCTTCTTCCCATGCTTGCTCCGCAATGAACTGTAAGAAGGTATTTAAACCTTCATCCATCCAAGTCCATTGACGTT
This sequence comes from Thalassotalea atypica, assembly GCF_030295975.1. NCBI lineage: Bacteria > Pseudomonadati > Pseudomonadota > Gammaproteobacteria > Alteromonadales > Colwelliaceae > Thalassotalea > Thalassotalea atypica. The sequence goes on from NZ_AP027364.1 coordinate 336,153, forward strand.
CGTCTGAGTTAACAATCATCGGAAAATAGTTATGACCGACTTCATGAATGATAACGCCGATCAAGCCATATTTTGTGCGACGAGAATAGGTTTTCTCACCAGTTTTTTCATTCAGTGTTGGACGAGGACCGTTAAAGGTGATCATCGGGTATTCCATACCGCCAACTGGGCCGTTTACAGAAATTGAAACAGGGTAAGGGTAAGCAAATGTATACTTGTTGTATTGCTCCATAGTGTGGATAATCGCTTCGGTCGAATACTTCTCCCATAGCGGGTTACCTTCATTCGGGTAGTACGACATCGCCATGGTGTCAGTATCACCTTCATTGTATCCTTGTGCGTCCCAGATAAACTTACGACTTGAAGCCCAGGCGAAATCGCGGACGTTCTTCGCTTTGAAATGCCATGTTTTAGTTTTAGTTGAACGTGATTTCTCGTTCGCTAATGCTTCGTCAGGAGTAATAACAAGAACTGGCTTTTTCGCAGTTTTCGCTTTCATTAAACGATCGCGTTGCGCTTTTGTTAGGACTTTTTTAGCGTTTTGTAGTTCGCCTGTTGCCGCAACAACATGATCCGCAGGTACGGTAATTTTTACGTCATAATCACCAAATTCTAACGCGAATTCCCCACGACCTAAAAACTGCTTATTTTGCCAACCGACAGCATCATAATAAGCCGCGGCACGAGGGAACCACTGGGCTATTTCATATAAGTAGTTATCGTCCTTTTCAAAGTACTCAAAACCACTTCGACCACCAAGCACTTTTTGCTCATGGATTTGGTAATTCCATTCAACATTAAACTTAACGTTGTCACCTGATTTAAGTGGCTTGGGTAAATCAATACGCATCATAGTGCCGTTAATGACATAATGCAGTGGCTTATCGCTGGTGTCCGTCACTTTGGTGATCTTGTAGCCACCGTCAAACTTGTCGTTTTCGACAATATTTCGAAAGCCCTTATATGTCATTTTGTCTTGGCTTGGTGCACTGATGGTTGACTTGGCACCCGCATTACGTTTCATGCGGTTTTGATCAAGTTGAAGCCAAATATAACGCAGTGTGTCTGGTGAATTGTTTTGATAATCAAGCGTTTCAAAACCAGTTAGTTGCTGCTTCTCATCATCTAATGAAATGTTAATCTTATAGTCAACGTCTTGTTGCCAGTATTGATGTCCCGGAGCACCAGAAGCCGTACGATAGGTATTCGGCGTTGGTAACAATTCTTCTAGTTGACGAAATTTGTCATCAAATGGCGCACCTTTTGCGATAACACAGCTGGAAAAAGCGGCTGCAACACACAACAGCGCAGAGCGCATGGAAATGGTCATAGTCTTCCTAATGAGTAAATGAAATGGAATTTATAATTTTATGGGGTACGCTTATACCATATTCATAGGTTGCAAGTTAATAGTGGAATAAGGTGTTTGCGCTTAAATTACGCTATCTTGCGATAAGCGGTATCCTAGCTGGAAATTAACAGCTCTGACATTTACCGTGGGCTTCAACAATTTGATGACTGATACTAAATCCACTGGCATCAGCCATGGCTCTGATCGCTAGGTCAAGATTGTTAGACTGTATTTCTTCGACATGCCCACATTGATCGCAAATCAACAATTGCACGGGGTGATTACAGTCACTAAAATGGTGACACAAAATAAATGCGTTAATGGATTCAATTTTATGGACAAAACCTTGCTGGCTTAAAAAATCCAATGCGCGATAAATGGTGGCCGGTTTCGCTGCGGCATCGGTTCGCTTCAATTCTTCAAGTAAATCATATGCTCCTACTGCGCCTTCGTGTTGTGTCAGTAGTAAAAAAACTTGTTCTCGAATACGGGTCATTCTTGCGCCACGTTGTTGGCACACGTCTTTGGCTTGTTCGAGTAAGTGTTTTGCGCTCATAAGATTCAAAAGTAAAATTTTTTATCAGTTTACCATAGTGGAACTTTGCGTCTATAGGGAAAGAGGGGAAGAAGTTGTGATTAGGTCATTGAAATTTCAGCAACTCAGTTAAGTGGGTCTGCAAAAATATGCGCTCTTGAATAACAGTTAAAATAATCTGTTATTGAATATTTCTAGTTGAAAATTATTTTGTTAACACTTTTCCTTAAAGTCGCTCATATCGTTGATTAATTGCGCTTTTGTAACCGGTAGTGTAACCAGCATGTATCGATTTGTAATTGCGTATTTTGCATACGTATTCAGGCACTTTAATTGAACTTTTTTAACGCTACTATGCGGGCATGAAACAGTGATTGATAAGTTTCAACATGGCTTTCAAGCCAAACAATTAAAACGGCTAGGTAAACAATTATGTTCCCATTCAAACGCAGTGCGCTTTACTGTGCATTGCTAAGCGCTGGCGTAAGTACTTATAGCGTTCAAGCAAACCAAGACTTACCACAAGTAGAAGCACCTGAAGATATCGAAGTCATTCAAGTGCGCGGTATCCGCAGAAGCTTGGAAGCTTCTCAATCAATCAAAATGGATAATAGCTCTATTGTCGAAGCAATATCTGCTGAAGACATAGGCAAGTTACCGGATGTCAGTATTGCTGAATCACTAGCACGACTCCCCGGTGTCACCGCACAACGATTAAATGGGCGTGCCCAGAACATTAGTATTCGTGGTATGTCGGCAGATTTCTCTTCAGCGCTATTTAATGGGCGAGAAGTAGTCTCCACTGGTGATAACCGCGGTGTAGAGTTTGATCAATTTCCATCAGAATTACTCAATGGCGTGTTAGTGTACAAAACACCTGATGCCTCATTAATTGGTCAAGGTTTGGCCGGTACCGTAGACATGCAAACCATTAAACCGCTAGCGCATGGCGAACAAACGTTTAGTGTTGGTGGTCGTTATGAGTGGAGTCAAGATGATGCGGTTAACCCATTAGGTGAAGATCAAGGTGAACGCCTTAGTGCCACCTATATTGATCAGTTCCTCGATGATACGCTAGGTTTAGCCATTGGCTATTCACACACGTCTACGCCAAACCAAATCGAGCGATTTGAAGCTTGGGGCTACCCAGAAAACGATCAAGGCGAGCATGAGTTTGGTGGCGCGAAAGTGTCAAATACATCCAACCTTCTTGAACGCGATTCAGTGATGGCTATTATTGAATTTGCACCGAATGCTGACTTGCATTCAACCCTTGATTTGTTCTATTCAGAGTTTGAAGAAAAACAAAATATCACCATGATGGAAATGGGCTTAACCTGGTCGGGTGCACAATTACAGCCAGGTTATGAAACTGATGAGAATGGTAACGTCATCGCTGGTACATACGACGGGGTAAAACCGATTGTACGCAATGACTTAAACACCCGTGATAGTGATATGTTCGCGATTGGTTGGAACACTAACTACAACCTTAACGATGATTGGAGCATGGAGTTTGATGTTGCTCATTCAAAGGTTGATCGTGTTGACATGAATCTTGAAACCTACGCCGGCACTGATGGCGTGACAGACACCATTTCTTATGAGATGACGGACAAAGGGCCACAATTTACTCACGATATTGACTACAGTGACCCAACGCAAATTGGTTTAACTGACTCTGCTGGTTGGGGACAAGCAGGCTTTAACAAATTCAGTTACATTGATGATGAAATTAACCAAGTTCGCCTCGCAATTTCACGTTATATCGACAGCGAGGTATATAGTAATGTTACCTTTGGTGCTCACTATATTGAACGAAGTAAAGAAAAGTCTGCTGATGAATATATTATCAAAGGCATGGCTAATGGCGCCGACATCTACTATGGCGCGCCTACCTCAGGTACGGTTGATTTCGACAACTATGGCTTAGGTGAGGTGGTTGTTTATGACCCGTGGGATTTATGGAACAGCGGTATCTATGAAATTGAAGAATATCAGCATCCAGATGTCACGGAAAAAGCCTGGTTAGTGGAAGAAAATGTGCTCACGCTATACACCAAATTAGACATTGACACAGAAATCAGTGATTACGTGTTAAAAGGTAATTTCGGTTTCCAAGCGGTGTATACCGATCAATTTTCAGAAGCACTTAGTTCAGATGCAAATAACAACTTAGTATCAGAATCTGGTGGCGATACTTACTGGGAGTTTCTTCCTAGCCTTAATTTAAACTTAAACCTGACCGATGAAGATGTATTACGTTTAGGCATTGCTAGAACCTTATCTCGCGCCCGTATGGATGATTTACGCGCCAGTGGTCAATACAGCTTTGATCCGAAATTTGAAAACGGTACTGATTTAGATGGTTCACCGTGGAGTGCTTCAGGTGGTAACCCTGAGCTACGCCCATGGATCGCTAACGCCATTGACCTATCTTATGAACATTACTTTACTGACAGCAACGGTTACTACGCGGTTGCTGTGTTCTATAAAGATCTAGAAAACTATATCTATAATGAGCAGGTAGAACATGACTTTACGGGTTATCCAGTGCCTGATAACTGTACCGACAAAAATGGTGATCTAGTGACTTGTTCACCTGAGTTTTATGAAGGTTATAGTTCAACACCGCAAAACGGTGAAGGTGGCGACATCTCTGGTGTTGAGCTTAGTGTCTCATTAACAGGTGAAATGTTTACACCAGCACTTGAGGGCTTTGGCGTATTGCTTAACGGCTCATACACAGACAGTAGTATTCAACCGGATCCAAACAATAGCTCAACTCCATTACCAGGTTTATCTGAAAAAGTGCTAAATACCACAATGTATTATGCGCAAGAAGGCTTTGAAGCCCGTGTCAGCAGCCGCTACCGTAGTGAATTTCTTGGTGAAGTCTCTGGATGGGGCGGTGGTCGAGAGCTAAAAATGATCCAAGCCGAAACAATTGTTGATGCACAAGTAAGTTATTCATTTGCAGAAGGCTCTCAATTCGATGGCTTAACCTTATTACTGCAAGGTAATAACTTAACCAACGAAGCGTTTGAAGTTCTAGAAGACGGTGATGAAAATCGTATTATCGACTATCAAGAGTATGGTCGTACGTTTATGTTCGGTGCTAACTACACGTTCTAATAGAACCTCTGTTTAGTTCTAAAAAAAGGGTAGCCATAGCTACCCTTTTTTCGTTTAACTAAATTTAGGGCAAGGAATTTGCCACAACACTTTGACTTCCTGAAGCATGGCTTTCATTAAAGGTTCGCTTATTCGTTGTTTATTGGTGACAAAATACAGCGTTGTTTCAAAATCTAGTTGTGGCAGTACCTTAACATCACCGTTTCGCGCACTATCAAGCGCTTGGTTTTTCTCGATAAAACTTAAGCCGTGACCTGCTTTTACAAGTGACAATCGAGAAAGGTTGTCATTAGCCTTGAATTTAGCATTCGTATGATTTTTTAATTGTTTACTCAGCAGTTGATCAAACGGACAAGAACTGGCCATGGTGATCCATGTTGCTTGAGCTAGTGCTAATCTTGTTGCACTTTTTGTCAGGGGACTGTCTTTTGCTGCGATTGTCGTGATGCGCTGCGAGCGCACGGGCAGGGCAAATAGGTCATCAGGAATGTTGCCATAAATATAACCACCATCTATTTCACCGTTACGAACTTTTTCCAGCGTGAGACGGGTTGAATTAGTGAAAATTTCGACACTGATGCCCGGGCATTTTTCATCGAGATTATCGAGCAAGTCGTTGACTAGCAAGTAGTCAGGGGCTTGGTTTATCGAGAGCTTAAAGCTACCAATCACTTCATGTTGATTGGCCGATGCTAAGTTGACCATATCTATAGCAGCATCAAGGGTATGTTGTGCTTTTTCTAACAAAAGCGTGCCTTTTGCCGTGAGCTTCATACCTTTACTTGAACGTATAAAAAGTGATGTTTTAAGCTCTGCTTCAAGGGCTTTAAGGTGAGCGCTGATGGCCGGTGGCGTGGTACACAGTTGTTTAGCTGCTAGCGTCAAATTGCCCGTTTGTGCGACGACAACAAATGAACGTAAATGATAAAACTCGATGAGAATTTGCCCCGTACCTGTTTAAGTATTGTTCGGTATTATTCTATGAAAAAGAAAAAATGCCTATTCATATTTAATTAACACAGCGTTCATTAAGTATGAATAGTCAACTCTGATCCTTGCGGCTATCTTAAACAAATGAAATCACTGATAAACCTAATGGAAGGAATGCCATGAAAACTCATTCGAATGTACTTGCAGTAACCCCTGAAAATTGTGATACAGCTCATCAGTACTTTGCCAAAAAGCTCAGCGTTGAGACTGATTGTTCTGATGTTTACACCGATATTTGCGACGGTAATAATGACTTTATCCTACTTGATGTACGCTCTGTGGAAGCGTTTGAAAAAAGTCATGCTATTACGGCGTTAAATATGCCACATGCCACGATTAATGAGCAAAATTTTGACCAATTTGAAAAAACGGATGTTTTCATTGTTTATTGCTGGGGGCCAGGTTGTAATGGCGCGACAAAGGCTGCGAGTAAAATTTCTGCATTAGGTTTCGCTGTGAAGGAAATGATCGGCGGTATCCATTATTGGGAAGACTTTGAGCGTTATCCAGTAGTCAGAAGAGAAAAAGAACCACTAGTTTAGTGCTTGCTTAACATTCACTAAAATCGGCGCTAACTATCGAAGGTTTAAAGGTTGTTGGTATAACCGTATTATTTTGATTCGTGTAATGGATATAGCAACGATCTTGATTGACATTATTGCCAAGCGGGAATATCACAAATCCTCTCCCAGAGCCGAGAGAAGAATATACTCGGCTCTTAAATCAGCCCTGTCCTCGCTGGCGAACGCACCAAGTTAAGCTGGTATCGTTGCAATTATTGGTACTTACTTGTGCGATGTCTTCAAAATCGACCAAATGCACTAACGTATTATTCCAACGTCTATCAGGCAATATGCCTCTTACGCTAATTGCTTGATTATTACTTAAGGTGAATCGATTTTGATTTACTTCACCTTGAAAAACGATATTGTTAGGTAGAGCTACAACTGACAATCGTTAGCTCAGCAGTCGGACTGAGAATTTGCCCCACTACCTATTTTTCACCTTGTATTTCGAATGAGTCACTTTTTAAACGTGCTTTCCCATCTGCTTCAACTACCCAGTGTTCACGGTGCACAACACCAAAGGCTTTATTCATTTCCCAATTTGAGGTGAGAATATATCCGCCATCGTCAGCTGGGTCCCATTGAACATTAGAATAGGCGACATTAGCAAAGCCTTGGTCGATAATGTTTTGCCAACATCCTTGGATTTCTTCTCGGCCTTTGAACACACCTAGTGGTTTTGCTTCCATGATACAGTTTTCAGTGTATTGGTCGGCACATCCTGCAGCATCTTGATTATTGAACGCTTTTTGCCAAGCATCAATTCCCGCTTTGCAAAGCGCTAACGTGTTTTTATCAGCCATGTTTTTTTCTCGTTAATTATAAGGACAGGTCAATAATAAAGTCTTTCATTAAGCTTAAAAACAAAGATAATAGAACTTACTGTTTTGTTTAATCGGACAATATAAAATGAAAAAGTTACCTCACATGTCAGTGTTTACTCATATTGTTGAAGCCGGCTCAATTACAGGAGCGGCAGAGTCACTTCATTTGTCAAAATCGGTAGTGAGTCAACACCTTAAAACACTCGAAAACGAGTTGGGTGTTCTATTAATCAAACGTAGTACTAGAAAGCACACTCTTACCTGTGCAGGAATAAATTTCTATGACTCCTGCAAAGAAATAGACAAAATCACGGAGCACGCATGGCAACAAGCGCAGGCATTAAAGGACACGCCTAAAGGTTGTATAAGAATTACAGCGCCTAATGCGCTCATGGATGTAGTAATAGCGCCAGCTATAGGACAACTACTGAAACAGTATCCACAATTGGAAACTGAATTGATTAGCGGTGATACGCAATTAGACCTGATGTCAGATAATATCGACTTAGCCATTAGAGTAGGTCAATCTCGAGCAAGTAACATTAAGCAACGCAGGATCGGACAGTTTCGAGACATTCTTTGTGGAACTGATGATTTGGTTCAAAAAAAGAACATAAACAAAGCTGTGTATATCGCTAATAAATGGCAAGGCAAACACATTAGTCACAATTTTAGAGATGAAAATGGAAATGAAGTGCATTATGGAACAACAGCCCAGTGTCAAACAAATTCATTTTATTCGTGTTTAGCCTTAATCAAAAATGGAGCAGGTATTGGCTTGATTCCTGATTTTCAATTTAATATGTGTAAACCTGATTTATGTGAAGTTTTTCCAAGGTTAAAACTGCCAATAAATCAGGTGTACGCATTACATACTCATGACAACTACCTTCCTTCTAGCATCAAGGTATGTATTGAGGCGATAGAAAAACGCCTGACCAAGTTATCCACAAGATGATTTGTTCATACATAAAGTCTTAAAAAGATATCTGGCAGCAATTCATAGGTTTTTTGTTTAACAATGATGAATTACGTATAATATTGCTATCAATGCAGTCGCTTTTTTTGACGCCTACATCCCATTTTACTTTAAAGGTTTTTTGTTAACTTTATGATTTCACATAAACTCTCCGTTGCACCGATGCTCGATTGGACTGATCGTCATTGTCGATATTTCTACCGTCAAATGTCCAAACGAACGGTGATGTATACCGAAATGGTCACAACTGGTGCAATTTTGTTTGGCAAAGGTGATTATTTAGGCTTTAACGATGAAGAGCATCCGGTGGTTTTGCAACTCGGTGGCAGCGACTCTCAAGCTATGGCTGAGTGTGCGAAACGAGCAGCGGATCTTGGTTACGATGAAATAAACATTAACGTAGGTTGTCCTTCAGATCGAGTACAAAATGGTCGTTTTGGCGCTTGTTTAATGGCAGAGCCTGCGTTAGTTGGCGAATGTGTCAATGAGATGAAAGCTGTGGTTGATATCCCAATTACAGTAAAGTCGCGCATTGGCATAGATGATCAGGACAGCTACGAGTTTTTACATCGATTCATCGATACCGTGAAACAAGCCGGGTGTGAGCACTTTATCGTGCATGCACGTAAAGCATGGTTAAGTGGTTTGAGCCCTAAACAAAATCGTGACATTCCTCCTCTTGATTATAACCGCGTTTATCAGGTTAAGCAGGACTTTGCTGACTTGGAAGTGTCAATCAATGGTGGTATTACTACACTCGAGCAAGCGAATGAGCATTTACAGCATATTGATGGCGTGATGATCGGGCGAGAAATTTATCAAAACCCTTATATGTTGGCGTTGGCTGACAATACATTATGGGGAGACAGCAACAAAATTATCTCGCGTGAAGAAGTCTTAGCGTGCATGGTGGCATATACCAATCGCCATATTGAACAAGGTGGCAAAGCCAATCATGTTACTAGGCATATGCTGGGTTTATGTAATGGGCTCCCTGGCGCAAAACAGTTTAGACGTTACTTAAGTGAAAATGCGCACCTACCGGGTACCCGTGGCGAAGTGCTCAATCAGGCCTATCAATTGGTTGCAGAGAAACTTTAACACTTCAATTTACTTAATGGCTTGTTTCATTGGAAACCACTCTTCCCGATATCGGGAAGAGTATCCCGAAATCGGAATTTACTAATTGGCTAAATTAACTAATTGTTAGTAATTTATCTCAAATTAGCCACGCTTAACTCCCTCAGCAGACTTTTGTTATTTTACCTAAAAACTAAATATTCATTAAATACAAATGGTTATAAAAAATTGTTACAGCTGGCACAACCTTTGTAACAGTTAGTGCAACTTAAGTAATACACAAGTTAAAAATTCAACAGTCATAAAAGGGAAATGAAAATGAAATCTTTAATCTCAGTCGCGTTTATTTCAGCCATGGTAATCGGTTTTAATGTACAGGCAACATCGCTAGAGCAATCAACTGCACAAGTTATGGCACAACAAACAGCAAAACTTAACCAGCATATTCAATTGCAATTGAACACAGACATTCAGTTTGCAACTCATACGATGAAGATGCCAGTAGTTGCAGAGCAAAAAACCTTGGTGGCTAAAACAGCTAAACAAGAAAAGAAAGCGTCAGACAGCGAGTAACCGATTATGTTAAGTCTTTCAATGATATTTGGATTCATGATGTTGCCAGGGATTGCCGTACTGGCCATGTCATTTATTGTTAGTTTTTTAGAATCAGAGCCAGTCTCGCTGGCTCGAAAAATGTTAAATAGCGTCAACACCAAAGAAGAAAACTGTTGGGAAGTAGAAGCGTAATATTTTGTCTACTTTCCAAGCCTTCTATTTTTATGTACAAACCTGAGAATATTCGTTAGTTTTTATTTACGCGTTTATCAGTAAATAGAAATTATGCCAGCTAAACCTCCTTCACTTATTTCTGTCTCAGTACTTTTCCAACAACTGAATAACCCGTCGCTTATTATTCTTGACGCTAGCATAGCACCAGTCGGGAAGATGGCTACACCCCGCGCGGCATGGCCGGAAGTATCGATTCCAAACGCACGTCGATTTGATATCGAAGGTGATTTTTCTGATCAATGTAGTCAATTACCCCACACTTTACCTGCTCCTGCGCAATTGAAACATGCTTGCCAAAAACTGGGTATTAATAAGGATAGCTTTGTTGTTGTTTATGATAGCTACGGGATATTTTCCAGTGCCAGAGCGTGGTACATGCTAAAGGCGATGGGACTTAAGCATGTAGAAGTATTAAATGGTGGTTTGCCCGAGTGGCTGAACCAGGGTTATGAAACGACTAATGCCGTGTTGAATTCAAACTGGCCGTTGGGAAATTTTACCCCATCTTTTGATTCTCGTTTTTTCTGTAATGCAGATTATGTTCAAGATAACTTGAATAATGATGATGTTAAAGTACTTGATGCTCGTGCATTTGAACGCTTTGCCGGTCAAACTGCTGAGCCACGAGAGGGTGTTCGTTCAGGACATATTCCTAATGCATTAAACCTTCCTTACAATCACTTAATAGTGAATGGTCATTTAAAAGATCTAGCGTCATTGAAAAATGCTTTTGACGAAAAGAGTATTGTTGCAGAAGATACACTAATCATGAGCTGTGGCTCGGGTATTACTGCCTGCATTTTAGCTTTGGCCGCACAAATCGTAGGATACGAAAACATCACTGTTTATGATGGCTCATGGAGCGAGTGGGGTAGTGCTCACAATAGGCCAATAGAAATTAGCAAATAAGCAACGTAATTGGGGACAATTATAATGTGAGAACAATTTTACTTGTCCCAATATTAAAGTCATCGGTAATACTTCCCTGCCTGTTGAACCGAAATTCCATATACCCACGCTGCTCCTTTTTCATCTCGTTGTTCTAACTTATATCTTCATTTTGGCCAATAGAAATGAATTGGTTAAATAAACTAATTTGATGGCTAATTATACTAATTAATCGTGCGACATATTATGTCTCGTGGTGTTCGTTGTTTTTTATTGTAGCAATAAAATTCTTTGATAACAGTGTGTTAAGTGTTTTTTAACGCATTGGCACGTCACTTGTAATATAGAAATCAACTAAGTTAAGAAATGATGAAATTCACAAGAGTTTTTAAGGACAGCAAAATGAATAACTTACAAAAGAAAGCAGTAGCAGCAGTATTAATGGTGTCATCTATGGCCGCCGTATCAACGTCAGTACAAGCTCAAGAAGCAAGTGTTGAACGTGTGTTAGCACAAGTTGTTTTCAATCAAGGAAAGCAAGTTATGAGCGAACTTAGCGTGCAATTACAGCAGAACATCAAACAAGAATTAAGTCGTTTTTCGATTGATACCTCAGCATCTTGGTTATCAACACCAGCTGTTTTGGTGAGCCAATCCAAGAAAACAGAGCAAGTTTTAACAACACCAAAATCATCTGAAGAGTAGGGAGAAATACCATGGGAATGTTTACAAGATTCGCAGATATTATTAATGCCAACATCAATAGCATGTTAGACAAAGCAGAACATCCAGAAAAAATGATTCGACTAATCATTCAAGAAATGGAAGAAACCTTAGTTGAAGTGCGGGCGACAGCGGCAAAACACATTGCAGAAAAGAAAACGTTGCAACGTCAGATAGACGCGCTAGCGAAAGGAGTTGCGCATTGGCAGCAAAAAGCTGAATTAGCGGTATCAAAAGGACGTGATGATTTAGCTAAAAGTGCTTTAGTTGAAAAGCAAAAAAATGTTGAACAAATGGCTCAGCTTCAAGAAGAACTGGATAAGTTAGACGAGTTTTTACAAGCAGTACAAGACGATGGTCAACGCTTGCAGCAAAAACTTGCAGAAGCAAAACGCCGTCAAGATGCTTTATTACTAAGGGAGCAGTCAGCAGTTGTTCGCTTAAAAGTAAGAGAGAAAGCTACTCGCTATAACATCGATGATGCGATTACTCGATTTGAACGTTATCAAGAGAAGATTGATCGTGTAGAAGCTGAAGTTGAAGCTTACGACATAACGCACAGTAATAACGATTTAGACAGTCAAATTAGAGCATTGGAAACAGATGAAAGTATTGACAATGAGCTGGAAAGTCTAAAACAAAAAGTGGCTAACGGTTAGTTGCCATAAGGCGAAAATAGGATGCAAGAACATGGACGTTAACTGGGTGTTCGTCATGCTATGTTTAGCACCCGTTATAGCATTTGCATTGAGCGCAGGTGTAGCACAATTTATCAAACGGACTTTTAATAAGTCTTCGCATAAAAGGTAAGGGGAATGTTATGAGTTACGAACGAAGTTATATCGTTAAAAAGTCATTAACCAAAGACGTGTTGAACAAGAAATTATCAGGAGTTTGTGCAGGTATTGCTAAATACTATAAATGGCCAAGACTAATGGTAAGAATTTTGGCGATAGTGGCGCTGATCACTTTCCCTGTAGCAACGGGTGTTGCTTATATTGTTGCAGCAATGTTGTTACCAACTCGTTAGATTGCAACATAAAAACAATCTAAACATCATTTATTTAAGGAGCCACAAATGTCATTTTTTAAATCACTTGTCTTAGCTATTGTTGCGACATTGTTTATCACTTATGTGCTGGGTGTGGGCTTACTTGAAGTATTTGATGTTGATATTTACTTAGACGAAGAAGTGGTAGAGCCTTTAAAAGCAATTAGCTTCTCTGCCTTAGTCGTTGTTTGTATTGTACTGGCAGCGGTTGCAATAGTCTTTACTGTATTTGGCACGCTAATATTTGTTGGTTTAATGGTATTTGGTGCAATAGCGTTAGGTGCAATTGGTGTATTTTGGCCGATTATTTTAGTAGCAGCAGTAATTTGGTTAATTTGCAGAGATAAGCCACAAACACGTTATAGCTAATTTATCTTGAAACCATCGAGAAAGGCTGCACTTAAGTAGCCTTTTTTTGTGGTATTAAACGAGCAATAAGAAACACACTGCTGGCGTGAAAATTGTTCACATGTAAATCGTTAATTAAGTTATCCATTTAGCGCGAGCTTGGTTACAATAGAGAGAATAAAACAAAGCGCCTATTAAAAAGGATGAATAGCCCAAAATGAAGAGTATTTTTAGAGGTTTATTAGCGATAACGTTTGCATTATGTAGCATTAATATCGCAGCACAATCAATTTCAATCGAGGATGGTTATGTGCGTGAAGTGATCCCGGGTAACACAATGACTTCTGCCTATATGGTAATTAACAATGACAATGTAGAGAGTATTTCATTGATTGGTGCTAGTGCCAACGCCAGCCCTCGCGTTGAGATTCATGCGCATAGTATGGAGGCTGGCATGATGAAAATGCGTCAATTAGACTCTATACAAGTGAAAGGAAAACAAAGTGTTACTTTACAACCTATGGGCTTTCACCTGATGATGTTTGACCTCGCCAAGCCATTAAAGGCTGGTGAGCGCATTGAAATGACATTGAAGTTTTCAGGTGGTAAGGACGTTAAAGTCACTTTACCTGTAAAAAGTATTAAACAAAAAAAGAAACACCATCATCATTAGGAGCTCATCATGAACATCACCACTAAGACGGTAGCAGGTGTTATTTCAGGTTTCGTGTTCATTCTATATTTTATTGGCGTTTATTGGAGTTTTGAGCCAAACGAAATAAACATTAAAGAACAAGTTACGCTTGATGCAACGCAAGAAAACGTTGCTCCTGTGGTAGGCTATACCACAACAACGGCTTTGATCCGAGTCAGCGAAACATTACTCAATAAGCCAGGTGGTTATTTGTTAAATGACGCTCTACCGCCATCGGTATTTCTCGATAATATTCCTTCATGGGAATTTGGCGCACTAGAAATGGTGCGTGATATGGCATTGGTGATGCGCCAAGAATTTAGCCGTTCGCAATCTCAATCGTTAGAAAATCAACATTTAAAGAATGCTCAACCACAATTCAATATCGATAGCACGAGCTGGGCCATGCCCAGTGCAGAAAGTGAGTATCAAAAAGCCATTGATGAACTATATTTATATCGAAAGGCGCTGACCGATGTTAATTCCCAAAGTGCGCAATTTTACGCCAGAGCTGACAATTTACAGGACTGGTTAAAAGAGGTAGAAAAACGATTAGGTAGCTATTCACAACGACTAAGCGCTAGCGTCGGCCGCGACCAGCTCAATACAGACTTAGCCGGCGATAGTAATGCGCAGCAATCAACAGCTGTGCCATCAAGCTTAACGATGAAGACCAGTTGGTGGAAGATCGATAATGAATTTTATGAAGCTCGCGGTGCGTGCTGGGCATTACTACACTTCTTAAAAGCTATAGAAATAGATTTCCATGATGTGCTTGAAGACAAAAATGCGACGGTCAGTGTTCAGCAAATCATTCGTGAGCTAGAAGCAAGTCAGCAAGCCGTATGGAGTCCACTGGTGCTCAATGGGGATGGTTTCGGTTTGGTCGCAAACCATTCTTTAGTGATGGCGAATTATATTTCCCGTGCCAATGCGGCACTTATAGACTTAAATAAATTACTTACACAAGGATAAAAAATGAAAAAAACGCTATTAGCATTAACGTTAAGCTGCGCTAGCATTCTGTCATTTAGCGCTCATGCTGATGCGGTGGGTTTATATATTGGTGGTCAAGTCTGGGATAACGCAGCCTCTGGCGTCTTTGGTGAAAGCTCCGATATGGTTGATTTTAACTTGTCGGACGAACAACAAGGCAGTTATTTTATTGCTATTGAACATCCGTTTCCTTTCATACCCAACGTTAAACTCTCAAGTACAGACCTTGAAACATCAGGTTCAACGTTACTCGGCAGCAACTTCGAATTTGGTGGTGAGGATTTTGCATCGGGAAGCCAAGCCAGTGCCGATTTTGATTTGAGTTACATCGACTACACTTTGTATTATGAATTGTTCGACAATGGTTTATTTAGTTTCGATGTTGGTTTGACAGCAAGAGACTTTGATGGTGATATATCAGTATCGAGCACTATGCAGTCTACAGATCCAGACGGCAACCCTATTTCAGAGACATTAACTGGTTCAGAATCTATTTCTGAAATAGTGCCTATGTTATATGCCTATACCAATATTGGTTTGCCTTTAACGGGACTAAACTTCTTTGCGGAAGGTAACTTTTTATCTTTTGATGATCACATGATGTACGACTATCAAGCCGGTATAAGTTATGAGCTTGTAGATAACCTAGCGATTGATGTCAATGTTACGGCAGGCTATCGTGCAATGAAATTAGAATTGGAAGATTTAGACGAATTATATACAGATTTAGAATTTGATGGGCTATTTGCAGGCGTAGTTGTTCATTTCTAATCAATCTCACCAAGGTAACCCCAAAAATAAAGCCAGCGTAACGCTGGCTTTATGATATTTAGCTACAAAAAGCTATTTATTAACAAAGGGTTAATATTCACCGTTTGAAAAATATAGATTATAATAAGAAAAGGCTTGTGCAGCATAACGAGGGATTAACGTGCTTTATATCCTAATCTTTAAATTAACATTATTTTTTGCGCATGGCTAAACAGGTAGACTGCAACAGCACTAAGAAATGAAGAAGCTAATTGTAAAACTAAGTGTGCTGACAATACTGATAAGCACCTTAAATCAATCGGCCATATTCGTAATTTGAGCTTGCACTTTTTCAAATCTAAAGCAAAATAATTATTGAACATTACCCCTTAGCGTTGTTGATGGATACATCGTTCTAGTGCTTTAATGGCAAGATAATCTTAGCTTGTAACCCACCAGTTTCTATATTTCTTAGCACAACACTACCACCGTGGGTATCGACAATTCGTTTGATAATGGCTAAACCTAACCCGCTGCCCTCTGTACCTCTTGCTTTATCACCTTGCGTGAAGGGCTGAAATAGTCTTTCAATATCTGCTTCATCAATGCCACTGCCTTCATCACTGACTGAAACATAGGCATTATGTTTATCTTCAATACCTGTTTCCACCGTAATTTTGCCATCGGTATAGCGGATCGCATTTTGAATCAAATTGGCGATAGCACGCTTTACCGCAATATATCTAAGTGGCAATTGAGGGCTTTGGTGGCCGGTGAATTTAACAACGCGATCGGTGGGTGTTTCAGCCTGGACAACGTCTTCAACCAATACATTGAGCTCTGCGATTTCCGCTTTATCTTTACTGTCGTGTCGTATGTAGTCGATAAACTGATCGATGATCGAGTTCATGTCATCTATATCGCTTTCTATACCTTCTTTTAAAAAGTCATCTTCGGCTGACATCATTTCTGAACATAATCGAATACGAGTTAAAGGGGTTCTTAAATCGTGGGAAATACCAGCCATTAGCAAGTTTCTGTCTTCTTCAAGTTGCTTGATGCCTTTAGACATATGATTAAAGGCTTGGGTAACAGCAACAATTTCAGATGTACCAACTTCAGCCAAAGGCTCGGGGAAATCCCCTCGGCCAACTTCTTCCGCTGCGTGCTGCAACGATTGTAAAGGTCGGTTTAGTTGTCGAACAAATATCCAGCCACCTGCCACAGATAACACACTTAATATCACCAAAAATAGCAGTAAAGGTGAAAAGTTTGCTTCTTCTAAGCCTGTGAGTGGAATTTTTACCCACAAACTGGGCATTTGTGGTGGTCGGATCCAAAATAAATATTCCTCTCCTTGAGAAATTCTTACTTCAGCTGGTCCATCTAAGAGCTCAGACATTTGTGATGAACGAAACTCTAGAAATACCGCGTCTTGAAGGCCAAGTTGCATTGCATCTCGTTCGCGATAAACACCTATGCCTGTTTCTCGTTGAAATGCTTCTGCCATAGCAGGACTGAGCTCAGCATCTTTTATGTCGATAAAAACCACGCGTACTTGTTTGGCGAGCAACTCATTTATTTGTTGAGTACTTGGCTGGATAATGTATAAGCTGACCGAAATAAACGAGACAACTTGGTTTATCATTAAAAGTACACCAAGTAATAATACGGTTTGCCCAAAAGCACTGCGTGGCAATATCTTCATAAATAACTTTAATTAGGCCGCTTCTTGTCCATCAGGAACAAAGACATAGCCAAGTCCCCAAACAGTTTGAATATAGCGAGGCTTCGCTGGATCTTCTTCAAGCATACGACGTAATCGTGACACTTGTACATCTATACTGCGTTCAAGTGCAGAATAATCACGACCACGGGCCAAATTCATCAATTTGTCACGAGAAAGTGGCTCACGAGGGTGTGTAATTAAGGCTTTTAATACTGCGAATTCACCACTGGTTAGCGGCATATTCACATCCCCTTTGTTCATTTCGCGTGTAGCTAAATTTAGCTGATATTCACCAAACGAGATGACATTCTCTTCAAGTGATGGTGCGCCCGGTGCTTCTGAAACACGACGGCGCAATACTGCTTTAATCCGCGCTAATAATTCTCGTGGGTTAAACGGCTTGGGCATGTAATCATCAGCGCCTAATTCAAGACCGATAATACGATCCACCTCATCGCCTTTCGCAGTTAACATGACAATCGGAATATTATTACCGTCTTGACGAAGTCGACGACAAATAGATAGTCCATCTTCACCTGGCAGCATTAAGTCGAGCACTAGTAGGTGAAAATTTTCCCGCTCAAGTAAGCGGTCCATTTGCTCTGAATTTGCCGCACTTCTAACTACAAATCCTTGCTCAACTAAATAACGTTCAAGAAGCGCGCGTAAGCGCATGTCATCATCGACGACTAAAATTTTTGGTGTTTCTTGTCCCATAACTCACCCGTTTCTTTGCTTAATATATTTTGACTATAAGACATCTTTACCAATAATGAAAAAGCTAGAATGTTACAAAGTATTAAGATATTGATATACATAAGCCTAATTCTTATTCCATATAGTTATTATATTGACATATTTAAGCTGTTTTCACTCTATTTGGCACTAACATTTATATTTTTCTTGGATTGAATTTAAGGTCAGTAGGTAGACACTTATGAAGTTTTTTGAAAGCATTCAGAAGAAATCAGGTCTATTGTTGACTGAGAATGATATGCAATGAAAAGGTATAAAATGACTGAGCAGTTTCAAACAAAAAGTGTATTGGTATTAATCGCACTATCGACACTTTTACTTGGTGTTAGCTCGCTGTTATTAGGTGAACATAAACATATTACTCTAGTGACGGATTTTTATCGGCTGAGCTCTATGTTGCCAGCGACAGTGTTTAATGGCATGGCGTCCGTTGGCTTTTTGATTACCGCAATATTGGCAGCGATTGCATTAAAGAAACAGCAGTTTTATCAACCGTTAGGTCTTTGGTTAATGCTAATCAGTGCTGTTCCACTGTTCAGCTTATTGGCGGATACAATGTGGATTGACAGTTTAGGGGGCTTTCCTGCAATAGGCTCAGGTCAAGGAACCATTAAGTATTTTGCTTTGTTCTCAGTTGGAATGTTTTTTTATCGATATAATACGCCAAGCAGCTTAAACCGATGGATTCAGGTTATTCCTGTGATGATTGTTTTGCTTTGGATTGGTGGCATGAAGTTCACACTACTCGAGGCAAAAGGTATAGAAGACCTGGTTGCTTCTTCGCCATTGATGTCATGGATGTATGATGTTTGGGATTTACAAATGACGTCGAACATCATCGGGGTCTATGATCTTATCGCTGTGCTGCTACTAGTGGTCGCAATGTTAAACCCTCGCTTTATCATGCCTGCTATTATAATGTCTGGTGCGGTGTTCATTGTGACGCAAACCTTTCTAGTGACATGGGATTCAGCGATTTCACCACAAACGATTTTATCAACCGGTGGGCACTTCCTGATTAAAGATCTATGGTTTATTGCTAACTTGATTTTGTTCTATTACTTGAGCTCAACACCGTCGAAAGATTCATTGTAATGTGTGTTTTTCACCCTGCACTTAGGGAAAGTTAAGGGATTCAGTTATAGGGTTGAGCTAAGGCGTATACCCTTTACTCGTTAGTTTTTACCGAGTAGAAAGAGCAAAGGTTTATCTAATCGGCTACGCCAAGCATTTTCGCTGTGATTGTGACCTTTGAAAAAAAACGTTTGCCATTGTGATTCGTCATATCCTTTGACTTTCATGACCTTGTCTATTTTTTGTTGTAATGGCGGGTAGAAGGCATCTAATGTTTTATCACCATAATCAAAATAGATTTTATGATTATCAGGAGCCGGTAAGTTATCTGACATGTATTTGGCAAACGCGTCAGGAATTGGGTTGCCATCATGAGGCGCAACGCCCGGCCAATGCGTAGATAAACAGGCGGCCCCGCCAAAAACATCTGGATACTCACTTATCGCATACATTGAGATCAAGCCTCCCATGCTTGAGCCGAGAATAAACGTTGATTCAACAGAGGTGTTTACAGAGTAGGTGCTATCGATGTACGGCTTAAGTTCAGTGACTAAAAATTTAAGGTAGTTATCTGAGTTTATTGGCTTTTTAAGCATCAACGTATCAGCATCGCGCTTGGCCAAGTAGGTTGTTTGCTGCTGTTGTTTGGTCAATAAATTAAACGCAGCTTGCGGAAAATAATCGCTGTGTCTGGTTTGTACATCGTTATCAATACCAACAACGATAAAAGGTCTTACTTTCTTTTCAGCGATCAGTTTTGAGGCTATTTCATCAACGCCCCACTCTTGTTTGTTCCATGTAGTATTTGCATCAAATAGCATTTGACCGTCATGCATGTACAAAACGTCGTAGGCGTGGTTTTCGTTATATCCATTGGGCAGCCAAATATGGATATCTCGCTGGGTCACTAATTCAGACTTAAACGAGGTTAAGGTGGTTAACGTGCCGCTCGATACGGTTGCTGATTGAGAAATGCTGCTGCATAGTAATGAAAGCAAAATAGCAATTTTCGGGAAATAATTCATGCTGATCCTGTAATGGGCAGGTGCTAAAAAGCGCCTCAGTAATTTAATGAATCATTACTGAAAGAGATTCGAGTTTCCATTGAATACGAATGCATCCTATATTTACACACCAGCCAATAAAGAGTTTGCCAAAGAACGGTTATTTAAGGTACTTGATTGCCTGTTCGGTGACGCATTTGGTGAAACTTTTTTGACGCTCTTCTTTTGATAATCGAGTGATGGCACCATGCACTAATTCAAGTTTCTCTTTTCTGTCTTGTTCTGACAAAGTAGAAAAATGATCCGAATAGCAACCAATTAACCCGAAATTAAGCGCTTGCTCAGATTGTAAAGTTTGCTCACCTAAACAAGCAGAAAGCTTCTGCGCTAATGAGTTTTTGTCAACTTTTTCAATCAGCATCTTTAAAGGAATGTGAGTAGGCTCAGTGTTTCGGCTTAAATTACAGCCATAGAACATATCCGCTACCGCGACTTTGGGCATGATTTGCTGATGCTGAACACTGAACTTTTCTTGGAGCCATTTTTTGTGTTCTGGTGTAATTGGATTGGTGTGCTCTTGTGACATGGCGTTAAAAACCATTGCGTAAACAAATAGGCCAAATGTAATTTTGGGGATGAAAGACACTTAGCTAAGCTCCTGATTTATCATGAAAAGCGTTTAAAGTATTTTATCATTATACGTCAAAATAACGTTAAAATGTTTTAACAAATCGTAATTTTTGTAATTGGAGAGCGTGATTAGCAAGGATTGGTATCAGCTTAGTTAGTTAATTTATTTCTCGAGCATATTGAAAAGTATAACTTAATTCGTTCTTCAACTTGGTCAAGCGCTAAAGCTGTGACACAATTTACGCATTACATACCAAAAGACGGCATCAATGAAAAATTTTATTAAAGTGCTAATAATATTTAGCTTAATAATTGGTAACACAAGTGTTGCGAATGAGCTGGCGCAGCAACAACTCGAGCAACACATTTCAGACAATCGAGGGAAAGTTATCTATATCGATTTTTGGGCATCATGGTGTAAGCCTTGTCGAAAGTCGTTCCCATGGATGAATGAAATGAAAGCTAAATATGAAGCACAAGGCTTTGTTATTTTGAGTGTTAACTTGGACGCAGAGCGCCAGTTTGCTGATGAATTTCTTGCTGAAATTCCTGCTAATTTCAAGGTTATTTACGATCCCAAGGGAACAACTGCCCGAAAACTCAAAGTCAAAGGCATGCCTAGCAGTTATATGGTCAATCAAGAAGGTAGTATCGTAAGTGCACATCGTGGTTTTAACCAAAAGAAGAAAGTAGCATTTGAAAAAGAAATTATTGAGCTGTTAAACGCTAATAAAAGTTAATTTACAGCGGCGTTTTTTGCCAAACCAGTAATTGGTTGTTTGCTGGCATATCGATATCGTGTTCTAGGGTAAAGCCCGCGTTGTTGGCTAACAGTGTCACTTTTTCAAGGTCTCGAATACCACTTTGGGGATCTCTGTCTTTGAGCCAAACGTCAAATTCAGCATTACTAGGGCTGGTAAAATCTCCCCGATACTTAAATGGGCCATAAACAAGAAACATAGCATGTGACTCTGTGCTCATCACCATGTGATCAAACAGCTGCTCAACATGTTGCCACGACATGATATGCAAAGTGTTAGCGGTAAAAATTAGGTCATATTTCTTGTTTGGCCATTGGCTTTTATTGCTTACATCAAGGGTGATAGGGGCCAAGCAATTGTTCAGCGAAAACAGGCCTAGGTTATGTTTTAACAGGGCAATGTTTTGTTCTACATCACTAGGTTGCCATTGTACCTTATTAAGTTGCTGACAAAAGTGGATCGCGTGTTGGCCAGAATAGCTACCAAGTTCTAGTACTTTGGTCTGTGTTAAGTTAAAGCGCTCTTGGTGTGATGACAACGCGGCTTTAAGGTGTTCGAATATGACGGCTTTGTTTCGCTCGCAACTTGACGCAAAGTTTTTAATGTCCATAAGTTTTCAACTCGTTAAATGTTGAGCAGCAAGAATTTCCATAGTGCAAACGCAATTAATCCTATAATGACGGTAAGCAACATACTTTTTTTCCAGTAACTAATACCTACGGCGACTATTGCACCAATAATATATGGATTGTTCAAACTTAAATACAACTCCCCTTTGGGTATAAATACCGCGGGGAAAATAATCGCGGTAAGTACAGCTATGGGTACATAATTTAACGCTCGTTTTAGCTTATCAGGAAACTCAATATTATCGGCAGCGGCAAAAAGGACGTAGCGAATACCAAATGTGACTGCCATCATGCCGATGATCAACCAAAATTCTTCCATTAGTCAGCCTCCCTGTTAATCTCGGCAAGTGTTTTTTCTTGTTTCTCTAGGTACATCGCAACCCAAATGGCACTAATTGCTGAGAACAAAAGTCCTGTTTTGTGTGGCCAATCATACGAGATCAATGATAGTCCACCTGCAACCACCGCACAGGCCAATGTCGCGCGATTATGCAAGCAAGGAACAACAATACCGATGAAAGCAACGACCATGGCCATATCTAACCCCCATTCAGCCATGTTAGGAACGCTCTGACCGATAAATAAACCTATGACTGTACACACTTGCCAATTAAGGTACATAAACAACGCAGCGCCAAAATAATACCAACTAAAATTGGGTTGGTTGGCATGTTCTTTTAGATAGTTACTTGCTACAGCAAAGCTTTCATCTGTTAAAAGAAATGCCATTGGGATACGTACTTTTTGATTATATTGTTTTATGTGCGGCAATAGATTGGCGCTATAAAGTAAGTGACGAAAATTCACAAAAAAAGTGGTCAATACTATAACCGGCCAACTAGCGGATGCTGCGAGTAGGCCAACTGCAATAAATTGCGCGGAGCCGGCAAAAACGAATAAAGACATCGCAAGTACGGCCCAAGGCGACAATGACGTGGTTTGTCCGAGTGCACCATAAATGATGCCAAACGGAATGGCAGCAATGATCAAGGGCAGGCAGTCTTTCATGCCTAATGAGAACAATTTAGAACGCGTGTAGTGCACTGTAAGTTATATACAAAAAATGGCCATGTAAAATACATTGGGCTTTTGCTACATTAATCAAGAGGAAGTTGTAACAATGGTAACTAGATAAGGCTTCAGATCTATGTCTGGTTGTCATAAAAAAAGGAGCCAGAAGGCTCCTTTTTGAATAGTGTTAACCTGTAGCAAGTTAATATGGTCTAAACACCATTAAAGGTAGTTTTGTAGTTCAACAGCTGTTTGTTCACTACCGAACTTTTTAACGAAATCAATAACAGAAAGGTTGTTACAATTGTTGTATTTAATAAAGTACTTCATGTTCATGTCTTGGCTACGGATAACACGTTGCAATTTATCTAAATCACCTGATGCGGCGATTACACACAATTGACCTGAGCTATTACCGTTAGCTGCAGTCAGTGAAAACTGGTTTTGAGTGATTATTTCATGGCTGATTTGTGGTTGGTCTTTGTATTGTTTTACAAAGTCTGTGATACCAACGCCATTACACGCGATTTTACGGTCAATATTTTCTTCAGCAACGCCGACTAGCTCAGCAATTTCAGCAATGGTTTGATTGCCAGTTACTGCGTTGAGGCAATATTGTGACTCGTCCGTATTTGCATTGCTCGGAACGGTAAAGTCATAAGCATTAGCTGCTTGTGAAAAAGATAAAGTAAGTAGCGCCATTAATGTAAATGTTTTCATATTGTCACCTGTATTATGTCATGATTTTTTATAAATCCATGACGTCGTCACTTGATAAAGCCAAGTTCGACTGGTTGAAAATTGCGCGAATCATAGTTTTTTCAGGCAGTGAAGGAGAGGATCTAGATCAATAAAAATGCTGCTTATTTAATCAGTGTCGCTAAGCCTTTGTATAGGAAAGTGATTTATTTTTGTTATAAATACAGTATTTCGAGGTTTAGGTGGCTTAAGCAGAGAGTTAAGCAAAGAGCAGAAGTTGAAAAGGTTAAATGCCAAGACATTTAACCTTTAATTTATCTATTATTTCAACCAATGGGCAGGCACAAATTCCGGCTTTAGAAAGTTAGGGTACAAGTAACGATTCACTTTCCTAGGCAATTTCTCTTTGACTGTATCAGCTGCTTGGCTTTTGCTTTCAAGCATTTTTCTTTGATTTAACAGCCATGCATGAAAATCCTCTTTTAGCTCATTTGCAGTGTTATCCAGTTGCTCACTGTAGCCATCAAAATAGTCTTTATAAATGTCGTTTTTCAAAGACACTAAACGTTGTTGATGATTTTCTGCTAGAAAACGAACTGCCCAATAGCTCCATTGGTAGACACGTTCTGAGCCATCAGCATATTCAGTATCAAACACTTCACCCAATGATGGGATTTCACTTGGCTCGGCTTTAAGCAATGTTTTAGAGGCTCGTTCGTTATTGTTATCTCTGGCAATATATTCAGCAACACCTTCTGACCACCACACCATACGATTTGGGAAATGTCCAAACGGCCCGTATGTGGTGAAACGCCCAGTTAAGTAATGAACATATTCGTGGTTCAAGTTCCAAACCTTAAAGGTTGGTCGTAACCAAAAGGCCTCGAATGAAAAAAATGTCGCCTGATTTCCAGGCTTTGACGGTGTCCCTTCTATATACATGCCGCCATTATCAGTATTGATATCAAATAGCATTGGCGCATAACGATGATATTGTGACCAATCATCGAACACCACAACTCTTAAAGAAGTGTTACCGTCATTAGCAACTGGCTGATAATTCGTTTCAAATAACTGGTGGAAGCGTGCTTCTTGTGAAGTGAGTTTAGTGCAACTGTCTGTGAGTTGCTGAGTGGAAAGTTGCTCAGAGCGAATAAACAATGATGACGAACATTCATGCTTTTGTGGTAATACGTCTTCTAACGTTGCTTTGTAACAGTAGTTTTTCCATTGCTCTTCTTGACAGCTTTCATCTGTTCTAAAACTAGGCACAAGGTAATATTCGGTGAGTAATTTACTGATTGCTACGGTATCACCGCCATAGTTTTTTTCGATCATGGTAATAATATTTTGGTCAATGGTGGTTAAAATATTATTCGCTTGTTCATCATCTGTTGATGCGTTTTCTGTATCAAGTAACAGCGTTGATTTTGCGACTAACCACAATAAGTGCTGTGTTACCCATTGAGCGTTTTCGTTGGATGAAGATATCTCAAGCTGACCAGCAAGTAGAGCGGATAACTGTTTATAATATAACGGCCAAAATTTAGCAAAAGCTTCTTTATTTGATTCGCTTGTGTTGTTCTTAAGCCATCTTAAATAAGTGATATGCGCAAAGAGGTTTTGCCAAACATTTTCTCGATAGTCAGTATTATATTTGGCTTTACTGGGATTATAAGCGGCGATATTTTGCGACAATTGAGCCGTTAACCAAGTCAGCTCATCAAGCCACTGCTCACTGTCCGCAATAGTTAACCAACGGTGTAAATTTTGACTGAGTAAGCGATCTAATTCAAAGTCTTTGTCTGTTTTAATATTTGATAAGCTTAGTAATAGTGATGAGATCGCTTTTAGTTGTTCATCATTGGGTTTTTTGCCATAAAACGAATAACGATCGAGATAGGTTAAGCCATGAAAAAGTACATTGCGTTGGTTGGTGCTCAATGCTGATGTATTGCTAGTTAAAAGGCTTAGCTCGGTAATGATGGTGTTTAAATTAGCTGATGACATGGCCGGCGAGTCAACAGGTTGCTCATTGGCAGCAAGTTGACCTGCTATAGCTAATACCTGAACAGCATTTGTCTCTGCTTCATTGCTTGTTAATGCATAGACAGGTGTTGCATGCAGGGATATTGCAATATTGGCAATGACTAAGGTGAGCGTACAAGTAAATACCTGCCGTAACTTAGTGAGTGTCAGTCGTATATTCATGGAGTTACCTTGTTTAATTGTTGTTAGTTAAAGTTTTAAAGACTTCATCATGAAAGTTGTTGAAACACATAGTTCGCTGTGACTAAATCACTGATGGCGGTACCGACAGATTTAAACAGGGTAATCTCGTCTTTATCTTGTCGACCTTTTGCAGGATTGCGGCACAGTTCAGCAAGTTCAGCGATAATATCCTCCTGCTGAAACGCACCTTCAGCCATTGGCAATAGTAGTTCACCGGCTTCTGCTAAGTTATTGACTAAACTGTCGACATAAACACGTGCACGAGTCACTGTGGTGGTGTCACATTCGCGTTTGTCGTTATTATGATTACCCAAACAATCGACATGAGCTCCTGGTTTTAAATGATTGCCATCAAACAAGGGTTCACCGCTGGCGGTTGCACAACAAATAATATCTGCTGTTTTCACACTTTGTTCGATGTTATCGCACGTAGAAAAAAACACGTCAGGATAATCGTTTTGCATCGATTGAATAAGGCTTATTGCTTTTTCCTCTGAGCGCGCAACAACAGTGATTTTATTTAGTGGGCGTACACTCAAGTGAGCTTTAATTAAATAGGGGGCTAGGTTGCCAGTACCAAATAAAACCAAATGCTCACTGCCTTGATTTGACAAAAGCTTACTGGCCAACGCAGAAATTGCAGCGGTGCGCCAATAGGTTACGCTGGTGCCATCTACCAGTGCTAATGGCTCGCCAGTCGTTCGCTTAAAGAGCATGATTTTTGAATAAAGGCTATGCAATCCTTCATCTGCGTTGTTATCAGGAAAATAGGTAAACGCTTTTGTGCCAATCACTTCGTTATTCCATGAAGGTAGTAAGGCAAAGGCATCACGAGAATGGCTCTCGTCTAAATGAAAGACCTGCCGTTGAGGCATAGTAAAAGGTTGTGTGAATGCCTGCTCAAGTAAAGGGATCAGGTGTTTAAAAGATAAGTGTTGCTGCACTTGTGCTGCGCTAATAATTTTCATTGCTATATTATGTCCGTAGGTGAATTTGATTAAAGCTCAAGTAATGCTTTAGGCGCTTTATTTAATATGCTTAATCCGTTATCTGTTAATACGACATCGTCTTCTATGCGTATACCGCCCCAATTGGGAATGTAGATACCCGGTTCGATGGTAATGACGGAGCCTTTGTAGATGGTAAGGTCACAACCTGCCCCCATAATGGGAAATTCATGTAGATCAAGCCCAAGGCCGTGTCCTAAACCTTCACCCATGTATTGTGCATAAGGACTTTGGGTTAACACATCGGCAGCACTTTGATATAAACGCTCACCTGTGATGCCTTCGGTTAGAGTGTCGAGCGCTGCTTGCTGTGCTTGTTGAACGATTTGGTAAACTTCTTTTTGTTTTGGTGACGCTTCACCAAAAACATAAGTCCGTGTCATGTCAGATCGATAGCCGTTAATTCTTGCGCCAAAGTCGATAAGGACTAAATCTCCTCGCTTTAATTTTCTGTTTCCAGGAATGCCATGTGGTAGGGCGCTTCGTTCGCCAAACAGCAAGATGGTATCGAAAGCGGTTCCTTCAGACCCAAGTTTAGCCATTTGATAATCAAGTTCTAGGGCTAAATCTCGTTCACACATACCGTCTTGAATGTGAGTTAGTGTGATGGCAAGTGCTTGATCGGCGATATCCGCCGCTTGTGCTATCGAGGCTATTTCTGAGTCATCTTTAACATAACGTAAATCTTCTACCAACCGGGTTTTACCAATGACAGTGTTAACCTGAATGCCTTGATGAATACTTTGCCACTGTTCAACTGAGCAATGGGCACTTTCAAAAGCAAGCTCACTTACTTGCTCTTTGATAAGCAGTTCATTGATTAAACTAGGCAAACTTTGGTTTACTCGATCACGACAAACAATATCCATGTCAACGGCCTGTGTCTTTGCTTGCTCATAATATCGATAATCTGTGATCAAATAGTTGTGCAGTGGTGTCAGCAATATAGTGGCTGCATGGCCATTAAATCCCGTTAAATAGGTAATATTGTGATCGTTGAAGATCAAAAAGCTGTTTAGCTTTTCTAAATTCAATGTTGTTCTTAATTTTTCAATTCTATTCATATTTACGCTCTTTATACGTTGGTGCTTACCTGAGTATGAAGCCAGCTTTTAATGGATCATTAGGATCAATAATTAATTCACTTTTCCCTGTGATAAACGCATTACCCGTAACGCGAGGAATGACGGCTTGATGTTCGCCAAATGCTTGTATGCGATTAGCTTCGACTTGAAATTGGCTCCCTAAAATACTTTCAATGATAATAGGGTGATTGAGGGGAACTTCCTGTTTGGCAAAATGCAGCGCAACTCGGCCACTGACACCACTACCTGTTGGGCTGCGATCGACTTCGCCATCAGCAAATACACAAACATTACGACTATGAATACCGGGTTGCTCACTTGGTTCAATAAAGATAGTGCCGTACAGAAAACTTAGATCAGGCTCATAAGGATGAGTGATGGGGAATTTCTCACTCACTGCCGCTTTGATTTTACGACCATAATCAATCAGTTGATTGTAATCATGTGCGTTGCACTTGAGCCCAAGTTGAGTGGCATCGACATAGGCATAATACGCGCCACCAAAGGCAACATCGAAGTTAACTTGTCCTATTCCTTCGACATGAATGCTCTGATCCTGGTAAACCACATAAGAAGGGACACATTCAAAAGTCACTTTATCAATTGAATCACCATCACCATCACCATAAGCAAAGGCATTAATTTGTCCGCACGGTACGTCAATCTTAACTTGTGTTACTGCGCCTGTTTTGGCAACAATGCCTGCTTCAACGGCAAACTTTGTCAATGCAATGGTCGCATGACCACACATACTGCTGTAGCCTTCATTATGAATAAATATAGCGCCGAAGTGACTGTCTTCTCGCTCTGGTGGTAATACAATCGCACCGTACATATCCGCGTGACCTCGTGGCTCAAACATCAAGGCAGTGCGTAAGTGATCATAATGCGTCTTACAGTAGCGACGCTTTTCCAATACCGTATTCCCTTTTAGCTCAGGAAAACCATCAGTGACGATGCGTAGTGGCTCGCCGCCCGTATGACAATCAAGGGTGTGTAATGTGGTAAAATTTTGTGGCGCTTGCCACTGGCTAAATTGTGTTGAAACAGATGTCATTTTATTCTCTCAATCAGTTCACTTCAGCTAATTGCTGCTGTTTTTCAATGTCGTGTTGCATGGTTTTGCTGAAAATGTACAAAGCAAGACAAGTGAATAGTCCTAATAGACCAATAATGGACCACATCATATTGGGTTGTGACATATCAATAGCAAAGGTTTGATAAAGCCAGCCGGAAAGCAAGCCCCCAAATAGATTCCCGAGTGCTAAGGCAACGAAGTAATACCCCATAAACATGGCCACTTTGTCTTGTGGAGCAAAGGAAGCAACGTATTCTTGGCTCTTAGGTGATGCTATCATTTCTCCGGTTGCAAAAATCAAAATGGAGGTGGCCACAAGCGTACCACCCATGACCAAACCATGGGCTAGACTGCCAAACCATAAACCAAAAGAAACAAGTGCAGTACCAGCAATTAGTGTAGGTAACACCGGCCATTTCTTAATGAGATTACTGATTAAGATTTGGCAAAATACAATCATTAAAAAGTCTAACCCGAGCAGCGTGCCAGGGTTAATTTGTCGATATTTCTCTGCCCACGTATTGGCATATTGTGAGGCTAAAGCAGGCTCGTTGGATATCTGTAACAATGCGCTGCTCAACTCTGCCGTGGGCACTCGAATATCTAACGACGCCATGGCCGCACGAGCCGACTCCAGGGAGCCGCTGGTCGCATTTACTGTGTAAGTAGGCGCAAGTCTCAATAACTCTTCTTTGATGGCATCAAGGTTAATTGCCGCAAATACATCATAAAACCAAGGGCCTAATGCGTGTAGTGCATTGACTAAATCACCGGTATCGACAAAATCTCGAACAAAACTGGGTAGGGTGATAAACAGTTGTAAGTACACGGTCCAAAAGCCAGACATTATCAATAGATATACCATGAACGCTTTGTTGCCTATTTTCATGGTTTGGCGATACCAAGGTCGAATGTCCAATGGATTTTGCTTGCTTGTTCGTAAATTAAAGACATCCCACAGCACGGATAAAACAATAAGAACCATCGTGAGAAATAAAGTGATCCACCCGGCACTGAAATTGCCCAGCGAGGGAATAAGATTAGCGTTATAGGCAACAAGAATGATCAACAACGGGAAAATTAACAGGGCTAATCGTCCATTGCCCAACACGAGCTGCATCTCTTGCATCACCTGCTTAAAAGACTTGTTCGTTGGTTGGGTTGAAGGCTCCTTGTAGAAAAACAACACCGGAATAAAGTTTAAAGCGATCCAAATCGCGGCAAAAGTAAACACCCAATCCCAGCCAAGCTTCTTTTGAATAATGGGGGCAATAAGAGGACCAAGCGCGCCGCCAATGTTCACCATCATATAAAAAATGCCGAAGCCTAAACCGCGGTTTGTTGCATCGGTTGTGCGTCCAATGGTGCCGGTAACCACAGGCTTAAAAATACCTGCGCCCAGTGCAACAAGCATAAAGATCGCCATGAAGGACCCCATGTCCTTGATATGCCCAAGTAAATAATAGCAAGGCGTCATAATGATAAATGACAAAATAAACATGCGCTTGTAACCATATCTATCTGCTAGGGCACCGGAAACAATGGGAAATAAATAGAGGAAAAACGGGACAATACCCATGATCAGCCCCTTCTCTGATTGATTCAGCCCTAACCCCCCTTGAGACACTGGGCTAGTAATATATAACGCCAATAACGTGTACATACCATACCAGGCAAATCGCTCCAATATCTCCATACAGTTCGCAACATAGAAGGATTGATGAAAAGGGCTACGCTGTGCTTCCGTCATTTAAAAAGTCCTTGTTATTATAATTTTGACCTTCAGTTAGAGCAGAATCATATCAGTAAGATATATTGTATACAATCAAAGATGTTTAACTTTTAGGCAAGAGTGGTAATTCATTTATCTATCTAAAGTAGGCGTGCTCCAGTACTAATGAAAATAGAAGCTCAGATTGTCGTTTTGGCTGCTAAGGTGCCAAGGGCATTGTCGCAGGGCAGAATTTATTGTCGTTGTAAATAACAAAATCTGGGAACGATTATCGAAACAGTAGTACATGAATAATCTCTGATAGAGTCATATGCATGCGGCGAATTACTCAGAGGAATGAAGAGATAGTTTTGTAAAACGTTCACCGTCACAACTAGGAAGGTAATGGAGTGTTGACGCAGTGCGCATGGAAGTTAAATAACGGCAGATAGTAAATCTATTAGAAAATAAAAAGGGTCTGTAACAACAGACCCTTAACAAATTTATTCTAAAATTCTTACTGACATTTCCTAGAACGGAATATCGTCATCGAAGTCGATAGTTGGCTCTTGCGGGTTCACTTTAGGTGCATTTTGCTGGGCAGGTTGTTGGTTAAAGCCACCTTGTTGCTGGGCAGGTTGTTGATTAAATCCACCTTGTTGCACAGGTTGCTGATTAAAGCCACCTTGCTGCTGTGGTGCTGCTTGTGCTGGTTTGTTGAAACCACCTTGTTGTTGCGGTGCTGCTTGCGCAGGTTGCTGTCTAAAGCCCCCTTGCTGCTGTGCAGGTTGTTGGTTAAAACCACCTGATTGAGCCGTGTTTTGCTGGTTGAAACCACCACTTTGCTGTGCTTGGAAACCACCACCGCCTTGGCCTTGACCGCGTGAGTCTAACATTTGCATGTCATTGGCAATAATTTCTGTCGTGTACTGATCAGCACCTTGCTGGTTTTGCCATTTACGAGTTTGTAAACGACCCTCTAAATACACTTTAGAGCCTTTTTTAAGATATTCACCTGCAATCTCTGCAAGGCGTTGATACATTACTATACGGTGCCATTCAGTTTTCTCTTTTTGCTCACCGCTTTGTTTGTCTTTCCATGTTTCTGATGTCGCAACTGTAAAATTAGCTACTGCCCCACCATTTGGCATAAAACGAACTTCTGGGTCTTGCCCAATATTACCGACGATGATGACTTTATTAATACCACGACTGGCCATGAAAATTTCCTACTGTATCTGGCGGCACCTATTCATGCCGACTTAAAATTCATTCGTTTATCTAACAAATGAAAAAACGAATCTGAGTTGATCGATTCTATCACTGTGCATCAACAATCCAAAGTACGAATAACACTTTTTTCTAGGATTTTATCTCACGACCTTGACGCCATTGATATTTAATTTTTTTAATAGGCGATAAACTACAGCTCGACATTGTGCCTTGATAACTGCTTCTTAATATCATCCGGAATTTTAGCGGATGATTGGCTCCTGTAATCAAAATGTACCATCACAGCAGTACCGAACGAGACGCGATTATTTTCTTGCCACAGCTCCTGATAGACATCGAATGATGAGCCACCAATACGGCTAATGTAGGTGCGAACCTCAATGTCTTTGCCGTAATATATTTGCGCTTCAAAGTTAACATCAATTTTTGCCAAAATTAAAGGCCAAGCTTTTAAGTTCATTTCCGGTGTAAAGAGTTTAAAAACAGGGTTTCTAGCACCTTCAAACCAAACAGGGATCATAGTGTTATTTATATGGCCTAAGGCATCGGTGTCGCTAAAGCGAGGGGTAACTATTTCAGAAAACATATGGTGGAAATATCTATGGTTAAAAAAGTATGTTATCGATATTTATCAAAATATTCATCTCTTTTACTGGGCATTTTATCGAGATTGACTACCGTATTTTGTATACATTCGCTACAGTGTTAGCAAATAATTACAAAGAGAATTTAGCATGAAAACGTTCATCTTAGTTATTGGATTTTGCCTATCGTGGCTATCCGTCGCTGCCCCTGGTGATAAAGCGCCAAAGCGAGCCGAGGGTGACGGGCCCTATAAACGCTTGATTTTACGTGGCGGTATTATGGTCAACGGCGAAGGTGCACCTGCAATGGGGCCGGTTGATATTGTCATTGAAAATGATCGCATCAAACGTATCGTTAATGTCGGTAACCCTGGCGTGCCTATCAAACCGAAAAAGCGTCCTAAATTGCAAGCTGGTGATAAAGAAATAAATATTGAAGGACAATATATTTTGCCTGGCTTTATTGATATGCACGGTCATATTGGCGGTAGTGCAGAGAATATTCCTGCTGAATACGTCTTTAAACTGTGGCTGGCACATGGGATTACTACCGTGAGAGAGCCGGGCAGTTTTAACGGCGTTAATTGGGTTATGGATCATGTTGAGCGAAGCGAGAAAAACACTATTGCAGCGCCACGCATCATTCCTTATGTTGGCTTTGGTATGGAACAAAAAGAGCCAATTACAACGCCGAAACAAGCCCGCGCTTGGGTAAAGAATATTGCTAAAAAGGGCGCTAAAGGCATTAAATTTTTCGGCGCTCCTCCAGAAATCATGGCAGCCGCTTTAGATGAAGCGAAAAAGCATGGACTTGGCAGTATGATGCACCACGCCCAACTCGAAGTGACTAATATGAATGTAGTTGACTCAGCACGACTAGGGCTGACCACCATGGAGCATTGGTACGGCTTACCTGAAGCGCTCTTTGAGCATCAGCACATTCAAAATTATTCGCCAGATTATAATTATAACAATGAGCAAGATCGTTTTGGCGAAGCAGGACGGTTGTGGCAGCAAGCGGCAAAACCTGACACAGAAAAATGGCTGGACGTTCGTGATGAACTGTTGGAATTAGACTTTACCATCAACCCGACCATGACCATTTATGAAGCAAGTCGCGATTTAATGCGTGAAATGAATGCGGATTGGCATGAAGAATATACTTTGCCGACATTATGGGATTTTTTCCAGCCGAACCGTTACGCCCATGGCTCTTACTGGTTTGATTGGACAACGGATGACGAAATTGCGTGGAAGAAGAATTATCAGCAATGGATGGCCTTTTTAAACGACTACAAAAATCACGGCGGCCGTGTAACAACGGGCTCAGACGCGGGCTATATCTTCAAAATTTATGGTTTTGGTTATATTCGCGAGTTAGAACTTTTGCGTGAAGCAGGTTTCAATGCTTTAGAAGTGATTGAATCTGCAACTATTAATGGTGCTGAAGCACTGGGCTTAGCAAATGATATTGGCTCTATTCGTGTCGGCAAAAAGGCGGATTTAGTGATTGTCGGTGAAAACCCATTGCGTAATTTCAAAGTGCTCTATGGCACAGGCCACTTCAAGCTCAATGAAAGCAATAAACCAGAGCGTTCAGGCGGCGTAAACTATACCATTAAAGACGGTATTGTTTATGATGCTAAAGCTTTGCTTTCGGATGTTAGAGAAATGGTTAAGCAGGCAAAAATACAAACAAATAAAGAGTAAATAACTCCCGTATACGTAAACTCTACCTCATTGATTTCGCCATGTAGGGTTTACGTAGTCTATCTTGCCATTAATTCTCTCTTTACACGCCAACTGATAATTTCCTGTTAGCTCATCAAATTCCTAAGTGGGTTGCTTGTAACAATGTTAATTGTCCATAATGTTACAAATTTCACTATTTTTATTACCTGATTTGTGTACTTTAGACTGGTTGAACACCCTAGAATCTAGCGACTGCATATAGATAATAGAAAGGTTCACATGTTAAAGAACATTCTTATTGCTGGCCTATTGGTCTTGGCAAGTACACAAACATTCGCAAATGAAACCGCCCACCATATTCCTGGGGTTTTCATTGGTGCAACGCACGCTGACAGCGAAACTGAAATGAGCTTTGGTATCGAGTATGAATATAAGCTCAGCGAGTTATGGGGCACCGGTATTGTCTTTGAAAAAACCAATGATGCTCATCATGGTGATGGCGCAGATGTATATTTAGCAATGGCTTATGTTCATCCGTGGAATTCAATTCGCTTGGGATTAGGTTACGGTAAAGAAGACATTGGCGGCGCTCATGGCGGCAAAGAAGATTTGTATCGCGTAGAAAGCAGCTATGATTTTCATGTTGGAAGTTTTATGATTGCACCAACATTAGCTTTTGATTTTGTTGACGGTGAGACCCATACGGTCACTGAGCTTGTATTCTTAATGCCATTCTAATGGCAAGTTTATAACTGTCCAATAATGAAAAAAGCCACAGAGCTTCACTTGTGGCTTTTTTGGTAGTCAGTGCATCCTTGTTTAAAAGACCAGTAAAAACTAAATTCTTGCAGCCAGCTCTGCACCTTGTCGAATGGCACGTTTGGCATCTAGTTCTGCCGCAATATCTGCACCGCCAATTACATGGCAGTTTTGCCCTTGTGCAACTAAGGCATTGTATAAGTCTTTATTTGGCTCTTGTCCCGCACAGATGATGACGTTGTCGACCTCGATTTGTCTTTCTTTGCCATCCACCTCAATCAATATACCTTGATCATTAATGGCTTTATAAGTCACTCCTGGGATCATTTGCACGCCTTTCTTTTGCAAGAAGGCACGATGGATCCAGCCGGTGGTTTTACCTAATCCTTTACCAACTTTAGTTGTTTTACGTTGCAGTAAGTAGATCTCACGTGCAGACTTCTCTGATTCGGCAGGCGCTAATGCGCCGGCGTTATTGTATTCTTTATCAACGCCCCATTCTTTCATCCATGCTTCTATATTGGTAGTTAGCGACTCTTCTTCTGCTAAATAGCTTGCTGTATCAAACCCAATACCGCCAGCGCCAATGATGGCCACTTTCTTGCCGACTTCTTCTTTATCACGCAACACTTGTAGGTATGACTTAACTTTTTCATGCTTAAAGCCTTCTATGCCTAATTCACGAGGCTTGATCCCAGTGGCGATAACGACATCATCAAAGCCTTCTTTTGCAAGCTGCTCTGCTGTTTTCTCGCTGTTAAGCTGCACATCAACTTGCTGATGCGCCAACTGGTTTTTATAGTAGCGTAAAGTTTCATAAAACTCTTCTTTGCCCGGGATTTGCTTAGCAACATTAAACTGACCACCAATTTCACTGCCACGATCAAATAGCGTTACTTGATGTCCGCGTTGGCTGGCATAAACACTGAATGCTAATCCTGCAGGGCCTGCACCAACCACAGCAATGCGTTTGGCTTGCTTGGTGTTTTCGAAATTCAATTCAGTTTCGTAACAAGCGCGTGGGTTAACTAAGCAAGACGCTCGTTTTTGTTCGAACACATGATCTAAACACGCCTGATTACAACCAATACAAGTGTTGATGTCTTCGCTTCGATTTTCCGCTGCCTTATTTACAAAATCAGCGTCTGCCAAGAATGGACGTGCCATGGACACCATATCTGCATGACCATTGGCTAACACATCTTCTGCTACTTCTGGCGTATTAATACGGTTAGTCGTGACGAGTGGAATGCTAACTTCCTTCTTCATGCGCTCGGTGATCCAAGTGAACGCCGCACGAGGTACCGACGTTGCTATGGTCGGGACGCGTGCTTCATGCCAACCAATACCTGTGTTGATAATGGTTGCGCCGGCGGCTTCAATTGCCTTTGCCATCAATACCACTTCTTCCCAAGTATTACCGCCTTCAACTAAATCAAGCATTGATAAACGGAATATAATAATGAATTTCTCACCAACTTTTTCACGTACCGCCTTTACAGTTTCCACGCCTAAACGCATACGGTTTTCGATACTGCCGCCCCACTCATCATCACGAAGGTTGGTACGTTTACAGCTAAACTGGTTAATCAGGTAACCTTCAGAGCCCATGATCTCAACGCCGTCATAACCAGCCTTGTAGGCGAGCTTTGATGCTTTTGCGTAATCTTTGATTGTGCCCAAGATCTGGCGAGTCGACATTGCTTTTGGTTTAAATGGATTTATCGGTGCTTGGATTTTACTCGCGGAAACACTAAAGGGGTGATAAGCGTAACGGCCAGTATGAAGAAGCTGTAAACAAATTTTAGTGTCATATTTATGCACACCTTCAGTAACTTGGCGGTGCTTCTTAACGTGCCAAGGCATGGTCATGTCACCACCAAATGGACCGACGCGACCACGAATATTCGGGCTAACGCCGCCAGTGACAATCAGGCCAACGCCACCTTTCGCACGCTCTTCATAAAAAGCGGCTAATTTCGCCCAGCCATTTTTTTCTTCTTCGAGCCCTGTGTGCATAGAGCCCATCAAAACGCGATTTTTAACTGTGGTGAAGCCCAAATCTAATGGAGCAAGCATGTGTGGAAAAGCAGTTGTTGTCGTCATAATTGTTCACTTAATCATTATCGACCTAATGGTCATACCTGCATATAACTTACTTGTGTTCAGGTAAAAACTCAAGCTAATTTTGACACCTGTCAGATAGGTGGAGGGTGATAGGTATTAGCAACTCGATAATTAACTGGTTAATATACTGAAATGAATAAAAAGATACTTATTGAGCAATTACAAAATCAATTGCTGTCGTTGCTTGAAGAAGCTGAGCTTGCCGCTACAAATGCTCGACTTGCAGCAACTGATGAGCAGTCCAAAGCGGAAACCCAATACGATAGCTTAGCGATTGAATCTGGCTTTTTGGCGGAAGGCCAATCTCGACGAATTGACGAATTGCGTAAGAGCATTAATACCTTGAATTCGCTTAAAGTGGGTGAAAGTCGTCAGGTAGAAATCGGCGCTTTGGTTTATTTGGAAGATGATAATAGTCAGGTTAAACTGTTCTTTATTTTACCTGTTGGTGCAGGACATCAACTCTCATTGGTAAAAGAAATGGTAACGGTAATAACGCCAGATGCGCCGCT
This sequence comes from Thalassotalea atypica, assembly GCF_030295975.1. Taxonomy (NCBI): domain Bacteria; kingdom Pseudomonadati; phylum Pseudomonadota; class Gammaproteobacteria; order Alteromonadales; family Colwelliaceae; genus Thalassotalea; species Thalassotalea atypica. The sequence goes on from NZ_AP027364.1 coordinate 374,165, forward strand.
GTCGTCGTCTCTAAAGGGCTGTATTGTCGATGATGAAGTACGCCTGCAAATGGGAGCAAAAGAGAACTTCTATACGGTGATTGATATCAAGTAAAGCCAATGGAAATACTCAACATCAGGTTTGACTGTAAGAATAGGAAAAAACGGCTTGTCACCGTTTTTTCTTTAATGCGTTATCCATGAGATACCTCTGCTACTTGAAATGTCTTATGGATTTAACAATGCTTTAATTTGCAAAATATCTGCTTGTTTGTCGTCCAGCTTTAAATAGGCGACCGCCTCTGAATGTACCAAAGTCGCCTCTACAACGCCCGGCATATTGATCAGTTTTTCCGCTGCGTCATCGGCTTGCTGCTCAGAAGCAAAGGCAGTAGTGAAACTAAAGCTCTTTGACTTTGTTTGGCGCTTCATGCCTAAGGCGATCAATAACCAAACTACAGCACAACATGCCATCACGACAAACACGCCGGATTCTCCATAGCTACTTGATAATGCCCCACCCAAGGCACCACCAACGAAGGCTCCTAGAAACTGGCTGCTTGAGAAAATCCCCATTGCGCTGCCTTTGACGCCTGCTGGCGCGATACGCGAAAGTATCGAAGGCATCGTAGCTTCCAAATAATTAAAGGCAGCAAAAAACATGACAATCAAAACAACTAAGGTAGTTAGATTATTCGGTAGCTGTGAGAACAGGGCTAACGTCAAGGCAAGCAAAGCGATGGCGCCTGCAAACATTTCTTTTTCTTTTTGTTTTTTCATCCCAATTATCATAAACGGCACCATCAAAAAGAAAGAGCCAAAAAGAGCGGGTAAATACAGCTGCCAATGATTCTCAAGCAATAAACCACTATCAATTAATTTGAGAGGCAAATAGATAAAACAAGCGGTAAGCACCATATGCAAAGTAAACACACCCACATTGAGACGAAACAGTTGTGGGTGAGTGAATAAATTACTGAGCTGATCAAGCATGGCCACATTATCGCCTTTTGGCGCTTTATTAACAGAGTTGGGCACCATAAACTGAATCAGCAACATCGCTAGCACAGTCAATATGGCGGTAAACCAAAACAAGCCACTTAAACCAAAACTTTTGGTAATCACGGGGCCAATAACGAGTGCAACGGTGAAGGACAAACCGATAAACATACCAATTGTTGCCATAACTTTGGGACGTTGCTCTTCACGGGTTAGGTCTGCGGCAAGCGCTAATATTGCTGCTGCTATTGCGCCCATTCCTTGCATTGCTCGACCTAATACCACGCCGTAGATGGTGTCTGACATTGCCGCAACAATACTACCTATCATAAAAACGACAAGACCCGCCAAGATAATCGGCTTTCGGCCAAACTTATCAGACAATATCCCCATGGGGATTTGCAATAGGGCTTGGGTCAAACCATAAGCGCCAATGGCTAGCCCTAACCAAATCGGGGAGTAACCTTTAAGCTCGGGCCCATAGATGGCAAATACAGGTAGGATCATGAATAAGCCGAGCATACGCAAACCAAACACGGTTGCTAGAGAAAAAGCGGCTTTCTTTTCAAGAGAATTTAATCCAGTGGCACTCATAAAAAACTACAAACATCGACAATATTGATTCTAGGCGCGCAATTTTAGCACGCTTAAACGACGAACAAAAATGCCCAGTATCGAACGGATCAAATAAAGCGAAATTTATTATTATCTACATTCATTTTTCTTAATGATAAGTGCGTTTATTTTGTGCGATAATGGTCGATTACAGAAATTCGTGCGGAAATTATATGCAATACATTGACGTTAGAGGCGCCAGAACACACAACTTAAAGAATATTAACCTCGAAATACCACGAGATAAGTTGATTGTGATCACTGGTTTATCAGGCTCTGGTAAATCTTCATTAGCCTTTGATACACTTTACGCTGAAGGTCAACGACGCTATGTTGAATCGCTTTCTGCTTATGCTCGTCAATTCTTGTCTCTGATGGAAAAGCCAGACGTGGACCACATTGAGGGACTTTCTCCGGCCATTTCGATTGAACAAAAATCAACTTCGCACAACCCGCGCTCAACCGTTGGCACTATAACGGAAATATACGATTATTTACGTTTGTTATATGCACGTGTCGGTGAACCTCGGTGCCCAGAGCATAAACAGCCGCTTGCTGCACAAACTGTGTCTCAAATGGTTGACAAAGTACTTGCCCTAGAAGAAGGCACGAAAGTGATGATCTTGGCGCCAGTATTGCAAAACCGAAAAGGTGAACACGTAAAATTGTTGGATAACCTTGCCGCACAAGGTTATATCCGCGCTCGGATTGATGGTGAAGTATGTGACCTATCCGATCCTCCGACATTAGAATTACATAAAAAGCATACTATTGAAGTGGTGGTAGATCGCTTAAAGGTACGTGAAGACATTCAACTGCGTTTATCAGAATCATTTGAAACGGCATTAGGCCTCACTGCAGGTACGGCTAAAGTCGCTTTCATGGATGAGCCAGACAAAGGAGAGCTGATTTTCTCAGCAAACTTTGCCTGTCCACATTGTGGCTATAGTATGCAAGAGCTAGAGCCAAGATTGTTCTCTTTCAATAACCCAGCAGGTGCTTGCCAAACATGTGATGGCTTAGGTATTCAACAGTTTTTTGACCCTTCTCGAGTGATCACGAATCCTGAGCTTAGTTTGAGTGGTGGTGCAATTCGTGGTTGGGATAAGCGAAATTTTTATTATTTTCAAATGCTACAGGCCTTGGCTGATCATTACGGCTTTACCTTAGAAACGGCGTTTGAAGCACTCGATGATGACATACAAAACTATGTGCTTTACGGTAGCGGCAAACAAAAAATAGAATTTAAATACATGAATGACCGCGGTGACGTGATTGTTCGAAATCATCCGTTTGAAGGTATTTTGAACAACATGCAGCGCCGGTACAAAGAAACGGAATCAAATGCTGTTCGTGAAGAGTTATCAAAATATTTAAATAGTCAGCATTGTCCTGACTGTGAAGGAAGCCGTCTTCGTCTTGAAGCGCGTAATGTTTTTATCGATGATAGACCATTGAACCACATTGCTGAGCTATCAATATTTGATGCCTTGTCATTTTTTGAAGGGTTAAACCTTGAAGGGCAAAAAGCGCAAATAGCAGAAAAAATCTTAAAAGAAATCAATGAACGGTTAGGCTTCTTGGTCAATGTCGGTCTTAATTACCTTAACCTTTCACGCAGTGCTGATACTTTGTCTGGTGGTGAAGCACAACGTATCAGACTGGCCAGCCAAATAGGTGCGGGTCTTGTAGGCGTCATGTACGTACTTGATGAGCCTTCAATTGGTTTGCATCAGCGCGACAATGAAAGATTACTCGGTACGCTGACGCACTTACGTGATCTAGGCAATACTGTGATTGTTGTTGAGCATGATGAAGATGCGATTCGCGCAGCGGATTACGTCATCGATATAGGCCCAGGTGCAGGTGTGCATGGGGGCGAAATTATTGCGCAAGGTACTATGGAAGATATCTTGAAAAGTGAGCATTCACTTACGGGTAAGTATTTATCAGGTAGAGAAGAGATTTCAGTGCCTAAAAAGAGAACTCCGTTTGATAAAAAAGAAGTGGTGACGCTAAAAGGAGCAACAGGCAATAACCTGAAGAATGTTGATTTACATATTCCACTAGGGTTAATGACCTGTATTACTGGTGTTTCAGGCTCGGGTAAATCAACACTGATTAATGACACGCTTTACAAAATTGCTCACACAGAATTAAACGGCGCAACTACACAAGAGCCGTCGCCTTATAAGTCAATTAAAGGTTTAGACAAGCTCGATAAAGTGATTGATATTGATCAAAGCCCTATTGGGCGAACGCCACGTTCTAACCCAGCTACGTACACAGGTATATTTACCGCTGTGCGTGATATTTTCTCCGCGACACAAGAAGCCCGTTCTCGCGGGTATAAACCCGGACGCTTTAGCTTTAATGTCAAAGGTGGCCGCTGTGAAGCGTGCCAAGGTGATGGTGTGATCAAGGTGGAAATGCACTTCTTGCCGGATGTATATGTACCATGTGATGAATGTAAGGGTAAGCGCTATAACCGTGAAACCTTGGAAGTTAAATACAAAGGGCAGAACATTCACGAAGTGTTGGACATGACCATTGAAGATGCACTTGAATTTTTCAATGCCATCCCTGCGGTGAAGCGTAAATTGCAAACTTTGATGGATGTTGGCCTGAGTTATATTAAGTTGGGTCAGTCAGCGACGACACTTTCCGGTGGTGAAGCCCAGCGAGTGAAATTGTCAAAAGAGCTATCTAAACGCGATACAGGACAAACGCTATATATCCTTGATGAGCCGACCACAGGTCTACACTTCCATGACATTAAACAATTGCTGCAAGTTATTCATCGCTTGCGTGATCACGGCAACACCATCGTTGTAATTGAGCATAACCTTGATGTCGTTAAAACGGCCGATTGGATTGTAGACCTAGGTCCTGAGGGCGGTGCAGGTGGTGGAGAAATTTTGGTGACAGGGACACCTGAAAAAGTGGCAGAACATCAAGCGTCACATACCGCGCGATTCCTAAAACCACTGTTAGTGAAAAAGTAAACGTTCTAACAAGTTCAGTAGGACATCAATTATTACAAAGCCAGCAGTTATCTAGGTGATATCTGCTGGCTTTTTTATTTCAGGCAAAGTAAGGTGAATTAGCTTCAAATATCAATTTGTTAAATTATTTTATTAAAAACGGATAGTTACCAATGAATAGCCTTTGGCAAAACCGGCTTATTTACTTACTCGCGTTCACTAGCGGGTTTTCTATTATGGGCGTTGAATTACTGGGCGGTAGAATACTAGCGCCATTTTTTGGCAGTAGTGTACATATTTGGGGCAGTATTATCACCGTGTTCATGCTGAGTTTATCGATAGGCTATTTACTGGGCGGTAAATTGTCGATGCGAGCGGCGTCTTTGTCACGCTATGGTGTTATTTTCCTTATCGCCGGTATCTTAGTATTCCCTATCACTTATATTGGCAACCCGGTGATGGAGTATATATTCATAGCGATAGAAGATAGTCGATACGGCTCTTTGCTTGCCTCGTGTGCATTATTTTTACTGCCCACTATCGTGCTTGGTATGATTTCCCCTTATTCAGTGCGGCTGTTAGTTACCCATCACCATGAAAGTGGTCAGGTGGCAGGTAAGCTCTATTTTGTCTCAACACTAGGCAGTGCACTCGGCACAATAATTACGTCGTTTTATTTGGTTTTGTATTTTGAAGTGGACCAAATCATTACAACCTTTAGCTTAACGTTGGCGTGTTTGGGGATGGTGGCGATAACGTTAGGCAGACAACAATTATCTGCAAATAGTGAAAAAAGTAATGGTGCTATCCATGAAGGTTAACTACAGCCTTACTATTCTCGTGGTGCTAGTCATACTGATATTTACTTTTTCGGCGCAGGCACGGGTTATTCATAGCGAGCGATCTTTATACCGCAACATCTTAGTTGAAGATACGGCAGATCTTCGCTGCCTTAAATTCAATGTCAAAAGCCGAAAAACCAATCAAAGCTGTTTTTTAAAATCTAAGCCACAAGAGCTGGTTTTTAATTACACCAAGTTAATGTTCTCCGGCCTACTGATTAACCAAAGTCCAAAACGAATTTTAATTGTCGGTTTAGGTGGCGGCACCATGTCAAACACACTGCACGAGTTGTTTCCTGACAGTGTAATTGATAACGTCGAACTCGACCCTGCGGTTACTAAAGTGGCGCGGGAATATTTTGGCTTTTTTGAAAATACAAAAGTTAAAACGATCACCCAAGACGGGCGTGTTTATATCAAACGCGCCTTGCTTAAAAAGCAGCAATACGATTGGATTATTTTAGATGCGTTTAATGGTGACTATATTCCAGAGCACCTCCTAACGGCAGAGTTTCTACAAGAAACCAAAGGCTTACTTTCTGAACAAGGCGTATTAAGTGCAAATACTTTTTCTAACAGCCGTTTATATGATCATGAATCAGCCACTTATGCTGCCGTTTTTGATCAATTCTTCAGTGTAAACAACAGCTCTAATGAAAACCGTATTATCGTTGCGGTCAAAGGTGAGTTGCCTGAAAAATCGTCTTTAACTAAGCATATCGCGCCATTACAACAACGTTTAAAGCCTTATGGCGTCAATGTCACTCGCATATTTAATAGCATTACAACTAAACAAGACTGGCAACAGGACACGAAAATATTAACCGATCAGTTTTCACCTGCGAATTTGCTCAATACTCAGTGAGGCTTATTGGGTTGACTACGTCGCATATGCAAGATCGGAAAGGGTTTTCCCATATCATCAAGCGGTGAACGAGCAATGACTTCAAAGCCATTAGATTGATAAAATCCTACGGCCTTCGGGTTTTGTTCATTCACATCAACCGTCTCAGCATTCAAACTGTTAATCGCGTACTGCAGCAATAGGGTGCCTACGCCTTGGCCTCGTGCGCGATTTAGAATAAATAACATTTCAATTTTGCCTTCGTGAACCCCTAAGAAGCCTAGTATTGAGCCGTGCTCATCTCTGACCAGCTTTAAAAGGACGTGGGGAAATGCTTGCTCAATAATAATCGGTTTGAAAAATGCTATATCGGCTTCGCTAATAAAGTCATGGGTGGCGCGGACAGAGTTTTCCCATACAGCGAGCATTTCAGCATAATCAGCTTTGTTTGCGTTTTCTACTATCATAATAAAGTGCACTATTCTTTAGGAAAATGGCAGATTTTCAATGGCTGTCTTACAGGCTTAGTTGTTTCATTATATTTAACAATGATTGGCTTTCTGGCGTATCTAACTTGGTTAACGCTTTTAGCACGCCTTGTTGATCATCTATTGAACGATGCTGCCCAAGCTTCGCTTTCGCTTGGATATCATCAATGGATAAACTAAAACCAACGATACCTTTAAGTAATTTTTCTTGAATTTCTGGAGTAACAATATCGCGACGTTGTAAAAGCTCAGGCTCGTATTTTTTCATCAATGCATTGAGGCTGGCAATGGTTTGCTCATTTGATAAAGGTGTTAATGCTCCATGAACATGGACACTAACATAATTCCATGTAGGAACCGCTGGCGCTTTGTCATACCAGCTCGGTGAAATGTAATGGTGAGGCCCATTAAAAATAGCGACGGCTTTATCACCGGATGCAAATTTGCTTTGTGAATTGTTGCGAGCAAAATGGCCAACAATCGAGTTGGTTCTTTCATCGTAAATCAGTGGTAAGGGGCTTGCATTTAAATCCGTGGTCACGAGCGTGGCAAAGCCAAAGTTATCTATTAAACGAATGGCCTTTTTTGAGTCTTCAATATTCCATTTCTCCGGGACGTGCATGGTCAGTTCCTTCTATTCACATGTAGACTATATTTTCTTTTTCTTGCCTAAAGTCAAGGTGTTATTACTTGTTTTCTTTGAGCTGACTTTCCCAGATGTTGGTGCTTTACCTGCTGGAGTGTAACGAACAGGCCCTTTATTTACAGGGGCTTTCTTGGAAGGTGTTTCAGTCGGCTTTACTTCATTTTTCTGGTTAAGCTTGTCAATGCGATTTTGCTCTGCATCTACCTTGGCTGAGGTTTTACGTGACGATGCGACCGCGGTATTGATATCATTGAGCTCTTGTTTGGTCATGTCACGCCATTGGCCCGGCCTTAGCCCTGTTAAGTCGATATTCATGATCCGAGTACGTTTTAACTTTGTCACTTCATAACCAAGGAACTCACACATACGGCGAATTTGGCGATTGAGTCCTTGGGTTAAAATAATTTTAAACACAAATTTGCTTTGCATTGTTACCCGACATGGTTCTGTAATGGTGCCAAGAATAGGCACACCTTTGGACATACGGGTAATAAAACGTTCGCTGATGGGTTTATCAACAGTGACGATATATTCTTTATCGTGGGCATTTTCAGCACGGAGGATCTTGTTAACAATATCGCCGTCACTGGTTAGGAAAATTAAACCTTCTGAGGGTTTATCTAAACGCCCGATCGGAAAAATGCGCTCTTTATGATTAATAGCATCGATGATGTTGCCTTTGACATGACGCTCAGTCGTGCAAGTGATACCGATAGGTTTATGGTACGCAATATAAATTCTGTCAGACTTGTTTTTCGCACTGGCTGAAATAGCACGGCCATTTACTTTAACAACGTCGCCTGGCATTACTTTGGTGCCCAGTTCAGGTACTTTGTCGTTAATGGTGACGCGTTGTTGTTCAATCAGTTTATCCGCCTCTCGGCGAGAGCAATAACCAGACTCACTGATGAATTTGTTAAGCCTCTTTGCGTTGCTGTTTTCCACGTTCTAATCCTAACGGTAAATTAACACGCACATAATACCTAAAAACTGGATTTTTCGCGCTGACATTTTGTCTTAACTTTTAGACTTATCTGTTACGAAGATGTATTTTAATAGAAAACCTGAAATGGAGTTCACTATTTGATGTCTGGTTTAAATAAAACATTTTGCTTAGCGATGATGTTCTCGCTTCTTTCTGTTCAAACACTAGCGAGCAATACTGATAGAAACAGCCAAGTCTTTAAATATCAGTCTAAGACGGGCGTCACCTCCTTTTCAGATATTGAACCTATTGATATGTACTATGAAGTAATCAAAGCGGGGTGTTACGCTTGTCGAGTGAGTTCACAAGTGGATTGGTACAACACCAAGCTCTATCCGGAACAATACTTTGATGAAATTGAATATGCATCCCATTTATATCAAGTTGATGCCAATTTAATACGGGCGATTATTCATGCAGAATCTCATTTTCGTAAAGACGTTATCTCTAAACAAGGCGCGTTAGGGTTAATGCAGCTTATGCCTGAAACAGCAAAAGAATTGGGGGTGAGAAACCCTTTTATTGCTGAGCAAAATATCAGGGGCGGGACGAAACACTTAGCCAAGCTATTCAAAAAATATTATGGAGATATTCGACTTGTTGCCGCCGCTTATAATTCCGGTGAGGGAACTGTTAAGAAGTATAATGGTGTGCCGCCGTATCCTGAAACGAAGGTGTATATTGAACGTGTTGAAATTCTCCACAAAAGATACCGACAATCAATTTAATGCTTACCTCATATAGTGTTAGCCAAGCCAGACATTGTTGTATTTTTTTATATAATCGGTAGGCTAGAGTTTAATATTGGTATTAATGATGAAAATTCATGGTTAAACATTTCTTAGTACTTTGTCTTCTCTTGCTTGCTGGTTGCAGCGCGCCTAAGGTGGCCAAAGTTAAATATCAGGAAATCTTCGATTTTTCTACGATCCAAAAATACAGCCTTTATAAACGCGATGATGAGTTTAATGAGTGGCAGCTAATCAGTGATGCGACACGCAATGACATTGAATTTGCAATAGAAAACGCACTTGATGGTCAAGGATTTGTCTACTCTTCGCTAGAAGACTCTGATGTCGTGATCACCTATCATTTAGTTAGCGGCCGAGTATCAGGACTAAAAAAATACAACCATGGCGTGAATTACTGCTCGTATTGCCTTGTCAATGCAACGACGGGGTCACGCGCTGATAAACTTGCTATTGGGCCGGGCCATATCATTATTGATGCTGTCAACGCTAGAACTAAACGCTCGATATGGCGTTCGGGCTACCCACTGAATATTAAAGCGAAGGATAATAGTCGAGTAGCGCAAGACAAAATTCATCACGTGATTGCTCTAATGTTAAGCGGCTTAGGCAATCCCAAACTTCCACTGCAAAAAAGTTAGTTGGTGATCATGAAGCAGCCATCATTTCTTAAAACACTACTAAAGTGGTTTATCATCACTATGATTGTTTTTGCTGGGTTTATTACGATATTGCTTGGTCTAGGCTATTTGCTACATGAAAATGAGAAAGAAACACGAGCATTAAAAGAAGAGATTGAAGCGAGCCAGTAACGTCGTAAACTGCATGTATATAGATCACCATTTTAACCCTCACTTCATTCTTTACTATCTATCCTAAAGGGCTGCGCTTATAATTGCGCTAACTTGATTCAGAGAATTTATAATGACATTTCCAAATGATGAAACAGGACAAGTGTTGGCTGAAATGGCTGATGCTGGTATTGATCTAACCGTAATTCACGATGTTGTGTTTTTTCATCTTTTTGAAAACAAAGCTGATGCTGAGGCAATGCTTGCCCATCTAACGGATACTGCGCCTGACATGGTGGTGACGCTTCAACCAGACGAAACACCAAATGTTTGGGATGTAGACTGCAAAGTTAAAATGACGCCAAGCTATGATGGCATTGTGGCTCAAGAAGCTGAGTTTGAACAATTGGCGCAGAAATTCAAAGGATACAATGACGGTTGGGGGATAGAAGCTTAACACGCTTTTCGCTATAAATTTTTTCGTTAGTCTTTATCTGATTGCTCTAATATTTGAAAGGCAGGTAGTGATACTTGCCAGTAAATTGCCGCAAGTCTTAATGTCAACGCACTACTAACCGCGACAATAATCGAGATGTATTCTGGTACTTGCAAATGCACCATCAATACAAACAACGCTCCTCCCAATGCAGCTGCAGTCGCGTAAATTTCTTGTCGCAATATCATCGGGATTACGTTGCATAACACATCTCGTATCATCCCGCCCGCTACGCCTGTGATGGTGCCAAGCACAACGGCAGCCGTGTAAGAGGTTCCTAGGCTGATCGCTTTTTCTGTACCGAGTACAGCGAATAAAGCGAGCCCAAAAGCATCGGCTATCATTAAAAATCGTTTCGGGATCCGTTTTGGGCGACGAATAAAGACAATAGTTAGTAATGCGGTTGCTGAAATAATCCACAAGTAATAGGTTTGTTCAACCCAGAATACTGGCGTATTTAAAATAATGTCTCGGATTGTCCCACCACCAATTGCCGTGACCGAGGCAAGCACAATTACACCAAACGGATCGAGTTGATATCGGCCAGCCATTAATGCGCCGGATAGCGCAAAAACAATGATGCCGAAAATATCGAGCCAGAAGAGCAACTCACTCATACTTCAAATCCTGCTAATGGCTCAGCATTAATGAGACTCAACCGGTAGGTTGCTTTCAAGCCAACCATTCATGTCGCCGGATAAATGCTTAACTTGTGTATACCCTTTTGCTTTTAATAGTTGCTCTGCGATACCTGCGCGTCGACCAGAGCGACAATATACAATCACCATTTGATCTTTATCTTGAGGCATTAAATTTAGTTGCTCACCTAAAGTTGAATGGCTGATGTTGAGAGCACCTTTGATATGGCCGGCTTGATACTCTTTTGCCGAGCGCACATCAAGTAATGTATATGCAGGGGCGAGGGGCGCCGCTTGTAAACTAACAAGTTGTGGCTGAGTAAATGTGGCGCGTTCATTTGCGTTAGCGTATAGACTTGTTAATACCAGAACAATTGCAAGCATGAAGTTAAAACGTTTCATATTATTCCCTTATTGTAATAATTGAGATGTTACGGAAATAGCAGCGACGGTCACTGCCATTAGCGCATATATTCGCGACATAAATCGCTGTACATGTATGATATCTTTCGGCTCTGGCTGGCGGCCATTGTCATTAAATGCTTTTCGTCTGAGCTTGGTTCCATTATACATTGCTACACCACCTAATTTAATGTTGTGGGTGGGCGCAAAAAATGCCAAAACGCAGTTGTTGTTTACGCGAAAAAAGTGTTCCAAGGTCAATCGCCAAATCAAAACAAAATTATGCCCTACTGACAATATTAGGGCAAAAAGCAAAAATATCCGATTGGGTAACCATTGAATTATTTGAGAGAGTGCATTAGTAAATGCACCAAAATATTGAAAACGATGTTGCTTAATATTCCAACTGTAATGCATTTCGTGCAACAGACGATAACTGAACGCGACGAGCGATCCAAACGTTAAAAACAATAAAACCGGTACGAGATAAAGTTGCAAGTGCTTTAGTATTTGCATTTCGATCACGGCCTTGTTGATGCCTAAGCCCGAAAGTTGTTCTGTATCTCGTAAGATATAGTGATTGAGCAACTGCTTGGCGCGATAGTTATCATTAGCGGTCACAGCTTTGGCTGCCTTCTTCGCTACTGCAAAAATATCACCACAGCCAATCGCTAAATAAAGTAGTAAACCTTGCCAAAGTTCTGGTACAGCAACTAAAGACTCAAAAAGCCAGACAATCAGCCAAATCGGTACAAAAGTGATCAGCACAGCTATTATCCCCGCGACTCTTTGTTGTGCGTGGCTGTTTTCTGCTTTGTTGACTTTGTTCGCTAATGCAGCGCAGTAGAAACGAAAAGCTGCCCATGGATGGTGCGGCGCAATGCGTTGTATGGCTATGCGCGTGACCAACACAATAACCAGCAACAGTAATTGCTGGTTAAAGGCGCTTACATCAGTCCAAGTGATCATTAAGCGAGATTTTTTCCTTTTAGGCTGTCTAACATGCTTTCGACCAACTTCGATGAATTGACCGATGCTGTTTCAAGGTATGCTTCAAATGACGTTGGCGACTCTTTACCAGCAATATCCGACATCGAGCGAATAACAACAAATGGAGTGTCAAACTGATGACAAGTTTGTGCAATGGCAGCGCCTTCCATTTCTACCGCTGCCATGGTCGGGAAATTAGCTCGCGCTTTGGCGATGTCTTCATCAGCCGTCATAAATGTATCACCAGTAGTGATTAAACCAACTAACGTGTTGATGTTTTCAAGACTAGAAATTCCAGTTTGAGCTGCCTCTACCAATGTAGGGTGTGGAATAAATGCTGGTGGGCAGGCGGGTAGTTGGCCAATTTCATAGCCAAATGCGGTCACGTTAACGTCGTGATGTCTCACTTCCGAGCTGATCACAATATCGCCGACTTTTAGCGATTGATCAAAACCGCCCGCCGAGCCTGTATTAACAACATAGTCTGGTGAAAACTTATCAATAAGCAGTGCCGCGGCTAGTGCTGAAGCGACTTTTCCGATACCTGACTGGACGATAACCACGTCTGTGCCATTTAGTTGACCTTGATAAAACTCATAACCAAAATGTGTAGAGGTAACAGCATTGGTTAATGCACCTTTTAAAATAGCGACTTCCGGCTCCATCGCGCCAATAATGCCTGCTTTCATTTTTAATCCTAAACGTCGAAAATAATTCACTAGCACGATTATAAAGTGCTGATAGCAATTTGTCGCTACTAACCCTAAGACTCAAATCAATTCTCTGGTAAATAGCAAAAAAGCCGGATAACCGACTTTTTATATGATTTCACCCGAATTTTTCTTGGTAGCGCTAGTGAGTCAGTGCACCCAATTGCGGCGCTGGTATTTGCCGTGCCATTGCTGGAGTGGGTTCATTGACCGTATTTTTTGCGGCTGCTGCCGTGATAACACCGGTGGCTTTAGGGCGTGGTTTCACTAAAGGCGCGGGAATTGTGCGCCCTTTAATTTTTGGTGTTGCTGTGATTTTTTGCCCTAATAAACGAGTGGCAATACAAGCTCTAATTTCTTCAATGCTGTAGTTAGGTTTTACTTTGATGCGAATATGTGGAATCGACGCTGCTTCTAACGCACCGCTAACAAACCAGTCTTTCTTTACTTTGTAGCCTTTACCTTTGGTATCAACTAAGTCTAGCGTGCCGACCAGTTTCATGGTGTCACGATCACAAATGACAAAGTCTAAATAGCGGCTGTTAGCGTTATTAATGGCGGCTTGACTTGCCTTACTTGAAACGCCTTTACGTACGGTGACGATGTCAGATAGTTTGACGCGATTAATCACGCGATATTTTTCACCGAGGGCTTTTTCAACTAAGTTTTGAAAATTCTTTTCTGCGGGCGTAAATACGTTACTTTTACTGTCAAAAGGGAAGGGAAAACTGTTGTCGGTTAATCGACTCGCCAATAATGTGACAATAACAATTAAGCCAATCAGGCCTACAAGGATAAGTTCCATATACATCTCCAGCAATTCAAATTCTTGACGGATTAATTTCTATAATCCAATAAAGCAGAATTTGTGCCAGAGATGTAATGTATTACTTATTAGCTTGGATAATGACTCTTTAGCGCATTATAAAGTTGTTGTTGAAAGTCTTCAGCACTTGCATCTAAGGTGTTAACCACTTCTGCCAGTACTTCATTGTCTTCTTTACCATTCCAAACTTTAATGTACGTGCCTTCTTTGTAGCCGAAATCTTGACGGAAGAAGTTTAAAGTATTCTTTCCGACGTATTGTCTAAACAATTCATCTAAATCCATGTCAATCAAACGCATACAATCAGCAAAAGCCGCTGCATTAAATGCTTTGTCTGTTACTGCGCTAGAGGCTAACGACTCTAATGCCAGTTTAAAGTCAGACTCGTCAGTGCCTTGAGAGAGTTGCTCCGTTAATTCTGATGCAATTGCAGTAACGCTTTGCCCAGTCATTAATCGAAGACTTAAGCCGAAATGGAAAATGTCAACCAGCTCAAGTTGTACTTGAGGCACGTCAATTTCTTGGTGCTTCCACCATTTCCAACCGTGATGGTCGAGCATTTCAGCACATTCAACCCAAATTGCGCGGTACCATTCGTAGTTGTTGTTGCGCCATGTGTCGCTAACGCGAGAATTCATCGCATCTTGCATCGATAGCATTTGGTTAATTTGGTTTGTGGCAATTGTTAGAGCTGTCATGTATCTCTCAAAAATTCTTAAAAATCGAAAGGTATAGTTTACCTAAAAACGTCGCTAAATAAACTGATGGCCAAAATTAAAGGTGTTAATAAAGTGCAGGCAACATTGGTGGCCAAATAGATCGAATGGCTGCCAATAGAGCTACCGTAGGTGAGTGCACCTTTTAAGGAAAAAAGTGCCAACGGCAGAGTCAAGGTTGCAATTAATGATGTCTGAGGTATAAATTGATTAAACGCCAAATAAAAAATCATCCAATAGGGCGCTATCGCGCAAACTGCGTATATTATACTGCTAGTTTTTGTGCCATACCTGATCGGGAAGGTAGATCGCCCTATGCTTTTGTCAGCATCGATATCCGGAAATTGGTTTAACAACAATAAGTTGTTGATTTGGAAAAAAGGGACCAAAGACAACAGCAGTACGTCGGTTGGTATTTGCATGCTAAAAACCAAATAGGTGCCTAATACCATCACGGTACTAAATCCTACTCCAGGTGCTATTAAGCACAGTAAAGGTGAGCGGTTCAACCAAGTCGTATATGCGGCGACTACGGCTACGCCAAGTATACCCAACCACAGCAGCGCTGCGTTGATACAGAGAACGAAGTAAAGGCCAAGCAATACGGTTGAGCCTAGTGTTAATAGTCCAATCCACATAACGATGACTGCCAATTCTGGATGCATAGGTAAGGTGCCGCTACCACCACTGAACGGTGTTCTCTGGGTTTTTAAATCAAGCCCGCTCTTAAAATCTAAGTATTCATTAAGGGTATTGACGCTGATATGAGCACATAGTGCGGTCAATAAAATTAAGCACGACAAGGAGACGTCAATTTTGACACCATGGAATTTGGCCAAGCTTATGGCGAGAAATAGACATATTGGCGTTAAGACCAAAAAAGGCGGACGAAAAGTTTGTATGATAATAAGTGCTTTATTCGTTTTTCCGTCCATTTACCGTACTGAGTTAGTTCAAAGCAAACTTAACTGCCGCGTCTGCGTGTATTTTCGTGGTGTCAAAAAGTGGCACGTCGGTATCTTGCTGATTGATTAAAAGAGCAATTTCAGTGCAGCCTAGAATAACTCCTTGCGCACCCTTTTGGTACATATCATCAATTATTTCTAAATATCGTTGTTTAGATGAAAATTCAATCTTGCCCAAACATAATTCTTGATAAATGATGCGATGAATATCGTCAATTTGTGTTGTGGTCGGGATCATTACATCAATCCCGAATTTGTCGATCAGACGTTGCTTATAAAAATTTTGTTCCATGGTAAAACGCGTACCCAATAGACCTATTTTTGTAATATTATTGATCATCAACACTTGTCCCGTTGCGTCGGCAATATGAATGATAGGTATATCTATTTGTGCTTGAATATTGCCAGCAACTTTATGCATGGTGTTTGTGCAAATTAATAGGCAATCAGCGCCACCTGCCTGAATTGATTGGGCTGCTACCGTTAGGATGTCAGCAGTTTCTTGCCATTTGTTTTGATGTTGTAGTGTTTCAATGGGCTGAAAATCAACGCTGTTGAGCAGTATTTTGGCAGAATGTAATCCGCCTAATTGAGACTTAACACCTTGGTTTATCGCTTTGTAATAACTAACCGTGGACTCCCAACTCATGCCGCCGAGTAAGCCGATTGTTTTCATGGTCACTTCCTCTTCAGTAGCTTAAATTGCTTATTTCATTGCGGAGCAATGTCGGAGTTGATAGCAAACGAATATTGGTTAACAAAGGCAAATACAAGTTTATTGCATCTTGTTCAAAATTTGGTGATAACGAATTGAAAAAACCATGTTGCCATGGGGCCTTAATACATGAGGTTAAGTGACCCATTTTCAGTTTCTTACTGGCTATATCGACATCAAAATGAGGTTCGCTATCAGGAAAGATAATTGTACTCGGACAATTCATTCGAAGATCAAGGTAATGCCTTATTTGGCTTGGATAAAAGCCGATAAAATGTTTAACGTGAGTCGTATCGCGCCGCGCAGAAGTGGATGATGATTGACTTTTGCTTAAAGCGCGCCAACAAGCAGAGGCGCCAGCGCTAAAACCAAGTACAATGAATTGAGAGTCTTGAGATAATAATGTTTGAAGTGCCAGTATGACTTTTTCTAAGTAGGCATCATGACCGCACTGTTTGACAAAAGTTCGATAAACGGCCTTTTCACCAGCGACAAGGTCGGAGCAGCCTGTGAATGTAATCGCTGTATCATCCTTATCGGCGTGATAAGGCGTGACGAGATGAGTATTGACGCCATTTGCTTCAAAGCGTTCAATGAAATTTGATAATTGGGATGTATGGCCAAAAATATCACTACAAATTAATAGGTCTATCGCCATAAAATATTATTGTCCTTTTACATCAGTTTAAATAACTAAGGCCAGATAATCTGGCCTTAGACGTGAACATAAATCTACAGATAATCTATGTGCTTGCGATATATTGTGCGACTAATCGTTCAAGGATATCAAGCGGTACTGCGCCATTTTTCAACACAACATCATGGAAGTCTCTAAGATCAAACTTCTCACCAAGTGCTTGTTTAGCACGCTCTCTCAGCTCAAGAATTTTCATCATACCCACTTTGTATGAGGTAGCTTGTCCTGGCATGACAATATAACGCTCTATTTCTGAAACAACATCCGATTGTGCCATACCTGTGTTGGCTTTCATGTAGTCGATTGCTTGTTCTCTTGTCCATCGTTTTTCATGAATGCCAGTATCAACGACTAAACGAACCGCTCTAAATAATTCTGCTTGCAAACGGCCAATATTATCAAAGGGATCGTCTTGGAAGCCCAATTCCCAAGCGAGTCGCTCGGTATAAAGAGCCCAACCTTCGGTATAAGCAGTAAACGGTGAAATACGGCGAATAAATGGCATACCTTCGAGTTCCATTGATATCGCAATTTGGAAGTGATGCCCAGGAATACCTTCGTGGTAGGCCAATGTTCTCATGCTGTATTTTGGCGTAGCCTTGATATCATACAAGTTGGCAAAAAAGCGACCAGGACGACTGCCGTCAATGGCTGGCTGCTGGTAATAGGCACCAGGCGATGTCTTTTCTTTAAATTCAGGAATTCTTACCACTTCCATACCCGCTTTTGGGCGCACCCTAAAGGCATCATCAAGACCGACATTAATTTCATCTAAAATGGTTTGGTAATCGGCGAGAATTTGGGCTCTGCCTTCATCACTGTCTTCATAATAAAAGCGTTGATCAGCCGCCAGTGCTTCAATGGCAGCACTAAAACCTAAACTGGTATCAAAATTCTCAGCAGATAAGATTGCTAATATTTCGGCCTGAATTCGATCGACTTCAGTTAGGCCAATTTGATGAATTTCATCGGCACTATAGTCTGTGGTAGTGAAAAACTTTAATGAGGCTTGATACGCTTTATCGCCATTAGGTAAGCGCCAAAAACCATCATCTGTTCCTGCTCTATTTTTAAGTCGATCAAAATATTCAATAAACAATTGATATGCCGGGTAAACATAAGTGGTGATATTGCTTTCGGCACTGGCCAAAATTCGCGCTTGCTCTCCTACTGGAATCTCTTTTGCGTCATCAAGTTTCAGTTTTAAAGACGTATATAGAATGTTTTCAGTTGCAGGTGTTTCGATAAAATCAGTCATTTCTGTTAATACACGATCAATCACAAAGCGCGGTGGGATAATACCTTCTTGTTCTCGAATTTGAATGCCTGCCAAATTTTGTGCAAATTTAACCCGCACCGCTTCTAAACGTGCAAGGTAATTGTCTGCATCTTCAACAGTGTGTACCTGATGTTGCGCCTCCATAAAGCTTGGGTAGCCGTTTTGAACACCGAAAAGCTGGTTGACGGGATAATTGTGATACCTAAATTGCTCTGCTTGCTCACCAACATCAAGTAGATAAAGAGTGATCTCTTTTGATAGACGATCAGACTCCGACAAACTTTCATCATCATACTGTAATAAGGCTTGTTTAATCTTCGGCAATTTGGTGAATAACTCGTCAGCCCGTTCAGGACTATCATCATCTAACTTTGCGTTGTGGCTTTTAAAGCCCATTGACTCTAAAAAGCCAAGGGAGGTGAGTGTTTCCGGGCTTTCAAATGCAAATTGAATCAAGGTTCGATCAAGAAAAGCCCTGAAAATAAAAGGTTTTTCTGCTTTCCATTCATGTGTAGCGAATGCGCCCGCCAACAATATGATGATCAAAAGCCCTAAAAATAGCCTTTTAAAGAAAGTTTTTATCATAATTATCTCTGTTTTTATTATTTTGGCTGCAACACAATGGTGCTCCAGACGATAAATTCTTAACTGAAAGAGTTATAAATGCCTGAACTTAATGTATAGCATTTGAAGGGATTGGTTAAGTAAATTGTTAACTAGACTGTAACAACCCATCGAGATGTTCACCTCAATTAAGGTGCATTTGATTAAGGTAAACGTTTGAAGCATTGATATGCCTAGTGGTTTTTGCAGTATTCTTTTAATGTATTACGCCCAGCTTATTTTGCGCTATATAATGTTTTATCGGCTTGAGACAACTATTGGTTTGGTTTTATATCGGTTAAGTTTTCACTGCGGGAATAACTGACACTGACTGTGACGACTTTATCTGCCGATGCCGGTGTATTTTTGTGAGCAAGTCCTAGCTCCTTAATTCCATTACATATATATCGTGCAATAACATTGCTGGGACGGTGTGTCATATTAAGCCCCGTTAAGGACTTGTTAAGCACTTATCTCCAGCTTGATGGCCATAGTAGTCGTTATATTGTTTAAAATAATCGATATCAAAAATAATCTCTGTAAATGATTTACCATCGCGCAGGCAACGCTGCCATTCTAGGTCGTACTGCTCATCAAAAAATCGACTTTCGGTCAGTAATTGCCAAGAATATACTCGATTGTTTTTTGCCACCCATATTGATACTTGCCGTGGGCAGATCCAACCAATGGGGGAATGAACACTGAGTTACCGCTAAAGGCGTTATCTAACAGCTTTTCTTAGTTTAGTTGAATTAAGTTTACTGTCACGATATTGCTGTCTCACATTGAGGCTATGCTGACTCTATCAGGGGCGATGACAAGAAATCCTCGGTCATTCTAATTGTTGATGATGGAGTTGAGAACTTGACGTAAGCCGTGTAAGGATGCGCTGCTAGTTATGGCTAGGTTTGTGTCATAATCATTCAATAGTTACTCAACCAGTCTAATGAATTGTTTTGTTTCGGCAATACTTTCAATTGAAATTAGGCGCTGTTCACCCATATATTGGTTGAACAGCGCACGGTAAGTAACAGCGTTAGTAATGTAGCGCTGATTTGCCCAAGTGTGGTTTGCTTTATTTGGTTCTGTGCAATCACTGACAAAATAGCAACGGCACTTATGAATACCGCGATTAAACTAATCGCATCGAGCTTTAATCTTTGAACTCTTTGCATAAGTTTCCCTCGAAGCCGCTTCTTGGTAGTACTATTGTATCGATTGAAAATATCTGGTTTTAGTGTAATTTTAGTGACAAAAAAGCGGCTAGAAAGCCGCTTTAAAATAGTCGTTTAAAACAAGAAACTACTTTAGTTGAGGGCCAGCATCTACTAAAGACGCGCCACGTTCTGTGTCAGTAAATTTCTCAAAGTTTGCGACAAATCTTGTGGCTAAGTCATCAGCTTTTTGTTGCCATTGGCTAGCGTCTTCGTAAGTGTTACGAGGGTCAAGAATGTTGGTATCGCAGTCGTGAAGTGCTGTTGGTACCGTTAAGTTAAACAGTGGTAACGTGACTGTGTCTGCATTGTCAATTGAGCCATCTAAAATAGCATCAATGATCGCACGGGTATCTTTAATTGAAATACGCTTACCTGTACCGTTCCAACCAGTATTAACCAAGTAAGCTTCTGCACCGACATCGTTCATGCGTTTACGTAAAACTTCAGCGTACTGCGTTGGGTGTAAACTTAAGAACGCTGCACCGAAACAGCTTGAGAATGTTGGTGTAGGCTCTGTAATACCACGTTCAGTACCAGCAAGCTTTGCCGTGAAACCTGATAAGAAGTAGTATTCAGTTTGCTCTGGCGTTAGTTTAGCCACAGGAGGTAGTACACCAAAAGCATCTGCCGTTAAGAAAATGACTTTTTTAGCATGACCTGCACGAGAAACCGGCTTAACGATGTTGTCTATGTGGTGGATTGGGTAAGAAACACGTGTGTTTTCTGTCTTTGAATTATCGTCAAAGTCGATAGTACCATCAGCGGCTACGGTAACGTTTTCTAATAACGCATCACGTCGAATGGCATTATAGATATCCGGCTCATTTTCTTTGCTTAAATTGATGGTCTTAGCGTAACAACCACCTTCAAAGTTGAAAACGCCGTTATCATCCCAACCATGCTCATCATCACCAATCAGTTGACGCTTAGGATCTGTTGATAGCGTGGTTTTACCTGTGCCAGACAAACCGAAGAAGATAGCGGTGTCGCCATCTTTACCTACGTTGGCACTACAATGCATTGAGGCAATACCTTGAAGCGGAAGGTAGTAGTTCATCATTGAGAACATACCTTTTTTCATTTCGCCGCCGTACCAAGTACCACCAATTAATTGAATTTTTTCAGTTAAGTTAAAAGCTACAAAGTTTTCAGAGTTTAAGCCTTGTTCTTTCCACTTATCATTCACCGTTTTAGCGCCGTTCATGACAATGAAGTCTGGTTCGTAAGTTTCTAACTCTGCATCCGTAGGACGAATGAACATGTTCTTCACGAAATGTGCTTGCCACGCTACTTGCGTAATAAAGCGTACTTTTAAACGAGTCGCTTCGTCAGCGCCACAATAAGTATCGACAACAAATAAACGTTGACCAGAAAGTTGGTTAGTCACTAAGCCTTTTAAATGATCCCATGTTTCAGGTGTCATTGGCTTGTTATCGTTCTTACCTTGATCAGACCACCAAACGGTATCGCGAGTGGTGTCATCACGAACAATATACTTATCTTTAGGTGAGCGACCTGTAAAGATACCCGTGTCAACAGAAACTGCGCCCAATTCCGTGAGATAACCTTTGTCATAACCCTCAAGGCTCGCTTTCGTTTCTTCTTCAAACAACAAGTCATAAGAAGGATTGTAAACGATCTCAGAAACATTAGTGATTCCGTATTGAGATAAGTCAATCGAGGTTGCCAAGGCAGACATAGTTCATACTCTCCAATTGGGTATAGCAAAAATTTAAAATTTAAGGCTCAGAATATCTCTGAGGTCGCAATTCTAGGGCATGACTGAGCAAAACAAAAGCAATAATTTTTTCTGACTGAAAGTTTTCATCTTTTATTACAATGTTAAGGTTATTTAGTGGTTTTTTTATGTAAAAAAACGACAAAATGAGATTTAAACTAGAAAATGAACGTGGTAGAAACGCTTTAATTACGGGGATGGTTTATAAAAAAGGACGCAAAATAGCGCCCTTTATATCAATTTTGTATTAACTAGTGTTTTATTTCATTTAAATAACTAGATAACTGGCTTTCATCGAAGGCATAAGTTGTTTGACAGTAATCACAAGTCATACTGACGTTACCTTGTTCTTCAATGAGTTTTTTTAGCTCAATTGGATTGAATTGCGAGATTGCATTTAAGCATTTTTCTTCTGAGCAAGAACAGCTGTATGACACCGACTGAGGTTCAAAAATTCGTACTTCTTCAGCGTGATACAGTCGATGAAGCAAATCTTGTGCTTCTAATGAAAATATCTCGTTAGGCTTAATAGTATTGGTTAATTGACATAAGTGATCATAATCACTCATTTGTTGCTCTTTATTACCACTGTCAGGCAATAACTGAACTAGTGCGCCTCCGACTGTTTCCTTTTTTATATCAGTAAAAAGCCATAAAGACGTAGGAATTTGGTCTGAAGTTTCAAAATACTGGGCCAAACACTCAGCAACTGTCGGCTTATCTAATAACACAACACCTTGATAGGGTTCGCCTTTGTCAGGCCTGATAGTGATTACCATTGTCCCTTTGCCAATCAAATTTTCTAAGCCCGTCGCACTTGTTTCTTCATTAACTTTAGCAATACCGCGCATGATTTGATCATGGGTACCATTGATTACTGCATAGGATACAGGACCTTTACCTTGTAACTGAACAGCAATTTCGCCTTCAAATTTAAGTGTGGCTGTTAATAAACAAGTTGCCGCAAGTAGTTCACCTAATAGTGCTTTGACACCATCTGAATAATTATGGCCATCGATAATATCTTTAAACGTATGATGTAATTGAACCAATTCGCCACGGGCATGCATGCCATCAAATAAGTAGCGATTTAAGACATCGGTGTTAGGAGTCATTGTTGATTAGATCCTTTCTTTCAGTTGACGTATTTGACGTCGTTGTTTTTTGTCTGGTTTATTTTCACTGGCGGGGCTAAGCAAAATACCTTGTTTACGGGCAAGCGTATTTCGTTCACGGCTTTCTGCGCTTTCTTTTGTTTCTTTATACAGGGTAGAGGCAAATGTTGCATCACGCCTTTTATCTGCCAACGCAATCACTTTAACTTCCTTTTCTTCGTACCCTTGACGCAATCTAATTATGTCGCCCAAAGATACAGCCTTACCTGATTTAGTGCGTTGACCATTGTAGAAAACCTTACCACCGTCAATCATTTGTTTGGCAATTGCCCTGGTCTTATAAAAACGCGCAGCCCATAGCCATTTGTCTAAACGAGTCGCAGTTGAATCAACTTTCGTTGATTGAGTAATAGCCATAAGCCGCTCCGGTGAAAATTTGCGCGCAAGGTATCATAAATCGCTGTTTTTCGCTACTCATCGTCACTTATTATCGTTGCCTTTGAATTAAAATAGTGACTTTAGCCACATTCATGAGTAAGGCTAAAGTCACTGTGTAATATTCTTAGTGTAGAAATGGACAGGTGGAATACAAGAGAATTAAATGTATTGACTTTATACACTCAGTTTCAATATTGTTAACAAAATGTTGCAACGAGGCTGGGTGTAAAAATAGTTAAATTTTATGTTGATAGCTTGTTGCTTAGCCGCAGGTCAAGTATTATCAAGCGTATTATCAGGATTATTCAATAACTATAACATGCAAATGCCTAATGATTTTGCCACGCTTACAGCAGCACTGGCTAAGCTTCCACATATCAAAATCGCGAAAGCGATCAGTGTTACTGCGTTAGTATATATCGCGTATGTGTGTGCGCAATTAACTTGGCAATTAAGCGCTGATGTTACACCTATTAGCATTGGGCACTCTGGTGTTAAAGCCACTGATAAATTCAACACAAAGCCGGGAACTAATATTGATAAATTAGTGGCACTAAACTTGTTTGGTAAAGTCAATGTGTCGGCAAATGTCACAGAAACGGTTATGGTCGATGTACCTGAAACTAAACTGAACCTGACCTTATCTGGTGTCGTTGCATCTTCAGATCAAAGTAAAGCCGCAGCGATAATTGAGCGAAGTGGTGCTCAGGAAACTTATGGCATTGGAGATAAAATATCTAATACTCGAGCAACTTTAGAGCAAGTACATGCAGATCGTGTGATCATCAAACAATCTGGCCGAATGGAAACTTTAATGCTTGATGGTTTTGATTATTATAAAGCAAAGCAACAACCTAAGCCCCGTCCTAAGCAGAATGTATCATCAAAAAACTCATCAGGCGCGAAGGTCATTGATCATCGCGAAAATGAGTCGTTTTTAACTCAAGCAAAACTATTTAAACAAGACGTGGTCAATAACCCTAGCAACATTGGGGCATATTTGAACATACGACCAGCACGCATAAATAATGAAGTGATCGGTTATAAACTATCGCCAGGAAAGAGCTCCGATTTTTTTAAAGCGTCAGGGCTAAAATCTGGTGATGTTGCAATACAAATGAATGGTCTCGACTTAACTGAAGGCAGTCAAGCACAACAAGCACTACAGTTATTAAAATCAGAACAAGAAATATCATTACTTGTAGACCGTAATGGAGAGTTAACCGAAATACTATTTAGTATTGAGAATTAGTCATGAGGAAGATATTGATGCGCCTATTTCCGCGCAAGCCGTTTATCAAAAGCACACTGACACCCGTAATTACCATGGCGGCAGTGAGTTGTATTTCTATTTCAGCTATTGCTAGCGAATTTTCTCCCAATTTCAAAAATACGGATATGGGTGAGTTTGTTAATATTGTTGGGAAAAATTTAAAGAAAACTATGATTGTTGATCCCAATGTTAGGGGCAAGATCAATGTGCGTAGTTATGATGTGTTGACTGAAGAGCAATACTATCAGTTTTTCCTAAACGTACTCGAAGTATATGGCTTTGCAGCGGTTAAGATGGACAACAACATCATCAAAATTATTCGTAATAAAGATGCTAAAACGTCGTCAATTCCTGTAGTTGGTAATAATGCGACTATTGCGGGTGATGAAATGGTGACCCGTGTTGTTGAAGTAAAAAATGTTACTGTGCGCGAATTAGTGCCTTTGCTTAGACAATTGTCTGATCAAGCAGGTGGTGGCAATGTTGTAAATTATGACCCTGCCAATGTCATTATGCTGACCGGATCTGCGGCGGTAGTAAATCGGTTAGTCAATATCATTGAACGTGTCGACAAAGCGGGCGATCAAGACGTTCAAATTATCAAGCTCAAATATGCTTCAGCCTCAGAAATGGTCAGAATCATTGAGGCAATGAATAAAACAACCCAAGGGAAACCAGGTACGCCGACCTTTCTTATTCCAAAAATTGTTGCTGACGACAGAACTAATAGCGTGATTGTTAGCGGTGAAGGACAAGCCCGTGAACGAATTGCAAAGCTCGTTGCGCGCCTCGACAGTGAATTGGAAACCAACGGCAATACCCGAGTTTACTATCTAAAGTATTCGAAAGCGGAAGATTTAGTTGATGTCTTACAAGGGGTCAGCGAGTCGATTCAAGCAGAAGAGCAGGCAGGTACATCGACTAAAAGAGCCTCTAAAAAGCGCAACATCAGTATTGACGCCCATAACGACACCAATACGTTAGTGATAACTGCACAGCCTGATATGTTACGTTCACTTGAAGCGGTCATTCGTAAGTTAGATATTCGCCGTGCACAAGTGTTAGTCGAAGCGATTATTGTTGAAGTTTTTGAAGGTGACGGCGCAAGTTTAGGGGTTCAGTGGTATCATGAAGACGCTGGTTTTACCCAGTTCACCAATGGCCCAGCACCCATCAGCAGTGTTGCTGCAGCAGCACAGTTAGCTCAAGGTGAAAAAGGCACAACCGTAACCACAATTGATGGTAATGGTAACCCTGTGACCACAACCAACCCGGATACTGATGGTGACTATTCTGCGTTGGCAAGCGTTTTAGGTGGCGCCAGTGGCATGATGCTTGGCTTTGTTGATAACGATTGGGGTGCCATTATTCAAGCGGTAAATTCTGATACCAATTCAAACATTCTTTCAACACCGAGTATTACCACACTTGATAATGAAGAAGCTTACTTCATTGTGGGTCAGGAAATTCCGATCATAACGGGCTCAACCACAGGTAGCGATAACAGCAATCCATTCCAAACGGTTGATCGTCAAGAAGTGGGTATTAAGTTGAAAGTGACGCCGCAAGTTAATGAAGGCAGCGGTGTGCAATTAACCATTGAACAAGAAGTTTCTTCTGTCAGTGGTACGACTGGAGTCGATATATCCATAAATAAACGTGAAATTAAAACCACGGTGATGGCGGATAATGGTGCAACCGTAATTTTAGGTGGCTTAATTGATGAAGACGTGCAAGAAAGTCAGCAAAAAGTCCCATTCTTAGGTGACCTACCTCTAATTGGTGCATTATTCCGTTCAACCAGCAACAGTGTACGAAAGCGTAATTTAATGGTCTTTTTACGTCCAACAATTATCCGAGATGGAAATCTGATGAATCAAGTGACTCGGGAAAAATATAACTATATTCGAGCCGATGAACTACGTAAGCAAGAGTTAGGTTTGAAGTTGCTGGACGATGAAAAGTTACCGTTATTGCCAGACTGGAATGAATCACTTGTGTTACCGCCATCTTTCGATGAGTACATGGAAGATAAAGAGCAAAACAAAACGCAGCAAGACAAAGAGCAGTAATCGCAATGCAAGAACCTGTTGCTGAACATTCAGTATTAGAAAGTGATGATGTTGTCGCGCCGGAGGCTGTAACGCCCAATACCGTGCAGTTACCTTTTTCGTTTGCAAAACGATTTCTGGTCTTGCTAGAAAAAGACCAACATGGCTACATTTTACAATGTGCGGAACAAGTCACGCTTGAAACCATCGCCGAAATACGTCGCTTTTTGCAACAACCATTTCGTGTACAAAAAAATAGTACGTCAAAATTTGAACTGTTGTTAACGGAAGCCTACCAGCGTGACTCGTCCGAAGCGCAGCAAGTAATGGAAGACATCGGTAATGAAGTGGATTTATATTCACTAGCAGACGAAATGGTTGAAACCGAAGACTTACTTGAAAATGAAGATGACGCGCCGATTATTAAACTGATCAATGCTATGCTCAGCGAAGCAATTAAAGAAAGTGCTTCCGATATTCACATTGAAACCTTTGAGCAGGTATTACAAATTCGCTTTAGAATTGACGGTGTTTTACGAGAAGTATTAAAGCCCAATCGTAAATTAGCTTCGTTACTGGTCTCGCGTATCAAAGTTATGGCAAAACTCGATATCGCCGAGAAGCGCATTCCGCAAGATGGCAGGATCTCGCTTCGTATCGGTGGTCGTGCTGTAGATGTTCGTGTTTCAACCATGCCAACCGGCCATGGTGAGCGTGTGGTTTTACGTTTATTGGATAAAAATGCTGCACGCCTAGATTTGCAAGACTTGGGGATGACAGATAAAAACCGTGAGTTATTTTCCGCACTGATTGATAAGCCACACGGTATAATTCTGGTGACCGGTCCAACAGGCTCCGGTAAAAGTACTACCTTGTATGCTGGACTTACCCAAATTGATCATAAACAGCGCAATATCTTGACTGTAGAAGACCCCATTGAGTTTGCCATAGAGGGGATTGGTCAAACACAGGTTAATACCAAGGTTGATATGACATTTGCTCGTGGACTCAGAGCAATTTTACGTCAAGATCCAGACGTAGTGATGGTGGGTGAAATTCGTGATCTAGAAACCGCACAAATTGGTGTACAAGCCAGTTTGACTGGGCATTTGGTATTATCAACTTTGCATACTAATACAGCAGCTGGCGCCATTACAAGAATGGAAGATATGGGTGTTGAGCCATTTTTATTATCTTCCAGTTTACTGGGCGTGTTAGCGCAACGTTTAGTGCGAACTTTATGCCCATATTGTAAAGAAAGCCACTTACCAAGTGATGACGAGCGTCAATTGTTGTCTCTTGATATCAGCAACAGCAGTCCAATTTATCGTGCCGTAGGGTGCAGTGAGTGTAATTTTAAAGGGTACAAAGGGCGTACCGGTATTCATGAGCTTATCGTTATTGATGATAAGGTCAGAGAGCTGATTCATGACGGCAAAGGTGAGCAGGCGATTGAAAAACTTGTTCGTCACAAGACTCCCAGTATCAGACAAGATGGTTTTGACAAAGTAATAGCAGGTTTCACAACGTTAGAAGAAGTGCTCCGTGTCACTCGTGAAGATTAAAGGAAAAGTCAGTGGCAGCATTTGATTTTCAAGCCGTAGATAGCAATGGAAAAACCCAAAAAGGGGTGATCGAAGGAGATACTCCTCGCCACGTGCGCAGTTTGTTGCGTGATCAAGGTTTAATGCCTGTTGAAGTTAATTTGAGCTTGAAAAAGCAAAAGCAGATCAGTGGAAAAAAAATTGCTAGAGGTAATAAAATCTCAGCGGCAGATTTGGCATTAATCACTCGGCAACTAGCCACATTGGTAGAATCAGGCTTGCCGATTGAAGAGTCGCTGATGGCGGTGGCAGAGCAGAGCGAGAAAAACAGCCAAAAAAGTATGATTATGGCAGTGCGGTCGAAAGTCACTGAAGGTTTTGGACTAGCTGAAAGTATGGCTGAATTTCCCGATGTATTTTCTCAGCTTTATCGCGCCATGGTCGCAGCAGGTGAAAAATCAGGTCACTTGGATAATGTACTCAATCGCTTGGCCGATTATACCGAACAGCGACAACACATGCGCTCTCAACTAGTTCAGGCTTTGGTTTATCCTATTATTATGACCATAGTGGCGATTGCCGTTATCGTTATATTGTTAACCTCTGTTGTTCCCAAAATTGTCGTGCAATTTGAACATATGGGACAAGGGCTACCTGATACCACATTAGCACTAATTGCCACCAGTGAATTTATGCAGAACTATGGACTGGTTATTATGGTCTTATTAATGTTGAGTTCAGTTCTGTTTAAGCATTTAATGAATAAACCAAAGCTAAAATTTGGTTTTCATCAAAAATTATTGGCAATGCCACTAGTAGGCAAAGTGGTCAGAGGCTTGAATACAGCTAGATTTGCTCGTACTTTGAGTATCCTGACGGCGAGTGCTGTGCCGTTGCTTGAAGCGATGAAAATTGCTGGTGAAGTGCTGGATAATTTATATATCAAACAAAAAGTGGCGGAATCTGCTGATATGGTGCGAGAAGGCTCAAGTTTACGGGTTGCGCTTGATCAAACCAAACTGTTCCCGCCCATGATGTTGCATATGATTGCCAGTGGCGAAAAAAGTGGTGAGCTTGAACAAATGCTCGGGCGCGCAGCGGATAATCAAGATAATGAGTTTGAAGCGTTAATGAACATCTCAATCAAAGCTTTTGAACCAGCATTAATGGTTTCAATGGCCGTTGTTGTTTTATTTATTGTTTTAGCAATATTACAACCAATATTGCAGTTAAATACCTTAGTAGGAAGTTAGTTATGACTATGTACAAAGCCAAGCATCAAGGCTTCACGTTAATTGAAATCATGGTAGTGATCGTGATTTTAGGAATTCTAGGCAGCTTTGTTGTCCCCAACATAATGGGCAGCCAAGAAAGAGCTAATTTGCAAAAAGCCGTGTCTGATATTAACGCACTTGAAGCATCTTTAAAGATGTACAAATTAGATAATTATAAATACCCAAGCACTGAGCAAGGCATTGAGTCGTTGGTCACAGCAACAGACATTGAGCCGTTACCTCGCCGCTTTCCTGAAGAAGGATATATAACGCGCTTACCAAAAGATCCGTGGGGCAATGATTATCAACTATTGAATCCGGGTGAAAATGGCAAAATCGATGTTTTCACTATGGGCCCAGATGGCGAAGCAAGTACCGATGATGATATTGGTAATTGGAATTTAGCAGACTACCAGTAAGTAAGCCGTTATCATACGAAGGCTAACGAAAATGTTGGCCTTTTTTCTTTCACTTAAGTGGTTTGCCAATATGTTCCGTCACTCGTCAGCTAAGAAAAAGCCATCACAACAAGGTTTTACCTTGATTGAGATCATGCTGGTGCTGGTCTTAATTGGAGTGATGGTTTCACTAGTACAGTTTACTTTTCAAGGAAATAAATTAGAGCAAGACTTAAAAAAAGTAAGTAAACAATTTATAGGTTCGTTTACCATCGCGGCTGAATATGCCTTACTCAATAACCTAGAGTTAGGTGTCTTAGTTGAAGAAGATCATTATCAATTTTTAGGATTTGATGGTGAAAACTGGCAAGCTATTTCAGACAGTGATTACTTGAAAGATTACCGATTGCCAGAGCATCTTAAAATGGCGGTCAACCTGGAAGGCTTGGAGGTAGACGAGCAAGCGTTATTCGATATCGAAACCTTTGTTAAAGACGATGAAGGGTTATTTAATAATGGTGAGAGCTTTAAAGACAGTGATGAAGAAAAGAAACTGATCCCACAAATATATATTTTATCTGGTGGCGAAATTACGCCATTTGAGTTGAACTTTATGCCAGCCGATGAGCTCGATGATGACTCGGATATTATGTATCAAGTCATTGGTCAATATAGTTTACCTTTGCAGCTACTAGGGCCAGAGTCTTAGTGAATTGTAATCTATCTGCTCGGGCAACGTCTAAAGGCTTATGCAATCATAAAAAATCAAGCCCTGTATTTGGCTTTACCTTAATTGAGGTGATGCTGGCGATGGCCATTTTTGCTATCGCTGGTGTGGCGTTATTGGGCTCAGCTAAAAATAGTCTATCGAATTTTGGCCAATTGGAACAAAAAACGGTGGCTCAATGGGTAGCGTCTAATCAACTAGTAGCCGCCTCATTAGTCTCAGAATGGCCCCCTAAAAACAACCTCAAAGGAAAAGTAGAAATGTCGGGCGTGACGTGGTTTTGGCGTCAGAAAGTTGTACGTACTACCGACAAAAACATGCGTCAAATCACCATGGAAATTCGCATAAATGAAAAAGATGAACAACCCATCACCAGCTTAGTCACTTTTATTGCGAAGAGCGGAAAATAGTATGGTTCGCCAAGGCTTAGTTCATCACCGTCTAGGTTTTACGCTGATTGAGTTACTGGTTGCGATGGCGATATTTTCGGTGATCAGCTTGACCAGTTTTACGATATTATCAACGGTGATCACCAGTGATGAAACGTTAACAGCTAAAAACCAACGATTAAACGCACTAGATAGTGCTTTTATCGTTATGGAGCGAGATTTCCTTCAACTGGCAAGACGCACCGTACGGCTAAACGGTGAAGCTCCAATATCGGGCTTTCTTCACTTAGATACTGATGGTATTTTTTCAGAAACCTCAGGAGTCGCTTTTGTTCGTGCCGGTTGGACAAACCCTGGATTATTACTGCCGCGCAGTAACTTACAACCGGTGGTTTATCAATTAAAAGACAGTCAAGTACAGCGATTATTTTTCAATTTTGTAGACAATGTGGTTGGGGAAGAACCAAAAACTAGGGTATTGCTTGAAGAGGTTGATGAATTAGCCTTTGAATTTTATTATCAAAATAAATGGCAAGAAAGCCTCAGTAGCGAAAGCTTACCACAAGCAATTGCGGTGATTATTAGCTCCAAAGATTTTGGCGAGATCAGGCGTCAGTTTTTATTGCCTGCGAGCGCAGATGTTGAGCTTCAAGATGAAGGGAGTGGTAATGGTTAGTCATTCAACTCACCGTCAACGGGGTATTGCTTTAATCACTGTCATGCTTGTCGTGGCACTTGTGGCTATTGTAGCTACCGAAATGAGTGGTCGATTAATGCTGCAAATGCAACGCAGCGCCAATATTCAAATGAACCAACAAGCGTTTTGGTATGCCATGGGGGCCGAAGCGTTTGCTAAACGTGTGATCATCCAAGCACAAGAAGAAAATGAAAAAGTGACACACCGAGAGCAAAATTGGGCGCAAGGGTATCAAAATTTTCCGGTCGATTTTGGTGAAATTTCTGGCGAAATAAAAGACTTACATGCCTGCTTAAACCTTAATGCATTACGTGAAGAAGGCAATGAAACCCCAAAAAATGGCAACGTCAAAAAAGCGCCAGCAAAGGCCGCACTTGAAGAGCTGATCGTCAACTTAAATATAGAAGGTGTTGGGCAATTTGAAGCAGAATACATGTCAGACAGTTTAAGCGATTGGCTAGACAGCAATGACGGGATTGCTAGCGCTGGAGGCGCTGAAGATAATGACTATGCGGCCAAAGAACACCCTTACCTCACCGCCAATCATTATTTGGCTAACGTTAATGAATTACGACTGGTCGAGCATTTTAGTGTACCAGTTATTAATGAACTTAAAGCCCATGTCTGTGTGATCCCGCAAAGCAATATTCATAAAATTAACATCAATACACTTGACGCCGAACATCCTCAATTACTGCAAAGCTTACTGGGTATTGATGCCCAAAAAGCCGCGGATATATTAGCCGCCAGAGATGATAAAGGGTTTGAAACTATTGATGAATTTTTTAATTTACCTGAAGTCACATCGGTTAATTTCACCGATGATCAAAAACAACAGTTTGTAGTTGATAGTGAATATTTTAAACTGGTAGCCAATACACGCTTTAGTGATAGCTATTTTAGCCTTAATACCACGCTCAAAGTGGTGAGTAACAATGAAGTGGCTGTACTCAGT
The DNA here is from genome assembly GCF_030295975.1 of Thalassotalea atypica. Classification (NCBI taxonomy): domain Bacteria; kingdom Pseudomonadati; phylum Pseudomonadota; class Gammaproteobacteria; order Alteromonadales; family Colwelliaceae; genus Thalassotalea; species Thalassotalea atypica. The sequence goes on from NZ_AP027364.1 coordinate 406,940, forward strand.
CGCACGATAGGACGTTTCAATGAGTGAAGTGTTATATATTCGACTCAATAGCCACGCGGATGCGCCCATCTGGTGGTTAATTTGGTCAAATGTCGAAAGAGAAATCATCGCCAGCGGAGAGTTGTTATCAGCTGAACAGCTTTCAACACTGTCAGATAAGGCGGATCACCGCAAAGTGGTTGTGATTGTACCGAGCCAAGACGTTACTTTGAAGTCAGTAAATGTGCCAGGTAAATCAAGTCGTGCACACAAAGCTGTAGTCCCCTACATGCTTGAGGATGAACTGACCGAAGACGTTGATGAGTTGTTTTTTGCCTATAGCAACACTAAAATTGCTGATGAAGATAATAATTGTTTTATCGCAGTGGTTAAACGCCAATTGTTTAGAGATTGGCTACAGTGCCTACAAGCTGCCAATATTAAGTGTCAGCTAATGATACCTGAAATTCTGGCGATGCCATTAGAAGCTGACGGATGGAGTGTCGCCCAAGTTGATGAGCAAATTATTGTGCGTCAAGGTCAGTGGCGTGGCATGACACTTGATACGAGTTTGTGGACGTTTGCTTGTGAGCAGTGGTTAATGGAAGATGGCACTCCTAGTATCGCTAGCTATACCACCCTACCGAACACTCCCGAAGGCTTAGTTGTTGAACAAAAGCCCCAGGAAATGCTACTCACTTTAATTGCTCAGTCAGGGCAATCGCAGTTCAACTTGCTACAAGGTGAATTTTCAGTAAAAGATGATCGTTCGCCCATTGTTAAAACATGGGCTATGGCGGCAGGCATTTGTTTGGTAGCGCTCTTGCTGTCGTTGGGCCAAAAAGGCGCGGCGTTATTTCAGCTAAAAGCCCAACAAGCCCAAATTGAACAGCAAATTATTGATACTTATATCGGGGCTTTTCCAGAGACCAAACGAGTGCGGGTTTCAACAATAAGATCACAACTTAAAAGGAAGATGTCTGGTATCGGCAGTGGCGTAAATGAGCAGAGCTTCTTGATGTTGCTATCTAAATTAGGAAATGCTTATACGCAGGTGCCTACCTTTACCACAACGTCAATAAAGTTTGACAGTAAGCGTGGCGAAATCCGATTAACGGCGAGTGCACGTGATTATCAAGCTTTCGATAAGTTTAAAGGGGAGCTTGAAAAAATGAACTTGCTTGTCACTCAAGGTGCACAAAACAATCAAGGTGATTTAGTGACAGGATCATTGAGTATTAAGGAGCGTTCATGAAACAGTGGTGGACACAACTTGCAGAAAAAGAACAACGATTACTGATGTTGATGTCAGTCTTTGTTGTGTGCTTTCTATTCTATCATTTATTATGGCAGCCAGTGAATGAGGGGCTTGATAAAGAAAGTAAAAAGTTAGCACGACATCAAGCATTGCTCAGTTATGTTGAGCAACATACTTCTCAATACCAGGCGGCCTTGCGCAGTGGCGGCAACAGTAAAGCTACGGGTAGCTTGTCGAGCATCGTTAACCGAGTCGCAAAAGCTCATCAGATCAACATTAGCCGCGTTCAACCACAAGGGGATGATATTCAAGTATGGATCGAACAAGTCGCCTTTAATCAGTTGTTGTTGTGGTTGGCGGATCTGACTGAAAAGAATGGTTTGCAGGTTAAAACAATAGACATCAGTGAAGGGAATGCAGAAGGGGCAGTCAACATTCGTCGCCTTCAGTTAGGAAAAATGTAATGAAAAAAGTGGTCACCGCAGTCGCAGTCTTTATTGCGGTTTATACGGTTTTCTTGGTTGTAAATGCGCCGGCATCAATATTAACTTACGGGGCTAAACTCCCTAAAAATATTGCGCTGCATAACTTTTCAGGCACACTTTGGCAGTCACATGTGGAACGTGTGGATGTTGATAAATTCAGCGTATTTGATGTCAATGCACAGTTGAGCCCTTTATCACTTGCACTTCTTACTCCAACAGTGAAGGTCACATTTGGTGGTGGATTGTATGAAGGACCTCAAGGGCAAGGCGTTATATCAACTGATGGAGAGCGCATTGATATTATAGGCGCTGAACTAGAAGTGGCGGCAAATACCATCGCTCCCTTTATCAACTCACCCATTCCCGTACAAGCGTTTGGGCTAATCAGAGCCAATATCGAACGATTTGATTATCAAGCAGGTCAGTGTAGCAATGCCAGTGGCCATGTTAAGTGGCTAAATGCAGCACTTTCTGCAATGGGCGAACAAGTAGAGCTTGGCCAGTTTGATGCGGAACTTGCTTGTGTCGATAACTTGTTGACGTTGAACATTCAACCAACGAATAAACTTGGTTTGTCTTTTTCTGGTCAACTCATGAAAAACGGTCGTTTATCCGGCAGTGGGTTTATCAAGCCTGGAGCTGGTTTCCCCAGCAAGTTGCGTGAGTTATTGTCATTTTTGGGTAAACCAGACCAGCAAGGTCGCTATCGCATTCACATATAGCAGTTCTATTGAACGAACTTAGTGTCAATAGGCGTGGCTTTTATACCTTCGACTAAACAATTAAAATCAGTAATGGCCAGAAAATTATCGACTTCTTTGGCGGCTTGTTTGCTGTCAGGGTTGGCGACAGCCAATAAATGTTTGATGCCAAATTGCTGTGCGGATTGTAAAATATTAATGCTATCGTCTACAAATAGGGTGCTATTAACATTGAAACCTACTTCTTTTTGCAACTTTCTCCATAGCTCTTGTGATTCTTTAGTCACGCCAAACTGATGAGTTGAATAGAGTTTGTCAAAATACCTATCGAGCTGAGTGCGTTCGATTTTTAACGACAGACTGTCAGGGTGTGCATTGGTCACCAAAATAATGTTTCGACCACTGTGCTTTAGTGCGACCAGAAAATCGTGTGCATCTTCTCGAAGTTGAATTAAATGCTGAATTTCTCGCTTTAATGCACTGATCGGCAACTGTGTTTGCTCTGCCCAATAATCCAAACAATACCAGTCAATTGTGCCCTCTACTTTTTGGTAATGGGAGGTCAATTTGGCCTTGGCTTCACGCAATGAAATACCGGTCGATTCAGCGTACTTTTGCGGTAAATGTACTAACCAAAATTGGTTGTCAAAATGCAAATCAAGGATGGTGCCATCCATGTCGAGTAAAACGGTTGAAATTTCTGACCAATCAAGCATAGATTTATACCTAGAAAACATCTTATTATGGCATTATAACGAATCAATAGCCGATCAAAAAAGCACTGATTGCAGCTAAGTTTAATTTCCTGTGTTTTAACTATAAAAATGACGCGTTAATGAAAATAAATAAAAACGTATTGCCGAGCATAAATCAAAGAACACCTGTGGCTAAAAGTCGACTGTTTGCGATTGAGCAAATTGACTTAACCTTTTCAAATGGCCAGCAACGCGAATATGAGCGCATGATGGGCTCCGGTCGAGGTGCGGTCATGGTAGTGCCAATGTTAGATGACGATACTATGCTGCTAGTCAGAGAGTATTGCGCCGGTACGCACAGTTATGAATTAGGATTTCCTAAAGGATTGATTGATGCCGGAGAACAAGCGGATATTGCTGCCAACAGAGAGCTGCAAGAAGAAATAGGTTTTGGGGCGCGCACATTAACTCATCTTCACCAAGTCAGAATTGCGCCGGCGTTTTTTGATGCCAAAATGGAAATTTTTGTCGCGACAGAACTATACGCATCGAAACTAGAAGGGGATGAGCCTGAGCCGATGGAAATCGTAGAGTGGAAATTGTCGGATTATAAAAGTCTGCTTGCACAAGAAGACTTTAATGAAGCGCGTAGTATCGTTGCATTGATGATGTTAAGGGATAAAGGAGTGAATAATGCCTAATGAGCGTTTACTTAATATAGCCCTTGAAAGTGCAAAAATGGCGGGTAAAGAGGTCATGAGCTATTACCAAAAAGGTAATTTTACCGCCGAAATGAAAGCTGATGACAGTCCAGTAACCAGTGCTGATTTAGCGGCCAACACGGTGATCATGGAGCAATTAAAATCGTTAACGCCTGATATTCCGATCATATCTGAAGAAGTTGGTGCGGTTGCATTGAGTGAGCGACAAAGTTGGCAACGTTATTGGTTACTTGACCCAATTGATGGCACAGGAGAATTCATCATTGGCAGTGGCGATTTTGCAGTCAATATAGCACTTATTGAAAATGGCTGGCCCAGCATTGGCGTCATTCACGCCCCAGATCATTGCTTAACTTATTATGGTCAATCAGGCCTAGGCGCTTTTAAGGACAACAGCCAACAGAGCCACCAGATTCACGTCACTCCTTATGAACCTGGTCAGAATGTCCGCGTGGCGATTAGTCGTCGACAAGAGCTAAGTTTAATGGGGCAATATTTAAGTTCATCATTTGACTACGAGCATATTGCATTAGGCTCGTGCTCTTTGAAAAATTGCCTCATTGCAGAAGGTGGAGCGGACTGCTATTTACGCATTGGGCCGACTGGAGAGTGGGACACTGGTGCGAGTCAGTGCATATTGGAGCAAGCGGGGGGCAAGATTTTGGACAGTGAGTTTAATCCACTTAGTTATAACAAGCGTGAATCTCTACTCAATCCTGACTTTATGAGTTTAGGTGCTCAGGCGTTTCCATGGCAGGATATTGTTATACCCCATCGAGCGGATCGCAAATACTAAAAAACAATGAAAACAAAAAAATAACACATTAATTTAAGGGTTTTATCATGAGTGTACGTGCAATTATCATCGCGTTCTGTTGTAGTTTATCGATTGCAATGCCAGCGTTAGCGGCGTGGCAGCTGGATAATGAAAAATCAACGTTGAGCTTTATCAGCATTAAGAAAAATGACATAGCTGAAGTTCATCAATTTAACTCGTTGTCAGGAGAGGTTGATCAAAGTGAAATAAAGTTTGTTATCGACTTAGCCAGTGTTGACACCAAAATTGCACTACGCGATCAAAGAATGCGAGATTTTTTATTTGAGACCAACAAATTCGCGCAAGCAACATTTAGCGCAAAACTAAATAATATAGATTTAACTACAATGAAAGTGGGGACAACAACGTCTATGTCCTTGCCGGGAAAAATACAATTGCACGGTCAATCTCAGTCAATCATCATTGAGATCGTTGCAGCAAAACTTAGCAATAATCGCGTGATTGTATCGGCAAAGCAGCCATTATTGATTAGGGCGCAAGATTTCGCTTTAATCGCAGGTATAGCAAAGTTGCAGTCACTAGCAGGCTTGCCAAGTATTAGCAATACTGTGCCGGTTACATTTGTGTTGCAGTTCGAGCGAAAATAAATGTACTTCACTGATTTGAGTGCTTAAAGTGAGTTGGTTTCCCTTTAACCAGCGCTAACCAAACCTAGTTATTATTAACGTAAGAATAAAAGGCATCAACATGCACCTATCGCTTCGGTTATTTCTGATAATCGTTGCGTTAACTGTCTATCCTCGAATTTCTGTTGCTGACAATAGTAAATTCGATCAACAGTTAGCCGACATCCAGCGTTTAGACGACAAAGCTCTTGTTTTGTCAGAACTCGCAACGCTCATGCAATCCGCTGATCTGGTGGCGAGTCAAAAATTCTCAGTTCATTTAGCCATCATGTTTACTTATCATGAACTCAATGATTTAGATAAAGCGCTGGCGCAAGCTCAAAAGTCACAAGAATTTGCTAGCAATGTAGGTTTAAAAAAAGAAGTAGCAACGGCGCATAAAATGATCGGTGCAATGCACTATTACCGTGGCGAGAATAAAGCGGCGATAGTATCGTATGAAAGAGCGTTAGAAATATTCATTGAAATGGAATTACCCGTATATCAAGCCAATTTACATAATAATATGGCACTGGTTTATACCACAACGGGTGAAATAGCAAAGGCCCTTCAGGCATATCAAACGGCAGAGCCGCTTTATCAAAAATATGGTGATGAAGAAGACAAAATTGATATTCGCTACAACATTGCGGGCCTGCATATTCGGTTAAAAAAATTCGATATAGCGATTGATATGTTGCATGAAGTAATCGAGAAGCGATTGCAAATGAGTGATGATGAAGATCTTGCTAGTGCTTATGCAGACATAGGTGTCGCCTATAAGCAAGCGAGACAATTCAAAAACGCTGAACATTATATGAATAAGGCGATGGATTATTATCTAGGCCAAAAGAACTTTTATCAGGTGACCTCGCAATATCAAAACCTATCTGATTTATATAATATTTCTGGCGAATACGAGAAGGCATATGATTACGCGCTTAAAACCATAGAACTTAGTCAAAAAGTCGGTCATAAAAAAGCGTTTGTTGGCGGGCTTTATACTCATGCCACATCTCTGTTTCAGCAGGGTCAGTTAGACGACGTGATCGAGCAGCTGGCACTGTCTACTCAGAAAGGCCAAGAAATAAACTATAAGCCCCAGATTATTGAAAATCTCGGGCTAAGCGCTCTGGCTCTTGCAGGTAAGCAAGATTTCACTAAATCATTGAAAGTTTATCGCGAGTATTTACACGAAAAACACAAATTGGTGAATCTTGCATTAGATCAGCAATTGGCTCAGTTTGAAGTGCAGCAACTAACCAATCAGGTTCAAGAACTGGAGCAAAATAAAAAGTTTCAATTGTTAGAGCAAAAACAACAGCGTCAAGCGTGGAAAAATACGGTATTCGCGAGTGTTGCAGGCGCCCTGTTGATATTTTTTTTATATCGACGTCATGCGTTTAATCGTCTCAAACAAGATCTTGAAGTCAAAGTTAAGCAACGCACAATGGAATTGGAAGTCGCCAACAAAAGGCTGACAGAATTAAGTTTCCTTGATGGCATGACGGCGTTGTATAACCGCCGCAGTTTTGATGTTGATATGGCTGAAGCTTGGCAACGTCAAGCGAAAGATGGCGAAGCCTTTCAATTAGTCATTGCCAGTGTTGATATGTTTCATCAGTTCAACAGCAATCATGGACACCTAGCGGGTGACGATCTATTGAAAAAAATCGCTGCTCTGTTTAGAAAACACGTGCGTAGCCAAGATCGAGTTTATCGGTTCACCGGCAGTGAGTTTGCTGTACTTTGTTTAAGTTGTGAGATGACAGTTGCAACTGAGTTGTTTGAAGATATCCTATCTAAAGTGGCCGCACTTGACATTCCCCATGACGGCAGTGATTACAAAGTAGTCACAATGAGTGCAGGTATTTGCCAATCAGATGATCATGTTTTATCAACAGAGCAGCTAATCGACCGTGTCGACCAGCGCCTATACATTGCGAAGAAAACAGGAAGGAATCAAGTGATTAATCAGGTCGTAAAAGCAACTTAACAAGATGCAACGCCGTTTTTTTTGCTGAAAGAGTTACTCATGGTTGTCTTGATTGAAGTGTTCTTTGGGCATGATATTTACGGTTTCATGTAATTCTGAATAAACCAAAACGGCACTGCCGTTTTGTAACTGCAGCTTTACCTGCGCAATTTTATCCGCAATGGCGACGTCTTGTGCTCCATACTCTGTTCCTTCACGCAGTACGAATTCCTTGATGATATTTTCAAGAATTTCAGGCGCTACTTGCTCAATGGGGATGATCATAAATGCTGCTCCAAATAGTCGGGAATACGCTTGTCTAACCAATACAATGGCTTCATTGGATTACGGCCTGAGATGAAGCCTACATGGCCCCCTTTTCGGCAAACTTCAAAGGTTAAATGTTCAGGTAGTGGTTGATGAGGAACAATGGTTTCATGATCTAAAAATGGGTCATCTGCTGCATGAATAAATAAGCTATTGTTTTTGATGTCACCAATAACAAACTTTCCACTTGCTTGGCGATAATAATGCTCGGCACCTTCAAATCCATTGATAGGGGCAGTGACATGTTGATCGAAATCCCACATTTTAGTGATGCTTGATAAATGTATTGAGCAAACTTGCGGCAGCAAATTCATTTCCATTTTTTCACGAGTGGCCGTTTTTAGCATATCAACAAGATATTTTTGATAAATCTTTGAAAAGCCTCTGCCGATTTTCTTGCTACAACTTGATAGATCTAGTGGTGCGCAAATAATGCAAGCGGCTTTATACGGATTTCCAGGGACTTGAGCTAGATAACGCGTCAATACGTTCCCACCTAAAGAAAACCCTACGACAGACAATGGTGCATTAGGGTAATGTTGTTCAAGCCATTGGGTGAGATAATTTATATCACGAGTGTCGCCTGAGTGATAAGAAGGTCCTTGACGATTAGGTCTACCACTACAGCCTCTAAAATGCATTAGTACGCCAATCCAGCCTTTCGCTGTAATGGCTGTTAATAAGCCTTTAGCGTAATGGCTATCCACAGAGCCCGCTAAGCCGTGCAATACTACAACAATGGGTTTGGTAGTACTTTTATCAGGAATTTGAGTCCAAACCAAATCGATAAAATCATTATCTGGGGTTTCCAGTGTTTCAACATGACCGTTAAAAACCAGCTTTCGTCTAAGCCATTTGGCAGCGATAGTTTGAACGTGTGGGTTAGAAAGCCACCATGCAGGTTTAAAGTCGCTATTTACCACCATGAAAATATCCAGTCCTTAAGGTTCATAATTCATAAAAAAGCTCGCCGATTGGCGAGCTTGATATTATAACCTCGATGTAACCGATTAGACTACTTGATTAATCAGCAAGCCTTTTCTTGCTTCTTCATCGTCTTTTTTGGCAACAATAGATGCTTGCAATAGTACATTCAATTGCTCTTGGTTAGTCGTTGTCTCAGCAAAATCGGTATCTTCGATACGAGATCTTGAGTTGCTAACATTGACTACTGAAGTGTCATACGTACTGACTTGGCTAGATAAGCCGCTACTGTTTGCACCAAGTGCGACAGCTTCTTCGTTTACAACTTCCAGTGCAGTGTTAATAGAGTCTTGTGTTGTACTGGGATCTGATGCGTCTAGTGGTGCAAGAAAATTTGGATCGCCCAACACTTCGCCCGCTAGGGCATTTATTTGCTCGGTCAGTTCGTCTAGCTCATTTTGAATTGCATCAGAATCATTCAATGGACTACCTGAGGCAACACTCAATTCATTGGCACGTTGCAAACTATCATTGATCGCGGTTAGTCCACCTTCTTGAACAGTGTTATAGTTGATTTGATCCTGGGCGTTTACACTGAGCTGCGCATTTTCATTGATTTCAGCAGTTAATCGGCTAGCGATTTGCAAGCCGGCAGGGTCGTCATCGGCACCATTAATTCGTTTTCCCGACGCAATTTTCTCGTCTTCTTCTTCTCGCTGTTTTTGCTGTTGAGAAATTAAACTCAATGAAGCTGACGTTTGATTAACAGATAACTCCATAATACCACCTTATAACATTTACCAGCCTTAATTATAGCAAACTAACACACAACAAATGGTTAATATTTGTACATTTTGGGGGAGGGGACATTTTGGTATTATTTTTGTTAATAAAAATAAATAATTACTTGTCTTCGGCAATATTTTTTAGGAAGTAATAAACGTAAAATGAGCAAATTCCCAGCACTATAGCTAGACCAGCCATTGAAAACCAAAATACAGGATCGTTAGCAAAACTCTTAAGTAATTCCATGGTGAACTCCTTATTTAATGTTCTATCTCATTTTAAATAAGGAGTTGTTGCGAAGTTGTGATTCAGATCAAATCTAGTAATAAAAGTAGGGTTATTGGTTATTTATTCGCGTTTTTCGCTTTCATCTCTGCTTGAGCAATTAAATTTTGATACAATATTTCAGCCTTTTCTCGCGCTTTCTCTATTTGGGTATTGCCTAAGTTCCGTTCGTCTAATACTCGACTTGTTTCTGCTGGTGTGTAGCCATTTCGAGAAGAAATAATGTTCCAAATGTAAGACTCTTCAATACTCTTATTAACACCTAACCCTTCAGCATAAAGTAAGGCAAGGTTAAACTGAGCCAACGCATAATTTTGTTTGGCTGCTTTTTCATAGCTTCGCGCCGCATTCTTAAAATCTTTGTATGTACCTGTGCCATTGGCATACATTACCCCAAGATTAAATTGAGCACTTGCCAGCCCTTTATTTGCGGCGGCTTTGGTGAGTTCGAACGCTTTAGCTTCGTTTTTGGCAGTGACGTCTCCTTCACTGTACATCAATGCTAGTTCAAACTGAGCATCGGGGTAATTTTGATCTGCAGCTAATGTTAATAATTCAAATGCTTTTTTAGGGTCTTTCTTCATGCCCCAGCCGTTTAAGTGCATCATGGCCATTTGATACTGTCCAGGTGCATACCCTTCCTCAACTAAAGGCGTAAATTCGGTAATTGCTGCTTTAAATTGCCCGCGATTGAGTTCATACATGCCCTGTTTTAAATCAGCAGCCACGCTAACGTGAGTAGTAATAGCAATCGTGCAAAACGAAATGATCGACAGTATCTTTTTCATCGTAATTCTCTTTGTTGTCAGCAATGCTTATCTTTTAGTGTAGCAAAGAGCTGAGCGGTTTGAATTTTCTATCAAGACAAATGGTTAATTAATCATTTAAACTCGACATAATTTGGTCTATTTGTTCTTCCAAATCAAGCCATTGTAGCTCATGTTCAGCAATATTCTCAGTTAATTTACCTTGTGCTTTTAGCAGCCGGGAAAGCTCCGCCTTGTCGTCTGACTGATAAATGCTGCCGTCAGCTAATACGGACTCAATTTCATCGAGTTCTTGCTGCCATTTTTCCATTTGTGCATTGATTTTATCGACTTGCTTTTTTAGCGGGGCTGCTTTTTTTCTCAACTCCGCTTGCTGCTGGCGTATCGCTTTTTTATCAACGGTTGGAGACTTTTCAATAGTCGATGCGGTTGCGGCTTTTTTATCCTGATGTAACCATTGATGATAATCATCAATGTCACCGCTAAAATCAGCGACTTTACCTTGACCAACAAGTAAGAACTCATCAACACATGACTCTAGTAAATAACGATCATGAGCAATTAATATGATAGCTCCATCAAAATCCTGTAGCGCCATGACAATTGCCTGGCGCATTTCTAAATCTAGGTGGTTGGTCGGTTCATCGAGTAATAACAACTGTGGCTTGGCTAGCACAATCATGGCTAGTACTAAGCGCGCCTTTTCTCCACCAGACATGGTGTCAATTACAGACAACGCTTGATCGCCACTAAAGCCAAACCGACCTAAAAATGACCGCGCTTCTAATTCGGTAAACTCAGGCTTCTCTCTGATGATATGCTCGATGGCTGTAGAATTTGAATGTAATTGCTCAAGCTGGTGTTGAGAAAAGTAGCCTATTTTCAATTCTTGGGCTGAAAAACGTTTTCCGGCTAATAATTGGATTTCTCCGGCGAGCGTCTTAATTAACGTTGATTTACCAGCACCATTGCGTCCTAGTAGGCCCAAACGTGTTCCTGGTACTAAAGTAATATTAACGTTAGCTAGTATTTTTATATCGCCATAGCCACAATTAGTATCAGTAAGTGAAAGTAGTGGGTAGGGCAGATTTTCTGGTGTTTCAAAGCTAAAGGTAAATTGCGAATCGACATGTGCCGGCGCTAAATCAGGTAATTTTTGAAGGCGCTTTAATCGACTTTGGGCTTGTTTAGCTTTACTGGCTTTTGCGCGAAAGCGGTCAACAAATTTGGTTAAGTGTGCTACTTCTCGTTGTTGTTTCTGAAATTGCGCATCTTGTTGAGATAAGTGTTCTGCGCGCTGACGTTCAAACGAGGTATAATTGCCCGAGTATAGCTTTGCTTTTTGTTGTTCAATATGCAATATTTGACCGATGACATCGTCAAGAAAGTCACGATCGTGAGAAATTAGCATCAACGTACCGTCGTATCGTTTTAGCCAATTTTGCAGCCAAATTACTGCGTCCAAATCTAAATGGTTAGTCGGCTCATCAAGCAACAATAAATCAGCGCGGCTGATCAAGGCTTGGGCAAGGTTGAGTCGCATGCGCCAACCACCTGAAAAACTCTTCACAGGTAAGCTTAATTGTTCTTGTAAAAAACCTAAACCATGGAGTAATTCGCCTGCTCTTGCGGCAAGGCTGTAACCGTTTATTGCATCAATTTGATTGATGATAATGGCTTCTTGATTACCGTTATCGGTCGCACGAGCTTGTTCTAGCTCTTGTTCTAATGCTCTATATTCTTGGTCGCCGTCAATGACGTAATCTAGTGCTGACTTATCAAGCGCGGGTGTTTCTTGTTTTACTGTGGCAATCTTCCAGCGACTAGGCAAGTTAAGATTACCTTGATCAGGTGAAAGATGGCCCAATAATACCGAAAACAATGATGACTTTCCGCAACCATTTGCGCCAACCAGCCCAACTTTGTGGTTGGCATGAATAGCAAAGTTAGCATCAATGATTAGATTTTTAGCGCCGCGATTTACGCTAAGGTTATTAGCAGTGATCAATCCACTGTCCTCAAATTTAATAATGGTACTATTGTCCTTTTCCCACAGGTGACATTCAAGTTAAAATAACGAGGAATGGCTATCAAAGAGATATAATGTGAAAAAACGATTTATCGCTGGAGCAATATGCCCCAAATGCAAAGCTATGGATACTATGGCTTTAACGAAAGAAAATGCTGTCGAAACGGTAACGTGTGTTCAATGTGGCGAAACCATGTCACAACCTGAGGCGCATGTTGAAAAAGAAGTGCGTGACCAAGAGCAAGTCATTGGCATTTTCAAGCCTGAATAGTTTATAGGTGGTTTATCCTTTTCGAGCAAAGGCTTAATAGTGCGGTGGAGGTGGCTCGATCTCAACTTGAGTATCAGGCGAGGTCGTGGACTCTTTGATCCGCGCTGCAATTAAACGCATGTTTTCTTTGAGTTCAGCTAACTGTGCTTGGTGAATGGTGAGTTCTTGATTCAGTTGTTCAATAACATCATCTTGAAACGCATTACGCGCTTCTAATGACTCAAGACGATGTTCGAGTTCGTTTAATGTGTTTAATTCGGCAGCTGCCATAATTCAGCGTATCCTGAAGAGCTTTCGGTAATAATGCTGTTATTATCCCTAAAAGCGGCACTGTACACAACCGCGCCCGCCGGACGAATGTCTTTTCTTGGGGTAACACGCCAGCTTTGAATGCGATCTCCTGTACCAATACTCCATAAACTGATTTTTCTCGTTGGTGCGCCGGTTAATAGCTGTGTGCCATCAGGAGAGAATTGTACAGAGCTAAACACTTCTTGTCGGTTAGTGTATTTTAAATTTTGAATCAATTGACCCGTTTTTAAGTTCCAAATATTCGCATCTTTCTTACTGTCTGCGGTAAATGCATAACGACCTTGAGGATCTAGTGCGACTTTGGTCACCCGACTGGGGTGATTGAATTTATAAATGACCTGTCCGGTCTGCGTATCCCATACATTTGCAATAAAGTCATTGCCGCCAGAAATCGCAATACGACCATTGGGCAGCATATCTACCGAATTAATTTTCTCTGTATGCCCTAAAAACTCGAGGCGCCTGCCATTTCGCATAGTGACATGCACCACCGTGCCATTTGACTTGCCAATTAATAGGTAATTGCCATTGTTCGCGACGGCAATATCTCGAATGTTGGACTCTCTTACTTTCCAATATCCTTCAGAAAGTCCTGTTTCTATATTCCAAAGAGCAAAGCTTTCGCGATTGGCGGTTAATGCGTGGCTATTATTGTCACTGATGTCGATAGCTAGCACTAAATTATCAGCACTGTTTTGTTCTTGTGACCAGGTGAACTTCAAGGCGTTTTTTTGTAAGTCCCAAACACTAATGCCGTGATGGATAGATGAGACGACGCTGAGTGTTGCATCATTAGATATAGTTGCAGCATATGCCCCTTCCGCCGCATGTTGCCAGCGCTCAATTGGTGCATCGCCAGTTGGTTGGCAACCTAGTAAAAAGGTAGCTAAAAGCGGTAAAACGAGCCGATAAATAAAAAGATTACATTTATTCAATATATTTATACTTTTTTCTCTGGGCATTTGTCGTTAGTATAAGTCTTTTTTTACGCGATTAAATAAGATTACTAAAATAATTGCCGGTGAGAAACCTTCGCCAGAAATCTATTTAAGTTATGGAGATATAAATGAAATTGTTTAAACCAGCTATGGTTGCTATTGCACTTGCTACTGTTATGGGTTGTCAGGAACAAGCAAAAACAGAAGAGACTGTTGTTGCAGCCCCAGTTCTAGAAACTGAAATCCAAAAGCAATCATATGGCTTAGGTGCGTCAATTGGTATGTATATGGAGCGTAATTTAGAAGAACATACTAAATTAGGTCTTAACCTAGACAAAGACCTTATCATTAAAGGCTTTATGGAAAGTATTGATGGAAACTCTCAAATTCCTCAAGAAGAAATCCAAGGTTTACTGATGGCACTAGATCAGGAAATGAAAGCTAAACAGCAAGAAAAATTAGCGGCTGAAACTGCAGCAGCTTTAGCTGAAGGTCAACAATACTTAGAGCAAAACGCGAAACTTGAGGGTGTTCAAGTAACTGATTCTGGTATTCAGTATGTTGTTTTGGCGGAAGGTGAAGGCGAAAAGCCGTTAGCGACTGATACTGTTAAAGTACATTACACTGGTTCTTTCATTAATGGTGAAGTTTTCGACAGCTCTGTAGATCGTGGCGAACCAACAACATTCCCACTAAACCGTGTTATCCCGGGTTGGACTGAAGGTGTTCAGTTAATGTCTGTTGGTGCTAAGTACAAATTCACTATTCCCGCAAACCTAGCATACGGTGAAGCAGGTAGCCCTCCGCGCATCCCAGGTAATTCAGTATTGAACTTTGAAGTTGAATTATTAGAGATTCAAAAAGCTGAGCCAGCGCCACAAGTGGGTGCGCAAGCAGCGCAGTAATTAATTAAATAATTTATGATGACAATCAAAAGCGAGCTAGGGCTCGCTTTTTTTATGCCTGCTATTTGACAGAAAATTAAGTAAAATATCGCACATCAATATTCTGATCTTTAAGACACAGTGCAAAAACAATTACTAATTATTGGCTGGGTTTGGCCTGAGCCTAAATCGTCTGCCGCGGGCAGTCGTATGTTGCAACTGATTGAGTGTTTTCAACGAGCTCACTATAGTGTGACGTTTGCGAGCCCTGCTCAACTTACCGAGCATATGGAAGATCTGAATGCGCTTGATATAGCCACTAAAGCGATCACGTTAAATTGCGCTAGCTTTGATGAATTTATTGGTCAATTGGACCCCGATGTGGTGATGTTTGATCGGTACATGATGGAAGAGCAATTTGGCTGGCGTGTTTCGAAAGCATGTCCGAATGCAGTGAGGGTGTTAGACACAGAAGATCTGCAAAGCCTTCGTAATGCACGCCATCAAGCTATTAAGCAACATCAATCGGCAAGTGAAGCGAGCCTTAATACTGAGCTCGCAGTCCGAGAAGTCTCTGCAATTTTCAGAAGCGATTTAAGCATTATGATTTCTCCCGAAGAAATAAATCTTCTTGAGCAACATTATAGGGTTGATCCTAGTTTACTTGTCTATAGTCCGTTTATGTTTGAGCCAGCGGTGTTGGATCAGGAAACGCCTTGTTTTGACGAGCGTCAGCATTTTATTTCGATCGGTAATTTTCGTCACGCGCCTAACTGGGACGCCGTTTTATTGCTCAAGCAAAAACTGTGGCCGTTAATTAGAAAAAAACTGCCACAGGCACAGCTCCATATTTATGGTGCATATCCGCCGAAAAAGGCCACGGATTTACATGATGAAAAGTCTGGGTTTTTAGTTAAAGGCTGGGTTGATGATGCATTACTTGCTATGAAAAATGCAAAAGTGTGTATAGCACCACTGCGGTTTGGTGCTGGCATTAAAGGTAAGTTAGCTGAGGCTATGTACTGCGGTACTCCTTCGGTCACAACGGAGATAGGGGCTGAGGGTATGCATACGGAGCACCCATGGGCAGGTGCGGTAAATGATGATATTAATGCGATGGCAGATCAGGCGATTCAATTGTATCAAGACCAACACGTATGGAATAACGCGAGCGCTTTAGGGAAAGTGAACGCTCACTTGTTGTTTGATTTAGAGCAACATAGCGATGTGCTAATTAAAGCATTTGAACATGTCACTGATAACCTAGCTCAGCACAGGGCTAATAACTTTACTGGTGCGATGTTAAATCATCACTCGCACCGAAGTACGCAGTTTATGTCTCAATGGATAGAAGCTAAAAATAAGTTAGAGAATGAACATAACGGCGAGCGTGAATAACACAATTCCAGACAGCTTTTCAGTGTAGGGCAATATTTTACTTAGTGTTGTAAAGCTGTTGTGCCGGCTTATACATGATCCATGATGCCAGCACATATTTATCATTAGAAACAGGAGTTATGCCTCTGTGTGTGTGGGTAAACGTGCAAGGCGATAGCACAATACTGCCTTTTGTCGGTTTAATTCTGGCTTGCTGGTAGATAAACTCAGTTTCCCCTCCTTGCTCAACATCATTCAAATAAACTAGCCACAATAATGTTCGATGTAAGCTTTTTTGTGCTCCATCAGAAGGGTGAGGATAATGCTCGGAGTGCCAATGATTAAAGTTGCCAGAGTTTTGAGGATACTTTTGTAAATTGATCTCATCAAAACAAAAAATGCTGCCTATAACACTACTTAGTGATTCATCACTCATTTGTGGAATATCTTCAACCGTCAGAGCTTTAGTTTTTTTTGTGTTATTGTCGATAAAACTGGGTGAAAGCGCGCCAATCAAAAAGTGCGGGTAGGCTCGAACGTATTGAGTCAGTGCTTGGCGCATCGTATTTGTAATCGACAAATGCTCATTTTTCCAATGGGCTAACGTGGATAGATGTAAATCTATACTGTTTTTTTTACTTCGGTCTACGCCAGAGCCTATACGCCCTTGTGTTACATTTTCGTCTTTCTCAAACTTTGCGATCAGGTTGTCACAAAAATCAGTGGAGAAGGCATTTTTAAATTCGACGATGAAATGTTGCATATAAATGAATTGGCGTAAAAGGGCAATGAGGAAATGTTAACGCTATGTTGCAATCTTTGCTAGGGGCTTGATCAGATAAGTTAGTAACTTATCTGATCATATTGTAATAAGTGCAAACTACAAGGCAATCATAAGGACTGTTCTAGCAGGTGAGCAAGCCGGACTGATGCTTGAACAATACGCATATTAAGTTTTTTGGAATAAACCGTTTGATAGTTGTCAGCAAGCACTAAAGGCTGTTGGTTTATACGCTGGCAATTGCCGTGATGCATCCTGCAATAGCTTAATCCTTCGCTTATTGTCAGTTTCAACGATTCGTTGGCCCAATCTATGACAGTTGATTGTTGCCAACTTTCTATTTGTTTACTCTCTTTGCTCTTTTTCAGCTGGCTTTGCAATGTCGTAAATAAGTACTGGTAGCGCATTTTATGGTCTTTGGTGTCAATTTGACGAGACAACAAACATTGATCCCAAAGCCAATGCATATTGGTACATTTACCGTCATGAGACTTCACTTTTGTTTTGTTGCCGCCCAAATCATTGGCATAGCTGACATGCAAGGGTTGATGAATATCAGCTACCCAATGACTTAAAAACATAACTGCTTCCAGCTTTTCTTTGCTATTTGATAATGACATCAATTGTTGTTGATGAAATGGGATAGCCTGCGTAATACAGTTTTTCCGACAGCTTTCTTCGCTTATTGAGCTTTGACCTCTATTGATATTAATGTAATGCCATTTCTTATATTGCTGATACTTTGGAAGATTTTTAATCATATCTGGCCATGTACATGCATTAGCGAAACTCATGGGTGCCAGTTTTTTACGGTAGTTATATTGATTAAGTTCTACTAACGAACGTTTATCAACAGCGCTCAACAAATGATCAAGCTTAGCTTTGGTGGCAGAGGTCAATTGTTGGTATGTTAAGTCGCATGTGAGTTGATGGCCAAGTTTCCCTAAAGCGTAACTTGAGGTTGAAACAAATAAAAAGAGAGTAGATAAAAGGGTGATTCGAAATGTCATATTTAGTACAAAGCTAGTGTGAGCTCATGGCATTGGAGTTTAATAACGACATTCTATCGAGCAATTCTTCTGGTGGCGAGCAACATCACTTTGCTCACAAAAACTTGTGACAAAGTAATGTATGCGCTCAAGTCATGCTTTGAAGTTAGTTGCTTGATGAAACGTAAATAACTTTAGGGGTTTCTGACTTATCTTGATGATTTAGGGCAACATCTTTAATGGTCACAGAAGGGGTAACTCTGTTTTTGATGTTGCTGTATTTATTCAAATATTCATAGGTATCATTTGCTTCATACTTATACGCAAATTTCGCCATCGACAAGCCATTGCAAGTGAAGTTGTTAACAACTTGGTACTGATTTGCCGACTTATTACGTCTGATAGTTGACTTCAATTTTCTGCTGTCGTTAGAGCCTGCACTCACGCACATTTTTGTGGCTAAACTGTTATCTGTACCAATGAATTTATATTGTTGAGCAAACGCACTGCTGCTAATGCCTATGCTAAGTGCCAATATTGATGAGGTTAATGTAGTTAGTGTACGCATGAGTAAACTCCTTTAAAAAATTTTATCCTATTAACGCTCGGGGACGTCCTCAAAACAGCCTGCTTACTTATTTAAAATCAGAGAAAATACCGTTCCAACTAAAGCCATTCCATTTGCTTGTATATAGTTATATCAAAAAAGATTTTTCAGCTTTTGTCAGTAATGTTTTATTAGATGAGTATTTGTAAATAACTTTATTTTTTATTGTTAACTTATTGTATTTAAAGGGTAATGTTTATGGCTTTGTAGGTGGTAATAAAACGCATTTAATGCTTGTTTAGGAGTTTACATGATAAAAAATGGTGAAGAGTTTTAAATGTAAGTGCATCAAATGTCAATTATTTGCAAAGTTGTTGCTAAGCATGTGATTGGTCCTACCTTGTGACATTTGGACACATTTGTTCAACAGGATAACGCTCTATATTATTGCCAATAATTCAAAGGTGTTGTAGAAATACACTATATTAGTGAGTGTTAACGCACATCTAGTCGAATGACTTAGGCGTGCCTTATCATCTATTAGCTTTAAAAAGGATTTCCATGGCTAGCTCTTTGTTTAAGAAAGTTCTCACATTTACCTTGGCGTTGTGCCTGTATAGCTGTGGTTCAGGCGACGGAGGCAGTAATCCTGTTTGTGGCTGTTCACCACCATTGCCTTTATATGAATATGAGATGCCGGCGTCGCAAAATGACGGTTGGTCGGTTGGGCATGCAGGTGATACTGGCTTAAACATTCAATTAATCACGCAGTTAGTCAATGACATCACTCAAGGAAAATACGTTAATATCGACGGCATAGTCATAGCTAAGCAAGGGCAGTTGGTCTTTGAGCATTACTTTAATGGCTTTCACGCTAATCGTCCTCATCAGCTTCAATCAGCGAGCAAAAGTATCGGTTCGCTGCTAACCGGAATACTGCTCGATCAGCAATCCACTCTAAGTGTTGATGAGAAAATCCAAGGTTACTTTCCACAACATCAAGACTTAGTATGGGACAATGATAAATCTGACATCACCATTGAGCATTTATTAACAATGAGCGCAGGGTTTGATTGCTTTGAAGGAACTCAGCCACAAAAAGCTTGTGATGGCGGTCAGCTTAATGCCAGTGGAAATTGGAGTCGTTATACCTTGGCTGCTAATATGGCATTTGCGCCCGGCAGTCAATGGCGCTATTTTACAGGCATACCGATTTTACTACATGAAATTATTGAGCAGCAATCACAATTAGCGCTTGCGAAGTTTTCTCAGGATTATCTATTTACACCGCTGCAAATAGATGATGCAACGTGGTCACATTCACCGAGCGACGAAGCGCTGGCGTTGGAAATGACACCGCGTTCGATGGCCAAATTAGGTCAACTTTTTCTTAATCAAGGCCAATGGTTAAACCAACAGGTAATTAGTCAATCTTGGCTTGAACAGTCTTTAATTCCGCGTTTTACTATTGATGACCAACTGGATTATGGCTATTTGTGGTATCAAGACAAATGGTTCGTGAATGAGCAATTGATTGATACCTATCAAGCGTTAGGTGATGGCGAGCAAAAAATTATTTTTATACCCATGCTTGATATGGTGATTGCTTTTACAACCAGTAACTACAGTTTTGCTGACAATAGCGTACATGGACAAACTAGTGAAATCATTGAACAATACATTATTCCGGCTATTCTGAATCAATAGGTGGAAAAATGAATGATCATCAAGTGCAAGCTTATATGCTTGCGAAGCCAGAAACGCAGTTAGATTATCCCTTCGGTGAAGATGTCAAAGTTTTCAAGGTTAAAAACAAGATGTTTGCGACCTTAGCACTTGGTAAAGGCACTGAGAAAGATACCGACGGTAAGATGGCCGGATTTTACTGTATGAACTTAAAGTGTGATCCTGATGAAGCGGCGATGTTACGCGATATTTTTCCTGCGGTGATCCCGGGTTATCACATGAATAAAGCGCAATGGAACACGATCATTCTTGATGGCTCAATTCCACATGGTGAGCTTGAACGTATGATTGATAATTCATATATGCTGGTGGTCAGTAAAATGACCAAGAAAGACCAAGCATCCATCTTGGTGCATTTATCAATTTAATATGTTTAAAGGTTGTCTCTTTCTAATAATCATTCGAATTTAATAATAGCATTTCATAAAACGCTAACGCGGCACTTCCTGTTTTGCTTCCTTTAGGCAATGTAATATGCAAAGGTACTTGATATTTTTCATTTTGTTCAATTTTGATTACTTTTAATTTTTCGCTGTTTTGCTGTTTTAAAATATGTTCAGGTAAGCGACAAAACCCAAGTCCATGCTTAATTGCTCTTACGGCATGATCAAAGTTATCCACGGTGATTCTTTGGTTTGCCTTTAGCCATCCAACATCTTTAGTGTTGTTATTTAATTGCTCTCCGCCTAAATCCCGTATAACTATTTGACAATGATTAACTAAATCTGACATGCAAATTGATTTCAATTTGGCAAGAGGATGATTATTGGATACTACTGGAATCATATTCGTTAGAGAAAATACCTGCGCTGGATAGTTTGTTATTGGCAGCGTTATGATTGAAACATCAGCTTTCTTACTTGTGACCATGTTAGTGGTTTTAGATAGAGATGTTTCAAGAACATGTATTGATGTAGTGGAGTTAATTGTTAAAAATTCTTTCATTGGTTGATAAATTAAGGAAGGCTCGCATAGGTGATCCATTGAAACTATAATTTCAGATTCAACACCTTTGGATAGTTGGTGACTTATTTCTTCTATATCTCTAGCTTGCTCAATCATACTTGTTGCTCTTCTGAGTAAAGATTTAGCATGATTCGTTAGCACTGAGCGCCGCCCATTTATTTCAAGCAGTTTTACATCTAATTGTGTTTCCAATTTTTTAATGGAATAAATTAACGTCGTGTGACTTTTGTTGAGCAACAAAGCCGCTGCTTGAATACTTCCTGCTTTATCAACTTCTTGTAATGTAACCCATTGTTCAAGAGTACTCTTTAATCTCATATATAACCTGTCAGTTTTTTGAACATAAAGTGGTAAAATTATGAACTTTATTGTGCATTTATTTTAGTTAATAATTTCAACAATAGAAACCAATACACAAAAAGTATCATTACTGGAGACTAAACAATGAAGCTATTACAAGTTGATTTTGATTATCAAGGACCAATGGGGGAAGAAATGTCAAATGCCCTTGTTGAACTGGCTGAGTCTATTAACAAAGAAGAAGGCTTAATTTGGAAAATTTGGACAGAAAATGTGTCTAGAAAGCTTGGTGGTGGAATTTATCTATTTCAAAATGAACAAAGTGCCCAAAATTATCTAAAAATGCATTCAAGTCGGTTAAAGGAAATGGGGGTAAAGGAAGTTAGAGGTATTATTTTTGATGTGAATTTACCATTAACTGAAATTAACCAGGGTCCTGTATTTCAAGAAGGTAATTAACATATGAGTAATCAAACATTTTTCACGGTTCATGGAACGATCTACTTAGTTTTTGCTTTAGCATTATTTTTTCTACCTACACAAATTTGGCCTATGTATGGATTGGAAATCAATGATAAGTACGCCAACTTTTTATCACAACATACAAGTATATTTTTAGGTGGATTAGCTGCTGTTAGTTTATTTCTGAGGAAGGTTAGTGATAAAGACGCAGTTGGTCAGCTTTTAAAAGCTTTGATAGTTACAAACTTGCTTGGCGCAGTAATAACTATCTATGCAGGAATAGTTGGTATTTTTGTTGGATTTGGCTGGAGTGACCCCGCTTTCTTCTTAATATTAACAATCTTAAGTTCTTTGCAATTAAAGAGGCATAATATCTAAGAAAGCTATATAGGGTGAATCTAAAAATCTCACCCTAGAAATTTTTATGTGATGCTATAAAAATAAATTAATTCTTGCCAGATTTAACTTTGTTTTAATTTCTATTTGTATTTCAATAAAACTATCTTAAACAACATTAAATTATGAAGAGAATAATTTTCAGCCTTATAACCTTTCGAAATAAATATGGGGTTATAGTTGCTAATTATTAAGGTGCAGTGGAACACCGTTATTTTAGATGGCTCAATTCCACAAGGTGAAATAGAGAGGATGATGGGTAATTCGTATATGTTGGTGGTTAGTAAAATGACCAAGAAAGATCAGTAATCAATATGGGTGCATTTGTGATTACTGTCATTTACTTGTAAGTAAAAGTTCATCTTACTGCATTGTATTTACCACGAAGCAATGAGTGATTTTATCTGCTTAAACTCTTTTTCCATTTGTGTTGCATCTTCATATATTGAAATTTTTGTCAATCCAGCTAAGAAAATATTAAAGATAATATTGGCTTTCTGTGACGGTTCTTTAAGACCTTTAATGGTAAGTTGTGCAGTAAAAAAACCGAGTAACATTTGTTCAAATTCAGTATAAGCAGCTACTAATTGCTTATCTGCTTTTAAGTCGCCATATATACTATTTAAGATAAAGCAACCATTGTGACGTACGTCCGCAGAGTCACATGATATGAAAGCCTTAAAAAACTTTTCTAAGCCAGATTTTTCTTCTAATAAACTTTGTGTTAACTGTTCAACAAATAGTAAATATTGTTGCAAGCACAAACTGAATATATTTTTTTTGTCACCAAAGCTATGGATTAAACTTCTGCCACTTAATCCTGTTTTTTTTTGTAAATCTCTTATGGAGGTATTGTCATATCCTGCCTTCCAAAATGCCCGCAAACAGGATTCTAATACTTGATCTTTATCGAAAGTTATTGTTCTGCCCATGGCTTTTTTTACTAAAACTGAAAGGTTTATCATTAATAGTGATTACTTTACTACAACGTTCGTTGTAATAAAAATCAGTTTTGGTTATATTTATATTGAAACAACTGTTGCAGTATAAATATATTACAAGGAATTAAGTTAATGAAATTAAAAGTCGGCGAAATATTGGAAAACATTAAACTTCCCAATATTGATGGAAATTCGTTTGAATTGGAGTCATTAAAAGGCAAAAAAGTACTAATATCATTTCATCGATTTGCAACTTGTCCTTTCTGCAATTTGCATATTCATCAATTAGTTAAGAATTTTGATTCCTTTGCTGATGACTTTGCCATTGTTGCAATTTTTGACTCTCCTCTTAACCATTTACAAACACATGCAGAAAGCCATCATGCACCTTTTGCTATTTTGGCTGATGATAGCAATGTTTATTATCAAAGATTTAATGTTGAACGTTCAGTTTTAAAAACAATCAAAGGTTTCATTAAACGGTTTCCTACTCTTATATATGCGATGTTTATAAAAGGGTATTGGCCATTTCCAATTAAGGGCAATATATTTTCTATGCCTTTGGAGATACTCCTGGATAGAGACGGGCGTATTGAGCATATCCATAAAGGTAAAGACGAAGGTGATCACATTCCATTGGAGGACATTAAAAATTTTTCTAAATATGGTTCAACACCTATAAGAGGTAAAGACAAATAAATTTTTATGGGTATGTATGCTTTAATCTATGGGTATATTGATACACATGAATAAGGCACAATGGAATACTGTGATTTTGGATGACCCAATCCCTCAAGGTGAAATTGAGCGCATGATAGATAAGTCTTACATGCTGGTGGTCAGTAAAATGACCAAGAAGGATCAGTCATCATTCTTGGTTCATCTTTTTAATGAATTACTAATTATTGAACCATCAATACGTTGAGTTAATAATTATGCCACTCATGTGAACTTTTCTTATCTCTTAAACGTAATAAATAGGTAATAACCATAGGTGAGATAGTTGCTCTGATACTTTATGTAGTACTTTGAGTTGAACTTGAAAAATAAGCTAGGTTAAAAGTAGTTTGTTGTAAGTTCAAAATACCATCTTAGAAGAGGAACCTTTGTTTTAACCCATGTATGAGTAGAAGTAAACTTATGCTTATTAAAGCTCTGTTTACACTAATGATTTCATTTTTTCAGCAAGTATTTATCCCCTGGTCTATTGGACAACATATGGCAAAGTCTTCAGCGCTAAACATGGTAAAACCGTATCATTATGTGATTGATTTGACCGACGATGATGAAGACATATTATGGCGTTCAACTAATGATGGCGTGATGGGTGGGAAGTCAAAGGGACAGATAGTGATCAATAACGGTATCTGTATGTTTACGGGTAATCTTTCTATAGAAAACAATGGGGGCTTTAGTTCTATTTACCGAAATCTAGAACCGCTTCCTGTAGGCCTTGATACCATAGAAATATGTGTAGCTGGAGATGGTTTAGTGTATCAACTTAGAGTAATTGTTTACATTAATGGTTACCGATTAGCCTACAAGTATGATTTTCAGACAACCGAAGGCGAAAAAAGTCGCGTATGTATTAAGTTGAATGATTTCAAGGCAACCTTTCGAGGTAGAAGTATTACTGACGCGCCGCAATTAACTTCCGAGCAAATTCGACAAATTGGTTTCTTAGTGACCAATAAAGCCCCTGTTGCTTTCTCATTATCGCTATTTCAAGTAGACATTTACCGCCAATATGAGGTGTAAGTCGATGAATAAAATAAGCCCTAAAGCTTTACTTCACAGTAAGTGGAGTAAAGTTCATATCACCCATAAAGAAAAACACTTTACAGTCACTAAAGTGAAATTTAACGAAAAACAGCAAGTGATACTGTGTGTAATTGAAGCCGTGATCAGCAAAAAAGAATACACGATTAACTGGCGCGACCTAAAGGTCAGTGAAGAATGGGTGATAGGATGGAAATAATCCGCCTTTTTGTTCAGCTTTCATGCATTATCAGTATTTGTAATATTACTTGGTTGTTGTATTAATACTTACCAACTTACCAACTTACCAACTTACCAACTTACCAACTTACCAACTTACCAACTTACCAACTTACCAACTTATCTTCTTCCCTTGCCAGTCGAGGTAACTTAATTGGCCATCAATATCTTTATCATTAACAATATCGAGCAACTGTTGAGCGACAAATTTAGTGGTGAATATCTTGTTATCTGGAACGTTTTTTTGAAATGGTTTTGATAGTTTTGTGTCTGTTGTACCTGGGTGAAAGGCTATAAGTTTTATGTTCTTAGCCCTTCGTGCAAGTTCAATTGCTGCGGTTTTCAACATCATGTTCAAGGCTGCTTTAGAAGCACGATAACTGTACCAACCACCTAAATTATTATCACTAATGCTACCTATACGAGCGCTAAATACGGTTATCTTGCAAGGGTGTTTATGTGTTAATTTTGGCGTTAGATATTTTATCCATAACAAGGGGGTTAATGCATTAATTTTAAGTACAGTTTCAAATGATGCTGCGTTGATGCTTTCTAAGCATTTTTCAGGCTGTAAAACATCATTATGTAAAATACCATGGCAAATGAATACACGAGTAATCGGGCTTTTATTGTTGTTTTCAATGGCGCTAACCGCATGTTCGATTGTTTTTTCGGAATAATCACTTACTTGAATTTTCTGGGCGCCAAGGTAGTTACCGCTGCAATATGTCTCTAGTTTTCGGCTAATTAAAATAAGGTGTTGTTCACCGTGTATCAGAAGCTCCGTACTGATTGCTTGGGCAATGGCACTATTTGCGCCGATGATTAGCGTTCGTTGATTTTTCAAAACATGCTCCTGATTGACATACAGCTGATTCCAACTTAAATACTTTCGCAATAGCACTAGAGATAGGGTGCCTGTACTTTGCTATCAGTAAATAAACCCAATGACTCAGCGTCTTAAGTATTGGCCAGTTTAATGGGGCTACCCAAAAACCTTTACCGACAAGAGTCCATGCTCGATGAGTTACTTCAAGACCGAGTAAAAAATGTCCTTGATAAGTACCATGCAAAATTTGCATTGCGCGATGAATATTAATGCTTGGATATAACTTGCTGAAATTCTTGCTGTGAAGGTTAACAAGCTTGATATTATTATTTTCATCATGCTTTTTTAGATGACTCATTTCAGCGCTACAAAGCGGACAATTACCGTCGTAAAATATAATCAGCATAATGTTCCCAAAGTTAATACTTAATTAAAACCAAAAGATAATCGCTATCATATGTAATAAAACTACTACACTGGTCAGCCAAAACCGCATGCTCATATATTGCCTGTTTAAGGCTTTATCATGCCTAATAGAACGCTCAAATAAGAAGATAAAGAGGTAGCTTGTTGCAAGTATCCATAATGCTAACCAAAAATCAGTGAGCAGTGTAAAACAGGCTATTAAACTGAAAAGGTTACTGATTATTTGCGTTTTGCCTCGCTTTGTTTTTTGGTCAATTCGCCAAAGTGAACCGGCAATAAAACTTAATATAATGGCGCTGTAATAAATAAATGACTGTTTGGCAACAAGCTGTAGCTCAGGGATAAAAAGGCTTATTACCATGCAAGTAAAAAAGGGGAGCAAACCCATATAACCGAGAATTTGCCACAGTTTTACAACATTATTGGTTTTTTTTTCAGGCAACATAAGCATCGCTGCCATCTAGATTGAGCTTTTGTTGAAGCTGGTTAGGTTTAGCGTAACTAAAGATAGCGAAGATCGTTTGATTCTGCTGGCTATTAGTACCTATTAAGTTTGCACTTTTTACACCGAGTAAACTATTAATCAAATGTGCTCTATAGTCAGGTTCCATGCAACGAGTGTCGTCTTTTGTAATGTGTCTCAAATCAATTGCCTTAAAGTTATCGGATGTTAAAAGCTTAACCATATTGATGTTACGAACATAAAGTCACTAAAGATCAATGTGAGTGTTTTTGTTTCTTAACAACGGTGCACAGCTACATGTAAATCCTAAAAACGCTATATGGCGGAATTGTTTGCTATGAAAAGAATAATGGGTATTTTCTTTATGTGAAGGAGAGCTTAAGTGTCTTATTAAAAAGTGTTGACTTAGGTTTTAGTTTATTAAGTGAAATATCAGTAATGACCAAGAAAGAAAAAACACCTATCTTGGTACATCTAGAAACAAAGTAAACAAGTTAAGATTTTAAATAGCTTCTTAACTTATTGAGTGCAGCCACAGAAAAACCCTCATCATAAAAATACAAGATCAGACCGTTTTCATCTAACAGTACAACTCTGGCATTGTTGGGGTTTTCATTCCCGGTAAATTCTTGAACCCTCTCCCCATCTTCATAAACGGTAATAACTCCTTTCCATAGCGCTTTAGGTATACCTTTGCGCATCCCGTTATCAATCATAGTACTGAACATTTTTGGAAATAGTCCTTGAATAGTAGGAATTTCAAAAACATCAATCTTAGTTTCCGTCATGTCTAATGCAATTAACCACCTGTCTATATCAAATTGTGAATTCTGCTTATACCCAACTAGCAATAGCGTAAAGTCACTTTTAAAAAATGCAGGAATATTAATTGTTTCTTGTTCAAGATTTTGCCCACTTACTGAGATAAAGGTTTTTCCAGTAACATTTTGATTTGCATAATTTGTCGCACACCCAGTGACGAGTAAAAGTGAAATAACTAATAATAAAATTCGCATTGATAACATCTCTGTATTTGATAGTTACCCTTAATACGAACTACAAAATATTTAGATCATCGCTATGATTATTATTTAACTTTCCGAATGGTTTACGTTGATGGCTCATGTAAAAATCTAACAAATATGGTTTATTGTGGTAACCAAAAAGGTCTTTATGAATTAATCCCGCAAGGCTAAATTGAGCAGGTGATAGCTAATTGGCGTAAGCTAGTAGCCAGAAAAATGACCAAGAAAGATCAGTCATCAATCTTGGTACATTTATATGGAAGGGATGTGACTCTATTTTTGGCCGGTATACCAATGTTTCAACACCGATTCAGCTGGCTTACCACGAACCGACTGTGAAATATTCGGAAAGCCCTCTTTACTCGGTACTAATGTTTCTGATAGCCAATACCCCGTGTGAATATCAACGCTATTAATTTCAAACGTGTCTTGATCTGCGACTGCTTGCATAATACCTTCAATACCAATTGCTTGTAATGAAAAGTCAGTAACAAAAGAGTTTTGGATACAGGTATCAACAGACCCATCTTCCATCGTTTCACTTGTGCAAAAGCCATCTTCTTTCCAGCCTTTAAGGAAAAAATCATCGCGGCTTTGAACCTGAATATTTAATATAATGGGTAGCTCAATATCTGACTTTCCATGCCAGCATGGCTGATGTATGTCTAAACAATAGATTTGAGTTCTCATGCCTTCAAGCGATTCAAGCGTTTTGGTTTTAACAAGTTCAGGGGTTAAGTTAGCGTTTTCTTCGTCGGTAAATATCGTACTACCATTAACGTTCATGGCATTCACTAAGATACTGTCAATGCGCGAAAAAATTCGTTCATCATTGAACACATAACCGACTTGTCCCCAAACGATTTCACCGTCAAAATTTGCTCTGATGTCATCAATAATTTCGGCAAAACGATCAAGGTAGTAATTCTTTAGTTCATCGGTAGGTATGTTGATATTCATGGCATTCCAATCAGCAGCGATACCTTTTATACCAATTTCTTGCGCGTGTTTCGCTTGAATTATCATGTTATTTTGGTGTGCGTCTAACACTTGTTTTAGTTTTTCCATAGTGAGCGTCTCACCTAAGGAGAGTAAACTCTTAAAATTGACGTCATTAGTAGTAAATTGCCATGCATAATATATCTCAATATCGAGCTTGGCTGCTTGTTCTACAACGTACTCAACGTAGCGTTTAGGGAGGTTATATTCACTCTGAGGTACTACCCAAGGTTCATTTTCACTATTCCAACGCCCATAGTTATAGAGCCATGTTCTTTGTACACCTGAAGCCTTCATTGCTTGCAATGCCTGTAAATACACTAACTTTACGTATTCATCTTGCGTGCAATTCCCTCGTTCGCTTTCAGATAAGCCTCCCCAAAGGAGGTAAGGGGCATAATCTTTAAAGCTGATGCCTCTAGTGATATGGCTAGAGAGTTCGCCGCGCGGTGAAGGTAATTCAAACTTACCAAGATATTCATCTGGATAATCAGCGCTATGAGGGTTGGTGCATGTCGCAATAACTGGTGGGGGTGGCGTGTTTGGCGGGGAAGAATCAGAACTTGAAGAAGAGCCCCCACCACATGCGGATAAAAAAACAGTAAAAACAAAAGTCGAAATAACTCTATTTTGAAAAAACATTTAAGAACCTCAAAAAATATCGTGATGAGACGAAAAACAAGGTTGTAAAAATGTCCATATGAATGCAACCCCACGACCATATGCAATGCACTTAGGTTAGTAGCTTTGCGCCTAATAATTTTCATTAAAAGTTGCCAATTAAAATACAATTCTACTCTAGAGTATCATCAAAAGCTTTTGTTATTTCATTTTAAAAAAGCGTGTTTATATGTGGTAAGTTGTAAAGGTTGTCAGCTAACCGATATCATTATTGCTTATAGTAACCATTTAGCTAGTTGTCTGTTTTTTATGCGTCATCCTTTTTAGTATTAGTTCGTTAGCTTTAAACAGGAGTGCAAATGGGCAACAGTAAACAGAGTCAAAATTATCAAAAAGGAGAGCAAATTCGTCGTGAAGTGATGAGCGATGAATTTGTTGACCGTGCCTTAAATAATGCCACTGAATTTGATCAGCCGTTGCAGGATTTGGTTATGGAAAATGCGTGGGGAAGTACTTGGTGTCGGGATGATTTGCCAATAGATATAAGAAGTTTGGTAACCATTTCGATGTTAATAGCCCTTAAAGCCCCTAACGAATTAAAAGGACATGTGCGAGGTGCACTTCGTAACGGCGTCAGTAAAGAAGAAATTAGGGCGGTGATTATGCACGCAAGTGTTTATTGTGGTTTCCCCGCAGCTATTGAAGCGATGAGAGCTGCGAGAGAAGTTATTGAAATTGAGTAAATCGCTATTTGCCATACTTGTTATCAGCTTCAGTGAGTAAACCTTAACTTGATTTGTCAGATTCGATTAACAGGACTCAATCAAGTCTGACTGTTTCATATGCGCCAAATGCGGAAGTTGGCTACTAAATATAGAAAGACAGCTTTGATACGAAAGCAGACGTTTCACACAGATATAAATAGGCATTGTTTGGCTATAAATATTACGAATTAATCGAATAACTTGACTGGCAAAAATACCACCAAAGCAGTCGTTCACATAATTGATTCAGGCCATTCTATAATAGCTACTCTACAGATTTGACGGCTTTTAAAAGGAGCTTATTAAATTCACTAGGCTTTTCTAGCATAGGAAAATGACCAGTTTCCTCAATGAAATAAATACTGTAATTTTTGATATGTTTTTTGTTTTCTTCTGAGTCAGTCGGCCATAACTTAGCGTTAACGAGTACAACAGGCACGTTGATATCCTTATACACACGATACGATTCTCCACTTATATATTGACTTAGATAGTTGCGAAACTGATTAATCGCAATATCTTTAGGTGCAGATGCCATATCTTCGCTAATCCAATAAAGCATATCTTCCTCTACATTTTTCGGTAAAGCGTCTTTTACAAATGCCCTCATTGCACGTTGAAAGTTATCTTCAAAAGGCTTAGTCATTACGTTTAGCTCTTCTTGCGTGAGTTTCAGTGCGACATTTTGTGAAGTATCAACACCAATAATACCAACTACTTTGTTCGGCATTAGCTTTGCCGCTTCAGCGATTACGCCCCCGCCCATAGAGTGTCCAATTAATATTGCCGAGTTTATGCCTTCTTTCTCAATAACAGCTTTAATATCATTAGCAAAAGAAACCATGGTGTAATCTTCTCGATTGTATGATGAGTTTCCATGACCTGCTAAATCAATAGTGATAACTTGATATTCTTCTGAAAAGTATAAAGTTTGATTTTGCCAAAGCCTACTATCTAAACTCCAACCGTGAATAAATATAAGTGATGTTTTGCCACGACCATTAACACTATATGCAATTTGCTCTTTGTCATTTGATATGGCGATACCAAACCTAGTCACAGGATTTTGCTCGCTAGCATTTACGCTATTTATTGACATAACTACTAGTATTGTCAGAATAAAATGTTTCATATTTTTCTTTACTCCTTTCTTGTCACCCAAAAATAGCTTAACTCACAATCATTAAGTTAAAGTCGGTCTAAAGTAACTATATCTTTGCTAAAATGAACATGTGATAACCAAACTCATCGGCAAATTCTGTACAAATATTGATTTCATTTTTCATATCTTTAAATGCTGTAGAGTTAACCATTTCAGACTCAAGTTCATTTAAGCGTTCGCGTAAAGGGCCATAATAATTTAACCATGCACCTTTGCTTTGAGGGAAATTAGCAATAACTTGATAACCAGCCTTTTCGATTTGTTTAATTCTTGTTTGAACAGTTTGAATGTCAGGGTATTCATGACTCCAAAATTCAGTTGACACTTCACTTGGTGAGTTTGTTTTCCATACCAAATCACTCATCATTAAATAGCCTTGTTTTTTAAGAATAGGTTTCCATAGCATTAATGCTTTCTCTATACCTATAATATAAGCACTACCTTCAGACCAAATAAGATCAAAACTCTCATTGGAGTAAGGTAGGTCAGCCATATTTGTACAACATAATTCTAATCGAGCTGATAACCCTTTTTCTTCAAACCTTTTTGCTAATCGATCAAGCGCTGGTTGCTCATTATCTATAGCGGTAATTTGTGCTTGGCTAAACTTTGCCAACACATTAGTTGCTAACCCTTTACCACAGCCAATTTCTAAGATACTACTAGGTGAGGTTGGAATTAATGATAGCGCATGCTTCGTATCATCCTCACTGCCAGGCCCCCAACGTTCTAAAGTTTGAAAAACTTTCATAAAATCTTGCATATAAACATCGTGATCATTCATGTCTTTTGATAACCATTTCAATTGCAAAGCTTCCTTGTCACTGAAACCTTGCGTTTTTAACCAATCTAGATGCGCATCTGGAGCGAGCTTATCTAAGCGCTCATGCCATGATTTTAGATCACCCTCTCCGACAATAGCAGCAAGTAAAATTCTTGATTGCTGCTTTTGCTCTATCTCCTCATCCAGTGCTTTTAGGCGCTGCTTAACAAGCGCTTTATCAATTTTCGATTCAAGACACACTTTGCACTCTTTCAAGGTCAAGCCTCCTAAGTGAAGTTGCTGAATCAAACGGACACGTTGTAGATCCAGTTCGCTGTATACTCGATAACCATTTTCAAGCCTACGTCCAGTGATAAGCTTTAACTTTTCATAATAAAGTAATGCTGTTCTTGATAAGCCTACTTTCTCTGCAAGTTCAGAAATTTTATACACAATGATGAATCTTTTGTCCTATTGATGGTTAAGAACTATAAACTATAAAGTAATAGACAGGTCAACAATAAAATCTAGAATATTTATGGTAAATGTTAGAGGTGGGTATTTATATCGGTGCTACTTAGGTCTGAGTTTTCTATCCAAAACAATCGTATAATTTGAAACCAGTAATTGATACTTAATTACTGGCTACTATAGCATTCATTAACAATGGTTGAAGTCAATGGCAGCTATGAGCTTAAACCAGCCCCACAAACAAGCAGTAAATTTTGGTTAGAATTGTTATAACCATGCTCATGAATTTGAAAAGGCTTAATGTCCGCAATTGGCTAGTTGCTGCCATTAAAAACTTAACGGTTAATGTCCGTTACTCGCTCATTACCGTACTTCCTATATTTACCAGACGTGGATGTTGATAAAGTTAACCAAAAACTAATATCTAACCTTCTAAAAATCTTATTAACCTGACAACATTAGGCAAAACGAAATAAGAGGTAAATGGAACAATTAAAGCAAGCAGTATCATCAACCTAATTAATTCATTTTCAGGTAAATAAGAGTCTAGCAATTTAGGAAGGAAATAGACCAAAGGCAGTAAAGACAAATATGTTGTTATTGCCATTATATGCTTGCTCGACATGTTAGAGTTCACTCTCTTCTCCCGTATAAAAATTGGCTGTAATGACCAAATAATTAGCCATTACAGCGCTCTACCCTTAGTGCATTTTGGAAAGAATTTCTTCAAACAAGACTTGAATTAATTTCCCTCCGTTTTCACTACTCCAGTCTTGAGCTAACTCTGCAATTAACTGGTTTGTTGATGTCAATGTAACACCATGACTTTCCATTCGTCTTAACGCCGTTTCATCTGCTAGGGTCGTAGGAGAACCAGAGCCATCTACAACAACTTGTACAACGTAGCCTTCATTAATAGCTGTTATTGCGGGATAGACAACACAAACGTCTGTGGTGATACCTGCGATAATAATATTTTTACGACCTGTAGCTTTAACTGCGGCAGCAAAACTTTTATCCTTCATGCTATCTACCACACCTGCTCGAAGAATTCGGTTTTCATAGGCTTCTGGCACGGCTTGAATTAACTCTTCAAAAAGTGGCCCTTGAGCCTGGTCTTCCATACTAGAAGTAAGTATTAATGGCATGTCTGTTTCCTTTGCTGCGCGCGCTAAAGCAACCGTATTTCTCTTGATTTCATCTAGTTCCAGTGAGCCAACCCAGCCCATTGTGCCGACCTGATGATCAATTAATAACATCACTGAGTTTTCTGGTGTAAAAGTAGTTGTTTTCATATTAACCTCTCTATTAAGATATTTGGCGAATGCCATTTGTGTGCAGTTGTCTTATCTTTTGTACACCTGCGATTAAATTTATATTACTGCTGTGAAGTGATGCACCATTGCTGATAATGGGTTGTTTTAATGGCGCACCTGTTACCACTAAAAATTCAGCATTTTGGTTTAGCGCATTAACCGATATAAGCTCAGGTTGGTTTTCATAGATGCCAAACTCACCTACTGACAAGCGCACGCCGCCTGTTTCTATCATTCCTTTTCTGACATAGATAAATGCTGTGGTGTGTAATTCTTGGCTTACATAAGCCCATGTGCTATCGGCCTCTAGCTTGATATGAAAATACGACATATCAACTGGCGGTTGAGCAGCGCTTTTTTGTCCTTGATACTCTCCTACAAGAACTTTAACTACTGAGCCATTAGCTTCGATAACTGGAATATTCTGCTCTTGCAGTGTTGAATAGGTCACGGGCCCCATTTCTAAGTCTTTTTCGGGTAATGCAACCCAAAGTTGAAAAGCATCAGCATGTTTTTTATCAGGAAACACGGTTTCTTTGTGCAAAACTCCGGCCCCAGAGGACATGATTTGAATGCCACCAGCTTTTAATAGCCCACTATGGCCGCCAGTATCTTCATGCGCTATATCACCAACTTGGGGATAGCTAATAGTGGCAACACCTGAGTGACCGTGAAAATCAAATCCTGCTGTCCCTTCTACTTGAGGTAAATAAAAGTGGTCCCACAGTACGAAAGGGTTAAGTTCCTCTATATTGGTTGCCGCAACAAAGCTACTAACAGGGCCGTGTTTTCTACCATTTCTAATTTCTATGATTTGTCTTGTCATCACATTTAATCCTGCTTCAATTTCTATTGATAAAGACTAATGCAAGACTTATTATTTGATTAGATGGTTTGTTAGGGTTTGTTAATCCCATTTTTGTAGGTAATTTATGAACCTTAATGATATCAAGGTCTTTGTAAGTGTTGTCGAAGCAGGTAGTTTTGCTGGAGCGAGCAATATATTAGCGATGCCATCAACAACGGTCAGTCGGAAGGTTGTTCAATTAGAAGCTAATCTAGGAGTAAAGTTACTCCATCGAAGCACACGAAAATTATCATTAACGGAAGGAGGGCAACACTATTTTCACTTATGTCAACAGCATCTCGTAGCGCTTGAACAAGCAAACGAACTGATTATGCAAGCGCAAGCTGAGCCAAAAGGAAAGGTTCGCATTTCATCGCCTTTTGACTTTGCTATACAATACGCCCAGCCTTGGATAGTAGAGTTTTTAAAAAGATATCCAGAAATTAGCATTGAGTTGGATACCTCCGATAGCTATGTCAATATGGTGGAAGACAGAATTGATGTCGCATTTCGCTCAGGCCAATTACAAGACTCTTCATTAATTGCAAGGCGAATAGGACCAAAGCATAGCGTTTGTTGCGCAAGTCCGGAATTCTTGAATGCAGTGGGACAAATCAACGTTCCTGATGATTTGTCAAAACTCAACTGCCTTATTATGGGAAAATCACTACTTTCTAATGATTGGCACTTTATAAAGCAAGCAAAACCCTATCAAGTTAAAGTTTCTGGAAGGTACGCAACAACAAGTATGCATTTGGTTATCGAATCGGCTTTGAGCGGATTAGGTGTTGCTTACGTACCTATTGCGTTAGTTAACAGTCACTTGGAAAGTGGCAGGCTGGTGCAAGTTTTGACTGACTATGAAACACCACAGTCCAATATG
Organism: Thalassotalea atypica; assembly: GCF_030295975.1. Classification (NCBI taxonomy): domain Bacteria; kingdom Pseudomonadati; phylum Pseudomonadota; class Gammaproteobacteria; order Alteromonadales; family Colwelliaceae; genus Thalassotalea; species Thalassotalea atypica. The sequence continues at coordinate 442,793 of NZ_AP027364.1, forward strand.
TTTATTATTTATCAATCTCATAAATACATGACAAAACCTGTTAGACTTTTCATCGACCATATAATTGAAAAGGTCAACCCTAAGGCTCCATGGAGTTTGTAATTAGTGTGTTGACTATTAATTTGGGATAAGTATGAATAGTCTACTCATTACAACATAGCAGCCTATCAGGTGAAATCTAAACCTATTAGTTAAAACGGTCAGTTCAGATGAGCTAATACAGCTTAAGCTATATTTTAGCTAGATGACCAATAAAAATCAGCGTTTTATATTGTTGTATGCTGAATCTATGTTAAATTTCCAAGCATCAATTTAATCAGATGAACAACACCTAACATATGACATTAGACAGCCAACTTTTACTTATTGTCAGTGCTTTTGGTGCATTAAATGGATTTGTTGTCTCTGGTTATGTTTTTGTTACCAGTAAGCGGCAAGCCTCACGACAATTTCTAGCCTTGATGCTGCTGATGATAAGTGTTCGGATATTTAAGTCGGTATTGTTTTTCTTTAACCCCGAAGTGGATAAATTGATTTTACAAATCGGACTGTCTGCTTGTTTTCTTATAGGCCCATTTCTCTTTTTTTATGTCACCGCTTTGCGTGAACAACCAAGTGTGTTGCCAATGAGTTGGCGCCTTCATTTACTCGGTTTATTCACTTTATTAATTGCCGTTGGAAGCGTGTTTCCATATACCGGTTACCCTGAACTGTGGGGCTCTGTTATTTACAAGGCGGTAAATTACATTTGGTTCGTTTATATCCTGTTGAGCCTGATGAGTATTAAGCCTTACTTGAGCAAATTATTGACTAAGAAAAGAAAAGAACTAACAGAAGATGAAATATTGCTGTTGTGCGTGTTAGTAGGAAATGTCGTTATTTGGCTAGCTTATTATACTGCTTCATATACCTCATACATTGTTGGTGCTTTATCATTTAGTTTTGTTTTTTTGGTTTCCTTAATACTCGCCTTTTTTAAATTCAATAGAGGTTATACGCCAAATAAAGCTAAGTATGGCGACCATAAAATTGAAGACAAAGAAGTAAATGACGGCTTATCCAAATTAGCGCAGCTAATGACTGAACAGAAGCTGTTTAACAACCCCAATATTACCATGCCGCAAATAGCCAAGCGAATTGGCATGTCTTCACCCAAGTTTTCTCAGCTATTAAATGAAAAGCTTAATAAGTCATTTTCTGTCTATATTAATGAGTTGCGCGTTGCTCAAGCAAAACAAGCTTTAGTTGAGCAGCCCAGACAAAAAGTCGATGATATTGCAGAGCAATGTGGTTTTAATTCATCATCCACTTTCTACAGTGTGTTTAAAAAGCACACTGATTTAACGCCAGCCAATTACAGGACGAAATATACTCCTAAATGATAAATTCGGAGTCCTGATTTATCATTTGCGGCTGTGTAACAAGTTAAAATGACGTAGATTTTCTCCACTTAGTTAAACCATATCTTTGGAGAAACCATGGCGTTATATTTTAAAAAGTTAGGTCTTTTAATCGTTATTTTATGTCTTACCGCAAAGGCTTTTGCGGGTTCACCAGAAAAGCAGATCAGTGACGTTTTACAGCTTTATATAAATGGCACTGCAAATACAAAGCCGGATCAAATTACTAAGGCATTTTACCCAGACGCTGATTTGCTGCTTACAAAAGCTGAAAGTCCGGTGTGGAGGGTTTCAGCGAAAGAGTATATTAGTTGGTATAGCAAAGCTAAAGCCGGCACAGCAACCGGTAGACAAGGGAATATCTTAAATATTGACGTGACAGGTGATATTGCAACGGCAAAAGTTGAAATATTTAACCCTTCCAAAAAACAATATTTCATCGATTTATTTTTGCTAAGAAAAGTAGACAAGCATTGGCAAATTATCAGCAAAACAGCCTCTCAGCTATTTAAGGACAAAAACAATCATAAAATTCTGTTTATTGTCTCAAACGCTCATTTTCATGGTAATTCGTCATTGCCTACTGGCGTGAGTTATTCAGAAATAGTCAATGCTTATCACACATTTATGCAAGCAGGCTATACCGTCGAATTTGTAAGCCCTGAAGGCGGCGCAATACCGCTTGCCTATATAAACACCTCAGATGAACTGGCTAAACAGTATTTATACAATGCTGATTTTATGTATGCGATAAAGCACACCATGTCTCCTGAACAAATAACAGCAAGCCAATACAAGGCTGTTCATTACGTTGGCGGAGGCAATGCGATGTACGGTGTGGCCAACAATGCCAAAATACAAGCCATTACAATGGAAATTTATGAGAAGCACCAAGGCGTTATTTCGTCTGTTTGCCACGGGACAGCCGGTATAGTGTTTCTTAAAAAGAGCAATGGTGAGTATCTCGTTTCAGGCAAGAAAATCAGCGGTTACCCAGACGAATACGAAAATCAAAGTAAAGCGTATTTCAAACAGTTTCCTTTTAAAATTACGGAGACAATTGAACATCACGGTGGCACATTTCACTATAGTCCCAGAAATAAAAAGCATGTAGAGGTTGATGGGCGAATAGTCACTGGGCAAAACTATTTGTCATCAGCAAGTGTTGCTCAAGAAATTATCAATATAATTGAAGCTCAAGTGACCGTTAATCAATGATGCTGAGTGTTAGAATCAAGCTGCATTGGTTTATTGTAATGCAGCAAGGTTCATTTTTTTAACCTCTGTCAACTCCGTTGTTATCAGCTCATCAATTGACACCAACCAGCCATATTGACCTTTCACATGACGGGTCATGCTTTTTCGGATTAGCGGGCCATTACGCCATGCCTCGCTGTAGTTCAACCGTAATTCAAACTTTTCTATGGTTAGCATCCAGCTAGGCTTGAAGGTAGCGCGTGTATAGATTTTTATCGCTTTAATTTTTGGGGATTTTTTGTCAATAATCACTTCGGTAAACAAGTGCTCTGTCATGGCATTATCTATTTGCTCTAGTTCTTGTTCTGCTGAATCATCGTTGCTTTGAACATTGATGATGTTGGCTATTTTGAAAACCCAAGTAGATTGTGTTTCTTGGAGAAATTGTGCGCTGCTTAGGTCAATGTTAGTGCTGTCAAAAATAACCTGATCAGAGACGGTTATCGAATCATTGAATTTTTCATCGGCACGAAGTGTCTGCCATTCCCCTGTTATTTCATTGTTGTGGTATGCGGTCGGTGTGAATTTTCGTTGCAGAATATTACCGTTTAAATCCTCACTGGTTTGGGTTAACCCGACTGCTTGCTGAGAATGATGAAATTGCTTAAGTCTTGTCTTAGCATCTTCTATCGCCTGATGAAGTGCAGCTATAGCGATACTATTGTCGCTAGCGTGTTGTACTGTTTGGTGGTCAACTGAAGCAGCTTGTGTTGCTATTGGCGCGGTAAGTGCCGCCGTAACAAGTACTACACTAAAAACTAATGCCTGGGCGTTTGAATAATTCATTTTGTGCTCCTTATTGTGATACCAGAGGAGTAGACGGAGGTTGAGCCGCGGCCTTTCTCAGTAGAATATAACCCGGCAGTGCGCAAGTGATAGCAATAAGCACAATAATGATTGCATAGTTGGCGATTGACATATCTACTGCTACGTAATCAGGTTGAAAAAATAATCGAATGCTGCCACAGGCATTTATTATTGTATGAAGGATAATAGCAGGCCATAACGAGCGGCTATATGCGACTAAACCAGCAAAGCCAATACCGATGAGTGTTGCATAAGTGACTTGAACACTGACTTCCAAGAATGGCGCTTTGGTTAAGTTGACATAGTGAGCAACACCGAAGATCAATGCTTGGCAAATCGCCGCTTGCATTAAGCCATTTTCTTTATCTTTCCAAGCAGAATACAGCACAACAAAACAAATACCTCTTAACATGATTTCTTCAAATAAACCTGTCGATAGGTTGGTATAAACCCAAGCTAGTGCCTTGATAGGATCAAAAGACAGCAAAGAAAAATCAATTGAGACTAAATTCATCACGGCAACCAAAGCCATAGGGAATGAAGCTAACCACCATGTCGAACGCCAATTTTTGAATGGGGTCGTCAGCAACGATTGTTTTAGCCAATTTAATTTAACTAACATCATCAATAATGCGATGGTAATCGCATTTTTGATGAAAGAGCTGATGAGATCTTGATAATAGACATCATCGATATTGAGTAACATGCTGCTATATAGAGCACCTATACAGGTGATGACCAATAGCAAGGTAAATATAATCGGTTTTTGTTTTGATAATGCTTTGATTGAATGCATTTACTTCTCCTTAAATGTTGTAAGCATCTTGCATTCGTGAGCTAGTTATTTCTAATGAAATTATCTGAAAGTTTCTGAAATTAAATGCTTATCAATGGCTTACGTGATTTCTGAAAGTTTGGCTGCACTTCAAATTTCAAGTGATTTAACGTATCATTAACCCCTGCAACATCGTCATCAGATGTCAAGCAACAACCTATAGAGAGCCGGTGTGTCGAATAAAATAATAACAGGTGATTACCAGATCGATTTGTTGAAGCGCCGAGTTTATCGTCAAGAAGTCGAGATTACTATTCGGCCGAAATCGTTTGAGCTCTTAAAGTTATTATTGTTAACGCCAAATCAAGTGGTGAGCAAGAATACCATTTTAATGACGATTTGGGATGACGTTAATGTCGATGAACAAGTCATTTTTCAATCAATTAAAGAACTAAGAAAAGCATTTTCTGCAATAGATGCCATCAAGACCTTTCCAAGAAAAGGTTACGCTTGGGTTGCGGATGTATCTGTTGCAGATGACAGTGCTTTTTCTGAAAGCTCACCCAAACCTAACAGTAATACATCGACACAGACGTCTAGTCGCCAATGGTCGGAAAACAGGTTCAAACCAATTGCAGCCGTCGTGATATTTTGTGTGTTGTGCTTTGGGTTATTGACCTTGTTATTTCTTCAATCGAATAATGATGATGTTGCTAAAATTGATGGCTCTATCATTGTTTTACCGATCAAAGCGCATTTGGATGATCGCGACCATAAATGGGTAAAAATTGGCGGTATGGACTTGCTCATTCAGCAAATACCCCCGTCAAAAGACTATGGCGTGATGCAAGTTGATGATGTATTGGAAATCATGAAGCGTGCTCAGATGTCACTTACAGAGTTTAACCCGACTCAAATTGACAAGCTTTTTCAGGTTTCCGGCGCCGAGCTGATTATTGAAGCCGAGCTGTCAGGCTCTCCTGGTGATTATCAGTTAGTCTATACGCTGCGTCGTCGCCAAAGTATCGATCGGGGGGTACTGATCACTTCAGACATTGATGATGGTATCGATCAGCTAGCAAATTTGGTAGCTAAACGTTTAGGAACGTTAGCATCTTCCTTAACCATTTCAAGAAATAAGTTAGTTAATCAGTTGCTTGCTCAAGCATTGGATGCAAAAAATATTGATGATTATCAAAGTGCAGAGCAATATTTAACCTCGTTACTTGCCATTGCGCCAACTCACTTTCAAGCGAGAAGGTTGCTTGCTGAAATCTCCGTATATTTAAAAAAGACTCAACAAATTAATGACATGGTAGTTTCAGCCGAGCAAATGCTTGATAAGCAAATGCAAGCGTATTCCCAGAGCAAAACATTAGAAGACCAAAAACCAGGCTATCGGCAACGAGAGTACGGTCGATTGAAGTTTTGGCAAGGTTTGAATGAGTTGCAATTTAAGCGTGTAAACCGTGCGGAAAAAATATTTTTAGAAGCCAATACTATTGTCAATGCAGCACAAGATTGGCTCTATTTAGGGTACTTGGCTGAAGCACAAGGTCATTTATATCGAACGATGCAACAATATGACCTCGCCAGCGAATATTATAATAAGGCCATCATAAATCATCGAATAATTAAATGCCCGTTTGGTGAGGTAAATAACTTATTGAATCTAGCTGAAAATGCTTTTCTAAATAATGATGTTGTCAACGCCAAGCAGCGAGCCACACAGGCACTAACTTTAGCGAAAAAAAGAGAGCTAACGACGTTATTTGACCAAGCGAAAATAGCTAGTGATAAATATAATTTAGCATTAGTTCCACAAAGTTAATCACGCCAATAGTTGACTCTACTAATATTGACTTCGTTATTATTTATCACGACTTGTCTCATTTTTTGCACATTCTTTTGATAAGGTAATTTATCTAAAGTAGATAAAAGCAGATTAATAACAGTGAAACTTCATCGAGGCGTATTCATGATGCACAAAAACGTAATGTTTAATCTTATTGTTGTTTTGGCTCTATTAACTGGGTGCGGTGGTGGCGGAAGCGATGATAATGAGACTGATGAGTCCATAATACCGCCAGTCACACAAGAGCCAACCGTTGAAGATACGCCGATAGAAGAAGCACAGTCGCCAAATGTGTTGTTTATTATTTCTGATGATCAAGGGCTAGATGCTTCGGCCCAATACACAGTCAGTAACGACCTTCCCAATACGTCGACGATCAATATCTTAGCTCAACAAGGACTTACCTTTGATAATATGTGGGTCACACCCGCATGCTCAACCACTAGAGCAACCATTATAACCGGTAAGTTCGGAGTAAATAATGGTGTCGAGTCATTGCCAGCTAATTTATCTAGTGAACATGAAATACTGCAAAAATATTTAAAGCAAAATGAAGCGACGCAGGACTACCAATCTGCTGTGTTTGGAAAATGGCACTTAGCCACCGGTAGCGATAGTGAAACCCATCCGAATGAACTTGGCGTGGACTATTATGCGGGCAACCTCGGCAATTTATCTGACTATTATGATTGGTCACTGACCATCAATGGCGTGAGTGAAAATGTTACGGACTACCATACCTCCAAAATCACCGATTTGGCGGTGAGTTGGATAAGCGAACAAACGGCGCCTTGGTTTGCTTGGGTCGCCTACTCGGCGCCACATTCCCCTCTGCATATACCACCCGCGTCACTGCATGAACGCACCTTATCAAGCTCTGCCGCTGATATTGTTACCCATAAACGCGAGTATTATTTCGCGGCAATTGAAGCTATGGATGCAGAAATAGGGCGTTTGCTAGATGCCTTAGATGAGGACACTTTAGAGAATACCATCATTATTTTTATTGGAGACAATGGCACACCCACAGGCGTCATTGATTCGTTTAGTTCATCACACGCTAAAGGCAGTTTGTATCAAGGAGGAGTTGCCGTACCGTTTGTTGTTTCTGGAAAGGGAGTAACGCGAATAAATGAGCGAGACGCTACGCTGCTCACCGCAACAGATTTGTTTGCGACCATTATAGATATAGCAGGTGGAAACGAAACAAAAATACATGATAGTCAAAGTTTCAAAACCCTATTTTCTGAAGAGGCAAGCCTAGACAATGACTATGTTTATACGGCCTACAAATCAGACAAAGTCACTGGTTGGGCGGTTCGGTCCGCAAAGTACAAGTTAATTGAGTTTTCTGATGGTAGACAAGAGCTCTATTCATTGGAGAATGACTTTTTAGAAGCAGAAAATTTATTGCCAACTAATGACAGTGACTTACTTGAGCAACTAGGCCATATAGAAAATTATGGCACGCTGATTCATGGCCAAGAAACCTTAAGCCCTATTGATATCACCAACGCTATACTGGAAAACAAAAGCCAAAATTGTGTTGATTACATTGAACAATTCACCTCAACTGTCAACGATGTACATAATGGTACAGTGTTTTATGGCGACTTAGTGATTTCTCAAGTAGGTGATAAATGTGTGTTTCAAACCAATGCCATCCCAAACCATGATTTTAATGATGGGGGTAATGCTTTTCCAAATAATGTAAGTGCACAAAATGATTTGTTTGAAATCACGATTTCGCCGGAACTAGCCGATCAGACAACGGATATATCTTTGTCTGTGGATAACGCCATTATGTTAAATGGCGTGAAGGTTGACCTGCTAGCTGCTGGTTGTTACGGCATCGGTAATGGAAAAGTGGGTTGTCATGATATGAACCAACCCTGGCGGTACGACCCCATGCATAAAGCGAATGGCTTTTCTGTTGATTCCCACAATGCCCACGCACAAGCCGATGGCACCTATCATTATCATGGCTCTCCGTTAGCGCTATTTGAAGATGACAGTGACCAAATATCGCCTGTTGTCGGGTTTGCCGCCGATGGCTATCCCATATTTGGTGGCAATTTTGATGATGCAGGCACTGTTCGAAAAGCAATCTCAAGTTATCGGCTAAAAGCCGGTGAGCGCCCAAGTGGTGAAGGTAACCCAGGAGGCATATATGATGGCAGCTATCGCGATGATTATGAGTTTGTTGAAGGGTTAGGGGATTTGGATGAATGTAACGGTATGAATAAAAATGGTGTTTATGGCTACTACATAACGAGTGATTTTCCATATGTTCTTGCTTGTTTTTCCGGTACGCCAGACAGCAGTTTCACAAAATAGTTTATAGTTCTTGCCAGTGCGAATTATTATACACACTGGCAGAGGTTGGCTGTTATGAATGCTTAGCTGGTCACTTGCTTGTTTAGGAAGAGTCTCTTGAAGTGACGCCAAATGAATTGCATTACAGTGTAAACAACGAATGAAGCTAAGCAAATTATCGTGCCGAACATTGTTGGCAGTACCGCCCCAAAAGTAAGACTCATACTTAAAAGGAAACCAAGGAAGAACTCAGCACGGTAGACTTTAAAGAACATGGCGAAGATCAGAATACTCGGAAATAAGACTGAAGATATTTCTGAGTAACCCAATGTAAAGGTTAACGACAATGCAGCGCCGTAACATAGAGCAATGACGAAACTCAGAGCAACTTGTTTAAACCTAGTGGCCTCAACGGTATCGCTATTTTGGAACAGGCGTTTTTTAATGCTACCTAACGTGAACCATGAAAATACTGGAAGTATGATGGCGCCCCACCAATTTGACATCGCGGGATAATCTGCACTTTGAAATAAGTGGTGGCTAGGTACGCCGTCGTGCAAGTGCTGCCATATAAGCATTGACCATATGGTAACGCTTACGGCAGCGATAAAATAATTCCTTACGCGTAAAAACTGTGTGGTTTGCATGGATAAATCCCTCTTAAGTATTATTTGCAAGGATAATCAGCAAGAGGCGTTCCAAAAGGTCAAGTGCACGAATGGCGGGCTTATTGGAGAATTCAGAATATAATCGAAAATCAAATCCACTAAGTTATAACCAATTTAACCAGTTAGTAACAATTTGCACACGATGAGATATTATTGAAGTGAATTTGGTGGGCTCGATTAGGCCAAGATTAATCGAGGTCAATCTTGGCCTCTTGAAATAACCTAGCTAATGAAGGTTATTTTGAAACAAAACTTGGCAATGCCACTGTAACTGATTTTGTCGTAATGGCTTTGTTTGACAGAAATAACTTAATCACTTCGGTGATTTTTGGTGAGACCATAAAAATATTGTGCCCACCATTGATGACCTTTATTTGTGTTAAGTTGGATAACCCTTTGGTCGCCATATTTTGTTCGTTGATATAGGTTCTGCCGTCTAACGTGCCCGTTAATAATAGGGTAGGAATGTCATTGACTGGGTTTTTGCGAAAATCATCCCCTAAATCTAACCCTTTTACCGATCTATTTAGTTGAGGCATCGGAAAGTTCAAAGCTAGTCCAAGTAGCGATGTTTTGGCTTGCTCATTAACAATAGCTAATCTATCATCAGTGATGCCAGAAGCAATATCCATCGCAAAATTCATTGCTTTAAAGGATATAGGCTTGTCATCAAAGTAGCCTCGTTTGAGCACTTCAATAAGCACCTTATCTGAGCCTTGATCGAGTGTTTTGTACAGCATCAATAAATGCTTAACGCCTCGCTGAGGATCAGCAATCATCGATGATGCAATAATTTGCAAGTGCATTTTTTGAAATAGCATCTCAACCGACGAACCATCTTTTTGCAAAATGCTGACGGGCATAGGAGTTGAAACTAGTTGCTTATGAACGCGGTGCATCAGGCTAACGAGGTCTGGATAGGCTTTCGCGGCGTCTGCTTGGGTATTTATTGCTTGCTGTAACCTGGCAAAGTAAGCATTGGTTTCGTGCGGCAGTTTTACCGTTTGATTCAGCCCTTCAGCGCTCGCGATGACGACTTTATCAATCTTATCTTTTAGGGTATTCATTGCAGCAAATGCTAAGTGGCTACCATAAGAAATACCCCAGAGTGTAACTTTTTCAGCCTGTAGATGTTTTCGCAAATCATCAATATCAAGAGCACTTTGTAATGTGGTGTAGCCTAGAATATCAACTTTTTGTTGTTGCCAAAAAGCAAGGCACTCATTGGCAGAGGCTTGGTAAATTTTCGTTACTTGATCTGCCGTTAACTTTTTACTCAAAGGTACACTGTGCGATGAGGTACAAGTAGGTGTGGTATTTGAGGCGCCAGTTCCTCGTTGATCCAAGGCAATAACGTCGCCGAACTCTCTTAGCGCCATAAACAAAGGAAAGCGAAAGTTCGGGTACTTCGCTGTATCAATGCCAGAGCCACCAGGACCTCCTGATAAGTAAATAATGGGTGGACCACTTTTTTCTTCGGTAGCGGGAAAGCGAACATATTTAACGGGAATTAATCGGCTATTGGCGTTATTTCTATTCTCCGGTACCTCAATATAGCCTTCAAAGGCGTTAGTGGTTTTATTGTCCATGGTTTTAAAGACAATGGCTTTTTCATTAGCATACAAAGTGCTGGGTTGGTTGTCGGCTAACGCATGACCTGAGACTAATAATGCTGTCATGGCAAGTGTCTGTTTGATAGTGCGTCTAAAGTACATATTTCGCATTTTGTTGACCTTAATTTAGTGCTCTGTAAGTGGAACCGATTAAAACGTAATGAGGAAAGCAAGGCATGTGTTATTCTATTAAAGCTACTGATTTTACGGCTGAAACTGACTAGCGGTAGTAAAAAATCGATGAACGGTAACAAGGAAAACTATGAATAAGTGGCTGTATTTAGGTGCAATATTTTGGGTAGTATTTTTGGGCTATCAGTCACCTGTTTTCGCCCAATCATTAATATCTGTTGATAGTGAAACTGTTATTGTTTGCCCTGCAAAACCGGATCAAAAAGAACCACCCACATTCTTAGAGATAGAATGTCAGCAACTCTCTTTATATAAGGTTGACCCTCAAAATACTGAACTGTGGTTAAAAGCTAACTTAACCGTTTCCCAAGCTTACATGAAAAGACAACAGCCCTCTGCGTTGTTTGTATTCGCCAAAATGTCGAGTGAGGTCTATTTGAATGGCTTATTATTGGGTAACAATGGCACCCCTAGCTTCCTAGAGAAAGATGAATATTCGGGCGACATGGATGCAAGGTTTTATGTGCCGTCGCATATACTTAAACAAGGTGAGAACGAGGTTATTGTTCATGCGTCTAGCCACAATGGTTTTTTGTCGCTGGCTGGACCTATTCATTTTATTGGTGTATCAGAATATACCGAAACGGGTGAATTTTTTAAGCGAGATATGCTGATATCAATTAGCCTGTTAGGGGCTATGTTGCTGGGGTGTGTTTACCTTATTGCCATCACCCTTCGAACGGAAGAAAAAAACACGACAATTCTCATTTTGTTGATGCTAACGGCGTCAAGCGGGCAATTATTTTTAGAAATTTCTCGCGTACTGTTTAATTACAGCTACCCCCTTCACGATGTCCGATTAGTTGCTATAGTGGCATTTTCTCTCGTGTTTGGTCTTAGCTTTTTACTGTTTTCACTCTATAAGTTTACCTGTAAAAATAAAGCAAAATGGCTAGTGCCTTCAGTATCTCTGACATTACTTTTAACGATAATGACTCCTGGCTTTGATGGTAAATCAGCCATGGCGATACTTGTACCTGCTTTATTCTCCGCCCTACTTAGCGTTGCTAAATACCGACAAGAGCGAAGCAATGAGTCGTTCGCTTACACCATTATTTATGGTCTTTTTGCAATAACAATTCTATTGACCTTTGCTGATTTTCACTCAATGTATTTTTACTATATTGTGACCGCCATGCTGGCTTTTCTTGTGGTCAGCAAAACCAATGAATTTGCCCATGAAAGAAGCCTGAGAAAGGCGGAGCAACAGCAGGTACTGAAATTACAATTGAAGCTCGAACAATTGGAGCAACAAAAATCACCAAGTAAGTTAAAGCTGACCAGTGCGGGTAAAATTGAATTTATTGCTGTGCATGAAATCTCATTTTGCAAAGCCGCGGGTGACTATGTCGAAATTCACTTAACCAGCAATCGCCAATCTCTCTTTAGCGGCACATTAAAAAGCCTTGAATCTCAATTACCGGCAACGTTCATGAAAGTTCATCGCTCTTTCATTGTTAACTTAGATGAGGTTATCGCAATTAGCTCATCTAAAACCGGATCAGCAAATACTGCGTTCTTGCTGTTAACCACTGGAGATAAGATTCCCGTGAGTCGCCGAATATTACCCCATGTGCGGGATGTAGTGAAAGGCGCTTTTGCATTATCGAAGTAACCTTGGCTTGGATGAAATAATCTTAGTGAATTGTATTGATAATTATCGGCTAGGATAACTTGGCGGTTTTTGAACTGTGTTAATAAGGGAAGCCAGTTTGTATTCAACAAGTTGTTTGCATGTCAGTGTTGGCTAGCTTGTCAATGAGTTTCTATATAATGTTGCATTCTTATCCGTTTAAAATCACCATTAACAACTCCATTTTTGATCACTTGGATCATTTTTTCTTTTTTGCTGATTAATGGTGATTGCAAGCTTAGTCTAATGTAATGATCTCTCACTGAAAATGGGGGTAAATTAGCCAGAACAATGTCACTGTCCAACCCTAATTCTTTTAGTTTAATTTCTGTGACCTGAGTAAAGTGAATCAAGGCATCGACTCTGCCTCTTGTGAGTAAATCAATTTTCTGAGCAAGATAGGACGCAGATAGGTGCTTGGTTCCTTGATTATTAAGGTCGGATATTACGGCGCTGTTGTCGTCAGTTAGGGCAATGGTATGATTTTTGAAATCTGCGAGAGATTTGAATTTATTTTGGTCCTTTCGCAAAACAAATATGCTGTTGGTTAATTGCTCATAACTTGGCTTTAAATAAATAAAGTCATTCCGAGGGAGCTCGTGTTCTTTCAAGCCCACCATAATATCTATTTTACCTGCACGCAGTAGGCCTATTCTTTCCATGTAAGTAATGGGATAAATAGTCAATGATAAGTCCATTTTATCGGCTATGTAGCGTAAAATTTTTTCTTGTAGGCCGTTTCTAAATTCAGGTGAGACAGATGATCGTAATGCCTCTTGAGCTGTGGCAAAAGAAGACATAGCAACGAGGAGTAAAATGATTAAAGACCTGAATTTTAGGTTTAAGTATTTATTGCGATCCAACACTTTTTGCTCAACTTACGATTCCCTTTTGCCCATGATATAAGTAAATGGCAGACATGAATAGATTAAATATCACTCAAATGTGTAGATAGTGTGTGTATTGAATTTAGCTCATAGAAGCTTGTATTAGGTCAGCAATGCACTTAAGTTAGAAGGCATTACTAGGGGGGCCCCCTACTTTCGGTTACATTGCTAAAGGAAAACAATATGTTCAACAACGTCAGTGCTGTGCTTGTCTGCAGTTTGGTTTTATTTGTGTCGACAGCTTCTGCCGGACAAAATGCGGCAGTTGCCATGCCTGATCGCTACAGTGCTATTGCTTCTTCTAAAGTTCTAAAAGACGGAGGAAATGCTATTGACGCAGCTATTGCAGCGCAATTTGTTTTAGCGGTGACTTTACCTGAAGCGGGAAATATAGGTGGTGGCGGGTTTATGACCATTTATAAAGACGGACAAGCTAACTTTTTAGACTATAGAGAAGTTGCGCCCCAAAAAGCACATCGGGATATGTACCTCGATAAAAACGGCCATGTCATCCCAAACTTATCTCTGTACGGCATTTTATCAGCGGGTGTGCCTGGCTCTGTTGATGGCATGTGGAAAGCACATAAAAAATATGGCACTAAATCATGGCAAGCATTAATTGCGCCGGCGATAGAACTAGCGGAGCAAGGTCATATTGTTCATCCTAAAATGTGGGATAATATCGAGTGGCGCATTAAAACGTTTGATGAACAAGGGATCAAAGTTAACTTTTCAAAGCATTTTGGCCATGCTAAAGCAGGAGAGCTGTTTAAACAGCCAGCGTTAGCGTCAACACTTAAGCGCATATCAAAATTTGGTAGAGATGGTTTTTATAAAGGAGAAACCGCCAAACTATTTAGCCAGTTCATGGAAGAAAATGGTGGGATTATTAACGAAACTGATTTAGCCAATTATCAGGCCGTATGGCGTGAGCCAATCGTATATAACTGGCGTGATCATACCGTTATTACTGCGCCACCGCCAAGCTCTGGTGGCATTGCTATTTTGCAATGGCTTACCATGTTTGACTTGGTTAAAGGCGAGCAAAAACTGGCTCATAACTCTACCGATTACGTTCATGTGTTATCTGAAATAGGAAAGCGGGTATTTGCCGATCGAGCAGAATATTTGGGTGATCCTGATTTTGTTAACGTACCGGTTGAACCGCTATTGAATATCGATTATTTAAAATCTAGAGCTAAAAACATTTCTTTTGACAAAATATCTGCCACCAACCATATAAAGCCGGGATTAAAAGAAAGTACAGATACCACCCATTTCTCAATTGTTGATCAATGGGGTAATGCTGTCTCGAATACCACGACCATTAATTATACCTTTGGTAGCGGTGTAGTGATTGATGAATTAGGCTTTCTCTTAAATGATGAAATGGATGACTTTAGTGCTAAAGCTGGCGTGGCTAATGTTTTTGGCGCAGTTGGTGGTAAAGCAAATGAAATTCAGCCAAACAAACGTATGTTGTCTTCAATGTCACCGACTATTATGCTCGATAATGGCAACGTTAAACTAGTGACGGGCTCGCCTGGCGGCACAACGATTATTAGCTCAGTGTATCAATCCATCCTTAATGCAATGGAGTTTGATATGGACGTTAAGCAATCCGTCAACAGTGCTCGTTTTCATCATCAATTGTGGCCCAAAGATCAAATAGAACACTATTCAGGTATTGATGCCTCGGTTTTAAAGTCTTTACATGACTTGGGTTACAATACCATTCAAGGCAGTTTTGGTGATGTTCAGCTTATTATTAGGTCGGGCGATAAGTATCATGCAGCCTCAGAAGCCGGTGAGCTAAATCGGGGCATGTCGATTACGCTAGAGTAACTTCTGGGGCGAATTAACAGCGATGTTCTGAGGGTGAAGATTCACTGATATTATTCTTAAAACTAAAAGTAGAGTTCTAATGAAACAGGTATTACGCATTTCTGGCGGGTTATTTTTATTGTTGGTTGTGGTTTTTGGTGCCTTTATAGCACTCAATTGGCAAGCAGATACCTCAGTCGAACAATTGAAAACCAAATGGGCAACACCACCGTCACAGTTTGCAGATATTGAAGGCATGCAGTTACATTTTCGCGATGAAGGCCTTCGCGATGATCCCACGCCAATAATCTTGATTCATGGTACCAGCGCCTCGCTTCACACTTGGGATGATTGGGTTGAAATACTCAAGACAGAGCACCGAGTCATTCGCTTTGATCTGCCAGCATTTGGGTTAACTGGCCCTGATCCTGACAATGACTACACCATCGAGAATTACGCCGACACTGTTATCGCGTTACTCGATCATCTACAAGTGAAAGAAAGCATTCTAGTGGGCAATTCATTGGGGGGCTATGTCGCATGGGCGACCACGATTATATATCCTGATCGTGTAAAGCAATTAACCCTTATTGACGCCAGTGGTTATCCTTTTGAATCGCAATCTGTCCCCATTGCTTTTAAAATTGCCAATACTCCTGTGCTGAATAAAATCATGAACAAAGTACTGCCAAGGAGCGTGGTTAGAAGTAGTTTAGAGAATGTATATGGCGATCCTTCACAAGTTACCGATGGTCTTGTCAATCGTTACTTTGAGCTCACGACTCGTAAAGGCAATCGTCAGGCGTTAACAGAGCGATTTCGCCAAACTAGACCTGGGCCAATTGCAGACAAAATGTCTGAAATTAAGCAACCGACTTTAATTATGTGGGGTGGCCAAGATCGTCTTATCCCAACTGAAAATGGGGAGCGTTTTAACCGAGAGATACAAAACAGTCAATTAGTTCGATTTGATGAGCTTGGTCATGTCCCGCATGAAGAAGCACCGATGAAAACTGTCGCGGCTTTTAAAGCTTTTATAGCCGAACAACATACTCGTTAAATTATTCATTAATTAACGATAAACGAGGTGGTGTCACCCTTTTCGTACTCAAATATGTTAGTTTAGCTTGACTGCATTTTAGCTTCATATATAAATGGGCTGCTCACCGTATTTTTCACACGAGGTTTTACTCTATATGACATTGCTTTTGCTTTACATTTTTGTCGCGATTGCTTTTTCTTTTCTTTGTTCGATTCTTGAAGCGGTTCTACTAAGCGTCAATTCAGCCTACATCACTATGCTGAACAATGACAATAAGCCCGCAGGTAAGCTTTATAAGCACTGGAAACAAGATATTGGTAAGCCGCTTGCTGCGATATTGTCGTTAAATACGATTGCTCATACCATAGGGGCTGCAGGTGCAGGTGCACAGGCTGCGGCTGTTTTTGGTAATGCATATCTTGGCGTATTTTCTGCCATTTTAACGCTACTGATCTTGGTGTTTTCTGAAATTATTCCTAAAACGATAGGAGCTCGCTACTGGCGAGTATTGGCACCAGTTTCCGCTTATATATTGAAATACATGATTTTGATTTTATACCCTTTTGTCAAGTTGGCAGAAGTATTAACCAAAAGCTCTGAAAGTAAGCCAACACTTAGCGGCTTTAGCCGTGAAGAATTTTCGGCGATGGCTGATTTAAGTACCGAAGAAGGACAGCTCGAAGAGCACGAATCAAAACTGCTCAAAAATCTCTTATTGTTAAGAAATATGCGCGTAAAAGATGCAATGACACCAAGAACAGTTATGTTTAGCTTGTCTGACCGCTTATTGGTAGAAGAGTATTTTCATAAGTACGATAAGGTATTTTTCTCTAGGGTACCGATATATAAAGAAAGCGGTGATGATATCTATGGCTATGTTTTTCGCAGTGATTTATTACTGGCACAGGCAAGAGAAAACGGCAGCCAACAATTAAAAAACTATGTACGCCCGTTACCTGCCATATTATCGACCATGCCGTTAAAGAATGCGTTTAATCAGTTATTAAAAGAACGCGCTCATATCATGATGGCAGTTAATGAATATGGGGTGGTACAAGGGATCATCACCTTAGAAGATGTAATAGAGACAGTACTAGGCTTGGAGATTGTTGATGAAAAAGATCAGGCCATTGATATGCAAAAAGAAGCACGGAAATTGTGGCGAAAAAGAGCGAAAGAAAAAGGCATAGAGATATAAAATTAATTGATAAACTTCCTAACATCAATGGCTTGGATATGTTCATCGAGGGCTAAAAAGTCTTTCAAGATAGCAGTATGACCTTGGCCTCCAATCACCAAAATACGCTCATTCGGCTGCGCGAACTGCTGTATTTTTGCGTACATTCTAAAGTTTCGATGCCACCAGCTAGACGCAGCTCTCGCCCCCTCAAACTCACCATCGGTTGAAACGGAATTAGTAAGTAGATACAGAGCCTTATTTTGTTGGTCAAACTTAGGATCATTGTGTTTCAGCAAAAGCTCAGATAGCGACAGGGCTTGGTGGTCTTTGTTGCCTTGCTCGGTAAAATGATTAATTTTTTCATCAAAGGCCTTTTGCAGTGTTGGCGCAGATGTCGGCATGGTTTCAAATAATCGCTCGGCATCCCAACCTATTGCTCTATCGTCAAAAGTCGCTATTGGCACATTGCCTGCGGCTTTTGCCACGCGAAAGCCGAGTTGGTATATCTCATTTACTGGCAATTCTAAATTTCCCTGCAGATATTGCTTATACTTTGCCTGCACTGCGGGATCATTTTTAGGGTTGTATTCCACTAAAACCAACGTAGGGTTATAGTCTTTGACTATTGCCGCTGACAATTTCTGTAAATACTGTTGTGACTCGGGAGCCATGACATCAAGGTGTCTTATTTTTACCGTGTCTTTTCCTGGACTGCTAAAGTGAAACACCCCCAACATCATTACTTGCGCTTTGGTTGCCTCGATAGATTTTGCTATAGCCGAAGTGAGGTTAACAATTGGCAACAGTAATGCAATAACCAACAGTATGTGCTTCATATTGAACGTTCCTAAATTGAGTATCCAACAGACTATCTAAAATATAGGGAGTTGCTCAAAATAACAACAGCTTGCATATACAACTATTAACTTAAGAAAAGTTAATTGCCATCGAAAGCTAGAGCTTATCAATAAGATCTAACCGTATTCAATTTCTTGTTGCTGATACAGATACCCTTGCACGTTCAATGATATGTTCGCAATTGATGCCCGTTGGCAAATTGCCAAACACATGCCCAGTTATGGATTGAGCAAGTCGAGAGTCACAAAATCCTTTGGCTATGTCGCTATCACCATTTTGTAATAGTAATGCGCCTTGAAAACAAAGGGCCATCAACTCAACAGTACTTCGTGCGCGGTACTCTACATCACGCACATTTGTTAACTCTTGCATTAAGTTTGCTAGTGCCACGTCAAAGTTAGGGTGCATGCCATGGCTTAATTTCAACTCCTCGATGAACACCGTTAAACTGTCAGGTATCTTGTGCAATGTTCGAAGCATATCTAGGCATTGTACATTACCGCTACCTTCCCATATTGAGTTGATCGGCGCTTCACGATATAGCCTAGGCATAATGGTTGTCTCCATGACACCACTGCCGCCAATACATTCCATCGCTTCAAACGCATGTTCAACTTGTCGCTTACAAATCCAATACTTGCCTATTGACGTGCCAATACGTACTAAATGCTCTTCACTTTTTGAGGATGATTTATGGTCGAGCGCACGAGCTATACGCATTGTCATTGCTAAAGCGGCTTCACTTTCAATAATTAAATCAGCAAGTACATTTTGCATCAAAGGCTGCTCAGTTAACCGCGCACCAAAAGCGAAGCGCTGACTACAATGGTGCACTGCTTGTACTACGGCTTGGCGCATCCCTGCAGCCGAGCCAATCATGCAATCAAATCGCGTCATAGCTACCATGTCGATAATAGTTCTTACGCCGTGACCTTCTTCACCGACCATTAGTGCATAAGCGCCACGCAGCTCCGTTTCACTTGATGCGTTAGCCACATTGCCCATTTTGAGTTTAAGTTGCTGAATTTGCATTGGGTTTTTTGTACCATCCGGTCTCCATCTTGGTAAAAAGAAACAAGACAACCCCTTTGCTGTTTTTGCGAGCACTAAAAATGCGTCGGACATCGGCGCGGAAACAAAGTATTTATGCCCGACCAGGCTGTAAGCCCTGCTGTCTTCTTGTCCTTCGATAGAGACTGCCGTTGTGGTGTTGGATTGAACATCTGAGCCGCCTTGCTTTTCCGTCATTGCCATTCCGATGGTAATACCCGATTTTTGTTCCAATGGGATATTTCGATGGTCGTATTCAGTGGCCATAATTTGTGAACCATATTTAGCCAAAATATCCGGCTGATTGATCAGAGCTGGAATGGCCGCTGAGGTCATCGTGATAGGGCATAAATGCGCAGCTTCCACCTGAGTTTGCATATAAAACTTTGCCGCTCGAGCAACCTGGGCGCCGCTCTTCGGTGCTGTCCAATGGACTGAATGGATGCCATGTTCAATCGAGGTTTTCATTAGTTGATGATAGGCTGGATGAAAATGTACTTCGTCTACGCGATAACCAAGTGGATCGTGGCTGAAAAACTCAGGTTTGTTTGCATTGGCATCAAAACCAAGTTTTATAGATTCTTGTGTACCAGCAAGATCGCCAAATGCAACTAAATCATTTGTCGCCCAACTGGCTCCTTCCCGCAGTGTTGCTTCTTGTAATGCTATGTCTTGTTGATAAAGATTATAGTTTTCTAGCGCACAAGGGCGATTACTGACTTCGTGGGTATCTGCTTGCTGCAAAGGGTTTTGTTTGGTCATAGTACATTCAAATGAAGAAGTGAATACGTGTTCACACTTTATCAGGTTGGCTAAATCAAGAGAAGTTTTTATGATATATTCATGCAATTGTCGTGAGTTTAAGCATCTAGATAATGGTCTACAGAGCAACAGAAAAAACAAAAGCGCGAAAGGAAGCGAAGCGGCTAGCGCTGATTGAACAAGCAGTTGCCCAAATTCAGTTGGGCGGCTTTAATCACTTAACTATGGAATCTTTAGCTCAAGCTGCAGGCATTGCCGTAGGTACGGTGTACAAGTATTTCGAATCAAAAGCGGCGCTTTGTCAGGAAGTCTTTATACTTGCTACAGAAAAAGAAGTGTCGATAATTGCTGATATCGCCAAAGAAAAAGGTAGCGCAAGGCTTCGCTTAGAAAAAGCGATTGTTACCTTTTCACGGCGCGCGATGCATGCACAAAAACAAGCCTATGCTTTGATTTTCGAACCTGTTCATCCAAATGTTGAACGTGAACGACTGAAATATCGCGCGGCCTATGCAGTCATTTTTGAACAAGTGATTCAAGAAGGTATCATCAATAAAGAATTTGTCGACCAATCAAGCTCACTGGCTGCTACAGCCATTGTTGGTATTATTGCTGAAGTGTTAATAAGGCCATTGTCTCAGCCCATTGCTGAGGAACGTGAAGCGGAATTGTTAGATCAAATTAGGCAATTCTGTCTTCGTGCTATCGTAGTAAAATAGGACAGCACATAGCTTATGTTTTTTGGTATTGGTGATGATACACTAAGTAGGCGAGATACTAGGGCGATGAAAGCTGTGTTTGAGTTTAAACGTTTATTTACTGGGTTAATGACACTATTGGTGGTGATATTACTCGCTGGGCTTGTCACGTTCAAATTTATAAACTTATCGCCGACGTTGTCAGTAATCTCTGCTTCTACACACATGCAAGATACAACGAATACGTTAGCTCAAACTGACGGTGTGACGTTACGTATTAATCAAGCAGCACATTTTAATCACAGCCATCAAATAGCCATCGACTATATATTGGTGATGACTTTATCTTTTCTACTCGTGATAACTGTTAATTATCGCTACTATCTCTTGCCAATTCTCGCACCTCCTTGGTTCCAAATGCTTAAATACCGATCTCGATATAAGGTATCAGATGGGCGGACAAGTAATTTGCAGTATAAATCTCACGTTAAATACAGGTCTTAATTTCTTTTGTTTCAATGTGTCCCGATGAAATTAATTTTTTGCGGGAAAGATAGTTGCACTCAAAAAGAAAGGAATAAGATGAATAAATTAACAGTAATATTATGGTGTTTATTATTTGTAACGAGCGCTGTTTGCAATTACGTAAATGCGTCTGAGCATAATACCCATTCTCCAGAAGTTGACGCTGTAAATGTTAAGAAAACAATAAGTGGTGTCATTGATGTTCTAGAACAAGAATATCTTTTTCCGGAAAAAACTAAAATCATCGCTAAACGCTTAAATCAAAAAATCAGTACGTATTCACAAAATTTTTCTAGTGACGCCAGTACTGTTATTAAAGAGCTAAGTATGTTGATGCGTAGCGTTAGTGGTGATGGCTATTTAGAGCTAGTGCCGTCAACACGAGCCTTGTCCCTGAGTCATGCTCCGGTAATTGGCATGCAAGCAAATACTCAAGAATACGGCATTGAAGTGCCCCGCATCTTGGCGGGTAATATTGGTTATTTGAAAATTCACCACTTTTATCAAAGCCAAGCAGCAGAGCTGCAAGCCGCCAGTGCATTGGAAAAACTGGCAAGCACGACTGCGATAATCATTGATATAAGGTCAGCAGAAGGAGATTCTTACTCTCTAGTCCATTTTTTAATGAGCTACTTTGTAAATGATGACGTGGTGTTAACTGATGTTCTCTATGAACAACAGCGAAAAACAAAGGCCTTAGTACCAATTTCAGGGCTAGGTTCAACAGCTTTCAAGCAAAACTTTCCGCTCTTTATCTTAACTTCTGCCTTTGTTTCGGGCTCAGGTGAGTTCTTAAGTTACACACTCAAACATTTGGACAAAGCGGTGATTGTTGGTGAAAAAACAATGGGTGTTGCTTTGATTTCAAACAAGAGAAAAGTAAACGACATCATCAGTATCAACGTGCCAATCGCGATGCCAATACATCCAGTAACCAAATCAAACTGGGAAGGTGAGGGGGTTGTTCCTGATTATCCTGTTGAAGCGGTGAACAGTTTCGACATGGCTTACGAATTGGCACTAGATAGCCGTCATGACTCCCTAACAAATAAGATAAATGAGCCAAGACAGTAATTATTATTCTAGTGTCTGCCGTTTGGTTAAATGTATGAAAAAAAAGGTGCTGTTGCTGCACCTTTTTAAAAAACAATTTAACCATATAGCTTTGTGTTTATTGTTCAAATGCTGCTTTCAAAAACTTGAGGACTTTTTTCCGAGATTTAAATGCTTGTTTTCGGTTCGGTGAAAGGGTGACACTTCCGCCTTGGCCAAGGTGCGCAAAAATATCATCAACCACTAATTCTTGCTCTAGTCGATCCCATGCGTGATAAGCATTTTTATACATATTTAAACTGACATACTCGCGATCTTCGTTGGAGAGTGAGTCAACTAGGTTTTCACAAGTATCCGGCAGATCGTAATCGTCAAATTCGGCAGCTTGGATGAGCACAGGTGCACCAGTTAAATTATTAAGCTCAAAGCCGGGAAGAAAATTGTATGCCCAACAGACGGGATAATGTGCAATATGAGCGGCAAATTGGTATGGGAAGTCATTAGCTGGTGCATACTGCTGAGTTGCAGATAGCAATGAAACAACGCCGCCCCAAGAAAACCCAAGCACAGCAATTCTTTCACTATCTATCTCCGGTTTATTAGCTAAGTAAGCTAATGCTGCAAAAGCATCTGGTATGGTTTCTTGAACCGAACTTGGCCTATTTTGTGTGCCGCCGAGCAAGCCTCTTGCTGCCCACATATCCAGCTCTAATGTGGCAATACCTGCTCTATTTAATTTTCTAGCGTAGAATTTTCCGGTACGGTCTATGCCACCAGAGCTATGAAGAATAACGACCGCCGGCATCGGTTCTTCGATATTTCTTGGTAATCGATATTGCGCTGAAACCGTTATTTCTGACTCGAGTAATGTAACGGGAAAGTTCACATAGTAAATATAGGGTTGTTGAGTGTCTGCAACCACTTTCATGGTAAACAGCAACATTCCGCACAGCAGTGCGATTTGTTTAGACATTATTAATTCCTTTTAATTGTTTGTTTTAGGCTAATTTAAGTCACATTAAGTGCATAGCAATCCATATTTCTTATGCACTTTCTATTAGTTATCAAAATGTGTTTATTTTCGTTTGAAAGCTTTGCAATGGTAGACACTGCCAACACCTTTTGTCAAAGGTATTTATTTTCACGATCAAATTGCGTGATACGATTAACTAATCCTTGGCAACCACATGCCCATCGCGGCACCAAAAATACCAATGCCCATAACAATTGTTGAACAGATGATAAATAAAGATGTACTAAGTACCATTGCATTATTTTTTGTCTTTTGAGCGCGCACATATAGTTCAACACCAAGTAGTGGAATTGCGTATTGTGAAATAGCCAAAAAAGTTAAAAAAGGTCCTGCAAAGGTTTTTGGATCAAATCCTACTGGGCCACCATTGACAAGCAACCAGAACATTAAGCCAACGCGAAAAAACCACACGCCACTAACAACCATGAATAATCGCAATGCCCAACGGCGGTGAATGTCAATTTTACGTTTTATTGCATATTTAACAGTGAGCGCTGCAAAGGCTAGAATTAAAAGCCCGTTGATGGTGATGCTGATATGTTGTGATAAATCGCCGACACCGTTTTTAGTCCACACCATAAATACACCAGTAATTGACAATGCAACAGCTAAGCTCAAGTAAACACGCCCATTAATACGGTGAAATTTTGGTGCACGCTGGCGTATTTGTGGAATAAATTGTAAGGCACCGGCTGTGATCATGACAATAGCAAATAATATATGAATGATAACCGCGATGTTTCCCCATATTTCGCCAGGTACATAACCGTGTGGCAGTACTTTATTCCATTGTTCAAGATTACCATTTATGGCAGATATGCCATAAAAGCTCACTAGGTAGTAAACAAAAAATAGTTGGCCAACAATGGCGGTGAAAAACCATATCTGTGCACTATGTTTTAATGATTTTTTTGCAAAAGTGTTTAGATTTGTGCTGTTATTTGACGCCGCAATGATAGCTTCAGCCATGATAAGCTCCCTTTAATTTTTTTCTCAAAGCAGCAATACTGATACCAATCTAACATAGCTCTTTACTATCAGTTGGTTAGGCTAATTTTTAAGTCTTAGTAAATTCTTCATTTATAAAAGAAGTGGGCATATTCACTGCTTTTTGGTCAAATTGAGCATCGGTGTTTTGGTGCTCGCCTGGCAAAACATGCGCCCTGGTTTACCCCATCAACACTATAAATCCTCTACTATCTTTTGTTCTATGAGCCAAAGCCTATCTTGCCCAAAGACCGATTGATTATTGTATATAAAACTGGGCACACCCCATAAGTTATGTGCGTAAAGCTCTGCAAGGTTTTCATTAGCCCACTGACGCCACTCTTGATTTTTTACGATCTGTTTTGCATGAAGCCAATCTAAACCCGATTTTTCAACAATTGCTTTCAGTCCTTTATCTGTATCTGATTGGACTCCTTGTGTCCAAACTGCAGTGGCATAGTTTTTCAAAAAATTGATTTCTTTTCCTTCAGTTTTTGCGTAGTCAAACAGTGCATAGCATCGTTCAACACCTTTGCCTAAAGGATCTGCAATAAAGCCAAACGGTATACCATATTTTTTAGCTTCCCGTTTCGCGTCATGTAAGATGTAAGATCTTTTAGCCGAAGGGACTGGTAAATCGCGCATTACCATAGGTAAAACAGGCTTAATGACTAAAGGCGTTTGGTAATGCTCCGCTAGTTTAATAACTCTAATTAGGCCAATATAAGAATATGGACTCCTAAGTGACCAATAAACTTCGATGGGTTTTGCCTTGAAACAGTCGATTTTCGATTGCTTGGTTACCGTGCCGTGGTTGAACGCCAAAACGTGCTGATCGCGATGAAAGTAAAAAAGTGGTTGGCTATTGGATTTTAACTGTTGGAGTAGCCGCTTTTCTAAATGATGTAGTCGATCCAGACCCCAATAATACTCACCTTCAAAATATAAGCTACCAGAAAGGTAGTGACCTTTCTTCTTCTGAGCAAGTTCGTTTTCCAGAAGCTGATCAGCAAGTAGGTTTAGAGTTTCCGACGATTTCTCATCAAGTTGAAGCTCTGTGTCATTGCCATGCCAATAATGGTCGAACAAGGTGAGGGCTTTGTCTATAAATGTAGAGTCCTGTTCTAGTGCAACAAGTCGGCACGAGAACTCTTTTGTCTCTATGTTGCTATTTAACGGTGATGTTGGAAAGGAAAGATTAAACAACTTTGATAAGTATTGAGCATCATTAAAGGCATTTTTTTGCCATAACGGGTATTCAGGGTACATGGCCTTTTGCACTTCATGCACAATTTTAAATTGATAGTAAAGATTAAACCTTGCTTGAAATGTCTTTAACACTTGAAGTAAAAGATAGCTATAAGGATCATCAATACGTAGACAAACAATCACTATTTTAGGTGACTTTGTCAGCTGCCTTTTATAGTGAAATATCAATCTCTTAGTGTTTAACAAGGCGTCACTGGTCAATAGTCTTGCAATATACGGTTTTATTAGATTTAACAAGGCGTGGCTCTACTTCTATTTGTATCAGGGTTGCTATAAAGATAGTAAATTCACTTAGAACACCGAAAGCATCATTTTAATACTAAGGGCTAGCAATAAAGTTGCAAAAATCTTTTTTAACGTGGCCATAGGGAGCTTATTGGCAAAATTTGCACCTATCGGTGCGCTGATAAAACCACATATTGAGAGAATAACCACTGCAGGTAAATGGACAAATCCAATGATGCCGCTATTTTCCAACGAAGAACTTACCTCAATATTCCAGCCGTTGATTAAGTAACCCAAGCTGCCTGCAATTGCTAAGGGAAAACCAATCGCCGCGGATGTACCAATCGCTTTCTTAATGTCATTTCCTAAACTGACCAAATAGGGCACAGTGAGCGAACCTCCGCCAATGGCAACTAAAGTCGAAATACTGCCAATTCCTAAGGCTGGAAACATCGAGGCCTGTTTTGCATGTTCAGCTGATAGCGGTTTTTTACCGCCAAATGCCATTTTGAAAGATACATAAGCCATAAAAATAGTAAAAAAGAGGGCGAGTGCTTTTGAATTAATATACACAACGACGAAGGTAGTGATGAATGCGCCAACAATAATCGCAGGAACCATCTTCTTTACTATCGGCCAAAGGACGTTTTTGTGTTTATTGTGCGCCAACATACTCGATAAAGAAGTGGCTACAATGGTGGTCATTGATGTACCAAGGGCTAAATGAACAACGTATGTGCTTTCAACGTGGTTTGCGAGAAAAAGGGAAGTCAATACGGGGACAAAAATGCCACCACCACCGATCCCCAATAAACCCGCCATAAACCCTACGGAGGTGCCAAGTGCGATGAGCTGCAATATTAACTCTACTGTCATGATAGATATCGGAATATTATTATTAGTTAGAGCATATACTCTGACACATTGTGCGAATGATCACCAGTTGTCACTCTTTAATAGGGAAAACGTCACGCGTTAATGTTGTTTGTTTTAGATCAAGAGTACTTGTTGTAATGATTGAATATCAAAACAATAGCTAGTAATATAAATGAGAATCGTTATCAATAGCGATAGTTTTTCAAAGGTTAATATATGACCCTCTCTAATTTACAAAAAAAACAACGCGCACGTATTACCGCGTTGCCAAAAGATCTTGCACTCGCTAGCCGATTGATGGAACAAGGCTTTGTTCCTAATGTAGAAGTTGAAATGGCAAACGCAGCACCTTTTAAAGGGCCAGTAGCGTTTTATTTACACGGCACTAAAATTAGTATTCAGCATGCCTTAGCGGCGCAAATTTGTGTTGAGCCAGCATAAAATCAACGCAGAGTAATAGATATGTCAAAGAAGTTTGTCCTTGCAGGCTTTGCCAATTCAGGCAAAACCACCTTATTTAATCAACTAACCAGCACCAAGCAAAAAACGGGTAATTGGGCTGGCGTTACAGTCTCGGTAAAACAACAAACCGTTCTATTTAATGGTGAATCAGTTATTTTTACTGATATTCCTGGAGTGCCTTCTTTAGCAAAAAGACAGCAACAAAGTAGCGATCTATCGATCACGCATGACTACCTGCAACAAGAAAAAATTGATTGTATTATTAATGTGGTTGATGCAACTCAGCTACAACGCCAGCTGTATTTGACAACCCAATTACTTGAGCTTGGTTTACCAATGTTGGTGGTGCTGAGTAAATCTGATCGCAAAGAAGCTGCGAAAGTAGACATTGAAAAATTGACCAGTGAATTAGGCTGCCCTGTGATGGAGCTTGATAGTCGCGCACCTTCTTCATTTGAGATAATTGCTCAAGCCCTAACTGTAATGCCTACTTGTTCTAAGTTACCGCCTAAGATGGCTCTGCCTGAGTCTTTGGCAAACAACTTGGAACAAAATGAGCAAAGCTTATTGGATATCGAGTGTTCGTTAACAACTCAGTGCTCAAATTGTGCACAAGATAATGACACCGTGATGCAAATCATGCAGGCGCGATATAACTTTGTCGAACAAACTTTATTGGCCTCAACAATTTCAAAAAGTGAAGCAAAAAGCCTAAGCGAGCGTATCGATAATATAGTACTTCATCCGTTAATGGGGATTCCTGTGTTCTTACTGATGATGTATCTGTTATTTATGTTTGCTATCAATGTCGGTAGTGCATTCATAGACTTTTTCGATATTTTAGCCGGTGCAATTTTTGTCGAGTACCCAGCAGAGTTATTAGCACCGTTTAACATGCCAGCATGGTCTTTAACAATAGTTGAAGGCTTTGGTAGCGGTATTCAAACTGTGGCCACGTTCATTCCTGTTATTGTCTGTTTATTCATTGGTTTATCAATACTTGAAACCAGTGGATATTTGGCACGTGCCGCCTTTGTCGTTGAAAATGTAATGCACAAAATAGGTCTGCCAGGTAAAGCCTTTGTCCCGCTTATTGTAGGATTCGGCTGCACCGTTCCGGCGGTTATGTCTGCCCGTGTGCTTGATAGCGAAAGAGAGCGAATTACGACCATTATGATGTCACCGTTCATGTCGTGCGGGGCAAGGTTGCCTGTTTATGCTTTATTTGCCGCGGCGTTTTTTCCTGAGTCTGGGCAGAATATAGTGTTTTTGCTGTATTTAATAGGTATTGCAGCGGCCATTTTCACCGGTTTCCTGTTGAAAATAACGGTATTGTCTGGCTCAAATTCGGTTAGCATCATGGAATTACCACTTTATGAAATGCCACAGCTTACTGAATTGATTAGACGAGTTTGGCGCCGAACTCGATCATTTGTCATGGGGGCCGGTAAAACAATTGTTTTGGTGGTTTGCTTTTTAAACTTTTTCAATTCGTTAGGCACTGATGGACAGTTTGGCCATCATGATTCAGACAGCTCTGTATTGTCAAAAGGGGCTCAAGTGGTAACACCTTTGTTGTCGCCTATAGGTATTAAAGAAGAAAACTGGCAAGCAAGCGTAGGTATCATTACGGGGATATTTGCTAAAGAAGCGCTAGTGGCGACATTTAACAGCTTATATTCTCCAACCAAGCCAGACGGTGGCGATGATCTTAATTTTGGCGATATTTGGACCGATGCAACGGGAAGCATAAAAGAGAACTTAATGGGTATTGTCCCAGAAGATCCGTTGGGAGTTGATGTTGGTGATGTCTCAGATTTAGCCGTCGCTGCCCAAGAGCAAGAAGTTGAAGTTACTACCTATACCGCAATGCAAAACGCTTTTGCCGGTCAAATTGGTGCGTTTAGCTATCTATTATTT
Organism: Thalassotalea atypica; assembly: GCF_030295975.1. Taxonomy (NCBI): domain Bacteria; kingdom Pseudomonadati; phylum Pseudomonadota; class Gammaproteobacteria; order Alteromonadales; family Colwelliaceae; genus Thalassotalea; species Thalassotalea atypica. The sequence continues at coordinate 471,960 of NZ_AP027364.1, forward strand.
ATATTGCTCTATACGCCGTGTGCAGCCGCAATGGGCGCGATTAAAAATGAAGTGGGCAACCGCTGGGCAATATTTGCAGCGCTTTGGAGCTTTACATTCGCCTACCTCGTCTCTACTTTTGTTTACCAAGTCACTCAACTACCAACAAACACCTTGTTTGCAGTGGTCAGTTTGACGATGGTAATGGTGATCTTTAGTGCAATTTACTTATGGCTGAAGCATCAAGGGAAGCAGATCTTAACTCTGCCTGTAAGGGTCAGTTACGCAAAATAGTTTTATGGCAGTATCATATATAGTGATTATCCCCCTATCTAGAACTCAGCACTGATGGGGAGGATACCCCGTAGCTTTTATTCACTCGCTTAACAAAATATGCTAGTTTAGTCAGCATAATCATCTTAATAAGAAAGCAAAGTTGCTTTGCTGTATGCGTCGTTGTTAACTGAGCGCTGAGGTTACTTTAATCATGACAAAATCTATATTTTTTTCTCTTATTCGGGTCGTTTTTGTGACTGTTATCAGCCTCAACGCTTCGCTTGCAACATATGCTAATACACCCTCCGAGATGGCTGATTTAAGCCTACAAGAATTATTTGCGCTATCAACTGATGAAATGGAATCACAAACCTACAGTACTTGGCAGTTCAATTTTTTATATAAACGTTCCGACTTAGATGGTTACTTAGAGGGTTCTTCTAAAATAAGCGATCAGGACGTCTTGTTCGAAAAGCATGAACAAAGAACCTCTGAGAATTTCCCGGTGTTACCGACGGTAATTTCACAAGAGACTTATATCGCTAATATCAGTTACTTTTTAAGTGCAGATCAAAATATTAGTGTTAGCATTCCCTACATAGAACAAAGTACCGATCATGAAAGTATTGTCCCCAATTATGATGAATTTAATATTAGTTCAGACGGGATAGGTGATATTACGGTGAATTACTCAGGTCTAATTGGTAGTTGGGAACGTCGACGTATTTCTTACTCTATTGGTCTTTCATTTCCATCCGGCTCCATTGATGAACAAGGAGATACGCCTAGAGCTCCTGGCAATCAGCAGCTGCCTTATACAATGCAATTGGGCTCTGGTACTTGGGATATCCCTGTGGGTATCAGTTATATCGAAGACAAAGTGGGCTATAGTTGGGGCGCTAATGTTTTTGCGAAAACGAGGATGGGCAAGAACGATCGGGATTATCGCTTAGGTAATCGATTTGCAGTCTCTGTATGGAATAAATGGTATGTCAACGAACATTTTCATCCTTTAGCTAAGGTTGTGTTTCAAGATTGGGGACATATATTTGGCCAAGACGACGAAATTACAGTGCCGCATGCCAAATTTCCTTACCCTGCTGGCATAACAAACCCTCACAATTATGGTGGACAAAAAATAAATCTGGTTGTTGGTGGTGACATTTACTTAGGGACTCAAGTACTAACTCTCGAGGTTGGTGCGCCTATTTATCAAAATTTGAATGGTATACAACCTAAAGAAACCGTACATTTCAGCCTCAGTTGGCAAAGTCATCTTTAAATGAGTCGATAATTTTGCCTTATCAAGCGGTTAATTCAAACAGAGTGACTAAATGGCCTAAACATGTTTGCTGGTGCCTAATATTACTGCTGAGCTCGTTTTCTATCAGTGCTGAAACGAAAATTACAAAACACCATCAGATTATGGCGGGACTTTTACTGCATTTAACCTCGTTCACGCATTGGCCGGTATTGGAATCTGATGACTTTCAATTGTGTATTTTAGGGAACGATCCATTCAAAAGTTATTTAGATAGTATGGTGAAGCGCCGTCCTAAAAATAGAAGTGGACAAGTGATAGTGATCCGCCGCTTAGATCAGTCATCGCTCCAACCTTTATCAAACTGCCAACTTATTTTCGTAGCCCCTTCACATTATGAAGCCTTATGGCAGCAGATTCCGCCCTCACACCCAATTCTATTAGTCAGTCAAAGTGATAATTTTATCAGCCAAGGAGGAATGATTAACTTTGCGATGGATAAGAAAAAAGTAAGATTGGAAGTTAACTTACCTGCAGTACAGGCGGCAAATCTTAAAATTAGCTCAGAGTTACTGAAACACGCCAAGGTTATCGAAGGGACTCCTCATCAACAGTTTAAAACTGAACGAGGTGTAAATGTTTCGAAATAAATTCATTTCTATTCGGCACAAGCTTATTTTCCTGATGGTCGTCGTAAGTACGCTTGTTATGAGTGTCGCCTCAATATTGTTTTATAAAAATGAAGTCAATATTTTGGAAAATTCAGTCATTGAAAGCGGCCAAATGCAAGCTGCAATTATCGGCTCGTCGTTAGCTTCAGCGATTATTTTTGACGATGAAATTTCCGCCAACTCAACGCTGCGATTATTGGACAAAAACAAACAAGTAAAATACGCAGCGGTACGCTTACCTAATGGCAGTTTATTTGCCGAGTTTAGTAAAGACGACGCAAATAAGAGCAGTAATTTAGAAAGCAGTGAACCTTTAAGCACTTGGACGTCGCGACCAGCTAATAACCAACAAGCCAACGTCATACTAGGAAAAGAATATCTGGAAGTGATTGAAGTAATTAGTGAGCAAGGAAGCAGCATTGGCTACCTCTACATTAAAACCTCGTTAGACCGATTGTCTCAACAGCGAATCTATTATGGTCAGATATTCTCATACGTTTTCTTATTTAGCTTATTTCTGGCATTTATTCTTTCATCAGCAGCCCAACGCATTATTACGCAGCCATTAAGAGTGATGGTGGATTATGTGCAAGCGCTTAGTACCACCAAAGACTACCGAAGACGCTTGAGACTTCATAAAAATGATGAGCTTGGCATGTTGGCCAATGGCTTTAATCATATGCTAAATGTAGTTGCTGAACGCGAACAAGAATTGAAAAATCAGAGCAGTAACCTACAAGCCATTGTGGATGAACGTACAGAGCAGCTATACCACAAAGCCCATTTTGATTCATTAACGTTATTACCGAATCGCTATTTGTTATCAGATCGCCTTGAACATGCCATTTTAACAGCCGACCGAAAAAAAGAAGGTCTGGCTATTTTATTCATGGATTTGGATCGGTTCAAACTCATCAACGACAGTTTAGGGCATGATGTTGGTGATGAACTACTAAAGGCTGCAGCAAACCGATTGAAAGAAATAAGTCGTGATTCTGATACGGTAGCACGTCTAGGTGGTGATGAATTTATCTATCTTGCAGAAGGAATAGAAAAGCCAGAAGATGCGGGCAGAATTGCACAAAAGATTAACGAAGTTTTCAAAACACCTTTTGTGTTAGCGAACTATGTATTGCATGTGTCTACCAGTATAGGTATCAGTGTATACCCCAGCGATGGCCAAGAAAGTAGCCATTTACTGAAAAATGCAGATGTCAGTATGTATCATGCTAAAGAGCAAGGCCCAGGGAGTTATTGTTTCTATCGAGATGAAATGAACCAGACCATTCACCAACGATTAGAAATTGAAAATCAATTGCGTAATGCCATTGATAACAATGAGTTTCATCTTGTTTTTCAACCACAGTTATGTGTCAACACAAACGATATCGTCAAGCTCGAAGCGCTTTTACGCTGGACGAATCCTGAATTGGGCTGTATTTCTCCTGCTGAGTTTATTCCGATAGCAGAAGAAATTGGCATGATCAATCAGCTAGGCAAATGGGTGATCAATGAAGCTTGTCGCCATCAAAAATTTTGGCAAGAAAAGAAGGTCAGAGTGGCAGTGAATGTCTCATCAAGTCAATTACTTGATGTCAGCTTAGTTGATTACATTAAATCGGTGATTAATGAACACCAAACCGAATTCGAAGATTTGGAGTTTGAAATCACAGAAGAAGTCTTTTTAGAGCATTCTCAACGTACGATAGGTGTGTTGTCAGAACTTCAATATTTGGGTATCAAGATTGCTATTGATGATTTTGGTACAGGGTACTCTTCCTTGAGCTATCTTAAAGATTTACCTGTAGATACTTTAAAACTCGATGGCATGTTTGTGATGGATCTCGATGAAAATCGCACTAGTCGTGGTATTGTGTCGTCGACCATTATTCTTGCACATAGCCTAAATTTGAAGATTGTCGCTGAGTGTGTTGAAACGAAGCAACAGCTTGACTTTCTCAAGTCACAACAATGTGATTACGTGCAAGGCTTCTACTTACATAAACCATTAACTGCAGACGAAGTCATTCGGCTTTTATAACCAAAAATTCATATAAGCGCGAACAAATTATTAATAACTTCTTGCTAACTATCCTTGAGGTAAGTAATGTGTTGTTATGCAAACACGCCTTAAAAACAGAAAAGAACAAATTGTTTCCACAGCCCTAGAGCTGTTGCAAACTCATGGCTATGAAAACTTCAGTTATTTAGATATTGCCAATAAACTTGGTATCACCAAAGCGAGCGTTCATCACCATTTTCCAAAAAAGCCAGATTTAGGTGTAGCCTTATGTGAGGCTATTCAAACTTGGCACGCAGGTGAATTTGGCAAAATATTGACGATGCATTGTACTGCTAAAGAGAAGCTAGATACGTACATCAATGCGATGCTGCGTTTTTCTTGTGGTAAGAATAAAATTTGTCCACTGAGTAGTCTGCAAGCGGATATTCCTTCATTGCCTGACGGTATGAAAAATGCCTTAAAAAAACTAGACGAACATGAGCTTGGCTTTATTAGTCAAATACTAGAGCAAGGTCTGGAAGATGGGACATTTAACTTCCCCGGCGCGGCATCTAGTCAAGCCGTTTTGTTGGTGCTGAGCTGTAAAGGAGCGCTGCAGTATTCTAGATTGCATGGCAATGAAATGTTTGAACAAACTATTCATCAGATGAACACTCTGTTAGTGACAAATACTTAAGCGCCTTGGCGTAACGACTTTAATGAGAGCTAAACCCGAAGGTTGAGGGCACAGCGATAAAAAATTTTACCCTGTTAACTATCCTCGAGGAAAGTTAACGGTAAAAATTAACAAATGAGGTAACAATGGAAAACTTATTCAAACCGATTAATTTAGGACCGTTAGCGTTAAACAATAGAATTGCTATGGCACCCATGACGCGCAGTTTCTCAAAAGGTAATGTACCCAATGATCTTGTTGTGGAGTATTACCGCAAACGTGCAGAAGGTGGCGTTGGTTTAATTATAACCGAAGGCACATGTGTCGGACATAAGGCCGCATCTGGCTATCCTAATGTGCCGTTTATTGCAGGCGATGAAGCGCTAGCTGGATGGAAAAAAGTCGTTGATGCAGTGCATCATGCTGGCGGTAAAATAGCACCACAATTGTGGCATGTTGGGGCTATTCGTAAACCGGGTGTAGAGCCAGGTGGCGATACGCTAGGTTTTGGCCCATCAGGTATGGCAATGCCTGGAAAAGTCACCGGACATGTTATGACTAAACAAGATATTGCAGAGGTTATTGAGTCTTTCGCGCAGGCGGCGGCTGACGCCAAAGCCATAGGCTTTGATGCTGTAGAAATTCATGGCGCGCATGGTTACCTACTCGATCAATTTTTCTGGTCTGAAACCAATGTTCGTGATGATGAATACGGTGGCGATTTAGCCGGGCGTTCACGCTTTTCCATTGAGCTTGTTGCCGCAGTAAGAAAAGCGGTAGGCGAAGATTATCCAATTATCTTCAGATTTTCCCAGTGGAAGCAGCAAGATTATAGTGCTCGTTTAGTCGAGACGGCGGAAGCTTTAGAAGCATTTTTAGCGCCGTTAGTGACCGCTGGAGTAGATATCTTTCACTGCTCAACGCGCCGTTTTTGGGAGCCAGAATTTGAAGGTAGTAACTTAAACCTTGCTGGCTGGGTTAAAAAATTAACAGGCAAACCAACCATCACAGTGGGCAGTGTTGGCCTAAGTAACGATTTTCTACCTAATGACGGCACAGCTAATTTTAGAGACGCCGAAACCGCTAATTTAGACAACCTGGTTGAACGAGTGAATAACGATGAATTCGATTTAGTTGCAGTGGGCAGAGCATTGATTTCAAATCCTGATTGGGTTGAGAAAGTGAAAAAAGGTCAGTTTGAACACTTAGTACCTTTTGATAAACAACAGTTAATGTCATTGGTTTAGGTCGAGACACTGACAAATCAAAAGCGCTATTCATTGACCATGACTAGCGCTTTTTTTGCTTGAACGCTTGTGCAATAAAATATGGCTTCGGTACTTACTATCGCCATAATTAATGTTGACGCTTATCAATAAAACTTCTGCTCTGTGGTGTTTCTGTCATACTTTATTGATAATTAGGATAAACTAAGTCAATTGAAGTTATCCGCGCATTCGTGTGCTTATTTTTACAGAAAGTGAAGGTCAAACATGCTCAATATTTCAGAGCCGCCAAGCAAACAACAAGACGTCAGTGGTTTTAATCACCCTATATTTGAATTGGCGTTTAGATCGTATTTTCTAATGGGGTCCTTTACTTCTATTGTTGCGCTGATCATTTGGTTGGCAAACTTAAACGGTATTTTTACTTTCGATTTATCAGGCTTGTCGCCAACAATTTGGCATGCGCATGAGATGATTTTTGGTTTTGCTGCCACGGTAGCCGTCGGTTTCATCTTAACCGCAGTACAAACTTGGGCAGGGCGGCCAAGCATAACTAAAAAGCCACTGGCTGCGTTAATTCTGTTATGGATTGCTGTCAGGTTGAGCGTTTGGGTTAACACAGAAACCAGTATTTATTTAGCGATAGCGCTGCAGTCGATGTGGTGGCTGAGTGTGATTTATTGTTACGCCAATATAGTGCTCAAAGCGCAAAATCGCCGCAACTACCTATTTATTCCAATTTTGACGTTTATGGGCATACTCAATATTGCTTTGCTGTTGCTTGATATTAAAGGTGAGAGTCAAATGGCGCTTCACTTAGCCCGAACAGGTGTGATGTTATTTACCTTGTTAATGACTATTGTCGGTGGGCGTGTCATCCCATTTTTTACGGTCAGAGGAGCTAATACTAGCCCTATTAAGATGCCGCCTTTATTTGAGTATGTAAATTTAGTGGCAGTAATTTGTTCAGTCATTGTTTATGCATTAGGCCCCAACTTGATTTCAATAACTGTGTTCAGTGTCATCATGTTGATTACGGGTTTCTTACAGCTGATACGTATCGTTTTTTGGCGGACAATAAAAACCATTTCTGTGCCATTATTGTGGTCATTACATTTATCTTATTTACTTATGGCTATTGGTACATTGTTACTTGGAGCCAGCCAGCTAAATGTAGGAGTTCAGGTTAGCAGCGCACTGCATTTAATCACGATTGGCGCGGTAGGATTGATGATCATATCAATGATGAGTCGTGTCTCTTTAGGCCATACGGGTCGAATGTTAACGCCAAGGCCAGTCATTAGCTGGGCGTTTATGATGATTGTATTAGCCGCTGTAATTCGTGTTGTATTTCCATATTTTGGGCTTATGGTTGAAGCATGGGCGCTGAGTGTCATACTTTGGGTTGTCGCGCACTTGATCTTCTTATTTGTCTATATTCCTATCTTAACCAGTCCACGAGTCCCATAAGTCCTGATTCATTCATCATGAGAATGGCGTAGCTAGTAAACGTTTGTCTGGCTAGCTACGCGAATTAATTTGAAACAAATTGCCCCTTCGAGCGAACTTTATTACAGCGTATGATGTCTGTAATAACTAAAGGCGAATAATTGTACAATTAGCTTGTTACTATTTAATGAGTCTTATCATCGAGAGTCAGTATAAAACTGACCAAGTAAACAAAGTCATACGGGTAATCTATGAATATAAAATCGACGTTTAATGGTATCCTTGTGAGCGCAATGTTTTGCTCAATAACGACCTCTACAATGGCATTTGCCGATGGGCTGTCAGACCTAAAATCGGCTTTAGAGCGCCTCCAAGGAAACAGCCCAATTTCAGCAATACTTGAAGCAACGATCATTGAAAACCAAGGTGAAGGAAAAGATAAGGTCGTTAAAAACGGCAATGTTGAAATTAACCTACAAGATGGTGAGCAGGGTCTACAAATCACCTATAGCAATCAAGTGCTTAAAAATGCCGATGAAGAATCCAATTTAAGAGTGAAAGACGAAGATGCAGACACGCCGACACTTAATGCGGTGGATAGGCTCGAGGCAACAGAATTAAGAGCACTTTTGTCTTCGGCGTCTTCATTGTTACGTCGTCTAGAGCAGGCGACATTTATTGATGAACAAGAGGTCGTTTACTACGGCAAAGCGGTTCGAGTATTAAATTTTGAACTGCCCATGAGAACCATTGTGAACAATAAGAAGACCCGAGAATATGTTGATAAGTTTGAAGGTAAATTCCAAGTAATCATTGACGATGATGGGACCCCGTTAGAAACGCAATTGAACTTTAAAGGCAATGGCCGCGCTTATATCGTATTAAGTTTGAAAGCCTATGGTACAGGTACCACTAAATTTAAAGTGGTCAATGAACGGTTAGTGACTGTACATCAAGAATTTACCAACGGTTATGAATCAACTTTTGGCGAGCGAGAAACGACTCAAACTATTCAATTAAATTTATAAGTGAAAAAAGCGATGACTGAAATAGATTGTCATCGCCACAGCGGCTTTCGATGCTCTATTGGGAGAATATATACTCGAAAGTGGCTAATAACTTATCTGACAAATAATCATCTTCATGTTGTACAGCCAGTAATGTTGATAATGTTACTGGTTTAACGCAACCTAAATATTGTTGAGTGTTTGTAATTGGGCTTTTGTTGGTTACACCAGCTTGCTCTATCAATTTACTCTCTTCGCTACAGCCATTTTTTAACGCCCATAGCGCAATAGTGTCATTAACAGAAGCAATATTACCCATTTGTCGACCCGCAAACGGTACGTCGAGATCAGCACTGCTGTGCATATGATGGATGGCAAGTGGAGTTGAGGTGGTACAGTTAGCTGTGTCGCCTCGGTATTGACCTGCTAGCGAAATGATAGCGGTTAATTTTTCAGGCATTTCACAGGCCAGCTTATAAGCCATAAACCCGCCGGCTGAATAACCTAAAATGTAGACATTTTGTGTTGAAAATTCGTAACTAGCTTGAACATTGTCAATCAACGCATTGATAAAGTTAATATCATTATTGGTGCCATTATTGCCGGTATTATTGCTGTCCCATTGATAGTCACTGCCGTTACCTTCAGGGGCGATAGAAATAAGGTTATATTTATCGGCAATGCTCTTACCATCAAAAATATCAAATACCTTGCTTGGGGTTCCTGGTGCGCCGTGTAGGTATATAGCAATGCCATTATAACTTTGTTGGTTGGCTGGCTTATAAACAATACTACTGCGCTCGTCTACGGTTAAACATTCTTGCTCATTGGTTAAGTTTAAGTCGTCGCAAGCTTTTTCTAGAGGTACTGGTGTTATTGGAACTGGCTTTGTGTTGCTACTGTTGCCACCGCCACCGCAGGCTGTGAGCAACGTGACAGAGACTAATAAGATAACCTTGGCAACACTTGCTGTTATTATTCGATTAAGCATAATTTTTCCTTACTATTTAATTTGTAAATTTAGCTTGGAAAAAGTTGAGCGCAGAGGCAATAATGGCAAGATAATGAAATGATAATGATTTTGTAATGTTAGCTAAATCAATAACAAAAGGCTAAAAATGGAGTTTAAGTTTAACGACTTTGTCGTGAATGAAAGTGCGTACACGCTTAAAAAAAACGCCATGTTTTTGGACGTTGAACCTCGTGTATTTCAATTGTTATGTTTCTTTTGTAAAAATGTGGCGCGTCCTATATCAAGAGATGAGCTCATCGAAGAAGTGTGGCAAGGACGAATTGTTAGTTATGCTGCTATTAATCGAGCGGTAGGTGAGCTACGAAAAGTTATAGAAGATGATGCCAGTAAACCTTTATTTATCGTCACAATCAGTAAAGTTGGTTATCAATTTCAAGCAGACATTGAACAAACTAGCCAATCGATTAACCAAGACAAAAGTAGTTCATCTAAGCCATCGTTAGAACCTGTTATTGAAAGCCAACAATCTTCGGATAAGTCGTCAACTAGGCGGTTCACATCTGCACTATCCATCATTTCGGTGCTTACCTTGCTGACAGTTGGCACAATTGTTTGGTTGCAATATGCTGATCAACCTGCAGAGAACAGCTCACCACAATATACTGCCGGTCAAGCTATTCCCATCACAACTAAAAAAGGCAGCGAATTTAAACCTGACGTTAGTCATGTAGATTCACGTATCGTTTACTTAAGAAAAGAACACCCGCAAGACAATGCACAGTTATGGTTGACGGCGGGTGAGCGAAGACCGTTAAAACTGACCTCAGATAATAACTATTATACTTATGCTATTTTTGCTGATGATGAGACGGTGTTCGCCAGCCGCTTTGATAACCTCACCTCGCGGGCCTGTGAAATTGTGAAGATTAACATCGTCACACGAGCTATAGCTAAAGTGCTTGATTGTGGTGAGCGAGCGTTAACCTATTTGGCCTATAACACTATGCAGGATAAGTTGTATTTTAATGACCGAGAACAAGTCACTGACCCTTATTCAATTGTTAGTTATCATTTAAAGACAGGACGAAAACAGCAATTAACTCGTGCAATACCGGATGGTAATATGCGCGGCGACTTTATGTTTGCCTTGTCTCCAACTCAGCAACAAATGGCAGTATTTGAATACCAAGCTGACGGCACCGCACTATTGAAGGTTATTTCATTGAATAATCACAGCGAAATCAAACGTTATTCGACATATATTGGTGTCTCTGGTTTAGATTGGATAGATGATCGCACAGTATTAGTGTCAAATGCTAAAGGGGTATTGAGCTTTGATATCAATACCCGCGAAAGCCAAACGCTTATTGAGGCTGAGGGAACAGGACAGGCGTCTTTCAATCGTCAAGATCGCAGCATTTATTACGTTCGAGGTGATGTTACGCAAAATATCTATCAAGTGGCTTATGATCAGAAAAGCGCTTCTGCGCCACAGGCACTCACTCAATCTCCGTACAGTAACTATCATCCGGTATTTGCCAGTACTTCAAATGAATTTGTTTTTGTCTCAAACGATACTGGTGATTGGCAAGTACACCGCTCTGATGATGGACAGGCATTAATCTTTCCCGAGAAAATTAAACATTTTTCTAATATTAAATGGAGCCCTGATGACAAATTTTTGCTAGCGACCATTAATAGCCGTTTATTTGAATATCAATTTATGTCGCAACAATGGAGTGAGGTTAAAACTGGCTTATCAAATATTCATTTCGTCGCATTCATGGGCAATGAACAGGTGGTGGTTAGTAGTGATGATGACGGTGAATGGCAGCTATGGTCAGTTGATTTAACTTCAAAGCACATACAGAAACTGACGGTTTATGGTGGATACAGTGCCGCTTTTTCAGCGCTGAGCAAAACACTTTATTTTACCAAGTTCAATCAAACCGGACTCTACAAACTTGAGATAGACAAAAGTAATGAACAACTGGTCGACCCTACATTTAAAATTACTGACTGGAATAAATGGCAAGTGAGAAACGATTCTCTTTATTCTCCTCATGAGCACGGGATAATAAGCAGGAGTTTGGCTGACTTAAGTCAGACGAAGGTCTGGCAATTAGCATCTAACCGGCCACGGTATTTCTCTGTGAACTTTGATGAGAGTCTGATTGCTTATCGCGTTGTTGAAGCATCAAAATCTGGTATTTGGAAAAGCGAGTTAATAAAAAAAGGCAACTGATGTTGCCCTTAATTTCAAACGTTTTGATTGTATAGTGTCGTTATTATCAAATACGACTCTCAATGGTCTTCGTTTGATTTCGGTTATTGTTATTGTTTAGGGTAAAGGTGACATTGCGTTTTTTACCTTTTACCGCATGCAAGTTGCTGATGTACTTTTTCCATAGTCTATCACTTAAATAGCCAATATGAATATCTGGGTCTTTTCTAACGCCTGCAACAATGGCGCCGTCAACAATGGTCGCAATAATGTAATCTTGAAAACTCTTACAATAAAGGTTTTTAATAGTGCGTTCGCCGTATTCTTCAAATGCCATTTCTAAACCAACGCTGATCTCTGCATCACACTTGGCAGATAATATGTTTTCAATTCTAGCTACAGTATCGTCAAAACGGCGAATGCTTGGCATATGAATGGTTTTTTCATACATCACTAAGCTATCATCTGATTTCAAAAACCATAAATCATAGCGATTTGTCTCACATTTCATCTCATACTTTGTGATTGCTTGTCGATCAAGGCCAGGCATGACGGTAAAGTTCATACTGTATGGAGTGAGGCCAAAATTGGTATTGGTATTGGTTTCAGGAAAAAAATGTGAGACGTGGGCAGAATTGCGTGGCGCTAAAGTGTTGCTAATTGGAAAGCTGTAGTCAGGTATTTGAGTGATTTTACAATCATCAACTAAAGACAATAACTCATTCTTTTTAACGCCTAAAGGCACACTTTCAATATTATAATCGCCTTCTAATGATGCGACTTTTTCAAGCTTTTTTGTTAATGATAATTTTTCCAAATGAAGTAGATAATCATCAAAAAATTCAAAATTTTGATCGTCTGATTCTGCTTTTAATTGTCTATATATCGCTAAAGAAAAGCCATAATGTACTGAAAGCTCAAGATCACGAGTGTAACTCGCATAGTCGCTATAGTTGTGTTGCTTTGCTTCTAAATGGTTTTGGTGAGCAGTGTACTCGGTAAAGCCTTCGTTGCGCGCCAACGTCATGGCGGCTAAGTATTGTTCTAATGTTAAATCATAAGATTGTGCTTTGTTAAGCTCAACCGTATAGCTTTCAAAGTTCGCTAAACCATAACTATTCGCCAGAGCTTCTTCATTACTGTTTTTAATTCCCAGCACCAATAACGGTACCAACATTAAACAAAACGCAAGGTAATATGCTGCTTGCTTTTTCCCTGTAATTCTTAATTTTCCATTCACTTTATTTTGTTTTGGAGAGATTACATTCAGTAAAAAATACAAAACAAAAGCGACAAGGAGTGCTGCCAAGACAATAAATGTTAATTTCATCAAGTAAACCCTGTGGACTTCATACAACAATACAGATGCAACTCGCTAGGGTAATTAGCAGATGTCTATATTCATTATTTTTATTTTAATTGTGGGCAGTTAGCCTGCCTCTACTTATTTTCGTTTTATTACACGAAAGTTGCATGATGTTAACACTTAATTACAAATAACCCAAGGAAACCAAAGTTTGCCTGTTTTTTAGTCCTCTTATTCTTTTTTTAATAAAAAAATTAATTAGTTATGTTCCCGAGAAGAAAGTTTTCTTGCCAACACTGCTAGCATCCAATGCTTGGTTTTGTGGTAAAGCAGTAGCACCATTGAGCAAATAAATTATTTTTAAGCCTTGCTCTGCCAGTTCAATAGCGTGTTGATAATTTACCATTATCGTTGAAGAGATATCTTGTGGATATTTTTCTGCATCACGCCGCACGTATTCTAGAAGTTCAGGGTTTACGTCTTGATCGTAAAATACGGCGTCGGCAAATTGTAGCTCTCGGTGCGCGGCTAATGTTAAACATTCGGGATTACCGTCAAGAGTGTGTATAAAGACAATATCACCTGAGGGAGGCGGAACTTCCTGCTTTAAGCTAACGATCAGTTGTTGTTCGGCCGACGCTGTTTTGCCGACGAGAATATCTTGACCGATATTTCCTCGCAGCATCTGCTCCCAAAAGAGTCGCCTATTGCGAACACCTTTAACTCGTGCTTTTACGTGATCTCTAAATTTAAAGCAAAACTCTGCAAGTTTGCCGTATTGGGCGGGTAGAATTTTGTCAATTTTTTCTCGTAGCATTCTCACCAACACAGGCGAGCTACCAGAGCTAGATATTGCTACTAACATCGGGCTTCTATCGACAATAGCTGGTGTGATATAACTACATAACTCAGGTTGGTCGACAACATTAACCAGAATGTTCTTCTGCTGGGCCAAATTTGATACTTTTTCGTTCACTGCTGAATCATCTGTTGCTGAGATCACTAAGTTAACCTCACCAATATCTTCAGCCGCGAAAACGCGCTGATGCCATGTTAATTGGTGAAGATTGATTAATCGCTCGACCGTGGCGTTTATCTTTGGAGAAATGATCGTTATCGACGTTGTCGACTTAAGTAAGAGTTCGATTTTTCTAGCTGCAACATCGCCTCCTCCGATAATAATCGCACGAATTCGTTTGCTGTCTAAAAATACGGGAAAGTAATCCATAAGTTAATCAAGTTGCCATTTAGCTAAGATGGATTGATATTGTCCGCTTTTTTTTATTTTTTCCAGCGATTCGGTCAACTTTTTGGTGATTTCTGGTGAAGTATTTTTACTTGTGGCCAAATAGTAGTTAGTGGCAAAGTCTTTGAGCTCCAGTGCAATCTCAATTGGTTGGTTATTCAAGCTTGGATCTGAAGCTTCTAGTTGCCACATAAATTTATTTGCCAATAAGAAATCTATATTGTTTTTGTATAGTAGCTGCCATAGCCCTTGATAGCCTACGCTTGTCAGTAGGTTCTCGTCTAGTCTAAAGCCATGACCAAGTAGGTATTCCTGTGATATGTCTAGTCGTATCACGCCCACTTTATATTTCAGGGCATCTTTAATTGTATTTAATTGTAAGTGCTGTAGTCGCTTTAACTTAATAAGGTAGACATTGGCATGATAAATGGTGCCAATCCAGTTGAATTGGGGTTGGCGCTTTGGGGTTTTCATGATCGAAAAAATCAGTGTGTTTGGGTATGTTTTGGCTATCTGAAAAGCTCTAGCCCAAGGAAGCACTTTAATCTCTCCCTGTATACCGGCATCGTCGATGATGGCTTCTACCAGTTCAACCATGGCACCTTTAGCTTCGCCATTGTCGTCTTCAAATTGTAGGGGTGGTAGTGACTCCGTCACTATGGTTATATTAAGTGGGGAGGGAGCCAAAGCACTACTGGCTATAGGATAAAACAATACTACATATAAAAATCCTTTTATGTATGGGTATACCGAACAATTAAACCGATACATATTTACCTCTAAATATTCATTATGTTGACTAGTTAAGTAAATCGTTATTTGCTCACAATATAATTAACTATACGTCTAAATAGAAAACTCGTCCCTATTTTCGACTAGCTTTATCTTTTGAGCGTGGGATGAAAATATGGCTTATGAGCGCTTAAATAGATCAACATTGCGTCACTATCGTCTTATAATATGGATAATATTTATCTCCTGCTCATATTAAGAAAGACTCAATGCCATATATTCAACTCAGGTTATTAGCGAATGAAGAAAATGCTGAAAAGTTCAGTGATTGGTTAGTGGCTAGTGGCTCGGTCGCTGTAACGCTTCTCGATTTGAAAGACTATAACGACACAATACATAATAGTGATACCAACCCGTTCGGCGATGCCAAAGATACACCTATCTATGAACCCTTACCCGGTGACGAGGTTGTGTATTGGGAAAACACCATTGTAATGGGGTTGTACGATGCCAATCAAGACATGGAAAAAGTTGTTCGTTATTTAAAGACAATTCATCCTGATAAAGCTGAAATGCAATTTAAAGTGGAACAACTTGAAGATAAAGATTGGGAACGCGAGTGGATGGACAACTTCCATCCGATGAAATTTGGTCAGCGGTTATGGATTTGTCCTAGTTGGCGTGAAGTGCCGGAGCCTGAGGCAGTAAATGTTATGTTAGATCCTGGTTTAGCCTTTGGCACCGGTACCCATCCAACAACTGCACTATGTTTAACTTGGTTGGACGGGTTAGATCTAACAGGAAAAACTGTCGTCGATTTTGGTTGTGGCTCAGGAATATTATCGTTAGCAGCATTAAAACTCGGTGCTGAAAAGGTGATTGGTATAGACATTGATCCACAAGCACTGCAAGCAAGCCTAGAAAATGCAAAGCGAAACAAAGTAGAAGACCGCTTAGAATTGTATTTGCCTCAAGATCAGCCCACCTTAAAAGCAGATATTGTGGTGGCCAATATCTTAGCAGGTCCGTTAAAGGAACTGGCGCCGACGATTATTGAGTTCGTCGCCGAAAAAGGCTTGCTTGCCTTATCTGGCGTGCTAGAAGGACAAGCTGCACAACTACAAACTATTTATAGTAAATGGTGCGACATGGATGCGGTTAAAGTTCAAGATGAGTGGGTTAGACTTTCAGGGACGCGTCGCAAGGCTTAACATCAAATTTAGAGCATATTTTGTCAATATTTGTACGATTTATGCTCTCATCAGCTAATTGCAAAAAGTCAATATTAAAAACACGAAAAAAATCAAATTTTGTTCAAAATATATCCTTTTCAATCCTATTAAAAACACGTAAACTTAGCGCCCTTTTGACTAAGAGCTCAAAAAAGCAACAGTGAAGATAGGTACATATCAGCTAAAAAGTAATGTAATACTTGCGCCAATGGCCGGTATTACTGATAAGCCTTTTAGACAACTTTGTTGTCAATTAGGTGCTGGATTAGCAGTGTCTGAAATGTTGTCAGCCAATCCGAAAGTATGGAAAACGGAAAAGTCAAAGCTCAGAATGGTACATAGTGCTGAAGCAGGAATTCGCTCAGTACAAATCGCCGGCTCTGATCCTGACGAAATGGCATTTGCAGCTCAGGTTAATGTAGAAAGTGGCGCTCAAATTATTGATATCAATATGGGGTGTCCGGCCAAAAAAGTGAACAAAAAGCTAGCGGGCTCTGCGTTACTAAAAGAACCGGCACAGGTTGAGCAAATCGTTAAATCGGTGGTCAATGCTGTCAACGTTCCAGTTACGCTTAAAATTAGAACCGGCTGGTGTGAAAACACTCGAAATGGTATCGAAATTGCAAAAATTGCAGAACTCAATGGTATTCAATCACTAGCAGTTCATGGCCGTACGCGTAATGACTTTTATAAAGGCAACGCAGAGTACGACACCATTAAAGCGATTAAAAAAGCGGTTTCTATTCCAGTAGTGGCAAATGGAGATATTGACTCTGCTGAAAAAGCTGAGCAAGTGTTAGCTTATACTAATGCAGATGCGATCATGATTGGTCGGGCTGCACAAGGTAAGCCTTGGATTTTTAGAGAAATAAATCATTTTCTAGAAACTGGTAAACACTTATCGGCTCCCTCATTGGACGAGGTTCGCTCAATTTTACTTGAGCATGTAAAAGAATTGCACCAATTTTATGGTGACTTTATGGGGGTGAGAATCGCCCGTAAGCATGTTTCTTGGTACATGCAGCGTCATGACCAACAGAAAACGTTTCGATCAATATTTAATGCACTCGAATCGACTAGCGAGCAGCTTGAGGCATTAAATATGTATTTTGATAATTTAACTAAATAAGAGTCTGAACTTTATGTTTGAACAAAATATTTCTTCTCCGTTCATTACCAATGTTAACGATATTCAAGCGCAATCAAAGGCATCACCTTTGCGTACACAAGCTAAAATAGCGATCAAAAACTATTTGTCACAACTAAATGGTAATGACGTTGATGATATGTATGACCTTGTACTGTCAGAAATTGAAGCGCCAATGCTTGAAGAAGTAATGCAGTATACTCGCGGTAACCAAACACGTGCAGCGAACTTATTAGGTATCAACCGTGGTACACTTCGTAAGAAGCTTAAAAAATACGGTATGAATTAATACCCCGCAGGCTCAGCCTGCAATGAAAAGCACCTTAGGGTGCTTTTTTGTTTTTAGGAACTAAAAAAGTTATCCAATTAGTCAACTTTTTAGCTCCAATTATCGCGCTGGAGCGATAATGAGTAAAAGACTCACTGCCAAGGATAGATGTCAAAGGCCAGACCAACTAAATTTAATTCAAAGGTAAGCAAACAGCAATGGATACCCCACGCCCAATCAAACGTGCACTTTTAAGTGTTTCTGATAAAACTGGTATTGTAGAATTCGCTCGCGTATTAGCGCAAAAAGGTGTTGAACTTCTTTCAACTGGCGGTACTGCAAAATTATTGGCAGATAATGGTATTAACGTCACTGAAGTGTCGAACTACACAGGCCACCCTGAAATAATGGACGGTCGCG
Organism: Thalassotalea atypica; assembly: GCF_030295975.1. Lineage (NCBI taxonomy): Bacteria > Pseudomonadati > Pseudomonadota > Gammaproteobacteria > Alteromonadales > Colwelliaceae > Thalassotalea > Thalassotalea atypica. The sequence continues at coordinate 490,055 of NZ_AP027364.1, forward strand.
TAAAAACCCTTCACCCTAAAGTGCATGGTGGTATTTTAGCGCGTCGTGGTATGGACGAAGCAGTGATGGCTGAAAACAACATCGATGCTATCGATATGGTTGTTGTTAACTTGTACCCATTTGCTAATACCGTGGCAAACCAAGATTGTTCATTGGAAGATGCCATCGAAAATATCGATATTGGCGGCCCAACCATGGTGCGTGCTGCGGCAAAAAACCACAAAGATGTTACTATTATTGTTAATGCTCATGACTATAAACGTGTATTAGCGGAAATGGATGCCAACGATGATTCATTAACCTACAGTACACGTTTTGATTTAGCGATTGCTGCATATGAACATACAGCAAGTTATGACGGTATGATTGCCAATTACTTTGGCCAAATGTTACCTGCCCATGGTAGCGAAGAAAGCACGCCGAACTTTGAAGAAAAGAAACAATTCCCACGTACATTCAATAGCCAGTTCGTTAAGAAGCAAGATTTACGTTATGGTGAAAACTCTCACCAAGCCGCTGCTTTTTATGTCGAAGCAAATCCTGAAGAAGCATCAGTTTCTACTGCATCTCAACTTCAAGGTAAAGCACTATCATATAACAATATAGCTGATACCGATGCGGCTTTAGAATGTGTAAAAGAATTTGATGAGCCAGCCTGCGTTATTGTGAAGCATGCAAACCCTTGTGGTGTTGCTATTGGCGACAATATTTTAGCGGCTTATGAAAGTGCGTTTACGACAGATCCTACTTCAGCATTTGGCGGTATCATTGCCTTTAACCGTGAGTTAGATGCGGACACCGCTGAAGCGATCGTTTCGCGTCAGTTTGTAGAAGTGATTATCGCGCCAAGTATTTCGGACGCGGCGGCACAAATTGTCGCGGCTAAGCCAAATGTTCGCTTATTAGAGTGTGGACAATGGGATACTAAGACTACAGGTGTTGACTATAAACGTGTTAACGGTGGTTTGTTGATTCAAGATCGTGATCAAGGTCGCGTTGCAGAAAGTGACTTGAAAGTTGTCACTAAACGTCAACCAACGACAGAAGAAATGCGTGATTTACAATTCTGTTGGAAAGTCGCTAAATACGTGAAATCAAATGCTATTGTTTACGTTAAGAATAGCATGACCATCGGCGTTGGAGCTGGCCAAATGAGCCGTGTTTACTCCGCTAAAGTGGCGGGCATAAAGGCGGCCGATGAAAACTTGGAAGTGAAAGGCTCTGTTATGGCTTCTGATGCATTCTTCCCGTTCCGTGATGGTTTAGATGCAGCCGCCGAAGCGGGTATTACTGCGGTAATTCAACCTGGTGGGTCCATGCGCGATGACGAAGTTATTGCTGCGGCAGACGAGCACGGTATTGCTATGGTGTTCACAGGTATGCGCCACTTCCGTCACTAAGCTTTTATTGCCAAGTAAAATGGCTCGGTAATAGCAACAAAGAGAGCGCTTTTAAAAACATTTCGTTTTTTAATGCTCTCTTTGTTTGTTAAGGATGTTGGGTTCCATAAGAAGTAAACTCTCAAGGCTCACTTCTATAGGCATGAAAAGCAAGTTGTCATAATTAGATACAGTTTTCTATTGAGTGAACTGACTCTTTTTATTAATTCTGCTATAACATATCCAGCTCTAAAACATTTAACTTGGTTATGGAAGATTAAAATGAAAATAATAAAAACACTCACAGCAGCATCACTTTTAACATTGACATTAGCAGGTGCTCAAACCGCATATGCTCATGGTGATAAAGAGCACGCAACGAAAATGAACCAGTTGTCAGCAGCCATTGCCGGCGATCATCGTAGCGATAAGAATAAAGCCCGTGATATGTATCGCCACCCCAAAGAAACGTTGGAGTTCTTTGGTTTTCATTCGGCTATGACCGTGGTTGAAATCACACCTGGTGGTGGTTGGTATACTGAAATTCTGGCTCCAGCTTTAAAAGGAAAAGGAAAGTTATACGGCGCTCAGTACCCTGATACTGGAGAAGATAATTACTTCAGCAAATCTCGTAAGAATCTTGAGAAAAAATTAGCCAGTAACGCTGTATTTAGTGAAGTCGAATTAACTGATTTTGTTCCGCGTAAAGAAAGTACATTAGCCCCAGCGGGCACTGCCGATCTAGTACTAACTTTCCGTAATTTACATAACTGGAAAGATGCCGGCGTTGAACAGGTATTTAAAGACGCATACAAAGCACTAAAAGCTGGCGGAGTATTAGGTGTAGTAGAGCATCGTTTACCAGAAGGTAGTGACCCAGAAAAATCTCGTGGTTACGTTTCTCAAAGTAAAACAATTGCGCAAGCTAAAGCTGCTGGTTTTAAATTAGCGGCTAAAAGTGAAATTAATGCAAACCCTAAAGATCTTGCACAATATAAGGTCTGGACGTTACCACCAGCGCTTGCTAATGGTGAAAAAGACAAAGAAAAATATTTAGCGATCGGTGAAAGTGATCGTATGACTTTAAAGTTTGTTAAACCGAAAAAATAACGGAAGAGCTTTTCGCTTTTCCTTTTTAAGTTTTATACATTAGGAAAATCAAATAAATGAACGTATTGGTTATTGGTAGTGGTGGTCGTGAACATGCACTTGCATGGAAAGCGGCGCAATCAAACAATGTATCTAAAGTATTCGTAGCGCCAGGTAATGCCGGCACAGCTACAGAAGAGAAGTTGGAAAATATTGCTATCAGTGTTTCTGATATTCCAGCACTTATTGATTTTGCTAAGCAAGAAAACATTGGGCTGACTATTGTCGGCCCAGAACAACCTCTTGTCGATGGTGTTGTAGACGCTTTTCAGGCTGAAGGTCTTGCTATTTTTGGGCCTAGTGCAAAAGCTGCGCAACTTGAAGGCTCAAAATCTTTCACTAAGGACTTCCTCGCTCGTCATAATATTCCAACAGGTGCTTATCAGAACTTCACTGAAATAGAACCAGCACTGGCTTATGTTCGTCAGCAAGGTGCGCCAATAGTCGTAAAAGCCGACGGCCTAGCGGCAGGTAAAGGTGTCATTGTCGCACTGACACTTCAAGAAGCTGAAGACGCCATCAAAGATATGTTGGCCGGTAATGCGTTCGGTGATGCAGGTCACCGCGTTGTAATTGAAGAGTTTTTGGAAGGCGAAGAAGCAAGCTTTATTGTCATGGTAGATGGCAAAAATATATTGCCTTTCGCAACAAGCCAAGATCATAAGCGTGCTTACAATGAAGATAAAGGCCCTAATACAGGTGGCATGGGTGCATATTCTCCAGCGCCGGTGGTGACTTCTGAAATTCATGAACGTGTAATGAACGAAGTTATTATTCCTACTGTAGAAGGAATGGCCAAAGAAGAGGCGCCATATACTGGTTTCTTGTACGCAGGTTTGATGATAGCAGCGGACGGTACACCTAAAGTAATTGAATACAATTGCCGTTTTGGTGACCCAGAGACGCAGCCAATTATGATGCGATTAAAATCGGATCTTGTTGAGCTTTGTTTAGCTGCATGTAATGAATCATTAGATCAATCAACGATTGAGTTTGATTCAAGAGCTGCAGTAGGTGTTGTTCTAGCTGCAGGTGGTTACCCAGGAAGTTACGAAAAAGGCGATGTCATTTTCGGGTTGAACACTAATACCCTTGAAGATCGTAAAACTTTTCATGCTGGCACAGCATTAAAGGATGGACAAGTTGTCACCTCGGGCGGTCGAGTACTTTGTGCTACTGCGCTAGGTGATAACGTAACCCAAGCACAGCAAGCAGCTTATGAATTATTACACCAGATCTCATGGGATAAAGTAGAGTTTAGAACTGATATTGCTTATCGAGCAATATCACGAGAGCAAAATTAGCGATCATAGGCATTAAAAAAGCGGAATCAACAATGTTGATTCCGCTTTTTATTTAGACGGAAACTATTCTGAGTCGTCAGTACGTTCAGGTCTTTCTTTGGCTTCACGAACTTTCAATGTACGCTGCTGAAACTCTGAATCATTTAACGCAGAAATTGCATTTTCAAAGTCAGCCGACGCCATTTCGACAAACCCAAAACCTCGTCGCTTACCTGTGTGTTTATCTTTCATTAAACGTACAGAATGAACAGTTCCGTGTTCAGAAAACAGGTTTCTTACAGCAGCCTCATTTGCACGATAGGGTAAGTTACCTACATAAAGTGTTTTTATATCGCTTGACTGTTCACTGCTATTTGAATTGAATAATTGGCTTAGGAAAGGAGACACCAATGCTCCAATAAAGATACTAACTGCGACGGTTTGTTGATTCGCGTCGAACATGTTAGCTAAGAAAAAGCCAATAACTGCCAAAATAGCGGCAGCAACAATGGCTGTAAAGATTTGAGAAGACTTCATATTGTTATACCTGATTATTATTGTAAATCATAAAATGACAATTCTATGTTACCCAGCTTTCATGAATGTGCAACATTAAGTTCAAGATTTGTCCAATTAATTCAAATAGAGCAAGTTAATAGCAAAATTAAAGAATATCTCTGCCAATTGAAGCTAAACGCATTCTTTCTATGTTTATCGCTATCAATAAGTTCGACGATCACTCGTTTATGATAATACTTAATTTTTGTTTAAAAGATCGCTAAAGATCGTGCGAATAAATGCCAAAAATAAAGGCTTCGTTCAATTATTGACCGAACAGTAAATTAATTTAAAATAAAGCTTGATCCTTTCCTAAAAATCCCTAAAATGCGCTCCACTTCTTCGGGACAAGCCCAAGAGGTTGTTTTGAACAGTTTAGTTAAACAATAGTTTGCTTAAGCTCGAAGATAACTTAGAAAAACAAGTTAAATTATTTTTCAAAAAGTTGTTGACATCAAAACTGAGTTGCGTAGAATGCGCATCTCGCTTCGGGACAGGCTACTAGCCAGCTCCAAGCAAACAGTGATAAGCGAATGCGACTTACACTGGCTACTTAATCAAGTAGTGTTCTTTAACAATTAGTTATCATGCAATTTGTGTGAGCACTCACATTAGTGTTGATTTTACATAGTCCTTCGGGACAAAAAAACAGCTTAATGATGAAGTTCACGCAAAACTACTTATGACCTTCGGGTTATAAGAACATATGTTTTAAATGTACAGAATTCATTGAGCCGCATCTTATGATGCACAAACGATTTTAATTGAAGAGTTTGATCATGGCTCAGATTGAACGCTGGCGGCAGGCTTAACACATGCAAGTCGAGCGGAAACGAAAAGTAGCTTGCTACTTTGGCGTCGAGCGGCGGACGGGTGAGTAATGCTTGGGAATATGCCTTATGGTGGGGGACAACAGTTGGAAACGACTGCTAATACCGCATAATGTCTACGGACCAAAGGGGGGGATCTTCGGACCTCTCGCCATTTGATTAGCCCAAGTGAGATTAGCTAGTTGGTAAGGTAAAGGCTTACCAAGGCGACGATCTCTAGCTGGTTTGAGAGGATGATCAGCCACACTGGGACTGAGACACGGCCCAGACTCCTACGGGAGGCAGCAGTGGGGAATATTGCACAATGGGCGAAAGCCTGATGCAGCCATGCCGCGTGTGTGAAGAAGGCCTTCGGGTTGTAAAGCACTTTCAGTCGTGAGGAAAGGTGCTAGTTTAATAAACTAGTACTGTGACGTTAGCGACAGAAGAAGCACCGGCTAACTCCGTGCCAGCAGCCGCGGTAATACGGAGGGTGCGAGCGTTAATCGGAATTACTGGGCGTAAAGCGTGCGTAGGCGGTTTGTTAAGCAAGATGTGAAAGCCCAGGGCTCAACCTTGGAACTGCATTTTGAACTGGCAAACTAGAGTATTGTAGAGGGTGGTGGAATTTCCAGTGTAGCGGTGAAATGCGTAGAGATTGGAAGGAACATCAGTGGCGAAGGCGGCCACCTGGACAAATACTGACGCTGAGGTACGAAAGCGTGGGGAGCGAACAGGATTAGATACCCTGGTAGTCCACGCCGTAAACGATGTCAACTAGCTGTCTGTAGACTTGATCTGTGGGTAGCGTAGCTAACGCGCTAAGTTGACCGCCTGGGGAGTACGGCCGCAAGGTTAAAACTCAAATGAATTGACGGGGGCCCGCACAAGCGGTGGAGCATGTGGTTTAATTCGATGCAACGCGAAGAACCTTACCATCCCTTGACATCCAGAGAATTTACTAGAGATAGTTTAGTGCCTTCGGGAACTCTGAGACAGGTGCTGCATGGCTGTCGTCAGCTCGTGTTGTGAAATGTTGGGTTAAGTCCCGCAACGAGCGCAACCCCTATCCTTATTTGCCAGCGAGTTATGTCGGGAACTTTAAGGAGACTGCCGGTGATAAACCGGAGGAAGGTGGGGACGACGTCAAGTCATCATGGCCCTTACGGGATGGGCTACACACGTGCTACAATGGCGTATACAAAGGGCAGCAAGACCGCGAGGTGGAGCGAATCCCATAAAGTACGTCGTAGTCCGGATCGGAGTCTGCAACTCGACTCCGTGAAGTCGGAATCGCTAGTAATCGTAGATCAGAATGCTACGGTGAATACGTTCCCGGGCCTTGTACACACCGCCCGTCACACCATGGGAGTGGGTTGCAAAAGAAGTAGCTAGTCTAACCTTCGGGAGGACGGTTACCACTTTGTGATTCATGACTGGGGTGAAGTCGTAACAAGGTAACCCTAGGGGAACCTGGGGTTGGATCACCTCCTTATCTTGAAGTAAAACGCCTGATGGAAGCCTTCGGGTTTCATGAGTGTTCACACAAATTGCACTGATAACAAATTAGAAGAAGAAAAGTAAAACCCTAGCATAATAAGGGGCTATAGCTCAGCTGGGAGAGCGCCTGCCTTGCACGCAGGAGGTCAGCAGTTCGATCCTGCTTAGCTCCACCACTTATTGTGTAGTACTTAGGTACTTATGCAGGTCTGTAGCTCAGCTGGTTAGAGCGCACCCCTGATAAGGGTGAGGTCGGCAGTTCAAGTCTGCCCAGACCTACCAATCTTCTTCACAAAGAATTAAATGACCAAATTTAAGCTATCTTTTTTAAGATGATTTAAATTTGGTTTTTTAAACCACGAATTAGCCGAATGCGCGCTAGTTTGAAGCTCTTTAACAATCTGGAAAGCTGATATAAATACCCGGTGTTTATATGGTGTTGAACGTGTCGCGCGTTTCAATACATCAACATATAGATACCAACAGCGAGTGAGATAACCTTATCGTTTATCGAACAAGCTGATTAACTTCTCCTCCTCGGAGAATGTTAATAAAAAATCTAAATCAAGTAACTCATCTACATCGAAAGATGTGAGAGTACGTGAAAATGTCAGGCTGTACGATTAGTTCGGATTAGTCTCCGAACATTCTAAGACTACTTAGGGTTGTATGGTTAAGTGACTAAGCGTATGTGGTGGATGCCTTGGCAGTTAGAGGCGATGAAAGACGTGTTAATCTGCGATAAGCTGAGTTGAGGTGATAAAAACCGTTATAGACTCAGATTTCTGAATGGGGAAACCCAGTGTCATAAGACACTATCACTTAGTGAATACATAGCTAAGTGAGGCGAACCGGGAGAACTGAAACATCTAAGTACCCCGAGGAAAAGAAATCAACCGAGATTTCCTTAGTAGCGGCGAGCGAACGGGAATTAGCCCTTAAGTGGTTTGTAAGTTAGTGGAATAAGCTGGAAAGCTTAGCGATACAGGGTGATAGCCCCGTACACGAAAACAAACTTACCATGAAATCGAGTAGGTCGGCACACGTGAAATGTTGACTGAATATGGGGGGACCATCCTCCAAGGCTAAATACTCCTAACTGACCGATAGTGAACCAGTACCGTGAGGGAAAGGCGAAAAGAACCCCTGTGAGGGGAGTGAAATAGAACCTGAAACCGCATACGTACAAGCAGTGGAAGCCTTCGGGTGACTGCGTACCTTTTGTATAATGGGTCAGCGACTTATTTTTTGTAGCAAGGTTAACCGATTAGGGGAGCCGTAGCGAAAGCGAGTGTTAACTGCGCGTTTAGTTGCAAGGAATAGACCCGAAACCCGGCGATCTACCCATGGGCAGGTTGAAGGTTGAGTAACATCAACTGGAGGACCGAACACACGTATGTTGAAAAATGCGGTGATGACTTGTGGGTCGGAGTGAAAGGCTAATCAAGCCGGGAGATAGCTGGTTCTCCCCGAAATCTATTTAGGTAGAGCCTCGGACGAACACCATCGGGGGTAGAGCACTGTTAAGGCTAGGGGGTCATCCCGACTTACCAACCCTTTGCAAACTCCGAATACCGATGAGTGATATCCGGGAGACACACGGCGGGTGCTAACGTCCGTCGTGAAGAGGGAAACAACCCAGACCGCCAGCTAAGGTCCCAAAGTCATAGTTAAGTGGGAAACGATGTGGAAAGGCCCAGACAGCTAGGAGGTTGGCTTAGAAGCAGCCATCCTTTAAAGAAAGCGTAATAGCTCACTAGTCGAGTCGGTCTGCGCGGAAGATGTAACGGGGCTAAACTATGCACCGAAGCTGCGGATTTAACTTTTAAGTTAAGTGGTAGGGGAGCGTTCTGTAAGCCGTTGAAGGTGAACTGAGAGGTTTGCTGGAGGTATCAGAAGTGCGAATGCTGACATGAGTAACGATAAGGGGAGTGAAAAACTCCCCCGCCGAAAGACCAAGGTTTCCTGTCCCATGTTAATCAGGGCAGGGTAAGTCGGCCCCTAAGGCGAGGCGGAAACGCGTAGTCGATGGGAAACAGATTAATATTTCTGTACTTCTATATATTGCGAAGGAGGGACGGAGTAGGCTAGGTGAGCACGGCGTTGGTAGTCCGTGTGAAAGTATGTAGGCTGAAGACTTAGGTAAATCCGGGTCTTCTTAAGGCTGAGATACGAGACGAGAACCCAAGGGTTTGAAGTCATTGATGCCATGCTTCCAGGAAAAGCTTCTAAGCTTCAGATATATAGGAACCGTACCCCAAACCGACACAGGTGGTTAGGTAGAGAATACTAAGGCGCTTGAGAGAACTCGGGTGAAGGAACTAGGCAAAATAGTACCGTAACTTCGGGAGAAGGTACGCTCTCTAGTGTGAATCCCTTGCGGAGTAAGCACAGGAGAGTCGAAGTAACCAGGTGGCTGGAACTGTTTATTAAAAACACAGCACTGTGCAAAATCGAAAGATGACGTATACGGTGTGACGCCTGCCCGGTGCCGGAAGGTTAATTGATTGGGTTAGCTCTGCGAAGCTCATGATCGAAGCCCCGGTAAACGGCGGCCGTAACTATAACGGTCCTAAGGTAGCGAAATTCCTTGTCGGGTAAGTTCCGACCTGCACGAATGGCGTAATCATGGCCACACTGTCTCCACCCGAGACTCAGTGAAATTGAATTTGCGGTTAAGATGCCGTATACCCGCGGCTAGACGGAAAGACCCCGTGAACCTTTACTATAGCTTGACAGTGAACATTGCTCCTACATGTGTAGGATAGGTGGGAGGCTTTGAAACCGCGTCGCTAGATGTGGTGGAGCCAATCTTGAAATACCACCCTTGTATGCGTGATGTTCTAACCTAGGGCCCTAATCGGGCTTGGGGACACTGTCTGGTGGGTAGTTTGACTGGGGCGGTCTCCTCCTAAAGAGTAACGGAGGAGCACGAAGGTTGGCTAAGTACGGTCGGACATCGTACGGTTAGTGCAATGGCATAAGCCAGCTTAACTGCGAGACAGACACGTCGAGCAGGTGCGAAAGCAGGTCATAGTGATCCGGTGGTTCTGTATGGAAGGGCCATCGCTCAACGGATAAAAGGTACTCCGGGGATAACAGGCTGATACCGCCCAAGAGTTCATATCGACGGCGGTGTTTGGCACCTCGATGTCGGCTCATCACATCCTGGGGCTGAAGTCGGTCCCAAGGGTATGGCTGTTCGCCATTTAAAGTGGTACGCGAGCTGGGTTTAGAACGTCGTGAGACAGTTCGGTCCCTATCTGCCGTGGGCGTTTGAGAATTGAAGAGGGCTGCTCCTAGTACGAGAGGACCGGAGTGGACGAACCTCTGGTGTTCGGGTTGTCATGCCAATGGCATTGCCCGGTAGCTACGTTCGGAACTGATAACCGCTGAAAGCATCTAAGCGGGAAGCAGGCTTTGAGATGAGTTCTCACTGGGACTTTAAGTCCCCTAAAGGGTCGTTGGAGACTACAACGTTGATAGGTCAGGTGTGTAAGGGTTGTGAGGCCTTGAGCTAACTGATACTAATTGCCCGTGAGGCTTAACCATACAACACCCAAGTGGTTTTGTGTGTCTGACATGAATAAAAGTCACGTACTCGTGTTACTGATTAGATTTAGATAAGTATTTACATCGCTCACTGACATCCATGTCATTGCGATATTAGTGCATTCGTGCACGTCATCAGCTTTCAAGATTGTAGTTTTTTTGCTTGACGACAATAGCGTTGTAGAACCACCTGATCCCATGCCGAACTCAGAAGTGAAATGCAATAGCGCCGATGGTAGTGTGGGAGTTCCCATGTGAGAGTAGGACATTGTCAAGCTTCTATTATGAAAAGCCCGATTCGAAAGAGTCGGGCTTTTTTACGTCTGGCGTTTTTACGTCTGGCGTTTGAATAAATGGCTTACTCACATATAAAAATAATTCAAGTAGAACGCTACTAATCTCAATGATTTACTCTATACAAAATTTTGTTATTTAATTTTGCTGAAAAATTCAGCATAATGTCGAAAATTATAATAATTGATCATATTTATGCGCAGTAGTAGTAATTATCTAGCCTTAACTTTTTCTTTATCTATTTCTTCTTTGTCTCCGTCCGTTTTGGCAGCAACTATTGAACGTAGTGAAAATAACTTTGTTTTTGATTTTAATGAAGGTAATTATTTTGAAGCAGGCATTGGTGCTCAATATGGATATATTGATAATTTTTTAAATCAAAGTCATGGTAAACAAAGTACGACTTTCGCCAAAATTTCTGCCGATTCTTTTCTACAAACTCACAATGATAACCATCTTCTACAAATTGGAGCGGATGTCGATACAATATTTTTCGACGACTTTAAGGATGATGAACACTCGAATGTCAATGTAAGAGCAAAGTATTTTTATAAGCTTGCAGATATGCAAACGTTGTTTTCTAGCATAGTGTTTAGTAATAATTATGAATACAGGGGAACAGGTACGAGTAAAGGCCAAGCACTGGCATTAGACTCCGGCAATGAGTTTGACGATAAACTATTAAATCTAGGTTATAACTATGGACGATTAGACTCAGTTTCTAAAGTCTCGCTTTTAGTGGGAATCAAAGAACGAGAATACAAAACTCGTAGGCAAGTTACGAGAACGTTGGATAACGAGGCGAAATTTGCGCATGTAGGTGTAGATTATCTAATGTCAGAAAAGACCTACTTTAGTTTTCTAGTCGAGTTAGAAGACATTGAGTACGATTATTCAAAAGAGCAGAACAGAGAAGAAATTGCGATATTAGCTGGTATAAAGTGGGAAGCGTCAGAACTCAGCCAACTTACATTGATGCTTGGCTATGAAACCTTGTCTTTTGATGAAAGTGTGTTTGATGATGATGATATATTTAAATGGCGTATGTCCTATGATTGGAGGCCTCTTGATTATTTCTCAATGCAACTGAGATCAGGTCGCTCGAGTGAGCAATCTAATGAAATTGAAAGAAACTATAGAGTGGTGGATGATTACACGTTAACGAGTTCGTATTTCATTAGTTCTCATTTAAATATGCGTCTTCAAGTTGCCTATAGGGCTGAAGAAATACAGTTTACTACTAATACAGTAGATGAAGACTTTTTGTTATTTGCGCCGCAGTTACAATATCAAGTTAGTGAACGTGTTAAGATGCGCATTGGCTATGAATTTATTACTGTTAGTAGTGATATAGGTATCAATGAATATGATAAGAACAGTTTTGAAATTGGTATCAACGGACAATTTTAGAGAGTAGTTTGTTGAAATGAGGATGTTAGTTGTAATAGTGATACTGATTATGAATTCACCAGTACTTGCTGGGGATTATTTATTGGGGTCTGGTGATAAAATTAAAATCACTGTCTATAACGAACCTGATTTAACAGTTGAAGCTAAAATTGATAGAACGGGAATCGTTTCTTTTCCCTTCATTAAAGATATTGCAATTATTGGAATGACAACTGAAGCGGTTGAGTTGCAGGTTAGAAATGGTTTGCTGGGGGATTACTTAGTTGATCCACAAGTCTCAGTTTCCGTTATTGATTACCGACCGTTCTTTATTCATGGGGAAGTTGTAAAACCTGGTGGATATCCCTACCAAGAAGACTTGAGGCTAGATAAGGCGATAGCATTGGCAGGAGGACTTGCAAACAGGGCGTCTAAGTCGAACTGGAAAATTACTAGGTCAGAAAATGGAAAAACATTTACGATAGAAGCAGATATTTCTACCGTAGTATTACCTGACGATATAATAAAAATAGAGCAAAGTTTCTTTTGAGCGAGCTAGATAATAATAGATTGGATTATAATTTTACTGACGAAGATGTCTCTCTGAAAGAGCTATTGCGGCCTCTTTGGGTGCGTCGTTGGAAGATAATTTTTTGTACGCTATTGGTTACTTCAATAGTGGCGTTTTACGTCACCTTGTTAAAACCAGTATACAAAGCAAGTGCTATCCTACATATAGGCAGCAATATCTCATCTAACACTTTGTCAATAAATGATGCCTTTTCAGAGTCGAGTGCTACTGAGGAACAAATCCAAACTCAATATGAATTACTTAGGTCTCGACAATTTGCTGAGCGAGTAGTAACCGAGCTTGAATTACAAGATAATAAGGAGTTTGTTGCTGGAAAGTACAATAATAGACTTCCATTTCTTGCAGATAAGACGTCATTATCTTCCCCCTCAATTGCAAATGTTGTTTCTGGTGTACAGGGGCGTCTGACGATATCACCTGTACTCAATACTGAATTAGTTCGAATAACTTTTTCTTCCTATGATCCTAAATTATCGATGCGTGTTGCCAATCAGGTTGGAAAGACTTATGTTGCGTATCAAGATGAAATCCACAGTGCCTCTAAAGAATCAACGTCACAATGGTTAGTCGATCAACTAAAAGAGTTGGGTAAGAAACTTGAAGTCTCAGAGCTTTCTCTCCAACGATTTAAAGAAGATGAAGGATTAGTTGATATCCAAGGTGTTCGGGGGCTAATAGGCTCTGAAATTACAGCTTTAACCTCTTCGTTATTACAAGCAGAAAAACAGCTCGATGATTTAAACGTAACTTTTGAATATATACAGCAAAACAAAAGAGATTTTCGAAAGCTAACTGATCTAAGCGAAGTGAATGCCCATCGTTCCTATTTACAGCTGACAAACACCAAAGATCAAATTGAACGAAAGATATCTGAGTTGTCCAAGCGCTATGGTCCAAAGCATCCTAAACGTATTTCGGTGCAAGCAGAGTTAGAGGCGATAAAAGAAAACATTGTTCAACAAGTGCAAAATCAGGTTTTATCTGTAGAGAAGGATTATTTTACTGCAGTTGCTAAATTAAAGGCGACAAAAGCGAGACTTGTTAAAGCCAAAGCTGATTATTTACGATTGAGCAAATTAGAGAATAAATTTTCACAGTTAGAACGTGAAGTTGAAACAAATAAAGAACTCTACAACAATTACTTAGTTCGCTTGAAAGAAGCTGACGCTATGGGAAATTATAACGCTAATTTTTATGTTCGCTTTATCGACAAAGCAATAGAGCCTAATAGTCCATATGCGCCACGAAAAACATTACTGGTCATAGTATGCTTTATCCTGTCGACGATTGTTACATCAATATATGTCATCATGCGAGAGCTGCTTGTTGATACATTAAACTCCCGCAGAAAATTGGAAAGCTTTAATGAGGCCAAGATATTAGCTGTATTACCTAAAATTAAGTACAAAGCGCAACAAGATGATGACAAGTATATCGTCGATAATAGGTTTACCGAGGCGGTCCGAACTTTACGAACCTCATTGTTGTTTAACAATGAAAAAAAACCGCCCAAAGTAATAGCCATTACATCTTCTGTCCCTAACGAAGGGAAGTCTACTGTTGCACTTCATTTAGCGCGCTCTTTTAGTGAAATGGAAAAAGTATTACTGATTGAGGCTGATTTACGCCACCCCACATTAGCTAAAAATTTGGACTTGGCCCAACACCGACCGGGTCTATCAAACTTGCTCGCTAAAACGCACCAAATTAACGAATGTATTGTGCGTGATAAGAGTGCAAAGTTAGACATTTTAACCTCTGGGATCTCACCAGCTAATCCACTTGCGTTTTTGTCAATGAAGCGTTTTGAGATGCTTATTAAAGTCTTTGGTAATTTTTATGATCGTATTATTATCGAAACTCCCCCTGTTAACGCAGTAAGTGATGCCGTTATCATTTCTCGGCTTGTCGAAAGTGTGCTTTATGTTGTTCATGGCAATAAAACACGTCGAGAACATATCACCTCAGGTATTCGTATGCTTAAGCAAGTTCGTGCGCCAATCGATGGTATTGTTATTAATCAAAGCCAAAATATTGATACCAGCAAATATCACAGTAAATATTACAATGACATGGCTAATATCATTAAATTGCCCGTGAGGAAGCAAGGTTAGCGTTGCCGTTTTACATCATTGTTCAGTACAATAATGCAAACAACATAGCACTTTTGATATGAAACCAAGCCCAAAATTTGTCAAAGCCTTAAATACTTTGGCCGTACAAGCCCATTGCCAAGCGTTTTATCAACCAGAAAATATTGACGATTTGATAAAGCTATCTAACCAATTACCTGAGCACTTTTACATTCTTGGAGAAGGAAGTAATACGCTGTTCCTTGATGAGATTACCCCCGTGCTGGTGAGTCCCAAGCTTTATGGCGTCAAAATTGAAACTCATGACGAGTATTATTTAGTCACTGCAGCGGCAAGTGAAAATTGGCATGATTTAGTTTTACATTGTGTGAATAACAGTGTTTACGGTTTAGAAAATTTAGCGCTCATACCTGGGAGCGTCGGTGCAGCTCCTGTTCAAAATATTGGAGCGTATGGGGTAGAACTGGCGGATTTTTGCCAGCAAGTACGTTGGTTTTGTTTTGAGTCAAATCAAGAGAAAGTACTGACGACGGAACAATGCCAATTCAAATACAGAGACAGTATTTTTAAACATGACTTGAAAAATAAAGGGTTGATAACAGCAGTGACGCTTAAATTACCCAAGCTTTGGCAACCCAAAATCACCTACGCAGGGCTTAACGAGCTAGCTGTTGATTGCACTGCCAAAGAGGTGTTGGAAAAAGTCATTATCATACGCCAATCAAAATTACCTGATCCTAGCGATATCCCCAATGCGGGAAGTTTTTTTAAAAATCCTATAGTTCCAATAGCGATTCTTGATGCATTGAAAAGACACTATGGTCAAATTCCGCATTATCAAGTAGACGAACAACATGTCAAATTGGCCGCGGGTTGGTTAATTGAGCAGAGTGGTTATAAAGGGTATAAAATGCTTGGAGTTGGTGTTCACGCTAAGCAAGCGCTGGTGCTCGTTAATCATCATAGTGAATCTGGTCGTGCTATTTTTGACTTAGCAATATTAATCATGAAAGAGGTCTTTGCTAAGTTTAATGTTCAACTTGAGCCTGAAGTTCGCTTGGTCACTGCTCAAGGTGAAAAGTCGTTTCAAGAGTTAACTATTCATGGCTAAATCAATTAAAGAGCATTTAATCAAAGAGCTGGCATCAGGAACATTTGTTTCGGGCCAAGAGTTGGCAGACAAGTTTGGCGTATCTAGAGCCGCTATCTCTAATCAAGTTAGTAATTTAGGCGAGATGGGCTTAGATATTTTCAAAGTCCGTGGCAAAGGATATCAACTCGCCGTGCCGATTGAATTACTCGATAAGCAGGTTATCAGCGCCTACTTGAAAGAGTTTGGCTTAGAAAACACAGTTGAAGTACATAATGTAATTGACTCTACAAATAACTACTTGATGAGAAAGTTACCTAACCAACTAAGCTCGGGGCAAATCTGTTTAGCCGAATACCAGCAATCAGGTAGAGGTCGACGAGGTCGTCAGTGGCTTTCTCCTTTTGGCTCACATCTCTACTTATCAATGTATCAACCTCTTGAACAAGGCATGTCGCAAGCAATGGGCTTAAGTTTGTTAACAGCGCTTGCCGTCAAAGATTCCATTTCTGCATTGTTCAGTATCGAAGTTGGTTTAAAATGGCCTAATGACATTTATGTCCAAGGGGAAAAAATTGCCGGAATATTGATTGATCTAGAAGGCCAGGCAACGGGATCCTGTCATAGCATTATCGGCTTAGGCGTAAATGTAAATATGCCAGTGGCTGCAGCTAAAACCATAGATCAACCTTGGACCGATCTTAGTTTACACGTTGCCACAGGGGTTGATCGAAATCTATTAGCCGCCACATTAATTTTCTCGTTAAATAAACGGATGAAACAGTACAAAAGCACAGGCTTAAAAGCTATGTTAGACGATTGGCACCAGTCAGATATTTTTCTTAATAAACCGATCAAATTAGTCACAGGCAATAATGAAATATTTGGTACCTGCCGCGGAATAAATGAGCAAGGCGCATTGCTGCTTGATGATGGCAATGAAGTTAGAACCGTGTTTGGTGGGGAAGTCAGCGTTAGGGGAGTATCATGATCGCATTACTCGATATCGGTAACACGCGATTTAAGTATGTTCATTATCTTCTTGATGAGGACATAAAGGGATCGATAGTAGAAGAGCAATGCTATAGCGCCATAATCAGTATCGACAATCAAGAATTGACTTCAAAATGGCTAACTGAGCATTTAAGCAATATCACCCATCTTGTTTTTGCCAACGTAAATGATCAACGTTACAGCGAAATACTGAAAAATTGGGCAATCAGCAAAAGTATACCGTTCAAAATAGTGGGTACAGAAAAGAGTTTTAATAATGTAATTAATGGTTATACAAATTTCGGTCAAATGGGTGTGGATCGTTGGTTGGCACTAGTAGGTGCAAAACAAATGTTCCCCACTGATAATTGTTTGATTATTGATAGTGGTACGGCAACTACATTTGACGTGCTAGATGCTCAAGGATCACATCATGGCGGCTGGATTTTACCCGGTATAGAACTGATGACAAACAGTGTCCTTGAATCTACAGCTAATGTGAAAGGCAGTGCAACACATGTAGAGAATATTGCTTTTGGTAAATCGACTTCAGATAACCTATCTTATGCTAGTTGGGCTGCAACCGTTGGCGCCGTTGAGCAAGCGATTAAATTAGCTAATGACTCAGGGGACAAGCCAAGTCGCGTCATTTTTACCGGTGGCAACGGTAAATTATTAATGCAGCACTGTGAAGTCAACAATGACCTACAATCATTTAGCTATGTTGAAAAGTTAATTTTTATTGGGTTAGCTTGCTATATAGCGCAATAATCTTGATAAATATTGTTAACTTGCATAAAAAAACGTCAAACGGTCAAATTAAGCAATTTTTTTTATTTTAGCTATTGCAAGCTTCAAAACATTACTCTAGAATGCGCTCCACTTAATGTAGTGCCGACTTAGCTCAGTTGGTAGAGCAACTGACTTGTAATCAGTAGGTCGCCAGTTCGATTCCGGCAGTCGGCACCATTAATACACTAGCAATAGTGTTAAAAAGAATTTGGAGGGGTTCCCGAGTGGCCAAAGGGATCAGACTGTAAATCTGACGGCTCCGCCTTCGGTGGTTCGAATCCACCTCCCTCCACCATTTTTTGCAGAGATATCTGATAGATTTGCAAAGCGGACGTCGTATAGTGGTAATACCTTAGCCTTCCAAGCTAAAGCTGCGGGTTCGATTCCCGCCGTCCGCTCCATTCTTTGTACATAGTGCTGATATAGCTCAGTTGGTAGAGCGCACCCTTGGTAAGGGTGAGGTCGGCAGTTCGAATCTGCCTATTAGCACCATTTCATTGAATCTTATCTATACTTATCTTTTACTAAAATTTTAAACTTAAATTTTTACCTCGAGGTATTTTAAAGTGGCTAAAGAAAAATTTGAACGTTCGAAACCGCATGTTAACGTTGGTACTATCGGACACGTTGACCACGGTAAAACAACACTAACAGCTGCTATCTCTGCAGTATTAACAAAAACTCACGGTGGTGAAGTTAAAGATTTCGCACAAATCGATAACGCTCCAGAAGAGCGCGAGCGTGGTATTACAATTAATACTTCTCACATCGAATACGATACAGAAACTCGTCACTACGCACACGTAGACTGTCCTGGTCACGCCGATTATGTTAAAAACATGATCACTGGTGCTGCTCAAATGGACGGCGCAATCTTAGTAGTTGCAGCGACAGACGGTCCAATGCCACAAACACGTGAGCACATCCTTCTTTCTCGTCAAGTTGGTGTACCTTTCATCATCGTATTCATGAACAAATGTGACATGGTAGATGACGAAGAGTTATTAGAATTAGTAGAAATGGAAGTTCGTGAACTTCTTTCAGAATACGAATTCCCAGGTGACGACTTACCAGTAATTCAAGGTTCAGCACTAGGTGCATTGAACGGTGAAGCAAACTGGGAAGAAAAAGTATTAGAACTTGCTAACGCATTAGATACTTATATTCCAGAGCCAGAGCGTGCAATCGATGGTGACTTCATTCTTCCAATTGAAGATGTATTCTCAATCCAAGGCCGTGGTACAGTAGTAACAGGTCGTGTTGAACGCGGTATCGTTCGTGTTGGTGACGATGTAGAAATCGTAGGTATCAAAGAAACTACCACTACAACATGTACTGGTGTAGAGATGTTCCGTAAGCTTCTTGACGAAGGTCGAGCTGGTGAGAACTGTGGTGTACTTTTACGTGGTACTAAGCGTGAAGACGTACAACGTGGTCAAGTACTTTGTAAGCCTGGTTCAATCAACCCGCATACGAAGTTCGAATCAGAAGTATACGTACTTTCAAAAGATGAAGGTGGTCGTCATACTCCATTCTTCAAAGGATACCGTCCACAGTTCTACTTCCGTACAACTGACATCACAGGTGCAGTAGAGCTTCCTGAAGGTGTAGAAATGGTAATGCCAGGCGACAACTTGAAGTTTGTTGTTGAGCTAATCAACCCAATCGCGATGGACGAAGGTTTACGCTTCGCTATCCGTGAAGGTGGCCGTACAGTAGGTGCTGGTGTTGTTTCTAAAGTAATCGACTAATATCGAGCTTTAGTTCACACAGAACTTAAAAAAAGGATGCTTCGGCATCCTTTTTTGTTACTAGGCCACCGAGCGGATTTATCCGTGATGACCGAGTACGTTGAGAAGTTAGTCATAGTTGACTAACTTCAGTAAACGAGGACGAATCGCTCCGCGATGAAGTTGAGAGCCGTACAGTAGGTGCTGGTGTTGTTTCTAAAGTAATCGACTAATATCGATTCTTTTTAGAATACACTGAAAAAGGTCGCGAAAGCGGCCCTTTTTGTATTTGCTATTTGAAGTTCTTATTTAGTTACTTAAACAACTTTAATTGTAGTCATCGTATTGCAATAAATGATATGTTCAAGATGGAATTTTATTAACCATTCAAGGAATGAATATGTTCAAGGGAGCGTTGTCTTCTCTTTTCATTATTGTGTCTTTCAGCAGTTTATCTACTAATTTTAAAGTATCAATTTTTGAAGAAAATCTAAATGCAAAAACATACGAAGACTCAAGCAATTCACGCAAAGAATCGTGGGCATATCTGAGTTATGTGGTCAACGTTGACGGGAAGCCTGAAAACATTGAAGTGATCAGTTCATCAAAGTCAAAAGACAAAAAAGCCAAAGCCAAACAATATGTCGAGAATTTAAGGTATATTCCTGCGAATCGTAATGGTAAACCGATAAAAACAGAAAGAACCTTTTTACTCAAATTTCAAAAAAGTCTTTGGGGAAACCCTAATGATGGCATTTCCGTTCATTTCAGCCGGGGCTATGATGAAGCGAATAAGCTTATTGAAAAGGGACACTTGGAGGAAGCTTCATCTGTACTACTTGATCTCGAAGAAAATAAAGTCAAAAATTTAACTGAACAAGCATATTTCTCATGGCTGTCATCCATATATTACTCAAAAACAAAAGAGTGGGGTAAATATCAAAGCGCAACGTATGACGCATGGGTACTAAAGGAAAAACTTACCGATCAATATGCGTACATTGTGACGAAGAACCTGATTGATTATGCACTTTATGACCTTGAGTATCAGTTTGCTTTAGATGTACTCAATTCAATGAAGAGACTGACCGGTGTAAATTTGACTGAAGATGGTTATTCAGAGTACCAAGCCTTAATTACGGCATCCTTGAATGCCCAGCAAGAAATCAAGAAAAGCTATGTTGTGGACAAAGAAGATACAATAACATATCACCGTATCGTAAAAAGCCAGCTTAGTGTGCAAGATGTTGTTGGCAAGATAATAAGGATTGAACTTAGGTGCAGGAACTATTTCAAGTCCTTACAGCGAACAACAGATATTGAGATTCCTATTGATGGAGCACACTGTAAGTTGTTGCTTGAAGGTCAGGTAGGAACTGAGTTTACTGTCATCGAAACAGGAAATAACATCCTCCTAAATTAATAGTTGCGAGTTATCAAATATATGGCGTGAGGAATATTAAATTCTCCTTGAGATATATTATTGACTCAGTATAATAGCGGGCTCACTTCTAGAGTAACTCTTATTTTTCCCAAAACAATTTAAGAACCGCTCGGTAAGTGTAAGTAAATAATTTAGGGGTATAGTTCCAATTGGTAGAACAGCGGTCTCCAAAACCGACGGTTGGGAGTTCGAATCTCTCTACCCCTGCCATATTAGGTTGTGGAATAATCTACAACACTCGTATAGAACGAGACAGTAAAGCTAGACGGTAACTAACAGGTCAATTTTATGAATGCAAGTACAGAAAGCCAGCCAAGTGGTTCTCTAGATTCTTTGAAATGGGGTATTATCTTCCTCGTTTTAGGTGGCGCAGTGTTCGCCAATTATTATTTTAGTGACCAATCTGTATTGGTTAGAGCATTAGGTGTAGTTGCTGCTGTTGTTGTTGCTGGTTTAATTGCCATGCAAACAACAAAAGGTCGCAATGCTGTGGTTTTTGCAAAAGAATCACGTACTGAAGTGCGTAAAGTTGTTTGGCCAACAAGACAAGAAGCAGTGCAAACTACAGGTATTGTACTTGTTGCTACCTTATTCATGTCATTAGTAATGTGGGGCTTAGATTCAATTCTATTCTGGCTTGTTGGTTTCGTTACTGGGTTACAGGTGTAAATATGTCTGAAGAAACTATCTCAGAAAGCTCAAATCAAGAAAACAAACCTAAATTGCGTTGGTACGTAGTTCAAGCGTTTTCAGGTTATGAAGCACGTGTTCAAAAAACGCTTTTAGAACACATTGAAATCCATGCATTGCAAGACAAGTTCGGACAGGTATTAGTACCAACTGAAGAAGTAATTGAAATGCGTGCAGGCCAAAAACGAAAAAGTGCGCGTAAATTCTTCCCTGGCTATGTATTAGTAGAAATGGCGATGGATGAAGAAGCATGGCACTTGGTTAAAAGTGTGCCTCGTGTATTAGGGTTCATCGGTGGAACGTCTGATCGTCCAGCTCCTATCACGCAAAAAGAAGCTGATCGTATTTTGCAGCGCCTTGAAGAGACAGATGCGCCTAAACCTAAGACTTTATTTGAAGTGGGTGAAGTGGTACGCGTTATTGACGGACCTTTTGCTGACTTTAATGGTGTCGTTGAAGAGCTCGATTACGAGAAGAACCGCATTAAAGTATCTGTACTTATCTTCGGTCGCTCAACGCCAGTAGACTTAGAATTTGTACAAGTAGAAAAAGGCGAATAGAAATATCGCTGTGAAAGGTAGTTTTTAACTATTTTTCATCTAAATATAAAAAGATCTTGAAACGGCAGTGTTGATTAATTTATAATCCGCTGCCGTTTTTATTTGTCCGGATGAAAGTTTGTTCAATAAAAGCGTTTTTTAATCCACGGGGAGCTCAATCTTAAATGATTAGTTGTTCTGAAATATTGAACAGAGCGTTAGAACCCAAACTAAAGGTATATTGAAGATGGCTAAAAAAGTCCAAGCTTTAATCAAGCTACAAGTTGCTGCTGGTGCAGCAAACCCGTCACCACCAGTTGGTCCAGCTCTTGGTCAACACGGTGTAAACATCATGGAATTCTGTAAAGCGTTCAACGCAAAAACAGATTCTTTAGATAAAGGCGCTCCAGTTCCAGTAGTAATTACTGTATACAGCGATCGCTCTTTCACGTTTGAAACTAAAACTCCACCTGCATCATACTTACTTAAGAAAGCTGCTGGTATCAAGAGTGGTTCTGGTCGTCCTAACACTGAAAAAGTGGGTACTGTTAAAGTAGCTCAACTTGAAGAAATCGTTAAGATGAAAGAGCCTGATTTGACTGCTGGTTCTATGGAAGCTGCAGTGCGTACCATTGCGGGTTCTGCTCGTTCAATGGGTTTAGTGGTAGAGGACTAATCAATGGCTAAATTATCAAAACGCGCTCGTCTTATCCGTGAAAAAGTAGACGTATTAAAAGATTATGAAATCAACGAAGCAATCGCACTTCTTAAAGAATTAGCAACAGCTAATTTCAAAGAAAGTGTTGATGTTGCTATCAACTTAGGCATTGATGCTCGTAAATCAGACCAAAACGTTCGTGGTGCAACTGTACTACCTAACGGTACAGGTCGTGACGTACGTGTTGCTGTATTCACTCAAGGTGCAAATGCAGACAAAGCTAAAGAAGCTGGTGCAGACATCGTTGGTATGGAAGACTTAGCTGAACAAGTTAAGAAAGGTGAAATGGACTTTGACGTAGTTATCGCAACTCCAGACGCAATGCGTGTTGTTGGTCAACTAGGTCAAATCTTAGGCCCACGTGGTTTAATGCCTAACCCTAAGGTTGGCACTGTAACACCAGACGTAGTTGCTGCGGTTAATAACGCAAAAGCTGGTCAAATTCGTTACCGTAACGACAAGAACGGTATCATCCATACTACTATTGGTAAGGTTGATTTTGACGATGCTAAGTTACAACAAAACTTAGAAGCATTATTGGAAGCGCTTAAGAAAGCAAAACCAGCAAATGCTAAAGGTCAATTTATTAAGAAGGTTTCAGTTTCAACTACTATGGGTGCTGGTGTAACAGTAGACCAAAGTAGCTTAAGCATGTAACTTTCAAAGTTTCAATTAATTGAAGCTTTACAGGGGTGATATTGTGAACTATAATTTCGCCCCTTAAATTTTGGTAGGAACTGCTGGGATTGCGTATTATTTGCAACTCTAGTGGTCCGTCAAAGACCGTAGGTGATTTTACATATTTATATGTAAGAATCTTAATTAGAGCCTGCGTAGATGGTGATTACCCAGACATTTTCCTAAATTCTGGTCCTCGCCGTAACGGCCTAATAATTTATTTTATTAGGGATTGAAAACACCGGAATGATCCGGTTGAACCAGGAGTTAAAGCCAATGGCTATCAATCTTGATGACAAAAAAGCAATTGTTGCTGAAGTTCAAGAAGCTGCCAATGGCGCTCAATCAGCTGTTGTTGCCGACGCACGTGGCGTCACAGTTGAAGCAATTACTGTATTGCGTAAGCAAGCACGTGAGAACGGTGTATGGATGAAAGTTGTCCGTAACACTTTAGCGCGTCGCGCAGTAGAAGGTACTGAATTTGAATGTGTTGCAGACACGTTTAAAGGTCCTTCATTAATTGCATTTTCAAACGAGCATCCAGGTGCCGCAGCGCGTTTATTCTCTGACTTCGCTAAAACTAACGAAGCATTTGAATTAAAAGCAGCAGCATTTGAAGGTAATGTAGTAGACGTAAACATGTTAGCTAAGCTACCAACTTACGACGAAGCAATTGCACGTTTAATGAGCGCTATGAAAGAAGCATCTGCTGGCAAACTTTGCCGCACGATTGCTGCAGTTCGCGATCAGAAAGAGCAAGAAGCAGCGTAATTTATTTGCTAACGCAAATCGCACTTTTTGTATTAATAGTTATTTCAAACAGTTCATTTAAATTAATAAAGACTGTTTATTAAAAATTAGGAAATTATAGTATGTCTATTTCTAAAGACGATATCTTAAACGCAATTGCTGAAATGTCAGTAATGGACGTTGTTGAATTAATCGAAGCAATGGAAGAAAAATTCGGTGTTTCTGCTGCTGCTGCTGTTGCAGTAGCTGGCGGCGACGCTGGTGGTGCTGCTGAAGAGCAAACTGAATTCGACGTAATCTTAACTGGTTTCGGTGAGAAGAAAGTTGCAGTAATCAAAGCTGTTCGTGGCGCTACAGGTCTTGGCCTTAAAGAAGCTAAAGAGTTAGTTGAATCTGCTCCTAAAGCTCTTAAAGAAGGCGTTGAGAAAGCTGAAGCTGAAGAGCTTAAGAAAGCTCTTGAAGAAGCAGGTGCTTCTGTTGAGATCAAATAATCTGTCTCTAGACAGATTATTTGCCTGAAAAGGCATTGGCTGGTGATTTAAACGTCACCGGCCTTTTTGCGCTAATTAAAGCTATTTTTTACGAAGCCAACTAAATTGGTTTTTTTTAAAAGCAAAACAGTGCATTATAAAAAGTTAGACGCTTGCCAAGTTGATTGAATATTTCGTTGAAGTATTCAATCAACTTGGCATTTGATGTCAAAGCAAAAAGGCTGTCTTAGCTTAGTCGACAAAACTAAGACAGATTCGGTATAACCAGCTAGCTGAGGAACCCCATGGGATACTCCTACTCTGAAAAGAAACGAATTAGAAAGGACTTTGGTAAAAGTGCACAGGTCATGGAATATCCATTCCTGTTGTCCATCCAACTCGGATCTTTCCGCAAGTTTATTGATATTGACCCTACAGGTGAAACCGGTTTAGAAGCCGCTTTTCGTTCAATTTTCCCGATAAAAGCATATTCTGGTAGTTCAGAATTACAATACGTGAGTTACCGTTTAGGTGAGCCATTATTTGATGTTAAAGAATGTCAAATTCGTGGTGTCACTTATTCTGCTCCGTTACGTGTTAAGTTACGTTTAGTTATCTATGATAAAGAAGCGCCGGCTGGCACAGTAAAAGATATCAAAGAACAAGAAGTATACATGGGTGAAATACCATTAATGACGGAAAATGGTACATTCGTCATCAATGGTACTGAGCGTGTTATTGTTTCTCAATTACACCGTTCTCCAGGCGTATTTTTCGATCACGATAAAGGTAAGACACATTCTTCAGGTAAAGTGTTATATAACGCACGTGTTATCCCTTATCGTGGTTCATGGTTAGACTTTGAATTCGATCCCAAAGACAACTTATTTGTTCGTATTGACCGTCGCCGTAAATTACCTGCGTCGATTATCTTACGTGCACTAGATTATTCTACTGAAGAAATCTTAGACATTTTCTACGATACAACAGGATACGAAATCAAAGGCGATAAGTTGATCATGGAACTTGTTCCTGAACGACTTCGTGGCGAAACTGCTACTTTTGATATTAAATTGCCAAATGGTGATGTATTAGTTGAACAAGGCCGTCGTATTACCGCACGTCACATTCGTACGTTATCAAAAGAAAATATTACTGAGTTAGAAGTTCCAGCAGAATATATTGTAGGCCGTGTACTTTCTAAAGCGTATGTTGATGAATCTACTGGTGAAGTGATTGCTGAAGCAAATGCTGAAATCACGTTAGAATTACTAGCTGAACTAAGTCAAGCTGGTCACAAGCAGCTTAGCACATTATATATGAACGAATTTGATGTTGGTTCATATATGTCAGATACGCTTCGTGTTGACTCAACTAACAGCCGTTTAGAAGCGCTAGTAGAAATCTACCGTATGATGCGCCCTGGCGAGCCACCAACGAAAGATGCAGCTGAAGGCTTATTCGCGAACTTATTCTTCTCGTTAGAGCGTTATGACCTATCAACAGTTGGTCGTATGAAGTTCAATCGTCGTGTTGGCTCTTCTGATTCAACGGGCGAAGGAATTTTATCTAAAGAAGATATCATCTCAGTAATGAAAACATTAATTGCCATCCGTGATGGTAAAGGTGAAGTAGATGATATCGATCATCTAGGCAACCGCCGTATTCGTTCTGTAGGTGAAATGGCAGAAAACCAATTCCGCGTCGGCCTTGTTCGTGTTGAACGTGCTGTTCGTGAACGTCTAAGCTTAGGTGACCTTGACGCTATAATGCCTCAAGACCTAATTAACGCTAAGCCAATTTCTGCAGCGGTTAAAGAGTTTTTTGGTTCATCACAACTTTCACAGTTTATGGATCAAAACAACCCGTTATCTGAAGTAACGCATAAGCGTCGTATTTCTGCATTAGGCCCTGGTGGTTTGACGCGTGAGCGTGCAGGTTTCGAAGTACGTGACGTACATCCAACCCACTACGGTCGAGTATGTCCTATCGAAACGCCGGAAGGTCCAAACATCGGTTTGATCAACTCGCTGTCTTGTTACGCACGTACCAACGATTACGGTTTCTTAGAAACTCCTTACCGTAAAATTGTTGACGGTATAGTAACAGATGAAGTTGACTACTTATCAGCGATTGAAGAGGGTAACTTTGTTATCGCTCAGGCAAATGCTGAACGTGATGAAAGCGGCCGCTTAACAAGTGACCTAGTACCTTGTCGTCACAAAAATGAATTTACGTTGATGTCTAAAGAGGCGGTTCAGTACATGGACGTTTCTCCACAACAGATCGTTTCTGTTGCTGCATCACTTATTCCATTCCTAGAGCACGATGATGCTAACCGTGCCTTGATGGGGTCGAACATGCAACGTCAAGCAGTGCCAACATTGAAAGTGGACAAGCCACTAGTTGGTACCGGTATGGAAAAAATCGTTGCCGTTGACTCTGGCGTTACAGCTGTAGCTAAACGTGGCGGTGTCGTTGAATATGTAGACGCTTCTCGTATCGTAGTTAAAGTGAATGAAGATGAAATGCATGCTGGTGAAGCAGGTATTGATATCTATAACTTAACTAAATACACACGTTCTAACCAAAACACTTGTATTAACCAACGCCCACAGTGTCGCATTGGTGAGCCGGTAGTTCGTGGCGATGTATTGGCTGATGGTCCGTCAACTGATATGGGTGAATTGGCACTTGGTCAAAACATGCGTATCGCTTTCATGCCTTGGAATGGTTACAACTTTGAGGATTCAATGTTGTTATCTGAGCGTGTAGCTCAAGAAGACCGATTCACTACAATTCACATTCAAGAATTAAGTTGTATTGCTCGTGATACCAAATTAGGCTCAGAAGAGATTACTTCTGATATTCCTAATGTTGGTGAATCTGCATTATCTAAACTTGATGAATCTGGTGTTGTATATATAGGTGCTGAAGTTAACGGTGGTGACATCTTAGTAGGTAAAGTGACACCTAAAGGTGAAACACAGTTAACACCTGAAGAAAAGCTTTTACGTGCTATCTTCGGTGAGAAAGCTGCTGATGTTAAAGACAGTTCATTACGCGTACCTAACTCAGTGTCTGGTACGATCATCGATGTACAAATCTTCACTCGTGACGGTGTTGAAAAAGACGCTCGTGCACTAGAAATAGAAGAAATGCAGCTTAAAGAAGTTAAGAAAGACTTAGGCGATGAGTTTAGCATCTTAGAAGATGGCATTTATGCTCGTGCTAAGAAGCTTCTTCTTTCTTCTGGCTTAAATGAGTCTGATCTTAACTCAATGTCACGTGACAAGTGGTTAGTTCAAAACTTATCTGACGATGGTCAACAAGCAGAACTTGAGCAAATTGCTGAGCAATACGACAACATTAAAGCTGACTTTGATAAGAAATACGAAGTTAAGCGTCGTAAGATCACTCAAGGTGATGATTTAGCACCAGGCGTATTGAAGATTGTTAAAGTTTATCTTGCCGTTAAACGTCGCATTCAGCCAGGTGATAAAATGGCCGGTCGTCACGGTAACAAAGGTGTTATTTCAAACGTAGTACCTGTTGAAGATATGCCGTATGACGAAAATGGTGTTCCAGTTGATATCGTACTTAACCCGTTGGGTGTACCATCACGTATGAACATAGGTCAGATTTTAGAAACTCACTTAGGTATGGCGGCACGTGGTATTGGTGAGAAGATTGATCGCATGATCAAAGCTCAGCAACAAGTTGCTAAATTGCGTAGCTTCTTAAAAGAAGTGTATGAACTGGGTGAATCTCGTCAAGAAGTTGATATCGATAGCTTCTCTGATGATGAAATCCAACGTCTAGCGAATAACTTACGTGCAGGCCTTCCTATTGCAACACCAGTATTTGACGGTGCAAGCGAAAGAGAAATTAAAGACCTATTCAAGTTAGCAGACATGCCTGAAAGTGGTCAGTTCAACCTTACAGATGGTCGTACTGGTCGTCGTTTTGAACGTCCTGTAACCGTTGGTTATATGTACATGTTGAAACTGAATCACTTAGTTGATGACAAAATGCATGCACGTTCAACAGGTTCATACTCACTTGTTACTCAGCAACCACTTGGTGGTAAAGCTCAGTTCGGTGGTCAGCGTTTCGGTGAGATGGAAGTATGGGCACTAGAAGCATACGGTGCTGCATATACGCTACAAGAAATGTTAACGGTTAAATCTGATGATGTTAACGGTCGTACTAAGATGTATAAAAACTTAGTTGATGGTGATCATCGCATGGAACCGGGTATGCCTGAATCATTCAACGTATTACTTAAAGAAATTCGTTCTTTAGGTATTAACATTGAATTAGATCAGGAATAACCGCATAGCGAGTTGTTGAGCAGACTAACTGCTAAAAGTTAGTACATGGAGAGAGCGGCTATACCGCTCTCTATCAAGGTTAACTCCGACAGGAGATAGAGTGTGAAAGATTTACTTAAGTTTCTTAAGCAACAAAATCAAACAGAAGAATTCGATGGTATTCGCATTGGATTAGCATCACCAGATTTGATCCGTTCATGGTCATTCGGTGAAGTTAAAAAACCAGAAACCATCAACTACCGTACATTTAAACCTGAACGTGATGGTTTATTCTGTGCGCGTATATTTGGCCCAGTAAAAGACTACGAATGTCTTTGTGGCAAATACAAAAGATTAAAACACCGTGGTGTTATTTGTGAAAAATGTGGCGTTGAAGTTACTTTAACCAAAGTTCGTCGTGAGCGTATGGGTCACATCGAATTAGCAAGCCCGGTTGCACATATCTGGTTCCTTAAATCACTGCCTTCGCGTATTGGTTTATTACTAGACATGACATTACGTGATATTGAACGCGTACTTTACTTTGAATCTTATGTAGTGACCGAACCAGGTATGACTACATTGGAGCGTAGTCAAATTCTTACTGAAGAAGAATACTTAGATTCTTTAGAAGAGCACGGTGACGAGTTTGATGCCAAGATGGGTGCAGAAGCGGTGTTAGCGCTTTTACAACAAATCGATCTTGAAGGTGAAATCGCTCAAATGCGTGAAGAGCTACCTGAAATTGGCTCTGAAACTAAGCGCAAGAAAATCACTAAGCGTCTTAAATTGATGGAATCATTCGCACAATCTGGTAACAAGCCAGAGTGGATGATCATGTCAGTACTACCAATTCTACCACCTGACTTACGTCCTCTAGTACCACTAGATGGTGGCCGTTTTGCTACGTCTGACTTAAACGATTTATACCGTCGTGTTATCAACCGTAACAACCGTTTGAAACGTCTTCTAGACTTGGTAGCACCAGACATTATCGTACGTAACGAAAAGCGTATGTTACAAGAGTCTGTTGATGCCCTTCTTGATAACGGTCGTCGTGGTCGTGCTATTACCGGTTCAAACAAACGTCCATTGAAATCACTTGCCGATATGATTAAAGGTAAGCAAGGTCGTTTCCGTCAAAACCTACTAGGTAAGCGTGTTGATTACTCTGGTCGTTCAGTAATTACTGTAGGTCCAACGTTACGTTTACACCAGTGTGGTTTACCTAAGAAAATGGCGTTAGAGCTATTCAAGCCATTCATCTACGGAAAATTAGAAGCACGTGGTTTAGCGACAACGATTAAAGCGGCTAAAAAATTAGTAGAACGCGAAGGCGCAGAAGTATGGGATGTATTAGACGAAGTTATTCGTGAACATCCAGTGATGCTTAACCGCGCACCTACTCTACATAGACTAGGTATCCAAGCGTTTGAACCTGTACTTATCGAAGGTAAGGCAATCCATTTACACCCATTAGTTTGTGCGGCATATAACGCCGACTTCGATGGTGACCAAATGGCGGTGCACGTACCATTGACTCTTGAAGCACAGTTAGAAGCTCGTGCGTTAATGATGTCAACGAACAACGTACTTTCTCCTGCGAACGGTGACCCAATTATTGTTCCTTCACAGGATGTTGTATTAGGTCTTTACTACTTAACACGTGATCGCGTTAACGGTTTAGGTGAAGGCATGGTATTTGCCAGCACTAAAGAAGCTGAAAAAGCATACCGTACCGGTGCAGCAGAGTTACATGCTCGTGTTAAAATTCGTATTACTGAACATGTTCGTAACGAAGAGGGTGAATTAGTCGCCACTACGACCTTACGTGATACAACGGTAGGTCGTGCAATCTTATGGCAAGTATGTCCTGAAGGACTACCATACGATTTAATCGACCAGCCACTTGGCAAAAAGCCAATTTCTAAATTGATTAACCATGCGTATCGTAACCTTGGCCTTAAAGATACTGTTATCTTTGCCGACCACATTATGTATACCGGCTTCCACTACGCGATGATCGCGGGTGCGTCTGTTGGTATAGACGACATGGTAATTCCTGACGCTAAGTACACAATCATCGATGCTGCTGAAGAAGAAGTAACCGAAATTCAAGAACAGTTTGAACAAGGTCTTGTAACAGCGGGTGAGAAGTACAACAAAGTAATCGATATTTGGTCGTCTGCGAACGAAAAAGTGTCTAAAGCGATGATGGACAACTTGTCAAAAGAGACAGTTATTAACCGTGATGGTGAGCCAGAAGAGCAAGACTCTTTCAACTCAATCTTTATGATGGCTGACTCAGGCGCTCGTGGTAGTGCCGCACAGATTCGTCAGCTAGCCGGTATGCGTGGTCTAATGGCTAAGCCAGATGGCTCAATCATCGAAACACCAATTACTGCTAACTTCCGTGAAGGTTTGAACGTACTACAGTACTTCATCTCTACTCACGGTGCTCGTAAGGGTCTAGCGGATACTGCACTTAAAACAGCTAACTCGGGTTACTTAACTCGTCGTCTAGTTGATGTTGCACAAGATTTGGTTGTTACTGAACACGATTGTGGTACAGAAGACGGTTTATTAATGACACCACTCATTGAAGGTGGTGATGTTGTAGAGCCTTTACGTGAACGTGTATTAGGTCGTGTAGTAGCTGATGATGTGCTTATTCCTGGTACTGAAACGGTATTACTGCCACGTAACACATTAATTGATGAAGCGTTGTGTGATGTGATTGAAGAGAATTCTGTCGATCAAATCAAAGTACGATCTATCATTACGTGTCAAACAGACTTTGGTATTTGTGCTCATTGTTACGGACGTGACTTGGCCCGTGGTCATATGATCAACCAAGGTGAAGCAATTGGTGTTGTAGCTGCTCAATCAATTGGTGAGCCAGGTACACAGTTAACGATGCGTACGTTCCATATCGGTGGTGCGGCATCAAGAGCGTCAGCTGAAAACTCTGTACAAGTTAAAAACACTGGTACATTGAAACTTCAAAACGCCAAGTTCGTCATTAACTCTGAGAAGAAAGTTGTTATCACTTCACGTTCTTCTGAGCTAACAGTAATCGATGAGCTAGGTCGTGAGAAAGAGCGCTATAAAGTGCCTTACGGCTCGGTATTAAACAAGCAAGATGGCAAAGCTATCGAAGCTGGTGAAACAGTTGCAAACTGGGATCCGCATACGCATCCAATCATCACTGAAGTGGCAGGTAAAATTAAGTTCGTCGATTTAATCGATGGCCTAACTATGACTCGTCAAACTGATGAATTAACAGGTCTGTCTAGCATTGTTGTTACTGATGCTGGTCAACGTAGCTCAGCGGGTAAAGAAATGCGCCCAATGGTTAAGCTAGTTGATGCGAAAGGCAATGACGTGATGATCGCTGGTACTGAAATTCCTGCGCAATACTTCTTACCTGGTAACGCGATCGTTAACTTGGAAGATGGTAGTGAAGTTGGTATTGGTGACGCGTTAGCACGTATCCCGCAAGAATCTTCGAAGACTCGTGATATTACCGGTGGTCTGCCGCGCGTAGCGGACTTGTTTGAAGCTCGTAAGCCTAAGGAACCAGCAATTCTTGCTGAGAAAACAGGTGTTATCGGCTTCGGTAAAGAAACTAAAGGTAAGCGTCGTCTATTGATTACTCAACCAGATGGTGTTGTTTACGAAGAGATGATCCCTAAGTGGCGTCAACTTAACGTGTTCGAAGGTGAATCAGTACTTAAAGGTGAAGTTATTGCCGACGGTCCTGAGTCACCACATGATATATTACGCTTGCGTGGTGTTGCACCAGTTGCAAACTACATTGTTAACGAAGTACAAGATGTATACCGTTTACAAGGTGTAAAAATCAATGATAAACACATTGAAGTTATCGTTCGTCAAATGATCCGCAAGTGCGAGATTTTAGACGCAGGTGATTCAGAGTTCCTGAAAGGTGAAATACTTGAAGTTGCCAATGTAAATATTGCCAACCGTGAGTTAGAAGCTCAAGGTAAGAAGCCAGCTGAGCTTGAAATGTTAATGATGGGTATTACCAAAGCATCACTAGCAACTGAATCATTTATCTCTGCGGCATCGTTCCAAGAAACAACACGTGTACTTACAGAAGCTGCAGTTGCAGGTAAGAAAGATGCGTTACGTGGCTTGAAAGAGAACGTAATTGTTGGTCGCTTGATCCCGGCAGGTACAGGTTATGCTTACCATCAGGATCGTGCTCGTAAGCGTAATGCAGCAATGCAAGAAGAAACTACAGTTTCAGCAGACGAAGCAGCACAAGCACTAACTGATGCTTTGAATGCAGACGCAAATGACTAAAGCGATCCTTTTGCGATGAAAATGATCAATTAACCTGTCTTAAGTTTAGTTAAAGCTTGACAGGTTAAGCCTTGACCATTAGAATTCCGCGACCCTATATTCTGTGCCTTGTGCGCTAGAATAATAAGGTCGCGGTTTTTCACGTTTATAAGCGGGTAAAATGACAAACTTAGTCAATGTATTTACCCATGTTTTAACTTAATCAGGAGCTATAATGGCAACTATTAACCAATTGGTACGTAAACCACGTGTCAGACAAGTAACTAAAAGTAACGTTCCAGCGTTACAAGCTTGTCCACAACGTCGTGGCGTATGTACTCGTGTGTATACAACTACACCAAAAAAACCTAACTCAGCATTGCGTAAGGTTGCTCGTGTTCGTTTAACTAACGGTTTCGAAGTAACTTCATACATTGGTGGTGAAGGTCACAACTTACAAGAACATAGTGTTATCTTAATCCGCGGTGGTCGTGTTAAAGATTTACCAGGTGTTCGTTACCATACTGTTCGTGGCGCACTTGATTGTTCAGGTGTTAACGATCGTAGACAAGGCCGTTCTAAATACGGTGCTAAACGACCTAAATCTTAAGCTATTCCATTTCTTTAATTAGAAATAGAAAAAGTTAAGTAAGGCCAAATAAAATATTAAATTTTGGGTTATACCTGAAAACAACGGAGAATTAAGATGCCAAGAAGACGCGTCGTAGGGCAACGTAAAATATTGCCAGATCCTAAGTTCCATAATGAACTTTTAGCAAAATTCATCAACATCCTTATGGTTGATGGTAAAAAAGCTGTTGCAGAAAAAATCGTTTATGGTGCATTAGACATTTTAACTGAGAAAAACAACGAAAAAACTCACTTAGAGCTTTTCGAAATTGCTTTAGATAATATCCGTCCACAAGTCGAGGTTAAATCTCGTCGTGTAGGTGGTTCAACTTATCAAGTTCCAGTTGAAGTTCGTCCAGTGCGTCGTAATGCACTAGCCATGCGTTGGTTAGTTGAAGCAGCTCGTAAACGTGGTGAAAAATCAATGGCTCAGCGCCTAGCTAACGAAATGTTAGATGCGTCTGACAACAAAGGCTCAGCGGTTAAGAAACGTGAAGACGTACACCGTATGGCTGAAGCGAACAAAGCGTTCGCACATTACCGCTGGTAATCACTCCATAGGTAATTTGAATAGTGCAGTTACATTCGTTGTAGCTGCACTTTTCTACTCTATAGAGCACAGTTTTTATTAATATGTAGTTTTTTAACGTTTGTACATTTTTTATCATGAATAAACGTTAAGTAATTATTCTGTTTTGAATTTGAGGAACATTTGTGGCTCGTACAACTCCTATTGAGCGCTACCGTAACATTGGTATTTGTGCCCATGTAGATGCTGGTAAAACAACAACTACAGAGCGTGTATTGTTTTATACTGGACTTTCCCACAAGATGGGCGAAGTTCACGACGGTGCTGCAACAATGGATTGGATGGAACAAGAGCAAGAACGTGGTATTACCATCACTTCTGCTGCCACCACCTGTTTTTGGAAGGG
This sequence comes from Thalassotalea atypica, assembly GCF_030295975.1. Taxonomy (NCBI): domain Bacteria; kingdom Pseudomonadati; phylum Pseudomonadota; class Gammaproteobacteria; order Alteromonadales; family Colwelliaceae; genus Thalassotalea; species Thalassotalea atypica. The sequence goes on from NZ_AP027364.1 coordinate 524,733, forward strand.
AATGGATAAGCAGTTTGACGATCATCGCATCAACATAATTGACACTCCAGGACATGTTGACTTTACCATTGAAGTAGAACGCTCATTGCGAGTACTTGACGGCGCCGTGCTTGTATTATGTGGTTCATCTGGTGTTCAACCACAAACAGAAACTGTTTGGCGACAAATGGAAAAATACGCCGTACCTCGCATGGTCTTTGTCAACAAAATGGACAGAACCGGTGCTGACTTCCTAAATGTAGTTGAGCAAATGGAAACGCGTCTAGGCGCGACGGCTGTACCAATACAATTAGCTATCGGCGCAGAAGAAGATTTTTCCGGCGTAGTTGATTTGGTAAAAATGAAAGCAATCAACTGGGATGAAGCCGATCAAGGCATGACGTTTTCTTACGAAGATATCCCTGCTGATATGCAAGATATGGCGGAAGAGTGGCGTGAAAATTTGATCTCAGCGGCCGCAGAAGCGAATGATGAATTAATGGATAAATACCTTGAAGAAGGTGATTTAACCGAAGAAGAAATCAAAGCAGGCATACGTACTCGTACATTGAATAATGAAATTGTCCTTTGTACCTGTGGTAGTGCATTTAAGAACAAAGGTGTTCAAGCGGTGCTTGATGCTGTGGTTGAATATTTACCATCGCCTACTGAAGTGGCTGCAATCACTGGTATTAAAAATGATAAGCAGGAAACAGAAGACGTGCGTGAAGCCGATGACAATGCGCCGTTTTCTGCACTAGCATTTAAAATTGCCACTGACCCATTTGTGGGAACATTAACATTCTTCCGTGTCTATTCCGGAGTAGTTAAAACTGGTGATAGCGTATTTAACCCAATCAAGGGTAAAAAGGAACGTTTAGGTCGCATTGTACAGATGCACTCGAATAATCGCGAAGAAATTAAAGAAGTTCGTGCAGGTGATATCGCTGCCGCAATCGGACTAAAAGAAGTGACTACTGGTGACACACTTTGTGATAACAATAATGTTATTACCTTGGAAAAGATGGAATTTCCAGAGCCGGTTATTTCGGTTGCTGTTGAACCTAAGACCGTCGCTGATCAAGATAAAATGGCAATTGCTTTAGGCAAACTTGCTGCTGAAGATCCGTCATTTAAAGTTGAATCGGACGAAGAGTCAGGGCAAACCATCATTTCAGGGATGGGTGAACTACACTTAGATATAATCGTCGATCGCATGATGCGTGAATTTAAAGTCGGCTGTAATGTTGGTAAACCGCAGGTCGCTTATCGTGAATCGATTCGTAATTCAGTAGAAGTTGAAGGTAAATTTGTAAGACAATCTGGCGGCCGAGGCCAATATGGTCACGTTTGGCTGAAGATGGAGCCATTAGAGTACGGCGCTGGATTTGTATTTGAAAACGAAATTGTTGGTGGGGCTGTTCCAAAAGAGTTCATCCCTGCAGTAGAAAAAGGTTGTAGCGAGCAGATGGACGCCGGTGTACTGGCTAGCTTCCCTATGCTAGACGTTAAAGTGACATTGTATGATGGTTCATTCCATGATGTAGACTCTAACGAAATTGCCTTTAAAGTGGCAGCATCGCTTGCCTTTAAAGATGGTGCGCGTGAAGCAAGCCCTATTTTACTTGAACCAATGATGAAAGTTGAGGTAACGACTCCAGAAGAAAACATGGGTGATGTTGTTGGTGACTTAAACCGACGTCGAGGCATGATCGATGGTATGGACGAAGGTCCAGCTGGACTTAAAATAGTGAATGCGCAAGTACCACTAGCAGAGATGTTTGGTTACGCTACTGATTTACGTAGTGCAACTCAAGGTCGTGCATCATATTCAATGGAGTTTCTTCAATATGTAGAAGCACCAAAGGCGGTGGCTAAAACAGTAGTTGAGTCACGAGGAGGTACATTCTAAAAAGAGATACTCTTTTTAGTATTGTTTTCCCGCATTTTAGCGGTTGCCGTATAGGTAGTAAGGATTGTTTTGACAAGAGAATAACCATTCTCTAAAATCACCTCCTGCTGCTCAGTGGTCAACAGTCGCTAAGTGCTAAATAATTTAATTTAATTGATAATCTTTAAGGTACATGAAAAATGGCTAAAGAAAAATTTGAACGTTCGAAACCGCACGTTAACGTTGGTACTATCGGCCACGTTGACCACGGTAAAACAACACTAACAGCTGCTATCTCTGCAGTATTAACAAAAACTCACGGTGGTGAAGTTAAAGATTTCGCACAAATCGATAACGCTCCAGAAGAGCGCGAGCGTGGTATTACAATTAATACTTCTCACATCGAATACGATACAGAAACTCGTCACTACGCACACGTAGACTGTCCTGGTCACGCCGATTATGTTAAAAACATGATCACTGGTGCTGCTCAAATGGACGGCGCAATCTTAGTAGTTGCAGCGACAGACGGTCCAATGCCACAAACACGTGAGCACATCCTTCTTTCTCGTCAAGTTGGTGTACCTTTCATCATCGTATTCATGAACAAATGTGACATGGTAGATGACGAAGAGTTATTAGAATTAGTAGAAATGGAAGTTCGTGAACTTCTTTCAGAATACGAATTCCCAGGTGACGACTTACCAGTAATTCAAGGTTCAGCACTAGGTGCATTGAACGGTGAAGCAAACTGGGAAGAAAAAGTATTAGAACTTGCTAACGCATTAGATACTTATATTCCAGAGCCAGAGCGTGCAATCGATGGTGACTTCATTCTTCCAATTGAAGATGTATTCTCAATCCAAGGCCGTGGTACAGTAGTAACAGGTCGTGTTGAACGCGGTATCGTTCGTGTTGGTGACGATGTAGAAATCGTAGGTATCAAAGAAACTACCACTACAACATGTACTGGTGTAGAGATGTTCCGTAAGCTTCTTGACGAAGGTCGAGCTGGTGAGAACTGTGGTGTACTTTTACGTGGTACTAAGCGTGAAGACGTACAACGTGGTCAAGTACTTTGTAAGCCTGGTTCAATCAACCCGCATACGAAGTTCGAATCAGAAGTATACGTACTTTCAAAAGATGAAGGTGGTCGTCATACTCCATTCTTCAAAGGATACCGTCCACAGTTCTACTTCCGTACAACTGACATCACAGGTGCAGTAGAGCTTCCTGAAGGTGTAGAAATGGTAATGCCAGGCGACAACTTGAAGTTTGTTGTTGAGCTAATCAACCCAATCGCGATGGACGAAGGTTTACGCTTCGCTATCCGTGAAGGTGGCCGTACAGTAGGTGCTGGTGTTGTTTCTAAAGTAATCGACTAATATTGATTCTTTTTAGAATACACTGAAAAAGGTCGCGAAAGCGGCCTTTTTTATTTTCATCATATATGCTTAAGGCGGCCAATACTCACCTGAGCACTGATTTTTTATTTCACTATTTAGACATTCCAATATTTTAGCGTTAGCATATTTATAGGACGACTAAGACAAATCAAAAGCATTGCAGCTTTACAAGCTGTGGCAAGAATATTTACAAGGACAGTAAATGCGTATTTTTCAATTACTTTTTCTTTTGTGTTTAATTTCAACATCAATTTCATCAAAGCCTATTCCTATAGAAGCGTATGGTAGCCTGCCCAAGACTAGCATGATGGTGCTATCTCCTAGTGGAACTAAGATAGCGTATCGATTGACTAAAGAAGGAAAAGACTTCTTTATGATTTACGATCTTAATGGGAGTAAATCAATTGGTGCTATTGATATTGGAGACATCCGACCTGACAGCGCATATTTTATCGATGAAGATCGCTTAATTTTAGTGGCAAGCGACAATGCTAAATTATGGGGCTATAAAGGGCGTCATGAAATTAGCGCCGCCTTTTCATATAACGTCAAGGATAAAAAGTTAAGGCAACTATTAAGACTTGGCGATGGCATCCATGACGGACAAACTGCTCTAGGAAGGATCGTAGGAGTATCCAACGACGGCAGAGAAGTTTATATGCCTGCGTGGGAAAACGGAGCCACATTTAGCTTAATGAAAACAAAGCTAGACAGTAAAAGAAAGGCGAGGCGATTTACTAAAGGGAAATCGGATACCATTGACTTCTTTGTTTGCAATGATCTACCTATAGCTCGAGAGCGCTTTGATAACAAAAAAGACCTACACCGAATAGAAGTATTCAAAAATGAAGAGTGGGTTGAGATTTATCGTGAGAAGACGGACATTAAAACCAAATCATTCGTGGGCCTAACCGCGGATGTTAAACACCTTGTATTTTTACAACATAGTAATAAAGGCATAGTGTCATACTACACTATGGCACTAGAAGATGGTGAGGTCGGAGGGCCAATTTTTGCGCAATCGGACAAGGATGTTGAATATGTGATGACAGATATTAACCGGATTGTTTATGGCGTTCGTTATTCAGGTTTTACGCCATCTTATGAGTTCTTTGACGCACAAGCTACAAAGATGATTACAGATGTTGTGGAATTAGTGCCCAACAGTTCCGTTACCCTCGTAGATCATACTCCTGAATGGAACAAGCTCATTTTTTTGATAGAAGGTAATAACAGTGTTGGTGAATATTACTTATATAGTAATGAAAAGCTGAGGTTTTTAGCGAGTAGAAGGCCTGATATTTCCACTGAGCAGATTAATCAAATCGTTCAGACAAAAATTAAGGCGAGAGATGGCCTACGTATTCCAACATTATTAACTTTACCTAATGTGGAAAACCCACAAAATTTACCCGCAATTATGTTGCCCCATGGTGGTCCAGAGGCATATGACAGTATTAGATTTGATTGGCTAGCTCAATATTTTGCTAGTCGAGGTTTCTTAGTCATGCAGCCTCAGTTTAGGGGCTCAGACGGATTTGGATACGAGTTTAAGCAAAAAGGGCGTGGTGAATGGGGCAGAAAGATGCAAGATGATCTAACCGATACGCTTCGCACGTTAGCCAAGTCCGGTTATGTGAATAGTGAAAGGGTGTGTATCGTAGGCGCCAGTTATGGAGGCTACGCTGCTTTAGCTGGTGCCGCTTTCTCTCCCGAGCTATACAAGTGTGCGGTTTCAATTAATGGTGTATCAGATATAGATAGAATGATGCGAGATGAAAGACGTGAGCATGGCGCTGAACACTGGGTAGTGGCCTATTGGCAAAAGTTGATAAATAATGGTGAGTTACCAGAAAATCATTTGAAACTCATTTCACCGATTAACTATGTCGAACAAATTAACGTGCCAGTATTATTAATTCACGGTGAATACGATAAAGTCGTACCTTTGCATCAGTCGAAATATATGGAAGACAAATTAAAAGATGCAAATAAAGTGGTTGAACTGATCGAGTTAGAACATGGCGATCATTACCTGAGCAATGGAGCCAATAGAATGAAGGCGTTAGAAGCAATTGATGGCTTCATTCAAAAACACATATAGTTTATATCAATAAGGTTAATGCTAAATCATTGAGTGAATTAGTTGATAGAAATTTATTTCGTTAAGCCCTCTAAAATTAGTGAAAATGAGGGCTTGATAAGTCAACTTTTACGCTCTAACGATAAATCAATCACAGAGTTATTATCAATACCTCTATTTAGACATTGCGAGTCTAAATCCTATGTCTGGCATAAGTGCGCTTTGACTTGCAGAATCTCTTCGAAAATTTTCTGATTCATGACCGTCATAAGAAAAGCTACCGCCTCTTACTGATTTATATGCTAACGGATGCTTTGACGCAATTGAGTTAACAGGATTGTTTTTGGGTGAATGCTTGTAAAAGTTAACATCAAACGCATCCTCAACAAGTTCTCCGACGTTTCCTGTCATATCATAAAGGCCGAGTTCATTTGGTGCTTTTAACCCCACAGCATGTGCTTTGTTATTTGCATTTTGCGCATACCAACCTACGGTTTCAATATCATTAGAGCCACTAAAGACATAATCTTTGCTTTTTGTACCGCCACGAGCAGCAAATTCCCACTCAGCTTCAGTAGGAAGACGAAAATCTAGTCCAGTTTCTTCATTAAGTTTACTAAGAAAGTACTTCACCTGTTGCCAACTAACATAATTGACTGGAAATTCGTCGCCAGGAAAATAGGAGCTACTTGAACCTAAAACTGATTCAAATAACTGCTGTGTGACCTCGAATTTACCAATGTAAAAGGAATCAACAGTTACTTGATGTTGCACATGATCACAGTTTTTCTCTTGTTCACATGAGCTCCCCATATCAAATGTACCACCATCAACGAGTATCATGTTGTTAAGCACTTGCTCTCTCAATTCATTATTATAAGATTTGGTTAGCGCACATGATTGCAGCAACACGATCATCAACGTAGGAATAAGTATTTTCATAACAACCTCTATGTAGTCCTTTTATATTTTACGGATATTTAGCGTAAAAAAAACCCAGTATAAAGATGCTGGGTTTTTTATAACTCTATTGTTTAACTAACGTAGCTTACTGCTGTTGTTGTGCTTCCAATTTACCAAGCACTTTCTTCAACTTAAGCGTGTTGTAGTTAATACCAGCTGCACTGAAACCTGCACCAGCTTGCATTGGATAACCTTCCAAAGAGCCAATGAATTTACCAACTTCTTGTGACATTGGTACGAATAACCACATGTTGTCAATCATCCAACGAACATACATAGCTGATTCTTTAGCTGCAATCTCAAATGGGTCCGCTTTAAGGTTAGTAAGTGAAGCCCATGCTGGAACGTTACGAACAGCGGATTGCATGTTACCTTCCATCATAGCAAAACTTGCTTTCCAATCAGTCCAACGAATAGCATTTAATTCACCGTTTGCACTGAAATATAGCTTGCTCTTACGTGGTGATTCTTTAGTCTCGCCACTGAAGTAAGGTAAGAAATTATAACCGTCTAGGTGTACTCTCCAATCTTTATTATTGAAGTTAGTTCCTTTTTTAAGGTCTTCTTTGAAGTTGCCTTCACCAGTAGCGGCTAATAACGTAGGCATCCAGTCTTCATGAGACATCATTGCATTGATCTTTGTACCACCTTTGATCACACCAGGCCAGCGCACTAACTGAGGTACACGCATTCCGCCTTCAGCAGTTGAACCTTTTTCACCGTGGAATGGAGATGTACCACCGTCAGGCCAAGTGAATTTTTCTGCGCCGTTATCTGTAGAGTAAATTACGATAGTATTGTCAGCAATTTTCCACTCGTCTAACTTGTCTAAAAGTACGCCAACATGGTCATCGTGCTCAGTCATTCCGTCAGGGTATAAGCCAATACCTGTGATGCCTTTGTATTTCTCTTGAAGACGAGTATGAACGTGCATACGTGATGCATTTACCCATGCAAAGAAAGGCTTGTCTTGCTTAACGGCTTTACCCATAAACGTGATTGCTGCGCTTACGAATTCTTCGTCAGCTGTTTCCATGCGCTTACGCGTCATAGGTCCAGTATCTTCAATGCGGCCGTCAGCGTACGAGTGAATTACACCACGAGGACCAAATTTTTTGGCAAACTCAGGATCTTTAGGGTAATAGTATGTTTCTGGCTCTTCTTCAGCATTTAAGTGGTATAGGTTACCGAAAAATTCATCAAAACCATGGTTTGTTGGTAAATGTTTGTCTTGGTCGCCCAAGTGGTTCTTACCAAATTGGCCTGTAGTGTAGCCTTTCTCTTTTAATGCATCTGCAATAGTAGGCGCCCAATCAGGGATACCATGTTGAGAGCCAGGCATACCAATAGTTAATAAACCAGTTCTGAATGGGTGTTGACCCGTAATGAATGACGCTCGACCCGCTGTACAACTTTGTTGAGCATAGTGGTCAGTGAATAATGCACCTTCATTTGCGATACGGTCTAGATTAGGTGTTTCGTAACCCATCATGCCTTGGTTATATGCGCTAATGTTGAAATAACCGATATCATCACCCCATATTGCGAGAATATTTGGACGAGAGGTATCTTGTGCTGCAAATGCAGAAGTCGTTGTAGCGGCTAAAACTGATAGTAAAGTCAATTTAGCTAAAGACTTAGGTTTGAAAAGCTTCATTTGTTTTCTCCTGTAGCTTTGAGTTTATAAATGGTTAATTAATTATTAATGATCTTTGATGAAAATAAAGCAGTAAAATTACGCTATTTCCAAGTTAATTATCATTGAACAAAAATGAAGAATTTTTGGTGCTCATTCCTTACATTAAGGTAACTATAGTGTAACAACCGCAGCAGGTCACGCTGAAATACAAACTATTACAATGATTTACGCGGACGTACGTTTGGAAGGGGGGTAGGTGTTGCCCAATATGCGGTACAGGTCGTTTTTGCAATTAAATGGTAAGTAAACTGTGCTTTCTTCCTGAAACTTATTGAATTTGAGGTGATAGTGTCAATTTAGCTTTCAAATCAACATCGGACATTGCTTGTTTTCGCAGGAAAATAATAAGCTGAACCTAAATTTAAACGTCTAAGTTAATGAAATCACCGGTAGTGTCTTAAGGATCTATCAAAGTGCGGTTTATTTTGATAGTGTCAAAGCTAATAAGTATGAATAGCTGAAGCCTACTTCGCCTCAATAAAATGTTACCTCTTAATAATATATCTAAACTTAAATTACTTGAAATCATTGGACGAATCACTTTTTTCAAAAGCTTCACTATTGCAGAGCGAGAGCGTTTACTAAGCAGCACAAAAGTATATAAATGTGCAAAAGAGCAGTATGTACAATCTGAACTGGATCATAACAGCCATTTTTATATCGTGCTAACAGGCGAGATAGAGATATTGCGTCAAGGAAAAGCACAAGCCTTAGGTAGTATTTCTGCAGGTCAGTTTATTGGTGAAGGTAGCTTTATTAAAAAGCGACCTAAAAGTGCAAGTGCGAAAGCACTATCGGAATCGATAATTCTATGTATAGACGAGGATACCCTGCATGGCTTACCCTCGGTTTTAAAAGATAAGTTTAAAGATGCGGTTATTGAGGGAATGGCTCAACGTATCCAATATCTTAGCGATCAAATACAAAGGTTATATGGCGAATAATCGTTAGCGTTGAAGAGGTAATATAGGGTTATAAAAGCCTCACATACTATGTGAGGCTCTTGTCAAACGCTCATCTTTGCTAAAACTGGTTTACGTCAATTTTCATCAAAGAGCCAGCATCTTTCATCATCGTTTTCGAAAGTGTTTTTACACGTGGGAATAATCTATCAAAGTAAAACTCTGCTGTGCGTACTTTAGCCTTATTGAACTCTTTATCACCTTTACCTTCAGTTAGATTCTCATTAGCAGATTGTGCCATCATCGCCCACATATAGCCCATGAATATATAACCTGAGTACATCAGGTAGTCTACTGAACATGAACCAACGAAATCTCTGTCCTTACGTGCTTTCAGCATTAGTCTGACCGTATGACGTTGCCAGTTAGCCACTTCTTTGCTCAATTGCCAAATGAATTTATGCATGCGTTTCTTTTGTGGATTACCAGAAATCATGCTGTGATCTTTACAGAACGCTAATATCTCGATACTGAATGATTTGAATAATTGTGCTCTATCTAGCAGTATCTTACGGCCGACTAAATCCAAAGCTTGAATGCCAGTTGTACCTTCATATAGGCTTGAAATTCTTACGTCACGTAAGTTTTGCTCCAATCCCCATTCCTTGATGTAGCCATGACCACCAAAGATTTGAATTGCATTATTGGCCGATTCAAAGCCTACTTCTGTAAGAAAAGCTTTGAGAATAGGCGTGATGAAGCCTAATTTCCTATCAGCGGCATCTCGCTCTTCTTGAGTAGCGCCTTTATCAGTCTGATCAGCTATCAAAGCAGCGTAATAGGTCATTGCACGACCGCCTTCCGAGATGGCCTTTTGCGTCAGAAGCATACGCCTCACATCAGGGTGATGAATGATAGGATCTGCTATTTGTTCAGGTGATTTGGTGCCGCTTAATGAACGCATAGACATTCTATCTTTTGCGTAGGCCAAACTGATTTGGTATCCGAGTTCAGATGCAGCGACGCCTTGAATTGCAGTGCCTATACGTGCAGTGTTCATAAAGGTAAACATGCACTCTAATCCTTTATTCTCCGGGCCAATCAAATAGCCTTTTGCGCCATCGAAATTTAATACAGCAGTAGCAGACGCTTTAATCCCCATTTTGTCTTCGATAGAACCACAAAATACTGGATTGCGCTCCCCAAGAGAATTATCTTCATTAATATTAAACTTAGGCACAATGAAAAGTGATATGCCGCGGGTACCTTTAGGTGCATTAGGTAGACGTGCTAACACAATATGGATGATGTTTTCAGTCAGATCATGTTCACCAGCAGAAATAAAAATTTTGCTACCAGTAACTGAGAAACTACCGTCTTCATTTGGCTCTGCTTTTGTTCTAATCTGTCCTAAGTCGGTACCACATTGCGCTTCAGTAAGACACATGGTGCCACTCCATGTACCTTCTGTAAGTTTAGGCATGTAGCTATTTTTTTGTTCTTCGCTACCATGCGCCAAAATGGTATTCATAGCACCAATACTAAGACCAGGGTACATGCCAAAAGACCAGTTAGAAGTGCCTACTATTTCGCTTTTGATTAAGCCGAGTGATGTTGGTAGTCCTTGACCGCCATATTCAACAGGGTGAGAAAGCCCTTGCCACCCTGCTTCTATAAATTGCTGGTATGCCTCTTTAAACCCTGATGGTGTGGTTACAACGCCGTCATTGAATGTACACCCTTCTTTATCTCCACTGTGATTTAGTGGGGCGAGTTCATTTTCACAAAATTTAGCACACTCACTGATAATGACTTCTACAAGGTCTGGCGTTGCTTCTTCAAACTCTGGAAATTTTTTATAGTGCTGTTCAAATTTAAAAACATCATTAACGAGAAAATTGATGTCTTCAACGGGGGCTTTAAAATCGGTCATATAAAACTCTTGTTATGCAAAAATGGAAAAATCCAACATACTGGTCAGATGAGTTTAGTCTGAATGGGAGTTCGGATCAATAGTTGATAAAGGGAAGTTATCTTTTCATAAAATAGAAGCAGGGGTTTTTTGTTTGAATAAGTATAAAAAAGCCCCGCTGTTGCGAGGCTCTTTAATTAAATAATTAACTTAATAATTATTTTTTAGCATTACGCTCTTTAACTTCAGCAATTACTGCTTCAGCAACGTTATTTGGACATGGGTTGTAGTGAGAGAATTCCATAGAGAATTGACCACGACCTGATGTCATTGTACGTAATGTTCCGATGTAACCGAACATTTCTGAAAGAGGAACGTCTGCTTTAATACGAACACCAGTTGTACCAGCTTCTTGGTCTTTGATCATACCACGACGACGGTTAAGGTCACCGATAACATCACCAACGTGATCTTCTGGAGTAAACACATCAACTTTCATGATTGGTTCAATTAACTGAGCACCGGCTTTTGGAATCGACTGACGGAATGCGCCTTTTGCAGCGATTTCGAAGGCAACAGCAGATGAATCAACCGCGTGGAAGCCACCGTCGAATAATTCAACTTCAACATCCAATACAGGGAAACCAGCAAGAACACCAGTATCCATCATTGATTTGAAACCTTTCTCAACAGCCGGGAAGAATTCCTTAGGAACGTTACCACCAACAACCGTTGAAGTGAACGTGAAACCAGAGTTTGGCTCGCCTGGACGGATTTTGTAATCGATCTTACCAAACTGACCAGAACCACCTGATTGTTTCTTATGCGTGTAAGAATCTTCAATTTCTTGAGTGATTGTTTCACGGTAAGCAACTTGTGGTTTACCAACCTCTAATTCAACGCCGTAAGTACGCTTTAAGATATCTACTTTAATATCTAAGTGTAATTCACCCATACCTTTAAGGATGGTTTCACCAGAATCTTCGTCAGTTTCAACTTTGAACGTAGGATCTTCTGCAACCATCTTACCGATAGCGATACCCATTTTCTCTGTAGAACCTTTATCTTTAGGCGATACAGCGATTGAGATTACTGGCTCAGGGAATACCATAGCCTCAAGTGTACATGGCTCTTTAACAGAACATAAAGTATGACCTGTTTGAACGTTTTTCATACCTACGATAGCAAGGATATCACCCGCTTGTGCTGATGTAAGTTCTGTACGGTCTTCAGCTTGCATTTCAACCATGCGGCCGATACGTTCAGTCTTGCCAGTGAATGAGTTAAGTACAGTATCGCCTTTGTTTAATGTACCTGAGTATACACGTACGAAAGTAAGGGCACCGAATCGGTCATCCATAATTTTGAATGCTAATGCACGGAACGGCTCTTCAGCATCAACGATCGCGAATTCACCTGTAGGTTCACCTTCTTCGTCAGTTAACGGTTGAGGCGGAACTTCAGTTGGCGAAGGTAAGTAATCAACAACAGCGTCTAATAATAACTGCATACCTTTGTTTTTGAATGCTGAACCACAGTATGTAGGGAAGAACATTAATTCGTTTGTACCTTTACGGATACATGCTTTAATTTGTTCTTCAGTCGGTGTCATTTCACCTTCCAAATATTCCATCAACATGTCTTCGTCAGCTTCTAAAGCTGTTTCGATCATTTCTTCACGGTAAGCAGCAGCGTCGTCAACCATATCCGCAGGGATATCTTTAACTTCGTAGTTTTCTGGCTGACCTGAATCATCCCAGTAGTATGCTTTTTGAGTTAGTACATCAACAACACCTACAAAATCATCTTCTTCACCAATTGGTAAAGTCATTGCAAGTGGGCGGGCACCAAGTACATTTTCTACTTGATCTTTAACGCGGTAAAAGTTCGCACCTAAACGGTCTAACTTGTTAACGAAAATTAAACGAGCAACTTTAGACTCGTTAGCGTAACGCCAGTTAGTTTCCGATTGTGGCTCAACACCACCAGAACCACAAAATACACCGATACCACCATCAAGTACTTTAAGTGAACGGTATACTTCTACTGTAAAGTCAACGTGACCAGGAGTGTCAATTACGTTGAAACGGTGTTTTTTCCACTCACAAGTTACAGCAGCAGACTGGATAGTAATACCGCGCTCAGCTTCCTGTTCCATGAAGTCAGTAGTTGACTCACCATCATGTACTTCACCAATCTTATGGATCATACCTGTAAGTTTCAAAATTCGTTCTGTTGTGGTGGTTTTACCAGCATCAACGTGAGCGAAAATACCAATATTTCTGTATTTACTTAAATCTGCCATTGTTTTGCTCTAAATAAGGTTAGTGAATAAAAACCGCGCGAGTATACCAGAACTTCAAGCAAACAAACATAGTTGAATAAGAAAATATCGCTATTTACCAGCGCAGAAATTAGCCAAAGCTAGTGATTGTGGGGAGTTTCAGCGTTTATTCAATATTGAACAAAAATACTAATTATTTTGGTATTTACAACCGTTTCGCTTGCAAATCTGTGCAATTCTAAAAGAATAGCTCAGTGCTTTATGGCTAAAAAACAAAGTGCACAATGTTACTGTGACCCAAATAGTCAACGGTTTGTTTAAAGCTTTCTATATATAAGCAGAGTTAAATAGATTTTGCGGTGCTTTCGCCAAGATATACAAGATATATAAGTACTAGCATACCTAGTACCTAATTTTATTCATGTGTGATTAAAGCATAGCAACAACCTATGGAACCGTATTAGTTTTTCCGGCTTGTTATTAAAACTATCTAATAGCAGAGCAAATTTGTGCTAGCTATATGGTAGTAATGTTTATTGCCTAATAAGCCATGCTGAACAATTGTTAAGTATATCAATTCCAGTGTGACAACCACCATGTTAGTGCATTTCTAGCAAGTTAAAAGTTATGGTTGTATTTCTAATCGAATTAAGTATAATACGCCTCCACGTATGGCTATGCCTGCGTGTTTTTAAGCAAATATAACTCAGGTTTGTTTGCTTCTACAGCAACCCCGATAGGGGGTTGAATGATATTAGCGATACTCCCCCCTTCTACAATAGGAAGGTGATGGGCAGTATTTTGTTCGTTCTTTAAAATTGGGGATTTGTCTTCATGTCAAATCAAAGAATTCGCATTCGTTTGAAAGCGTTCGATCATCGTTTGATTGATCAATCTACAGCAGAAATCGTTGATACTGCAAAACGTACTGGCGCACAGGTTCGTGGTCCTATTCCACTTCCTACTCGCAAGGAACGTTTCACTATCTTGGTTTCTCCACACGTTAACAAAGATGCGCGTGATCAGTACGAAATTCGTACTCACAAGCGTTTAATTGATATCGTTGAACCTACTGATAAGACTGTTGACGCATTGATGCGTTTAGACTTAGCAGCTGGCGTTGACGTTCAAATTAGCTTGGGTTAATAGGGGGTTTTAACATGACTATAGGTCTAGTTGGACGTAAAGTAGGCATGACTCGTATCTTCTCTGAAGATGGCGTTTCTACACCTGTTACAGTCCTAGAAGTTGAAGCGAACCGTGTTGCTCAGGTTAAAACTGTAGACAACGATGGTTATTCAGCACTACAAGTTACTACGGGTGCTAAAAAAGCAAACCGTGTTAACAAACCAGCAGCTGGACATTTCGCTAAAGCAGGAATCGAAGCAGGCCGCGGCTTGTGGGAATTCCGTTTAAACGAAAATGAAGGTGAAGGTCTTGAAGCTGGCAGTGCGATCACTGTTGAGCTTTTCAACGACACTAAATTAGTAGACGTAACCGGTACATCGAAAGGTAAAGGTTTCCAAGGTGGTATTAAGCGTTGGAATTTTACAATGCAAGATGCTACTCACGGTAACTCTATCTCTCACCGTTCAAACGGTTCAATCGGCCAGTGTCAAACACCAGGTCGTGTATTTAAAGGCAAAAAAATGTCTGGTCACATGGGTGCTGTGAAGGTAACTACACAAAACCTTGAATTGGTTCGCGTTGATGCTGAACGTAACTTGCTTCTTATTAAAGGTGCAGTTCCGGGCGCAATTAACGGTAACGTAATCATCAAACCAGCTGTTAAAGCCTAACGTCTGAGGAGAATTTTGATGGAATTAGCATTAAAAGACGCGTCAGGCGCTCTTGAAGTTTCTGAAGCAACTTTCGGACGTGAGTTCAATGAAGCATTAGTACACCAAGTAGTAGTTGCATATGCAGCTGGTGCTCGTCAAGGTACACGTGCTCAGAAAACTCGTTCTGAAGTAAGCGGCGGTGGCAAGAAGCCATGGCGTCAAAAAGGTACTGGCCGTGCACGTGCTGGTACAACTCGTGGTCCAATCTGGCGTACAGGTGGCGTAACATTCGCTGCTAAGCCACAAGATCACAGCCAAAAAGTTAACCGTAAAATGTATCGTGGTGCTATTGCTAGCATCCTTTCTGAATTAGTTCGTCAAGAACGTTTAGTTATAGTTAATGATTTCGCAGTTGAAACACCGAAAACTAAAGAATTAGTTGCTAAGCTTAAAGGTTTAGAACTTAAAGATGTATTGATTGTAACGCCAGAAGTTGATGAGAACTTATTCTTGTCTGCTCGCAACTTATACAAAGTTGACGTTCGTGACGTTCAAGCAATCGACCCAGTTTCTTTAGTTGGTTTTGAAAAAGTATTGATGACTGCTTCTGCAGTTAAGCAAATCGAGGAGATGTTAGCATGATAAGCGAAGAACGTTTGTTGAAAGTGCTTTTAGCACCGAACATTTCTGAGAAAGCAACAATGGCCGCTGAAGCAAACAACACAGTTGTTTTCAAAGTTGCTACTACTGCTACTAAAGCTGAAATCAAAGCCGCTGTTGAAAAGTTATTCGAAGTTTCTGTTGAAGGTGTTCGCACTTTGAATGTTAAGGGTAAAACAAAACGTACAGGTGCTCGTTTTGGTCGTCGTAGCGACTGGAAAAAAGCGTACGTTACTCTTGCAGAAGGCAGTGATATCGACTTCGTTGGCGCTGAGTAATAGGAGAGTTATAAAATGGCTATTGTAAAATGTAAACCAACTTCTCCGGGTCGTCGCCACGTTGTTAAAGTGGTTAACTCTGAGTTGCACAAAGGTAAGCCTTACGCTCCTTTATTAGATACTAAATCTAAAACTGGTGGTCGTAACAATACAGGTCGTATTACAGTTCGTCACGTAGGTGGTGGTCACAAGCATCATTACCGTTTGATTGACTTTAAACGTACTAAAGATGGTATCCCTGCAAAAGTAGAGCGTTTGGAATATGATCCAAACCGTAGTGCTAACATTGCGTTAGTATTATATGCAGATGGTGAACGTCGTTACATCTTGGCTCCAAAAGGCCTTACAGCTGGTGATACGATCCAGTCAGGTATCGATGCTCCAATCAAAGCAGGTAACACATTACCTTTACGTAACACACCATTAGGTAGTGTTGTTCACGCAATCGAATTGAAGCCTGGTAAAGGTGCTCAAATCGCGCGTGCTGCTGGTACTTATGCACAATTAGTTGCTAAAGATGGCGCTTATGTGACTTTACGTCTTCGCTCTGGCGAAATGCGTAAAATCGAAGCTGACTGTCGTGCAACTCTTGGTGAGATTGGTAACGCAGAACACATGTTACGTTCACTAGGTAAAGCTGGTGCTACACGCTGGCGTGGTGTTCGCCCAACTGTTCGTGGTGTTGCCATGAACCCGGTTGATCACCCACACGGTGGTGGTGAAGGTCGTACTTCTGGTGGTCGTCACCCAGTATCTCCTTGGGGCGTACCTACTAAAGGTTACAAGACTCGTAAAAACAAGCGTACTGATAAGTTCATCGTACGTCGTCGTACTAAATAGTACTAGTTAATTAAATAAGAGGAATCACCATGCCACGTTCTCTCAAGAAAGGTCCATTTATCGACCTACACTTGTTGACGAAGGTAGAGAAAGCTCTGGAAAGCGGGAATAAAAAACCAATTAAAACTTGGTCCCGTCGTTCAATGATCATACCTAATATGATCGGATTGACCATAGCTGTCCATAATGGCCGTCAACACGTACCTGTGTTTGTAACTGATGAAATGATCGGTCACAAACTAGGTGAATTTGCACCAACTCGTACTTACCGTGGCCATGCTGCGGATAAGAAAGCGAAGAAAAGATAAGGGGAAGTTAAATGGAAGCTATTGCTAAACATAAATTTGCCCGTGGTTCTGCTCAAAAAGCACGTTTAGTTGTGGATCAAATCCGCGGCTTGCACGTTGAGAAAGCACTTGAAATCTTAACTTACAGCAACAAATCAGCTGCTGTTTTAGTGAAGAAAGTACTTGACTCAGCAATTGCTAACGCAGAGCACAATGATGGTGCAGACATTGATGAATTATTCGTTAAAACTATTATGGTTGACGATGGTCCAACAATGAAACGTATTAAGCCTCGTGCGAAAGGTCGCGCGGATCGTATCCTTAAACGCACAAGCCACATCACTGTGGTTGTTGCTGATAACTAGGAGATATTAGTATGGGTCAAAAAGTACATCCTACCGGTATTCGCCTAGGTATCACAAAGCCTTTCGCGTCTACATGGTTCGCAAGCAGCAAAGATTATGCAGATAACCTTCACGGTGACCATTTGGTTCGTGAATACTTAACTGAAAAACTTAAGCGTGCTTCTTTATCGAAAATCGTGATTGAGCGTCCAGCTAAATCTATCCGCGTAACAATCCACACGGCTCGTCCAGGTGTTGTTATCGGTAAGAAAGGCGAAGACGTAGAAAAATTACGTTTAAAAGTATCACAAATCGCTGGTGTACCTGCGCAAATTAACATTGCGGAAGTACGTAAGCCAGAGATGGATGCTCAATTAGTTGCTGACAGCATTGCTAGCCAATTAGAACGTCGTGTTATGTTCCGTCGTGCTATGAAGCGTGCAGTACAAAACGCTATGCGTTTAGGTGCTAAAGGTATCAAAGTTGAAGTTAGTGGTCGTTTAGGCGGTGCAGATATTGCTCGCTCTGAATGGTACCGTGAAGGCCGTGTTCCATTACACACTTTGCGTGCTGACATCGACTATGCTACTGCGCGTGGCGAAACTACGTACGGTACTATCGGTATTAAAGTTTGGATCTTTAAAGGTGAAGTAATTGGTGGCATGCCTACGCAAGTAGAAGCGCCAGCTCCTAAGCCTAAGAAAAGAAACAACCGTAAGAGCAAGTAGGAGTTAAGTAATGTTACAACCAAAACGTACTAAATTCCGTAAGCAAATGAAACTGCGCAACCGTGGTCTTGCACACACAGGTAGCTCAGTTAGCTTCGGTACTTTCGGTTTGAAATCAGTTGAGCGTGGTCGTATGACTGCTCGTCAAATCGAAGCCGCTCGTCGTGCGATGACTCGTCACGTTAAGCGTCAAGGTAAAATCTGGATTCGCGTATTCCCTGATAAGCCAATTACTAAAAAACCTCTTGAGGTTCGTATGGGTAAAGGTAAAGGTGGCGTGGAATATTGGGTTTGTCAAATCCTACCAGGTCGTGTTCTTTATGAAATGGAAGGTGTTTCTGAAGAGTTAGCGCGTGAAGCTTTTGCTTTAGCAGCAGCTAAGCTTCCTTTCAAAACTACCTTCGTAACTAGAACGGTGATGTAATGAAAGCTAGCGAACTTAAAGAAAAGAGCATTGAAGAGCTAAACGCTGAACTACTTAACTTACTACGTGAGCAATTTAACTTACGTATGCAAGCAAGTACTGGTCAGTTAGCTCAGACACATATGCTTAGAACAGTGCGTCGCAACATTGCACGCGTAAAGACAATCATGACTGAAAAGGCTGGTAAGTAATGAGCGATAAAATTCGTACACTACAAGGTCGCGTAATCAGCAACAAGATGGATAAGTCTGTTACTGTTCTGATCGAGCGTCGTGTTAAGCACCCTATATACGGTAAATTCATGATCCGTTCAACTAAGTTGAAAGCACATGATGAAGCTAACGTATGTAACGAAGGTGACTTAGTAACTATTCGTGAATGTGCACCAATTTCTAAGAGTAAATCTTGGACATTGGTTGACGTTTTAGAAAAAGCTTAATCGCAATTTCTAGTACGTAAACACTTCAATATATGCGTAAAAGCCTCACCCTAACCGGTGGGGCTTTTTTATGCCCAATGCAAAATGAAGTTGTTACAAAGCTAGCTTTATCTTAATAATAATCTTATTCCTAACTTACAATTGTCACAAAACTAAGCGATTAAATCAGTTCAATAAAATCCCTAGTAATCGTAAGGGTTTAGTGCCTTGCTACTCCAAAATAATTGTCTATTCTTTGAACTAAAAGGAAAGCATGACTCAGATCAACAAAGGGCTTAGTAGTTACTGAGCATTGTTACAATTGAATACATAGAGTGCTACCTTACCGAAATATAGAGTTATCTATAAACTTCGTTATCAAGGTTGAACAATGCGTCAGTATTTTACTCTAAGCTTTATTCTTTTCGCGCTCACTTGGGCATTGCCAAGTTATGCGTTGTTTGTTAGTCCGCCTAAAGATCCTATCCCTCTAATTAAAGAAATTTTTCCTTCGCAAGCCAGCATTTCTGAAAAACAAGGCGACCCGTTACATTGGGTTATTAAACAGGGCGATGAAGTTTTAGGTTATGCCTTTGAAACTAACGACATAGCGAAAATACCTGCCTATTCAGGTGAGCCAGTAAACATGCTAGTTATTATAGATCCACAAGGGAATTATTTAGCAGCAAAAGTATTGGAACATCACGAGCCAATTATTCTTGCGGGTATTCCTGAAACGAAATTATATGATTTTGCTGATCAGTATCCAGGCTTATCCGTTGCAACGAAAATTAAAGTAGGAGGTAATACCTCGCAAGGCTCTGTTCACATAGATGGGTTATCTGGAGCAACGGTTACCGTTCGCGTGATGAATGTTGCAATCACTCGTGCTGCACAGTCCGTTGCTAAGTCGCAAGGGATTATTGATGAAAGTCAGTTCAGTGCCACGCCGATGGCGACAATCAAACAGGACGTATATACATCTGCTGACTGGCAAGCGTTGGTCGGAGATGGCTCGATCAGAAGACTTTTTCTAGACCGAGCAAAAATCGACCAGGCATTTGTAGGTACCGAAGCTGAAGATGTTGAAAAAGCATCACCTGAGCAAAAGCAAGATATGTTTGCGGATATTTACTTTGGCCAAATAAATCTACCAAATCTTGGTAAAAATATATTAGGTGAAGCAGAGTTTGAGTGGCTTCAGAAGCTGCTTAAGCCAGGCGAACATGCGGTGCTTATTATGGGTAATGGGTACTCATTCAAAGGTTCAGGCTATGTTCGCGGCGCGATATTCGATCGTATACAGGTGATTCAAAATGACACCAATATTTCTTTTCGCGATTTAGATCATCATCGCATTACTGATTTGGTTATTTCTGGCGCACCTGAGTTCAAAGAAATGTCTTTGTTTGTGATTGGTGAACATCATAAATTCAACCCCGGCGAAGACTGGCAACTTGAGTTACTAGTACGTCGTCAAACAGGGCCTCTAGACAGTATTTTTACAACATTTAAAGGCGACTACTCAGCTCTAGGCAGAGATGTTGACAGACCAATAGTTGAAGAGGAACTCACCTTAACACAGCAGGTTTGGCAGGAAAAAAATGCTGAAGTGATGATCTTAATTTTTGCCATGTCATTACTTATATTAATGTTGTTTTTCCAAGATGTCTTCGTTAGACATCCAACCTTCATGCACAACTTTAGACATATATTTTTAATATTCACCGTTGTATTTATCGGGTGGAGTTGGGGCGGTCAGCTATCAGTTGTTAATGTGTTTACGTTTTTACAAGCATTCATGAAAGATTTCAGCTGGGACTTATTCTTACTTGACCCTATTATTTTCTGCCTGTGGATAGCTGCTGCTGTCACAGTCGTCATCTGGGGGCGCGCGGTATATTGTGGTTGGTTGTGTCCTTTTGGCGCATTGCAAGAGTTGATAAATCACGTCGCCCGCATGTTGAAAATCAGACAGTTTGAACTTCCTTTTGCAGTGCATGAGCGATTATGGGCAATTAAGTATCTTATTTTACTTGGATTATTCGGCTTATCTTTAGACTCTTTAGCAACAGCAGAGCAGTTCGCAGAAATTGAGCCTTTCAAAACAACATTTTTGTTAAAATTTGACAGAACATGGCCTTTTGTTATCTACGCCGCTTTCTTATTAGTGATTAACATCTTTACACGTAAATTCTTTTGCCGATATTTATGTCCATTAGGGGCAGCGTTATCTATGCCAAACAGTGCGCGGTTATTTAGTTGGCTAAAACGTCGTCCTGAGTGTGGCACCCCTTGTAAAACTTGTGCTAAAGAATGTGAAATTCAAGCAATTTATCCTGATGGCACCATTAATATGCGCGAATGTCATTATTGCCTTGATTGCCAAATGACATATTTTAACGAGACAAAATGTCCACCATTGAAAAAAATGGCGCGTAAGAAACAACAATATAAAAAACAGGCTATTCCTGTAGAAGTAACGAATTAACTTTTAAGCAATATCTGGTTAATAGCTCTTTAAAGAGCATCAAAAATAACAATTGGAGAAGCACATGATCGACAATGAAAAAGACTCAACAGAGTTAGGCCTCGAGAATGAAGAGCGCCGTAAATTTTTTGGCAAAACCGCATTAATAGGCGCTGGCGCAGTAGCAGCACCTATGACTGCAGCAATGTTTGCTGCGACGGCACAAGCCAAAGCTAAAGAAGCAGCAGGTAGCCCACATGTTGGCCCAGGCGAACTAGATGAATACTATGGTTTCTGGAGTGGTGGTCACTCTGGTGAAGTACGTATTTTAGGTGTTCCGTCAATGCGTGAATTAATGCGTATACCTGTATTTAACACTGATAGTGCAACAGGTTGGGGCATCACAAATGAATCGAAGGCTATTAAAGGTAAGCAGAGCGAAAATATTCATGTAGGTGACTCTCATCACCCACACATGTCAATGACTGACGGTAGCTACAACGGTAAATATGTATTCATCAACGATAAATCAAACACACGTGTTGGTCGAATTCGTTGTGACGTAATGAAAACTGATAAGATTACTCATGTACCTAATGTTCAAGCTATCCATGGTTTGCGTGTACAAAAAGTTCCTTACACTAAATACGTGATTTGTAACGGTGAATTTGAAGTACCTTTGGTTAATGATGGGACAGATCTAAACAACCCTAAAGCTTACCGTTCAATGTTTAACTGTATTGATGCAGAAACAATGGAAGTTTCTTTCCAAGTGATTGTTTCTGGTAACTTAGACAACACTGATGCAGATTATGACGGTAAATATTTCGCTTCTACTTGTTATAATTCAGAAAATGGCGTTAATTTAGGTGAAATGATCACGGCTGAACGTGACCATGTTGTAATATTTAGTCTTGAACGTTGTGAAGCCGCGATCAAAGCTGGCAACTACAAAATGATGAATGGTGTCAAAGTATTGGACGGTCAAAAAGGCTCTGAGCTGACTCGTTACATTCCGGTGCCAAAATCTCCTCACGGTTTAAATACTTCGCCAAATGGTAAGTACTTCGCAGCAAACGGTAAGTTATCACCTACAGTTTCATTGATAGAAATTGCTAAGCTTGATTCTTTATTCGCGGATAAAATTAAGCCTCGTGACGCTATTGCCGCAGAAGTTGAATTAGGTTTAGGTCCACTACATACCGCCTTTGATAATAAAGGTAATGCTTATACAACGTTATTCTTGGATAGCCAAATTGCTAAATGGAACGTTGAAGACGCAGTACGTGCTTATAATGGTGAAAAAGTTAACTACATTCGTCAAAAACTAGACGTTCACTATCAACCAGGCCATAACCATACATCAGCTGGTGAAACGCGTGACGCTGATGGTAAATGGTTAGTGTCACTATGTAAGTTCTCTAAAGACCGTTTCTTACCTGTTGGTCCATTACGCCCAGAAAATGATCAATTAATTGATATCTCTGGTGATGAAATGAAACTAGTACATGACGGCCCTACTTATGCTGAACCGCATGACTGTATGATGGTACATCGCAGTAAAATGAAGCCAAACAAACTTTGGACGCGTGATGATCCTATCTTCGCGGGCACAGTGGCAATGGCTAAAGCCGACGGTGTGAACGTCATGACGGAAAACAAGGTTATTCGCGACGGCAATAAAGTACGTGTTTACATGACATCTATCGCCCCTAACTTTGGTATGAATGAGTTTACCGTTAAAGAAGGAAACGAAGTCACTGTTGTAGTGACTAACCTTGACCAAGTTGAAGACGTAACCCACGGTTTCTGTATGACTAACCATGGTGTACAAATGGAAATTGGTCCACAAGCTACAGCTTCTGTGACCTTTATTGCCGACAAACCAGGCGTACAATGGTACTACTGTAACTGGTTCTGTCACGCATTACACATGGAAATGCGTGGTCGTATGCTTGTAGAGCCGGCATAAGGTATACTGGGGAAAAACGCGTAATTGTTTTTACCCATATTATCTCTAAAACAACGCATAGTGCCTAGCATTATGCGTTGTTTAATTTAAAGAAGAGAGAATGCTCTTGTCGATTTTTAAACATTCTGTTCTGCTTACTTTAAGCTTTATTTTGCTGAGCTTACACTCCAAGGCAGAGGTAATTCATGTTGATGCAGGCATGGATCTATCAAAACAAATCTCTTTAGCTCAAGCGGGTGATCATTTGATTTTGGCACCAGGGCGTTACCGTGGGCAATTCACAATTGATAAACAACTCACTTTGTCTGGAACCAAAGAGTCTATCCTTGACGCCGGTGGCAGTGGCAATGCACTTTTGTTAACGAGTTCAAATATTACAATTGACAATCTTTCTATTGTTAATTGGGGCGATGATTTAACCGAGCAAAATGCCGGAATTTATGCTGAGCAACCAACAACAAACCTTTTGATTAAAAATAACCATTTGCAAGGCGACGCCTTTGGCATGTGGATACAAAATACCCAAAATACTCGTATTCTGAATAATACGGTTATAGGAAACACAACACTTCGAACGGCAGATCGCGGCAATGGCATCCAACTGTCGGGGGTTAAGCAAAGCGAGGTCATTAATAATAATATCAGTAAAGTACGTGATGGCTTGTATGTGATTAATAGCCAAGATAATGTATTGCGAGGAAATACCTTGCACCACTTACGCTACGGTATTCATTACATGTATTCTTATAAAAACAGTATTATTCAAAATCACGCATACAGTACCCGAGCAGGTTACGCGATGATGAATTCTCGCTACCTTGAGATTACGGGTAACACCAGTAAAGACAGCGAAGATTATGGATTTTTGCTCAACTACATTATTCATAGCAACATTAGCGGAAATGTTATAGAAGACGTGTGGACCAAACCTGAGAAAAAGGTGTTGGGTCGAGATGGAAAGGGCTTTTTTGTCTATAATTCTGGTTATAACACCATCAGTAATAACGTGGTTAAGCGCACGGAAATTGGCATTCACCTGACCGCGGGCTCGGAGAACACGAAAGTATATGGTAACAGCTTTATAGATAACCCCGTCCAAGTTAAATATGTGTCGAATAAGAAGCAAGAGTGGAGTAAAGACGGCTACGGTAATTATTGGAGCAATTATTTAGGCTGGGACATGAACAACGATGAAAAAGGTGATGTACCGTTTGAGCCTAACGACGGGATTGATAAATTACTTTGGCAATACCCAGAAATGAAAGTATTGATGTCGAGTCCAGCTATATTAGTGTTGCGATGGGTGCAACGACAATTTCCTGTCTTAAAACCACCGGGAGTTAAAGATAGCTTCCCCTTAATGAGTCCACCTGCAATCGAAAATCTGCAACAAATAGCCGTAGTTAAAGAGTAAATAAAATTATGAGCAAAATCATTGTGTCACTCAATGAAGCGTCGAAGTCATATCAACAACTTGATGCACTTTCAAATATTAATCTGTCTTTACCAGAAGGTGAGGTGCTTGGTTTATTCGGTCACAACGGTGCCGGTAAAACAACCATGATGAAGCTCATTTTGGGGGTTATTTCTGCGACAGCCGGTGAAGTGTCAGTATTTGGCGTTAGTCCAGACAGTAAAGAAGCATGGCACATGCGTAAACAAATGGGCTATTTACCTGAAAATGTGAGCTTCTATGAACACCTAACGGGTTTGGAGGTACTTACTTACTTTAGTAAGTTAAAAGGCTACGACAAAAAAACTGCACATCAGTTGCTTGAACAAGTCGGTTTATCTCATGCTATGAATAGACAAGTGAAAACCTACTCCAAAGGTATGCGTCAGCGTTTAGGTCTAGCACAAGCATTTATCGGTGAGCCGAAATTACTCCTACTTGATGAGCCCACTGTTGGTTTAGATCCAATAGCGACACAAGAGTTTTACCAAACAGTAGACCAATTAAAGTCTTCAGGCGCTAGTATTATTCTTTGCTCTCATGTTTTACCTGGCGTAGAGCAGCATATTGACAGAGCAATGATCATGTCTTCGGGTAAACAGCTGGCAATAGGAACACTTAGCGAACTTAGACAGCAAGCTAATCTGAACGTGACAATAAAGCCCCACGGGTTAAATGGAGCACTAGTGAAAGATAAATTGCTTAATGATTACTGGGATATCGAACAACAGTCTTTGTTAGTGCCCGAGCCTCAAAAAGTGCAAGTTTTACGACACTTACTTAGCCATGATGGATTGTCTGATATCAGCGTGTCTCCTGCCAATCTTAATCAGTTGTATCAGCATTTTTTGACTGCACACGAATCTATATCAGCACAATCGAAAAACATGACATTAGGGGCCCATTCATGAAACAAATTCTAACGGTCGCAAATAAAGAGTTTCATGATGGCTTAAGAAACAGATGGTTTATCTCAATCACAGGGATTTTTGCCATTTTATCCATCGGATTAAGTTACTATGGTAGCGCCGTATCGGGCAGCGTAGGTGTTGCATCATTGTCATCGACAATAGCGAGTTTGGCGAGCCTCGCGGTATTCCTAATTCCATTAATAGCTTTATTGGTGAGTTACGACAGTTTTGTTGGTGAGCAAGAATCAGGCACCCTCCTTTTATTGTTGACTTATCCAATGAGTAAAAGCCAGTTACTGTTAGGTAAATTTATTGGGCAAGGGGGAATTATATCGCTTGCCATTCTATTGGGTTTTGGCGCTTCTGCCGCATTGCTGTCATACCAACAGGGCGCAGAAGAAGTATTGCCTGCCTTTAGTCTATTCATTGGCTCAGCCATATTACTGGGGTTGAGCTTTACTGCTATAGCCTATATTGTCAGTTTATTAGTAAACGAAAAGTCTAAGGCCGCAGGTTTTGCGCTAATCTTATGGTTCTTCTTCGCATTAGTGTTCGATATGGCAATGCTTGCATTACTTGTTGGAACAGAAGACGTTATGTCACAGCAAGGCTTAACGAATTTAATGATGCTCAACCCTGCCGATATTTTTAGATTAGTTAATTTTGCAGGTCTTGAAAGCTCAGATGTTAATGGGGCTTTGGCCGTGGCAATACAGTCAAGTGCTTCAGCTAGTGAGCTATTTATCTTACTTGGCTTATGGGTGATAATCCCGCTAGTACTAGCAATAGTTATTTTTAGAACGAGAAAAATTTAATGAAAAAAATTCATCACGCGTTGATGCTTATAACGGCAATAACATTAGGTGCTTGTACGGAGCAAAAAACTGAAGAAGCATTGTTAACCGCAGTGGCGATTGAAAAAGCGGACGAATGTCACTTGTGCGGTATGATCATTGAAGGTTTTGCGGGCCCTAAAGGTGCGGTGACTCATAAAACCGAAAATACGCCACGTAAGTTCTGTTCGACCCGAGATATGTTTGCGTATTATTTAGATCCTGAGCATAAAAGAAATGTTAAACAATTGCTGGTGCATGATATGAGTCAGGTGCCATGGGATATGCCAGACGATGAACTATATATAGATGCTAAAAGCGCTTGGTTTGTGGTCGGTTCAAATCAGTCTGGCGCAATGGGCTCTACGTTAGCTAGCTTTGCAGAGAAAAAAGTGGCGGATGCATTTGCGAGTAAATATGGCGGTAACGTATATTCATTTGATGGAATAACAACCGATCTTATCAATCAATTCTAATTCGTCGCTAATTCTAAATTTTGGTGATACAAGAAATTATTGATGTGTCACCTTTTCTTCCATCCAGAATGTAGCAACAATATATATCGTTTCATAACCCAAACAAATTGTATAAATAAAGTACCAATTTAAAATTGGTGGTGTTATAATCTCGCGCCCTCTCGTTATGAGTGGGTTTTTTAAAGGCAGTGACGGGTCAAATTTCTGGCCTTGAATTTTAAATAACAGCGGAGCACATAAAATGATCCAGATGCAATCACAGCTTGACGTTGCTGATAATAGCGGCGCCAAACGTGTACAGTGTATAAAGGTCCTTGGTGGCTCGCACCGTCGCTACGCACGCATTGGTGATGTCATTAAAGTTGCAGTGAAGGAAGCAATTCCTCGCGGCAAAGTAAAAAAAGGTGATGTCCTAAACGCGGTAGTGGTGCGCACTAAAAAGGGCGTACGTCGTTCAGATGGTTCAACCATTCGTTTTGACGGCAACTCGGCAGTAATGTTAAATGCTAACTTACAGCCAATTGGTACTCGTATTTTCGGGCCGGTGACACGTGAATTAAGAACTGAAAAGTTCATGAAGATCGTATCATTAGCACCAGAAGTACTATAAGGAGTCACGAAAATGGCCTCTAAAATTCGTCTAAATGACGAAATAATCGTACTTGCGGGTAAAGACAAGGGCAAAACTGGTAAAGTTACTAAAGTTCTTGTTGAAAACAGCAAAGTATTTGTAGAAGGTGTTAACCTAATCAAGAAACATCAGAAGCCTGTACCTCAGTTACAGCAAGCTGGTGGCATCGTTGAGAAAGAAGCACCAATCCATGTATCTAACGTAGCAATCGTTAACCCTAAATCAGGGAAAGCGGATCGCGTTGGTTTCAGAATTGAAGACGGCAAAAAAGTTCGTTTCTTCAAGTCTGATAACGAATTAGTTTAATATTGGAGTAAACGATGGCGAAACTGCATGAGTTTTACAAAGATACAATTGTTTCAGACCTTCAAAAGAAGTTTGAATACAAAAGTGTCATGCAAGTCCCTCGGATTGAAAAGATCACCCTAAACATGGGTGTTGGTGAAGCTATTACTGATAAAAAAGTATTAGAAAACGCCACAAATGATCTTACTTCGATCTCTGGTCAAAAGCCTATGATCACGAAAGCACGCAAATCAGTTGCGGGCTTTAAAATTCGTGAAGGCTACCCTATTGGCGCAAAAGTAACTTTACGCGGCGAACGTATGTGGGAATTCTTAGAAAGATTAATTTCTATCTCAGTTCCACGTATCCGTGATTTCCGTGGCTTGAACCCTAAATCATTCGATGGCCGTGGTAATTACAGCATGGGCGTTCGTGAGCAAATCATATTTCCTGAAATCGATTATGATAAAATCGATAAGATCCGCGGTATGGATATTACTATCACTACCACAGCGGCATCTGATGAGGAAGGTCGTGCTTTGTTGACTGCCTTTAATTTCCCGTTTAAGAAATAAGGTGTAGAGTTATGGCTAAATCATCTATGAAAGCACGTGAAGCTAAGCGCACTAAATTAGTCGCTCAGTACGCTGAAAAGCGCAGTGCATTAAAAGCAATTATCTCAAACGTAAATTCTTCTGAAGAAGAACGTTGGGATGCAGTATTAAAACTTCAATCTTTACCTCGTGACTCAAGCTCATCACGTCAACGTAACCGTTGTAACGTGACTGGCCGTCCACATGGTTTTTTACGTAAATTCGGTTTAAGCCGCATTAAATTACGTGAAGCGACAATGCGCGGTGAAGTACCTGGTCTTAAGAAAGCTAGTTGGTAATCAAAGGAGAACGCAATTATGATGACTGATCCTATCGCGGACATGTTTACACGCATCCGCAACGGTCAATCTGCAGCAAAAACTGCAGTAACTATGCCTTCTTCTAAGCTTAAAGTGGCTATCGCTAACTTACTTAAAGAAGAAGGTTATATTTCTGAATTTGCAGTTGCTGAAGGTACAAAACCTGAACTAACTGTTGAGTTGAAATATTTTGAAGGCAAAGAAGTAATCGAAACGATCAAGCGTGTTTCACGTCCAGGTCTTCGCGTATACAAAGGCAGCAATGAGCTTCCTAAAGTATTAGCAGGCATGGGTATTGCAATCGTTTCTACTTCTAAAGGTTTGATGACGGATCGCGCCGCTCGCTCTGCGGGTCTTGGCGGTGAAATCCTTGGTTTCGTAGCGTAAGGAATAATAATATGTCTCGTGTTGCTAAAGCACCTGTCGAAATTCCTGCTGGCGTTACTGTTACGTTATCAGGTCAAGACATTAAAGTTAAAGGTCCTAAGGGCGAACTTTCTCGTACGTTCAACAGCCTAGTTGCACTTTCTCAAGAAGAAAATGTAATTAAGACTGGTGTAGCTGCAGAAAGCAAAGAAGCTTGGGCTCAAGCTGGTACAGCGCGCGCAATTATCAATAATATGGTAGTTGGCGTAGATAAAGGTTTTGAAAAGAAACTAATACTTAACGGTGTTGGTTATCGTGCAAAAGCCGCTGGTAAAGTATTGAACCTATCATTAGGATTCTCTCACCCAGTAGACCACGCAATTCCGGAAGGCGTTACGTGTGAAACTCCAACTCAAACTGAAGTCGTACTGAAAAGTGCTGACAAGCATTTAGTTGGTCAAGTAGCAGCAAACATTCGTGCATATCGTGCACCTGAGCCTTATAAAGGCAAAGGTATTCGTTATGATGACGAAGTTGTTCGCCGTAAAGAAGCTAAGAAGAAGTAGGGTAATACGATGGATAAGAAAACATCTCGTTTACGCCGTGCAAAACGTGCACGCGCAAAAATCAGCGAGTTGGGTGCGAATCGTTTAGTTGTATTCCGTACTCCTCGCCATATTTACGCACAACTTATTGCTCCAACTGGTTCTGAAGTACTTGCAGCTGCATCTACTTTAGATAAAGAAGTTAAAGCACAAGTTGAAAAAACAGGTAACATTGCTGCAGCTGAAGCTGTAGGAAAAACAATCGCAGAACGTGCAAAAGCAAAAGGTGTTGAGTCAGTTGCATTTGATCGTTCAGGTTTCCGTTACCATGGTCGCGTTAAAGCGTTAGCAGAAGCAGCTCGTGAAGCTGGCCTTCAATTCTAGGAGTTGATGATGGCTAATCATAATCAAGAAAACTCACAACAAAGTGATATGGCTGAAAAGCTAATCGCCGTTAACCGCGTTTCAAAAGTGGTTAAAGGTGGTCGTATTTTTAGTTTCACAGCACTAACTGTTGTTGGTGACGGCGCTGGTCGCGTTGGATTCGGATACGGTAAAGCACGTGAAGTGCCAGCTGCAATCCAGAAAGCAATGGAAAAAGCTCGTCGTAACTTAGTAACTGTTGACTTGAAGGGTACTACTCTTCAGCACCCTATCAAGGGCCGTCATTCAGGTTCTAAAGTTTACATGCAACCTGCTTCTGAAGGTACAGGTATCATCGCCGGTGGCGCGATGCGTGCAGTACTAGAAGTTGCTGGCGTACAGAACGTATTGTCAAAAGCATACGGTTCTACTAACCCAATCAACGTTGTCCGTGCAACTATCGGCGCTCTAGCGAACATGAAATCGCCAGAAGCTGTTGCTGCAAAACGTGGCAAAAACGTTGCAGATATCTTGGGGTAATAAAGCATGTCTAAAACAGTTAAAGTAACTCAAGTAAAAAGTTCTATCGGTCGTATTCCGAAGCATAGAGCTACATTGAAAGGTCTTGGTTTACGTCGTATCAACCATACAGTGGAATTAGAAGATACTCCATCTGTACGTGGTATGATTAATCAAGTACATTACATGATTAAGGTGGAGGATTAATAATGCATTTAAATACTTTATCTCCTGCACCAGGTGCTAAGAAAGCCAAGAAACGATGTGGTCGTGGTATTGGTTCAGGCATAGGTAAAACTGGTGGTCGCGGTCACAAAGGTCAGAAGTCTCGTTCTGGCGGTAGTGTACGTCCTGGTTTTGAAGGCGGTCAAATGCCATTGAAACAACGTTTACCTAAATTTGGTTTCACGTCACGTAAATCTTTAGTTCACGCTGAAGTACGTTTACATGAACTAAATAGCATCCAAGGTGATGTTGTCGATATTCATGCGCTTAAAGACGCTAACCTAATCACGCGTAACATTGAAACAGTTAAGATCATGCTTTCTGGCGAGATCACTAAGCCTGTTACAATCCGTGGTATAGGTGTTACTAAAGGTGCTCGTGCAGCTATTGAAGCTGCCGGCGGCAAGATCGAGGAATAATACAGATTATGGCTACACCAGGAATGGATAACAAAGCTCAAGGCGGTTTGTCTGAGCTTAAGCAAAGGTTAATGTTCGTATTCGGCGCACTTATTGTGTTTCGTTTGGGTTCATTTGTGCCAATCCCTGGTATTGACGCCGCTGTATTAGCTCAGTTGTTTGATCAACAAAAGGGCACCATCGTAGAAATGTTTAACATGTTCTCTGGTGGTGCACTTGAGCGAGCCTCAGTATTGGCTTTAGGTATTATGCCGTACATTTCGGCTTCGATTATTATGCAACTATTGACGGTAATACATCCGCCAATGATGGAGCTTAAGAAAGAAGGTGAAGCTGGACGTCGTAAGATTAGCCAATATACGCGCTACGGTACTTTAGTATTAGCAACAGTTCAGTCAATCGCGATTGCTCGCGGTTTACCGGCTATGATGCCAGGCCTTGTTATTAACGAAGGTTTTGGCTTCTATTTCGCAGCAGTTGTATCACTAGTTACAGGAACAATGTTCTTAATGTGGCTGGGTGAACAAATTACAGAGCGAGGTATCGGTAACGGTATTTCTGTTCTTATTTTTGCTGGTATTGTTGCTGGTATGCCATCAGCTGTAGGTCAAACTGCAGAGATGGCGCGTCAAGGTGAGATGCACTTATTAGCATTATTGCTAATTGCAGTTATCGTGTTTGCAGTCACTTTCTTTGTTGTATTTGTTGAACGTGGTCAACGTCGTATTGTCGTTAACTACGCAAAACGTCAACAAGGTCGTAAAGTGTTCGCTGCACAAAGCACGCATTTACCATTAAAAGTGAATATGGCCGGTGTTATTCCTCCAATTTTCGCTTCAAGTATTATCTTGTTCCCTGGCACGCTTGCGAGCTGGTTCGGTCAAGGTGATGGTATGGTTGCTGATTTCCTACAGGAGTTGTCTATTACAATTTCTCCGGGTCAACCGCTGTACGTAATGTTATTAGCTGCGGCAATAATCTTTTTCTGTTTCTTTTACACGGCATTGGTTTTCAATCCGCGTGAAACAGCAGATAACCTTAAAAAGTCTGGTGCATTCATTCCAGGTATTCGCCCGGGTGAACAGACTTCTAAATACATTGATAAAGTGATGACACGTTTAACCCTCGCGGGTGCGTTGTATATTACCTTTATTTGTTTAGTACCTGAGTTTATGATGATAGCTCTCGATGTTCAGTTTTATTTTGGCGGTACGTCATTATTGATCATTGTTGTAGTAATCATGGACTTTATGGCACAAGTACAAACTCATATGATGTCTCATCAATATGATAGTGTACTTAAGAAAGCTAACCTTAAAGGCTACGGTCGATAAGGTTCAACGGAGTAGTAAGATGAAAGTTCGTGCATCCGTAAAAAAGATTTGCCGTAACTGTAAAGTTGTGAAACGTGCTGGTGTTGTTCGTGTAATTTGCAAGACAGACCCTAAGCATAAGCAACGTCAAGGTTAAGTTATAACCTAACAGGTAAAAACTTTTAGGAGTGGTATTATGCAGATTATTCTGTATAATGCCGCTTCGCTTTGCGAAAAAGAGTCGGGTTGAGTATCCTAACGGGCTTTTCAACCTGTGGTTTTTAATTTAAATATAGGAGATGTGTTAGTGGCCCGTATCGCTGGCATTAACATCCCTGATCGTAAGCATGCAGTAATTGCCCTTACTGCGATCTACGGTATCGGTGCAACACGTGCGAAAGCAATTTGTGTAGCAACTGGTATTGCAGAATCAACAAAGATCAGCGAATTAGACGAAGCTCAAATCGATGTGCTTCGTGCAGAAGTGGATAAATACACCGTAGAAGGTGATTTACGCCGTGAAGTTTCAATGAACATCAAGCGTCTGATGGACCTTGGCTGTTTCCGTGGCATACGTCATCGTCGCAGTCTTCCTCTACGTGGTCAACGCACTAAAACAAATGCGCGTACCCGTAAAGGTCCTCGTAAGCCTATTAAAAAGTAACGAGGGATTAGACAATGGCAAAAGCTCCAGTTCGTACGCGTAAACGCGTAAAAAAACAAGTTGCTGATGGCATGGCTCATATCCATGCTTCTTTCAACAACACAATCGTGACTCTTACAGATCGTCAAGGTAATGCTTTATCTTGGGCGACTGCAGGTGGTTCAGGTTTCCGTGGTTCACGTAAATCTACCCCGTTCGCTGCGCAGGTTGCTGCAGAGCGTGCAGGTAAAGCTGCTCAAGAGTTTGGCTTGAAGAATATTGAAGTGTTCGTTAAAGGTCCAGGTCCAGGTCGTGAATCTGCAATCCGTGCCTTAAATGCTGCTGGTTTTAAAATCACCAACATTACTGACGTTACTCCTATTCCTCATAATGGTTGTCGTCCTCCTAAGAAACGTCGCGTTTAATAGGATAGTTGGAGAAAGAAAATGGCAAGATATTTAGGTCCTAAGTTAAAGCTCAGCCGCCGCGAAGGAACAGATTTGTTCCTTAAAAGTGGTGTTAGAGCGATTGACACTAAATGTAAAATCGAAACTATCCCTGGTCAACACGGCGCTCGTCGCGGTCGTTTGTCTGACTATGGTGTTCAGCTTCGTGAAAAACAAAAAGTTCGTCGTATTTACGGTGTGCTTGAAAAACAATTCAGTAACTACTATAAAGCTGCTGCTCGTATTAAAGGCAACACAGGTGAAAACTTGTTACAGCTTTTAGAACAGCGTCTTGACAATGTTGTTTACCGCATGGGATTTGCTAGTACACGTGCAGAAGCTCGTCAACTAGTAAGCCACAAAGCTATCGTGGTAAATGGCGGTGTAGTGAATATTCCATCTTTCAATGTTAAAGCAGAAGATGTGGTTTCAATTCGTGAGAAGTCTAAAACTCAAGCGCGTATAATCGCTGCTTTAGAATTAGCTGAACAACGCGAGAAGCCAGTCTGGGTTGAAGTAGATAACAAGAAAATGGAAGGTGTATTTAAACGCGTTCCAGATCGTTCAGATTTATCTGCCGAAATTAATGAACAGTTGATTGTCGAGCTTTACTCTAAGTAAAGCTGAATTTTAAGAGAGGACATAATGCAGGGTTCTGTAACCGAATTCTTAAGACCACGATTGGTTGGTATCGAAAACGTTAGTACTACACGTGCTAAGGTAACTTTGGAGCCATTAGAACGTGGTTTTGGTCACACTTTAGGTAATGCGTTACGCCGCATTTTACTATCTTCAATGCCAGGTTGTGCTGTAACTGAAGTTGAAATTGATGGTGTATTACACGAGTACAGTAGTAAAGAAGGTGTTCAAGAAGACATCATCGAAATACTGTTGAACCTTAAAGGGCTTGCAGTTGGTTTAGAAGGTAAAAATGAAGCCGTTCTTACCATCACTAAGTCTGGTGAAGGCCCTGTTACGGCTGCTGATATTCAACATGATGGCGATGTAACTATCGCTAATCCTGAGCACATTATCTGTCATTTGACAGGTGATGGGTCAATCAGCATGCGTATCAAGATTGAAATGGGACGTGGTTACGTACCTGCTTCAATTCGTCGCGAAGCCGAAGATGAAGACAGAGCAATTGGCCGTTTATTGGTTGATGCTTCATTCAGTCCTGTTGAAAGAATTGCTTATGATGTAGATTCTGCGCGTGTTGAACAGCGCACGGATTTAGATAAGCTAGTTATTGATATGGAAACTAACGGTACGTTAGACCCTGAAGAAGCAATCCGTCGCGCATCAACTATTCTAGCTGAACAGCTAGATGCATTTGTTGAATTACGTGATGTGACTGAAGTGGAACAAAAAGAAGAGAAACCTCTATTTGATCCAATCTTACTTCGTCCTGTTGATGACTTAGAATTAACTGTTCGTTCAGCGAACTGTTTGAAAGCAGAAGCAATTCAGTATATCGGTGATTTAGTACAGCGTGCAGAAGTTGAACTTCTTAAAACACCTAATTTAGGTAAGAAGTCTTTAACGGAAATCAAAGACGTATTAGCGTCTCGCGGTTTATCTTTAGGTATGCGCCTAGAGAACTGGCCGCCTGAAAGCATTGCTGATAACGACTAAATCGATATCATCGTTAACATATAGTAGAGATAAGGATTAACTTATGCGCCATCGTAAAAGCGGTCGCCAGTTAAACCGTAATAGCAGTCATCGTCAAGCGATGTTCCGCAATATGGCAAGCTCTTTAGTTAAACATGGCGTTATTAAAACGACTGTTGCTAAAGCAAAAGAACTACGTCGCGTAGTTGAGCCATTAATTACATTGGCTAAAACTGACAGTGTTGCAAATCGCCGTTTAGCGTTTGCTCGTACACGTGACCAAGAAGTAGTTGGTATTTTATTTAATGAACTTGGTGAACGTTACCAAGAACGTCCAGGCGGTTACACTCGCATTTTAAAATGTGGTTACCGTACTGGTGATAAAGCACCAATGGCTTATGTTGAGCTAGTAGACCGTCCAGCAGTTGAAGAAGCTGCGGAAGTTGTTGAAGAAGCAAATACAGAAGCTTAATCGTAAAGATTAAAATGTTTAAAAAACGGAGCTCAGGCTCCGTTTTTTTATGCCTGCTTTTTGCATTTTTTTAAATGTTTTCTCTAATCTTAGATATTTTCTCTTCTGAATATCGTCTGATTGATAAGAGAGTTTCTAATTAGGTTATGTAAAGAATTACAATCGCCTGGGATGGTACTAGGTCTAGTGTGGGTAAATTATGATGTTTATTTTTCTACGAGCTTGAACTCAACCTGAAATAATCATATAAACAAATGCATCTTTTTAAAAAGTGAGACAACATGTCATCTCGTAATCCAATTATTGCCGTAACAGGCTCTTCTGGCGCAGGCACCTCGACTACGACAGAATCTTTCGAGCATATCTTCAGGACGTTGGGAATAACCTCTGCCAAAGTCGAAGGGGATAGTTTTCACCGCTTTTCCCGACAAGAAATGGATCTAGAAAAGCGTAAAGCACGAGATGATGGTAAAAATATTAGCTATTTTGGTGATCAAGCTAATGATTTTGATGCCTTAGAAACCTTGTTCAACGATTATTCTGAAACAGGCAAAGGTAAAATGCGCCGTTATCTTCATACATTTGACGAAGCTGTTCCTTATAATCAGATGCCCGGTACTTTTACACCTTGGGAAGACTTAGGTGAAGGAACTGATTTATTATTCTATGAAGGCCTTCATGGAGGTGTTGTTACGGAAAAGAATGATGTTGCTAAACATGTCGATTTACTCATTGGCATGGTACCAATCGTAAACCTTGAGTGGATTCAAAAGATCATAAGAGACACTAATCAAAGAGGTCATAGTCGTGAAGCGGTTACAGCTAGTATTGTACGATCAATGGAAGACTACATTTCATTCATCACACCACAGTTTTCGCGTACACATGTTAATTTTCAGCGGGTTCCTACCGTAGATACATCGAATCCTTTTAGCGCTAAAGCGATCCCGACTCTAGATGAAAGTTTCGTTGTTATTCGATTCAGAGATTCAACAAACGTAGATTTTCCGTATTATTTGAGCATGATTGATGGTGCGTTTATGTCTCGTGTTAATACCTTGGTTGTACCAGGCGGTAAAATGGGTTTAGCTATGGAGTTAATACTAACGCCGTTGATAAGAAATTTAATGAATAAGAAAGCTGAAGCCAACAAGCAAATCGATTGGATGTCCGATCTTTAGTGATTAAAACATGCATTTTTATTAGTTTGCTTTTATTCTCATCTATTGCGATGGGTAAGAGCGCTTTAATAACCAATATTACTAAAACCGAAGTAGGTGATTGGTTTCTTGAGTACCAAAGCGTCGAACCAGTAAAAAGCATACAGCTTGCAATAACACCTGATCGATCACGGGCGTCGCGTTGGCGCCTGACGGACAATCAGTTTTTACTTATCCAGATCAATGGTAGAGACATAATTACTAGAAGGGACAATAAAGCATTCTCTCAAGTGTCATTAAAGCTCACCCCCACGTATATCCATTTACATAAA
The DNA here is from genome assembly GCF_030295975.1 of Thalassotalea atypica. Lineage (NCBI taxonomy): Bacteria > Pseudomonadati > Pseudomonadota > Gammaproteobacteria > Alteromonadales > Colwelliaceae > Thalassotalea > Thalassotalea atypica. Next base: position 561,973 of record NZ_AP027364.1, read on the forward strand.
TATTACGCGCCCTTTTCCCCATATTCTAATGGCGGTATGCTCATTCACAGCGCTCGTTTTTTTGCCTGCGCAAATATCTGTAGCGACTATGAAAACAGTTGGTATCTTACGCTGACTGTGCCAGACAGTGACAAAGTGTATCTGCATGGTAAATCATTTACGGGTAAAACAAGCTGGTGGGACAGTAACGATGGCACCAATTTTTATGTCGGCAAACAATTAGGGAAAAAGGAAAAAGGGTATATAAGTGTCATAGATCAGGGCTTACCTTTATTCATCAAAAACAGCTTGGATGATTTCTTTCCTAAAATGATGTCAATGCTTGAACATGATTATGGCAAACTCATCAGCACGCCTATGCTTTTTGCTTCTTTTGGCAAAACCTCTCAATCAAATTACGGTCGACAGGGCGGTGTTCTACCTCATCAAGTTTTTATGCACTGGTATGGAAACATACCAAGTTTGGACAAAAACGATCGTTTCGAAGTGACTTGGTTTTTCGCCCATGAAGCAGCACATTTATATCAAGGACAAATTTCTGCACTTTCAGGAGAAGAAAATGCCTGGTTGCAGGAGGGGCATGCAGAGTATCTTGCCATGTTGTTGGTGCAACAGTTGATGCCAGATAGCGAAAGCCTAACTGCCCGTAAGCTAAATCAAGCCTCGACGCAATGTAAACAAAGTCTAGAAGAAGCAAGATTATCTCAAGCCGCGAAAACGTCTAATTATCAACTGTTTTATCAGTGTGGGTTATTCATTTTTGATTTCATCGCGAAGCACACACAACCAGGATATCAATTATCTGATATATGGCGGGATTTCATTAGCTCATCCAAAGGCGCCAATTTTAATGCGAAACAATCCTTTATGGAGTTAATCAAGAACAGGTTAGTGGAAGAGCGTTATGAGGAACTTGCGCCGTTAGTAAATTGACTGGTAAAACCAAGTGCATAAGTTTCTGCAATACGCCCTATATACTAGTTTGCCCTAATGAAACTATCCATAAAACGAATTGCTTAAATAACTCATTTACAGGCTATGACGCTTTGATTTCGAAATCATGGCTGATCTCCACTGTTTTATTAAGCATCAATGCAACGGAGCAATATTTGTCGGCAGACAAACTGACCGCACGGGCAACTTGTTTTTCATTAACATCACTACCTGTTACAACAAAATGTAAGTGAATTTTTGAAAATAATTTTGGCACAGAATCAACGCGTTCCGCTTCTATTTCTACTTCACATGCGGTGATATTTTGACGTGATTTTTGTAGGATACTGACTACATCTACCGAAGAGCAACCGCCCAGTGACAAGAGAACGTTTTCTAATGGGCTCGGAGCCAGCTTTCCGCCATTGGCATCTAATACAAGAGAGTGACCACTTTCTGAGGTAGCCAGAAACAATTCTTCGCCTACCCATTTTACGTTTGCTTTCATTTATCAGCCTTATTTATCTTTACTTCTAAATAGGCCATTTTAGCGGAGCAATAGCAGGGAGACTAGATCAATTTATGGAAGAGAGTGAATTTCTGTATCAAATAGGTTTTTAATCAAAGTGGCAAACTCAGTAATGAATGCTTGTTGCTTTTTAGTCACTTGGTTGTTTACAACGCCACTAAGGATCTCTTCAAGATCATAAACAATGGAGTCTACTTCTCTTATCACCATGTTTCTTTGGTTGAACGAGAGCAGTTCGTTTTGACCACATAATGTAATTATTTGTTCACTTAACTCTTGCTCAATAATTTCCATTACGGTTTCATCACCCATAGGCATCTCATCTGAATTTTCAAACAAACTCAGGTGCGCCGTTAGGTATTCAATAATATGAATATAACCGTCTGTGTCAGTTACCATAATTTTATGTACTTCTGTGTCCTAGTCGCTTCCTTACTTTACTCTTAATAACTATTTGAATTCAAGTAATACTATAGCCAACACAAATAGCTATATTATATTCAATACGTAAATCATGCTTATACGTCTTTTGAAATAGCACGTTTAATTTCCAATTGTTAATATAAACAAAAAAGCCAACTAAATATCAGTTGGCTTTTGAATTCATTAAGTGGTGCTGGTCATCAAGCCGCGTTTGTACTTTCAAAAATTTTGTCAGCAGATGCTGCAACAAAACCTGAATACAATTCGCCATTGGCTAATGGGTAACGTAAGGCGAATTCGTAGAAACAGCTTGGAATTTCTTTAATGCCATCACTAAACTCTACAGGTGACAAGTCGGCCATGGTTGATGATTGCTCAAGTTTAACTGTTTCATCACCTTTAACTTCACCGCCAACAGTGTTCAATGCAAAACCGCCATCTTTAACCGCGTCATTTACCGCATTTATACATGTATAGTTTTCTAAATGGTTAATGCTTACGGTAAAGTGATTAGCTCTAAAGCCCCAAGCAGAAAGCCAGGCTGCATATTCGCTTTCGGCTAGTAGTGTTTTGTAGTCTTCAAAGCTAATTGACCAATGCTTACCCGAGTACAAGAAGTTTTCTTGCTCTGCGGCTCCTTCATCCATTTGCTCTACAAGTTTAGTGACGATGCTTTGAACTTGTGGTGAGAACTTCTCTACCAATAGTTCGCTGATGAACACCTTCGGTAATGTAGTGTCTTGATGTTCAAAATGCTTAGCATATAAGCATTTTGCTTCGAAATGATATTCACCGCACTCTTTGTAACCCAAGTTTAAAAGGTGTTGAGCCAGCTTATCTAAGTTAACAGATGCAATGTTAAATGTACGGTATGCAACGTGATCATTGATCACATCGGTACCAGAGCCAAGCAGTTGATGTACCTTTTCAGCTGATGGCGTTACTTCTAAATAGTTCTGCCAGATATTTTCAAATAGTGACGTAATTTGTGCTGTCATGGAGTTATCCTAATAAATCAAAAAAAAGAATAAATATAATGAAATCAGCGACTGCGGTATGAACATCCGTAGAATTTTGACGAAAGCAGTTGCTAACTCATCAAAATGGTTAGATTTGGTCGATTTTCTTAAAGAAGCAAGGGCGAATGCCGGCAATGCTTAAACTGTATTTTACTGTCATGTTGGTATTTTAACCAATTTTAGAGTTAATGCTCAACAAGTTTTTTAAGCTGTTGAGCATTATTTTCAACTCTAGATTGATAAGCCAGGGCTTAACGTCTCAGGTAGTGCGACTTTTTCAGCCTCAACTGAAGCAACAGGGTAGGCACAATAATCAGCTGCGTAATAAGCGCTAGCTCTGTGGTTTCCGCTGTCGCCAATACCGCCAAATGGTGCTGCGCCACTAGCGCCTGTGATTTGCTTATTCCAGTTAACAATTCCAGCACGAATACGAGTGAAGAAGTAATCGTAGTCGTCTTTGCTATCAGCTAATAAACCCGCAGATAAACCGAAGCTTGTGTTGTTGGCTTCTTTGATTGCTGCATCAAAGTCATTGTAGCGGAATACTTTTAAAAGAGGACCAAAGTGTTCTTCGTCAGGCATCGCATCAATTGAAGTTACATCAATAATACCAGGAGAAACAAAACCTGTATTTGCCTCTAACTGTTTAAGCTCAACTAAGCTTTTACCACCAAGTTCAATCAATTGTGATTGTGCTGCGACTAAACCTAAAGCGGCTTTTTCTGAAATCATCGAACCGATAAAAGGCTGCTCTTCATCATCGAAGTGGCCAATTTTTATCGCTTTTGTCACTTCAATAAGCTTAGCAATAATGGCATCGCCTTGTGCATCACTTTTTATAAACAAGCGACGAGCACATGTACAACGCTGACCCGTTGTGATAAATGCTGATTGGATTATTTCATGAACTGCGGCATCAACATCGCTCACGTCTTTAACGATTAGTGGGTTATTGCCACCCATTTCTAATGCTAAAATTTTGCCCGGTTGACCGCCAAATTGCTCGTGTAATAATTTACCTGTAGTAGATGAGCCAGTGAAAAATAAACCGTCAATTTGAGGATGACTCGCTAGTGCTTTACCTGTTTCTAATTCACCTTGAACAAGGTTTAGTACACCTTTAGGTAAACCTGCTTTTTCCCAAAGCTTGAAAGTGAATTCAGCCACTTTCGGGGTTAATTCACTTGGCTTAAACACAAGGGTGTTACCTGCAATTAGCGCAGGAACAATGTGACCATTTGGTAAGTGACCAGGGAAATTGTATGGGCCAAATACGGCAACAACACCATGCGGTTTGTGGCGAATAAATGCTTTGGCGCCAGGCATAGGATTTTCAACCGTACCTGTACGCTCATGGTAAGATTTTAGTGATAGGCCTATTTTTCCTATCATTGCACCAGCTTCTGTGCGAGTTTCCCATAATGGCTTGCCGGTTTCTTCTGCAATAGTGCGAGCCATTTCTTCTTTGTTTTCTTCTAGCTGCTTACCAAAAGCTTCGATAACTGAAATACGTTCTTCTAAACTCTGCATAGACCAGCTTGTAAACGCTGAACGAGCAGCGCTGATCGCGTCATCTACTTGTGCTGGCGATGCTGTCTTGCCTTGCCAAATCACACTATTTCGAGCGGGATTTAATGATGTCACTTGGTGACCTAGGCCGGCTAACCATTGGCCGTTTATAAATTGAATTGGTTCAGACATTTATATTATTCCTGTTAAATAATAGGGCTGTATTAACTTGCCACTATACGCACCCAATCACCTTCGGTGACGAGTAATGCTTCTGCGACTTCTTGGCTGATCACGACCTGATTCGCCGTTTCTCGTACTGAAACATCAGCTTGGGTCGCTCTAAAGTCGGCCACTTTTGTGTTGCACACAAAATACCTTTCTTCGCCTGTCACATCACCAATAATTACTTGGTGTTTTTGGCTATTTTGAATGGTACGAATACTGTCTTTGTGCGCTTCTACAGTAGGACCACCATCAAAAATATCAACGTAGCCACGACGCGCAAAACCTTCAGCTTCTAATAATCTTAGTGCAGGTACCGTTTGACTGTGGACTTTATTGATGACTTGCTGAGCGTCTTTGCTTAACAAACTGACATATATTGGGTGTTTGGGCATTAATTCTGCAATAAACACTTTTTTGCCAATGCCTGTTAAATAATCGGCTGTTGGGAAGTCCATTGAGAAAAAATGTTCTTCTAGCCAGTCCCAAAACGGAGAGCGACCACTTTCATCTGAAACACCACGCATTTCGGCGATAACAGTATCCGAAAAACGTTCACTGTGCTCAGCCATAAACATGAAGCGAAAACGTGACAAGAAGCGACCATTATTATTTTTCCGATGAGATTCACCCAAAAATAATGTGCAGATTTCAGATGCACCTGTGTAATCATTGCATAAAGAAAGGGTTTCTACGGTATTGTAAATACCCAACTCTCTTGAATTGTGCACGACTTTACCTAAATGGTAATGATAAAACGCATCATCTAAGCCTACAGCGGCTTCAATGCCACTGGTACCTACCACGGTGTTAGTTTCTGTATCTTCCATCACAAACAAGTAACCTTCATCACCGGGTTTTGTTACGGTTTTATTGAAAGATTCTTGAGCGTGTGAGATACGTTTTTGAAGTAGCTCTTCATTGACTGGCAGTGATGTAAAACCGTGTCCTGATTCTATCGCAATGCGATGTAGAGAATCGTAATCGCTAAGCTGAATAGGGCGTATAATAATCATAGAAAGTTCTCTTTAGCACTAAAAGAAGCTTGCCAATTTAAGCGTTGGCAAGCACAGGCCTAACAATTATTTTGTTAGTTTTGCTACTGCGGCTTCAAAACGAGCTAAACCTTCAGCAATGTCTTCATCAGGAATAACAAGCGAAGGAGCAAAACGAACAATGCTAGCCCCAGCTACTAGAGTCATAACTCCTTCCGCCATTGCTGCATTCAAGAAATCTTTTGCACGACCTTGGTATGCTTCATTTAAGACGGCACCAATTAATAAGCCTTTACCGCGAATCTCTGAAAAAACGTTGTATTTTTCATTGATGGCGTTAAGACCTTTAATGTAAAGTTCGGCTTTTGCTTTTACACCGTCTAGAACCGCTTTGTCATTTACTGTGTTAAATGCTGCTTCTGCAACGGCACATGCTAATGGGTTACCACCATATGTGCTGCCATGAGTACCAATTTTTAAATGCTTAGCAATGTCAGTTGTTGTAATCATCGCACCAATGGGGAAACCACCGCCTAATGCTTTAGCTGTAGTTAAAATGTCAGGTGTAACACCTAAGCCCATATATGCGTATAACTCACCTAAACGGCCAACACCCGTTTGAACTTCATCAAATACTAATAACGCATTGTTTTCATCACATAACTCACGTACGCCTTTCACAAACTCTTCAGTTGGTGAAACAATGCCGCCTTCGCCTTGTAGGGGCTCCATAACAACAGCACAAGTTTTATCAGAGATAAGCGCTTTAACGCTTTCTAGGTTGTTGTATTCAGCATGAACAATATCGCCAGGCTTAGGACCAAAACCGTCAGAATAAGCCGCTTGGCCACCCACTGTAACTGTGAAGAAAGTACGACCGTGGAAGCCTTGTTTAAAGGCGATGATTTGTGATTTGTCAGCACCGTGGTTATCTAATGCCCAACGACGAGCTAATTTAAGTGCTGCTTCGTTTGATTCCGCACCTGAGTTGGCAAAGTACACTTTATCAGCAAACGTATTATCAACCATCGTTTTGGCTAAACGTAATGCAGGTTCGTTAGTCATTACGTTTGAAAGATGCCAGATTTTCTCGCCTTGCTCTTTTAATGCGCCTACTAGTGCAGGGTGACAATGACCTAGACAGTTAACCGCAATACCACCGGCAAAATCGATGAATTCTCTGTCTTCTTGATCCCAAACACGAGAGCCTTTACCGCGTACGGGAATGACTGCTGACGGCGCGTAGTTTGGCACCATTACATCGTTAAATAATTCACGGTTGACAGGAAAATGATTCGACATTTGTTCTTCCTCTTTTATTGGGTCTGTTATCTTTTTTTAAGCAAGACCTTGCTGAAAATAGAGGAATATTATGGCAGAAAAAACTAACTTTGTCTTGTTTGCCTGCTTGCAAAGCCAGATAAAATAACGCTTTACAGTGTTTTATTCATCTTCACTGCATAACTATTTTTGTAACTGCATTGGGAATAATTCTAATGCCCATACACTGAATAGGCACAGAGTTACAGTTGCCCCTTAACAGTGCACTTCATAACTAATCAAAAAAAATTATTTAAAATTGAGCTTAATATGGTCAATATCGCTTTTCTTTAGCAGGGTGATTTCTTCAGCCGTGATTTTACTGATCGATAAAATGGCTTTCGCTTCATCGTTGTTGATCAGCTCTTCTTTAGCTAAGCTTCTGAAAATTACAAAGGCTTTCGCTTTTGTAATAATTTTAGCGATCTCGCACATTTGGCTTTGATCTGTGCTAAATGCAAGGTCAAACATGGGCTCCGTTAGCGGTAAACGATCGAAGCGCATCTGCTCGATGAGGTTAGCTCCAACTTGGAAACTTCTTGAGCTGACATGTTCTAGTAATAATTGAGGTGAACTTTGAATAGCGTGCAAAGCATCATGTAACCTCTTATCCCGATTATTATAAGCTTGCTTACGCTCATCATTGTACAACGCATTAAACTTGGTTATAAAACAATGTGTTACTGCAAGCAGGCCAACGTTCGACAGCATGCCTGCACTAAACGCGCGATACCAATCAATGCCTTGGTTTTCAGCCAATACGCGTGACGCAAGCGCCACAGATAAGCTGTCGTTCCATAACTTGCGTTTCATCAGTGGAAATGGCGATGTTGAAATAGGTAGCCAATGTTTGAGAATGAATGTCGGCACCACCAGCTTTAGGTTTTCTAGGCCGATGTAACTAACAGCTAAACTGGCATCAGTTACCTTTACATCGGCACGCTTTCGGTACTGCGGCTTATTCACCAGCTTAATTAGCTCATCAGCCAACCATGGTAAACTGGTCACAAGCGGCGTGATGCGATTAATCGATGCTGCTTTTAATGATAACAACTCCAAAATAGTAGGTGCAGCGTCTTCTATTCTTAAGAATTTTTGATAAAACGTTTCTTTATTTTCAAATTCAGTATTAAGTTCAGCCGTAACCTTGCTAAAGAACTTAGTCATGACTTGATTACGAAAATGGTTTTCACCATGGGCTTGGATAATTTTGTCTTTCTTTGCTTGTTGTTCTACTGCAAGCAATTCACGGCGGCTGGTCGACTGTTCACTCCCTTGTTCGGTTGTCACGATTATGTCACCGTTTTGGCGTTGCGCAAACTCCTTGCCAATAGCAAGGCTTAATGAGCGTTGGTAAATTTCGTGAACGGTATCGTTTTGTGTAAATAGCTGCATGAATGATTGAAATATAAAGTTAAAGTTTTCGGTTATGTATCGGCAATGGTCATTTAAATATTAGCAAAGTGTTAATCAGTATAATAATTTAAAAAATTATTTAATAACGCATGGCCCTGTTCGGTGAGTATTGATTCGGGATGAAACTGCACACTGGCAATGGCTAAAGTCTTATGCTCAAGCCCCATGATTTCATCAAAAATTCCCTCTTGGTCTGTACTCCATGCCGTTATACTTAGTTCATTGGGTAAAGTATTTTTGTCGACGATTAACGAGTGGTAGCGTGTTACTTCTAGTGGCTCATTTAGCGTTGAAAATAGTCCCTGACCATTGTGCTTAATTATGCTGGTCTTGCCGTGCATCACTTGGTGCGCTTTGGTGACAATAGCGCCAAAATGTTGGGCTATGGCTTGATGCCCTAGACACACACCTAGTAAAGGGATTTTACCTGCAAAGTGTTTAATCACGTCCAAAGAAATGCCCGCCTGATCGGGGTCACAGGGACCAGGGGAAATGACTAAGTACTTCGGGGCCAATTGTTCAATTTCAGCTAAAGTAATTTCATCATTACGAGCGACGACAACTTCTTGCCCTAAGGACTGAAAATAATGAACGAGGTTAAAAGTAAATGAATCGTAATTATCGATCATTAACAACACAAAAACACCTGCTAGTAAGACAATGAAATTTACCGGGCGATCATTTTAATGCTTGTCTGCTCTGAATGACACGAGTTTTTTAAATAAAGTGTTGGTTTATTAATTGATACTTGGGTACTTTCTCGCCGACGCTATTTGTTCTGCTCTAGCATGTGTTTTATACGTTTTACCAGCTCAAGCGCATGGAGATTGTCACCATGAACACAAAAGGTATCCACTTTTATTGGGAGTTCCGCGCCGTGTTCACTTAGTAAATTTTTAGTTTCATTGTAGTGCTTTATTCGCTGGCACACGAGTTTGGCATCGGTTATGACGGCATTTGCTTGCTTTCGATCTACGAGTAAGCCGTTGTCTTGATAATTTCGATCGGCAAAAGCTTCATGCAGCAATGAGATATTATAGCGTTTGGCCACTTGATGATAGCGGCTCATATCAGGCAATGCTTGCAATATGAGTACTAACGAATCATCAAGTTCAGCAATAGCCTGACAGATTGTTTCAAAAATTTCGATACTGCTCATCATATCGTTGTACATAGCACCGTGAGGCTTAACGTATGACACTTGAGTTTTTTGTGCCTTACATAGAGCCTGCAATGCGCCCACTTGATATTGAACAGTGGTCTTGAGCTCAGATTGAGATAGTTTTATGCTGCGTCGACCAAAACCTACTAAATCAGGGTAGCCTGGATGGGCACCAATAGTAACATTGGCATTCACTGCTAGCTCAACGGTATGTGCCATGGTCTCGGGATCTCCTGCATGAAAGCCACAGGCGATATTAGCCAAATCAATGAGTGGCATTATGTGCTCGTCAGCCCCTTTTGACCATTGACCAAAACTTTCACCGAGGTCGCAATTTAGTTTCATGTCATGTCTTCGCTATTTTTGTCATTATAAATGGTCATAAACTTACCCTTTCGATAGTACTATATCGGATGTAGGGATGCAGCTACAGGCAAGTACATAGCTTTGGGCTTTTTCGTCATCAGTTAAGCCATCATTGGAAAGTTGGTTTACTTCCCCACTTTCTAGCTTGACCTTACAGCTACCACACATGCCGCTACGACAGGAGTAGGGTAATATTAGCCCGGCTGACTCACCTTGTTCTAGCAGTGTTTCTTGATTGTTTCCTTTAATGTGTTTATTCCAAGAATCAAATAGAATATTGATTTTTTTGGCTGTTGGCGTTTTGGTTTCTTTAGGTACTTTTTGGCCAAAACTTTCAAAATGAAATTGTTCTTGAGGTAAATCCAAAGACAATAATAGATTTTTTACGGCTTCACGAAACTGCTCTGGACCACAAACCATCACTTCTCTTTCCGTTAGTAGGGGAATATTAGCCAACATTTGCTCTGTGATATGTCCTTGATGATCTTGCCAGTTTGGTTTACATCCGCGCGTTAAGGTGTAACTGACTTGGCATTTACCATGCTGTTTTGCTAATGCACTAATTTCATCTCGGGCAATCAAGTCTTGCTCCGTGCGTGCTGAATGGAAGAAGACAACGTCATTGTTTATCGCTTGATCGGTTAGTGACTTTAATATCGATAACATCGGCGTAATGCCACTGCCAGCAGAAATCAGTAGCAGTTTACTGGCATCGATTGCGCCTAGATGGAAGTCGCCATTGGGCACTCTAGCTTGTAAACTATCACCTTGCTTAAAATGATCGTGAAGAAAATTAGACACTCTGCCACCAAGTACTCTTTTTACAGTCAACGATAAATAGTGCGGTCGAGTTGGTGAAGAGGACAAAGTATAAACCGCGTTGACCATATCACCGTGAATGTCTAGAGTGATTGGGAGATGCTGACCAGCAAGGTAATAAAAATGTTGTTCATCAGGACTGGTTAAGATAAAAGTTTTTACGTCATGGGTTTCTTCTATGATCTTGTGACAAGTCAACGATATTGGGACCATTGAGGTATTTTGTTCAGGTTTTATTTGTGACGCGGCAGCTAATGTGGGCCTATGCTTTTGTCTCCCTCTGGGTTTAAAATGCGGTGCACTACCTGTTTCAAGAACAATAACAGCATCGCCTTTTTTAACTTGTCCCTTGTTTAATGGGATCAGGTTTTGGCCAAACATAACATCACCACTGTCGACCTGACGATATGATTTTAACGTCGTTAACGGCTCTTGTAATGCATGTTTTTCGCCTGTTCTCGGATCAACAGTGGTAAAAATACAACGAGAACAAGGCTTGGTAAGTTCAAATTCAACTTCGCCAATTCTAATGTGTTTCCATTCATCTTCAGCAAACGGCTCGCAATGTTCAATAATCAAGTTAGGTCGAAAATGACTCATGCTGACGGACTGTTCTAATTGTGAGTTTAGATCTCTGAGTGAAGCTTCTGAAATAAGCAATAAAGGATAACCATCTGCAAAAGCAAGCGGATTGTTAGACTTATTTACCTTTCTCTTTGAGCGCTCGCCAAAAAACAGCAAATGGCATGGCATATTTAAATATGCGCTAAACCATTGATCAACTTTTTGATGGCATCGTTGTGCCAATATTGTGTCTCGCCACACAGTAACGTCTTGATATTGCTCAGTGCATTGTTGGTAGTCGATGGTTAATATCGGCATGTCCGGAGCACTAAGCACCAACCCTGAGGCTGTGATATTACACTGAATCAAGCACAGTGTTGGCTGCGTTCTTGCCGTGATAAATTGCCCTTGGGGATTAGAAACAACAAAACGTCGATCAAAGGGTAAGCCAATATTATCAACCCAGCTTGTAGACAGACTAATACCTGCGGATGATTTTATCGGATAGACGCGAATGTCTTGTAAGTTGCAAGCTGGCAAAGTTATGTCCTTGATAATGAGGTTAATTCCTTCTCTTAATCTTGAGCAATTGTGTTTAATAATACAATCATAGAATGATGGCAAATGAATGAAAATATTTAATCAACCATGAGCATGTAGATATTAAAGCAGATTAAAGTCAGGTATATTGGCGCCAATAACGTAGTAGCTTAATGATCTCGCGGAAATTTTATGCATATTCATATCCTTGGTATTTGCGGCACCTTTATGGGCGGTATTGCAGCCATTGCTGCACAATTAGGACATCGTGTTTCGGGTTGTGATGCGAATGTGTATCCCCCAATGAGTACCCAACTTGAAGCATTGGGTATTGAGTTACAGCAAGGGTACTTACCAGAGCATTTAAATGATGAGCCTGACATTGTCATTGTTGGCAATGCCATGTCGCGTGGTAATGCCATGGTTGAATATGTGCTGGATCGCAATATTCCTTACATTTCTGGACCACAGTGGTTACTGGAAAATGTCTTAAAAGATCGCTGGGTGCTTGCGGTTGCCGGTACACACGGTAAAACGACGACCAGCTCTATGCTCACGTGGATCTTAGAGTATGCTCATTTGTCCCCTGGTTATTTAATCGGTGGCGTCCCACAAAATTTTGATGTTTCAGCACGATTAGGAGATGCGCCGTTCTTCGTCATTGAGGCAGACGAATACGACACGGCATTTTTTGATAAGCGCTCTAAATTTGTTCATTACCGTCCACGCACGTTAGTGATCAATAATTTAGAGTTTGACCATGCCGATATTTTTGATGATATCAGCGACATTCAACGTCAGTTTCATCATCTTATTCGTATGGTTCCTAGCAATGGTCTTATTTTATCTCCTTTATCTGAACAGGCGATTGAAGAGACGCTAACAGAAGGTTGTTGGACGCCAACTGAGTTTAGTGTCGATAAGAAGCATACTAGCCAAGGGTGGTATGCAGAAAAGCTTATTGAAGACGGCAGCGAGTTTATTGTGAACTTCAAAGGAACCGAGCAAGGACGAGTTAAATGGGACTTGATTGGAGATTTTAATATCGACAATGGCTTAATGGCGATTGCGGCAGCTAGACATGCGGGCGTTCCTAGCCATATCGCTATAGAAGCGCTTGGCGAGTTTATTAATACTAAGCGTCGATTAGAGCTACGCGGGACAATCAATGACATCAAAGTGTTTGATGATTTTGCCCACCATCCAACCGCAATTAGCAAAACCCTTGATGGGTTACGAGCACATGTTGGTGACGGTAGAATTTTAACGGTATTAGAGCCCCGCTCAAACACCATGAAAAGTGGAATTCATAAAGACAAGTTAGCTTCAGCATTAAGCAAGGCCGATCATATATTTTTATTCCAAGGAGAAAATGTTCACTGGTCGGTAGATGAGCTAGCGGCGCAATGTTCACAGCCTTTTTACAACACGGATGCACTTGACCAGCTGATTGACGAAGTGGCAACGCAAGCAACCGCTGGCGACACTATATTGGTGATGAGTAATGGAGGTTTTGGTGGTTTTCACACTAAACTGCTAGAGCGCCTATCATTAGTATAAGTAACGGAAACCCCGTTTATATTGTTTAACATTAATAGCCAAAAAATATTCGGAGCTTATTGTGGCAGAGCCAGTATTAACAGAATTTAAATCCCCTATAACCATCGCCATCACGGGGGCTTCTGGCTCCGCGTATGCCATGCGGCTGATTGAATGTTTAGTGACGGCTAATCATCAGGTCTTTATTTTATATTCTAGCGCGGCGCGGGTCGTATTCGACACTGAACTTGGTGTTAAAGTCCCCTCATCTCCCGATGCAGCAGCACAATTTTTTAGTGAAAGGTTTTCGGCTAAAGCAGGACAAATCAGTGTTTTTGGTAAAGAACAATGGTTTTCACCGGTGGCATCTGGTTCGGCAGCACCTAAGCAAATGGTGGTCTGCCCTTGCTCTACTGGCACTTTGGCTGCGATCAGCCAAGGCATGAGTGATAATTTGATTGAAAGAGCGGCAGATGTTGTGATTAAAGAGCGTGGCCAACTGATCCTTGTGCCCCGTGAAACGCCTTTTTCTACCATTCATTTACAGAATATGTTGAGCTTATCGCAACTGGGGGCAACGATAATGCCTGCGGCTCCTGGTTTTTATCATAACCCTGAATCCATTAACGACTTAATTGACTTTATGGTCGGTCGCATCCTGGATCATTTATCCATTTCACAAGACATTATGCCGCGCTGGGGATATCAAAAATAAACGCCAAAAGCTGTAACTAAGGCTTTAAGTAAGGCTATTTGGCAGCAAATGATTTTTCAAAATAGGGCGCGAGCCCTTTGTCATTGAACGATTCAAACACTGGATTGACTTGTCTCAGGTAACTTTCCGTCAGCGCGCTTCTGTGGCAAGTGACGCCCAGTGCCGTAACGGCAACAGAGTATGCGGCATCATGGTGCATGTCTACTTGTTGATGTTGGGCAGCCAGTTGAAATTCAAATGAATTATGTATCGCAACTTCAATACGTTTTTTCTTCAACATATCCACTAAACGGCTTAACTCGCTGACTTCTATAATTGTTGCGCGATTAATTGAGTATAAAAAAGGACTGTCGAGCATAGGGCTGCCTTTTAATACCCCGATCAATCGACCATGTAGTTGCACTTCTTCTTGTATAACCGCTTGACTAGGTAAAGTAAACGCATGGTTTTCAAGTTGGGCAAAGGGTACCGAGTGGATCACATTCAAGCTTTTGAACTCGCTTTGCCCTACCACACTTGGAATTACACAAGCAACACGCTTATTCCTAAATTTTCGTTTTCCTCGTTTAATTGATGTCACTGTATATTGGTGTGGAATACCACTTAATTTCGACAGATCTTTGAGCATGAAATCAAGTGCGCCTTTGCTATTGTTTTGAATAAGGTTTTCTTGAGATAAGGCAATCATGCTGAGCACTTGTGGCTCAGCAGCTAAAGAAAAGCTATAGCTATTCATGATAGCCGCAGGAAGGAAAAAAGTAATAAAGCTCAGCAAAGGTTACAACAACTATTTATTTATTCTTATTAAACCGTAGCACAAAATTCATAATTCGCTTATTTCAGGACACATTCATTGAGTTAATAATCATGGTTACTAGTCGCTGTATTTAGTCGTTTTAACCCAACAAAGTACCAATGACATAATTTTTATGGTTTAGTTAGGCCAATTATTTACAACAACAAACTAAAACCTTTACAGGTAGTCGAAATATGTCAAAAAAATTCTCGAAGATTTCTGCTTTATCATTGGCCTTGAGCCTGAGCTTGTCTGCATCGGTATTTGCTGAAAAAGCTAAAGAAGAACAATGGTCTGTCAATGATCCACAAGGACAGTTTAAAACCGCAAGTATTGATGTTACCCAAGGCACATGGATGAATGTCGATATTAGCCCAGACGGCCGTACCGTTGTATTTGACTTGTTGGGTGATCTTTATACGATGCCGATAACTGGTGGTGAAGCTAAGCCTCTAATGACAGATATTGCATGGCAAATGCAACCTAGGTTTAGTCCCGACGGTAAACACATCGCCTTTACTTCAGACGAAGATGGTGGTGATAACCTTTGGATCATGAATGTTGATGGTAGCAATAAAAAAGCGATCACTGATGAAACCTTTCGTTTACTGAACAGCCCTGCGTGGTCTCCTGACGGTAACTATATAGTCGGTCGTAAGCATTACACAGGCTCTCGCTCATTGGGTGCTGGCGAAGTATGGCTATATCATAAAACCGGCGGCCAAGGTGCAATGTTAACCAAGCGCCCTAATCAACAGAAAGACTTAGGTGAGCCGGCTTTTTCTCACGATGGGAAGTATGTTTACTTTTCACAAGATGCAACACCAGGTAAAACGTTCCACTACAGCAAAGACTCTGAAAAGGGTATCTATAAAATTAAGCGACTGACGTTAGAAACCGGTGAAATTGATGTCATTGTTTCAGGTAAAGGTGGCGCTATTCGACCAACTCCTTCACGTGATGGTCGTTACCTAGCCTACATTAGCCGTGATGATTTTCAGCCTAATTTGTACTTGTATGATTTAAAGAGCGGCGAAGAAACGCTTGTTTATGAAGATTTAGATCGCGACATGCAAGAAACATGGGCGATTCATGGTGTGTATCCAACTATGGCCTGGACACCTGATAACAAGAGCATTATTTTTTGGGCTGGCGGTAAAATAAAGCAGTTAGACCTCAAATCTAAAAAAGCTAAAAACATTGAATTCCATGTTAAAACGGACAAAAAAATTCAAACTGCTGTACGTTTCAAGCAAAATTTAGATCAGCCAGTATTTGATGTCAAAATGCTGCGTGATGTGGAAATCTCACCAGACGGCAAAAAAGTGGTCTTCGAAGCAATGGGACACATTTATACTCGCACCTTACCTGACGGAAAGCCACGTCGCCTTACGACACAAAAAAGTAAGTTTGAATACAACCCAAGTTTCTCACGCGATGGCAAAAAAGTGGTCTATGTAAGCTGGGATGACAACGAACTTGGCACAGTCAATGTCGTTTCTAGTCGCGGTGGCTCTGCGAAAGTGATCACAAAGGAGCCCGGTAAATATGTTGAACCAAGCTTCTCTCCTGATGGCAAAACCGTGGTATACCGAAAAATTTCAGGTGGTTATATTACCAATCCTACTTGGGGATTAAACCCTGGCATCTACACGGTTTCGGCAAAAGGCGGTAAATCGTCATTAGTGACTGACAATGGTGTGCAGCCGCACTTCGGTGTTGATAATGATCGTATCTATGTGGTGCGCAGCGGTGAGAAAACACAACTTGCTCGCGTAGATCTAGACGGCAACAACGATAAAACATTATATCAAGGCAAGTTTGCCACAGAGTATAAAGTATCACCTGATGGTGAATTCTTAGCGTTCTCAGAGCGTTTTAAAGTCTTTGTAACGCCTCTAGTTGAGCGTGGTGATGTGATTGATACTGGACCCAGCGCACGTAACTTCCCTGTGAGACAATTATCGGTACGTGCAGGTGAAGGTTTAAGCTGGAACAGTAAATCAAATGAAATTTACTGGAGTCTAGGTGCTGACCTATACCAAGCAAGTGTTGGCGATTTATTTGATATTCAAAATGACAACGCAGCAGATAAAGCCAAAGACGATAGCGCTAAGCCAACACAAACAAACTTAAGCTTCACCAAAAAAGCCGATATGCCATCAGGTACGGTTGCTTTTGTAGGCGGCAAAATTGTGACCATGGAAAAAGGGCAAGTGATCACCAACGGTGTCGTGCTGGTTGAAGGAAACAAAATCAAAGCAGTCGGTAATAAGGCTTCCGTCAATATCCCTAAAAATGCGCATGTCATTGATATTTCTGGTAAATCAATTATGCCAGGGCTAATAGATGCTCATGCTCATGGCCCACAAGGAACGGATGAAATTATTCCGCAGCAGAATTGGAAAAATTATGCTGGTCTGGCCTTAGGTGTAACCACAATCCATGATCCTTCAAACGATACCACAGAGTTCTTTGCTGCTAGTGAAATGCAAAAAGCGGGTGATATTGTTGCTGCGCGATTGTTCTCAACCGGTACTATTTTATACGGTGCAACAGCGGCGGGGTATACCTCACATGTTGACAGTCTAGATGATGCTAAATTCCATATCGAACGCTTGAAAAAGGCCGGTGCATTTAGTGTGAAAAGCTATAACCAACCACGACGTAACCAGCGTCAACAGTTGATTCAAGCAGCACGTGAAGCACAAATGATGGTTGTGCCAGAAGGTGGTTCATTATTACAGCATAATTTAACCATGGTGGTTGATGGTCATACAACGTTAGAACACTCGATATCGACAGAGCGCATTTATGATGATGTTAAACAGCTTTGGTCACAATCGGGTATGGCTTATACACCGACTATGGCCGTTGCCTTTGGCGGTATTGCGGGGGAAAATTTCTGGTATGACACTACAGATGTCTGGAAACACCCACGCCTAAGCAAATATGTACCGAGCGAGTTTTTGGATGCACGTTCTATGCGTCGTCCAAAAGCGCCACATCATCACTATAATCACATCAACGTAGCGACAGTGGCGACAGAGTTGCAAAAACTTGGTGTTAATATCAACTCCGGTGGTCACGGTCAACGTGAGGGTCTAGCGATGCATTGGGAAATGTGGATGATGGCACAAGGTGGTATGACACCTTTAGAGGCGATAAGCACTGCCACTATTTCTCCGGCCGAAACATTAGGTTTAGATGATCAAATAGGCTCAATTAAAACCGGTAAGCTTGCTGACTTAATCGTAATTGATGGAGATATCACACTTGATATTCGCCTAAGTGACAAAGTGACTCATACAATGATTAACGGTCGTTTGTACGATGCCGATACCATGAATGAAATTGGTAACTATGATAATGAGCGTGAAAAATTCTACTTTGAGCAGTAGTCAGTAATAAACAATTATTGTTAATAAATAAGTAAAGCCTGCTATGAGTCACTTGATTCATAGTGGGCTTTTTTATTACGGCTAATTTTCTTGCACCTACTACTTCAATTACTTTACCTCGTGCATCTGAATCTCTGTAATTTTTTCTTAAAAACTTCTTGCCTGAAAAGATAGACAAATAACTATTTCTATAGCTAAATGATTGATTATAGAACGTCATCCATTGAGGTATCTGATATCAGTTTAGTAAACCCACCTTCCATTGTGGCAGGCCCGTTGCTGCGTCACTGCGACAGCAACAACATCACCTTTTGGTTGGTCACATCGAAACCTTTTGATTTTGCTTGCCAATTATTTAATGCAGAGAACAGCAAGGTACTTGTTGATCGCGACATTGCGGACGCCGAGCTGTTACGCACACAAGTGGGTGAACACGCGTTTATCAACCAAGTGACCGTCAAGTTGGAGCAAGAACTACCAGTTCATACTTTGATTGAATACGAGCTTGTATTGAAGTTCAAAGACGAAACCGTCCTGCTGAGTCAAGCAATTCCTGATTTATTATACTCGGGTCAAGCTAGGCCAAGTTTTGTATTAAAACCGTACATTGAGAAATTGTGGCATGGCTCCTGTCGTAAGCCGCACTTTCCAAGTGAAGACGGTTTAGCTACTTTAGACCAAAGAATAGAACAACAAGACTTCACAGCTGAGAACCGTCCTTCGTTATTGATGATGTCAGGCGATCAAGTGTATGCAGATGATGTAGCAGGTCCCATGTTGTCGGCTATTCATCAGGTGATTGCCCATTTAGGCTTGTATACGGAGTCGTGGGAGAACGATGCAACAGACGGTGATATTCTCACCACCAGTTTGCAGCTTTTTGAACATGAAAATTGTTATTACAATCGCCATTTGTTTTTACCGCAAGACAGAGTCAATCGCTCTTGGATTGACCGCGTTTTTGCCGCCAGTAAGAAACCTATATTTACTTCTGTTAACGCGAAAAACCACTTAGTGACTTTGTCGGAAGTCATCGCGATGTATATTTTAACGTGGTCGCCCACGATGTGGTCTTTGGTGGACATCGATACCGATCAATTCCTGCCGGAGAAACATCGAAAAAAATACCAAGATGAACTGGTGATTATCAAAGCATTTAGCCAAAGCCTATCTCACGTCAGGCGTACACTTGCTCATATTCCTGTCTATATGATTTTTGATGATCATGACATCACAGATGATTGGAACCTAACCCGAGGCTGGGAAGAAGCGGCTTATGAACATCCATTTGCTAAGCGTATTATTGGGAATGCTCTGGTCGGCTACTATCTCTGCCAAGGTTTAGGTAACGGCGTTGATCGGCTAAAAGGTTTATCTGAAAAAATCCAACCCTGCTTTAGCGCACAGGGGGTGCAAGAACATGATCTGTTAGTTTCAGAAGTGTTG
Source organism: Thalassotalea atypica (assembly GCF_030295975.1). Lineage (NCBI taxonomy): Bacteria > Pseudomonadati > Pseudomonadota > Gammaproteobacteria > Alteromonadales > Colwelliaceae > Thalassotalea > Thalassotalea atypica. Next base: position 581,690 of record NZ_AP027364.1, read on the forward strand.
GCTTGGGAACATTGGCATTATCATTTAGATACGACGCCTAAAATAGTCGTGCTTGATACAAGAACGCAGCGCTGGCGCTCAGAAGATGATGCATCAAAACCTTCTGGTTTAATGGATTGGGAATCATTGTCAGCCTTGCAGCAAGAACTAATCAATCAACCAGCAGTGATCATGGTTTCTCCTGCACCTATTTATGGCGTGAAAGTGATTGAAGCCGTGCAGCGCATCTTTACCTTCTTCGGTAAGCCGCTGGCGGTTGATGCTGAAAACTGGATGGCGCATTCGGGCACCGCGAACGTGATGCTCAATATATTTCGTCATCACAAAACGCCACCTAACTTCGTTATTTTATCAGGCGATGTTCATTATTCGTTTGTTTATGACGTCACCCACCGTTTTCGCCGCAACAGCTCTCGCATCATTCAAATTACCTGTAGTGGTATTAAAAATGAGTTTCCGGCCGGGCTACTAAATGTTTTGGAACGACTTAATTACTACCTTTACGGGCAGTACTCACCGCTTAATTGGTTCACAAAGCGGCGTAGAATGCGCATCCGCGTCAGAAAACCCAGTACATCACCGAACAAAACTCTATTTAATGGCAGTGGTGTAGGCGAGGTGAGGTTGAGTCATCATTGTGAACAGGTGAGCACTGAAACCATCTCGGTAAGTGGAGAAATCGTTCAATTTGAATCCAAGTCTAGTAACGACTGAGTTCAAAATTCAGGCGTCTGAATTGCCAAATTGAGGCACGGATAATATGGCAAAATGCGTGCAATAGCGGTTTGAAAACAAGGAGAAAGCATGAAATTTACAAGTACAGGTAATTTTGAAATCAGTACATGGAATGAAGAAGCCTATGTAGAGCAAGCGGACGGCACAAAACAGTCCCACGCTAAAATAACACAAACTTATCGTGGTGATATTGAAGGCAGCAGTTCATTGCAGTATTTAATGTCATATCACTCGCCTACAGTGGCTGAATTTGTTGGTTTTGAAACGATAATAGCGGCTATTGGTGATAAAAAAGGACAGTTTATTGTCCGTCACTTGGGTAAGTTTGAAGACGGTGTAGCCAGCAGTTCATTTGTTGTGGTGGCACATTCTGGCACGGACGATTTTAGTGGCCTTTATGGTAGCGGAGAGTTTTCAGCACCTGCAGGGGGCGTAGCGCAATACCTGTTTAATTTTGAGCTATAGAGAGAAATAAAGGAGTATGAAATGAGTACATGGTTGCAAGAGCTTGAGCTGATTGGAGAGCACGTAAAGCTTGTGCCGTTATCTAGTGAACATCGTAATGCGTTAGTTGAAGCGTCGAGCGATGGGGAGTTATCAACGCTCTGGTTTACTCAGGTTCCATCAGAACAAACTATTGATACTTACCTCGAGGTCGCGTTTAAGGATAAAAGTAATGGTACAGCGTTACCATTTGTCGTGCTTGATAAAGACACTAACCAATTGCTTGGCTGCACTCGTTTTTGTAACGCAGTTACAAAAAATAAAAGAGTTGAGATTGGCTATACTTGGTATCGAAAAAGTGTGCAACGTACTATTGTTAATACTGAATGTAAGTACTTGCTGTTATCACATGCTTTTGAAAATCTTAAGGCAATAGCTGTGGAATTTAGAACCCATTGGCATAATCACGCATCGCGCAACGCCATTGCCCGCCTAGGAGCAAAACAAGATGGTGTATTGCGAAACTTTTCGGTTGAACCTGATGGCGCCTATCGAGACACCGTTGTTTTTTCAATTATTAACAATGAATGGCCGTCGGTGAAAAAGTCTTTAGCCTTTAAACTTAATCAAACTGAATAATTGGTAATCATGGAGGATTTAAAATATGGCAGGGAACTATCCAGATAAAATAAAAGAGTTACCAATGTACAATGGCCGCTTTGATGCAAGGAGAATGAACGCTGAACAATGTGACATATTGTTTGCCTCCTATCCAGCGGACACTGTCATTGGTCCTCATACTCATGAAACGGAAAATTGGGGCGTGATCACCAAAGGCGAATTGATATTAACCCTTAATGGTATAGTCTCCCGCTACGGTATTGGGCAATGGTATCATGTTCCTGCAAACGCTGTGCATGCTGCTGAATTTAAACAAGAAACCGATGAGATTGAATTTTGGTTTGAATCCTAAAATTCAATCTCTTTAATGCACTATTTTAATACTGAAAACAAATTGGAATAATCATCTGTCCACAGTAATGTTTTATTAGAAGATTCAGGCCAGGGCGTGATCAGTTTTTTGACTTTATAAGTTGATAAAAACTGCTGGTTATTAGTAATTAGTACCCACTCAGCATCATTGGTATTTTCATCGTTTGCTTCACTCTTAAAATAGACCGCCTGTTTATCAATACTTTTAGCCAAGGTTCGTGTCAGTGCTTTCAAATCTAAGTGTGTATTAGAGATATGCAGTGCCAATACGCCTTGTTCTTTCAAATGAACCCAATACAGCTCAAACGCTTCTTGAGTGAGCAAATGAGTCGGTATCGCGTCGCCAGAAAAGGCATCGACAACTAGCACATCATAACCTTGACTACCAAACTCCAAAGCCTCTTGTTGTAATAATGCGCGGCCATCCCCCAATGAAATTTCTACCACAGCCTTTGATTGTTCAATGTAACTAAAGTACTGCTCTGCAAATGTTTTTACCGCAGGGTTAAGTTCATAAAAATGATAGTACTCTTGTGGTTTCCCGTATGCTGCCAATGTTCCTGCGCCTAAGCCTATAAGACCAACGTTTAATGGCTCAAAGCTATTACCGACAGGTATTAAGCTCTCTAAAGCGAGCGCAACACCCGTATCTTCGCGGTAGTAACTTTGAGGAATCGCGTGTTGTTCAGTGTTTAGTATTTGTGTGCCATGAGAGGTTGTTCCGTCGATCAATCGGCGCTCTTGTTGGCCCGATACTTTAACATCAACCACTTTTAGTAAACCATAAAAGTTTCGTTTGCTGGCTACATCATGCTGGTCAAATTGTCCTTGTAAAAGCATGAATAAATAAATCAATAACCCTAGTGGAACAGCTAAAACACTTTGTACAACGACTTTTGGAAAGCGTAATTTAGCTTTATCAACTGCGATGCAAAGCATAAATAACAGGGTCGTGGCAAAAATGGCTAAGGGAAACTCTGTGAACTGAACAAACACTCTTTCGGCAATTATAGAGACAAAAACACTGCCTAAAAACCCGCCTAATGACATGTAAAGGTAGAACTTTGTTAGCTTATTCGAGTGAGGTTTTAAGTGCACTAATTCTCCGTGACAGATCATACAGGCAGAAAATAAAATGAATGAATACATCAAGGTCTGTGAGATGATGTCAAACTGGGACCCGATAAAAAACATCAAAATGGCGGCGAAGGCACTGAGCGTGAAAAATGCAAACCAATACCAACGAACATACCACTTAGGGCTATGAAAACAGATAATAAACGTCAGCAAATATAAGCATAAAGGCAGTATCCACAAAAAAGGCACCGGTGGAATATTTTGAGTCATGGCATTTGTGGTCGACACCAACAGCATGACACCGACAGCTGAAAGACAAAGCCACAACAAGGGCACCCATTTAGATTCATTAAACTGGCTTGACTGTTCATGCTTTATTGATGCACCTAGATGTTGGCTTTGTTGATAAAGTTGCCAGATCAACGCTAAAAATAGGCTTGTCAAAATGACATAACTGATGGTCCAAGCCCAACCTTGATTCACTAATGTTAACCACGGCTCAATCACAAACGGGTAGCTTAACAGTGCTAAAAGTGAGCCTATATTTGAAATTGAATATAGTTTATACGGTAGCTTGTCTCGTGCAGCTAAACTTTGCCAGCGCTGCACTAATGGTCCAGTAGCAGAAAGCACAAAATAGGGGACCCCAACGGTAGACAGTAATATTATTAAAATATCAAATAATGGTGTTGCTGAAACAGACGTGTTAACAGAGATAGCGAGTGAGTATGGCAAAAACAGTATGCTAACGAGCAATAATCCACCATGGATCACTAGCTGATGCTTTATGTTCTGTAATTGACTTAAGCCATGGGCATAAAGATAGCCTAACAGCAGAAAACCTTGAAAAAATAACATGCATGTCGTCCAAATCGACGCCCCGCCACCAAACAAAGGTAAAATTGTTTTAGCGATAAGTGGCTGAATTTGAAACAGCAAGAACGCACTAAGGAAAATGGTTAGAACATAAAGCATGATAAAAATTAAAGGTCCATTTATTATCGAATAAGGAAACGACTTAATCGCTAATCATAACAACTAGTATTTGCATATCCTTATAATAACATTAATTAAAGTCGTAACAGAATATGAAAAACAGCGCATGGAATATAAGGCCGTGCCAGCACTTCTTATCTTCGCCATTATCAATTTCAAGTCTTTAGTCATCTAATTAACATCTGCTATCACCCTGATAGATTTTTCAGAATACAACCATCGATTTAATCAATTTTAATAATGAATTGTGTAGATATACTATGTACACGTCTGACGAAAACACGTTCTAATCTATCGATGGGGAAACAGGCTTAGCGCAGATGGGCAGAACAATTTGAGCACTTTCATGCTATGTACAAAACATTGTTCATTGTCGCATTGGCCTCGTCAAACTGAGCAGGTATATCAGCAATAGTGGTTGATACCGGACAAAACAATTCATCTATGTTTGGCTACTAAAAAGCCTATAAAACTATATGTTATGGGGTTTTATGATTTCCATTAAACAAATACATTACGCGTTAGCTATTGAAAAAACACTGCACTTTAAAAAAGCGGCTGACCTTTGCAATGTGTCACAGTCAGCGTTAAGTACTGCGATACATGAGCTTGAAAAGCAATTAGGTGTCATGATTTTTGAAAGAAATAACAAGCAAGTTCTAGTGACAAGCAATGGACGATTGATACTGGAAAGAGCGAAAAGAGTTAAGATTGAATTGGATGAATTAGTGCAAATTGCACAACGGGATAAAAAACCATTTATCAATCCGCTTACTCTTGGGGTGATCCCGACAGTTGGCCCTTACCTCTTACCTAAAGTACTACCTGAGGTGCGACAGCAATACCCTAGCTTGAAACTAAACATTATTGAAGACCAATCTCATGTTTTGGTTGAACAAATAAGAAACGGTGAGATCGATGCTGCGATAATGGCATTGCCTTACCCTATAGATGGCTTAATGAGCTTCGATTTCTGGCAAGAAGATTTCTATTGGGTGTGTCATAAAGATGAATGCCCCCAAAAGTTGCAAGAAATTACCAGTGAAGAATTAGCAATTGATGAACTTATGCTTCTAAAAGATGGCCATTGTTTAAAAGAGCATGCACTGGCCGCTTGTCGATTTAAAGCACGAAAGTCAGATTCGGGCTTCGACTCGGCAAGTTTATATACGCTAATACAAATGGTGGCAGGAAAACTGGGTACAACCTTGGTTCCGCACATGGCAATAGATCAGCTAGTAACTAATGAGTCAGAATTAAGTGCCATTCATTTGAATGAGCCAGGGCCTCATCGCACCATCGCTTTTGTAATACGACCCAATTTTGCCAGAGCCAAAGAGCTAACTTTGTTACAGAACATCTTCACGAAACAACTTGAGCGCAAATGTTACGACTCAAGAAATCAAACAATAGCTTCTTCTTAATTAAAAGTATTAAAACCAAGCATTAGTAAAAACAACAGTCTAATTTTCGAGACAGGAGAAAAAATGAAAAAATTACTTAACCGCATTACACACGTTTTCAGCAAACCGATTAAAGAATCGCTGCGCTGTAACTATTCAAACAATTATTACGGCGATCAGATTTGCTGCTCAAAGCCTGTAGTTAGCCCTAAATAATAATAAGGTATTAGCGTCATTTTTGTTAGACGGGCAGTGTGTTGTGGAAAACAGCCCGTCATTTGCCTCGTGCTAACTAGAGCGATAAATAAAACCGAACATCAACTTCAATTAATTCAATTTTAACAACCTGCCGATCAATTTTAGACTTTGTTTTGTAAAACAACATTAAAATTTAAGTGGGAGCAATCAGACAATGAAAGCAATTAATATATTTAAGTATTCTGCGCTCGCAGGAGCATTAGCGTTAACACTGAATCAAAATGCTTTAGCGTTTACTGGTAACACTAGCAAACCTAAAGGTGCTATGGGGGTGGGTAAAGTAGCCCCGCATCAAGCTAAATCTAATCAATTTTGGTGGCCTGATCAACTCGACTTGAGTAGCTTGCGAGATCATGATTCTAATTCAAATCCATTCGGTGAGAATTTCAGCTATAAAGCGGCTTTCGCCCAACTTGATATGGCGGCATTGAAGAAAGACATCGCCAGTATATTAACTGACTCGCAGGACTGGTGGCCGGCAGATTGGGGCCATTATGGGCCGTTGTTTATCCGCATGACTTGGCACGCCGCTGGTACTTATCGAACATTAGATGGTCGTGGTGGCGCAGGTGGTGGTCAACAACGCTTTGATCCACTAAATAGTTGGCCAGATAACGGCAATTTAGATAAAGCACGTCGCTTATTGTGGCCTGTTAAACAAAAGTATGGTGAGCAGATTTCTTGGGGCGATCTTATTGTGCTCGCAGGCAATGTGGCGTTAGACAACATGGGTTTTGAAACCTACGGTTTTGCTGCGGGCCGTGATGATGACTGGGAGCCGGATTTGGTTTACTGGGGACCAGAAGTTGAAATGCTGGCCAGCGATCGTCGTGATACAAATGGCAAATTGAAAAAACCATTAGCTGCCGTTCATATGGGGTTGATCTACGTTAACCCTGAAGGGCCAGGTGGTGTGCCTGATCCTTTAGCGTCAGCAAAAAATGTCAGAGAAGCCTTTGCACGCATGGCGATGAACGATGAGGAAACACTTGCGTTAATCGCTGGCGGTCATACCTTTGGCAAAATGCATGGTGCGCACAAAGCAAGCAAGTGTGTTGGTGAGGAGCCTGGTGCGGCACCTACTGAAACACAGGGCCTAGGTTGGAAAAACAGTTGCGGTAAGGGGCATTCTGAAGACACAGTTACAAGTGGCTTGGAAGGCGCATGGACGCAAGCGCCAACCAAGTGGACATCTTTGTATTTATCCAACTTATTGCAATTTGACTGGGAGCTATCTAAAAGCCCTGCTGGGGCAACCATTTGGGTGCCATCCGATGAATCTTTGCATAGTGCGGTTCCTGATGCGCACGTAAAAGGTAAATTTAACCCGCCAGTAATGAATACCGCGGATATAGCCCTTAAGGTTGACCCTGCTTATAGAAAAATAGCCGAACGCTTCCTCGCCGACCCTGAGGAGTATCGTTTAGCGTTTGCGAAAGCTTGGTTTAAACTAACTCACCGAGATATGGGGCCACGTGACAATTATTTAGGTCAAGATTTCCCTCAACAAGCGCACATTTGGCAAGACCCAATTGCTAAACCTGATCACACACTGGTTGATCAAAAAGATATCGCTAAACTAAAAGCTGAGATCTTAAATTCAGGTTTAACCGTTTCTGAGCTGGTCAAAGTGGCTTGGGCATCTGCATCATCTTATCGTGATTCTGATATGCGCGGTGGTGCAAACGGAGCACGTATTGCGCTGGCGCCACAAAAAGATTGGGCAGTTAATAACCCTGCTGAAGCCAGTAAAGTTATAACCAAGTTAAAGTCAATTCATGAGGACTTTAACCGTGCATTTTATGGCGCTGCAAAAATATCATTAGCCGATACCATTATTTTGGCCGGAGCTGCGGCAGTAGAACAAGCGGCTAAGCGAGCTGGTGTCAATGTTCAAGTCCCATTTGTTCCTGGTCGTGGTGACGCGACACAGGCGCAAACGGACATCACTTCATTCTCGTTATTGAAACCACACGCGGATGGATTCCGTAATTATTACGAGAAAGGTTATTACAAATCGCCGACTGCGGCATTAGTGGATAAAGCCGATCAGTTAGGATTAACGGTTCCTGAAATGACCGTGTTACTTGGCGGAATGCGTGTACTAAACACAAATACCGATGGCAGCTCACATGGCGTATTTACGGATAAGCCAGGCAGCTTAACAAATGACTTTTTTGTTAACTTATTGGACATGGCGACCAAGTGGCGTAAAGCAGGTGATATTTATGAGGGGGTAGATCGCAAAACTGGGGCAGTAAAGTTTACTGCAACACCAGTAGATTTAATTTTTGGCTCTTCATCTGAACTACGAGCGGTCACTGAAGCTTATGCTTATGATAATGCTCAAGAACGCTTTGTGAACGATTTTGTCAAGGCGTGGGTAAAAGTGATGCAAGCGGATCGATTTGACCTGAAGTAACAGCTCACTAAGCAAAAAGCTCATGAGGTAAAGCGTGATGAGATATTAAAGGAGTAAGTATCTCATCACCTTTTCTTTAGTAGCAATATTCAACGGTTAGTTGAAGATGGTCGTCTTCTTTAATGCTGTATAGAACATCATTAGCCTCAGTGCTTTGCATCAGTCTCACGTCTAAGCTTATCTTAACGCTTTCACCAAAACGGCGATTTGCTTCAACAATAAAGCTAAAGGCATTGTGGTCTAGGTCTGCGCCTAATCCCACCAACATCTCGCTGCTTTGTATGTCATTAAACGCAAGATGACTGCCGAAAAAAATATCATTTTACACGCTTGCTTTCGGTGAGTTTTCGCTACCTTCGCCTCGAGAATCCCAACCATATTCAAGCAATAAGCCTAGAGCTGCATTGCTCTCGAATACGCCAATGTAGGTGTATTAAAAGCCAGCTTGGCTAGCCCAAAAGTCATCATCCTCTGTGGTGCGATAAATGGTTTCCAGCTTCCACAACCAATCATCAATGGTGGCTTGCACATCAAGACCGAATTGATCCATCTGGTTATAGTGCTGCCTGAGTACAGCCCTAATTTATCCTCGCCCTCAGTGTCTTCTACGCCATCTATTTGGTTAATAACATCCACAAGGTGCTGAAACGCTGTTACGTCCCAATATTCTTTACGTATGCCGGCACGTAATTCCCAATCATCGCTGGCGTGAATATAGCTTGGTGCTCAGTTATTACATTTCTACTTCATTAGTCCATTTGTCGTTTTTGTTCAATATTGAATATGTTCACCGCTGTAAGCTGGCGTTCATTGAGTCGTGGTGGCAACATTTATGTTGGACAATTCCACGAAGATTGATTACACAAGTAGGAATTATATCGATGTTAACGATTAAAGAAATTACACAGCTAAATGAGTTATCCGAATTAAAACAAGCCTATTTTTCACAATCAACCTCACCACTAGACGGCATGTGGCATTTTGGTTTTGTTCCTATGGCCGCGCACTATGGCTTTTATGATGATAAAAACTTGGTCGGCTTTTGCTGTGTAAAAAGTGACGGATATATGTTGCAATTCTATCTACCCAATGACCTGCATTCACAAATTAACGATTTATTCGCCTTGATCATTCAAGGTAAAGAGTCCGTGATTGGCGATATTAATGGGGCATTCGTCAGTACCGCTGAGCCTCAATACTTATCGTTATGTTTCGATAATTTGCCGACAATAAGCGTTAATGCCTTGATGTATCAGCATATGGGTGTGAACCAAGTAAATGACGTCCATAGCATTGAAATGACTTTAGCCGATACCAGTCAACTTGAACCTTTAGTTGCCTTTGCTGTTAATGCGATCAGCGCGCCGAAAGAGTGGCTCATGGGTTATTATCGTCATCTGATCGAGCGACAAGAATTATGGTTCTACGCGGTAAACCAAGAAATTGCAGCAACGGGTGAGTGTCGACGTTTTGATGATATTCAAACACAATATGTAGATTTAGGTGTGATTGTCGCACCAACACAAAGAAATCAAGGACTAGCCACTCGTGTCTTAAATCATCTTGTTGAACTTGCTAAATGCCAAGGGCTAAAAGCGATATGCTCTACTGAAAGTGCTAATTTGGGTGCACAAAAAGCAATTGCCAAAGCGGGTTTTTTTGCTCCTCATCGAATTGTACAATTTGATTTTAAATAAGTTTACTTGCTATCAATACCACAGAGTATTTCTTACTACGTAAATTGCGTTTGGTTAAATTTACCGGCTTTATGTTGACTGCGTAGGGAGACAAAACCTATGAATTTTCACTCATTGTCCATATAGTAAGTGAATATTCTCACTTTTCGGACTTCTATGATTCATTGGTTACATCGTCCTAAGTCACCACTCGTAGCAATGTTTGTTGAATGCTATTGGATGATTGAGAAAAAACACGGAGCAGAGAGAGCGCAGTTTCCTAAATTGAACCCTGATCCAAGTGCGCATTTAATTATTTCTCCTGCAACTCAACCTTATTCCTATGACGTTGACGGCGTTTGTGCATCGGGTGTTGGGAGTCATCTTCTGTTTCCGTATTTACACACGTATCAACTTGACCACTCTCAGCCTTTTATTCACTTGGGTATTAAGTTTAAGGTAGGAGCTTTGTATTCTGCCGTGTTACCGAATCAATCACACCCTAGGTTGAATCAGATAGAGCCTATTAACTTCCCAGCATTAATCTTACAAACGGATTTGAATATCTCGTGCCTGCTTAATCTTGCGAGATCAAACGAGAAAGCCTGCTCCGAGCGACTCGATAACTTGCTTGTGCCCTGGTTATCCCAATTTAAGCCCGATAGATACAGTGAACTGACATCAAGGGCATTGCAAATATTAGACAGCGCCGTCATTGCAGAAATGGGCAAAACATTGCACTGCTCTCAAAGAACCTTAGAGAGAACATTTAGCAAAGTGACAGGGATAACGCTTAAACAATGCCAATCTATGAATAGGCTTGAGGCCATGTTGGAGTATCTTGCTCCGCTCAGCAAAGAGGAAATAAATTGGGTGGACGTGGCATTTAAATTTGGCTTTAGCGATCAGCCACATTTGATCAGGTACTTAAAAAGCCAATTAGGATTAACGCCCAATACTTACGCTAAAGAAAGGGGATTAACTATTGATATTTACGGCGGTATTACTGGTCTTAAAGCGAAGTAGCGCTACTTGAGCAACCATGAGGATAATTGGTGACTATTTGGCAGAATTGTATTGATACTAAGCCTTAACGAATAAATGGAATTATAAAATGAGAAAAGTACTACAAACCATAATCATGCTGCTTGCCGTGTCTGGCTGTAGTCAAGCGATTATAGCGAAACATGACAATAAAAAAAATTCAGGAGTGTTGACCGAAGGTATGAATCGTTCGGTTAAACCTGGTGATGACTTTAATGCTTATGTAAATGGCAATTGGATTGAGCAAACAGAGATCCCTGAAGACAAATCTAAGTATGGTTTGTATCCAAAACTGAGGGACGTCGCCCAAGCTAATGTCAAATTCATTATAGAGGAGTCTGCAAGAGGGCAATTTTCTGTAGGTAGTGACCGACAGAAGGTAGGTGACTTGTACCGATCGTTCATGGATTTGGACACAAGGAATATTATTGGGATATCTCCGTTGAAAACGCACTTTGACACTATTGATGCTATTGAAAATCACCATCAGTTGGCTGTGCTTATGGCACAGTTTAATATACTAAAATACGGTGGTCCTTTTGGCATACATCAATATGTTGATTTTAAAAGCCCAAATACTTATATGATATACAGCTGGCAAGAAGGACTTGGCCTACCAGATCGAGCGTATTATTTAGAAGAAGGGCAAACGTCTGAGGAAATCAGACAAAAGTATAAGCAGCATATAGAAGTTTCACTGTCACTTGTGGAGTTTGAGGAACCTGCATCCGCTGCAGCTACGATTTACAAGATTGAAGAAAAGCTTGCTCAGCATCACATAAGCAAGGAACAAAACCTCGATATGGTTGCTATCTATAATAAAGTTCCTATTGCAGAATTAGACCAGCTAATGCCTGATTTCAACTGGCAGGGGTACTTGGCTGAAATGCAGTTAACTAAACTAGATGCTTTAGTTGTTACTCAGTTGGATTACATGAAAGCATTTAATGATATTTTCCAATCTACATCGCTAGTTGATTGGAAATTGTACATGAAATGGCGAGTGACAAATGCCACAGCAGATCGGCTCACAGGTGCTTTAGATAAACAACATTTTAATTTCTATAGCAAAGTTCTTCGAGGTGTTGAAACACAACAACCAATGTGGCGAAGAGGTGTAAACGTAGTTAACGATAATATAGGTGAAGTTGTAGGGAAAGTGTATGTAACAAAACACTTCACTAGCGGAGCCAAACAACACATGTATGAACTTGTTAACAACTTGCTTACAGCTTACGAAGATTCTATTAAAAAATTAGATTGGATGACTGACAAAACAAAGGTGCAAGCCTTAGACAAGCTCTCTAAATTCACAGTGAAAATTGGTTATCCTGATAAATGGAAAGACTACTCAGCACTCACTATAGATAAAAAAGACCTCTTCGGAAACTTGGAACGCTCAGCCCAAATAATACATAAACAAAAACTGGAAAAGCAAAAAGGCCCTGTGCGAAAACATGAATGGGGTATGAATCCACAAACCGTAAATGCATATTATTATCCGCCGCTCAATGAGATCGTATTCCCTGCTGCAATATTGCAACCGCCATTTTTTGATATGAATGCTGAGGACGCGATCAACTATGGCGCTATTGGTTCGATCATTGGTCATGAGATTGCTCATGGCTTTGATGCTTCAGGCAGTGCATTTGACGGCGATGGCGTACTTAGAGATTGGTGGACAGAGAAAGATAAAGATGAGTTTGATTCGAGAGTGGCTTCCCTAATCGAACAATATGATTCATTTAAACCATTTGACGATTTGCACGTAAACGGGGAATTTACTCTTGATGAAAATATTGGCGATCTAAGCGGTATTAGCATTGGATTAAAGGCCTATCAATTATCCCTTAACGGTAAAGCTGCGCCAGTCATTGATGGGTTTTCAGGAGAACAACGTGTTTTTATCGGCTTTGCGCAAGTGTGGCGTAATAAGTATCGTGAAAAAGCACTGCGTCATCAAATCAATACTGATGAGCATGCGCCGTCAATGTATCGCGTGAATGGCGCGGTGCGAAATGTACCCGAGTTTTATTCAGCATTTGATGTAAAAGAAGAAGACGCGATGTATCTCACTCCTAAACGACGGGTGAAAATATGGTAACAATCTCCAGCTAACTACACGAGAAAATTAACGCTGTGTTGGCTGGGTAAATTTAGTATTTCAGTTGAGTTTTCATGATTGAGAACCCAACTGAAAGGTTTTTATGTTGATGAACAATAAAAGTTAGTCGCCGAATTGATAACGCACACCGGCATTAACAGTAAAACCATCATTTCTCGACCAAATATCTGTGGTCCAGCGGCCGCTAGGAGCTTGCTCAGGTAAAACCAAAGGATCATCTTTAGTTTGTCTCACATTTAATAAGTTTTCGGCATTAACAAACCAGCTAACTTTACCGATGGTAATTTGGCCTAATAACCCAAGGTGCCAATAGGCGTCGCTTCTTTCACGATATGGATTGTTTTCAAGGTGCTGTGTGCCAGTATAATAGGCTTCAAAGCCAAGCAAATGACTACCGTGTTCTTCCCACATCACAACAAGACCAGCAGAATGTTGTGGCGTTAGGGCCAACGGCTCCCGCCCTAGACTTGATTCACCCGCTTGAGTTGCGTCTGTATATAGGTAACTTCCTGTAAATTTAATGTCTTGCCAGCGATAACGCAGTAATAATTCAGCACCTCGAATTTCAGTTTCGCCATCGGCATTAACAATGCGTACTTTTTTATCTGAATAGTCATTAAGGTCATCAATGGTTTCTAATTCCGTGACATTATCAATATCTGAGGCAAAAAGTGTCATGCTAGTTTCCAGGCTGTCCAACACGTAGCTAATGTCTATAGACGCTGTGGTTGCTCGTTCTTCCTCAATATTTTCTAACGGCGCAAGGCGAGATAAGCCCACTTCGTCAATGTCTTCAATAAACGGACTTGGGGCGAAAAAACCTTGCCCATAAGCTCCCCTTATTGTCCAGTTTTCAGGGCCATATAATAATGAAATGCGAGGACTTACTTGCGTTCCATACTCGCTGTGCCAGTCTGAACGTGCACTAAACGATAGGGAAATATCATCGCTTGCTTCGTAGTCCAATTGCGAAAAAAGTCCAGGTACTTGATACGAGTAATTGAATTCTGAATAGGTATCAGAATCGAATTTTTCAGATTGAAATGCTAACCCAACTAACCATGCTGTTTCATCGGAATAACCAGAAACGCTTGATTCAATTAAGTAACTTTCGTGATTATCGTCTTCACTAACGGCGCCATATTCATGTGCATGGTCTTGATTCATTGCAGATCCACGGACGTTGACACTGGTAACTTCTCCTAGTGGTTGGTCATAGATAAAACCAACATCTGTTCTAAGTGTGTCTTGAGACTGATGGTATTCACTACCGTCAGGTACTGTAGCGTCGCCAATAGTGCCACCCGTTCGTTGTTCTTTCATTGCTCCTAATGTGACGTATAAGTTTGCCCCATTGCCGTCTTGCCAGTAGAAACGTGGACGAACACTACCCCTGTCGTAGCCAGCCATGTCAGCCCAGCCATCGTCATCTAAGTCTTGTACCGCTTGGTGGTGAAAACCTGTGGTAACGGATGCGCTTAAATCAGTGGTAATTGGTGATGCAACATACGAAGTAATGTCTTGGCCGTCTTTAGAGGTAACGTTGACCAATACTTCTCCTTCATATTCATCTGAAGGGGTGCGTGAAATCAAATTTATTACGCCACCTAGCGCCGAGCCGCCATAAAGGGAAGACGCAGAGCCTTTAATTATCTCTACATTTGCAAGGTCGGTAGGGGGGATCTGTAATAAGCCAATAGATGCTGTTTGGCCACCGTATAAAGGCAAGCCGTCACTTAATAATTGCGTATAACGCCCGTATAATCCTTGTAACCTGATGTTGGCACTCCCCAATGAGGGAGACGTGGTTTGTACTCTAACGCCACCAGTTTCAGCCACCAGCATTGAGATGTTACCAGGGCGCATAAGTGCTTTTTCTTGTATTTCTTCGCCGTTAATAATTTCAGTTCGTGTTGCTGATTCGGTGACAATTCGGCCTAAACGAGAGGCTCGCACTTGGATCCTTTCAATAGCGCTCTCGTCATGCTCATGATGCTCGGCTTCTTCATGGTGGTCATGTTCAGCGTTATTTTCATTCGCGTATGAAATAGCGGGTAGTAGCAGCACGGTTGCTGCTATTTTTAAAGATTGTTTAAACATTTTTTACCTTAAATAATGCTTGGTAATAATTCAGCACAATGGCGCTGACTAACTCGAAAAGTGAACGGTTGTAAGTAACTAAGATGTACTCATTTTTGACAAGGTAAAAATAGGGGGGCGGTAAAGTGATGTCGTAATTGATATGGGCTGTCTAATTTGCTGTGCATAATTCGCTTCACTTAACATGACAGTTCGAGATGAAGCAAGTGATGTATTTAAGTATGCAAAAGAAGAACATGCATTGGCAATGCATACACAATTTGCATCACAACAATCAATATCACAACAATCTGCTGCGTTATTGTCGTCAGCAGCATTTAAGTCGTTATGTGTTACTTGTTCACTAATACTTGATATATATGGAACTATTGAATTTTCACAGAAAACAGACGTCGTAAAGGCCGTAGCTTGTCCAATAAAGGCAACAAGCATCATCACTATTACGATTATTCTAGAAACTGCTTTCAACATTTAAACCTCAAATACATTGTGGGCATATTTTAAGATTTTCTCATTAAGATGTGAACAACTATGCGCAAGTTTATTCGAAATACTCTTTAGCTTTCGAGTGACCCAAGGCTATCATTTCTTTTGCTCGGTAAACTTCTAATGTTTGGCAGGCATTACGCGCTATTTCAATTTCAATATCGGGCGGGTAAGCGGCTAATTTTTGTCTAGCGATGGTTGACTGCATTGCATCAAACGCTTGGTTAGCAATATCGTACGCGCCCCAGTCTTGTGGGCTAACTTTATTGCTGTTTTCTGATAAATCGCTGATGAAGCTTTTAATTTTAGCTTGAATTTTCGCTATTGGGCTTGCTGTATTTTCTTTCTCATCGATTGGTTGTGATAATTCATTGCTATGCTCAATGCTGCCTCCCAAATTAACTGCAATTGTTAAGTCTGTTCCATCATTAAAAGTGGGCGCAATAGGAACAGGGTTTAACACTCCGCCATCAATTAAGTAGCTGCCTTTATAATTAACAGGGGTAAAAAACAAAGGTAAAGATATTGAAGCTCTTACTGCATCAAATAATCTGCCAGAGTTTAGCCACACTTCTTTTTCATTATTAACATCAGCTGCCACAGCAGTGAAAGAGATAGGAAGGTCTTCAATTAAGATATCACCTACGATATCAATTAACTTGTTTATTATCTTATCACCCTTAACTAACCCTCCTGAACTCCATGAAATATCCAATAATGTCATGACATCAACTTTGGTGAGTTGACAAACCCATTCTTCAAATGCGTCTAGTTTACCTGCGGCATATACAGCTCCTATAAGCGCACCTGCAGAACAACCCGAAATAGACTGAATACTGCAACCTCGAGCCTCTAACTCTCTTATAATACCTACATGGGCCAATCCTCTAGCCCCGCCACTTCCTAATACCAAAGAAATGCTTTTTCCTGTTAAATCCATCAATATAATCCAATGTTGTTCAGGTAAAAATTAGTTACCACACTACTGAGGTTATTAAGCTAACTCAAGTAAACTTATGTACATTACACAACATATACAAGCGCCGAGATAAGAGATAATTTAATAGGTAAATCAATTTAATAGTGGCTAGAAATTATTGCATGTTTACTGTCTAGCATTATTTCCTTGAACAACTCTTTTAACCTGTGGGCTGTACTCTATGAATACTTTACTAATAGACATCTAACCAGAGATACTCAATACAGTTATCTATGCATTAATTCTGGGTAATAATTAAATTGGTTACTTGTTCGGCGAGCAATTCTTCTACCTCTATTGGATAAGAACCTTTTTAGTTGATGAATCATAGTTTTGAAATCGCTCAATCTTTATAGGATACTTTCTTATTTCGCCCAAGAAGAGTGCTTTTTCTAAATGACCGTGTATAAGTGTAAAAATTGGACGTTCGTTCCTGATAGCCAAGAAATAATCTACGCAGACGGGCGAAAAGCGCAGCTTCCTTCTCGGTTAAATTCCTGTTTACTCTCGCTTATAACGAGTGCGGGCAAAACCGTGAGTTATGATGAACTACTGTTGAAGGTGTGGGGAACAACGCACAAAGATGCCAGCACAATATCTTCGGTTATTTCGGAAATCAGAAAATTGGTTGGCTGCGGCAATGACGGTCAGAAAATAATAGTTACCTTACCAAAGCGAGGTTATCGTTTTACGCAACCTGTAGAGGTTGTCGATGCGGAAGTGGTTTCTGAACCCCCTAAAACCAACCAGCCAAAAAGCACATCCACCACACCTGAGTTATTGGATAAAAGTGAAGCGGGCAAAGAAACACAAAATGGCAAAGAAAGCACTGAACCGTCAGTCATAGCGGTTAGAACAGAAAAAAGCACATGGAAATGGTTAGTTATTGTCTTAACCATTATCGCTTTGTTACTGGCTGTAAATACTGCTTTAAACTTAACCGAAAACACACAAGTCAGCCAATCTTATAGTGATTTTGAAGTGCTTTCCCATGAGGTTGGTAGAGAAGATGAATTTGATGTCAGTAACGATGGTCGTTGGCTAGTTTATGTGAATAAGGCACCTAATGTTAAACCGTCTTTAGTGGTTAAAGAATTAAGCACTGGAAGAACTCAGCAACTGGTTGCTAAAGATAACCACTACTTCGGCTCTCCTACATTTTCTCGTGATGTCACACAAATTGTTTTTCACAAGCAAACTTTGGATGAATGTGAAGTTTGGTTAGCAGATTTCAGTTCTTTTCACCTTGATTCAAATAATACAAGAAAGCTCACCGATTGCGGAAAGGGAGGGTTTTGGTCAACAACGGCTTTCTCAAAAGACGGCAATCATGTGTATTTTTCGAGAGCGAACTCATTAACAGATCCATTTAAGGTCTTTCAATTGGATTTAAGATCACTATTTGAACGCAGTATTACTTCACCTGCATCGTCTGGTCGAGGAGATTACGCTTTCTCATTGTCTCCTGATGGAAAGCTATTAGCTATTGTTCGAAATGTACTTTGGCAGGAAAGTCATATTCTAGTGCGCGATACATCAGGCAACCAAACAGAGAAAGTTGCCGAGTTGCCTTACCTTATTGACAGGGTAGCCTGGTTGAGTAATGAAGAGTTAGTATATTGCGACAAGAACGACGAGCTTTGGTCTTATGAGCTTGTGACTAAACAGCAAACCTCATTAGCTCAAATAGGTTTTTCATGTAACTATCCCGTAGTAGCAGCAGAGCAACTTTTCGCGATCAAAAAAGTAAGAATAAAAAATGCTATTTGGACACTAAAAAAGGGGATTAACGATCCATTCACAATTCAACCGTTAATTGAAAGTCCATATTACGATTTCAATGCGATGTTTGGCGCTAACGACAGCCTGTATTTTATCTCTGATCGTTCGGGTGAAGAGAAACTCTGGCAAAAAACAGTGCAAGGGTTCAAACAGCATGAAGAAGTTCAATTACCGGCCAATGCTCGAGAGCTCGAATTCTCAATAGACACTAATAGTCTTTATGGTTTGTCACAGAAGCGCCTATTTCGTTATGACCTTGACCTAAACGAGCTTGAGTGGCTTTCAAAGAAAAAACACGAAGTATTCAACTTCAGTATTACAGATGATGGGCAGCTTATTTTTTCGGAAGGAAATAAGGAATATTGGACACTTAAGTCTCTCGATTTGTTTACGCTTAAAATATCAGCTTTAAATCTCAACGCATTTTCTGCTCGACAATCTAACGGCCAGCTATATTTTACTAAATTTCATGACAAAGGGCTTTGGAAAAAGGATTTGCAAACAGGTGTGATTACGAAGGTCTTTGAAAACATCAACATTAAGTTTAATACGTTTTGGGATATCTGGAATAACGAAAAATTAATCTGGGCTACCGATAACAAGTTCAACATATTTGATTTAAACACGGGGCATTTGGTGAGTGATGAATTAACTTATCAAGGACATGTGGGGTTTTTAAAATGTAGTTCCGACAGATTAATGTGTACTTTTTCTTTTAGAGAAAATGACGAGTCCGAAATTATTAAATTTAAATAGAAAGATAAGGTGTTGATATTAAATAAAAATAAAAAAACCAAAAATAACCAAGGATTTTCCAAAGCTTTTATTGAAGTATTTGATGTTCATTTCTTTACTCTTTCCGTAAATGAAATAAATGACCAATCAAGGACTGTCATGAACAAATATATAATACTAATTCTTCTTGTTTGCTTAAGCCTTTTTCAAAAGAGCGCTAATGCACAAGAGTACTTAAATACCCTATTGCAGCCAGAGCAGGTAAGTGAAGATCTTGAACAGTGGTTAACCTTTTTAAATAAAACTCACCCTCAACTTTCGTATACCGTGGACAATGTTGATGCTTTTCATGCGGACGTCGAAAAACTCAAAGCCAGCATTACTCAGCCCATTTCAATATTGGAGCTTTGGCGGCATGTATCGGTATTTAATAGTGTTTTGAGTGACGGTCACACCGTCATAAATTTACCCAAAATAAAAACACTAGCAAATCAACACGTCAAAAATGGCGGTGGACTATTTCCATTCGAGGTCGTTTTTAGAAACGATAAACTGATCATAAAATCACAAATCAATGGTGAGGCGACAGCATATAGAGGGAATGAAATCACTCATATCAACGGTGTTAACACCAGTAAATTCATCGCGCCTTTGTTAAAGCGAACCAATGGGGATAG
This sequence comes from Thalassotalea atypica, assembly GCF_030295975.1. Lineage (NCBI taxonomy): Bacteria > Pseudomonadati > Pseudomonadota > Gammaproteobacteria > Alteromonadales > Colwelliaceae > Thalassotalea > Thalassotalea atypica. The sequence continues at coordinate 601,622 of NZ_AP027364.1, forward strand.
TGTGCTGTTTAGGAGGGCATTATTACAAAGACGATTAGCAGAATATATATGGCTGTATTACGGAGAAATTGATTCATTCGTTTTAACACTGAATAAATACGGCCAACAGCAAATCAAAACATTTGCAGCCAGTCATGATGAATTTAATCTTGATGATAATTTCGAGGAGCAATTTTCATTTGAAATATTGGACAAAAATAGTGCTTTATTAACGCTAAATACCTTCAGTTGGGGCGCTGAATATAAGCGTGTCATTGACTTTCTGCACCAATCTTTTTCACAAATAGCACAAAACAAGATAGATCACCTTATTATAGATATTCGTGAAAATGGCGGTGGTGACGATGTCATTTGGATTGACGGTATCTTGCCTTATCTCGCTGATAAGAAATGGAGAACAGGCAGCAAGTACAAAGCCAAAATCATAGAAGGTCGTGCGGACGAGGGAGAGACAATCGGCGATGTTGTTGAAGGCGAAAACAGCTTTCGAGAGCTCGACCCGAAAGTGAATAAATTTACAGGTGATGTTTCGGTCTTAATTAGCTCTTTTACTTATTCATCATCTATATTATTTGCAAATGTCATCCAAGACCATCAGTTTGGTCAACTGGTCGGCGAACGTACCGGAGGGAAAAGTGGCCAGACTGGAGGCACGCAATTTAAGAGCCTTAAACATTCAAACTTAAGCGTGGTCAGCCCTTTCTTTTACCTTGAAAGACCCAAAGGTGGTGAAAACCATATGTCAGTAACCCCTGATATTGAAATTAATTATGACAAAACCATACCAGAGCAATTGGTAAATAAATTACTCAACCAACGAAACGTTAACTAACTCATCAATGTGAAAGTAACTTTAAAGTGCACAGTTTAATTCTTAATTGGTAGGAATGAGTTGTGTCACTTTAGAGCCGCAACAAACGCAGGTTTATTTGTTAATCAGTGAGTAACACTCGACTTTTCTAAGCTCTTTTTAATGAGCTAAGCATTTCTCTATTTTTAAATAGATTCACCCAAGCTGGTGAATCTGTTCGGGAGTGATATTTGCGATTGAAATAAATCAACACCTTAATATTTGAGATCAGAATATAAATGTTAAGAATTTCTCGACGAATTGATAATCCGGAAAATTAATGGCGGTTAAGTGCCAAGAGTGGAAGCTAAAATTTTTATTATAGTTATTTATCATCGCGCTTTAATTTTATAACATCTTCAAATTTCGATGCTCTATATTTCAACTTTTCAATATAGTTTTTATCTTGATAAACTATTCCCGAAAAGCTGCTTGTTGAGTCATTCACTTCAAATAGCATTAATTCCACTCCACATATATACAGGTTTTCATAAATTATGAAAATTCTTAAATGTTGTTTTCTGGGTTGTCGTTCAATTTTGATGATTTGTTTAAAATTTATGAGTCAGAAGTTACGAGAAAATCACGCTAAACGTCAAAAAATCACTAGAAAAATAAATTTCGACAAGTGACCGACAACGTTAGTGTTATTGAGTTAAGATATTGACAAGACATTGAGGTCAGTTGAACACATAAAAAACAATGCGTTATAGATTTAATGAATTTGAATTTGATAGTGAGACTATACTACTAACTCACAATGGCGTAACACAGGCCATTCGTAATAGCGAAGCCAAAGTACTTGCATTATTACTTGCACAAGCTGATAACGTCTTAAACAAAGAGGATATTCTTTCTCATGTTTGGCAACATAAGATTGTATCTGAACAGGTTGTTTTTCAAAACATCAGTAACTTAAGAAACCGTTTCGGTAACAACGCCATTAAGACTTTTCCCAAGCGTGGCTACCAATGGCAACTTCACACGGAAGTTGTTACACCTGAAATTCAGTATCCAACCGATAATGAAAATTCACAAAAAGCACTTAAATTATCACCACAATCTCACTTTTCGACATCAGCTAAAAAGCAACCTTTTTGGCGACTTGCAATATTAGTCGGTCTTTTTGTTATTACAGTCGGCGTTTTTTCCTCACAAAATAAGCTCAAGCCAGAAAGTACAGAATCAGTGATTAAATTGGCTTATATTCCAATCACTGAGCATAATAATAAAACGCAAGCTAATCATGAAAGTATCAAACTTAATGATAATACTGTCTTTGATTTCACCGAATTAACTCATATCACTACTGAAAAATTCGAAGATTTAGCGGAAATAGAATACCCAAAATTGTCTAACACTCATCCATTTATATTAATGGGTAAATTTCGTACTCATCAGCAAAAAAACTATCTAGATTTTACGTTAAAAGGGCCTGCTAGTGATTGGCACGGCCAACTATCTAATTCATCAAAACAAGAGATTATTCAGCACCTGAAACAGCATTTAAGTCAACAGGTTATATATGATCTTATCAGTAAGGCTCAACCGCCTGAAGTAAGACAAGCCAAGTTATCAATTGCTCATCAAACATCACCAAAAGATCTTATCATTCTCAGAGAGCTTAGTATTTCCTACTTTATGACAAACGAGCTAGAAAAAGCGATGGCGATGGCCGATAAACTGATCCAACTTGCTCAACGGCAGAATATGCCGCAGCAAATGGGTAGAGCGTTGGCTTATCAGAGCAAAATATTAACAAGAATGAAGTTATTTGATTTAAGTGCTCAAAAGCTGAAATTAGCCATGGATCAATTTGAAAAAATAAACGACTTAAAGTATCTAGCTCGTGCATGGTATTACCAAGCTTGGTTAGATGATCAACATAATAATTACGCTGCGATGAAAGCTAGCTTATTAAAATCAGCGCAACTTGCCTTTGATGCTCAAAATAAACTTGGCGAAATAGACACGCTTATTCACTTGGCTGGCAAGGCCCATTATTACCAAAAAGAAGAGGATAAATATTTTTATTTACAACAAGCTGAAGATAAAATAACAGCGTACCAGTTGCCTAATTATCACTTAGCCAAAATTTCTTATCGTTATGCCACTTTTGCTCAAGCTGCCTCGGAAAAAGAGCCGCACCTAAAACAAGTGCTCAAACTTACTGAATTGGCACCAGAAAACTGGGTAGCACAGTCTAGTAGAAGAAAATTAGTACAATATTATATAGCCCAAGATCGGCTTGAAGAGGCCCAAGCTTTAATTGACCAAGCCACCTCAGACAACAGTAATAACTCATATTTAAAAACCTTAATGGCACAAGCAAAACAGCAAACTAATGAAATGATCAGTCAGGCCCAGCGTACCTTCGAACAGGCGCAGCTGGCAGGAGAACGATCACTGAGCTTAGATGTTGCTCTTCTTTTATGTAACCAAGAGGTAAACTGTGATTTTTATTCTCAGTACATTAATGATAATGCAACGGAACACTGGCGAAGCGCTAATGAAATAAAGCAGCTTACACTTAACCTCTAATAAGGCGGTTATTTTTATAACTAAAGGTGGCCACCACTACGTAGATTAATACGCAGCGGACACACCTTTAGTATTACATATTGGCTTCATAGACCTTATTCATCATTTCAACAGAGATATTGTTATTACGGTGGTGTCCAACAATTCGGTTGAACTTAAGTTGCTTGCTCCGAACAAAATCAATAAAGGTTTTGCTGTAACTTGGCACTACTTTAGGAATGCTATTATCGAATGCAACGTCAAGGAAGTCTGCTTGATAGATAATGCCGCTGTTCTTAAAATAAACAAAACTTTGTCGTTTAGAGTGGGTATTTTCTAATACATAAAAGCGTGCATCGTCAATTGCTTGCTCATGTTTAATAGTGTGGAATTTGAATCTAGCAATGTCATCGGCAAATTGAGGATAGGCTTTGATGGCTGCGATACTATAGGCATCGGCATAGATTTTAATACCTCGTTTAGCATAGGCGGGCAGACCCTCAATATGATCACTATGAGGATGGGTCACATAGACAGAAGTGATGCTCTTATGCGGAAACTTGCCTAGGATTAGCTTAATAGTTTCCTCTGCAAATTCAGGACTGATGGGGGCGCCAAAAACCATAATTTCATCACCGTTGACTTTAAATAATGTGTTACGCCAGGCTGAAGCATCAGTTACAAGATAAAGATCTGGTGCAATTTTTTTTGCTACTAATGTTTCGTCAAGCTCAGGAATTATGGGTCCAAATTCTTGTGGAATTTCAAACCGGGCTGGGTCAATTTCCTTAAGAATATGCAATTGGCCAATGCGGTGGATAAAACTAGGTCTGGTATCACCACCATAATATTTAAAAATAGCCCGGGCAAAGGTTATACCATTACTGGTTTGATAATCATCATAAAGAAATATTTTTTTCTGAGATTTATTGTTAATGGATACAAGCCGTAATGGATTGTCTTTAAATGCATAATCGATGATAGTATCCTCAGAAACCGTGTGTGTGAGGGTTGTTTGCCGAGATAATTTGTCTTGATGAAGCTTGATGGTTGTCGCAATATTATTTTCCTCAAGTAAAGGTGTTACCGCAAGAAAATCGACATTCATGAAAACAAAGCCTTTCTTTTCCTCAAAGCTATCCATACTTTGCCTTAGAATACCTTTGCCTAAACCTAGACCATTCCTATCGTAGAACAAACTTTCAGTATCATTTTGAAATTCGATCCTATTAAATGTCTTACCATCAGGAAAATGATGTATATCATTTTCTACAAAATGCTCTTTTACTAAATCTATTTCAACCATTCTTAATGACATGTACCTTTCTGGTGTCTGATAGTCCCAAGCTTGATAGGGACTTCCTCCGCCCAAGTAGTGATAATTAAGTGAGAATACCTCAAGTTGCGGTGCTTTTTGATAATGCGTTTTCAGCTTGGAGATAAAATCTTCAACTTCTCCTGCTGCAACTTTTAGTGTCGGTATTGTGAATAATGTTATGCAAGCAAATGCAAAGATAAGTGAATAACGTGACAAGTGAACCTTCATCGATAACTCCCTAGTTTTAAGTTACCGACACAATATGAAAATTAATCATAGAGGTCTTATCAAAAACATATCAATGTAGATATATAAACTTTTGATAGATGTATATCATTGTTTTTAATCAGAAATGCATTGAACGTGATTATTTATTGAAAAACAACTTTAGGCTAAGAAGTGCCTAGATTATTGGTGTCGATTCATATTGAGTGAAACATATATTTAGGTCTGCTTATCAATCTAGAATTGCCTATGATTATTTCTCTAGACATGAGAATTTTAGCCAGAGTTGAGAATATCCGAGAAAACTCTAATTCCCGAATAGATTCTCCATATTAGTCTCAAGCACATTTTCTAAAATCTTCTATTCGTTTTTGGAATAAAAAATCATTTTCTATTCTTTTTAATGTTGTTCTGTATTGTCTATCCTTGTCACATTATTCAAATGGGCGAAGTATCCGTTATGTTGCCAGAACAGAAAAATTTAAACTCAGCACAGCCATCAACGGCTTTAGATGCTAATCAATTGCAGCAGTTACAGCAATTAACCAATGGCTATTCTCCATTGCAACTAGCGTGGGCAAGCGGCTACTTGGCTGCGAAAAGTGAAATCAGCCCCGTTGCAAGTGCGGTTTCAGCTGCAACCCAGCCCGTTGTAAGCTCCATATTAACCATTTTGTTTGCCTCTCAAACGGGTAACGCCAAAGGTGTAGCGAGTAAATTAGCTGATGCGGCGAAACAAGCAGGTATAACGGTTAACTTAAAGAACGTTGCTGATTACAAGCCTAAATCCTTAAAGTCTGAAACGCATTTATTAATCGTTGCCAGTACGAATGGTGAAGGCGAGCCACCTGATGATGCGTTGGAATTCCACGAATTCCTGCACGGAAAAAAGGCCCCTAAACTAGCGAACTTAAAGTACAGCGTATTAGCGTTAGGTGACAGTAGTTATGAATTTTTCTGCCAAACAGGTAAAGAATTTGACGAGCGCTTGGCCGCGTTAGGTGCAACTCAAGTCTCAGCCCGGGTTGATTGTGACGTGGATTATGACGTTGACGCGAAAACGTGGTCAAACGACATTGTCGAGCACTTAAAAGGTGAGCTTACTGCAGAGTCACAAGAGCTGGCGCAAGTCGTTTCATTAGTGTCTGCAACAGCACCAGCAGGCGCTGCGAGCTTATACAGTAAACAAAACCCTTATGCTGCGCAGTTATTGGTCAGTCAAAAAATTACCGGTCGTGACTCTGCTAAAGACGTCAGACATATTGAGATTGATTTAGGTGAGTCTGGTTTAACTTATCAAGCAGGTGATGCCTTAGGTGTTTACTTTGATAACGATTCGGCACTAGTTGATGAGCTGCTTAATGTATTGTCGTTAACAGGTGAGGAAGAAGTCAGCCTAGTCAAAGGTGAACAAACATTATCATTACCATTAAAAGCAGCATTGATTAGTGAGCTGGAGATTACTTTAACTGCGCCAAACTTTATTGATTTTTGGGCGAAAATTTCAGAAAGCCAAACGTTAGCTGACATTGCCAGTGACAAGAATAGTGCTCGTAAATACGCGGCAAATCACCAAATCGTGGATATTGTTAAAAGCGCTCCAGCAGTAATTGCCGCACAGGACTTTGTTGATGCGTTAAGAAAATTAACACCACGTTTATACTCTATTGCCTCAAGCCAAGCGGAAGTGGAAGAAGAAGTGCACTTAACCGTTGGTCTAGTGAGCTATGACAATGAAGGTCAAACTCGAACTGGCGGTGCATCAGGGTTTTTGGCACAACGATTAGAAGAGGGCGGTGATGTTAAGGTGTTTATTGAACACAACGACAATTTCCGTTTGCCTCAAAACCCTGAAACGCCAGTGATCATGATTGGCCCAGGTACAGGTGTTGCGCCGTTTAGAGCGTTCATGCAAGAACGTGAAGCCAATGATGCTACAGGTGATAACTGGATGTTTTTTGGCGATCAAACCTTTGCGCAAGACTTCCTTTACCAAGTGGAATGGCAAAACTACCTTAAATCTGGCTTGTTAACTAAACTTGATGTTGCGTTTTCGCGTGATCAAGCTGAAAAAATATATGTACAAGATCGCCTAAAAGAAAATGCTCAAGATGTGTTTGCTTGGTTAGAAAGCGGCGCGCATTTATATATCTGTGGTGACGCCAATCGAATGGCAAAAGATGTTCATCAAGCACTTGTTGATATTGTTATTGAGCAAGGGCAAAAAACGGAAGAACAAGCAGAAGACTACTTAAAATCATTACGCTCAGCTAAGCGTTATCAGAAGGATGTATATTAATGAGCAACGTTAAAGCCATAGCAAATGGTCCATTGGTAGGCGAAGGGCCGATCATTGTTGAAGGTGAATTAGCTGGCAATGAGCGCATGAAGCGTGAAAGTAATTTCTTACGTGGCACCATTGAACAAGATTTAAAAGATCGCATCACAGGTGGCTTTACCAGTGATAACTTTCAGCTGATTCGCTTTCACGGCATGTATCAGCAGGATGATCGTGACATCCGTGCAGAGCGTCAAAAACAAAAGTTAGAGCCATTACATAATGTGATGTTACGTGCGCGTATGCCTGGAGGCATAATTACGCCAAAACAGTGGTTGGCGATTGATAAATTTGCTGATGACAGCACTATATATAGTAGTATCCGTTTGACTACTCGCCAGACATTTCAGTTTCATGGGGTATTAAAGCCGCACATAAAATTGATGCATCAAACATTAAACAGCATTGGTATTGATTCAATCGCAACAGCCGGTGATGTTAATCGTAATGTACTGTGTACGTCGAACCCTGTTGAATCAGAATTACATCAGCAAGCTTACGAGTGGGCGACAAAAATTAGTGAGCACTTGTTACCAAAAACAAACGCGTATGCGGAAATTTGGTTAGATGGTGAGAAGGTTGAGACAACTGAAGAGCCTATTCTAGGAAGTACGTATTTACCGAGAAAGTTCAAAACTACAGTCGTTATCCCACCGCAAAACGATATTGACGTCCATGCTAATGATTTGAACTTTGTCGCGATCAGTGAAAATGGTCAGCTTGTTGGTTTTAACGTATTAGTTGGTGGCGGTTTGGCCATGACTCACGGCGACAAATCAACTTACCCGCGTCGTGCTGATGATTTTGGCTTTGTCGCTTTAGACAAAGTACTAGATGTGGCAGCAGCAGTTGTTACCACCCAGCGTGACTGGGGTAACCGTGTTAATCGTAAAAATGCTAAAACCAAATACACGCTAGATCGCGTGGGTATTGACGTGTTTAAGGCGGAAGTTGAAAAACGTGCTGAAGTTAGTTTTGAAAACAGTCGTCCGTATGAGTTTACTGGCCGTGGTGACCGTTTTGGTTGGGTAGAAGGTATTGATGGAAAGCATCATCTGACCTTGTTTATTGAAAACGGTCGATTGATCGATGCGCCCAACAGCCCATTAAAAACCGGTGCTCGCGAAATAGCCCTTGTACACAAAGGTGATTTTCGCATGACGGCAAACCAAAACTTAATTGTTGCTGGTGTGGCCGAACAAGACAAAGCACATATTGAGCAGCTAGCTCGTCAATACGGTTTGCTAAAAGACGAGACCAGTGCTCAGCGCCAAAATTCAATGGCCTGTGTTGCGTTCCCGACTTGTCCATTAGCGATGGCTGAAGCCGAGCGTTATTTACCTGGTTTGGTGAGTAATGTTGAAACATTGCTGAACAAGCATAATGTCAGTGATGAGCATATTATTTTGCGCGTTACTGGCTGTCCTAATGGCTGTGGTCGAGCAATGTTGGCGGAAATAGGCTTAGTGGGTAAAGGGCCAGGAAAATACAACATGTATATGGGCGGTAACATTGGTGGAACCCGAATTCCAAAACTATACAAAGAAGGGATTGATGAGCAAACCATTGTAAGTGAAATTGATGGTTTAATCGGTCGTTGGGTTGCAGAGCGAGAAGTGCAAGCAGATGGTACCAAAGAAGCGTTTGGCGACTTTGTTATTCGCGCAGGCATTGTGAATGAAGTGATTGTAAGTGTGCGAGATTTTCATGACTAAACTAAACGAAATATCGTCAGTAGCAACTGCTATTGCACCTGCTACGACGAAGAAAGTCGTCAATAATCGTTTTCCTGCATCTTTGCCACCTGCGTGGTTGGCACAATGGAATGAGCTATTAGAAGGACAAACACCGGTTGAGCGCGTGGAATGGGCAATGGAAAATTTGCCTAGCCACTTTGTGCTTTCATCCAGTTTTGGCATCCAGTCTGCGGTTATGTTGCACATGATGACGCAAATTGACCCTAATATTCCGGTACTGGTTACCGATACGGGGCATTTGTTTCCTGAAACATATCAATTTATTGATCAATTAACTGATCGTTTTAATCTGAATTTGCAGGTGTACAGTGCCCAACAAAGTGCATCGTGGCAGCTCGCGAGAAATGGAGAACAATGGGCGCAGGGTGACGAAGCTCTCAAAGAGTACAACCGAATCAATAAAGTTGAGCCGCTTGAGCGTGGCTTAACCGATTTGCAATCAGGTACCTGGTTTTCAGGCATTCGTCGTCAACAAAGCGAACACAGAAAGAGTTTGTCGGTGGTCAGTATTTTACGCGGTCGATTTAAAGTGCATCCGATTATTGATTGGTCAAACAAAGACGTACATGAGTATTTAACCAAGCATAACTTGCCATACCATCCTTTATGGGATCAAGGCTATGTCTCTGTTGGTGACGTACATAGTACAAGACCATTATCAGCTGGAATGGATGAACAAGATACGCGTTTTGGCGGCGGGCAACGTGAGTGTGGCTTGCACACTGATGGCGATGGTATTTAATAATATGTTTTATCATACGTCGCTGTACTCGAATTCAACCTAATTTGAGTACAGCAGTGAAGAGCACGGAGGCTATTATCGCGTTAGCGTCAGATATTTTTCTGCTCAATACCATGCATTAATCCTTCGTTATTTGTCGACACTAACTACTTGAACACCGAGATTAAAATTCGTGCATCAAAGGTTGCCAGCCTATAAGCTTGTACTTATTCAAAAGCAATAAGTACAAACATGAATATTCATTTAACCAAGTTCATTCCTGTCCATACTGATTTATTACTACCGACACTATTAGCGCATGAGCAGCTCTGTCGTTTTTTTAACGCGAGTTTCGTGATTGAACGCGCAGAGAACGCTGAAGAAATAGATGGAGGAGCGGGCTGTTTACGCAAGGTAACGACTCATAGAAACAGTTTTATTGAAGAAATAATTAAAGCAGACTTAACGGGTATTCAGTATAAAATTGTCGGTAAAGGTCCGTTGAAAAATCATCAGGGTGATATTTTTTTTAATAGCACGAAAGAAGGTACAGTGATTGATTACCATATTCGAGGCGAGGTTGATGGGTGGTTACCCACATTCCTTGTAAAGATGGTGATTAAAAAGGACATTGCTCAAGCGTTAGACAAACTTGCCATACACTTTCATTCTGTAAGCTAGTTTAACTGTCGAAGTGATGACTAAGCTTTATTTTTAACGCTGTCAGTAATTCTTCGTCTGGTTTATCGCCGATAAGTTGTGCGAGCTCTACACCAACGACGGTGAATTTATAAAATCGCAACACTATACCGTTTTTTTTAGCTCTTAGAATGATGGGAGAGCCGCCTTGCCTTAATGCTATTTCATCACCTTTTGCCATAGGTGCTAACTCAGTTTCTTGCGCATAGAGTAGGTTATTGTCTGAAAGTGCCAAAATTTCACCATAACCTAAACCAAATTCACTGAGTTTAAAGTCAACTGCTCTTTGTTTATTTAGTAGATTGAATAGCCCTGGCTTTTGATAACTGCCAGATAACAGTCGAATGTTTCTTTTACTTTTATCTTTGACGGCAACCGCACAGGCTTTCGCCAATAGTTTGGCATCGTGAATAGCTAAATTTTTAAATGTACGTAAAGTTTTTAATGAAAAAGATCCTGGGTTAGATATTTCACCCGCAAGGATTTTTGCCCACAAATCCTGCATGACATTGTTACTAATATTTTCAGCAAGTTCTATAAAATTTGAAAACCAATCAGGATCCGCCTTACTGCTTGCAACATGCTCTGAGCAATACTTAATTGATTTCTCAATAATGGCTTCCATGTTGCTTTGTTTTCTCAAGTGAGTGTAACGGTCCCGTTTGAGCATTCGCTCTTCAATGGGTAATTGCTTATTTTCAGGTTTTAAACTGTCGGCTAAACCAAAGTTTTTGGCTAAGTTGAGTAATTGTACTTGAGTCGAACTGGCTGACTTTTTCGATTGCTGGTTTTCATTAGTTGTATTGGAGCTTTCAGGCTCAACATCAATGGTAACAGGATGTGTAGAGCAATTATTGTCAGTTGTCATGTTCTGCCTCAATGCCAAGTGGGCTAATATTAATTAGCATTCATATATAAACAATCGATAATTGAGTTTTAATTAGTTAATCAATTTTATCAAGCACTTATTAATTAATTGGCAAAAATGAAAAATAATGAATTTTCATTTTGCTATTTCTAAATACTTGATTGAATGAAGTTTATGTAATGATTTGTTGAATAATATCAATCTCACTTTTATTATGTACTAGAATGAGAGATGTATCATTTAATTATTGTCACATTAATACTAAAGAACAATTTCCTAATCAGCTCGCTGCTGGTTAGATGAGGGCAGTATGCAGGCTTCACAAAATACCAACGACGACTTCTTGTTTATTGACGATAGTGATGAAGATGAAGTTCTAGAAGATGCCAGTGGCGAGTCATGGAAAGTCTTGATTGTAGATGATGATCCAGAAATTCATTCAGTGACGCAACTGGCGTTGTCAGATTTAATCGTTTTGGGCCGTCGTTTAGAATATCTTCACGCCTATTCAGGTGAGGAAGCTAATACTTTGTTAGAACAGGAAAGTGATATTGTTTTAGTATTGCTTGATGTTGTAATGGAGACCGACGATGCAGGCTTGAATGTTGTTAAATACATTCGAACCGAACTCGATCGCCAAGATATTCGAATTGTGCTGAGAACTGGGCAACCAGGATATGCGCCCGAAGAAAGTGTTATAAAAGATTATGATATTAATGATTATAAAACTAAAACTGAATTAACACGTCGAAAGCTTGTTACTACGGTCTATGCAGCCATTCGTTCATACCAACAAATCACCACGGTAAATCAAAGCAGATTAGGATTAGAGCAAGTTATAGAAGGCTCATCCAATTTGCTCGAACTTCATTCAATTCAGCGATTTGGCAAAGGTGTTTTACAACAAATTCAACAATTACTCGGCGGGTTTGCTAGTGGTGTTTTTTGTGCAAGAGGTCATGGCATTGTTGATGATGCGGATGATTTAAGTTTGTATGTGCTCGCGCAAGAGGGAAACCTTAATGAAGTGGAAAATTGTAAACTACAGACATTAAACGACAATTTCATTGTCGACACGATTAATGCCGCTTTTCAGCAAAAAGAGCATATTTTTTCTTCCAAGAGCGCAGCCTTGTATGTTGCTCGTGGTGGTTATCGTGCGGTGATTTTTGTAGGGCTGAAAGACAACTTGTCAGAACTTGGCAAGCAATTATTACAAGTGTTTTTATCAAATATTGCGATTGGATATGAAAATGTACATTTATTCCAAAAGCTAAGAAATGCTGCCTACAAAGACTGGTTAACGGATCTGCCAAATCGACTACAGTTTTTGAACTTACTTGATAGTTTTTCAAATGGTGACTCTGGTGACACCGCTGCCGCACTCATTGATATTAACCACTTTAGTGATATCAATGATGGCTTAGGGCAAGACGTTGGGAACCAGTTACTCTCTGCCGTAGCCAAAAGGTTAATGACGCTTTGTGAATCAAACAAATTGGCACGGGTTGGTGCTGATGTATTTGGTATTATTGGCAGTAAAGATGTAATCAATCCTGATAGCTTATTAGCGTTGTTTAGTAAACCCTTTGAAGCGGGTGAACAAACGTTACCCATCAATGCCTGTTTGGGGCTTTGTTTAAAAGAAGATGCTGGCCAAGGCGGTGTTAAAGTTCTAAATCAAATCAATATTGCCCTCAATTTAGCAAAGAAAGATGCTGATAAACATTTCCAGTATTATAAACAAGAAATGGAAGACGAAACACTTTGGCGTCTGGGTATGATTCGCCAGCTGCGTACCGACTTTGCAGAAGATCGATTAGAGCTTTGGTATCAACCACAACTAGATTTGAACAATGGTAATGTTATTGGCGCTGAAGCGTTATTGCGCTGGCGCTCAGCAGATGGAAATTTCATATCGCCAGCGGTTTTCATTCCATTGGCCGAGTACTCAGGGTTAATTATTGAAATTGGTGATTGGGTTGTACATCAAGCGTGTAAACAAATAAATATCATTGAAGCTGAAGGATTCACTGATGTTGGGATTTCTGTCAATGTGTCGATTCCTCAATTTAGACGAAACAATTTTGTTGATACCGTTATCAATGCCACTAAAGTTCATCAAGTAAAGCCGAGCAAGCTTGAGCTTGAAATAACTGAAAATATTTTGATGGATGATCCGCAAATGGTGATTGATGCATTAACTAAACTAAAACAACAAGGCATCAGTATCGCGCTTGATGACTTTGGTACCGGTTATTCATCACTGAGCTACTTGCAAAAATTACCTATTGATCGCCTAAAAGTTGATCGCGCTTTTGTTAATGATGTTACTAAGCCTGGGCAGTCTTTATTGGCTGATACTATTATCGGATTAGGGAAACAGCTAAACCTTAAAGTCATCGCTGAAGGTGTTGAAGATGCGGAACAAGAAGCCCATTTACTCAATCAACAATGTGATGAAGTGCAGGGATTCTTTTATGCTAAACCAATGCCAGCAGATGAGTTCTTGAGCTTCTTGAGAAGCAAAAAAAACTAGCATCACTGTAAAAGACCATAAAAAAAGCACCAACATGGTGCTTTTTTTATGGTTGCGAATATTTCCTTATCCGTGATTTTGTTCTGCTAACTTGGCTGTTTCGTTGTTTAATTCTTTCGCACGCCATTCAATGCCTTGTTTAGGTACCAAGGGTATTAATAATGATAAAGCTAACGAACATACCGCAAACCCTGCGCCAACATAAAAAACCCAGCTTGAGTTTGTCATCCAAACAATGCCAAGCAGCGCAGGAATAACGACAGCTGCAATGTGATTAATCGAGAAACTAACCCCGGCGGTTGCGGCAATATCTTCTGGCTCTGCTATTTTTTGGAAGTAGGTTTTAATGGCAATAGCAAGCGCAAAAAAGAGGTGGTCGACAACGTACAACACCGCTGCAAGCATACCGCTTTCTACTAGACCATAAGAAACAAATAATATGGCGAGGCCAACATACTCAAATATTAACGTTTTTCGCTCACCAACTTTACCGATGAATTGCCCTATTTTTGCTGCAAAGAGCCAATTGAACACATAGTTAATTAAAAACAGTGCGCTGATATCGGCCACAGAGTAACCAAATTTTTCCACCATTAAAAATCCAGCGAAAACAACAAAAATCTGCCGACGTGCGCCGCTAAAAAACGTTAACGCATAAAACAGCCAATATTTCTTACGCAGTATTATCTTTTTGTGCTGTTCAGTTGGCGAAGAAAACTGCTTGAAACTGAGCGCTAAAAGGATAGTGAATACCATAGCAAGCCCACCAAATAACGCATAGGTCGCTTGATAAGACCAAGAAAATTGGTCCATCAACAACCAAACACTAGAGAATGCAAGTAGTGATGCAATCGATTTAGCTGATAAAAGGCGGCCCATAAAATGCGCTGTTTTATCTTTTGCTATCCATTGTAATGTTAATGACTGATTAACTGTTTCAAAGTAATGAAAACCGACCGACATGATGATGGTGGTGACATATAAACCAAATGTTGTCGGGAAAAAGCCTGTGGCGAAAACCCCTATAGCGGTTAGTCCCAATGAAAGTAGGGCAAGCCTTTGTTCCTTAATGAACAGTAATACATAAATAACAGTAAAGGCGAGAAAGCCAGGGATTTCACGTAGGCTTTGTAAGATACCAATCTCTTCACCAGTAAAAGCCGCTTTTTCAATGACAAAGTTGTTAAGTAGCACCATCCAGATGGAAAATACCAACGGCATAATAAATGCCATTGCCAATAATAAATTTTCAGGTTTTAAAGTGTATTTTTGAACGTTCAATACCGTTCCTTATAATATAAGCTCTAGCAAATAGAACATGTGCCGGCCTGTCCTTTTCGGGAACAGTATTTTACTTCGTTTGAAACGAAAATTCACGAACTGATAACGAACGCCACTTAGCTAAAATGTAATGATTTTTGATCATTGAATACAGCGAACGCATAATTTCAGCGCACATGTAAACACTCAATTAAAACGCCTGTTTAAAATATTTGCTTTTAATATTCATTCAAGGCAAACTCAGTCAGCTATTATTACTTATTAATAATGCCGAACGTCTATTGAAGTGTCGTTTGGTACAACAACAATATGTTCAACAAGCACCCTTGCGGTGAAGGAGATCAGGCATGTTATTTCAAGGCAAAAGCCTTTCTGCCGAGTTACTTAGCGATGGCATCGTAGATTTTAAATTCGATGCACAAGGCTCAGTAAACAAGTTCGATCAGGCAACTTTTGAAGAATTTCGTCAAGTCGTATCAGCCATTAAAAATTGTGCTGACGCTAAAGGTGTGATTGTTACCTCTTCTAAATCTACATTTATCGTCGGTGCAGATATCACTGAGTTCTTAGAAACCTTTAAACTTCCAGAAGAAACGCTAGTTGATTGGGTTAAACAAGCAACAGATGTTTTTGATTCATTCGAAGATTTAGATATTCCTAAAGTCGCTGCTGTTAACGGATTCGCGTTAGGCGGCGGTTGTGAGATGATTCTTTCTTGTGAATACCGTGTTGCTGATACAACAGCTTCTATCGGTTTGCCAGAAGTTAAATTAGGTCTTATCCCAGGTTTTGGTGGAACAGTACGTTTACCTCGCTTAATTGGTGCCGACAATGCTGTTGAATGGATGTCCACAGGTAAAGCACATAAGCCAGAGCAAGCGATGGCGGCGGGAACTATTGATGCGGTAGTTGCTCCAGAGCATTTACGTGAAGCGGCTTTAAGCATGGTAAAACAAGCAATTGAAGGTAAGCTTGATTGGCGAGCACGTCGTGACGTTAAAATGTCACCATTAACGCTTAGCCCAACTGAAACCATTATGACGTTCAATACCTGTAAAGGCATGATCGCGGCAAAAGCAGGCAAACATTACCCTGCTCCAATGATGATGGTTAAAACGATCGAAGCAGCAGCGAGTAAAAGTCGCGCAGAAGCGATGTTGTTGGAAAACCAAGGTTTTGCAAAACTAGCTAAAACTGATGCCGCGACAGCGCAAATTGGTTTATTCATGGCTGATCAAGTCATTAAAGGTAAAGCGAAAAAAGCAGGCAAGTTGGCTACAAAAGCGGTCAATAAAGCTGCTGTATTGGGCGCAGGCATTATGGGCGGCGGCATTGCATATCAGTCAGCTTATAAAGGCACGCCAATTATCATGAAAGATATTGCTGATAGTGCATTAGACCTAGGCTTAAAAACAGCTTCAGGAATTCTAACTAAGCAAGTTGAACGTGGCCGCATGAACCCTAAGAAAATGGCTGGAGTGTTAAACAACATTACCCCATCACTTAGCTATGACAGCGTTAAAGACGTTGATATTGTCGTTGAAGCAGTTGTTGAAAACCCGAAAGTCAAAGGTATTGTGCTCGCTGAAGTTGAAGGTATCGTTGCTGATGATGCAATCGTTACATCAAATACGTCAACAATTTCTATCGATTTATTGGCTGAAAGCGTAAAACGTAAAGACAAGTTCTGTGGTATGCATTTCTTCAATCCAGTGCACAAAATGCCATTAGTAGAAGTTATTCGTGGAAAAGAAACGTCTGATGAAACTGTTGCAGCCGTTGTTGCATATGCAGCTAAGATGGGTAAATCACCTATTGTTGTTAATGACTGCCCAGGTTTTTACGTAAACCGCGTATTGTTCCCTTATTTTGCTGGTTTTAGCCACCTTGTTAACGAAGGTGCTGATTTTACCGCTGTTGATAAAGTTATGGAAAAACAATTCGGTTGGCCAATGGGACCGGCATACTTACTTGATGTTGTTGGTATTGATACAGCAGATCACTGTACTGGCGTTATGTCAGCAGGCTTCCCAACCCGTATGCAAAAAATCGGCAATGATCCAGTAAGCAAGATGTACAACAATGATCGCCTTGGTCAAAAGAACGGTAAAGGCTTCTACGATTACGGTACAGATAAGCGTGGTAAACCAACGAAAGTACCTTCAGAAGTTGCTTATGAGCTAATTGGCAATACTGAACATAAAGAATTTACGCCTGATGAAATTATGTCTCGTGTGATGATCCCTATGGTGAACGAAGTTGTACGCTGTTTAGAAGAAGGTATCGTTGATACTGCCGCTGAAGCTGATATGGGCTTAATTTATGGTTTAGGTTTCCCTCCATTCCGTGGTGGTCCAATTCGCTATTTAGAAACTGTTGGTATTGAAAACTTCATTGCAATGGCTGACAAATATGCGCATTTGGGTGAAATTTATCAAGTGACTGATGGTATGCGTGAGATGGCCAAGTCTGGCAAATCTTACTTTTTCACTGACGTTAAAACAGCTTAAGCCGAGGAAAAGAAAATGAAAGAAGTCGTAATTATCGATTGTATTCGTACCCCTATGGGTCGTTCTAAGGCTGGTGTTTTTCGTAACGTACGTGCCGAAGCCTTATCAGCACATTTAATGCAGCAGCTATTAGTTCGTAATCCGAACTTAGATCCTGCGTTAATTGAAGACATTATCTGGGGTAATGTTAAGCAAACTAAAGAGCAAGGTTTCAACATTGCTCGTAATGCTCAGTTATTAACTGATATCCCTAAATCAACAGGCGCTGTTACGGTTAACCGTTTATGTGGTTCATCAATGCAAGCACTACATGATGCAACAACGAATATCATTGCAGGTCAAGGCGACGTGTTTATGGTAGGCGGTGTTGAGCACATGGGCCATGTACCTATGATGTACGATGTAGATTTTGACCCAGCACTTAGCAAGCACATTTCTCGCGCTGCAGGTAACATGGGCTTAACGGCTGAGTTACTGGGTATGCAGCACGGTGTAACCCGTGAGCAACAAGACGCTTTTGGCGCGCGTTCTCATCAACGTGCACACCAAGCAACACTTGATGGTCGTTGGTCAAATGAAATCGTTGCTACTGCAGGTCATGATGCCATGGGCGCATTGACCATGATTGAGCACGATGAAGTGATTCGTCCAGAAACAACAGCAGAATCGCTATCGGGTTTACGTCCAGTATTCGACCCTGTTAACGGTACCGTTACTGCAGGTACATCATCAGCATTATCAGATGGTGCATCAGCAATGCTTGTGATGTCAGCGGACAAAGCGAAAGAACTTGGTTTAACGCCACGTGCTAAAATTCGCGGTATGGCAGTAGCTGGTTGCGATCCATCAACCATGGGTTACGGTCCAGTACCGGCAACGAAAAAAGCATTACAACGTGCAGGTATCACGTTAGATGATATTCAAACTGCAGAATTTAATGAAGCATTTGCCGCGCAAGCATTATCTTGTGTTCGTGCACTTGGTTTGGAAGACAGAGTAGATGATATGATTAACCTTAACGGTGGTGCAATTGCATTAGGTCACCCATTAGGTTGTTCAGGTACGCGTATTACGGGGACGTTGCTTAATGTTATGGAAAATGAAGATACTAACATTGGTTTAGCCACTATGTGTATTGGATTGGGTCAAGGTATCGCAACAGTAATCGAAAGAGTATAACTCAAGGTTAAATCAACTTATTTTTATTGTCGGAAGTGCTCACATACCTTTGTATGCACCGCGCTTCCTTCGAAAAACTAAGCTATTTACCTCATGATTTATTAGTATTTCCACGTTGTTAATTACTGTTTTTAAGCGTAATTCATCAACGTTAGTTGAAATTTAAAACACCGCTTAGGCGGTGTTTTTTTATGCTGAACATTTAATCAATTATGTGACATAGTGGTGTACGAAATGCTTCGCATAAAAATAGAAGCAACTTAACAATAACAACAAAATAACCAAGGAGGGTAAATGCGGACTCTTATTAAGTGGTTGATGCTCATTTGTGTATTAACCAATACTGCTCTTGCGCAATCGACACAAGATACGTTTGCTATCAATGATGAGCGGTTCGATAAACCCCTAGTGTTTAACGTTCAGTTACCCAAAAGTTATGTCAGTAAGCCAGACAAACGTTATGTGTTGTTGTTTGATTTTCATCCCTATTCGCATACCTATTTATCTGGTTTACATGACTGGATGAGCCATAATGGCGAGTGGCCGTGGCTTGAAACCATCATTGTAACGCCAGCCTATGGTAACCCTGTTGGTAAGTTATTTGATGAATCAGGCGAGACGACGCGGCTTATTGATTTTT
This sequence comes from Thalassotalea atypica, assembly GCF_030295975.1. Lineage (NCBI taxonomy): Bacteria > Pseudomonadati > Pseudomonadota > Gammaproteobacteria > Alteromonadales > Colwelliaceae > Thalassotalea > Thalassotalea atypica. The sequence continues at coordinate 621,067 of NZ_AP027364.1, forward strand.
TTGCCAGTCAATTAATTCCTGAAATAGACAAACAATATCGAACCAATAAATTCCGAATCATCAGTGGCTTTCGTACTAACGGTACGATTGTGCTTTCAACATTACTTAATAAGCCTGAATTATTTAATGCTTATATTGCGATCAGCCCAGAGCTAAAAAAGGATTATGCGCAGATATTATCTAAGCTTAAGAACAAAGATCGTTTAAAAGGAGGGCAACATTGTTTTTTACTATTCTCTCATGCATCAACCATCAAAGAAGATCATCAACTACCTACCTACCAAACGTTAAACCAAGGCTTAGCAAAATAAATGGTCAACAACCAATATCATTATCAGGATTTTGGTGCACATTACTTTATGTCGCTTCCCGCGTTGTCGGTTATCTCGGGCATTGAGGCATTATTTAGTGATATTCATCGTGGCTTACCCGCTGATTCTGTGATTGCTGAGCAGGGTGTCAAAGCGATCATCGCTCACTATAAGGATTTATCTGAAAACAAGTATGGCTTTGATGTTTCTCCTAAGCGCTCAATAGAAACACTAGGGTTTTCATTATTAAAAAAATCTCCTGAGCAAGGGCTTAACGTCTTAAAAGAAAGCGTTAACAGCTTTCCTGAAGACGCCTATGCTTATCACGCAGTTGCTCGGGCCTATGAACAGTTAGGCGACTTAGTCAATGCTGTAAAGTACCAAACTAAAGCAGCAGCACTAGGTAAGAACATGCTCTCCTGGCACCAGAAGCGACAACAAAAGTTCTTAGCGCAATACACTGAAAAACTGAAAGCGATGTAATTCGTTTTCAGCTTTCATGAAGCGCATAACAGCTTTAATACTAACTGTTGATAGGCTCTATCGGTAACAGGCGAGAGTCTTCCAGCGACGCTGCTCGGTGGCCTATTCCTTTGAGGTATTCTTCATTCGTTGCAAACGCTAAAAAGTCTTTCAAGGAGCGTTGTTTTACTAACATTACTGCGTCCCATTTTTCATCGCTAGGTCCAATAAAAAAGCTGCTGCATTTACCCAACAACATGACTTCGCCGCCATTTTTTTGTAAAAAAGGCCCTGTATGTACCATGTACTTTTGATACGCTTGTTTGCCTGATATCTCAGCGCTTGGCGCTAGCTCTGGGTGTTCACTGTAATCGGCAATGTCCTTAAATTTTAATAAATTTAACATGACAACTTCGCCATCAATGCTCTTGGAAAATAGCTCTGCGCCAGCGGCTTGTGTGGGTTCTAAATAGGTTTTAGTCATGTAAACTTCCTTCCTTAAATTTTTTGTTGTTTTGTCACTTGATCAAATACTTATTTCAATTGGTATTATTGTAATTAGGACCCACGAAGATGCTTTTCCATTCTTGCTGTAGTGGATTTTTACTACATGAAAATGAGCAATATTGGAAAATCAATGAATGCAAAGTGGCACTATGATAGTGATTCATTTTGTAAACCTTGGACCAACCAATGATGTCGTCAACAAATCGACGCTGTAATATCACAATAGTGATTAGAGCATTAACTTTTGTATTCTTTTACACTGCCTTACTCGGTGTTGTATTTACTTCTGTTAAGGAATTCAATTTTAATTTAAATGCACAGATACAAATACTTAGCCATGTCAATGTCAGTTTTAATATTGGCCCTGAGCATTTTTCACTGAATATCATCGCGAGATAGCATGAACGAAAAATACCAACAACGTATTCAAAACGCCGTGATGTTCATCGAACAACATCTAACGCAGCCTATTGGGCTAGAAGAAGTGGCAAAAGCGAGCCACTTCTCGCCGTTTCATTTTCATCGCGTTTTCAAAGGCATGATGAACGAAACCCTCAATAACTTTATTGTCCGTCGTCGTATAGAAATGGCGGCTAATATGTTATTGGTTCAGCGTAAAAAGCCGATCACTGAGATTGCATTACATTGTGGCTTTTCATCCAGTGCTAATTTTTCAAAAGCGTTCAAATTACACTTCGGGTTTAGTCCGTCGCAAATAAGAAGCCCGCAAAGCGCTCAATCGGCGGTAATAGGCAATACCCTAAAAAAATATGGTAAGACATTTAATCCTCATGATATGTACCCCAAAGTTAGTGCAAGTGCTGGTGAGCAGTCTATATCTGGCGTAGACATTTGTGTTGAACAGATGCCTGAGAACACTATTTGTACGTTAGCATCAAACGGAGGATATGCACCGGCAGCCCTATTTGATACATGGGATCGGTTGATGAACTGGGGTGAACAGCACGGCATACCGTCAGCTCAGCAATTTAGGTTTGCGTTTTGCTATGACAATCCCGCGATCACGCCAGTAGATAAATGCCGCTACGAGGCAGCCATTGTAATTGACCAACATATCGAGGTACCGTCACCATTTGTTAAGTCAACATTTCCTTGTGGTACTTATGCACGATTCTACATTAAAGGGACGATGGAACAGGTAAACGACTTACAACTGGCGCTTTATAGTCAATGGTTACCCATGAGTGGTTATGAGCCAGATAATTTACCCTTACTTGAGCGCTATTTGAATGATGCCAGAATAGATGGTTTTTTAGAACTTGAGCTAATGTTGAAAGTGAAGAAACTTGTTGGTTGATTTGCATTAATGATTGGTTAATAGTTGATCTAGGTTTAATGCAAGATAACGATCCAGTTCATCAGTTTGTGCTGATGTTAGGTGTAATCCCAGCTTGGTTCTTCGCCACAATATATCATCTCGCGTTCTTGCCCATTCGTGTTGAACCAAATAATCAACTTCGCACGAAAATAATCCTGCGCCAAATGAGGTGCCCATATCGTCTAGGCAATTAATTTCTTTAAGTAGTTTGTACGTTAGCGTACCGTAGCTCCTTACATATCGTTTTATGATCTTGACGCTGAGCCAAGGAAAATCTACAAGCAATTGTTTTGCTAGGGACTGCTTTGAATCAAAATCGCCCCCTGCTATTGGCGAATTTTTTTGTCCACTTTGCTTTCATCATTGGAAACGTTGGCTGCAGTTTATCAACGACGGATTCAGATAACTTTCTGTAAGTCGTTATTTTGCCACCAAATACGGAAACTAATGGCAACTTGTTAGCAATGGCGTCGACTTCTATGGTGTAATCACGGGTTACTTTTTGTGCATCGACAGACTCATCATCCATGAGCGGTCTCACGCCTGAATAACACATGATGATGTCTTGAGGGCTTGTTTGCTTGATGAAATATCGATTGGTTTCACTCAGTAAATATTCTATTTCTTGTTCATCAATCTCGGCTTTTTCTGGCGCATCGTTAAACTCAATATCTGTAGTGCCAATTAGAGAGAATTCGTCTTCAAAAGGCAGAATGAAAATAATGCGCCCATCTTGCTTTTGTAAAATATAGGCTTTGGCGTGATCGTATATTTTGGGGACAATGATATGGCTACCTTTGATCAAGCGAGTTTTCTGTGGTGCCTGAATATGCTCTATTTGTTCAAACAGCAAGGAAACCCAAGGGCCTGCCGCATTCACGATTGCTTTGGCCCGAACGGTTCGATGCTTTTTTTGATCATCCTCCAATATGACTTGCCAATCGTGCTCTGCTCTGGAAAGGCTGATGCATTTTGTATAGGTATGGATATCTGCGCCATGTTGTTCAGCAACTTTTGCGTTGAGCACCACTAATCTAGCGTCATCAACCCAACCATCGGAATATTCAAACCCTTGCTTAATTTCAGGAACCAGTGGTGAATCTTGAGTAAAGGTAATAGCGTGTGAGCCTTCCAAGGTGTTTCTTTTGGCTAAATGATCGTATAGAAAAAGCCCGGATTTGATTAACCAGGCGGGTCTCAGGTGCGGCTGATGCGGTAAAATAAACCGAAGCGGTTTAATAATATGCGGTGCATTTTCAATAAGGACTTCTCGCTCAGCCAAAGCTTGTTTGACTAGGCCAAATTCATATAATTCCAAATAGCGCAGGCCGCCATGGATAAGTTTGCTGCTACTCGAAGAGGTGGCAGAAGCTAAGTCATTTTTTTCACACAATAAAACGTTAAGTCCACGGCCTGAAGCATCTGCCGCGATACCCGTGCCATTAACTCCTCCACCGACAACAACTAAGTCATAATGTTCTTTCGGTTTGGTCATGTGAACTCCTTTCAACTAGACGTATATACCACTACGCGATTACAAATATAAAATTGCAGCTAAGATAAACAATGCTATCCAAAGTGTTTCTAAAATCATTAAAATAATGGGTTTAACCCCAACGGACGTTAACTGCGCAAGATTAGTTTTCATACCAATGGCTGCAATTGATATGACTAAGAAAAAGCGGCTAACGGTGGTTGCTTCTTCGGTGAGTGTGTTTGGTAAGTCGATGAATGAATTGAGCAGCATAAGAATGACAAAGGCAATCAAGAATAAAGGAAAGCCTGAGGATTGAACAGGTGAGACATCATTTTTATTCTTAGCATTAATAACTAAAACAAACATTAGGACTACGGGCATTAAGAAACTCACACGAACGAGCTTAACCAAGGTCGCCAGGTCTCCCGTTTGTTCGGATATTGAATAGCCTGCCCCTACGACTTGAGCGACATCATGAATAGTCCCACCAAGAAAAATACTGCTTTCATGCGCTGATAAACCTAGCGCATTAGTCAATATTGGGTAGACGACCATCGCAATAGTGCTTAAAGAGGTTATGCCTATAATTGTGAGTAAAGTGTCTCGCTCTTTATTTTTATCGTTAGGGAGTACGGCTGAGATAGCCATCGCCGCTGATGCGCCACAAATGGCGACAGAGCCTCCTGTTAATGCGCCGAATCGTTTGCTCAGCCCCAGCGCTTTACTCAAAGTAACGCCAATAATAATGGTCGATAGTACAGCACTAATGAGAATTATAATGGTACTTAAGCCCAATGACATTAAGTCATCAAACGCAATACGTAATCCTAAAAGTGCAACACCAATACGTAAAATGGAGGAGGCAGTGAACTCTATTCCTGCCTTACATGTATTGTTTTCATATAAGAATGACAAGGCGATACCGAGCAACAAGGCAAACAGCATTGCAGGAGCACCGTAATGCTGGGAGAGAAAAAGTGCAGACAGGCCAGTAATACTAGCGACTAACATACCGGGAAATAGTGTTTTAATGTGAGAAATGTCTAATCGTGCCATTTTTTAAATATATCATTGTATTACTTACGGTTATTATAGGTTAGCTGGCCTGATATTAATCATCTTTTCGATTAAAATTTGTTGAGAAAAAGTTCTCTATTTTTAGGGCTATCAATAATGTACTCTTTAATATTAGAAAATATTACCTTTTATTAATTTACTGTTATTGAAAATAACATCAATATGATGAAGCAGCATCAGCGCAGAGCACATACCCGTATGCCATATTGTATGCAGTTTTTATACGGGTATGGTGATCTCAACACGTTAATAACCGAGGAGTAAGCATGAGCAAATTTAAACGATTAGTTGTGAGTACACTTTTATTGTTAACGATAAGCTTTGGCGCGTCATCAGCCATGGTACAACAGTGTATGACTGAAGTTTGTATTGGCTATTTTAAAAAAATAGAAACAGGCGCGCATAGAGGCCATGCCGATGCCATGGCAACCCTTGGTCAGTTTTATTATTACGGTTATGGCACCGAGGTTGACAAAGACAGGGCCTTTGTTTATTTCAAAAAATCCGCAAGACTGGGCAATATTGCCGCGCAATATAAAACCGGACTTATTTATTTAAGCCACGATGAATATAGAGACCTCAACAAAGGCGCTCGTTATTTAGAAAAAGCTGCAAACCGCGATTTCTTAAACTCGACTTTTTTGTTAGGTATTGTCTATATGAACAAATCGTTTGGATTATACAATAAAGATAAAGCTGATCATTACCTCACGAAAGCGTTTAAGAGAAAGCATCCTGATATGCCACTCGTTGTTGACGTGCTGGCAGAAAGTGAAGTCATCAGTTCGAGCAACTATCCGAAGTTATTTAAAGCCATGCAACATCAGCCACTGATTAAAGTTGAAGGTCAGAAAAGCAAATGGCCAGTGGATGAAACAGAAGTGATTACGATTACGTCACCTTCTGTGGAGACCATTTTAGATCAGCAAATTATGGCGTACAGAAGACCCAAAACATCGTTAGGTTCAAGGTTGCCCAGCGCATCTTGTCGAGAGAGTGTAGGTTGTTACACTACGTGGGGAGTTGAAGGACTGGATGACTTTACCTTCCTCAGTGTTCATTAACTCCGAGTTTTAAAGCAGGTCTAACGATGTGCTTTAAGTTTTACTATCTTATTAGCGATTGGTACATGCTCATAGCTTAAGCAGGTATACGGTTGCCAAAGTTGTGCGCTGTCACAACGTGTTGTGTCAAATTGCTCAACTTCTCGGGTTATCAGATTAGTTTGAATAAAGCTCTCGTCATCGATTATGGTCAATAAATTATCCTTTACATCCCATGTTTCTAAAGTTAGCTGAATTTGAGGTATGTCGATGTATTTATGCTCATCGCCTATCTGATTGAATTGCCACAATCCCGCTTGAAAATATTTAGAATAATAATAGGTGTTGTTGTCAACAACGAGTTGGTAGCCATTTTTAACAAACAAAGACAGCTCATCATTATTGATGTCGTATTTAAAAATATTCGCGCCACGATGATGTAGACGAGTGAAATATAGCTGATTGTTATGCAGTATTGGCGATTGAGCATCGGGGATTGCTTTTGATTCGATAAAATCATTATTGGCATTTCTATGGTAAAGACTCACACCATATTGTGACTCGATAACTAGTGCATCATTTTGCCGATCATAGTCTATATTTTTAATTGTTAATGAACGCTCAAATGTGGTCAATTGCTTGACTTGATTACCATCAAAACTGGCGAGCCAAACCTGATTGATACCGGACTGATCGGATACATAAATAAAGCTATTTCCATCTACTTTCTGGGTTAAGGTGACGCTGTCGTTTGATAGTGGCGCTAGGCTGATAACGTTATTCGATTTTAAATCAGTAAGGCTAATGTGGCTTGCGGTGTATATTCCCTCAAACAAATAAAAATCTTCACCATGTGTAACAGGGTGGTACGCTTTTGAGGTAAATGCGATATTACTATTTTTGCTTGTTCCAAGTTTGAACGCTTCGGTAACCAAATGACCAAACTCATTGATGTATGAAATGTATTTATCAGAAAGAGCAATGGAGTGTAACGGTGTGTTAAGCACTTTTTGCCAAAGTGCTTTGTCAAAGTCTGTGCTTGAATAGATAGAGATTGTAGTATCAAACCAGTCTTTTGTTTCGAGTGTCGCAATGTAATTTCTATCAACACTGGAAATTATTTTATAAACACCATTTCCTAAACCACTACTTTGCTTGACCATGGTTTTCTTAGCGCTATCTAACGCAAGTTGATAGATAGAAAACGGAAAATCAATTACAGAGGAATCGCTGATCAACACGGTATTTTCATCTAGCACTGCAATGGTGTTCGCGCTGATGTTTGGCTCGCAATCGGCAATGTGTTTAGGTAGTGAAAATCCATCATTTCTGCTAAATGTGATGGTTTGGTAGCTACAAGTATCATATCGCCATTGCTGAAAAATTAGCGTGTTTTCATTTAGCCAGACCGGCGCAAAAACACTTTTGCTATCGACAATATGATCAAATGTTGTTCCGCTGGCTAAGTCTTTAATCCGTAAAAACCAATCTTCTTGGGCTAGCTTGCGGGCGGAGTAGGCGAGTAATGTACCCTCAGTATTAATACTCAAGTCTTGTTTTTGTGTTTGACGGTCTGCAATGATTTGCCTGACATAATTGGGCGAATCTATAATCTTCGACGTATTTGGCACAAGTGAAAGAAAATATATGACAAGAGAGACAACCAGAGCGCCCAAAGCAAGCCATAAATATTGCTTTGAAAAATGGGAAAAGGCAGGCTTTTTTTGCTCTATTAAAGAGTTATCACCAATATAACGGTAGCCCTCTCGTTGCACCGTTTTAATGAAAATTGGTGACTTGGTTGAATCTTCCAGTTTTTTTCTTAAAGAAGAGATTATTCTTGCTAATGAGTGCTCCATAACTACGGTGGTTGGCCAAAGTGCCAATAAGGCGTCTTTAGAAACGGTCGTGTCTTTATGCTGGATTAGGTACTCTAAAACCAGCAACTCTAAATTATCTAGGGGCTGCTCCTTTTGGACATCCTGATCGATTTTAATCAGCATTGATTTTGTGCTGTTTAAGTAGGTGCTTGTTGACAGTGCGATCAATTCAGACATTAACGCAAAAAATCCTTATTGGCTTGGATTTACGCTAACGTGATACTTGTTAGATTACAATAGTTTGAACAGGCAAAATTGTGTTTATTCATGTATTAAACTAATAAATTTAATACATGATAAGTTGTGTTTAGCACACTTCATGCAGCATTTTTTCGGCGTCGGCGTTTTTTGTAAGTTGAATTAATATTGCTTTTAAGACCTTTGAGTGAAGTAGGCAGTTGGGCACTTGCATTTGAGACTAGTTCTACTAATGTTGCCGATAGTGGCTGCATAAAATTTTGGTAGTTTGCCTTTTTTTCACCAATGTCATTCAAAGTCGCTTCCCACTGTGCAGTCATGTCAGGTGTTGTGCACTGCACTGGTAAGGCGTCGATTAATCCGATACCTACGTCCGTCGCATGAATTTGCTTACCTTGGCGTTTTAAAAAACCGCGTTTAAACAATAATTCAATAATGCCCGCGCGAGTGGCTTCTGTGCCTAACCCGTCAGTGTCTTTTAAAATTGATTTTAGCGCTTTGTCAGTGACAAACCTATTTATGCCTGTCATCGCGCCAAGTAGCGTAGCATCGGTAAAGGCTTTAGGAGGCTGGGTTTCTTTTTCTAACAAATGCCCTTTAACGCATTGCACTACTTCGCCTTTGTTAATTTGTGGCAATGACTGATTTACTTCATCGTCGGCTTTTTTATTCGTTGTGTTAAACAAAGATTTCCAGCCAAGTTGCTCTGGGACATTTGCCGATGCGCAGAATCGACCGCCGGCGATATCAAGCGAAATTCTTGTATGGTTGTACAAGTAGGCGGGATAAAACTGTGCGATGTACTGTCTGGCGATTAACCCATAGATGTTCTTTTCAAAATTATTGAGGTTAGTGTTACTTGGTGATTTCTCAGTGGGTACGATAGCGTGATGCGCGCTGACTTTTCCATTATTAAATGTTTTTGATTTGATCGACGGATCCGCATGCTTAGCGCCCTCAGCATACGCTATCCCCGATTGAGCAATGATTGATAAAATACTTTTTGCCTGTTGGTGATGCTCTAAGGGTAAGTAGCGACAATCTGAGCGGGGGTAGGTGATCAATTTGTGTTTTTCATAGAGTGACTGACAAACATCTAACACTAGCTTAGCATTCATTGAAAAAATCTTAGCAGCATCAATTTGTAATGAGGAAAGATTGTAAGTTAGGGGGGCATTTTGTTTTTTTTGCTCTTTTTTGACCTCAATTACTGTTGCTGTTTGGTGTTCAATACGTTGAATGACATTTAATGCCAGCGATCGCACCAGCACTCGACCCTCTTCGTCCATGTATGGTTGACACGCCTCACTCGGCTGCCATTTCGCCATAAAGGTTTCATTGTTAACAGTTGATACTTCTGCATTGACCTCATAGAAAGGCTTTGACGTGAATGCGGAAATTTCTTTGCCTCGATTAACCACCAAACCTAGAACGGGAGTTTGTACTCGGCCAACTGACAGCACACCCTGATAACCGACTTTACCGCCTTGAATGGTGTATGCGCGAGTCAAATTAATACCATATAGCCAATCGGCGCGGCTTCTTGCTAAAGCAGAAACAGATAGCGGCATAAAATCACTATTGGGTTTTAATTGTGTAAGTGAGCGCTTTACCGCCGCTAAATTTAAGTCGCTGATCAGCAGCCGTTGCATGCTTTGGCGTTTTTGCTGACTGACATTTAAGTAATCAATCACTTCATCGACCAGTAGCTGCCCCTCTCTGTCAGGATCACCAGCGTGAATAATGTGGTGACATTGTTTTACCAGTTTTCTGACCACGGTTAACTGACTTTTTGTTTTGAATTTCGGTTTTAATTGCCATTGTTCAGGAATGATAGGCAGGTGCTCTAGCTGCCATTTTTTATATTTTTCATCATAATGATCAGGTTCAACTTGTTCTAAAATATGGCCAATACACCACGTCACAACATCTCCGTTACCTGTCTGTATAAACCCTTGCTGTTTCTTATGGGGTTTAGGTAAGGCATCAGCAATGGCGCGTCCCAGGCTTGGTTTTTCGGCAATATACAAATTCATGTTCTTAGGTCATTTAAAAAGATTATCTCTACTATAAATTGATACTGTTTATTTATCCAGTTAAAGTGAGAGGGTTAATGCTATGAGTAAATAAATTTTTTGAAAAGTGTAATAAAAAGGTAAACGCTGCGACTGTTGTTATGACGCAAATAAAACAATAAAGATTAAGGATGATGACATGCGCAGACCCGTCAAAAAACGAATTCACTTTTTTGTCGTTGCTATAGCTATTTTTGTCAGTGGCTTTCAGTTCTTACCTGAGACAATAAACCTACAGGGTAATTTACTCACGTTAATGCCTTTGTTCTTAGCTGTTTTCGGATATTTTATCGTTGTGCCACTGTTGTATTGGTTTTGGGTAATTAAGGCGGGTCAACAAAAGCCTTGGAAAATGATATTGGCACTGTCGCTAAGTTGTGCATGTGCCCGATACAGCTTTCCAACCGACATTGCTCATCACTTTGAGTTTGTTGTTTACATCAAGTACCCAATCATTGCGGTAGTGCTTATTTTTGAGTTTTATTTGATGTGGACTATCGCAAAAGGACTTTGGAACGCGAGAAAGCTGTCGGGAGACCCCCGAGTTCATACCCTAGAAAAATATAAAGACAATGAAAAAAAATTAGCAGTAGCGCTTCCAATGGCGTGGGAGCCTGCGAGTTGGTATTACATGATCCCAAGGTTTTCTAAAAATCATATCAAAGCCATATGCCAACTAAACGTTAACGCTTGTTCATCTATGCATTGGGGTTTGTCGATATTCGCCTGCTTAGTTCTGGGCGTACTGAGTTATTATTTATTGATGGGTTGGAGTGAAATTGCAGCAGTGATTGTGGCAACCTTGATTTGCTATGGTGTGATTTTTCTCACCGCCAATCATCGAGTGGCTAAGTATTACTCTATTTATTTAAATCATGATAATAAACTCGTTATTAACAAAGCATTTTGGAGCATGATTGTTATTAATCTTGATGATATTGAAAAAGCATCCGCAGGCGAATTTAATAGAGATGAACAGTCAGAACAGCTAATCCTTGGCCGTGGTCAATGCGCAAATATTAGCCTGACCTTTAAAACACCTCAAACTTACTTAGCCATGTTAGGGCAGTTCCCGGAACAGGTGGAAAGACTTTGGCTTGATGTAGACGCACCTGAAACGTTAATAAAAGAGATTAACAAAGCTAGAACGAGTTACTCAAATCTGTCTGTACGGGAAAACACAATGATCGACAACAATACTGTTGTTGCAGGAACCCCATGTCCTGAATAAAATTCAAAAAACAATCGATAAAATACGTGTTATTAGCTGACGTAGTAAGCACTTTATTGTTTATTGTAAAGCTTTAGAAATGCATTCTGACTGTACTTTACTTTATTATGTAATCGGTGTTTTTCAAGAACGTGATAAAACTTTCTAGTTCGAGTGGTTTTGAGATGTGATAACCTTGAGCATATTCACAATGTAATGCTTGCATATGCTCTAAATGGGCTTGTGTTTCGACACCTTCTGCAACAAGCCTAAGGTCCAAACTGCGTCCAATCATTACTATAGCTTCAACTAGACTGGCGTCTGCATCATCTTCTAGCATTTTCCAGATAAAACTACGGTCAATTTTTAGGACATCAATAGGAAATTGTTTTAAATAACTCAGTGAAGAGTAGCCTGTGCCAAAGTCGTCCATGTAAATATCAACATTAAGATCTCTTATCGCTTGTAAGGTGTTTTTCACGTGTTGACTGTCTTCTAACAGCATACTTTCGGTAATCTCAATCTTCAATGAGTGTGGGTCGAGGTCGAACTTGGCTATGGTGTCAGCAATCACGTCTTCAATCGGTTTTTTATTTGAAGATATGCATTGTCGACCAGATACATTAACCGCTACGTGAATTGAAAAGTCCAAATCGTGGAGTAAACAAATAGCTAAAGCGGCTTGCTCTAAAACTTGTTCACCAATTTCTACAATAAGGCCAGACTCTTCTGCTCTTGGAATAAATACGTCGGGAAAGATCATGCCCTTTGTTGGATGATTCCATCTTATAAGCGCCTCTGCTCCAATGATGCAGTTGTCTTTTAATGACAATACCGGTTGATAATGTAAGGTGAATTCTCTGTTTTTTACTGCCCGACGAAGTTCGAGCTCTAACTGCATTTGCTCAGTAACAGCGATATTCATTTCTGGCATATAGAAACAAAAGGTATTTTTACCTTCATCTTTTGCTTGATACATCGCGGTGTCTGCATGCTTAACCAATTCTTCAACGCTATGAGCATCGTCTGGGTATATAGTGATGCCAATACTGGCGGACACAATGGCTTCTTGCCCATTAGAAAGCTTGATTGGTTTAGCGGCTTCTTTCAGTATTTTTAACGCAATGGACTTAATTTCAGCGACACCATTAATATTCGATGACAATACAACGAATTCGTCACCACCGAATCGTGAGACAGTATCACTTTTTCTCAAACATTCGGTTAGCCTGTTAGCAATGGTAATGATGAGCTCGTCGCCATAACTGTGACCGTATGTATCATTTACAAACTTAAAACGGTCAAGGTCGATAAACATCACTGTCAGTTTTTTTTCCGATCGTGGTTGCATTTCAATTTCGTGTCGCAAGCGATCTAAAAATAGATTTCTGTTCGGTAAGTCTGTCAATGCATCGTGATTTGCTTGATACCAGATATCTTGTTCATACTGTTTATACTGTGTGATGTCAGAAAACATACTGATGTGTTGAACGATGTTGCCATTGATGTCTTTGACTACACTAAGCGCGATGAATTCAGGGTATACTTCACCGTTTTTGCGTTTATTCCATATTTCACTTTGCCATCTGCCATCTTCTAATAGGCTATTCCACATTTGCTGATAAAATTCAGGTCCATGGCGACCAGATTGTAATATTTTAGGGTTTTTCCCTTTCACTTCTTCAAGGGTATAGCCGGTGATTTTGGTAAACGCTGGATTAACAAGTTGGATATTATTTTGCGCATCAGAAATTAAAATTGCTTCTGAAGCATGCTCAAATACTGCTGCCGAAATACGTGTTTGGCGTTCAGAGTGTTCACGTTCATCAAGTAATTCATTATAGGAAATTGCAATTTGAGTTAGTTCATCGTCGCCTGAGACTGTCAGTTTTTGGTCAAAATTTCCTGTTTGCTTCATCTGCAGGATCTTCGTTGAAATTTTCTCAATTTCGCCAGCTACACGTTTGAATATCAAATAGGATAATAATAATGATAAGACCAAAGTAAATAGCATTAACAGCAAGTTACGAGCAACGGATTGCGTTGATTTTTGCTGATTGATTTGCACGTTTAACAATAAGTTTTCTTGCACCTTGGCTGCAATATCTTGAAAAGCTTTTATTCTCGAGGTGGTAATGTCCCACCAAAATTCATTTTCAATGGTAATGTTTAGCTCATGCAGCTGCAGTAAAGCCGCTTGTAATTCTTCTACTTGAATAACCTTGTCGATATTAACTTGTGCAAGAGCCGAGTCACTTTGAATCAACTCTAAACTGTATTCCAGCTTTGTTAACTGCTGTTCAATTGTATTCAATGCATGTGTGTCAGTAGCATTGGTGACATAGTGAATCGCTATTTGTTCTAGGTGAAGGTGAGCCTTGCTCAATTTTCTGATTATTTTTTTAAGTAAAGTCGTCGATTTATATTCGGCGTATTCATTGAAATCATCAGACAGACTGTCGATGCTTAACAGCAGCATTAAATCTAACATCAATGGATTTCTATCGATTTTTTGCTGTAGTTTTTTTCTTATGTTAACTATTTCTTTATATTCGTCTGTCAGTAATTGTGCACGAATGTTGCCACTGACATGCTCGTTTTGTGCCGATAACAAACGGTCAATGATTTTATCTTGCTCGTTTGAGTAACTTAAAATGTGTTGAAGTTGGACATTGTTATACGCACTAGTGCTTAACAAGCCATTGATTGCCCCTCTTTCACGACCTGAGTGTTCTTGCAGCCACAATAAATTAGTGAATTGATTGATCAGCCTGAGTTGATCGATTGAATTAGTGGCAAATTGAATTTTCTCAACGCTGTCGATCAGCGTAGTGATGAACTGTGAATAGTATTCGAAAGAATTTGGCGCCTCATATTTATCAATCTTTTGGCGTTGGGCGTATAAAGCCTTGCTATTTTCCATCAAGCGTTTAAATTCTTGCTCGACAGAAATGGACTCATTGAGTGTTTCTAACGACAAGTTTTGACTAAGTAATGACTGAACTAATTGCTTTAATTTAACGAGTTGTTCATCAGTCTCTGCTCGTTTCTTAATTAGTTCATTATTGAATAATCGTCCTTTACTTCCTATAAACGCTTCTGAAATCCCGCGTTCTTGCTGTAATGCAAAAATAAGAGATTCGAGTTTGGATGAGATATTAACAAAGTCTCTGTTCTTATTAACTTGTACTAACCTAACGTAATGATCTTGTATTTGATTGATGGTAATTAAAGTTAATGTGGCAAAAGGGACAAGCAAAAAACACAGTAATTTGGTCTTTATGTTTAATCGATTCAACTTCCATGAAATTGCTTTTAAAACACCCATTTTAAAATTATCCAATCTAAATCAAAATATCGCTATCATCCTAATAAAGGTAGACCTTAAGTATGAATATGAACATTTAATCTTTCAGGTCTGACCAGGGTGGACATTATAAAAAGATTCGTTGTCAAAAACTAACCATGTCGTGTAATTTTTTGTTCTTGAAAATAAAAAAGCTCAACAAATGCTGAGCTTTTTTACTTGCAATGTATACTTATCGACTATGCGAGCGAGTCTTGCAGCGGTGGTACCACTTGTTTTTTACGACTCATGATACCGTCAATCCACACTTTACCGTCAATAGATGCTTTGCCGTAGGCTTTTTCAGTTAAGTCATTATTATTACTTACAACAAGAACTTCAGAGCCTTCTTTCATTATGTCGGTTAATACAAGTAATACGCTGTGGTAATCACCTTCACCTTTTAGCGCAGCAATATCTGCTTGTAAATCAGCTTTCATGTCGTCGACTAAGGCTAAATCAATCAATTCTAATTGCCCGATGCCTACTTTGTTGCCGTGCATATTGAAGTCTTTATAGTCGCGCATTACTAATTCACGAATTGGTGTACCAGCGACGGCCGATTTTACTTCAAACATTTCCATGCCTAATGCTTTGTAATCTTCAATGCCTGCAATTTCAGCTAGCGCTTCAACGCATTTAATATCAGCCGTTGTACAGGTAGGTGATTTGAAAATTACCGTATCAGATAAAATGGCACACATCATTGCACCAGCGATATTCTTTGGAATCTCAACGCCATGAAAGTCATACATCATTTTGATGATGGTGTTAGTACAACCCACTGGGCGAATCCAACATTCAAGTGGTGTTGAGGTGGTAATGTCACCTAGTTTATGGTGATCAATAATGCCTAACACTGTTGTATCGTCTATATCATCTGGGCCTTGAATGCGATCAGAGTGATCGACAACGTATATGCCATCGGTATCAGCAAAGGTCATTTTAAGCTCTGGTTGTTCAAAACCGAATTTATCTAAAATGAATAACGTTTCTGGCGATAATTCACCCAAACGTGCTGGTTGAACGTCTTCACCGATAGATGTTTTAAGGTACGACAACGCAATCGCTGAACAAATTGAGTCAGAGTCAGGAACTTTATGTCCTACTGCATATGCTGGCATTGAATGGCTCTCTTTAAAGTGATTAGAATTTAATGGCCCATATTCTATCAAAAAGCACTGCTGTTCGACTAGTAAGCTTTTTAAATGAGTTAGAGCTTATCGTTTTATGGCAATGTAACGACACGATCTGCCTCAGAGCTCATCTTGCCCACTACCTATCTATCTGCGGCAACAAAAAAGGGAGCAGATGCTCCCTCAGAATTTTAATTCTTAGTGTGTTACTTATAATAGCTCAAGCATTTGTCGACTTCATTGGCTGAACCCATGATCACTTCAACACGTTGGTGAATATCGGTTGGCACTATGTCCATGATACGCTCTTTGCTAGTGACCGCTTTACCGCCCGCTTGTTCAATTAAGAAGCTCATTGGGTTGGCTTCGTACATCAAGCGCAACTTATAAGGTTTCTTGGGGTTTTTATTATCAGCAGGATAGGTAAATATGCCGCCACGGGTTAATACGCGATGAATATCACCCACCATAGCGGCAATCCAACGCATATTAAAGTACTCGCCTCGTGGGCCTGAGTCACCAGCAACTAAATCGGTAATGTAGTTTTGCATAGGTTTTTCCCAGAAACGTTGATTTGACATATTAATGGCAAATTCACGGGTATCTTTAGGTACTTGTACATTACGTTCAACTAGTAAATAACCACCGTGAGTGCGATCAAGTACGTAAAAATGAGTACCACTGCCGGTGGTCATCACCAACATAGTTGATGGACCGTATAAAACATAGCCAGCGCACACTTGTTTGTGACCGGGCTGTTTAAACTGAGCAGGATCACCCGCATCCAACTCAGGGATCGCTTCGTGAATTGAGAAAATAGTACCGATAAGTGAATTGATATCAATATTTGAACTGCCATCGAGTGGGTCGAATGATACTAGGAATTTACCATTTTCATCGCCCGCGACTGAAGTGTCTTCTTCTTCAGAAGAAATCGCTTTGGCAAAGCCCGACTCTAATACGATGTCCTTAAATAATTCATTGGCAACAACGTCTAGCTTCTTTTGAACTTCACCTTGGATATTTTCATCAAGGGTTGAGCCCATTAAACCACCTAAGTGTGCTTGGCTAACACGGAAAGAAATTTCTTTAGTTGCCGCAAGAATGGTTTTAATTAAAGAGATCAAGTCTAGTGGAACATTATCTTCACGTAACGCGGGAGCTAGTCGTTGCATTGGGGTACCTAATTCGCCTTAGAGTCAAATTCAAACGGCATATGGATTGATCCGTTTGATATAAAGTGTATATTTTATACCTTGTGTTTATCAGTTGCATTTATCGTGATTTTTATCGAACACTTGGCTTGAGCAGTAAAATGATCAAACGCGAAGAAAGTTTTCACGGCAACTTCCGGCGAATTATACATGAATTCGCCAGCATTTTTACCAAAAATAATAAGGAATATGGATGAAACTTTTTCGCCAATTATTCGTGTTACTGACATTGGTCGGATTCACGTTACCTAGCATGGCTGATATGGCAAGCTTTGAAAAAGGCAAAAGCCACCATCAAGGCTTTTTTTCTTTTTATCAAGACGACAAAACGGGTAAGGTGTATTTATCAGTTGATAAATTTGACCAGCCGTTTTTATTTCAAAGCAGCATGCCTCATGGTATTGGCTCAAATGATATAGGGTTAGATCGTGGGCAATTAGGCGATACACGCTTAGTACAGTTTGAGCGAGTTGGCGATAAAGTGTTTCTTCGCCAGCTAAATACCTACTATCGTGCCAACAGTGACAACGTGCTTGAACGCCAAGCTATTGATGAAGCGTTTGCCAGTTCTATTATTTGGGGTTTCAAAGTCACTGAAACTAGCGATAAAGGCGCTGCAATTGTTGATTACACACCATTCTTATTGTCTGATATTCACGGCGTAAGTGAGCGTCTTAAAAAGAGCAAGCAAGGCAATTTTAAAATAGACGCATCACGCAGCGGGCTTTATAGCAAACGCACGAAAGCGTTTCCTAAAAACACCGAGTTTGAAGCAACCATTACTTTTAAAGGCTCAGGAGCAGGGACTTATTTAAAATCAGTCACACCGGACAACAGTGCGGTTACAGTGAATTTTCATCACTCGTTAGTTGAGCTTCCTGATGATAACTATCAAACTCGAGTATTCCACCCTTACAGCGGCTACTGGGCTATCAGCCATGCCGATTATGCCACGGCAATTGACGAACCATTAATTCAACGCGTCATTCCACGTCACCGTTTATCAAAGAAAAATCCTAACGCTGATGTTAGTGAAGCGGTTGAACCGATTGTTTATTATTTAGATGCTGGTGTGCCAGAGCCAGTAAAATCTGCGTTACTTGATGGTGCACGCTGGTGGGATCAAGCGTTTGAAGCTATTGGCTACAAAAAAGCGTTTCAAGTGAAAATGTTACCAAGCGACGCCGACCCGATGGATGTTCGTTATAACGTTATTCAGTGGGTACATCGTGCGACTCGAGGTTGGTCGTACGGTGCCTCGGTTATTGACCCTCGTACAGGCGAGATCATCAAAGGTCACGTCACCTTAGGTTCATTGCGTGTGCGCCAAGATTACCTGATTGCACTGGGATTAACCTCGCCATTTAAAGCGGCAACAGCTGATACGTCGCCAATGAAAGAAATGGCCCTTGCCCGTATTCGTCAACTTTCGGCTCATGAAGTGGGTCATACATTAGGGATAGCGCATAACTTTTCTGCCAGTGTTAATAACCGCGCATCAGTGATGGACTACCCGCATCCATTAGTGAAAATTACCAAAGGAAAAATCGATTTATCTCAGGCTTATGATACCGATATTGGTGATTGGGATAAGTTCGTTGTCGCATATGGCTACAGCGACTTAGCTCAAAAAGAGGAAAGTGAAGTACTTGCAGACTTAATTGCCAAGGCACAAGCTCAAGGCTTGCAATACATGTCAGATCCTGATGCACGTCCAAAATCAGGTGGTCACGCAACCGGACACCTTTGGGATAATGGCGAAAGTGCAGCAGATGAATTAGAGCGTGTGATGAAGGTGCGCGAATTGGCACTAAAACAATTTGGCCTTAATTCTATCGCCACAGGCACCCCTCTTTCTGAAATTGAACAGACCTTAGTGCCGATCTACAATTTTCATCGCTTTCAAGTGGAAGCCGCGGCCAAATTGATTGCTGGAGTTGAATATAGCTATGAAGTTAAAGGTGACAGTAAAGCAAATGAAAAGGCTAAAGGGGTAAGAGCGGTTGCTGGCAAATCGCAGAAAAAAGCGCTCAAAGCGTTACTTAATACCCTAGATGCCAAAACGTTAACTCTTGATGAAGAGTTGATCGCTTTAATTCCACCTAAAGCATACGGTTACTCAAGAAACCGCGAAAGTTTTAAAGGTCACACGGGCATTACTTTTGACCCTATTTCGGCGGCAGAGGCATCGGCAAAACATACCTTATCATTACTGTTAAACGCGCAGCGATTAGCACGATTGCAGCAGCAATCTAATGTTTTAGGTAAAGATCATAAAGGTATTCCTTCAGTTGCAGAACTGTTCGAAGAAGTATTGGATCAAACAATTAAACAAACCGATAGTAAAGGCTTGTCGTTACTGGTTCAACAACGTATTAATCAACAAGTCGTTGAGCACTTACTTACACTGTGGCATAAGAAACAACTAGTCACAGAAGTAAGATCAGAAGTGTATGTTGCCCTTGTGGAACTTAGCTCGTGGCTTAATGAAAAAGCGACCAGCCGTAAGTTTAAACAGCAAAAAGCGCAATATATGTTGCTTTCTCAGCAAATTGATTACAGCTTAGCTCAAGGTAAATTGGCTGCGCCAGTGTCAACTATCAAACTTCCTCCGGGATCACCAATTGGTAGCGAATAACTGTTATTGCAAAACTGGATAGGGAGGGGATATGTTTAACAAGTTGTCGTTATTGAGTATCCCTTTTGACGATAATTCATCGCTTGAAAAAGGTCCCGCAAAAGCACCTGCGCTGATAAAGCAGGTGCTCGCTCAAGGCTCCTTAAATAAAGGCACTGAATTAGGCATTGAATTGGGTGATAATCCTAGGTGGTGTGATGGCGGCGAGGTGACATTTAGCTCTCTTCATCATTTCAACGATGAGATAGTGTCTGCTTGCAATGCATTGCTTGAAAATAATAGTTTAGTGCTGAGTTTAGGAGGTGATCACAGTGTTTCTTATCCGTTGATTAAGAGCTATGCGGAGCATTTTGAACCGCTGAATATTCTGCATATCGACGCTCATTCCGATCTTTATGATTCATTCAAAGGTAATCGCTTTTCAAATGCCTGTCCGTTTGCCCGAGTCATGGAAGAAGGACTAGCTAAAAGACTAGTACAAATTGGCATCCGAACACTCAATGCACATCAAGTGAGTCAAATTCATAGGTTTGGTGTCGAGTGCCATGAAATGCGTGATTGGCCATTAGATAAACCGCTATATTTCGATGGTCCGGTTTACATCTCGCTTGATGTTGACGGCATTGATCCTGCGTTTGCGCCGGGTGTTTCGCACCGCGAACCCGGAGGTTTATCTACTCGTGAAGTGATTAATCTTATTCACCGGATTGATGCGCCTGTGGTGGGCGCAGATATTGTAGAGTTTAACCCCAACAAAGATATTGATCATTTAACCAGTCAGCTTTGTGCGAAATTGGTCAAGGAGCTGGCGGGCAAGATACTGTCAGATGTCTAGGAACAGTTGAACTTACTAACTTTTAATGAATATAAAAAAGGCATGGCGGGAAGGAAGTGCCATGCCGAAAAACACCATAAATAACTTTCAGGCGTTTAAAACTGTGGTTAGCGGTACTAGGTCGCTTGTTTGACTGCTAGCTTATCAGCGTCATGTGATCGTACGGATTCAACTTTCTTTACTTTCTTTGGTTTAGCGATAATGACCAAATTGCCCGCTAATATGGTGACTAAACCAATGACGGTATAGGCATGCCATTGGAATCCTTCAAAAAAGGTAGAAAGTATGACCGCGACTCCCGGAAACAGGATGTTGGCATAAGAGGTTTTTTGCGCCCCTATTTTGTTCATTAATGATAAGTAACAACCAAATGCGATCACTGAGCCAAAAATAGACAAAAACAGTAACGATGAGATATAGGGCATGCTCATCTCGAAGGTAAATGATTTACCTTGAACTACGGCCAAAATGCTCATGAAAATTGCGCCGTATAACATGCCCCAGGTATTTGCTTGCACCACAGGAATTTGTGAGCGTTGATTTCTAATAGAAATCATATTGCCTGTTGACGCTGAAAGGGTACCTATTAAGCAAAGACCTAGCCCGTAAAGCGTGGCATCAGTAAATGATAGCTCCTCAATTTCAGGCCAGAATAAAGTCACAATACCAATAAGGCCAAGAAAAGCGCCTAGATAAACTTGTTTTGAAATTTGAGTTTTGTACCAAATTCGGGCATTAATAATGTTGAAAATCATTAAGGTTGAAAACGCGATGCAACTTAGTGCCGAGTTAATATGCTGTTGTGCTTGATACAGTAAAAAATAGTTAAAGCCAAACAGCGTTATGCCAAATGCCGCGACTTGCGCGTGTTGCTTTAAAGACATTTTCAATGGCAATTTTCTTAGACCGCAATATGCGAAAAGTACCATTGCCGCTAACGCAAAGCGATAGGTAATCGACGCCTCTGGCGCAACGTCACCTAGCTGAAAGTTGATCGCAATCCAGGTACTTCCCCAAATTAATACGGTTAACAGATACAAGACGGTATTGTTCATTCTCTGTTCCTTATTAATTCAAATCGCAGCACTTACTGCTGTGTTCGGGTGAAATGGTCGATTTAGTTTTCATCGTATTATTCAGGCGAACCACTTGATTTTCTTGTTGCACGAGTGACTTTGCTAACGACTGTTTTGATACCGCCACAATCCACTTTTTAAGTAAAGCATTAATCATCGAAATAAATAACATAACAACACTCCTTTTTCTGAATAAAGTAATCTTAAAAACGAAATCATGAATCAACGTTGTTCCATGAATAGACAGTTTAGTGATTATTTGTTTTAATAACATACACAAAAAAATAGAAATGCAACCTATACAGTTTTAATCTAAATAATCTTACATTGCGAGAAATACATGAGACTTCTGGATAAAAGTTCTTCTGATTTTTTATATCAACAAGTAGTAGAGTTTATTGATAAGCAACAAGCTCAGGGAGCCTTGCGACCAGGTGATAAATTGCCAAGCCTAAGAAAGTTGAGTCAGCAATTTGAGATCAGTGTGCCTACGGTTAAGCAGGCCTATATCGAGCTTGAAAAGCAAGGCCGTGTGTGTGCACGGCCACAGTCTGGTTATTACCTGCAGGCCCAAATGGCAAGAACCCTATTACCGCGGCCTAACAACTGGGCTGGCAGTATGCCTGTCGAAGTGTGTTGTCGAAGTTTGATTGAACAGGTCTATGAAGCGGTTCATATTCCTGACACCGTTGCCTTGGGCATTTCAAACCCAGTTAATGCGCACCCGCCAGATAAAGCGCTTGCCAGATTGATGCGCTCTGTACTGAGTAAAGTGTCAGAAAAAGCGGTGAGTTATGGACCTGTCAATGGCGATCCAAAACTGCGAATGCAGCTTGCGTTTAGATATCAAGAGCAAGGCGTTGCAATTGATCACAGTGATATTCTAATCACCAACGGCGCACAAGAAGCATTATCCATTGCACTACAATGTGTTGCCGAAAAAGGAGATGTGATTGCGGTTGAGTCGCCTTGTTATTTCGGGCTAATTGAATTGATCGAAAGTTTGGGTATGAAGGCGCTAGAGGTGTACACCTGTACAGAAGATGGTGTTTGTCTAACGGAATTGGAAAAGACAATTGATCAGTACCCCGTGAAAGCTTGTTTGTTTTCAACTGCCATCAATAACCCTCTAGGCTCTATGATGACGGATGAGCAACGTAAAGCGTTGGTGAATTTACTGGAACAACGGAACATCCCACTCATTGAAGATGATGTTTATGGCGATCTATATTTTGAAGGAAAGCGTCCTAAACCGGCACAGCTATACTCCGATAAAGGCTTAGTAATTACCTGCTCGTCATTTTCAAAAACTGCAGCGCCAGGCTATCGCATCGGCTGGCTAGTGTCGGGCAAATATGAAGAACAGGCCAAACGGATCAAAAGAGCTCAGTCTTGTTCCACTCCTATGCTCCAGCAATGGACGTTAACTGAGTACTTGTTAAGCGGTGAATACGATCGACACCTGAATGTGCTACGCAAAAAATTGATATTTAACAGCGAACGCATGCGGGCACTGATTGCAGAGCACTTTCCGAGTGAAGTGTGTATTTCTAAACCTAAAGGTGGCAGCGTGTTATGGATCCGATGTCGATCTCACGTAAATACCAGCAACTTTTTTCATGAATCGATCTCGCTCGGCGTAAGTTTCGCCCCTGGTGAAGTGTTTTCACCTTCAGGTAAGTATAAAAATTATATGCGTATTAGCTACGGTGTTCAGTGGTGTGATCGAATTGAAGATGCAATCAAATCGTTAGGAAAGTTAGTTGCTGAATACCCAGCACCAAATTAAATTTTAATCAGAGACCTATGCCACAGATTACACAAGTGCCAACATCATTAGCACTCTTATTGCCATTACTCGCCTCGATAATGGCGCTTTCGCCATTGGCGATAGATTTATATTTACCAGCGATGCCAATCATTGCACAAGAGCTTAATACCGACATGACAATGCTGCAAAATACATTGAGCATGTATTTATTTGGCTATGCGTTGGGACTCTTTTATTTTGGGCCTCAAGCAGATAAGCGTCCTAGAAGAATGCTAGTAGTACTGGGAGTTTCAGGCTTTTTGCTGGCAACGCTTATTTTGCCTTTTGTGACGAATATTGAACAGTTTCTTATGGTGCGTTTTATTCAAGCTTTTGTCAGTAGCGCTGCAACGGTGGTTGTGCCTGGCACTATTCGTGAATATTACGGTAAAAACACTGCTAAAGGGCTCTCTTATGTTTCTATGATCATGATGCTAGCTCCGATGATCGCGCCCAGTATTGGTAGTGGTTTGCTTTGGTTAGATGATTGGCAGCTCATTTTTTATGTGTTAGCGATTTATGCCAGTTTAATTTTAGCGCTTGTGATTAAATTTTTACCAAATTCAAATGTTAAAAAAGCACCTGCAAATATTAGCTTTTTGAAACGGTATAAAATTGTACTGTCTCATCAGAGTGCGCGCTTAGATATCATATCCTCAATGATGATTTCATTGGCATTTTTTGCCTATATCACGGCGATACCTTTCGTGTATTTAACGGTCTTTGAGGTCAGTGAATTTACTTTCAGTGCATTATTTGGCGCTAATGTATTAGCGCTAATGATAGCCCATTTTATTAACTCGAAATTAGTCGTGCGAAAAGGATCACGAAAAATGTTGTCCTACGGCTTGCTCGTAGCTGTATTAAGTTCAACGTTGTTGTTTATTCTTACTGTTTTGGGCATGCCGCTTCCGTATATCGTGCTAACAATAATGCCACTCATGGGCAGTATTTCGATGATTGCTGTTAATGCGGATGCGATGATTTTACAGGAGTTTGCTGAGCAATCGGGTACGGCAACGGCAGTGATTGGTGTATTACGATTTGGCATAGGTGCATTGGCAGGGCCAATACTGGCTATTTTTTTCGATGGTACTGCAACGCCGTTTGTTTTATTAATGTGGTGTTCAGTCGCGGTCGTATTGGCGTGCCAATTAAAGCAGCGAGTAAATGCTAAAGCTAATTAGTGTCTAGCCTTAAGTGTTAAGCTCTTTTTGTTCTTTTAGCTTAGCTTGCTGAATGCGCCACTTTTGTAATTCAGCGTAGTAATGGTCCCATACACAGGGATTGCAAGCGCCGCCACCACAGCAGTCGTCATCGGCTGGCGGAAATGGCTTTTCTAATACTGTTTCTGACATTTGATGCTTGTTGTAGTTTTTATATGTGCAAATTATAAATCAGGCGTATTAATAATTCATCTGTCAATTGGATAAAAGCACGTATAAAAAAAGCCCCTTTAAGGGGCTTTTTGCTTAAGTTAAAGTTACTCTTGTTCAGCAAGCTTTTTCTCAAGGTAGTGAATATTTGCACCACCGTTGACAAAGCCTTGGTCATTCAAAATATCTTCATGTAATGCGATATTTGTTTTAATACCATCGACAACAAGTTCACTCAGTGCATTTCGCATACGGGCAATAGCCACATCACGGTTGTCACCATAAGTAATTAACTTACCAATCATTGAGTCATAATGCGGTGGTACTGAATAGTCAGCATAGATGTGAGAGTCCCAACGAATGCCCATTCCCCCTGGCGGGTGGAAGCGGGTGATCTTACCCGGTGATGGAATAAACGTGCGTGGATCTTCAGCATTGATACGACATTCAATAGAGTGACCAGCAATTTTAATGTCATCTTGTGTATAAGATAACGGTTGGCCAGCAGCAACACGAAGTTGTTCCTTAATTAAGTCTACACCGGTGATCATTTCTGTCACTGGGTGTTCAACTTGAATTCGAGTATTCATTTCAATGAAGTAAAACTCACCGTTTTCATACAAAAATTCAAACGTACCTGCACCACGATAGTTAATTTCAAGACAAGCATTACAACAACGTTCGCCGATTTTAGCTCGCATTTCAGGTGTAATACCAGGAGCAGGCGCTTCTTCAACTACTTTTTGATGACGACGCTGCATTGAACAATCACGTTCGCCTAAATGAATTGCTCCACCTTGACCGTCTGCAATGACTTGAATTTCAACATGACGAGGATTTTCAAGGAATTTTTCCATGTAAACCACGTCATTGTTAAATGCTGCTTTGGCTTCGGCTTTGGTTAACTGAATTGATTCAAGTAACTCAGACTCTTGACGAACCACACGCATACCACGACCACCGCCACCACCTGATGCTTTAATGATCACTGGGTAACCAATACGCTTACCATGAGCAAGGTTTAACTCATTGTCCTCAGTTAAAGGACCATCAGAACCCGGAACACAAGGTACGCCGGCTGATTTCATTGCTTGAATTGCTGCAACTTTGTCACCCATAATACGGATGCTTTCAGCAAGTGGACCAATGAAGGTAAAACCTGACTGTTCTACTTGTTCAGCAAAATCTGCATTTTCCGCAAGAAAGCCGTAACCGGGGTGTATTGCAACAGCATTGGTAATTTCTGCTGCAGTTAAAATACTCGGAATATCTAAGTAACTTTCTGTTGCAGGTGGCTTACCGATACAAATGGTTTCGTCAGCAAGCAAAACATGCTTTAAGTTTTTATCTGCTGTTGAATGAACGGCTACGGTTTTAATACCTAGCTCTTTACATGCACGCAATATTCGCAATGCAATTTCGCCTCGATTGGCGATAACTACTTTATCTAACATGGAATTACCCTTACTTGTTGGGCTTATTCAATGATGAATAGCGGTTGATCAAATTCAATGGCGTCTTCGTTACTTGCTAAAATTTCTTTGATGACACCAGATTTGTCTGCTTCAATTTGGTTCATCATTTTCATTGCTTCTACGATACACAACGTGTCGCCAGCATTAACATGTTGTCCTACTTCAACAAATGCTGGTGAATCTGGTGAAGCCGATGAGTAGAACGTACCGACCATAGGTGAACGTACAACATGACCTGAAATAGCCGCTGGGCCAGCATCAACCGCAGGAACTGCCGCTGCAGGTGCAGCAACAGGTGCAGCGATTGGCGCAGCTTGCATTACTGGTGCACTAGCGAACACTTGGCCGCCACGGCTAATGCGTACAGATTCTTCACCTTCTGAGATTTCTAACTCATTGATCCCTGATTCTTCTACCAGCTCGATCAATTTTTTAATTTTTCTGATATCCATGTTTACACCTTTTTGTTGAGTGTGGAATTATTCTTTATGCTCAGCAAGCCATTGACTCGCTGCTCGTAATGCGTACTGATAACCTGAAATACCTAAGCCACATATAACCCCTACAGCAATATCTGATAGATAAGACTGATGTCTAAATTGTTCACGTGCATGAACATTGGATATGTGAACCTCTATAAAGGGAACGTCGATAGCCAATATTGCGTCTCGCAACGCTACACTTGTGTGCGTAAGTGCTGCAGGGTTGATAATGACAAAATCTACACTTTGGAATGCTTGATGAAGTCGATCAATAATTTCACCCTCATGGTTCGACTGAAAATGCTCAAGCATTAACCCGAATTCGCCAGCTTGTGTTTGCAAACACGCCATAACGTCAGCTAATGTTTTATCACCATAGACTTCAGGCTCACGCTTTCCTAACATGTTTAAATTAGGGCCGTTGATTACTAAAATGTTTGATTTTGTGGTCATCGTCTTCAAATGTGCTTCTAAAAGTATATTTTTTAATATACTTACATAAATGGTGCCAAAATTAAACTTTATGATGGTTAAACTGGCGTTCTTTATCAGTTAGACGATTATTATAGTGATTTCGAAGAATTTAGCAGCAAAATACTGGTCTTATCACTTTGAAAGGTAATGTACCAACAAAAAGGCTTGGTAGTCTGTCTGATAACGACTACAATTAGAGAAGAAAATTTAGCTAAAGTATTGAAAAATAGTCATTTGGTTAAATTGTTGTAAACTGCACACTAATATAGTGTTGATAGTATTATTGATAATAGGACTGTAGTACTCAAGGAACTGGATATTAAAGCTTTTATACTCTTTGTAATTTTTGTTTTTGCCTTTCCGTGCGCTGCAGATGCTGAGGAAGTGTTTGCTATAGTAAATACCTCGGTGAAAAAACAAGAGTTCACCAAATTAGAATTGAGACGTATTTTCTCAAGAAAACAACCGCTATGGCCTAATGGTCAACCTATCGTCGTATTCGTACTTCCAAGTAAGAATGAATTGCATCAGCGGTTCAGCAAAGAAGTCCTCAAAATATTTCCATATCAACTTGATCGAATCTGGAATAAATTGACTTATTCCGGTATTGGTACTGGCCCGGTTGTTGTAGATAACCCAAAGCAACTGGTTGAAGCAGTTAGCTCTACGCCTGGCGCTATTGGTTATGGAGAAGGAAGTTCCATCGCAGAAAAGGAGAATGTGCATGTTGTCAGCATTTCGAAATAATCAGTTGATGCATATGATCGTACGCAACTTTAGTGCTCTAGTTTTACTTGCAGGTCAAAGTGCATTTGCGGCGGAGTTTTTAGAACGAGACCTACAAATTCACGGTTTTATCTCTCAAGGTATTATTGAATCGAATAATAGTGATTATGTTAATGATGATAAAGACATCTCATTTGAATTAACAGAAGTTGGGGTCAATGCTTCATATAAACTGTCTCCAACTCTTAGAGTTGCAGGGCAGCTTGTTTATCTCAACGGTGGTAATCGCTACGCAGAAGGAGCAAGGTTAGATTATTTACTGTTAGACTGGTCTGCCTATCATTCAGATAATTGGCAAGCAAACTTTCTCTTTGGACGATATAAAAATTACAACTGGCTTTATTCAAGCACACGAGATGTCCCTCATACACGACCAAGCATCATTTTACCCCAATCAATATACTTCGATGGTTTTCGCGATATAGCTGTAGGTGGCGATGGCGTAGCTGCGTTACTTAAAAGGAGTGATGATACTTTTGGGGAGTTTGAATTCAACCTTAGTTTTGGCACATCTAAAATTACTGAAAAACAAACTAAAATTCTTCTCAGTGAGTTTGCCACAGGAAATATGACGCATGATTATGATGTACAGGGCAGCATATTTTGGACACCAATAGAGTCGCAGTGGCGAGTTGGGGTGTCGGTCGTTGATGCAGATTTTAGTTATAGTAAAGGACAGCAGGATCTTTTTGAAGATAATGAAATCATCTTGCAGCGTTATATGATTAATGCACTTTATGAGGCTGAGGACTGGGAATTTAGTGCAGAATTTATACAAGAACGATTTGTGCTGGACGGCTTTTATTTTGATGAATTCCATCAAGATAATATGGGGCAAGGCCTTTTTGTTCAAACACGATATCAATGGCAAGAACGTATCAAGTTACTCGCGCGGATAGAGCGCTTCTACGCCAATAAAGATGACAAAAATGGTAGTGAATTAGAGAAAAATTCAGGGGGGCTTATCCGTGATTACTTTGGATATCAACACGATGTTGTTGTTGGTTTGACTTATGATCTGACAGACAACATGCAAGCCCAATTCGAGCACCATTGGTTTGAAGGTACCGCCCGATTGACACCAGTGGTAGCACCTAACTCTGTTGTTAATGACAGTAAGCACTGGAGAACTTGGGCAATACAATTTATGTACTGGTTCTGATCATGAGAAAGAAATTTGTTAGCGTCCCTGTTAAGCTTTTGTGCTTAATTGTAGGCTCTTTGCTGCTGCTAAGTGCAGGCTTTACATCGCTATCAATTTGGCGTCTACAAGATGAGTTTGTCCAACATCAACAAGACAAACTATCGTTAGGAAAAGCGCAATTTGCCATTGAACAAGAAGCATTAAATAGCCAACTGCGTATTTGGGTTGAATCATTTTCAGACATTGTTGGTATTGCTGAACACGATGATTTTAGTGTGTTATCTGAAGCAATGAAGCAGCAGTTTTATGCGCTTCAGCTTCATTTAAATGTAGAAAATTTTTGGTTAGTCGATGAAAATTTTCAAACACTAGCTTCTACAGAGCACAGCACTCCGGCTCTAGTGAGGGATAATGTGGCCCAGGTGTTCACACGACAAGAACCACTCGGTTTTGTTTCCTGTGATAATAACCAAAGAGAATGTTTGCAAATTATTAGTGTCCCTATTTTAAATAAAAATGGTCAGGTAGCTGTTATCAGCATGTCTGCAACATTAGTTGAAGTACTCTTTACCCTAAACCAAACATTAAATAGTGAAGTCGCTGTTGTAAAGTTTCCATTAAAAACGTCTTTAGGGCTACAAGAGGCTGAAATTATTTCAGCGTCGAATAAACAGCTAACTGAGCAAATTTTTAAAGATTTTCAAGAGAGTCTTTATACTGAGAAATTGGGGCGTGAAGGGGTTGAGCTTGAAGGAAAAGACAACCATTACCTCATTAACTTTATTCCACTATCTAATACTGAACAAAGTTTGCATTATTTGCTTTTGATTGATGATGTTATTGATTTTAAAGAAAAAAACATAAAATACCGTAATTATTTCCTCGTTACTGAATCAGTAATATTCCTCGTCTTGGCCATGTTTGTGTTCTTTATCACAGGACCATTTACGAAACGGTTGTTGAACTTAGCTAATGCTTTGCCGTTATTGGCACGGAAAGAGTTTAATAAATTTAGAGCAATTGATTTGCAACGCAAAGGCTTTTTCAGAGATGAGTTGGATGTTTTGACCAAGTCAGCTCAAGAACTAAGCTTTGAACTTGAACAGTTGAATATTGAGGTTGAACAAAAAACCAAAGAGCTTGAAAACATCGCAATGTATGACATCTTAACGGGATTACCAAACCGTAATATGCTCAACCATCAATTGCGAAAGTCGCTCGCTAATATGCCGAGAACAGGACAAGGCATTGCCATATTGTTTCTAGATTTAGACGATTTCAAAAAAGTGAATGACAGTCATGGTCATGCGCAAGGAGATAAGCTGCTCGAGGAAGCCGCTCGTCGCATAAGAACCAGTATCAGTAAAGTTGATTTAGTGTGTCGATTTGGCGGTGATGAATTTGTCATCATACTAAATCAAGTGCCCAATGTAGATGAAGTCGTTTTAGTGGCAGAAGATGTATTGCAGCGCTTCAAAACACCGATTAAAGTCGGCTCAGGCATCTTCTATGTGTCTACTAGTGTTGGTATTGTTTATACAGACGATCCATTATCTCGCGTTGATGATTTGATCAGCTTTGCTGATATTGCCATGTATGAAGCTAAAAATCGTGGCGGTTCACAATACTATATTTATCATACAGACATGTATTTACGTGTTGCCCAACGTGTTGCTTTGGAAAG
Organism: Thalassotalea atypica; assembly: GCF_030295975.1. Lineage (NCBI taxonomy): Bacteria > Pseudomonadati > Pseudomonadota > Gammaproteobacteria > Alteromonadales > Colwelliaceae > Thalassotalea > Thalassotalea atypica. Next base: position 652,122 of record NZ_AP027364.1, read on the forward strand.
TGAAGTGAGACAAGCGCTACTTAAAAGGCAGTTTAGCTTAAGCTTACAACCACAGTTAGAGGCTAAAACGAAACGACTGTGTGGTTTCGAAGCGTTATTACGTTGGGAGCATCCTGAACGTGGAATGGTACCTCCAGATGACTTTATTCCAATATTGGAAAACTCAGAATACATGATCGAGCTTGGTTATTGGGTCATACGTCGGTGTTTTGAAATTGTCACGGAATTAAAATCACACTTTACCGAAGAAGTTCGTATTGCAATTAATTTATCAGCGGCTCAGTTTTTAGATCCTGATTTACCTGATTACTTGTCGCAAATGATGGATCGATTTTCATTGCCTGCTCGTTATTTTGAACTTGAATTAACTGAGCAGACGTTGGTGTCAGATATTGATACGGTTATTTCTGTTATGCGACGACTAAAGCTTATGGGCTTTAGCTTTGCCATCGATGATTTTGGTACAGGGTACTCTTCACTAGCGTACTTGAAGAAAATGCCTGTTGATGTAATTAAAATCGATAAGAGCTTTATTTTCGGTATGTTGGAGAATCATTCTGATTATCAAATTATTATGTCCACAATCGCGATGGTTAAAAATCTCGGTTTACAAGTTACCGCTGAAGGGGTTGAGTCTAGTGCGCAGCTACGAAGCCTGACCGAAAACGACTGTGACGTTATTCAAGGGTATTATTTCTCCAAACCTATTCCGGATAAAGAGATTAGTAAATTTATTGAAGAGCAATTGGTGGATGGTTACTGGAAAACCCAGGTTAATAAATAACTGTGTAGCTGCCTTCGACCTGAAAATTAATTAAAATTGGCTTAAATTGCGCATGAATAATTGGTCCTCATTACTTAAGCAAGAAAAACTCCAGCCGTACTTTTTGCAGACGATAGAACACATAGAGCGTCGCAGAGCACAGGGAATTACGGTATTCCCACCTCAAGCTGAAGTTTTTTCTGCCTTCGATACTCCTGCTTTTGACGATATAAAAGTGGTTATCTTAGGGCAAGATCCTTATCACGGTGAAGGACAAGCTCATGGTTTGTCTTTCTCAGTAAAACCGGGCGTTAAAGTCCCTCCTTCGTTAAAGAATATTTATAAAGAACTGGCCAACGATGTCAGTGATTTTGAAATACCTGAGCATGGTTTATTACAAGCTTGGGCTGACCAAGGAGTGATGTTGTTAAATACTGTGTTAACGGTGGAAGAAGGACAAGCTCATTCTCATAAGCACCTCGGCTGGGAACAATTTACCGATCATGTCATTGCTTCGATTAATGAACAACTGACTGGCGTTGTGTTCTTGTTGTGGGGGGCGCATGCTCAAAAGAAAGGGAAAGCTATTAATACCAAAATACATCATGTGCTTCTCGCCCCTCACCCATCACCTCTTTCTGCTCATAGAGGCTTTTTTGGCTGTCAGCATTTTTCTAAAACAAATAAGTTGCTAATTTCACTGGGAAAATCGCCGATTGATTGGCAAGTCTAAGGGTTAGAGTAGATACAATACTATTAAGTATAGGGTGTCGTACAAGCAAGAATATGACAAGTTAGTTCATACTCTTGCTTAGTTTCTATGGAACAGTTAAGTGTTATTCGGTGATTAGTTTAGAGTACTGTTTACATGAGCGGCAAATTCACTTGCTTCCATAAAACCGGTAACTCGTTGCTGGCTTAACTCTTCACCTTTAGCATCAAAAAATAGTATTGAAGGCAACCCAAAGACATCAAAGTGTTCCATTAACTCGATACTAGAATCTGCTCCGGTCTCCGTTAAGTCAATTTGTACTAATAACGTATTGCTCAGAGCTTGTTGTACCTCAGGCTTAGGAAAAGTATATTCTTCAAATTCTTTACAAGCGATACACCAGTCAGCATACAGATCAACCATTACAGATTGTCCTTCACTGTTAGCTTTAGCAATAATGGCATTTAATTCTGCTAAATCTTTAACAAAGACAAATGACTTACCTTCTGTCTGTACTGTTGTGTTGGCGACAGAAGGCGTGACAAACAATTGATACATAGTGTTGGCACCAATAAAGAAAGCAAAGAAAATAACCAATGAACGTGCACCATACCAAAAATTCTTTTCACTGTTAGCATTTGCTACATAAAAGTATGTTGCAGACGCCATGATCAATAATGCCCACAATGCTGTGGCAGCTTGTGCGGGAATAAAACGCTCAACAAGGAATATAGGAACAGCAAGTAATAATAAGCCAAAGACATTCTTAATAATGTTCATCCAGTTGCCTGCTTTAGGAAGGATTTTTCCGCCAGAGCTACCTAAAACTAAAAGAGGTAATCCCATGCCTAAACTCAAGGCGTATAGTGCAGATGCGCCCAAGACGATATCGCCAGTTTGAGAGATATAAATTAAAGCGCCGGTAAGTGGAGCGGTTGTACAAGGTGAGGCAACAAGACCTGAAATTGCACCCATCGACAGGACACCTGTATAAGAGCCACCTTCTTGCTTATTACTGATGTTATTTAACTTGTTTTGCCAGCTTGATGGTAATGCTAAATTAAACAAGCCGAACATTGAGAGCGCCAAAAATATAAACAACACACTTAACGCTATTAATACAACAGGGTGTTGGAACATCGCTTGAAATTGGGCACCCGCCAATGCGACCACAATACCTAGTAGCGTGTAGGTCACCGCCATACCTTGTACATAGAAAAACGATAAACTAAAAGCTTTCTTGGTGGATAAATTATCACCTTGACCCACAATAATACCCGTTAGAATAGGGTACATTGGAAATACACATGGCGTGAATGACAACAATAAACCACCGGTAAAAAATGCCAATAGTGTAAGTAGTAAACTGTCACTTTTGAGCATGTCTACTAGCTCAAATTGTTCACTTGTTTGTTTTTGTGTCGGCTTTGTTGATGGTGCAGGTATTGTGCTTACACCACCTTGGCCATTAATCGCAGATAACACCAATGCACTATCAGTAGCATTCTCATCAGCTGCAACGGCATCAATGTCGATTGTTTTATTGGTCGGTGGGTAGCAAAGGCCTTTTTCCGCACAGCCTTGAAAGCGCACCGTGATAGACGCATCTTTGTCTGCATTCAATATTTCAATGGCAAAAGCGAGCTTTCCTTGAAATATTTTTTGGACACCAAAAAACTCATCTTCGTGATCAATGCCTTCTGGTAATTGAACCGGCTTGATCGTCGCGTTTTTAGCGGTGAATTTAAATTGATGACGGTATAAGTAGTAACCTTCATGAATGTTAAACGTGATATCCACAGAGCGTTTGCGTTGATAAAAGTCAAAGACAAATGCTTCATCCACTTTTAAAAATTCATCATCATTGCTAAACAATGAGCTCGATGAAGTGTCAAATATCGAATTTTGAGCGTAGGCTGTCGAGGGATTAACTGAAATAAATGTTAACAATAAAAACAGGAGTGAAAATGCTTGTTTCATGAATATTACTTTAGTGACTCTGTAATCCAGTTTAAATACGCGTTGTCACCTTGCTGGATGTTCAAGGAAACAATTTCAGGAACGTCATAGGGATGTATGTTGTTAATCAAGGCCGCTAGTCTATCAAACTGATTTTGCGTTGTTTTGATCAAGAGCATAACTTCTGTGTCCGTTTCTATCTTTTCTTGCCAACTGTAAACCGAAGTTATACCGGGCATTATGTTCACACAAGCGGCAAGCTTTTCCCTAACTAACTGTGTTGCTATCGCTTGAGCTACATTGTTATCAGGGCAATTACAAAGCACAACTTGGTACATAAAATGGTCATAGGGTCGATTGAAGATCAATATCACCATTTTTACCATTTTACACCAGCAAATACTATGAGTAGTCTGCTGCATGGTTGAAATTGACCTGATTAACACCATATTAGTTTCAAGTAATTTTTAAGGAATGCTGATGTTTCGAATTTTATTTCTTGTTTTTATCATTGTCCCAATCATTGAAATAGCCGTTTTAATGCAAGTTGGTGAACTTATTGGCGGCTGGCCAACAGTTGGTGTTGTGATCTTAACGGCATGGTTAGGTGCTGTGTTTGTGCGTCAACAGGGCATTGCTACCGTACAAAATTTACAAACTAAAATGGCGCAAGGCCAAGCACCTTCCGAGGAAATTGTTGCCGGACTTTTGCTATTAGTTGCGGGCGTATTTCTTGTCACGCCAGGTTTTGTCACTGATGCCTTTGGTCTCTCGCTTTTAATTCCGCAAGTACGCAAAGGGTTAGTAAAAGGTGTGCAGCGCCATATCGTGACCAGTGCAACATCAGGTGCAAATTTTAGTGCTCATCAACACTCAAGCTTCGAGCAACAAAACCCATTTGAAGCGCACAATACACCTAAAGCAGAACATCAAGGTAAAACCATTGATGGTGAATTCGAACGTAAAGAGTAAAAAAATCGATTAAAGGGCTTGTTTTGAAAAAATCAGTCCTTATCTATTCTTCAACGAAATAACTTTAACTTTAGTTCTCAGGAGAGAAAATCAATGAGCATTCGTCCATTACACGATCGCGTAATTATCAAGCGTAAAGAAGTAGAATCAAAATCTGCTGGCGGTATCGTTTTAACGGGTAGCGCAGCTGAGAAGTCAACTCGCGGTGAAGTTGTTGCTGTAGGCAATGGCCGTATTTTAGAAAACGGTGAAGTTCGCGCGTTAGACGTAAAAGTAGGCGACCAAGTGATCTTCAATGAAGGTTACGGCGTTAAAACTGAAAAAATTGACGGTGATGAAGTACTAATTTTGTCTGAAGCAGACATTTTAGCAATCGTAGAATAACCCAAAGTTAGCATATTGCCTGAGATGATGAAGTTATCGGGTGAGTGAAACAAATTATAGGAATTTAAGAAAATGGCGGCAAAAGACGTATTATTTGGAAATGACGCACGTGCGAAAATGCTTAACGGTGTTAACGTATTAGCTGATGCAGTTAAAGTAACTTTAGGCCCTAAAGGCCGTAACGTTGTATTAGATAAGTCATTCGGTGGCCCGACAATTACTAAAGACGGCGTTAGTGTAGCTAAAGAAATCGAATTAGAAGATAAGTTCGAGAACATGGGTGCGCAAATGGTGAAAGAAGTTGCTTCTAAAGCCAATGACGAAGCGGGTGACGGTACAACAACTGCAACCGTTTTAGCGCAAGCTATCGTGAATGAAGGTTTAAAATCTATCGCTGCGGGCATGAACCCAATGGATCTTAAACGTGGTATCGACAAAGCTGTAGTTGCAGCAGTGGAATCATTGAAAGGCGCTTCACAAGAGTGCGCTGACAACAAAGCGATTGAGCAAGTAGGTACTATCTCAGCTAACTCTGACGAAACCGTTGGTCAAATCATCGCAACAGCGATGGACAAAGTGGGCACTGAAGGTGTTATTACTGTTGAAGAAGGTCAAGCCCTTACCGATGAGCTAGACGTTGTTGAAGGTATGCAGTTTGACCGTGGCTACTTATCACCTTACTTCATTAACAACCAAGAAAGCGGTGCTGTTGAATTAGAAAACCCATTCATCCTATTAGTTGATAAAAAAGTATCGAACATTCGTGAACTACTCACTACGCTTGAAGGTGTAGCTAAAGCAGGTAAGCCATTATTAATTATTGCTGAAGATGTTGAAGGCGAAGCACTTGCAACATTAGTTGTAAACAACATGCGTGGCATCGTTAAAGTTGCAGCTGTTAAAGCACCTGGTTTTGGTGACCGTCGTAAAGCAATGTTACAAGACATTGCAACATTAACTGCTGGTACGGTTATTTCTGAAGAAATCGGCATGGAGCTTGAAAAAGCGACATTAGAAGATTTAGGTCAAGCGAAACGCGTTGTTATTTCTAAAGACAACACAACGATTATTGACGGTATTGGTGAAGAAGCAGACATTCAAGCGCGTGTTTCACAAATTCGTGGCCAAATTGAAGATTCATCTTCAGATTACGACAAAGAAAAACTTCAAGAACGCTTAGCTAAATTAGCGGGCGGTGTTGCAGTAATTAAAATTGGCGCAGCTACTGAAGTTGAAATGAAAGAGAAGAAAGCCCGTGTTGAAGATGCATTGCATGCAACTCGTGCAGCTGTTGAGGAAGGTGTTGTTGCTGGTGGTGGTGTTGCATTAGTTCGCGCAGCAGACGCTATTAAAGATCTTGAAGGCGCTAACGAAGACCAAACACACGGTGTAAACGTTGCTATTCGTGCAATGGAAGCTCCTCTTCGCCAAATCGTAGCTAACTGTGGTGACGAAGCTTCAGTAGTATTGAACGAAGTGCGTAACGGTGAAGGTAACTTTGGTTATAACGCTGGTAACTCAACGTACGGCGACATGTTAGCCATGGGGATCTTAGATCCAACTAAAGTTACTCGCTCTGCATTACAATTTGCTGCATCAGTAGCAGGTTTAATGTTAACGACCGAAGCAATGATTACCGACGCACCAGTTAAAGATGCTGGTGGCGCTCCAGCAATGCCTGATATGGGCGGCATGGGCGGTATGGGCGGCATGGGCGGTATGATGTAATTTTGCTCGACTAAAACGTTGATTACTGCGTTGCTGATTCGCTCACATACAACAACACGTATGCTTCGCTTTCAGCGCCTTGTACTAAACGATTTATTCTTCGCAAAATAGCATATTGCTCTACGCGTATATTTAAAAACCTGCTTCGGCAGGTTTTTTATTGTCTGTAACAAAGTTGTTTTTTTGAAACAGGGTGTCGGTAGATTTCATTGGGTAGATTCTGCAGTAGTGCCTTTTGAGTGGTTAATCTTCAAGGTTTGTACAATTTACCAACTCGCGATTACAAATTGTTTCAACTATGTGCTGTATACTATTTGAGTAGTCAATATCATTTGATTACGTAAACGTTGAATAGTATTTACAATCATTCCGGGAATGAAAGATGAAAAAATTGATACAGTGTTTAGCTCTAATTCCATTTATTCTTATTACAGGGTGTGTACAAGTTGACTCAGCACAACATTCACGTGCATCACAACTTGCGATATCAAGTGTGAGAGATCTGCCTATAAAATACCCTAGTGGTGCCAAATTTTCGTTATCACCAAGATACAGTGAACAGTTGTCAATAACTGAAGCTCAAATGCAGCAGGCTTATGATGTCTATGCCACACAAATCATTCAATCTTTAGAGTCTAAAGGTTATCAATATACAACAGAAAGCAATCCTCATTTTTATGTTGGCTACGGCATCGCCTTGGGAAAAGATTTAAGCGATCAAGCAATTAACCAAAAGTTTGGCGTATTACCAGGATTGCCTAGTGTTGACGATTTGGAAAAGGGCAGTTTTCTTATCTATATTGAAGATAGCGCTATGGAAAAACAGGTTTGGCGCGGTGCAATTCAAGGCTTTGTTCACGAAGATTATTCAGAGCAAGAGCGAGAACAACGAGCGGCTTATATTGTGAACGCCGTGTTAAGGCAGTTTTATTTAACCAAGTAACAAGTTAATACTTTGATGTTACAAATTTGATCAAATTTTCAGCGTTAAATCCGGTCTAATAACATGATGATCAAAACGAGGAGTGAATCATGAATAAATATATAGTGATTTTTACTATCTTCATCAGTTTTCTATTTCCAAGCTTGCAAGTACAAGCCGGTACAAGTGAAGTAAACTGGGTGAATCCAGATAAGTATCGAGATATTAATTCGGGTAATGAACCGAAAACAAAATATAGAGAGCGTGTTTTTAAAGATTTTGAAAAGCATTTTGCCAAAATGGCAAGTGAATTACCTGACGGACATAAATTGGCGGTAACCGTAACTGATGTTGATTTGGCAGGAGATGTAAATGCGGGCGGTATTGATCGACTGCGTATTGTGACAGACTTATATTTTCCTCGTCTAAAATTTACGTACGAGCTATTTGATGAGAATGGCTCGAAAGTCAAGGCAGGTGGCACTAATTTAAAAGACATGAACTTTCTGATGGGATCTAATATGCGTTACCGCAATAAATCATTGGGTTATGAAAAACGTATGCTAGATAGGTGGTTTAATAACACCTTTGAAAATGTCGTAGTGAAAGTAAATAGTTAATACAACATTGAATTTTAGAGTTGTAGTGTTGAAACTGGAGTAAAAATGAAAAAATTCACGAATTTATTTTATATTGTTGTATTGGCGTTAGTATCCAATTCAGCATTAGCCGCATCAACTAACGTTTCGTGGGAAAATGTTGATGATTACCGCGATGTGAGATCGGCAAATGGCTCGAACAAAAAATTTAAAGCACATGTATTTAAAGAGTTAGAGCAACACATAACAGAATTGGCCAGTGACTTACCTGAGTCATACTCACTGGAAGTCAAAGTCACTAATGTTGATTTAGCGGGCAATGTACAATTTATTAACACGCAGCAAATACGTGTCATTAAAGAGATTTTTATTCCTCGTGTTTCGTTGTCGTACATATTAACTGACGGTAACGGTAAATCGCTTCAAGCAGATACTGTAGAAATCAAAGACATGACATTCATGGATAACCTACGTACCACAGCCAATAGGGATTCATTTGCCTATGAGAAGAATATGCTAACCAGCTGGTTTAAAGCGACCTTCTCTTAATTCTTGCGGTATTTTATCGTTAAAAAAAGCGGTTAGCACATCAGTGCTAGCCGCTTTTTCTATGTTATGTATTAAGCAATTTCGTTGTGACGGCAAGTTAGCTGTCTAGGTAGCTTTGTTCAAAATTCGATAACACGTTAAAAAGTTGTTCAATTTTTTTAACCATCTTTATCAAGACTTCTTGGCTTTTTTGCTCTTGCCAAATGAGTAAGTCATCTGCAACTTCTTGTACATAAGGCTGAAAATTATTCGCAGTGCATTTAAAACCAGCATCTTTGCCAAATATGGCGGTAAATCCTGCTTTCTTGTGTTCACGTAAGTCGGCTAGTGTCGCATCTGCGGTGAGCGACTTTTTAAGGATGATTGAAATATTGTCAATCAGTTGTTGATTTATAGCGTCAGACATTATCAAACTAGTTCAAAATTAAGGTGTCGCTATTATGCCAAATTTATCGGTGTTTTGTTAGGCTCACCGGCAATCTCTCTGACTAATTTTGGTACTAAGTAGCCTGGCAATACGGCAGACACTTCTTTTAACAATGCTTGCGCTTGTGCTTCTTCAAGATCGAAATGAGCTGCGCCTTGCACCTTATCTAAAAGATGAAGGTAGTAAGGCATAATGCCATGATCGAAAACGGTTTCATTTAGCTTAACCAAGCTTTCAACGTCATTATTGACCCCATTGAGTAATACGCTTTGGTTAAACAATGGGATCCGTGCTTGTCTAAGGGGCTCTAGTGCCGTTGATAGGGCGTCGTCAACTTCGTTGGCGTGATTGATGTGTAATACCATAGTCGGTTTTAATCTTGTGCTTGAAAGCATGGAAACCAATTGAGTTGTAATACGACGCGGAATAACAACAGGTAAGCGCGAATGAATACGTAATCGCTTAACATGTGGAATGTGTTCAATTTGCCCAATAAGCCAGTGCAAATGATCGTCACTGGCCATTAAAGGGTCGCCACCACTAAATATCACTTCATTAATTTCAGGGTGAACTTGAATGTAATCTAATGCCTGTTGCCAGCGCTTTTTATTAGGGCTGTTGTCGGCGTAAGGAAAATGTCGGCGAAAGCAATAGCGACAATTAACAGCGCAGCCGGCTTTAACGATCATCAGTACTCTATGACGGTATTTGTGTAATAAACCTTCTGCAACGGTGTCGTGTTCGACAAGAGGATCGGAAAAGTAACCTGTGACCTCAGTGAATTCATCACTCAGTGGCATTACCTGCTTTAGCAGTGGATCATTAATGTTGCCTTTTTCCATGCGCTCAATAAAAGGGCGTGGCACGCGCACGGGGAATAATTTGCGTGCATTAAAGTGGTGTTGATATTGCTTAACATCTAAATTGAGCAGTGTTAAGAGTGTTTTAGGATCTGTGATAACGTTTGCTAATTCTTTTTGCCAAGAAGTGTGCAATTCATTGTCGATTTGAGTTATTATTTGCGGCATTTCTAATTCAAGTCTTTGCGAAAATAAAGCGAGTATTTATGGCTACTTTTAGTACAAACCAATTCAAGAATGGTCTCAAGTTAATGATTGACGGTGAGCCTTGCAATATCCTAGACAACGAAATCGTCAAGCCAGGTAAAGGCCAAGCGTTTAACCGAGTAAAAATCCGTAAGCTTATCTCAGGTAAAGTACTCGAGAAAACGTTCAAATCTGGTGATTCAGTAGAAGGTGCTGATGTCATGGATTCTGATCTTGGTTATTTGTATGCCGATGGTGAGTTTTGGCATTTTATGAATAATGACACGTTTGAGCAAGTTGCAGCAGACGAAAAAGCCATTGGAGACAACGAAAAATGGTTAGTCGAAGGTGATGTTTGTACGATTACTTTCTGGAACGGCAACCCTATTTCAGTTGATCCACCTAACTTTGTTGAGTTGGAAGTGACAGAAACAGACCCTGGTTTGAAAGGTGATACTGCCGGAACTGGCGGAAAGCCAGCAACATTAAGTACAGGTGCTGTTGTACGTGTGCCATTGTTCATTCAAATTGGTGAAATAGTAAAATGTGATACGCGCTCAGGCGAGTACGTGTCTCGCGCGGGTAAGTAATATACTGCGACATAATTCAAAAGCCCGCTTATAGCGGGCTTTTTCGTTTATAGATAAACATAAAGCGCTAAGGATAGAGCATGAAGAAATTGATTATTATAGGAGTAGTTTTCACACTTTTCGTTACAGAAGCAATTGCTCGCTATGCTGACACCAAGCTTAAAAGAGTCGTAGAGAATGCTGAATCAGTCGTAAAAATAGAAGTTACTAGGTCTATACCACATTATTGGTTTGGCCCTTATGGCCAAAGGCCATGTGGCTATACCATTACCGCCAATATTCTAGAAAATTTCAAAGGTGATGTTACAGGGCAAGTCACTTTTGGTAGCCAAGACTATATACCTCAAGGAAAACAGCAACTCGTTTTTTTATACTCAAAAAAAGGTGCCTTTGCTAGTCATGTAAAGGTTAACTACGCACCAAAGCATCAAGCAAGCCTTGATAAATGCTTAGTAGAAATCCCTCCAATAAAAGTGGGCACATCGACAATAATGAATTATGACTATGAAAAAAATAACTTATACCCATCACCAATAGTTGTATTTCCGGAAGATATATCCGTAAATGTTATTGAGGTTGTCACTGTTCTTCTTAATAACAAAGAAGTCAGCATAAATGATATTCCGTTCGAAGCAAAAAAAGGGCTACCTCAAGGAGGGCGATCAAACATAAGGTATGTGAGTGCTCAGTCGTTGGAAAATTGGTTGAGAGTTAACTGGTAGTCGGTACTTGTGGCTTGTGTAAAACTTTTCATGCTTTAATTGGGTGTAAATCGACTTAATAGATTAACAATAGGTTTCGCAATAAAAATATAATCACTTCGTGCGCTTGAACTTTTACAACTAACCCATATTAAATAAGCCCAGATGGTTGGAGTTTAAATATGCAACACGCGTTAAAAATATCAAATTTACAAAAAACCTATAAAGGCGGGTTTCAAGCGCTCAAAGGGATTGATCTGACAGTTGAGCAGGGCGATTTTTTTGCACTTTTAGGCCCTAACGGCGCGGGCAAATCCACGACTATCGGAATAATTACTTCGCTAGTGAATAAAACCGCGGGTGAAGTGGATGTTTTTGGCCACAGTATTGATAATGAACTTGAACAAGCAAAAAGCTTTATTGGCCTCGTCCCACAAGAGTTTAATTTCAACCAATTTGAATCCTTATTGCGTATCCTAGTGAACCAAGCGGGTTATTACGGTGTCGACCGAAAGCTTGCTTTTGAGCGCGCTGAGAAGTATCTCAAACAGCTTGATTTGTGGGACAAACGTAATGATGCAGCACGTAATTTGTCAGGTGGTATGAAGCGCCGATTAATGATTGCACGTGCCTTGATGCATGAGCCGAAAATGTTGATCCTTGATGAGCCAACGGCGGGTGTTGATATTGAATTACGCCGTTCAATGTGGGATTTTCTGCGTGAGCTTAATCAGCAGGGGATCACTATTATTCTGACGACCCATTATTTGGAAGAAGCAGAAATGCTGTGTCGTAATATTGCCATTATTGACAGCGGCACCATTGTTAAAAATACCAACATGAAAAGCCTATTGGCTACGCTGGAAAATGAAACATTTGTCTTGGATATCCCGGTGACTGATATTCAGCCTAAGCTAGATAATTTTTGTTATCGGGTGATTGATGACCACACCCTAGAAGTTGATGTGAAAAAATCACAAGGGCTCAACTCTGTGTTCTCACAGTTGTCTGAGCAAGGAATTGAAGTGCTGAGTATGCGTAACAAAACTAATAGGTTAGAAGAATTGTTTGTTAATTTAGTCGCAAATAATGACACTGTTAGTGCAAACAAAGGAGAATAATTGATGTTTTCAGCAGTTAACCGAATTGCTCTTAAAAGTATTTTGCACAAAGAAGTACATCGTTTTATGCGTATCTGGGTACAAACGTTAGTACCCCCCGCTATTACTATTAGCCTTTATTTTGTTATTTTTGGTTCGTTAATTGGCTCTCGTATTGGCGAAATGGGCGGCTTTGATTACATGTCGTTTATTGTTCCTGGCCTTATTATGATGAGTGTGATCACCAATTCATACTCTAATGTTGCATCATCTTTTTTCAGCGCTAAATGGCAACGTAATGTTGAAGAAATGCTCGTCGCGCCGGTACCTAATTGGGTGATTGTCGCGGGCTATGTTGGCGGCGGCATGACTCGTGGTATATTGGTGGGTTGTATCGTCACCCTAATTTCATTGCTGTTTGTTGATATTCAAATACACAACCTCGGGGTGATCATTATCACTGTAGCATTAACATCTGCAGTTTTTTCTTTAGGTGGTTTGATTAATGCAATTTTTGCCGGTAGCTTCGATGATATATCCATTATCCCTACGTTTATTTTAACGCCGTTAACTTATTTGGGTGGCGTATTTTATTCTATCAGCTTACTGCCTGATTTTTGGCAAGGCGTCTCGCAGGTAAACCCTATTGTTTATATGGTTAACGCGTTCCGCTACGGCTTTTTAGGTATCAGTGATGTTAGTCTTACCGTTGCATTTTCGGTGTTAGGTGTCTTTATTGTTGTGTTATGGACCATTGCGATGCGCTTAATTTCAACAGGTACTGGCTTACGTAGTTAGTGAATTAAGCATTTTTCATATTGATTATTAAGAGTTGATAATGACTGAAGAACACAGCAGTGTAGGTAACTCAAAAGCGATTGAGTCAAACCAGCCGGGCATACATGAAAATCTTGAAAAAATTGTTTCTAAGCATTTGAACCACGCGTTTGAGAAACCCTATCAGGCGCACACCGTTGAAATTTTTAATCAACTTGATCAAGAAGTACAAAGCTTTTCTGGTCCGGTGATACTTGATGCGTGTTGTGGCGTCGGTCAAAGCACCCGTATATTAGCTAAACTCAACCCTGACGCCTTAGTGATCGGGGTTGATAAATCTGCGCATCGGATTAATCGTAATGTTGAAGAACATTTACCAGAAGAATTATGCAAACAGGATAACTATCGCTTGGTTCGTGCCGACCTAAACGACTTTTATCGGTTAGTAGCCAAGGCAAAATGGCCTGTTGCCAAGCATTACATTCTTTATCCCAACCCTTGGCCCAAAGCAAAGCATGTGCAACGACGCTGGCACGGTAGTGCGGTATTCCCTTTCATTGTGAGTATCGGCGAACAACTTACCCTGCGAAGCAACTGGCCCTTGTATTTAGAGGAGTTTCAAATGGCGGCAAAAATTGCGGGCAGAGAAGGACAACTAATGGAAGTCACGGATCAAGCAAAGTCGTCACCGCTAACGCCATTTGAGGCCAAGTATATTGCCAGCGGCCAGTCGGTTTGGCAGCTGAGTTTTGATCGTTAAGCTCAACCGGCTGCTATGAATGCGTATTTTCTCCTTTCTAACACACCAACTCATAACATGACATAAATTGTCAAAATCACACAAAAATGGTCATTTCAACGAAAGTTGTAATGACCAACTGCAATGATAATTTTGACAACCTTAATAAAAACAATAGGTTAAATTGTTGGCTCAAAAGTTGTTATATCTTGTTAGACGAATAATTTTATGGAAGAGATAATAATGAGAGCTAACATCAAGAAAAGTGTCATGTTAAACGCCCTAAGTGGTGTGATTATCAGTCAAGCTGTTTTAATGTATGTAGCGTCTACCGTGAGCTAAAAACACAAAAAACGAGACATTTGAGCTGTTTTTTATTAAAGTGCGCATTCATTTAATATGCGTTAAGTCTCTATGATTATATTTTACTTAGCGCAGTCAGAATCTTAATAGCGGTAATGTAATGACGGCAAGTAAACGCACGGCAGAAGCCACCATAGAGTCGCTTCATCGTATTTTTACAATCCCCGAAGCCCCAAGCTCAACGCTTGGGCTAGTTGAGAAAGAGATATCTGAAAATCTTGCGGGATTTTTGGGCAATCACATCGTTGCTACGGAACAAGCGTTAACTGATATAGAAAAAGATTTCGCAGAATCTTCTATTCCTGAGCAACCTCAGTTTGTCTCTGATCATATGCATCACTTGCTTGAAAAGCTAGTGTCGCGATCGGTGCATACATCGAGCCCAAGTTTCATAGGGCATATGACGTCAGCATTGCCTTATTTTATCTTACCGCTATCTAAGCTAATGGTGGGGCTGAATCAAAACCTTGTCAAAATTGAAACCTCAAAAGCCTTTACCCCATTAGAGCGCCAAGTGATTGGCATGATGCACCGTTTGGTGTATCAAAAACAAGATGACTTTTATGGCTCTTGGATGCACAGTGCTAATCACTCACTCGGTGCGTTTTGCTCTGGTGGCACGGTGGCCAATTTAACAGCATTATGGGTAGCGCGTAATAATTTACTTAAACCAGATGGCGATTTCAAAGGCGTTGCTCGCAGTGGTCTATACGCCGCACTTAAGCATTATCAATACGACGGCATAGCGATACTTGTTTCTGCTCGAGGCCATTATTCACTTAAAAAGTCGGCGGACGTGTTAGGTCTAGGCCAAGACAGTGTTATCGCAATCCCTACTGATGAACATAATAAAATTGATTGCCAGTTACTCGCGCAAAAATGTGAAGAACTTCGTCAGCGCAATATAAAAGTGTTAAGCATTGTTGGTGTAGCGGGTACTACGGAAACAGGTAACATTGATCCGCTAGACAAAATGGCTGAAATTGCGCAGCAATACAGGGCCCATTTTCACGTTGATGCGGCGTGGGGGGGCGCAACACTTTTATCGAACACTCATCGATCGTTGTTAGATGGAATCGAGCGTGCTGATTCGGTCACTATTGATGCTCATAAGCAAATGTACGTGCCGATGGGCGCAGGCCTAGTCGTGTTCAAAAACCCTGCTTCGGTGGCGGCAATAGAGCATCATGCGGAATATATTCTGCGGAAAGGATCAAAAGATTTAGGTAGCCATACCCTTGAAGGCTCTCGTCCAGGCATGGCGATGCTAGTGTATGCAAGCTTACATATTATTAGCCGGCCTGGTTATGAAATGTTAATCGATCGTGGTATTAAGAATGCGAACTATTTTGCAGATACAATTGAGCGACATGATGAGTTTGAGTTGGTCACTCGTCCAGAGCTTTGCTTATTAACGTACCGCTTCGTTCCTAAAGCTGTACAGGTATTTTTAAACACTGCTTCGCCTGAAGAGTCGCTTGAAGCTAATTTATTGCTAGATAAACTAACGAAATATATTCAAAAAACACAACGTGAAGATGGTAAATCATTTGTTTCAAGAACGAAGATCGAAGTGCAAAAATACCATGGAAGAAAGACTTTGGTGTTTCGCGTGGTGCTAGCTAATCCACTCACGACTAAAAAGATACTCCACGATATCTTGAACGAGCAGATTGCTATAGCCCAAACAAGTCAAAACTTCTTGCCTCAGTTACTCGCCATGGCTAAATAAATAGCGCTTAATACTATAGAGAAGTTATAAAATGAAAAGCCCGAGAACATTGAATTTTCGGGCTTTTTTAGTTTTGTATAATTCAAGCAAATTACTTCGATAGCGTTACTTGCAAGTTATCTATCAATCTTGCTTTTCCGCAATGTGCAGCGGCAAGTATGACTAAATCAGTATCATCTTCACTGGCGGGCTGTAATGAACGTGCGTTACAAATGTGGATGTAATCTGTCTTCATGCCGGCTTCGTCAATTTTACTGGCCGCTTGCTTGGCTAAACCGATAAAATCTGTGCTGGTTTGAATTTTATCGCTCAACCATTGCATACTTTGGTGTAACGCAGGTGCAATGGCTTTTTCTTCAGAAGTTAAATAATTGTTCCGGGAACTCATCGCCAAACCACTTTCTTCTCTACAGGTAGCAACCGGAATAATCTCTACTGGCATAGATAGGTCTTCAACCATAGCTTGGATTACTTGTACTTGTTGATAGTCTTTTAAACCAAAACAGGCAATATCAGGCTGCACAAGGTTGAATAGCTTGCATACAATTGTCGCTACACCTCTGAAATGGCCTGGACGGCTCTCGCCACAATAGCCCTCGGATACGTTTGGTACGTCAACAAAGCTTTGCTTATCGAGGCCTTTAGGGTAGATAATCTCTGGTGTTGGTGTGAACAGCAGATCAGTACCTTCAGCAATAAGTTTTTCTTTATCGTCTGTTAAGGTGCGAGGATAACTGCCAATATCTTCATTAGCGCCAAATTGCATCGGGTTAACAAAAATACTAGCCACTATTTTGTCGGCGTGCTTTTTTGCTTCAGTTACTAAAGAAATATGCCCGGCATGTAAATTTCCCATGGTCGGTACAAAGCCGACTTTAAGTCCTTTTAGGTGCCATTCCTTAACTTGCGCTCGCAAAGCGTTGATATCTGAAACTGTGTTCATCGTTTGTTTCTACTTGAATATATGATCTGGACCAGGGAAATTACCGTTACTCACTTCTTCGATATACAGTTCTATCGCTTTTTTGATATCTCCAGTGTCGACCAAAAAGTTGCGTGAAAATTTAGGCATATAGCTACAAGAAATGCCAAGTGCATCATGCATGACTAAGATTTGCCCGTCAGTGTGTTTGCCCGCGCCAATGCCTATAGTAGGTATAGAGACTGCTTCTGAAATGGCTTTTCCTAGTCCTTCTGGGATACATTCTAAAACGATCAACTGAACACCAGCAGCTTCAAGTGCTTTTGCGTGTTCGACCATTTCCAATGCTTTATCTTCTTGACGGCCTTGCACTTTAAACCCGCCAAATACATTAACCGATTGTGGTGTAAGCCCCAAATGTCCACAAACAGGAATTCCTCGCTCAACTAGGCCTTTAATGGTGTCAACTAGCCAAAGTCCTCCTTCCATTTTGACCATGCTTGCCCCTGCTTGCATTAGCTTGGCCGCATTTGAGTATGCCTGCTCAGTTGTTGCGTAGGTCATAAAAGGCATATCGGCAATGATTAATGTTTCTTCCACGCCACGTGCAACACAGCCCGTGTGATAAGCCATATCACCGATGGAAACAGGTAAAGTATCGTTCTGGCCTTGAAGTACCATGCCGAGGGAATCGCCAATGAGAATGGCGTGAATGCCTGCTTGATCAAATAGCTTAGCAAAGCTGGCATCATAAGCCGTAATGGTGGATATTTTTTCGCCTTGTTGTTTCATCTTTAACAAGGTGGCGGTCGTAATTTTGGCCATAATGTTTTCCGAATTATTTAAGCGGCGCTAGCGTCGCATAATCCCTTGATTGTATCAAGTTTATTGGATGAATGCTGATTATCGTAAATCAATTTGAATATTACTCTTGACGCAGCTGGCTATGAATTTTAAGTCCATTGTTTGCAACTAGCTTGCTCAATGCCATGACAGAACGTCCATCGGGTAAAGATAAATTAGGCGCTATTTCAGCGAGAGGAGTAAGCACAAACTCACGTTCAGTCATGCCGTAGTGAGGAACAGTTAATCGCTCATTATTGATCACTTCATCGCCAAATAAGATGATGTCCAAATCGAGAACACGCGGCCCCCATCGGTTATCTTTTCTTACTCGGCCTGCTGTATTCTCAATTGTTTGTAATTGATCTAATAAGGAGAGTGGCGCTAATGTCGTTTCGAGAGCAAGCACTGCATTCATGTAGTCTGGCTGATCTTTTGGCCCCATCGGACGGCTAAAATAAAGATGCGATACATGTAGTAGCTTACAGCTAGAAATATTTTCAATCGCCGTTACGGCCTGACGTATTTGTTGTTCAGGATCAGACAGGTTGCTGCCCAACCCTACATAGGCGATGGTCATGTTATTGTGGAGTAACTGTTTTTTTAGGTTTACGACGCTTTCGTACACTGCGCCTAGCACCTGAACGGCTACTCGGTAAACTTTTCAATAATATTTGTTGTTTGTCTGAGTCAGCATGCTGAAACTCTGTCCACCATGATGCGAGCTCTTGAGCGTCTCCACCTTCAATTTCACCGCGAATTAATAAGAAGTCATATCCGGCTCTAAATTTTGGATGCTCTAAGCATTTATATGCGCGCTTACCTTCTCGGCGAGCCAGTTTATCTTGCAATATCCAAATGTCTTTCATTGGAGCTTGAAAGCGCTTAGGGATAGCGATACTACGTTGCTGCTCTCCCATGATCTCTCCTAGGGCGTTAAAGAACGCGTCTTGTGGGGTTAGATCTGTGCTATGTTTAAGTGCAACTATGCGCTGCTGCAATGGGTACCACAATAATGCCGCTAATAAAAATGCAGGCGTTACGCGCTGATTATTGTTGATTCTTTTATCGGTATTATTGAGTGATAGTTCAATCAACTCAATCATTTGCGGTGTTTCTTTTTGATTTAGCACCTGTTCAACAATTGGAAATAAGTGCTTGAGTAAATTGTAATCTCGTAACATATCAAAGTTGGCTTTAGCTTTGCCTGATATAAACAATTTCAAGAACTCTTCGAACATACGAGCAGGGGGAATATGCGAAAGTAATTCACCTAAAGGCAAAATCGGGGCACTTGTTTCCTTGCTTATTTTCATATCGAGTTTGGTCGCAAAACGGATTGCTCTTAGCATGCGAACAGGATCTTCTCGATAGCGCGTTTCAGGATCTCCAATCAATCGAATACTGCGTTGTTCTATATCTTTAACACCATTGGCAAAATCATAAATCTTGAAGTCCCTTGCTGAGTAATACAGAGCATTGATGGTAAAGTCTCGGCGTTCAGCGTCTTCATTAATTGAGCCATAGATGTTGTCGCGTAATAGCATGCCATGGTCGCTTTGTTTCGAGGTTTTTTGACAAGCCTTTTGAGTGCCGTCATTTTCATGATGACCTCTAAATGTTGCTACTTCGATTATTTCACGGCCAAACACAATATGAGCAAGGCGAAAGCGACGACCAATGAGACGGCAGTTTCTAAATAATCCTTTGATTTCTTCCGGCGTGGCATTGGTTGCAATATCAAAATCTTTGGGTTCAATGCCTAATAGCATGTCACGAACACCACCACCAACTAAGTATGCATCAAAGCCACCTTTATCTAATCGATAGAGGACTTTTAGCGCATTACTACTGATGTATTTTCGAGTAACGGTATGCTGATCTCTAGGGATCACAATTGGAGTTGAAAATGTGTTAGCCAATGTTGTTGATGTTTCTTGTTTCAATAACTTTTTACACAAATTGATTACGCGTTTAATAATGCAGGCCTCAGAATTACGTTTAGTAAGGTAGAAAAGGATAAGACTTATCTCGGCGCAATTTTATAACAGTCGCTGTAAAAAGAGAACGAAAATAACCGATTTAGCTCAATAGCTACGCATTTATTGCTGATTTATTGTAGTTTTTAGTTTTTGACGGCCTATTCGTAATCAAAGTTTAGCTAAACTCTATTTGAGTTTGTCTAGGGATATTACTGATTGACCAATTTTCAACGGCCCATTTTATTATTTCCGAGACATCTGCATCGAGTAGTTGCTTAAGTGGTTGTTGACCGAGAAAAGCCAGTGCTGCGATTAAGCTTGGTTGTGGACGAGTTGTGCTGATGCTAGGTGCGTTATTTTGTTTACTCAGCTTATATCCTTCACTATTCACGGCTAATGGAAAATGTCCAAACTGTGGCGGAGCAACGTTCAAGGTTTTATAGAATGTTAGTTGTCTGGCAGTAGGCTCAAGCAGATCACAGCCACGAATAACGTGGCTAATACCTTGGTAAATATCATCAATAACAACGGCAAGTTGATAGGCGTATAACCCGTCTTTACGTTTGATGGTAAAATCTTCATGTGCCAGTGCATGATCGCAATGTACCTGACCTTGTATTAAGTCATGATAACCGATAATCGGGTAGTGATTGACTAATCGAGTGGCACAATTATTTTCAGGTAAATTTCTATCTCGACAATGGCCTTGATAAATACCACCAATTTTTTTTATTCGTGCACGAGTACAATCACAAAAATAGCTTAGCTGTTTTTGATTAAGCTCGGTTAGAATTTGATCGTAAAATTGAGATTGCCTGCTCTGATATAGCTCGGTTTCGTCCCAATGAAGGCCATAAGCCTCTAATGTGCTAAGTATTTGCTTACTAGCACCAACTTTTTCTCGTGGTGGGTCAATGTCTTCAATTCGCACTAACCATAAGCCATGATTTGTTTTTGCATCAAGGTAACTTGCTAGCGCAGCAATCAGCGAACCAAAGTGTAAAAAACCTGAAGGTGAAGGGGCGAAGCGGCCTCGATATTGATTATCAGACCGCTTGGGAAGCGAAAACGCCATTTTTGATGTACTGGTCTAGGTACTGATTAACCAGCCATCTGACGTTCTTTGATTTCTGCAAGAGTTTTACACTCAATACATAAATCAGCTGTTGGGCGGGCTTCTAAACGGCGAATGCCAATTTCTATACCACAAGATTTACAAAAACCGAATTCGTCTTCTTCAATCAATTGAAGCGTTTTTTCGATTTTTTTAATCAACTTACGTTCACGGTCACGAGTACGCAATTCTAAACTGAATTCTTCTTCCTGTGCTGCACGATCGACAGGATCTGGGAAGTTCGCCGCTTCGTCTTGCATATGAGTTACTGTACGATCTACTTCTTCACGAAGTTGAATGCGCCAAGCATCAAGAATCTTTTTAAAGTGTTCAAGTTGCTCTGTATTCATGTACTCTTCGTTTGGCTTTTCTTGGTATGGCTCTACACCAGCCAAAGCTAAAATACCGAGCGCTTTATTTTTTGGCATGCTAAATCTCCTAATGCTAATGGACCAGTATGGGGAGCTCTTATAGCCCGCTTGCATCGTTTTCCATCTGGTTGCAGTTGCCAATATTAAATAGGCTTAACTAACATCGCTATATTGTGCTTAAGCCTAATAAATTCAAGTGAATAGATTAAAAAAATTAAATAACACTATAAAATCATGGTGTTAAGCTTTTATCATCTACATGGTGTTGTATTCAAACACCCACAACCAAGAACTTTTATCAAGTTTTTAGGGGGTTAGTCAATCATTATCCGCGGATCATAAACAAAATATATCTAATTGCCGAGATAATTGCATTACATTGTAAATGCATTGAGTCAAGAAATGTCTATTTGTTTCAGCCTGAACATGTAATGTAATGATTGATTTCTGTATTAGGCTTTAGACATAAAGCATTACACAATCTCATGATTTAAGACGTTTTTATCATATTTAATGATGTTCTGATTTACTTAAGTTCATGATGGATAATGACCTATTCTACAATTACGGCGGTGTCGACTAAGCAGCTGTTGAACGACGCGGACTATTTTTTACACGCATTTAATAAGAGCACTGATACCTTCACTTTTGTTAAAACTAATCAAAGCACTCTGCAGCAATTGGCTTTTGTTGATGGAAGAGAGAAGATCACTGTTGATGATACCTGTTATCAGCTAAAAACTGATGATATTGAGTCGCAATTTTTGCCTAATGACAGTAAAGCATCTTTGCGATTTATCTTTCATATTGGTTTTTGTGGTTCGACGCTGTTAGCAAATGCGTTGGGTCAGCAAGCTGATAAAGTACTATGTTATAAAGAGCCGCAAGTACTGATCGAGCTTGCCCAGTTAAAGGCAAGTCAGCATTTATGTTATCGTGATA
Organism: Thalassotalea atypica; assembly: GCF_030295975.1. Taxonomy (NCBI): domain Bacteria; kingdom Pseudomonadati; phylum Pseudomonadota; class Gammaproteobacteria; order Alteromonadales; family Colwelliaceae; genus Thalassotalea; species Thalassotalea atypica. The sequence continues at coordinate 674,359 of NZ_AP027364.1, forward strand.
AAGCGATGTGGCAAAAGCATTTACGATTTTGTCTTTCACAATTGAATAAGACATTCTCACTTGCTCAAACAGCGGTAATTAAGCCTTCTAATTGGGTTAATAGCTTGTTACCCGATATTGTTAAAAGTGGTCGTGACATACGAGCGGTGTTTGTTTCAATGCCAATAGAAGATTATCTAATTGCAGTATTTCGCGGTGGACAGCAGCGATTTCAATTTATTTATCAATTGCGTCAACATTTGGTTCAGGTCTTGCCTGAGTATGCTGCGTTATGCCAAGAAATTGATATCAGTGAAGATGATATTTTGTTGCAAGTGGGTAAAACCACAGCCATTGTTTACCTTATGCAACAGCAATTATTTATACAGGCAAAAGCACAGCTTTCAAGCGAACATCATAAAGCCATCAATTACCATCAAATCAGTACAGTGCCAGAAACCAGTATTAAACAGGTGTCACAAGCATTGCAGCTGGGCTTAGAGACACAGGAAATACAATGCGCTATTGCGGCGTCCTTCACAAAACATGCTAAGGATAGTAGTTATGATTACAACGTCAATAATCAAGCTGAGATTAATCAACAGGTTGTGGATTACTATCGTTTTATTTTTGAACAAGCTTCTCTTTGGTATCACTCGATTAGTAATACCAGTCATATAAAAATTGCTTAATTAATGCTTATGGAAAGTTGATCTTTTGCGCTAATTGGATGTTGCTAGGAGATATCGCTGCCTTATAAACCAGAACTTCAACGCCTTGCGTCATGGCTTCATGAAGGAGATCCGCATAGTCTTTATCAATGTGTGCTGCGGCCGCAAAATTGTTTATGCCGGTATGTAAAACTGCGAAAAGTAAAACTGCACGTTTACCAGTGGCGGCCATGGCAATAAGTTCGCGTAAGTGCTTTTGTCCCCTTGTCGTGATGGTATCAGGAAAGTAGCCATTGTTACGCTCAAGTAAAGTGACGCTCTTCACTTCTACATATACATCATTGTTGCCACCACCTGTGAGAAGTAAATCAATTTTACTGTTTTCATGACCATATTTCACTTCTCTGGTGATTGTCTCATAATCTTGTAATTCACTGATTGTGCCATCAAGAATCGCCTGTTCTGCTAATTGGTTGGCTTTGATGGTGTTCACACATATAAAATGATCTGTGTATTGACTTTGCGTTAGCTCCCAACTGTATGGGTACTTTCTTTTTGGGTTATCGGAAGTGCTATACCAAATGGTGTCACCGGGCTCTGCACAACCAGTCATGGCGCCCGTGTTAGCGACATGGAGAGTAGTTTCTGTGCCATCTTCTAATATAACATCGCCAAGAAAACGCTTATAACGTTTAATGAGAGTGGCTTTTTTAAATTGTGTCTTCATTGCCTTGCTACACCGAGTCAAAGTAAAGCTGGTGATTGTAAATTAAGTTATAAGTTTCTTCTAAACATATAGCGAATAAATTGAGTTCTAGCGCATTAGTAATGCTCGCACCTATTAGATAGGTACTTTCTAATACATTTTTCGTTGAATATGTTCAAACCATTAATCACAGCATAGACGCCCTTCGTCACTAATTTGTGTCAGTTAACTTATAAATGGTGTCTCTTATTAACAGTATATGTATTACCTACAAATAAGAAGGGGACTAATGATTCGCTATCAACAGATGAGTAGTGCGGCGTTTTATGCTGTGAAAAGACTAAATGTAATGTCTTTACTACGCTTGTTGGCAAAGCCGTTCTCGGTGTTTGCTTCCGTTATTGTGTTATCTAGCTGTGGCGGCTCTGATGGTCGGCCTTGTGCAAAAGACGTATCGCTTTGTATTGTCGAAGATCCTCCTCCGGTAGAGGTATGGTGGGAAGCACCTATTCCTGATTTTTCTGAAAATCCAGATAGACCGGTCATTTCATTACTGGGTGAACGAACACAATTGCTAGCAGTCGGTGAGTTTTATCTAGAAGAAGGTGCATTGGCAATAGATGAACAAGATGGCGATATATCATCGCAAGTTGTTATAGATGGTAGTGTTGATACCAATGCTATTGGTGATTATCTTGTGAGGTATTCTGTTACGGATAGTGATGATAATATGGCTATTGAACATGCTAGAATGGTTCGTGTCACGGCAAACACAAAGACAACTCTTACTCGGCGACCACTCGGTACTACATTTGCTAATTTCGGCTATTTTGAGCACCTACCACTAGATTATGGCGAGGCAACAGAGAAAAAACCGCCTTTACTGATATATTTACATGGTTCAGGTGCTAACCTTGAGTTTCAGGACAATCAGGATCCGTTTTCTTCTCTCGACGCCGTTCTGGAAAATAACGGAATACCTAAACTGATTGACGATGGTGAGTGGGATAATACTTTACCGTTTGTGATGGTTGCACCACACTTAGGTGCGTTACCTGATGTGGGTTATAGGGTGCGACTTAATGCTTTTGTTGACTACGCAATTCACACCTATGATATCGACGTCAATAGAGTTTATATAACGGGCTGGAGTAGTGGTGGCTTTTTAAGTTCAGCTTACAGTGTCGACTTTCCAGATAAAATTGCGGCCGTGGTTCCCGTAGCCTCAGGTCTTTCCATAGATGTGGAAGACTTACCCGATGATTTTTGTAATATTGAGGCTGTTCCTGTATGGATGTTTCATGGCACAGGTGATGAAGTCATTTCCCATGGAGACTCTATTAAGGCGTATCACGCAATATTAGATTTATGTCAGTCAAGGGTTTTACCTAAATTATCATTATTGACCGGTGCTAGGCATCACATGCATCACGCAATTTACGACCTTTCTGCATTAGCTGGAGGGATCATCGATGGTGTAGAAGTTAATTACGATCCAAGGTTTCAACCCTATGATGAAAGTATCTATCACTGGCTGTTAAGTCATAGTTTGGAAGATAGGTAACTTATTAGGACCAAAACCCTTTTGTTTGATGATGTGCAGTATTTTCATCAAATGGTGAATCGAGAGTTCTTATTAGCTGGTTGATCGTGCCGGGCTATTCATATTGAGCAAGCATTCCCTGCCAAAGGGGATCCAATACAATAAATTTCATCAATCGTTGTATTTCTTTATGCACGTCGGCGTTGTCTAAGTTTGTAAACGCACGACGCGAAAAAGAGTCATGTGGGGTTGGGGAGATATGAAAAATATCTTCTAGTTTACCTTGTTTTCTAAGAAATTTAAAAACAGATTGGCTCACTAATCCCATGTTCGCACGTCCTTTTTTGACCAATTCGAGTACCTGTAATTCACCTATGGTGTCTATTCGCTGCAACTGACCTGCACTCACGGCTTCATTGATATTGAAATAGTAATAGCCGGCGACACTGGCAACGGTTTTTCCAATAAGCGATTGGTAGTCGTTATATTCAAACGCAGATGATTTCAATGAAATAAACTCATCGCGGTCCGTATAAAAAGAAGGCAGCCATAAAAACTTATTCTCTGCTTCGTCATTGAACCAAACTGGGCTAACACCAATGACGACACCATCCAACTTGTTGTTCTTGATCATTCGCTCAAGTCGTTTCCTTGGGATGTAGATGGTGACAAATTCATAATTATTGCTTTTTGATGAAAGGTACTGAGAAAGATCGAAATACAAGCCATGTTCGTTTTCTTCATCAACAATAAAGGGCGGTTTATTGTGATAGGTATAAAAGTTCACAATGTCCTTTTTTTGAGCGTTGACAGAAGCCGATAGAAAGATAGAAAGTGAAATCAATAATAGCAAACGCACAGGGTTCATCTCTTGATACATATATACAAACTATAGGTAATGGTTGTATTTGTGCTAGCTAAATTTAATTTTAATTTCAATTTCTTCTATTAGCGGCTTAGTTCAAAAGCTTTTAATTAAAAACAAAGTATGGCTAACTCATCACTGAAAATTCACAATTTATCGATTACTGGTTTTTAATGTCATTCTCAAAAACTACATAACTTTTTCTGCTAATACATTATACACTAAAGCCATTAATCACAGCCGGAGAATAAAATGGCACAAAGTACCACAATCTATTTAACGCACGAGCAACCAACTAATGATTGGCAAGCTGACAATTTAGTGCAACTGAGTGGCAATGACATTTATGTTTACATCAAAGCGGATGACCCGTGGGCATTGAGAAAAATACAAAAAGCAGGGCGTAAAATTGAAGCATTAGGTGTTAAAAAGGCAGTGCTTGCCGGCAAATGGACTGAGCATCAACAATGGTCATTTGCATTAGGTTTCACGTGTGTAGGAAAACTAACTGATGTTCAATTTGCCGGTGACAACGAGCTTGTTAATCACTTAACTGAAAAGTTAGCGATCTATGCCTGGAGCAGAGACTTAACTAATCAAACACCTGCTGAGCTTTACCCGAGTAAGCTCGCAGAAGAGAGTATTCGTTATCTAACTTCGCTAGCACCCAATGCTATCTCCTCAACAGTTATCGAAGGAGAGGCATTATTAGAGCACGGTTGGGTCGGCATTTATAATGTTGGCAAAGGTAGTGAGCATCCGCCCTGTTTAGTAGAAATCGATTACAACCCAAGCCAAGATGCCAATGCTAAAGTCGACGCATGTTTAGTGGGTAAAGGCATAACTTTTGATAGCGGCGGATATAGTCTTAAAGCCAGTGCAGGCATGCTAGACATGAAATGCGACATGGGTGGTGCTGCCGTAGTTGCTGGTGCATTTGGACTAGCCATAAAGCAAGGGCTGACTAAAAGGGTTAAGTTGTTTTTATGTTGCGCGGAAAACATGGTCAGTAGCTTTGCCTATCGACTAGGTGATGTGATTGAGTACAAAAATGGTGTCACAGTAGAAGTAGCTAACACCGATGCTGAAGGCCGATTGGTACTTGCTGATGGATTGATGGCTGCATCGGAGACAGGTGCTGAGCTGATCATCGACGCGGCAACTTTAACAGGGGCGGCAGTAATGGCAACCGGCGCTGACTACACGGCACTATTTGGTTTAGACCAAGCCTTGATGTCACGTGTGAAAACCGCCGCAGAAGAAGTGAATGAGCCAGTGTGGCAATTGCCGTTAGAGGAGTGGCATAAAGATAAATGCACGTCTGCATTTGCGACCACGGCAAACAGTCGTCCACAAAAAGGAGGCGGTGCTGGTGGCGCAAGCAATGCAGCAGGGTTCTTATCTCGTTTCGTTGCCCCGACAGGGTGGGTGCATATGGATATCGCTGCGGCATACAACGCAAATGCCAATAGCTATTGGGCGGCAGGCGGAACTGGGCTTAGTATAGCGACGATTGCACAGTTACTACGCTAGAGTTTTTTTGGCACAATGAATGATTTTATTGTGCCTTTTAGCCTGTTGTTAAAGAAGACTAGCTACACAGCTTTTCTTGAGTTAAGTATTGCTCTAACCAAATTTTTGCGTTCGATATATCACTAAACACGTGAAAAGGTATACGGTATTGCTGGTAGATTCTGCGTAGCTGCATTTGCTGTACATCGGCGTGCGCGCTTTCAAGAAAAACAGCAGCGGTGGCGACAAGGCCCTGCGTAATACGATATTTGGTGGTTTCAATAATACGTTTTTCTATCTCTGGCGTGAAAACCGCATTCCCGTAATAAGTATTTAATATCCCCCAAGGTTGTCCATTCAATTCGCTGGTGACGTTTTCAATATCTTGCTGATATCGAATAGCTATCTCTTCGTCAAATGGTCCCCGCGCATCAACAACCAGTAAATTATTTTGTCGTTCGATTTGATAACTGCCGGGGATGGGATTATTCATGACTAGTTCCTCTTTTTGTCAGGGACAGTATTGATATCAGTAATTTTAATGCTTGCCAAGTAAGTCTAAATTTCTCGATTTTTCAAGTTTAAATACTGTTTACTTTCAAAGAGTTAGTGTTACAGGTATTGTCTAGGATTTATGTTGCCGTTGTAATCTGTGTTACCGGCCAAGTTTGTATGGGAGTGTACGTGACACCACTAGCAGTTGACTCTGACAAATATAAACTAAATGTAGACGCAGTGATTGATAATGACGCGTTATTAATTTTTGGTAAATAGTTCGCTTTTCTAAACAGTGTTAAATGGGGGAAATACGAGCGCTGTTCTTGAAAAATATCCAATGCTAGTGCTTTTTGTTTAAGCGAATTAGCCAGATTCAATAACCAAGGCGGTGTTTCTGTTAAGCCGAGGTAGAGCACTTTAGGTTTTGTAAAGATCCCTACATGGCTAAACGCTAATGTGGTTGCTGGCAATTCAACGCCATTGTCGATAAAAGTATTGATGTAATCAACTAACGATGTACGTTGATGGTCATTAATTTCTCCAAGAAAAGATAGCGTGATATGGAAGTTTTCAAGTGCTGTCGCTTTAAATGTTGTCGACAGTGAATCGCGACGCCAGTCGTTAATAAGACGCTTATCTGATGATGAAATATCCAAGGCTAAAAATAAACGCAATTGCTTTTATCCTTTAGATATTATTTTGTTGTTCATACTGTGTACCTTCATTGTGCTTACTAGATTTATCCATTAGCCCGCTGGGTCACTTAAATTAACGATAGACACTATAAGAAGCTATCAATCGAAAAAGGCTGGCGGTATTATTCACTTAGTTTTAAGAATATACTCAAAATCATGTCAGTTTTACCCATTGAAGAAATAAAGTCAGACTTTTTAAAGGCCATTAACGAACAAGAGCTGGTTATTTTAAGTGCGCCACCTGGCGCGGGCAAATCAACGGGCTTACCACTTTGGTTAGTGGAACAAGAGCAATACGGTAAAATTTACTTATTACAACCAAGGCGAATGGCGGCAAAAAGCATCGCCAATTATTTAGCTCTGCAATTGGGTGAGCCTATTGGGCAGCGTATTGGATATCGCCTGAGAAATGAGACAAAAGTATCTTCAAAAACTAAAATTGAAGTGATTACTGAGGGCATCTTAACTCAAATAATACAACATGACCCTGAAATAAGTGGTAGCAACTTAATTTTATTTGATGAGTTTCATGAGCGTTCAGTTCATGCAGATTTTGCCTTTGCCTTAGCAAGGGAAGTGCAAACGGGGTTAAGAGATGATCTGACCATCGTCTTAATGTCTGCGACTTTATCAGTTGATTTTCTTAAGCAAAAATTCATTCAAGCTAGCGTCTTGCAATGTCAAGGACGCAGTTATCCGGTTGACATCAGTTATCAGCCTCTGCGAACAACGCACGCATCATCAAATCGGAGTCACTTCAATGCATGGCGCGATCATGCCCTAACTGTGATCAAAACAACGGTTACGAGACATCAAGGCTCGGTATTGGTTTTTTTGCCGGGCAGCGGAGATATTCATTATTTAGCGCAACACTTGGAAGGGTGTTTACCGTCACACTTTCAATTAGCGCCGCTGTTTGGTGATTTGACCTTAGCACAGCAACAACAAGCGATCATGGCGCCGCAATCTGGCTATAAAATTGTTTTAGCTACTAATATTGCTGAAACTAGCTTAACCATTGATGGGATTAATTTGGTGATTGATTGTGGCCTTGAAAAGGTCGCTATTTTTGATAATCAAACGCTGACGAATAAATTAAACCAGCAATCAATTGCCAAAGCATCGGCAACGCAGCGGGCAGGAAGAGCGGGTCGGCTAATGGCAGGTCACTGTATTCGATTGTATGACCAAGAAGAGTATGCGCGTCGCAGTGCGCACCGTATCAGCGAAATAATGCAAACCGATCTGCAGCCAATTTTAATAGAAGCGGCGCGTTGGGGCGTGTCAACACTTTGTGAATTGCCGATGCTTGAATTGCCGATAGAGTCGTTAGAGCAACAAGCATGGCAAGCATTACAAGATTTAGCCATTGTTGATCGCCAACGCAAACTGACCAAACACGGAGAAAAAGTCTCGGCCATTCCATGCCATCCACGTTTTGCTCATATGATCATCACCGCAAATGACATTGAACATAATCATCAGCAATCAAATTTTACTTTGCTCGCGTGTTTAATAGCCGCGATGTTAGAAGAGCGGGATGTATTGCAAAGAGAACAAAGCGAGCAACAAGCCGATATGGGGTTTCGAGTTCGCTATTTATTGAACAATACTCGACATAGTTTACATCAACGTATTTTAACGCAGGCGGTAGTGCTTGCTAAGGCTGTCCTAAATAAAGGCGCAGGCGCAAGTATTAAAGCACAGTTTGTTTCATCCGACTTTTCAATTGAGCACTGTGGTGAGTTGTTAGCACTTGCTTACCCTGAACGCATTTCTCAGCAGCGTAACCAACAAGGTGCTTTTCTTGCTGTGAATGGCAAAGGTTTGCAAGTTCATGTTAACGATGCGCTCGCCGCTAGTGAGTTTATTGCCATTGCCACAATCAGCCAACATCGACAACAACTGAAAATACGCATCGCGGCCTCGGTTGATATCAACTTATTGAAATCATGGAACATTGCTACACCGGTTGATAACACCGTGTTGGCTTATGATGAGCAACAAGATATTATCATTGCTGAGCACCAACTGGTCCTTGGCGCGATTGTTCTTGAGCGTAAAAAATCCAGTGAGCAATATAATGACCAAGATATTGCGCAAATGTGGGTAACGAAGTTACAACAAAAAGGTTTAAGTTTTTTAACGTTTCCTGCGTCACTAGAAAACCTTTTGTCGCGTTGGCGTTGGCTAAATCGATATCAGCCGCACCTTGGCTTGCCCGATGTCAGTGAACAACACTTAGTTGAAACCTGCGACGTTTGGTTAGCCCCGTTTGTCGGTAAAGTATTGAGAAAGTCACAATTAAAAGCGCTGGACTACCACGCTATGTTGTTATCGTTACTCAGTTATCAGCAACAACAGCAACTTGTCCAGTGCGCGCCGACCGAATTTACTGGGCCAACAGGGCGGCAGTGTAGTATTCGATATCAACAGGAAAAATCACCGATTGTTTCTATGCCTATGCAAGAACTATATGGCCAAGTAGAAACGCCTACGGTAGGCGATAAGGCTAGCCAAAGCAGCATCCCGCTGACCTTGGAGCTATTGTCACCCGCAGGAAGGCCCATTCAAGTGACCCAAAATCTGCCTGCTTTTTGGCAAGGAAGTTATAAAGAAGTGCAAAAAGAGATGAAGGGGCGGTATCCTAAGCATTATTGGCCCGATGATCCTGCAAATGCGCAGCCAACCAATAAAACAAAACGCCATTTAAAGCTTTAACAAGCATCGAACGTGAACGACTTATACAGTGACTAAAAAAACAACGACGACTAAAAAAACTGCATCAAAAGCGCACTCAAAAACTAAAGCCGTTGCGGGCAATCAGTCGATCGTAACAAAGAAGAAAACATTAACCAGAAAAGCATTAGGCTTAGTGGTTAAATTGACCTTGATTGTGATATTCGCGATAGGTATCTATACCATTTATTTGGATGGCAAAGTAAGACAACGCTTTGAAGGTGAGCGCTGGCAAGTACCGGTTCAGGTTTTTAGTCAAATCATAAACCTTCAAGTGGGTGATAAATTTGATTTGAATTTAACGGCACAATCTCTACGCTACTCCGGCTATCAAAAAGTACGAAAAGTATTTCGCCCTGGACAATACGCCTTATCAACAAAACGTATTATTGTTTATCGTCGCAGCTTCGACTCAGGTCAAGGAGAAGTTGGAGCAGCGGTGATCACCGTCGATGCACATAGTGGCCAAATCACAAAGTTATATCAGGATGAAGTTTCACAACAAGGGGTTCAACTTGAGCCGATGTTACTCGATCGTATTGTACCGAACAATAATGAAGACAGAGTCTTAGTTGCGTTGGAGCAAGTACCTGAATCGTTGCTCGATACCTTGTTACTGGTTGAGGATCGTGATTTCTATTTTCATTCAGGTATATCTCCTCTAGGAATATTACGCGCATTGGTGACCAATATTATCGCTGGCAGAACCGTTCAAGGGGGGAGTACGTTGACCCAGCAACTGGTTAAGAACATGTTTTTAACCAGAGAAAAAACATTGATCCGTAAATTTAATGAAGCCTTAATGTCGATAATCTTAGAGCTACGTTATTCAAAAGATCAGTTACTAGAAGCGTATGTTAATGAAGTGTACTTGGGTCAACATTATGCCAATGGTATTTATGGTTTTGGCTTGGCGGCTAATTTTTATTTTGGCGTTGACATTGAACAGCTCGATGCGGCGCAAATGGCGACATTAATTGCCCAGATCAAAGGCCCTAGTTATTACGATCCGTGGCGTCACCCTAAACGCGCAACAGAGCGCAGAAACCTCATTTTACGGATGATGTTCGAGCAGCATCTAATTGAGCGGGCGCAATTTGAACAAGCGGTTGAATCTCCTTTAAGTATTCGCGCTAAACGACGCCTAGCCCATCAAAAATTTCCCGGCTATATGCAACTGGTCAAGATGGAGTTAGCCGAGCAATTGCAAGAGTTTAGCGATGTAGCAGGCATCAAGGTTTTTACTGGGTTTTCACCAACTAAACAATACTTACTTGAGCAAACAGTGGAGCATCAGCTCAAGGCTATTGAACAGAAATATCAGCATAAGGATCTTCAAGCGGCCATGATGGTTACTGATATTGTAACTAGCGAAATCAATGCCGTAGTTGGTGATAGAAATCGCCATATTAGCGGTTTTAATCGGGTTCTTAACGCGAAAAGGCACATTGGCTCATTAGTCAAGCCCGCGGTTTATTTACCCGCCCTAGAGCAGTACGAGCATTATAATTTGGCAACACTTATTGAAGATCAGCCTGTGGTGCTCAAAAATGACAATGGCATGGAATGGCGGCCGAAAAATTATGACGGTAAGTTCAGAGGCAAAGTGCCGATGATAGATGGACTCGTGCATTCGCTGAATGTACCTACCGTAAACTTAGGCATGTCATTGGGGTTAGGTCAAGTGAGCCAAGCGATACAAATGCTAGGTTATGAAAAAGAAGTGGTTGAGCGTCCGTCCATGCTGCTTGGCGCAATGAATATGTCGCCACTGGAAATTAACCAATTGTACTTAACGCTAGCAAAAGGTGGTCAGTATCAGCAAGGTCATGCGATCACTAAAATCATCTCTAGTCAGGGTGAAACCTTATGGGAGTTCAGTCAACAACCCGAGCCGAGAGTGTCTGAACAAGCTATGTATTTAATTGATTATGCATTGCACCAAGTCACAACAACCGGCACGGCAAGATCGTTAACTTGGCGATTAAAAAACAAAAAGCTGGCAGGTAAAACCGGTACAAGTAATGACCTAAAAGACAGCTGGTTTATAGGGTACGATGAGCAGCAACTTGTCACGACGTGGGTCGGCTTTGATAACAACAAAGCGACAAAACTAACGGGTAGCTCAGGGGCGCTCGTGCTATTTGCTGATTATATGAAAAAATCAGGAGTAAGCAATTTAAACATGGAACCACCTCAAACGGTTGCAATGACCACATTTGAGGCGCAAACGGGTAATGCAGTTGATGAAACTTGTTTGCAAATGAAGCAATACCCTGCGATTCAAACAAGCCTTTCTTACTATCAATGTTTGGAAAAAGCAGAAGACAAACGAAATTGGTTCGAAAAACTATTCGGTGATTAAAAGTCGCTTCAAATAACTAAAAAAGAATAAATGGCGTGACTGGTCAGGTAATTGGCTTCCTAAAAATAGCTTTTTTGCTTACTGCAATTAGTGTGGATTATTCATTTTTCTTGTAACTGCTTTGTACGGACCTATATTGATATAATTACTGCTATAGTAATAAAACTAAGCGATACGCTAACTTCGCCTACATTGTCAGAAGTTGCACTTCGTTTGCAGTTGTAATCCATTTGTAACCTTCCCCCTATGTACTATTGGCACGGGACATCCGCATTGTTAACCTCCTTATTTAACTTGTCTTAATTTCCTTGTTCGATACTGTAATTCATCAGTTGAACACTGAAGATAACCTAAGAAGGTACTATATATAACGTGATGAAAAACGTTGTTATTTCGGATTTCATAGCTTTACCGACACGAGAAATTCGTAGTCAGTGGGTGTTGGAACAAATTTATCAAAAACTTAGCCCTACACATTGTTTTATCGGTAAATTTGTTGATGACAACACAGTCAAAAGTTCCTTGCACCTAAAGAACGGACAAGTCGTCAATAATATCTCCTATCCCCTAGAAGGAACGCCTTGCGCTGAGGCGAAGAAGATCTCCGGCGTTTGTTGTTACCCCATTGATGTACAACGCTGCTTTCCAGAAGATATTGACCTGAATAAGCTTGCTATTCAGGGGTATATGGGGATTGCCATTCGGTCATTTAATAACGAAGTTGTAGGTTTGCTCGTTTGTTTGTTTGATCGGGAGTTGGATGAAAGCCAATTAGATAAACAATGGTTTACTGATGTTTCCTACTTACTGGGCGTAGAGATAAGTTATGAGTTAACAAGCAAACATCAAAGTGCCTTGATTTCAAAACTGGAATTAGGTGAAGAGCTGGCAAAAACTTGCATTATTGAGTGGAATACTGTCACTGATGATATTATCCACAGCGAGCAAATTTATAGTGTTTTAGGGCTTACGCCACATACGCTTGTAACTCGAAAAAAATTGATGTCAATTACCCCTCAGCGTGATCATGCATACATTGAGAACGAAATTAATCAGGTACTTGTAGATGGTTTAAGCCACTTTAAATTTAATATCAAAGTTATAAACGGCGAAAATGGGTTTAAGTATGTGGCTATATTGGGAAGGTTGGGTATTGATAAAATAACTGAGGCGCCTATTTTACAAATGGTGTTGCAGGATATTTCTGAGATCTACCATATAAATCAAGCACTCTACCTGTCCAATATGATGTTTGAACACACCATCGAACCGGTCATGATTACCGACAAGGATAATAGAATTATTCAAGTCAATAATGCCTTTGTATCTTGCTCAGGTTATTCCATTGATGAAGTCATTGGACAATACCCTTCCATGTTAAATTCTGGCGAACATGGTGCTGAGTTTTTCCAAGATATGTGGCAAGTATTACATCAAGAAGGTTGTTGGCACGGCGAAGTTTATAATAAGCGAAAAAGTGGCGAGATTGTTCCTGTTGCCGTGTCTATCAATGAAGTAAAAAACGAAAGCCAAGAAATCACCAATTATATTGCAGTGTTCAAAGATATTTCCGTATGGAAAGAAACAGAAAAAAAGCTCTCTTTTTATGCCAACAATGAACCTATCACCGGTTTATATAACCGTAGAGCGTTTTTACAACGACTAGAACAAGACTCCAGAGAAAGGAGCCTACAGCCCTTTACTATAGCCTATATCGATATTGTTCGGTTTAAAGACCTCAATGATATTTACGGGCAGGATATTTGCGACCAACTACTTGAATTTGTTGGACAGAGCATAAAAAGCATTATCGAGGGGAGTGATTTAGCATGCCGATACGGAGGCGATGAATTTGTTGTTAAACTAACTAATTTGAATATCAACCAAAGTGAAAAAATTGTCCGTAAACTCCTAGATATCTGTGATAAACCAATAACGATTAATCACCTATTAATTGACATTCATATTTGTGTTGGCTTAGCTCATTACCCTGAAAGCGCAAAAAAAATACCTGATTTGATGCGTGCTGCTCACCACGCGATGCACTCGGTCAAATATGAAGAACTCTCTAGCATTGGCGTTTATGACGCTCAATTGCACCAAGATTTGTTACGAGATTTGGCACTACGGGAAAAACTAAAATTAGCCATTAAGCAGCAAGAATTGACGGTTTATTATCAACCGATAATTAATGTTAGAGAAAATAAAATTGAAAAATTTGAAGCACTTGTACGCTGGCAAGATGAAGACTATGGCTTTATTTCGCCGGATGAGTTTATTGCGATAGCGGAAAAATCGAACCTAATTATACCATTAGGGCAGTTTGTTTTAGAGCAATCTTGTGAGAGCCTCGCCAAAATACATTCACTTGGCTATGGAGATATCTCCATTGCCATCAATCGATCGATCAATGAATTTCGGTATGATAATAATCAAGTTGAGGCAATTTCGACTGCGGCAGCAAAACACGGATTATCGCATCAACATATTATTATTGAAGTTACAGAATCTGTGGCCATGTCTTCGAATTTGCATGCCAAAAATGTACTAAATGAACTCAGAGCTCATCACTTTAAAGTGTCATTAGACGATTTTTGCACAGGCTATTCCTCGTTAAGTAATTTGATGGATTATTCTGCCGATATTTTGAAAATAGATCGCACTTTTATTAGAAAATTACTGACTGAAGATAAAAACCAAATACTAACGAATACGTTAATCGAACTGGCCCATAAGCTTGGAATGTCTGTTGTTGCGGAAGGTGTGGAAGAGCAAGAACAGCTTGATTTGTTGCGCAAACTAAATTGTGACTATATCCAAGGCTACTTTTATAGCCCAGCGATACCCATTGAACAATGTTTAGACTTATTGTCTTACTTTGACAAAAATACACGCCAGCAACTGACTGTATAGTCAATTTATCGATGATTCTAGCAACTAGAGCTTATTGCATTTTGCTCTATAGCGTAGTGCGAATATGAAAATAGCTATGGACGATAACACGGGGTAGAAGAGCAAAAAGAAAAAAATCCACTCATACCCAGACTGAAGAAATGCAAACAGTATATAAAATGCTGCGCTAGAAGCATGAAGTGTCAGTGGTAGATTTTTCTTCGGTGTAATAAATACAGACGTAATAAAAAAAGCGAGTGCAACCAACCATCCAACGGGAATCCATAGTATGGCGTCAACGCCCGCTGCCAAAGCGTAGGAGGGCAAGCAAAACATAACTATCCCCAACCCCTTTCTATGCATTTACCATCCTTTGGGCTAAATGTGTTTTAACACGAGCAAAATAATCAACAAACGCCTACTTATTGGCTGCCATGCTTAAAGAGAACTTGCAACCTTGACCTAGTTTGCTTTCAACGGTCAGTTCACTGTTGAGAATTTGGCTGAGTTTTTTGCTGATTGCTAATCCTAAACCCGCGTGCTTGTTTTTTTCTCCTTTGGCATTGCTAGCTCGGTATCTGGCATCAAAAATGTAAGCCAATTCGCTGTCGTTAATACCGCTACCCGTATCAGTCACTGAAATAGACAGACGATCTCCAATGAGGACAATGGCTAATACAATTTTTCCATTGGTTGGCGTATGCCTTAAGGCGTTTTCAATGAGGTTAGACAAAATGCGCTCTAACTTGGCGATATCAGAATAAATAACGTGCTGTAAGTTCTGTGGCAACAGGCACAGTTCGATATTGGCTTGTTGCGCTTTTACGGAAAACTTCGCAATTATGTCATGTACGAGTTCGCCAATGGGAAATGTTTCAAAGTGCACTGACACTTGGCCGTCTTCTAAGTGTGCCAGTTCAAATATTTGATCGATAAGTAATTTCAGTTGTTCAGCATTTCTCATCACCGTCGTAATGTATTGCTCGCGTTCAGTCAATGTTAGCGAATCATTCTTGAGTGATAATATTTCAATATAGCCCTGCATGGCAGACAGTGGTGTACGTAAATCATGAGAGAGGTGGGCGAGCAATTCTCGACGAATTTTGTCATTATGATTCAGTTGTTCTATTTGTTGGTTTATTTGTTCAACCATGGAAAGAAAAGCACAGCCAAGTTGAGCGACTTCATTGTTATCATCTGGCTGCCATCTTGTTAATGATACGGTTTCTTGGTCGAAATTTGCTGCTTTGATCGCTTCCATATCTTTTGCCAATGTACGAAGCGGCGAGGTGAAGTAGCGGAACAGGACCAAAATCATCACCAACAATAAGATTAGGCTAATTCCAACCCAGATAATTTGGCGAAAAAGGGCTTGATCTTGTTTTGCAGCACTAAAGATAGAGTCATAAATTTCACCACCAATGATCACATACAAGTAACCTTGTAATGCTTTGTCTTGATATATCGGCGCCGCCGAAAATATTTTTTCACGTGTGCTGTCACGAGGGTCTTGGCCGAATATTGGTAGACTGGTGGGTTGCGCGATAAATTGATGGATAGGCGATAAATCTACCGATTGCCTTCTAATTTTGTTGGCATCAGCAGAATAAGTTAAAATTTTGCCTGCCGGGTCTAAGTAATAGAATTCAAAGGCAGGACCAAGCAACATCAAAGTATGAAACAAATTCTCCAAAGCTTTCTTATCATAAACACCGTCTTGTAATAAGGGGTTATCATCGGCCAAATGCTGTGCTAATTCAGTATGTAATTTTTGCTCTGCTTGCACTGTAGCGTATTGCGCTA
Organism: Thalassotalea atypica; assembly: GCF_030295975.1. Classification (NCBI taxonomy): domain Bacteria; kingdom Pseudomonadati; phylum Pseudomonadota; class Gammaproteobacteria; order Alteromonadales; family Colwelliaceae; genus Thalassotalea; species Thalassotalea atypica. Next base: position 690,627 of record NZ_AP027364.1, read on the forward strand.
GCGAGCTACTCCAGTTGTAAATCACGTAAAGTATCAAAGCAAAAACAAGTGTCATGCTCAATGCTAATCTTTTATACAGTGACATTGGATACAGCGAAAAAAATGAAAAGATTGACGTTTGTTGTAATGCCATTAGGCGACTCCTGCCGAGCTAAGTTTGTACCCGACACCCCAAACGGTTTGAATGATCTGAGGGCTGGTAACGTCATGCTCAAGTTTGTTTCTCAGGCGGTTAATGTGAGAATTGACCGTGTGCTCGTAACCACTGTGGTGATAGCCCCAGACAGAATCGAGTAGTTGCGTACGGGAAAATACTTGATCCGGGTGCTTACCTAAAAAGCTTAATAATTCAAACTCTGTTGAGGTCAGTTCAATATTGCTGTTGTCGTAGGTCACTTTATGGCAACGGTCATCGACCATCAGCTTACCGACACAAATTACCGCGTCTTGGGGTGTTTTCATACTTTGCTCTAGTACTTCAAAACAATGTACTCGTCGCAATTGTGAGCGCACTCTTGCTTGCAGTTCCCGAACACTAAAAGGTTTGGTTAGGTAGTCGTCTGCACCAAGTTCCAATCCCAATACACGATCGGTTTCACTGCTGCGTGAGGTTAGCATCATCATTGCTTGTAACGGCTTTCTCTCGCGTAATTGCCGACATACGTCCAATCCACTAATATCAGGTAACATGATATCTAGCATTACCAATTGGTAATCATTCTCAGTGGCACGATCGAGTCCAGATTGCCCGTTACCGCAAATATCAGATTGCAAGCCTAATTCAGACATATGTGTTTGAATAAGTAAGGCGATATCGCGTTCATCTTCAATGATCAAAATTTTATCAGTCATAATCCCTGGCCGAGAAATCGACCAGGGCGATTTCTTTACTGTGTTCGCGTTATTGTCAGTTTCAAGGTCGGATTATCAAAGCGATGGGCTTGAGTTAATACCGAACTTGTCAGACCGTCATCCATACTCACTACACCTGAATGCATGGCTACAACATTATTAATGTCGTCACGCATTTCATCGTATCCGGTACCACCATCGGCTGGTCCCGGAATAGTGCCAGCAGCCTCTGAGTTAAGTTCAGTGCCTGCGTCGTACGTGCCTAATGTCCATGATTTTGACTCTTCAACGGCTAAAGAAGACAGATCTACTCCAGTTAGACCTGAGAAAGCATCATTTGTATTCACCAACATTGTCGCAACGGTAATATTATTTGCCATCATATCCGTAGTTGTAACAGTGACTGTGGTGGTCATACCGGGCATCAAAATGCCATCGCTGCTGCTTGACGCTATAGCTACATCTTGGCCAATAAAGCCAGAGTTATCACCACCTTCAGCCAATACTTCTAGTTCATTGGATGCAGCCATACCTACTTCCCAGAGCTTATTTTCAAGGTGCAAAATAGCAGCAACGGGCGACATAGGCTGCGCGTAAGTTAAATTTTCAACCGTGACCTCGTAGGTATATTCTGGATCTGGCGTCGGTGCTGGCGGCGGCATAACAACAACAGGTGTATCGTTATCATCGTCGTCATCGAACGGACAACCGGTGAGTAGTGTTAACATAGCTGAAGCTATGGTCAGTTTTATTAGAAAAGATTTTTGTATCAGCATGATCGGCCCCTATTGAACAACGATTGTCATTTTAGCGACAGGGTTTAACCAACGATGAACAGTATTGTTGATGTCACTTTTGCCGCCGGCTAAATCGTCATCCCCTAAGTTACCTCGGTGAATATGAATATTGGTGTTTTCTTCCATATCGGTGACTCCTGTGCCACCTGTGCCGGCCAAACCGCCAGGTGCTGCTGGAATACCTAATATACCAGGTGCTCCGCCGCCATTAACCACTTCATTATTTGCTTCCGTACCTGCATCATAGGCGTTGAGATAAACAGTATAAGTTCCTGCTTCTTCCGGGATTTCCCAGCTATTCAAACCAACAAAACCATCATTGGTCGGTAAAATCATTGTTGTCATTGACAAGTGCGTATTGCTGTCCGCATTGGTCATCATGTAGGTTGTTGATGCAGCAGGTCCAAGCAAACCTGCAGCTGGATTTTCAATAACATCAGCATTGGCATTGATTAACACTGAGGAAAGCCCAGAAATATCACCACCTTCTGCCATCATTTGCAATTCAGCAGATGCTGCTTGTCCGAGGGTAAACATGGACAGATCGCTTGCATGTGCCGCGGTAATAACTGGCGTAAAATAGGTCCCTTGGGTTAAGTTGGTGATCGTAATTTCTAAATCTGCTGCTTGGCTAAAACCAGATGTCGCGATCAACAGGCTGGTGAGCAAAAATGACTTTGATTTATACATGGTTTTCTCTCTTTTAGTTAGATGTTTAATCGTTCGAGAAAGTAGTATGAAAGGAATTTATTGCAACTGAGTCACGAAGTTATCACAAATGTATAACAAGACTATTTTGTATCTATCACAGAACGACGTTTAAGGGATTTTTGCTAAATATGCACTGATAAACCGCACAGTGATTTTACTAGATTACCTTTGGGCTATTTCATGAACGAAAAGATCACAAATCATCACTTTTTATAGACATTTATTCGACACCATCAGCGCTAAACTTTCTCCATAAATCGCACGCAGTGTATGACATTCTCGGCGTTATACCGTGGATTAACGCACAGCTTTGACCCATTACGAACTAGGCTTTGAGTTTATGAAGAAAAATTACTTATTCTATATTTCTGAAAACTATTCTTTTCAAATTTTGCGCCCTTTGCAAAAAGAAATTTTAGCAAGAGGTGATGAAGTGAAGTGGTATGTTGCCGGTAGTAAGGTTAACGTAGACTACTTCAATAAGGATGAATCTGTGGTAGGCAGTATAGAGGATTGTGTCGACTATAATCCCGTTGCCGTTTTTGTTCCCGGAAATATGGTGCCTAGCTTTATTCCTGGCATAAAGGTCAGCGTGTTTCATGGTTTTGTTGGTTGGAAAACCAGACAAAAAGACAATGTAAATTACCATTTTATTATACGAGATTGCTTCGATTTGTATTGTACTCATGGGCCAACATCAACAGCACCTTTTAAACAACTTGAACATAAGCACAAGAACTTTTCGGTTGTTGAAACCGGCTGGTGCAAGATGGATCCTTATTTTAAAGAGACGCCAAAACAACGTGCCGAGAAAAAGAAGAAAATAGTGTTGTTTAGTTCAACGTTTTCCCCTCGGTTAACACAAGCGCCGGCGCTAAAAGAAAAGATTATGGCGTTATCTGAGCAAGGAAAATACCATTGGCTGATCACATTTCATCCTAAAATGTCGGCTGAAATTGTTGAGTCTTATAAAGCCATTCAGCACGACAACCTGACATTCATTGAAACGGATAACCTTGTTCCTTACATGCAACAAGCGGATGTTATGTTAGGCGACTATTCTTCAATGATCACTGACTTCCTCGTCCTTGGAAAGCCCGCCGTCACTTTTAACAATGACGGTTTTATCACGGGATTAAAAAATGTGGAGTCCATCGATGAGTTAGAATCAGCAATAGATGACGCATTAACTTATCCTGATGAGATGATGAACGTTATTAACCGTTATGCAAGCGCAGCACATCCTTATCGTGATGGGCAATCAAGCAGCAGAGTGCTTGAAGCAGTAGATAGCTTTCTAAATTATAACCCTGTTTCAAAAAGAAAGCCGCTCAATCTAATTCGCAATCTAAAAGCACGAAAGTCATTGAACTATTGGCGATTATAGCTCTCTGTAATTCATCAACATTGGCTTTTTAACAACCAGATGAGCGTGAGGGTATGAGCTCTGCCTATTGCTGTCTTGGGTCAGTTGTATTAATGCGCTTCATGCTACGTTTTATTATTGTGCTGATGCATGAAGTCCCTCGCAGCATTCTTACGTTGCAATATTTATTACAACTAACCGTTACTAAACCAACGATTTACCATTTGCATTGTTGATTGAAATATGTGCATTATATGAAGTACGTATGCTTTCGTACTTTGCTTCTTGACGTATTTTTCTAAGGAAAAATGCATCAAAAGAGAGTGTTGCTTAATAGGGAGACAGGTAAATGGAATACAGTAGCTTTAAATTGCAGGGAGGTGATACGGCTGATGTTTGTTGTGACGCTTGCCATGGTGGCGATGTCAATATTGCGGGTAGAGTGAACTATGCATTTTTTTTTCTAGAATATTTACCGTTTGTGCCACTAGGAAAAGAACTCGTCTTAACCTGCAATCATTGTCAGCATACTCTTGAAAATAAACGCTTAGACGTTAAATTGTATAAGTCGTTAAAACGCGGTTTATTTAAGCTCTATCATATTTTACCTATGTATACAGGGTTGGTGTTGATGATATTGGCGCTGTGTTATTGGCAATATCAGGCCTACCAAAAAGAGCTGCAAACTCAAGCTTACATCACTTCTCCTAAAGTGAATGATTTCTATTTCTTAAATTATCAAGGTATTGCAGAAAACATCCGTCCGCATGAGAAATATAGATTAGCAAAAGTGACCATAGTTAACGGTAACGAGGTTTCTGTTGTTTATAGCCGATATATATACGCCAAAATGTCTGCGCTTAAAATTGATATTAAAGGTGGCATGGTGATTGATTCAAGATACTTTAATCGCAATGAGCACAAATATACGATACCGCAATTTCAAGCTTTTTATCGTAAAGACATCGTCACTGAAGTGTTACGCCCAAAAAGTAACAGGCTGTTTGGCAATGTGGTCGTCAATGATGTTTCAATTAATAAACATTACAAAAATTTAGCTGATATGCACAACGATAGAGGACTTGCTTTTATGGCAAATTCACAAGTTGAAGGCAATATTGAAAGTGCACGAGAGTACTTTAGTAAGGCTGCACGCCTTGGTTTGTCAAAGGGGCAAGTGAATCTGGCAAAGTCATACTTAATTGAAAATAAAGAAGACAATACTAAGCAAGCGCTCTTTTGGCTTGATAAAGCCGCTCACCAAGGTAATCAAGAAGCAATAAAGCTGTACTTAAGTAACTGTAAAAGCACTAATGGTTGCTTTAAAAATGAATTCAAAAAGAATATGAAAGCGGCGGGCTTTGAGGTCAGTGATTAAGCTGCCACTTTGTTATTGAGATGTCCTAGTTCATTATCAAAACTTGTTGAATTAGGACGTTTCATTGGAGCTAAACGGAACTTGATTTACACTGTTTAATTTTCAAGTTGTGTGCATTCTTGAAATCTTTGGGTCGTTCAAGTTGTGTGGTAATAACTTCAGAGGCATATTCACCAGTATCTATTTCTTGTAACCATACGGAAACCCTACCTTCCGATATACGTCGATTTAGCATGTAGCTTTTATTGGCCGCCAAGTTGACTTTAAAATTAATAAAAGCGACTCTTTCGCTATGCTCAATGCCACGTCTTGAAAATTTCGCTGTGACCCACAAGTTGTGTGGGCCTTGCTCATGCTGCTCGGCACCGAACCAATTGGTGGGCTTTTTATTGCGACACATCAGGTAGACGTATTCTAAATCATCCCCCTGATCTTTCTTAAAATTCTCTATTCTAAAGTGATTTTCCTTTATTTCCGCTTTAATCGGTAAAACACCGCAGCCAGCAAAAATTAAAAAAAAATGGTAAGTATGACTAATTTGAGTGTATTCATTATTCGCATCCTTTTGATTAATGATAGAGGTGTATTGAGTAGATATCCTCGCCACTAGTGTTTTTTATACCACAGTTATGATCAAAGCAAAAACTAAAGCAGCGTTTATTGGCGAGCTCAATTGTTCTTTAGACATTTCTTAGACCCGCCATTTTCTAAACTAGTTTTCAGTTACTGGAAAGTGTTTCCCAATGAATTTTTCTATATGAATTATAAGGCTGTTATAGATGAAGTTATTCAAATGTACCGTAATCGTGTTAGGTTGCATGACGATATTAGGATGTGGAGGTGGAGGTGGTGAAGGCATCGATGATGACCCTGAAATTAGAGACTATTCCGCAATTTTTAAATCATTACCAACAACCCCATTTTACCCTGTGAATAACAAATATAATGGAGCTAAAGAAAGGTTAGGTGAGTTTCTATTCTGGGATCCGATTTTATCTGGTAATTACAACACCTCATGTGCCTCGTGCCATCATCCCGATTTAGGTTGGGCTGATGGTAGAGCATTTTCAATAGGCTCTGATGGAATAGGTCTAGGTGAATCGCGCTACGGTGTACAAGTGACTGATATTCATGCGCCGACCATAATGAATGTTGCTTATACCGGTATTCTTAATGATGATGTTGCTAGTGACTTTATCTCGGGTGGCTATTTCTGGGACTTAAGAGCTGAAACACTAGAAGAACAGGCGCTTGGGCCAATTCAAAACCCGGTGGAAATGCTTGGTTATGATATCAGTGAACAAGATATCCTTGGTGAAGTTGTCACACGACTCAAAGCGATTCCTGCCTATGTTGAGTTATTTGAACAAGCTTTTGGTACAACTGATGCAGTTAACAGCGAAAATATTGCCAAAGCAATAGCTACCTTTGAACGAAAAATTATGACACCCAATACGCGTTTTGATCAGTTTTTATCAGGTGATACCACAGCACTGTCAGCCCAAGAAATTATTGGTTTGAATAAGTTCATTGATGGCGGCTGTTCACGTTGCCACTCTGGCCCCATGTTATCTGATAATGTTTTACACGAAGGTGAGGCCATTATTGGTGACACCGTGGTGCGCTCGCCAAGTTTAAGAAATATTACATATACAGCGCCTTATATGCACGATGGCTCTCGAGAGACGTTAATAGACGCGATTGCAGCATATGAAGATAAGGGCGATATTGATGTTGATATTGGTGATGGTGACTTTAATGATATTGAAGCTTTTCTCAAAACATTAAGTACAGATGAGTTTTTCCAAGAAAAGCCAGAAAGTTTACCTAGTGGCTTAACTGTTGGCGGAGATATCTACTAGTTACGGTGTAGCTAACTCATTATATTGAGCAAATGGAGTCGATATAATTTAAATGAAGTAGGTATATTTAAGCCGGCGCTATTTAAGCTAGAAGTATACCTACTCTTTGTAATTATCAACCAGCATTTTTAATGTTTCCAATGCCGGACTTTCTTCTTGATAGGCTAACACTATTTCCCTTCGTAACTGCACATCTTCAATCGGTCTAAAGATAATGTTTGGATGCTCCAATACTTCTGAATAAGCTGGGACTAGTGCACAGCCTAGGTCAGCACTTACTAACCCAAGTGCATAATCTATGGTTTGAATGCTAGCGCGAATATCTAAACTAAAGCCCGCAATGGCTAATGTATCCTCTAAAGAACGCCAAGCATGGCAAGGGGTCCGCTTAATCATTGCAAGGTTTTCAAAGTCACTGAGCTGTATTTGTTCCTTGAGTGACAGTACATGGTGATGCGGCATCGCGAGCAGGTAATCTTCTTGCCAAAAAGGTAGATATTTATCTTCGGGATTGAGCTCTTCCTTGGTCACTATTTTAGCGTTATTTTTTTCATTTGGCGGGACTAAGGTTAATGCTGTGTGCGGTTGAGATGCGGTAAAGTCTTTGAGCAGTAAACTCATTCGCTTAACACCAAGCCCTTTGGTGACACCAAGTTTGAATTCTTGCTTTTTACTCACCGTGCTAAAACTTTGCTTGATCGCGTCAGCCTGCCCAATAAGCTGCATTGCTAAGGGAAACAGCTTTTCACCTTGCTCTGTTGCCACAACTCCTCGGGCATGGCGAGAGAACAGTTTTACATTGAGTTGGGATTCAAGCTGGGCAATAGCGGCAGATATCGAAGGTTGGGCAATAAAGCACTGTTTAGCGGCACTGCTAAAACTTTTAGTTTCATATACGGCAACAAAATATTTTAATGTTTTCAAATCCATTGCTGTTACCAGTGATAATAATTTGCCTGCTTTTTACTTGATGTCTGAAAACATATAACAAGTGCAAGCTGAATAAGGTTTGTACAATGATATAGGTAAAAACTATACCTAGTCTAGAAAAACTATATTTCAACTTTGGCTTAGGCTTAATTAGACTCAATAATTAATCAATTACTATTTCATTACTGGAACAACTTTATGGCTACTTCAAATAGAACCGCGTTTAACTGGCAAGATCCTTTGTTTTTAGATTCACTGTTAACTGAAGAAGAGCGCATGATCCGCGATAGTGCTCACCAATACTGTCAAGACAAACTGATGCCAAGAGTGCTTGAAGCAAACCGAAATGAAAAATTTGATGTAGAAATCATGAAAGAGTTAGGTGAGCTCGGTTTGTTAGGTTGTACTTTACCGGAAAAATACGGCTGTGCCGGCGTTAATCATGTGGTTTATGGTTTGGTTGCACGTGAAGTAGAACGAGTTGATAGTGGTTATCGTAGTGCGATGAGTGTGCAATCATCACTGGTGATGCACCCTATTTATGCCTACGGTAGTGAAGAGCAAAAACAAAAGTATTTGCCTAAATTAGCCAGTGCTGAATACATTGGTTGTTTTGGTTTAACCGAGCCAAATTCTGGCTCTGATCCTGCAAGCCTATCAACGCGTGCTATTGCCGTTGAAGGTGGTTACCGTATCACCGGTAATAAAATGTGGATCACCAATTCGCCAATTGCCGACATTTTCATCGTCTGGGCCAAATTAGAGGGTGATATCAAAGGCTTCATTTTAGAAAAAGGCATGGAAGGTCTTTCAGCACCTAAGATTGAAGGTAAGTTCTCACTACGCGCTTCTATCACTGGTGAAATCGTGATGGACAATGTCTTTGTACCTGAAGAGAACTTATTGCCACACGCGAAAGGCTTATCGGGCCCGTTTGGCTGCTTGAATAAAGCACGCTACGGTATTGCTTGGGGCGCGTTAGGCGCTGCAGAGTTTTGCTGGCACGGCGCTCGTCAGTACACGTTAGATCGTGAACAGTTCGGTAAGCCACTAGCAGGTACCCAGCTGATCCAGAAAAAACTTGCGGATATGCAAACCGAAATCACCACAGGCTTATTTGCTTGTCTACAGGCAGGTCGCTTGATGGATGACGGCAAATTACCGACCGAAGCAATATCATTGATCAAGCGCAACTCATGTGGCAAAGCACTAGATATAGCGCGCACAGCTCGAGACATGCACGGTGGTAACGGTATTAGCGATGAGTTCCATATTATTCGCCATGTGATGAACCTAGAAGCTGTAAATACATACGAAGGAACACATGATGTCCATGCCTTGATTTTAGGTCGAGCGCAAACGGGCATTCAGGCGTTCTTTTAAACACAGATTTTAGTGACATTGGATTAATAGGTTGAGTAAAACAAGGGGCTCATATGGCTGATAGAAATCAGTTGGTTAAAGATAATTTTATACACTTTGTTCGTTCAGGGGATTTACCCGAGCAAGACAATCCTCTGTCACCTGCAGAGGTTGGCTTAAGTAATGAAGAAGTAGTCGATTTATTTGAAACACAAGTAATGAGCCGTCACCTTGACCTACAATCTCGCGTAATGCAAAAGAAAGGTCAGAGTTTTTATACCATCGGTAGTGCAGGGCACGAAGGAAACGCAGCTTACGGCAAAGCTTTTCGTGCCGACGATATGGCGTTTTTACATTATCGCAGTGGTGCCTTTTGCATTCAGCGCAGCAAGGAAGTGGATGGTCAAACGCCACTTTATGACATGTTATTGTCATTTGCCGCGTCAAAAGAAGATCCTATCTCGGGTGGACGACATAAAGTGCTCGGTAGCAAAGCACTTAATATTCCGCCACAAACCAGCACCATCGCTTCTCATTTGCCTAAGGCAATGGGAGCTGCGTTTGGTATTGGGCTATCGAAGCGTTCAAAGCATCAAGGTGAGCTAAAAGACGATGGCGTCATTATTTGTAATTTTGGCGATGCATCAGCGAATCATTCAACTACGCAAGGCGCAATAAATTGTGCTGGCTGGGTGGCTTATCAGTCGATCCCTATGCCAGTGGTTTTTATTTGTGAAGATAACGGTATTGGTATTTCAACGTCCACGCCTACTGGGTGGATTTCGGCTAACTTTAAACACCGAGCAGGAATAGAGTATATCTACTGTGATGGTTTGAACGTGCTTGATACCTACCAAAAGGCTAAACGAGCGGCGGATATCGCAAGAGAGAAACAAAAACCGGTATTTCTACATGTGCGCACAGTAAGGCTACTCGGCCACGCAGGCTCTGATGCTGAATTTGTCTATCGACCAGTAGCAGAAACTGAAGCGATAGAGCGTCAAGATCCTTTGTTACATACGGCTAAAATATTGCTCGATAATGATATTTTGACTGCTGAAAAAATCGTTGAATTATATGAAAGTATTGAACAGCGTATTGTGCATATTGCAGAAAAAGCGGCGGCTAAACCAAAACTTACTTGTGCTGAAGACGTTATGGACAGTATCGTACCAGATGTTCGCCCTAACCAGTATTTAACGCCAGTTAGTGAAGCTAAGCGGAAACAGCTTTTTGCTCATGAGAAGCATAATTTATCAAAACCTCAGCACTTAGCCAAAATGATCAATTGGACGTTACTTGATGCTCTGGCAGAGCAAAATAATATGGTGATGCTAGGTGAAGATATTGCCAGAAAAGGGGGCGTTTATAACGTCACCACAAAACTGGCAGAACGCTTTGGTAAAAACCGAGTGATGAATACTTTACTAGATGAACAGTCCATTTTAGGGGGGGCGATTGGTTTAGCGCACAATGGTTTTTTACCAGTACCTGAAATTCAATTTTTAGCCTATGTACATAATGCTGAAGATCAAATTCGTGGTGAAGCCGCCACTTTGTCGTTTTTTTCTAACAAACAATTTACCAACCCAATGGTGATTCGTATTGCTGGACTTGCATATCAAAAAGGCTTTGGTGGACATTTTCATAATGATAATTCCTTCGCAGTCTTTCGTGATATTCCGGGCTTGGTTTTAGCTTGCCCTTCTAATGGCCAAGACGCAGTCGAGATGATGCGTTCGTCTATTAAAATTGCTCAAGAGCAGCAAAAAGTTGTGGTGTTCTTAGAGCCTATTGCCCTTTATATGGCAAAAGATTTACATGAAGAAGGTGATGGACAATGGACTCATACCTACCAGCATCAATCATTATTGACCCACGAAGTTAATCAAAAAATTGCCATTCATGGTACGGGCAATGAGCTGTGTATTTTAACTTATGGTAATGGCTACTACTTGTCTCGAAAAGCAGAGAAAGCACTGACAGAGAAAGGGATTAAAACGCGTATTGTTGATTTACGTTGGCTAGCCCCACTAGATGAGAAAGGCATTATTGAGCAGGTTAAAGCCTGTCAACAGGTGCTTATCGTTGATGAATGTAGGGAAACCGGTTCAATCAGTGAAGCGATAATGGCGCTATTGGTTGAAAAAAACTTACAACAGCGTCATACCAAACGTGTTACTGCCAAGGACTGTTTTATTCCATTAGGCAGCGCGGCATATCAAGTACTGCCGTCAGTTGAAGACATTATTGAAGCGGCAGTAACCATAACTCAGTCAGCGACTTTGGAGCAATAATATGACATCAGCAAAACAACGCGTCGTAGTGATTTGTCCTGGACGCGGCACATACAACAAAGAAGAGCTAGGTTACTTATCACGCTTACATGCTGATAAAAAAGAGTTAGTTGCACAAATCGATGCCTATCGCCAAGAACAAGAGCAAATATCAATCACTGAGCTTGATGGTATGGATAAATATGCGATGCGTTTGCATACTGCTGGTGAGAATGCATCAGCGCTAATTTATGCTTGTGCCATGGCTGATTTGGCTTCTATTGATCGCGACAAATATGAAATAGTCGCGGTCACTGGTAATTCAATGGGCTGGTATATTGCTTTGGCCGCCGCACAAGCATTGGCGCCAAAAGGTGCGATTGAACTAATCAATACTATGGGGTCAATGATGTCTGACGGTGTGATTGGTGGCCAGTTGATTTATCCGGTAATTGATCAAAATTGGCACAAAGATGCCTCATTAGAAGCCTTAGTCGATAAAGCTGTGGCTGAAGTGAATTTACTAAAAGATGCAGAGGCTTATTTATCAATTGAGCTTGGTGGTTATCGGGTTATCGGTGGCAACGCCAAAGGCTTGAAAGCATTGGAAGAAAAACTGCCTTTGCTGGAAGATCGGTATCCAATGAACCTGTTCAACCATGCGGCGTTTCATACGCCACTATTGGCTTCGGTAGCTCAAAAAGCACAGCAGTTGTTATCGCCAGAGCTCTTCAGTGCGCCTAAAGTGCCACTTATTGATGGATTAGGCAATGTGTGGCAACCATACAGTACAGACGCCAATAAACTGTATGATTACACGCTGCAGACCCAAGTCGTTGACCTTTATCGCTTTAGTCGATGTATTGAAGTGGCGATTAAGGAATTTGCGCCTGATAAGCTGATCATTTTGGGGCCGGGTGCAACTTTAGGCGGTGCAGTGGCGCAATGTTTAATTGAGCATCAATGGCAGGGCATCGTCGATAAGCAAAGCTTTATAGCGCAACAAAAACAAGATCCTTTTGTATTAGCAATGGGGTTGACTGACCAAAGGAAACTGGTTGTCAGTTAAGGCGTTGTTGTTACTTTATTATCAACAAGGTGAAGCTTTAATTTACATGTTAGGCTTTTGAAGCTTCACTCTTGCTTACTGGTAAAGTTATTTCATAACGCACACCTACGGGGGAGTCGATCAATCTAATATGCCCGTGAAGGTTATGATTAACAAAGTTATGGGTAATACTTAATCCAAGTCCCAAACTATTTTCATTTCTTGCCGACGTATAAAAAGGCTCAAAAATATCCTTTGTTTGCTGATCTAATAACCCACAACCGTTATCTTGATAATTAATGATCACGTGATCACTTTCGCAGGTCACATTAATGTGAATAGTGCCTTTATCAATATGCTTAAATCCATGAACAATAGAGTTTTCAATCAAATTAAAGAAAACTCGCCATAAACTCTCTTTATTGCAGGTAATATCGAAAACTTCGCATTGTATCGCAAGTTCGTGCCGGCCCAATACATTCTTCAATGCACTTTTTAATTGACCTAGAAATTTCACCATAGAAAAGGTTAATACATCACTGACGATTGCTGAAGTGTTTACATCTTTAAAGCGCTGTAATAGATCGTTGGTTTTTAATAAGTTTTGCTTGTTTATATCAATGACCTTTTTGAGTTCATCGATTTGCAGGGTAAAACCTTTACGTGTCAGTTTGCCTTGTGAGAATGCATCACTAAGTGATGACAGTTTATCCTCAGCTGCGCTGATGGCAGTTAGAGAAATCCCAACAGGCGTGCTTATTTCATGAGAAAAGCCAGAAACTAGGGAGTTAGTAGTTAACATTTTTTCCGTTTCAATTGCTAAGCTATGCTGTTTACGCTGTTCTTTAATTGCAGTTGAAAGGGCGTCATTGACTGTTTTAAGTTCGTTGTTTTGTTCATTAATTGTTTGATTTAATTGGTTGTTAGCTTCAAGCAATCTTTGTCTATTTGAATGATTTTCAAAAACCACGGCAGCAAGGTTTGCACTGAGCTCGATAAATTTTAAATCTTCTTCGGTTGGGATTCTTGGCTCTCGGTAATACATCGCAAAAGTACCCAAGACGATACCATCAACACCTATTATGGGTTCAGACCAGCAAGCTTGCAACTTAGCGCTTAGTGCTAATTCTTTAAATTGATTCCAATACGGGTGCGTATTAATGTCTTCGACTATGACTCGTTCTTTGGTAAATGCCGAGGTGCCGCAAGAGCCAACGCCAGCTCCAATATGAACTCCCTCTAGAGCTTCGCAATAAAATGTAGGAAGATCAACTGAAGCAATAGGGTGAAGTGTCTTATGCTCGTTATCAAGACGAAGAATTGAGCACAGCATATCTCGGTTGTAAATCTGACTTTTTATACATAGCGCATTCATTATCGCGTCAATTGGTTCGTGCTGTGCCACCATGCGAAGTACGTGAATGCGGCCCTCTTCAATTTTACTCGCCAATTGCCAGCGTGAGGTCTGATTAACAGCTAAATGCATCGCCTAATCTAATTAGTTATCCAGTCTTTCTGTCATTAAATAACCATTTTATTGGAAACGCAAATATAATAGTGACTTTATTGATGCATACTAAATTTAGGACTAATTAGTGACTCTGACCCCTTGTTCTATTTAACCTAAGTAGGTATCAGCTTGCAGGCCAAGCTAAACTGTACAGTGCTGCTTAGCCATTTTTATCACGGCAATATTTGCTGTTTGACATGAAAAAAACACTTAACAATCAAAGCGCCTATTTACATGAGCTAACGAAAACATAATCAAATAGAAGAAAACGGGGTTAGGACGAAATACGTCGTACCGCACTTTGCCAGCCAGCATAAAGCTTCTCTCGTTGGTTTTCTGGCATCAGCGGTTGTAGCTGTACATCTGACTGCCAAAGGCTTTGGATATGTTCTAACGATTCAAACACACCTGCTTTTAGACCTGCGAGATAGGCTGCACCAAGCGCTGAGGTTTCGATAATTGTCGGCTTGTCAATTTCTATCGCTAAGGTATCACTGAGAAATTGAACAAACCACTGGTTAACCGCCATACCGCCGTCAACGCGCATTGTTTGGACCTCGATACCGTCTTTAGCCATGGCCTCTTGCAAATCTCGTGTTTGATAACAAACCGACTGTAAGCCTGCCGAGACTATTTCGTTAACCCCTGTTGCGCGTGTTAATCCGATAATGGCACCTCGCGCATCAGGGTCCCAATAAGGTGCGCCTAAGCCGGTAAAAGCAGGTACAAAATAAACCCCATGATTGATAGCGGCTTCTTTGGCTAATCGTTCTGTGTCATTAGCACAGGTGATTAAACCAATACCGTCTCGCATCCATTGCACCACAGCGCCAGCGACAAAAATGCTGCCCTCTAATGCATAGTGGGCTTTACCGTCTAATTGATAAGCAATTGTTGAAAGTAAACGGTTGCGAGACGTCAAAATTTCCTGGCCCGTATTAATCATCAAAAAGCAACCCGTACCATAGGTACTTTTTGACATACCAGATTGAAAACAAGTTTGGCCAAATAAGGCCGCTTGCTGATCACCAGCTATACCTTGAATTGGGATTTCAGTGCCAAATATCTCACCAGCACAAAACCCAAAGTCAGCTGAGCTGTCGAGCACTTCGGGCAAAATTGATGAGGGAATATTAAATAGTTCCAGTAGCTTCTTGTCCCAGCAACCTTGTTTGATATCATACAACATCGTGCGTGATGCGTTGGTTGCGTCAGTATAATGGGATTGTCCTTGAGTAAAATGCCATAACAGATACGTATCTACCGTTCCAAAAACCAAATTACCTTGCTCGGCTAACGCTCTAGCACCGTCAACATTTTCCAATATCCAATGAATTTTGGTTGCTGAAAAGTAAGGGTCGATGAGTAGGCCTGTTTTATCGTTGATATATTGCGCGTGTCCTTGCTCTGTCAGTTCGTTGCAAAAATCCGACGTTCGGCGATCTTGCCATACAATCGCATTATAAATGGGCTGGCCTGTATCTTTTCGCCACAGTAGGGTGGTTTCTCGTTGATTTGAGATGCCTATACTTAGAATTTGCTTTGGCTTGAGTTGGTTATTGTTCAGAACCTCTTTGCAAGTACTAAGAACACTTTGCAAAATATCGTCAGGTTGATGCTCAACCCAACCATTTTTGGGATAAATTTGTTTAAACTCTTGCTGAGCACTGGAAACTATTCGTCCTAACTTATCGAATAATATTGCACGAGAACTAGTCGTGCCTTGATCAATTGATAATATATACTCTTCCATTAACCACCTGTTTAAAGCCATCAATATGGATATAAAGGCTTTTCCTACATATTATATTGCGTTGAATTTTATTCTAGCTGGTTGTGTCTATTATATCGATCAGTATGTGTGGTAATTGTAATAGGTCATGCAGGCATGAATAATGTGACGTTGGTAAGATTCAGGTTAAAAAAAACCTATAAGCGCAACTTATAGGTCTTCTAATTATAGTGCTATATTGTTGCTACTTTAACTAGCTTTTACTCGGGTGATATCAGCGCCCAATTGACTCAATTTATCTTCAATGTGCTGGTAGCCACGATCGATATGATAGATGCGATCCACCTGTGTTTCAGTGGTCGAAACTAACCCAGCGATGACTAAGCTTGCTGAGGCGCGTAAATCAGTTGCCATTACTTGAGCACCGGTTAAGTGATCTACACCCGTTGTCATAGCGGTGTTTCCTTCAAGAGCGATATCTGCGCCCATGCGTTGTAGCTCTGGCACATGCATAAATCGATTTTCGAAAATGGTTTCAGTAATATGTGCACCGCCTTCAGCGATAACATTTAAGGTGACAAATTGCGCTTGCATGTCAGTTGGAAATGCTGGATGTGGTGCAGTTTTGATGTTCACGGCTTTAGGACGTTGCTTCATCTCTAACTCTATCCAATCTTGACCTGTAGTGATGGTAGCACCTGATTCTTGCAATTTACTGATCACGGCATCTAATGACTTTGGATCTGTATTCAGACATTTTATATGTCCTTGTGTAACAGCGGCAGCAACTAAAAATGTACCTGTTTCGATACGATCAGCCATAACGCTGTAGTGATCAGCACATAGCTTCTCAACGCCCTCAATGGTCAAAGTATCAGTACCTGCACCGGTGATATTTGCACCCATGGCAACTAGGCAATTAGCTAAATCGACAATTTCCGGTTCACGTGCGGCGTTTTCAATAATGGTTGTGCCATTTGCTAGTGCTGCTGCCATCATTAAGTTTTCAGTACCTGTCACGCTAACAGTGTCCATAAAAATAGTGGCACCACTGAGTCTTCCTTTGCTTTTAGCAATGATATAGCCATTTTCTACTTCGATATCGGCGCCCATTAACTTTAAGCCTTGGATGTGTAAATCCACAGGGCGAGCACCTATAGCACAACCGCCAGGTAGCGAAACTTCTGCGTGACCAAA
Organism: Thalassotalea atypica; assembly: GCF_030295975.1. Classification (NCBI taxonomy): domain Bacteria; kingdom Pseudomonadati; phylum Pseudomonadota; class Gammaproteobacteria; order Alteromonadales; family Colwelliaceae; genus Thalassotalea; species Thalassotalea atypica. The sequence goes on from NZ_AP027364.1 coordinate 707,648, forward strand.
TTTTGCGAGTAATGGCCCTAGTACTAAAATAGAAGCGCGCATAGTTTTCACCAATTCATAGGAAGCGCGATGTTGATTGATAGAGCTGGCATTGATCGACAAGCTGTTCTCGTCTACCCAGCTGACTTTAGCGCCCAGTTGTCGGAGTAACTTGATGGTTGTTTCGATATCATTGAGGCGTGGAACATTGTCAATCACTATCGTCGTATCAGACAAAATGGCTGACATCAATATGGGTAAAGCGGCGTTTTTCGCGCCTGAAATAGTGACATCACCGGTTAGTCGGTTACCGCCATTAATTTTAAATGCGTCCAAAGGATAATTACTTCTTGATGTTACTTAAAGATTAAACATTTTGTCGCGTTGCCATTGGGCAGGCGTAAATGTTTTGATGGTTACTGCGTGAATCGTACCAGCGTTTATAACGTCCGTTAATGGAGCATAAATGGCTTGTTGTCTTTTAACGCGACTCATTGAGTCAAAGATGTCGCTAACAGCAATAACCTGGCATTGTGAGCCGTCATATTTAACATGTAATTCATCTAACGCGACGGCGTCATTGATCAGTTTTTCAATATCTGAAACGTCCAAGTGTGGCTCCTAAATTTTGAAGGGATTAATTGGCTAGAAAAGTGTCAACAGCACTTAATTTAGCTAATTTTAGTAAATCATCGGGTATGTGCGCAAACGATAATTGTCTATTTAGCTTACTTGCGGTTTCAAGTAACAGTAACAGCCAAGCAAGTCCTGCAGTATCTGCATGGGATATTTTCCCCAAATCGATTGTTAAGGCATCGCTAGTTGAACCTTTAAAAATAGACTTATGCTTGTTTTTATCGAGCAGGGCAATGGTATCACGAGTCAAAGGACCTGTAATGGTCCCTTGTTGATTATCTATAGTAATGGTTAACGATTGATTCACGTTTACTTCTTATCCTTAAATACAATCTCGCGAGTAGATTTTTCTCTCAGCATATTGGTCACATGTGGTAGACCATTTTGCCTAATCACACTGCTGAGTTCTGATTGTTTACTGTCCAGCAAGCTGATGCCTTCAGCTATCATGTCAAAGGCCTTCCATTCCTTGGTTTTTTTATTTTTTCGAACCTTAAAGGTAATATCAATAGGATCTCGGCCAGGTTCTAATATTGATGTTTTCACTGCAATGATCTTTGATTTTGCATTAATAGCCTTTTCAGGCTCAAATTCTACCAACTGCTTTTTGTATAGTGTAAACACTTGCGCATAAGACGTGACTAAATAGTCTCGAAAAACAGGAACGAATTCATTTCGCTCTTCTTTTGTAGTTTTCTTTAGGTAACTGCCCAAGACCTTGTAAGCCGCATATTTGTAGTCAATATAGGGCATTAATTCTTCACGTACGATGTCTTTTAGTAAGTTGGGCTCTTTTTGTATTTCATTTTGTTCTTGGGCAAATCGCTTAAAGGTTATGTCTGCAACCTCTTTGATCATGTGATAAGGATTTGATTTATCGACATCTTGGGCACTAGTAAATATTGATAGTGTTAGTGTTAATAAGCCAATAGCTAATCGCATTATTTTCATAGTTAATCACCGCTTCCTTGACTAAATAAAAATTGACCAATCAGTTCTTCAAGTACTAATGCAGGCTTTGTGTCTTCAATATAATCGCCTGGCTGTAATGTGTCGAATGATTCATCGATAAACCCCGGCTCCAAGCCAAGGTATTGCTCGCCCAGTAGGCCAGCAGTTAAAATTGAGATTGACGTAGTTTCAGAGAAATTGTTGTATTCAGTCGATATTTCCATCGAGACAATTGGTGTGTAATCTTCTTCATCAAGTGTAATGGCGCTTACACGACCCACAACAACGCCACCCACTTTTATTGGTGAGCGTACTTTTAAACTGCCAATATTGTCAAACTTCGCATACAGCTTATATGTCTGACCATTCCCTGATAAACCTGAGTCTGCGACTTTTAATGCCAACATGAGAATTGCAGCAATTCCGAATGCTACAAATAAACCGACGATAAATTCAACCTTTTTGGATGTCATTTCCTTCACCAAATCTCTTTTAATAAATGTTTAAAACGATTATTGCTTTGCGCTTATTGCGTAAACATTAATGCCGTTAAAATAAAATCTAAACCTAAAACCAATAATGAGGATTGTACAACGGTAGACGTTGTTGCTTCACTGATTCCTTCTGACGTCGGTTCACAGCTAAAGCCCTTGTAAACGGCAATCCATGTTACAACAAAAGCAAAAACAATACTCTTAATTATACCGTTAACTATGTCTTCTTTAAACTCCACTTTGGACTGCATTACAGACCAAAATGTTCCCGAGTCAACGCCTAACCAGTCAACACCGACTAGGTGCGCGCCAAGAATACCCACCATGGAGAAAATAGCGGCTAACAGTGGTAGACTAATAAAGCCCGCCCAAAATCTTGGTGCAACCACGCGTCTTAGCGGGTCTACTGCCATCATTTCCATGCTTGAAAGTTGTTCGGTCGCTTTCATTAAACCAATCTCAGCGGTTAACGCTGAGCCCGCACGACCCGCAAATAAAAGTGCAGCAACCACTGGACCAAGCTCTCTTAGCAATGACAGCGCCACCATTGGTCCTAAGCTTGCTTCAGCGCCAAAATCTACCAAGATGGTATAACCTTGCAAGGCTAATACCATGCCGATAAAAGTCCCAGATACAATAATAATGATCAGCGACATAACGCCAACACTGTAGAGTTGGTTGATTAATAAGGGAAAGCCTTTTCTCGGGTTGGGCACGTGTCCTATTGCAGAGACAAGTAGCAATAGTGCGCGTCCTAAACCAGAGACAAAATTAATTGAATGTCTTCCTAATGAACGTATGGCTCTCATTACTTGCTTCCCTTTTTCATTAGCTCTGTTTGATAATCAGGGGCTTTAAAGTGAAATGGAACTGGGCCATCGTCTTCACCATCGATAAACTGCTTCACCAGAGGCGAGGTTTGTTGTCGAATTTGCTCAGGAGTACCATGTCCGATAATTTTTTGCTCTGCAATAATGTAAATATAATCGGCAATGCTCATTACTTCTGGGACGTCGTGAGATACGACAACAGAAGTCAGTCCAAGAGCATCATTTAACGAGCGAATCAATCGAACAATAACGCCCATTGAAATAGGATCTTGTCCAGCAAATGGTTCGTCATACATGATTAATTCGGGATCTAATGCTATTGCTCTTGCTAGGGCGGCTCTGCGCGCCATACCGCCAGATAACTCACTTGGCTTCAAATGTTTAGCGCCACGTAATCCGACCGCTTCCAATTTCATCAAAACAATTTTCTCAATGATGTCTTCCGAAAGCTTGGTGTGTTCCCTGATTGGAAAGGCAATATTGTCGTAAACATTCATTTCCGTGAATAATGCTCCACTTTGAAACAACATGCTCATGCGTTGACGTACGGAGTAAAGCTCTTTTCTTGACAGGGTTGGAATGTCATGGCCATCAAATAATATTTGTCCAGACTCAGGGCGAATTTGTCCTCCCATGAGTCTAAGTAATGTGGTTTTCCCTATGCCACTAGGTCCCATGATCGCAGTGACCTTTCCTTTGGGAATCGATAAGCTGATGTTGTCATAAATAACCCGCTCATCTCGTTTGAATGTGATATTTCTTATATCAACCAGTGTTTCTGACATTATTATTGGACTTAACATCTATGTAACAAGAAGTATAGGCGCGAATATTACCTTAGCATGGTGCTTAGTGCACTGAAAATCACAAATATTTACAGTTATTTTACCTACAATAATTTGTTTTACAGCTTCGAAAACTTGTTTTTGTTAACCTTACTTTTATTAATAGTTGCTTGGATAGTTAGCTAGTTGGCTAAAAAACAACCGTCTGGGCAACTTTTTTCTGGAAGAAATCACTTTCTTCTTTGTTTTTACCGTTTTACCAGCGACAATTTAGCTTAGATATTTGGAGTGGTTAATGTTAATTCAAGTTTTTATTTTAGTTGTCTCGTTAGTCGTGCTCGTCTGGAGTGCAGATAAATTTGTTTATGGTGCATCATCTTTAGCGAGAAATTTGGGCGTTGCTCCGATGATCATCGGCTTGACCATTGTTGCTATGGGATCTTCAGCACCCGAAATGATGGTGGCTGCAACAGCTTCCTTTAATGGCTCTCCGGATACTGCAGTGGGTAATGCGATTGGCTCAAATATTACCAATATTGCGCTGGTGTTGGGGCTTACCGCCATATTTCAGCCGTTATTGGTTTCTTCCAGTACGGTCAGAAGAGAATTACCACTAATTTTACTCGTTACTGCTGTCGCTTTTTGGATGATTTCGGATAGTCAGTTAACATTTGCTGAAGGACTGATATTGATAGCAGGGTTTGTTACTTATATTCTTAGCCTATTGCTCATAACTCTGAAACGTTCGAAGAGCGCGCCTATTGATGATCCTATGCTATTGGAAGCCGAACAAGATGTTCCTGAAGGCGTGAGTACAGGCTGGGCAATATTTTGGCTGGCATTAGGTATTATTGCACTGCCGTTAAGTGCACATTTTTTAGTTGATTCAGCCGTGTTTATCGCCAAAGTCTTTGGCGTTAGCGATTTAGTGATAGGGTTGACCATTATTGCAATTGGTACAAGCCTTCCTGAACTTGCAGCCAGTATTGCCAGTATTGTGAAGAAAGAAGATGATCTTGCATTGGGTAACATTATAGGCTCAAATATTTTTAATATTTTGGCTGTATTGCCACTCGCAGGCCTCATCGCACCAGGTGGCATTGATGCTAATGCTGCAAGTCGCGACTCTCCCTATATGTTGGCAGTTACATTATTATTATTCTTTTTGTGTTTTAGCCGTAAAAAAGGCTTTAGAATTACCCGATTAAAGGGGGCTGCTTTATTAAGCTGCTTTATCGCATATCAAGTTATTTTGTTTAGCCAGTTATAATTATCAATAGGAAAAAAATGGAAAGCTTCAAAAGTTTAGCCACTGAGGTGATCAACATCGAGCAACAAGCAATAGCATCGCTACTTGAGTTTGTTGATGAAAGTTTTGAAGTTGCCTGCAATTACATGTTTAACTGTAAAGGACGTGTGATTGTTGTAGGCATGGGTAAGTCAGGTCATATTGCTGGCAAAATAGCAGCCACCCTAGCTAGCACAGGTACGCCTTCGTTTTTCGTTCACCCAGGTGAGGCAAGCCATGGTGATTTAGGTATGATCACCAAAGAAGATGTAGTCCTTGCCATTTCCAATTCAGGCGAAACCGGTGAAGTCTTGACGATTATTCCTGTGATCAAACGTATAGGTGCACGACTGGTATCGATGACGGGCAATACCGAGTCTACACTCGCAAAACTCGGGGATACTCACGTTTGTGTAAAAGTAGAAAAAGAAGCGTGTCCATTAGGCTTAGCACCAACGTCAAGTACGACAGCTACCTTAGTGATGGGAGATGCTATCGCTGTTGCTCTGCTCAACGCCAGAGGATTTACCGCTGATGACTTTGCTTTATCGCATCCTGGTGGTAGTTTAGGCAAACGATTACTGCTTCGATTATCGGATATTATGCATAAAGGCGATCGTTTACCGTTGGTAAATCAAGAGGTGATGATCAAAGAAGCACTGGTTGAAATGTCAGAAAAAGGATTGGGCATGACGGGTGTCACTGACAGTGACGGAGTGTTAGTCGGCTTATTTACTGACGGTGATTTACGTCGAATATTGGACGCGAAAACAGACATTCATCAAGACAGTATTGATATGGTCATGACGCGTTCACCAAGGGTTGCACAAGCTGATTTGCTGGCTGCACAAGCATTACAAATCATGGAAGAGAAAAAAATTAACGGCCTTATCATTGTTGATGAAAACAATAAACCTGTTGGTGCAATGAATATGCATGATCTACTGAAATCTGGGGTGTTGTAATGGCGAATACCATGTATGGGCAAGCGGAGTCGAGTGTGCTAGACGCGGCTGCGCAAATCAAGTTATTGGTTTGCGATGTCGACGGCGTTTTTTCTGATGGTCGCATTTATCTAGGCAATGATGGAGAAGAGCTAAAAGCTTTCCACACCAAAGATGGTTTTGGTATTAAAGCATTGGTCAAAAGTGGTGTTGAGGTCGCAGTCATTACCGGACGACGCTCAGCTATTGTGAAAAATAGAATGACCGCACTCAATGTTGGGCATATCGTACAAGGGGAAGAAGACAAGCTACCTGCATTACAGCAATTAATCACCAAACTTGGATTGACACCTACGCAGGTTGCCTTTATTGGTGATGATTGTCCTGATTTACCTTGTATTGAGCATGTTGGTTTAGGAGTTGCGGTAGCTGATGCACATCCACTAGTTGTCGCGAAAGCAAATTATCAGACGTTTTTAAGAGGTGGTTTTGGTGCAGTTAGGGAGTTGTGTGATTTAATTATGCAATCACAAGGAACACTAATGGACGCCAAAGGCGCTAGCATATGAGTCGCCTTTATAGTTGGGCATTCATTGTCTTACTAGTAAGCATCGCTATTTACGGTACGGTGCAATGGCGAGCTTCTTTGGTTGAGCAAGAAGGTACATCAAATGAGGAACTAACGCCTGATTTTATTGCCGAAGCTTTAAACAGCAATTTCTTTAATAGCGAAGGGCTGTTATCTCATGAAATTCAAGCGACCAAAATGGAGCATTTTTCAGGGGTATCTTTAACTAAATTTGAGCAGCCGTTTTATACGTTATACCCTAAAGATCAGTCGGCACCATGGAAAGTCAGCGCAAAAGAAGCGACTCTATACAATAACAATCGTGTCGTTTTAAAAAATCGCGTAATATTAAAGGCAACAGAAGAAAATAGTCTGATTCAAGAGATTCATTGCAAATACTTAGAGTTAGATTTAAATACAAACATTATTAGTTCAGATCAGACCATTTTGATTCAAGGTAAAAATTTTACTATGTATGGCTCTGGCTTGATTATCGATCTTAATACAACACAGATGACACTAACTGAGCATGTACAAACAATTTATAAAAAAATTACTGGCTAGTATTGTGATAATGACCACAAGTTTGGTCCTTATGACAACAGCACAAGCAGCAAAGGATGATCTTGAGCGAGAGATTGTAATTAAATCTAAGCGTCAGGCAGGTGATCTTAAAAATAAGATCGCGAGTTATCTAGACGATGTCGTCATTACACAAGGATCCTTGACGATCAAGGCTGATCTGGTTCAAGTGTACAGCCAAATTGACCATGACACAGAAACCTATGTGGCTAAAGGCAATCCAGCACATTTTGAACAACAATTAGAAGACGGTACAAAAATAACCCTTGAAGCCGACGAAATTACATATGAGCCATTCAATTACATTATCACCATTTCAGGTAATGCGGTTTTACGTCAAGCAGGTAGTGAAGTTACAGGAAGTAAAATTGTCTACAACACACAAACTGAACAATTAAATGCAGAAAGTGGCAGTAGTGCAGATGAAACCGTGACCACGATATTAAAACCCAAAGCAAAGGACAAAAAGTAACGAATGAGCGAAGTTACATTAGAGGCCAAAGGGCTTGCTAAGTCTTACAAAGGTCGTCGGGTTGTCAAAGACGTCAGTTTAAAGGTCAGTCAAGGTCAAATTGTTGGCCTATTAGGCCCCAATGGTGCAGGCAAAACAACCTCGTTTTATATGATCGTTGGTCTAGTACCTAACGACGCCGGTGCCATTTTTTTAAACGGTGAAGATCTTACTTTATTACCTATGCACGATCGTGCAAGGAGAGGAATAGGCTACTTACCACAAGAAGCATCAATATTTCGAAAACTGACCGTGCATGACAATATCATGGCGATTTTGCAAACTCGAAAAGATCTAGATGATGTACAAAGACAAGAAAAACTGGAACATTTGGTTGAAGAGTTTAATATCGGCCATATAACAGATAATACAGGCATGAGTTTATCGGGTGGTGAACGACGCCGTGTTGAAATAGCTAGGGCATTGGCTGCCGATCCTCAATTTATTTTATTGGATGAGCCATTTGCTGGTGTAGATCCAATTTCGGTTGGCGATATTAAAAAAATCATTTTACACTTAAAAAATCGTGGCATAGGTATTTTGATCACAGACCACAATGTACGTGAAACATTAGATGTTTGTGAGCATGCATATATAGTTAGTCATGGTGAACTTATTGCAGAAGGTGATTCGGATCAAATTCTAGCGAATCAACATGTCAGGGATGTGTACCTTGGTGAACAATTCACGCTATAGTAATAGTGTGCTTAGCAACGTGATTACAACAATAGGAAATCAATAAACGTAGATGCGCCCATCACTGCAACTCCGCATAGGACAGCAACTAACAATGACGCCACAGTTGCAACAAGCGATAAAGCTTTTGCAATTGTCGACATTAGATTTGCAACAAGAAATCCAAGAAGCATTGGAAAGCAATCCATTGTTAGAAGTGGATGAATCAGTACCGTCAACTCAAGACGAAAAAGACACATCTATTGAAGAAGCGTCTTACTCTGCTAGTGCGGAAAATGAACAAGCTCCACAGTTAGACGGTAGTGAAGATTCAACACCAACCAATGACGAAGTCAGTACGACAGAAGTCATGGAAAAAAACGACATCCCTGAAGAGCTAAGTGTAGACTCTACTTGGGATGACAGTTTTAGTGCCGGCGTGTCCAGTGGCGGTGTTTCAGCCCCTTCAGAAGATTTTACCTACCAAGGTGAAACGAGCGAGTCAATCCAAGACCATTTACGTTGGCAAATGGATTTAACCCCTTTTTCAGAAACTGATTCAGCAATAGCTACAGCCATTATTGATGCGGTGGATGATGCAGGCTATTTGACAGTATCAAGCGAAGAAGTGTTGGAGAGCGTAGGCACTGAAGGTTTAGAACTTGACGAAGTTGAAGCGGTATTAAAACGTATCAATATGTTTGACCCTATTGGGGTTGCAGCGCGCACAATAGCTGAGTGTTTGACCATTCAATTAAATCAGTTTGACGAAAATACGCCGTACCTTAGCGATGCGAAATTGATAATTAAAGAACATATTGATTTACTTGGCAATCGCGACTATCGTCAGATTATGCGTAAGGCTCGTTTGAAGGAAGAACAGCTTCGAGAAGCTTTGCGTTTGATTCAAACGTTAAACCCTCGCCCTGGTGATGCAATTGTACAAGGCGATGACCAATACGTAATTCCTGATGTATCTGTTGAAAAGAAAAATGGTCGTTGGGTTGTTGAATTAAATCCAAGTACTGCACCGCGTTTGTCCATTAACCAGCAATATGCAGCATTAACTAAAACCATGAAGTCTTCAGATGATAACCAATTCATCCGTTCAAACCTCCAAGAAGCTAAGTGGTTTATTAAAAGTTTAGAAAGTAGAAACGATACATTATTGAAAGTATCAAATTGTATTGTCCAACGTCAGCAAGGTTTTTTTGAGTATGGCCCAGAGGCAATGCGTCCTATGGTGCTTAACGATATCGCTGAAGCTGTTGATATGCATGAATCAACAATTTCCCGTGTAACTACACAAAAATACATGCACACTCCGAGAGGGATTTTTGAACTTAAATACTTCTTCTCAAGTCACGTAAGTACCGAAAACGGAGGAGAATGTTCATCGACGGCAATAAGAGCTTTAATCAAGAAACTCGTCTCGGCAGAAACGCCGGCTAAACCATTGAGCGATAGTAAAATGGCAGAGCTGCTTGCAGAACAAGGTATTAATGTTGCCAGAAGAACGATAGCCAAATATCGAGAATCTTTGTCTATTCCTCCATCTAACCAAAGAAAGAGCTTACTTTAAGCCTTTATTCAACAACATAAGGATTTCCGCTTATGCAAATTAATCTTACAGGTCACCACGTCGAAATCACTCAATCAATGCGTGAGTATGTTAACTCTAAGTTCGCTAAATTAGAGCGACATTTTGACCACATTAATAACGTCTATGTTGTTTTAACTGTAGAAAAACTAAATCAAGTTGCGGAAGCGACCGTTCATTTAAACGGGAGTGAGGTTCATGCAAAAGCTGATAATCACGACATGTATGCTTCAATTGATGGACTTATCGATAAATTAGATCGCCAAATTCTAAAATATAAAGGCAAAATCACACAACATTAATCATGAAGTTGCAAGATATCTTAACTGTGGACTGCACTCAATGTGCAGTTCCACTCAATAGCAAAAAACGAATTCTTGAACATATTTGTAGTATTGCTACCAATAAAATCCCAGAACACACTAAATTTGAGCTGCTTGAAAGCCTGATGGAACGAGAAAAGATGGGCAGTACAGGTATTGGCAATGGTATCGCTATACCTCATGGACGGTTGAGCAAAACCTCTCAAGTTATTGCGGTGTTTTTAACCACGGAACAAGCATTGAGTTTTGATGCGATAGATAATCGCGCTGTGGATATTTTTGTTGCTCTGTTTGTCCCAGAAGATTGTTGTAAAGAACATTTATCTACATTACAAAGTATTGCTCGGCTTTTAAGTAATAAAAAACTCTGTAAACAAATTAGAAAAAGCTCCTCAAATGAAGCGTTATTTGAACTGATTTCAAATACGAGTGAAATTACATGAAACTGATTATTCTTAGTGGTCGCTCAGGTTCAGGGAAATCTGTCGCACTTAGAGTTCTAGAAGATTTAGGTTATTATTGCGTTGATAATATTCCTGTTAATCTACTCCCAGCACTTACACATACCGTTATCAATGAATATGATACCGTAGCCGTCAGTCTTGATGTTCGTAATTTACCTGCTGATCCTAATGATATTAAAGAAATCATTGAGTATTTGCCGTCAGCGGTTGAACTGACCATATTGTACCTTGACGCTAATGACAGTGATCTTATTCGTCGTTTCAGTGAAACAAGACGCTTACACCCGTTAATCAGAAAAAATATGGCACTTGATCAAGCAATATCTTTGGAAAAGAAGCTGCTTGAGCCGATCGCAACACGCGCCGATTTATACATCAACACTAGCCAATTATCTCCACATCAATTATCAGACCTTGTCCGTGAGCGAATTTTAGGCAAGAAAACTGGTGCTATGGTGTTAGTGTTTGAATCGTTTGGTTTTAAACATGGTATTCCACAGGATGCTGACTACGTTTTTGATGCCCGCTTTCTACCTAATCCGTTTTGGGATAAAGAGCTAAAGGGACAAACCGGACTTGATCAACCTGTTAAAGATTTTCTTGATAGAGAGCCTATCGTGACTAAATTTGTCTGGCAAATAAATAGTTTTTTAATGACGTGGTTGCCACATCTTGAGCGAAATAATCGCAGTTATGTCACTATCGCTATAGGGTGCACCGGTGGAAAGCATCGTTCGGTTTATATTGCTGAACTACTAGCAAATAATTTCCGAAAGGAACGCGAAGACATTCAATCTCGCCATCGTGATCTTAATGTTAAGTCGAGTTAGCTTACATGACGCAAGTCAAGAAAGAAGTCACTATAGCCAATAAGCTGGGGCTGCATGCCAGAGCCGCAACAAAATTGGTTCAGTTAAGCCAAAATTTCTCCTCGAAAGTGCACCTTGAGCTTGAAGGCAATAATGCTGATGCGACAAGTATTATGGCGCTGATGTTATTGGCTGGCGCACAAGGTAAAAAAGTCACAGTTATTGCTACAGGTGAAGATGCTCAATTAGCCTGTGAAAGTATTTGTCAGCTAATCAATGAAAAGTTTGATGAGGCTGAATAAAACACCTTCCAGCACAAAAATAACTACTGTAAAAAACCACTTATTTAAGATACACTTGCATTAAGCTTTGACGTATTCTCTCCTGGTTTTTTAGAACAGCTTTATTGCGTTAAACGCTCAAATTCCACACTTATCGTTTCAAATGTTAATAGATATGCCTATTTCAATAGGGACGATCTATTACGGTACAGGGTGATTTATGCCGGAAATTTCAGAACAAGAATACAATCAGCAACGTCTGCTACAAGTCAATGAAGCACTTGGTAGCGGAATGTTTGTCTATGTGCGTAAATTGCTTCAGAAATTACCGCCCTTTGATATTGCCCTTATTCTTGAATCTTCGACAGCTAAAAGCCGATCGGTTTTATGGCAGTTAATCGATCCTGATCATCATGGTGAAGTATTAGAAGAACTTAGTGAAGAAGTTCGCAAAGGGATCTTAAAAAGCATGCGTCCAGAAAAGGTCGCTGCGGTTGCCGAAGGCATGGACGTTGATGATTTAGCTGAAGTATTAAGAACACTACCTGACGCGGTCTATCAGGAAGTTATTAACTCCATGGATACGCAAGACCGATCCCGCGTTGAAATGGCACTGGCATTTGAGGAAGATACCGCGGGCGGTATCATGAACACCGATACCATTACGATTCGCCCAGATGTTTCTGTCGATGTTGTTTTACGGTATTTACGTTTAAAAGGTGAACTGCCTGAAGCCACAGATTCTTTCTATGTTGTAGATAGACACGATCGCTTCATCGGTGCAGTAAGCTTGGCTTCCATCGTTACGTCAAAATCTGAGCAAGTTGTTTCCAGCTTGATTGATGCTGACATTGAAGCAATACCGCCTGAAATGGATGAAACCGATGTCGCCCAGTTGTTTGAACGCCATGATTTAATTTCGGCGCCGGTTGTAGATAGTGACGGAAGATTACTTGGTCGTATTACCATTGACGATGTTATCGATATAATCCGTGAAGAAGCAGAGCACTCGATGATGAGTATGGCCGGTTTAGACGATGAAGCAGATACTTTTGCCCCAGTTGTTAAAAGCACTCAACAACGTTCTATTTGGCTTGGCGTTAATTTAATCACGGCTTTGCTGGCGGTAGCAGTTACCAGCATGTTTGAAGGACTGTTCAGCCAATTAGCGATACTAGCCGTTCTTAATTCACTGGTGCCCAGTATGGGAGGCGTTGCCGGCAATCAAACACTAACACTGGTGATTCGTGGCATGGCATTGGGTCATGTTGGAGACAGTAATTCACGGGCTCTACTTTATAAAGAGCTGGCCGTTGGTTTTTTAAATGGCTTGATATGGGCGATTCTTATTGCCTCGGTAGTTGCGCTTTGGAAACAAGATTTTGTGCTCGGTGGCGTGATTGCTTTTGCTATGTTAATGAATTTAACCGCCGCTGGCGTCGCTGGGGTGACTATTCCATTAGTGCTTAAAAAAATGAATATAGATCCAGCCTTAGCTGGTAGTGTTATTTTAACCACCATTACCGATGTCGTTGGTATTTTTGCGTTTTTAGGTACAGCCACCTTATTGTTAACATAGTTTTTAGACGCTAACTCGATAGAACTTGCTGTTTTCGCGATGTGAATTAGATGATTTTAGTGAGGAGGTGATTCCTCACTAAAAGGTTTAGGGTTAATTGCCTGCAATTTGCATTTCTTCAATAAGCACTGAGCCTGTTCTGATGCTGCCATGCATATCGGTATCACTACCAATGCTGATCATATTTTTGAACATGTCTTGCAAGTTGCCAGCAATGGTAATTTCGGCGACGGGGTATTGAATCCTACCGTTTTCTACCCAAAAACCAGCTGCGCCACGTGAATAATCTCCGTTAACCACGTTTACGCCTTGTCCCATAAGTTCGGTGACCAGTAATCCTGTTCCCAGCTGGTTTAACATAGCTTCAAAGTCGCCACCATTTTGAGACACGATCCAGTTGTGAATACCTCCAGCGTGTCCTGTTGTGGTCATGCCAAGCTTCCGTGCGGAATAACTGGTTAGCAAGTATGTTTCTAAAGCTCCTTGCTTGATGATTTCACGATCAACGGTAGCAACACCTTCGCTATCGAAAGCGCTACTCGCGAGTGCTTTTGGGATGTGAGGTTGTTCATTAATAGTCAAATGTTCTGGGAAAATGGGCTGTCCTAAAGCATCTAACAAAAATGAGGATTTTCGGTATAAGTTACCGCCACTGATGGCTGCAATAAGGTGGCCGAATATTGTATTTGCGATATCGGCTCTGAATAGCACAGGGACTTTTCGCGTTGATAATTTTTGTGGTTGTAGTCGAGATAATACTTCACTGGCTGCTTTTCTACCGACTTGCTCAGCGTCATCGAGTAAGTCAAAATCACGGTTTACGGTATAGGCATAGTCTCGCTCCATGTCATCACCATCACTAGCGATGGTAACACAACTTAAACTGTGCCGAGAACTTGGATAACCAACAAGTTGACCATGGCTATTACCGTATACTTTAAATCCTTCAAAACTAGCGAATGTTGCTCCATCAGAATTTGTAATGCGCTCATCAAAAGAAAGTGCAGTATCTTCACATCGCTTTGCCAACGCTATAGCTTGGTCAGTGCTAATTTCTTTTGGGTGATGCAAGTCTAGCTCTTTAGGTGTCATTGCTAATAGTGATTTATCAGCTAGCCCAGAGCAGTCATCTACAGAGGTGTATTTAGCAATGTTTATTGCGGCTGTTACTGTTTGTGTCAAGGCACCTTCTGACAAATCTGCAGTCGATGCGCTGCCTTTACGGCCTGCTTGATATACAGTAATGCCAAGAGCACCATCATTAGTGAACTCTACGTTCTCGACTTCTCCTAAACGCGTATTAACGCTAAGCCCTTGCTGGCGACTCATGGCCACTTCCGCACCGTCAGCCCCAAGTGTTTTAGCAAGCTTAAGGACATTTTCAACACGTTCTTTCACATGTTCCATTTGACGATTTAAATTATTAACTTCTTTCATTTATGCGATCCGAAACAACAGCAAAAAATAACTTTTGATATTGGCTTGAGTGTTTCAACAATATGCTTTGTAGTATAATGGTGATAACTCGATTAAAGATTACGAATATTATGCAACACTTAGACAATGAATACGATGACTTAGATGAAGAACTGAAAAGTAAAACCGAATTGAAGCGCGAAATGCATCAATTGCAAGATTTTGCCGTCAAGTTGGTAAAGCTTTCAAAACATCAGCGTAGTAAAATTCCATTTACCGAAGCCATAGAAGAGTGTTTGGTATTAGCAGATAAAATCACCAATAAGCACGATGCGTTAAATCGTCACATGCGTTTTATGGCGAGAGTGTTGCAAGATACTGATTTAGCACCTATTAAGCAGGCGCTTGATGTTATGGCCAATAAGCATCAACAAGAAACGACCAAATTTAATCGACTTGAGAAGTTATGTGATGAAGTCATTGAGCAGGGCAGTGAAAAAATAGAAGCGCTATTGGCAGAGCATTCCGCCATGGAGCGTCAAAAGTTACGTCAGTTAGTTCGTCAGGCAGGTAAAGAGAAAGCGGCGGACAAGCCCGGCAAACAGTACAAAGCTCTATTTACTTACCTCAAGTCCCATATTTCTTAGTAAAATTATTGATGTACCAGTTGTTCAAGGGGGATTACTAGTGTTGCACTAGATCCTCCTAACTAAGTGATTTAATACCCTCGCGCCTAATGATTCAAGTGAATACACATTGTTAACTATTAACATGCAGTTAATGTTTATTTTTCGAAATACAATTGTTACATGTATTTTCAGGTGCTCATAACTCATATAGGTTCTTAGAAAGAATACTCTTCTATCGGTGTTTCTATCGGTGTTTCACCTCGCATATTCTTGCTAAACTTCAGTTTAATGCGTAGCCAATTGAGTACATTACTTTAATTTACTGGCAAACGTTTGTCTTAATTTCGCAAGTTTAGGTGATATAACTAGCTGACAATATTGGCTCTCCGAGTTGTTTTCGTAGTAATTATTGTGTGCTGATTCTGCTGGATAAAAAGGCAAACTTTCTACTACTTCAGTCACGACTGTATCCGGCCAGATCTTATCTTCCTCAATTTCAGTGATGATTTGTTCTGCAGCTTGTTTTTGTTCAATGTTATGATAAAAAACTGCAGAGCGATACTGGGGACCTACGTCATTGCCTTGGCGGTTAAGTTGAGTAGGATTATGCAGGGAAAAGAAGATTTCTAGAATTTCTCTTGTGGTAATCCTCGTCGGATCAAAACTAAGTTGCACTACTTCTGCATGAGCCGTTGTACCTGTGCATACATGCTTGTATGTAGCGTCAATTGCCTGCCCTCCCATATAGCCAGATTTTGTCGATACAACACCCATTACATTGTTAAATGCCCCTTCAATGCACCAAAAGCAGCCACCAGCAAGCGTAATTAGTTGAGTTTTCTGTGTCATATGCGATCCAAATTAATATTAATTATTCAATTCATGAATACGATATCAAATAGATGTTTAGATGTCTACAAGTCTATTTTGAGGCTTTTTTGATTCTAACTGACGGTCACTTTTTTCGATGATGGGCTCTACCGATAGCAGAATTTCCATGTTTATTTTTATTATTAAACACAATATGTCTTTATATTTTACGATTATCTTAGCATCACTAATGACTCATAAACTAGTGTAGGTTAGTTGAGAAAAAAATTCTTTTCATTACGCCATACACTAAATTATCAGTATCAGTATACTAGCCACCACATTGACAAAAATATTAGTAGTTGACCTATGTTAGCAAATGAACAAGCGCTTATAGAAGCAATCAATCAAACGATGCCATTTGGAAAATATGCAGGGCGTAAGTTGATAGAATTGCCTGAGCCTTATCTTGTTTGGTTTCACGGCCAAGGTTTTCCTGACTCAAAGTTAGGGGCACAATTGGCGTTAATGTACGAGGTTAAGCTCAATGGTTTGGAAAAAATGTTGCGACCGTTAGTCAAGTAATTTGCTCGTATGTCTTTAAAATTATTTGTAATAAAAAGATGTTTGAATATGTAGTAATTCTTATAACGGTTTTTAACCATATTTTGCTAACAAGTTGTTTTTCGGCACATAAAAACATTACATTAAAAGTACGATCTATTTATCAATAGCCCGATTACAAAAAATGACAATATTATTGCTCTTTTCTTATTGCAATCTCATCTCATTTGTTCTTAAATGAATTGTCGATAGAGAATACCTATCGGCCGCCAAATTCTAATTCAGTATACTTATCAGTAAGTTATGGAGAGTCATCTATGAGAAGACAGAAAAGAGATCGTTTAGATAGAGCGCACGCAAACGGGTACCAGGCAGGCATCAATGGCAAATCAAAAGACAATTGTCCTTATCAAAATATAGACGCACGGTCAGAATGGCTCGGCGGTTGGCGAGAGGCCGTTTCCGATAAAAACATGGGATTGTTTAAGTAACAATTAATTCAGTCAAATCAAATTCAGGAAAGCCCCTTAAGTTCTGCTTAAGGGGCTTTTCGATTATGAGAAGCTTATAAACTGATTTTTTTAGTCTTTCTTACATGCCGGACAGTCAGCTTGAGGTGTTACCTTAAAGTGTTGCCATTGTTGATTGAGACCATCAAATAATGAAAGCTGATTTATAGCGACAGGCATGTTGACCAGCCATTTAATTGCGCTCAGTGCCTGCATACCGCCGACAATACTCAGTACAGGACCTAAAATACCCAGGGTCTGGCAATTATCTACAGGAGTTTCGTCGGCCTTGGGGAATACGCATTGATAGCAAGCGGAGCGTTGTTCGGGATCAATAACTAAAGTTTGGCCATCCAATCCAGTCGCGGCGCCAATAATCAAAGGTGTTTGATGTTGTATGCTAGCGGAATTTAATAAATATCTAGCCTTCATGCTATCTGTGCAATCAATTACGATATCAACTAGCGGCATATAGTATTGGGCTAATTCGTGATCAAACATTTCATCTATCACTTCTATATCTATATGATGATTGATTGCGTTAAGTTTTTCAGCGGCAGTTTCTGCCTTGTTGTTACCAATATCTTG
Source organism: Thalassotalea atypica (assembly GCF_030295975.1). NCBI lineage: Bacteria > Pseudomonadati > Pseudomonadota > Gammaproteobacteria > Alteromonadales > Colwelliaceae > Thalassotalea > Thalassotalea atypica. The sequence continues at coordinate 725,463 of NZ_AP027364.1, forward strand.
TTCAGTAAAAAGTATTTGGCGCTGTAAATTCGTGATTTCAATATCATCGCCGTCACATAAAATAATTTTTCCGATACCAGCAGAGGCTAAGTACAAGCTCACTGGACAGCCTAATCCCCCAACACCAACAATAAGGACAGTTGCTTGTTGCAGTGCAATTTGTCCCTGCTCTCCAACATTATCGAGCATGATTTGGCGGCCATACCTAAGCTGTTCTTGGTTTGTTAACACAGTTTTTTCCTCAATAAAGTGCTTGTCTTATAGCGCTGGCTTTAAATTGCATGAAAACACTATCAGAAACAGCCAACTTTAGTTTTCCCAATGAAAAAGTAGAAATTGTTACATAAAAGCAATGTTGTTGATGTTGAACCGTTACTAGTACTTGGTTTTTGTTAGTTTCAATAGCGGATATACTACCTTCGATATGATTCACAATAGAGCTACCAACAGGCTTTGACGTCGATAGGCTTATATCTCTCGCTAAAATGTAGCATCTATATGTTGAAGCACTTTGATCGATAAAGTGCTGATCGGTGGCAAATATGCTGGTGTCATCCGACAGCTTTAACTCTATCAAGCCAAATTGATTATCATCGTTAAGGCGCGTCACTGTTAAACTTGTTTGCTGCTCAATCATTTCGCCATGATTTAATTGATGAATAACTTGGTGCACTTTGCCGTGATTGACCACTTGGCCCTTATTTATCACTATTAAGTGATCCGCCAGTGCTTGAATTTCTTCAAGGTTATGACTCACATATAAAATTGGGATATGAAACTGAATATGCAGTCGTTTAACTAGCTGTAATATTCTTAGCTTGTTGACTCTATCGAGGGCAGTAACTGGCTCATCAAGAATGAGTAATTTTGGCTCCGCAAGCAGCGCTCTAGCAATGGCTACTTTTTGACGTTCGCCACCAGAAAGTAATGTCACAGGTTGTGATAATAGCGATCCAATCTCTGCTTCTTTAACTATTGTGTTTAGTTCAATTTGGTGTGTCTTTCGACGCTTAACTGCATATTGCAGGTTTTGAAGAACACTTAAATGCGAAAATAATCCATCTTGCTGAAATACCGCGGTTACTCGTCTTTGCTCAGTGGGGAGTTTAACGTTTCTATTGGAATCTAAAAAAACTGTTTCACCAAGCGCTATGTGACCTTTAACCATTTTGTTAACACCGGAAATGGCCTTGAGTATCGAGGTTTTACCTGAGCCAGACGGGCCGAATATGCCAGTAATTCCTTGCAAGGTAATGGTCAACTCAACGTCTAAGTGTAACTGTTCGAATTTAGATTGGAGTTTAAGAGTAAGCGCCGTCATAAGGGCTTTCCTCGGTCTTGAGAAAAATTCAACAGGTAGACGAACGACAGAATGAGTACCGAGGTAACTAGCAATCCAGCTGCTAATTGATGAGCAGCGGCATAGTCAAATGACTCAACATGGTCAAATAGTGCAATTGACAATACGCGGGTTTCATCGGGAATATTACCGCCGATCATTAAAACCACACCAAACTCTCCTACTGTATGTGCAAAGCCTAAGGTGGTTGCTGTGATAAAACTGGCCTTGGACATAGGTAGCACTATAGAGCAAAAACGATCGAAGGGCTTGGCGCCCAGCATTGCAGCGTTATCTAGTAAGTACTGATCTATCTGCTCAAAAGCCTTTTGTAATGGTTGAATAACAAACGGTAAAGAATACAACACTGAGCCGATAACGATAGCAGAAAAACTAAAAGCAAGTTGTTGTCCTGTGATACTTTGCCACAATTGACCTGGCAGGGCTGTAGGAGAAAAAGCGATCAAAAGATAAAAGCCAAGCACGGTTGGTGGCAGTACTAAAGGGAGGGCAATGACAGCTTCTACGATAACGCGCCACTTACTCTGCCAACGAGACAGATACCACGCAATCGGCGTGCCGATGACTAATAGTATTACCGTTGTGATTAGTGCTAATTTCAATGTGGTAATTAGTGAACCATAATCAGTAAATATTAGCTCACTCATTACGTTCAACCTTTTGTTTTATAGAAATATAACCTAACGTAGCTAAACGCTTCTGAATGGCATCACTGGTAAGGTAGTTGATAAATTGCTGAGCACTTTTCGGGTTATGGCTAGATTGCAAGATTGCTGCTTTTTGTACAATTGGTTGATAATAAGTTAATGGAATAGGCTGCAACCTTAGATTATGTTGGCGCAATTGACTGGCTGCAACGATACCCACACTGGCCGCTATACTTCGCGTCTGTTGAAAGGTTTGATTAACATTAATGCCCAATATTAACGATCGATTGATTTTGTTCCAAACTGACTTAAATTGCAATGCCTGCTGTGCTGCAATCCCGTAGGGAGCAAATCGAGGATTAGCAATAGCTAATCGGCCAAATTTATCAGGCTGGGCACAATACTGTTCAAAGGACAACTCCGGGTACTTTTCAGAGTAAAAGCTAAGTTGACCAATTGCATAGGGTGTTAGACTGTGCGCTAGAGCATAATTCTCTTCTACTAATTTTTCTGGGCGTTGGCTATCGGCGGACAAAAATAAATCAAAAGGGGCACCGTGCTTAATTTGTTGATACAAAGTCCCCGTAGCCGCACTAATAATTTGTATTTTAATACCGTAAGACGTTTCAAAATGAGGCGTGAGTGTTCGTAGTGTCGGTGCAAAGTTTGCCGCGGTTGCTACTCTCAGTGTCGTTGCTTGAGTTTGCCATGAAAATACGACTAATAAAGTCAAGATAAACAAGGTAAAGGAAGCTAATGTGAATGAGCGACTAGGTAACCTAGCTATCATGTTCTGCTTCCTTGTTGGGTTTTTTCATTTATAAGCATGGTAATGATTTAGGGCTTACAACCAATCCCGCGCTTTTTGATGGTCTTGTGCTTTTGCGTCTAGCCATTCATCGCCATTAGAGGTCGTTTCTTTTTTCCAAAATGGCGCTTTAATTTTAAGGTAGTCCATAATGTACTCGGCGGCAGAAAATGCATCGCCACGGTGCTTACTGGTGACGCCGACAAAAACAATATTATCACCAACATACAATTGACCAACTCGGTGGATAACGCGAACACGGCCAATTGACCAGCGTGTTTTAGCTTCACTAATGATGCTGCTTAACGCATTTTCGGTCATGTTGGGGTAATGCTCTAAAAATAATCCTGTCACGTCCTGATTATTGTTTTGATTCCTCACTTGGCCAGTAAATGTCACGACTGCACCGTCATCGTCATTACCCGCTTGTAATGTTGCTATTTCATCGCCGGTGTTAAAGTCTTGTTCACTAATGGTGATCATGGGCTAGCCGCCTGTTACCGGTGGGAAGAATGCAACTTCATCACTAGACTTTATAATATGTTGTTCAGAAACGACTTCGTGGTTGACCGCACAAAGTATGTTATCCGCTGAGAGTGGTTTTTGCCATGTATTATTATTGGCAATAAGTTGCGCTTTTAAATCAACAACACTAATTGAAGCGGGGATCTCTACCTCGATGTTGGCAGTACCTAACTGGTCTTTAAGTCGAGCGAAGAACTGTACTTTTAACATGTGATAGAACGCTCCCATTGACCTGACTTACCGCCGACTTTTGTCATCACTTTGATGCCATGGATCTCCATGGCGGGGTCAACGGCCTTACACATATCAAATAAGGTTAAACAAGCCACAGAAACAGCAGTAAGTGCTTCCATTTCCACGCCAGTTTGCCCCGTTAATTTACATAAACTAATGACTTTAACTTGAGAGTTCACTTCATCAATTTCAAAATCAACTTGTACTTTGCTTAACATCAATGGATGACAAAGCGGGATGAGATCGGCGCACTTTTTTGCTGCTTGTATACCAGCGATACGCGCAACGGCGAATACATCACCTTTTTTGTGTTCACCAGCTGCAATCATGGCAAGAGTTGGAGTCGACATTGAAATATAGCCTTCGGCGGTCGCAGTTCTTGATGTGACTGATTTTTCAGTGACATCAACCATATTCGCTTCACCATTTTCATTTAGATGTGTGAGGTGTTTGTTGCTCATGAACGTGTCTCACAGGTAACTTTCGCGTCTCGCAAATGAGGGACAAAATTACAAGGTTTGTGGCTGGCATCTAGTTGTTCAACAATCACTTTGTCCCAAGCTGTTTTACAAGCATTGGTCGAGCCAGGCATACAGAAAATTACTGTACCGTTGGCCATGCCTGCAAATGCACGAGATTGCATAGTCGATGTGCCTATCTCACCAAGGGAAACATGACGGAAAACTTCCCCGAAACCTTCAACGTTCTTATCAAATAGTGGTTGTAACGCTTCAGGAGTATTGTCTCTTGCCGTAAAACCTGTACCGCCAGTGGCAAGTACAACTTGTACTTCGTCCATAGCAATCCATTTAGAGACTATGGCGCGCAGTTGATAAACATCGTCAATGACAATTTGTTTTTCTACTAGATTGTGACCCGCATTGGTTAAACGTTCCACCAGAGTCTGCCCTGATGTGTCATTTTCTTCGGTGCGTGTATCTGAAACTGTTAGTACGGCAATATTTAACGGTTGAAATGGTGAATTTGCGTGACCCATGAATTTTCCTTTGAAACTCTTATAAATGTTGCATCGGTTGTTTAAAACTCGATGCTAAAATTTGCTGTGCGTGTTGCCACTCTTGCGGCGTATTTGTGTTTAATAGCAAGCGTTCATCTTCAATCGGTATTGCTTGATGCGGTACCTGTTTTAACATACTTCTTACTGAGGGCCCTTTACCATTGAAATGCTTAAATGCCTGTTCAAAAAACAGTTCAGTTAAGCTATTAATGGGTAAATACATTGGAATAGCGTGATTTTGATAAAAGCAGGCTTTTTCAGTTAACTGACCAATATTTTTGAGCTCTTTAAGCGCGCTTGAGGTGATTAGTGGTAAATCAATCGGTAGCACTAATACTGATGAACATGGTGTTTGTTTTATAACGCTACAAATACCTGAAAGGGGTCCTGCCTGAGGGTAGAGATCGGCAATACCGTATTTATCACCACTGACCATGACATCGTCCACGCCTGTCTCCCTGAGTAACTGCTGGCTAAAGTCGAGCATTTTTTGCTGCTGACGTACCAGTAGCGCTTTGTCACTCCCCATCCTATTTGAGAGGCCACCAGCTAGCACAATACCTACACATTTGTGCATGCTAACCGCCTAACATTGATAAATGTTTGGTGGCACCAGTAAGTCTTTCTTGCAAGAAATGCGTGGCTTTTTTATCGCCCATGGTTGATTGGATGTATTGGCGTAATGGCTCGATATCGTCAGATTGTAAGTAATCTTTCAACGACAACCCTTGCTCCGAAAACAAACATAAATGTAGCTTGCCTAATGAGCTGACACGTAACCGATTACAGCTATTACAAAAGTCTTTACTGTAGGGCATAATCAAGCCAATCGTGCCTTGATAGTCTGGGTGATAAAATTCTTGTGCTGGACCAGCCGTTTTTTCTCTAAGCGATGGCAACCAACCCTGTTCTAGTAATGTTGCTTTAATTGAAGAACCCGAGACATGTTGCTCGTCAAAAAATGTTTGATTGTCACCTGTTTGCATTAGTTCAATAAACCGCAAGCTAACTGGTGTGTTCTTAACCCAGGCAAGAAATTGATCAAGTGCATAACCATTAAGTTTACGCATTAACACTGTATTGACTTTTACTTTGGTTTTACCGTGAGCAAGGGCCATATCAACGCCTTTCATCACAGTAGCAAATTTATTGTGGCCAGTGATCAGATTGAATTGATTAGCGTCTAAACTATCTATGCTGACATTTATGGCGTCGAGGCCCGCATCTAACCAAGCTGGTAGGTGCTCAGGCATTTTATAGCCATTAGTGGTCAGTGCGACTGTTTTTATACCTTGGGTTTGTTTGCATGCTTGAATGATTTCAGGTAAGTCTTTGCGTAGCGAAGGTTCACCACCTGTAATACGAATTTTTTCAGTGCCTAACGAAGCAAAACATCGGGCAAGGCGACTTATTTCAGGAAGCTCAAGAAAGTCCCGATCATGATCACACTCGTAACCGTCGGGCAGGCAGTATTGGCAACGGAAGTTGCACACATCAGTAATGGATAACCGCAGGTAATAAAACCTACGGCCAAAAGTATCTGTTAACATTTCACCTTTCCAAATGTCGGGAGGCTAAAACGTTTCCGTTTTAACCCTGGTGGTATGATGCAAAATTGCGATGTACCACGGCCTACTAAACATGCCTTACCGAAAGGAACAGGAGTAGTTATAATAAGCTCGGCGATTTATTCTAATTTTAGCGCTGTATTTGAGAATAACAATAGTTATTTACATTGCTCGTGATTTTAGAAGCTATAAAATATACTTTATTGATTTAGTTCATACTAAATAAAAAATTGTTTTATTATCATCAAATTTTTCTAAGAGAAGGGACAGATATGTCTGATTGTTGTAGCCAACCGGGGCTTTTGCCATTTGAACAAGCATTAGCGCAAATGCTTGAAGATATCACGCCTGTTGCAGAAACAATTACGGTTGCGGTCACACAAGCAGCCCAATGCGTATTGGCTAACGATATCGTGAGTCCTATCAACGTTCCACCACACCATAACTCAGCAATGGATGGGTATGCATATGCGCAATCCTCATTAGAACAAAGTACAACGTTAGTGATGGTAGGAAAGTCATTTGCAGGTGCTCCTTATCAAGGTGAAGTGAAAGCGGGTGAGTGTATCCGCATCATGACGGGGGCCAAATTGCCTAGCGACTGTGACACAGTACAAATGCAAGAAAACTGTACCGCAGATAACAATAAAATTAGTTTTAATAAAAAAAGTCAGCAAGGCCAACATGTTCGCTATGCTGGTGAAGATGTGAGCTTAGGTCACAAAATTTACGAAAAAGGTCATCGCCTAACGTCTGTTGATATCGGTATGTTAACCTCGGTTGGCGTAGGAAAAGTTGAAGTTTATCGGCCAATTAAGGTAGCACTTATTGCCACAGGCGATGAATTGAAGTCGCCAGAACAGCCTCTACTGGAAGGCGATATATATGAAAGCAACAGTAGCTTTCTTGCGCCTATGCTTAAAAAGCTAAACTGTGATGTGATTAATTTTGGCATCATAGCTGACGATTTATCAAAAATACGTCAGGCGTTTATTTCTGCTGATGAACAAGCGGATGTAGTGATTTCCAGTGGAGGAGTTTCAGTCGGGGAAGCAGACTATACAAAAGATGTACTTGATGAATTGGGTGAAATAGGATTTTGGAAAATTGCCATCAAACCTGGTAAACCATTTGCGTTCGGCAAATTGGCTAACAGTATCTTTTTCGGACTTCCTGGCAACCCGGTATCAGCGTTGGCAACATTTTATCAACTTTCTGTTCATGGCATCCACAAGCTCCAAAATGCAGCGCCTATAAAGCGCCAACGTTTTAAAGTGAAAACGACAACGCTGTTAAAAAAATCTCGAGGACGTACCGACTTTCAACGCGGTGTTGTTACTGTGAATGCGCAAGGAGAAATGGAAGTAGCAAGTACAGGTTCGCAAGGCTCTGGCATTTTATCGAGTATTGCAAGGGCGAACTGTTTCATTATACTTGAGCAAGATCGTGGCCGAGTTGAAATAGGTGAATTAGTTGATGTCGAGCTATTTGACGACTGTTTAAAATAATATGATTTGTGTAATTCGGTTTGCGGGAAACTAATCCAGTTAATGTGAAGAGAATGTTAGTTATCAATCATCATTAACGCAATTATTATAACGCTAAGTTGTGCGCTCATTAGACTTCAATGAGCACACGCTTAGGTTTTAATTGAGGCATGACGTTCTTCTTTTATTATTCAAAGTTAACATTGATTTTACTCAGTTTAGCTACGTCAGTGATTTTAACTTTACCAACACTGTTGTGAAGGCGATCTGCTATTTTATGTGAGCCATTTTTTTCAGCAAATGCGACGATGTCATCTCCATTACACATCACATTTAAGGCAACATTACGCATTTTTAAATTGTAGTCATCCATCGCATTTTTTAAACGGATTGGCTTGTCGCTCAAGGTGGATTTACACACTTTGATCAATGCGTTTTCGACTTGTCTATCCAAAGCAAATGATGGTGCACTTGCTGCCATTAAAAAAATACTTGTGGTTAATGCTACTGCTGATGTTTTAACTTTGTTCATGGTTATTCTCCTGATTTATTTTTAAGCGGTGCCTTTTATTGCTAAGCACACCTATATAGTGGGCCTAAAGCGCAGAAAAGTTGTTAATGTGAGCAAGGTGAATGTAAATATTTATACCTCATAAAACCTACCACTCATCGATAAGGTATTGAACCAGCGTTGATATAGAGTCGGTGATATAACGGCGCGGACATCAATTTTTACAATCAGTGATAAATTGACATTGTTTAACGTATATCAACTATGATTTTTCAGCCTTTGGTTTATGATAATAAACACATGGTGAAGACCGTTTGAATGTGGTACTGTTGTTTTATACAGTTTTGTTGGCGGTTTAATTCCGTTAAATGCAAATGAAAATAAGGGAAACATATGGCAGTAGAAAGTCGATTTGTCGTGATTAGAAATGGTGTGGAGGTGCAAACATTTATGGATAAGAAAGCGGCGGACGAATACGACAAGATGCTAGATATGGCAGATAATCTGTCTGAAATGCTAGCGAGTGCACCAATCGAATTGTCTGAAAAAATGACAGAAGAACTGAGTATTTTCTTTGCCCAACATCGAGAAGATGTGCTTATCGCACTACAAGCTAAGAAACCTAAAGTGGTTAAGTCTGTTGATAAGCCTGAGGAGAGTCCTGAAGCTTCACCTTCGGGAAAAGTAAAATTAAAGCCAACAGCGAGTAAAAGTAAGGCAAAGTCACCTGAGAAAGCTGCATAATTGTGCAGCCCATATTAGCGTAACGACAATGCAACACGTCAATTATGACATTATTAGAAGTGCGAGACGTAAAACTTTAGCTTTGCAAGTCAAACAAGGTGAGATCACAGTTCGAGCGCCTATTGAACTGTGTGAACGGTACATCGAAAAATTTGTACAAACAAAGAGTGCATGGCTAGAAGCAAAAGTTAATGAGCAGAAGTTAGCTAAGAGTCAACATCGGATCAGCTTTGAATCGGGCAGTGTTGTGCCATTTCTGGGCGAAAACAAAGTATTGACAATTGTGGGTTCATCTACCTCCAATGTATCTATAGAAAATGAATCATTAATTATTAGTCTTCGAGTGTGTGATAAACAGAAGCCACGTGGTAATAATCAGCAAGAGCAGGCCCAATTTGTTTACGAACAATGGCTAAAGAATCAAGCAAGCATATATATTGGTAGTCGATTATCAGCTCAAGCGGCGTTAATGTCATTGAAGTATAAGTCAGTGGTTTTTAAGCGGTATAAAGCGCGTTGGGGTAGCTGTAATAATCGTGCGGAGCTTAGTTTTAATTACTTATTAATGATGTGCCCTAAAAGGGTGGTTGATTACGTAATTATCCATGAATTGAGCCACTTAATTTTTCTCAATCATTCCAAAGAATTTTGGCAATTGGTAAAACAATATTGTCCGAATTACAAAGAGGCCCAATATTGGTTAAAAAGCCACAGTCTATATATTCGTTAATGGTTAATATTTCTAAAGTCCTCGTCCTCAGTATTAACATCATTGATGCGATATCAAACGAATAGCTACAAAAAGCAATTTTAAAGAATATGCTTTAATCCGATAGAAAAATAATAAACCTTACGGTCATTATAGTGTCAGATAAATATACACATGGATAATACCGATAGGCCAATCATCAGAGTAATCGTATAGCAGGTGTAGTTTTAACCTTTTGGCATAATAATTGTATGTTTTTTGACCAGGAAGGGGCGTTTAAAGTGGTGCTCATGTCGTATGTTTCAAAAGCTGATGGAGAGGACCATGAAATTAAGTAAAGATCATTTGAAAATGGCCATTTTATATGGGTTGTCAGGTATAGCCTCGATAATGTTTTTGCTATTTATTATTGGCTAACAAAATTATTCTCTTTCCTCTCAAGTAAATTCTACAGCCCTTATTTTTGAGTTAGTCATCTGTTCTTCAGCAACATATTGATATATTTGATTTAAGTCATAATTTTGCCATTACCATAAGAAAATCTTATTATTTATCCATTAACAAATGGATGATTTTAATGTAAATTAATTTTAACAACAAAAACAATAAATAAAGGAAGTTTACTTGATGGGCTCGTCAGTTCTTATTTGTGATGACTCTAATATGGCGCGTAAGCAAGTATTACGTAGTCTACCTGAACAATTGTCAAAGGATGTCCAGTTGGCAAAAAATGGCCTCGAAGCGTTAGATATCTTACGAACAAATAGTATTAATGTTCTATTTCTTGATCTCACGATGCCAGAGTTAGATGGGATAGGCGTTCTAGAAGGAATAAAGTCTGAAGGTATCGATGTATCCGTTTTTGTTATATCTGCAGATATTCAACCTGAAATGCAGAACAAAGTCTTGTCTTTAGGTGCTAAAGCCTTTCTACGCAAACCAGTCCAAACAGACCTTCTTGTTGATAGACTTCAAGAGCATGGGTATTTGTAATGCCATTTAACTTAAATGAAGATCAACAAGATTGCTTACAAGAACTTATCAACGTAGCTATGGGGCAAGCGAGTGATCAGTTAGCCCGATATTTAGATACTTTTGTTGATCTTAGGGTACCAAGCATTGAGCTAGTTAGTGCCTTACAGTTATCTAAAGCTCTAGAATCAAATGAACAACCTATGGCTTTGGTTAGCCAAGGTTTCTTTGGTTATGAAGGAATTCGTGGTGAAGCCATCCTTGTTTATCAGCATAAAGATTCAGATAAAATAGGTGATATTTTAGGTTATGAACCGGAAGAATTGTCGATAGAAGAGCAACTTATAGATATTAGTTCCATTCTAACCACAACATTTCTAAACGTATTTGCCAGTCAGATAGAAAACCAAATGTCATACAGTGCGCCGCGCTTACTGGATGACAATAGTGTGGCATTATCACAACACTTAAACCAACTTTCATTTAGTTGGGATACTGCGCTAAAAGTAAATATTACTTATCGAGTAACCGATTATTCGTTTAATTGCGATATGGTTCTGTTGATCCCAGAGCCTGCCATTGTTGATATCAAAAAAGTTATAGATCGGATATTGGAAGCATTCTAATGATTGACGAAACGATGTTCAGTACGATATCTGATCAACTTAATTCAGGTGTATTAGTACTGGATCTTGACAGTAACATTATCAACTGGAATCGTTTTATAGCAATACACGCCAATAAAAATCTTGAGCAAGTTATTGGCAAATCTGTTTTTGAAATCTTCCCTGAACTGCCTAAACGTTGGTTTGAGCGAAAAATTGCAGGTGTTGCGCAATTGAAGTCCCCGTTTTTTTGTTCGTGGGAACAGCGACATCATTTATTTGAACTCCCTCATAATAGACCGATCACAACTGATAGCCATTTTATGGCACAAAACTGTACGTTCTTACCAATAGAAGAAGAGGGGCAGGTGGTAAGGGTTTGCATATTGGTTGAAGATGTTACTGATGTTTGCCACTATCAATCAAAACTAAAACACACCATGGAAGAGTTAGAGTTAGCTACTAGAATAGACGGGTTAACTCAAATATATAATCGAAAATTCTGGCAAGAATCACTTAGCATCGAATTTTCAAGAACAAAACGTCATAACCATGCGCTAAGTTTATTAATGTTCGACTTGGATCATTTCAAACGGCTCAATGATAACTATGGTCATCAGTGTGGTGATTTAGTGCTAATTGAAACGGCCAGTAGGATTAAACAATTGTTAAGAACAGGCGATATTTTTGGTCGTTACGGTGGTGAAGAGTTTGCTATTGTTTTACCAGAAACAGATCTTGTTGGCGCCTTTGAAGTCGCAGAACGAATTCGTCATTCCATAGCGAGTATTCCAGTGATTTATGGTGGAAAAGAAGTTAAGTTTTCAGTCAGTATTGGTGTCGCAGTGGTGCAAGAGTGTCATAAGAGTATAAACGAACTGATATCTGAAACTGATAGCGCGTTATATTCCGCCAAATCATCCGGGCGTAACCAAATTTGTGGAGCTCAACACTTGAATAAATGTTCATAGAAACTACATTTTTATTCATAATATATATTGTTTATTCATATTCAAAGGGTTGACAAGTATTACTGCATCAGGCATTTTAAATCCATGAAAAAATTCAGCAGCCGCATCATTACCATTATTACCACTACCACCCTCATGGGTAGGTGGTCATCGGCTGACGTGTAAAAAAGAAAGAATTTACCAAGCCCGTGACCTGAAAAGGTCACGGGCTTTTTTGTTTTTAAGAGGAAGTAAAAATGCGAGTTTTAAAGTTTGGCGGTTCTTCGTTAGCATCTGCAAAGCGATTTACGGAAGTGGCCAATATCATTGCTGATAAGTGTCAGTCAACTCCTGTAGCTGTTGTTGTTTCTGCGCCGCAAGGGGTAACCAACCATTTAGTTGCGATGGCCGATAATATTAGCAACGAAGTGCAAATGGTCAGTGATCTCGCAAAATTTAAACATGAAATTCAAACAATCATTAGCGAACTTTCAAATACCGTTTCAGGTTTTGATGTCGCCCATAGTGAAGCTGAGCTAGCCAAATGGGAAATTCAGCTTAATCGCTATATGCATGGTGCCAATTTACTTTCTTTTTGTCCTGAGCATGTTCGAGCGCGCATTATAAGCACTGGTGAAAGACTGAGTGTCGCTATGCTTATCTCCGTGTTAAAAGCAACAGGCCATCAAGCCTCTGCGTTAGTTCCTGAGAATTTTCTGATCACTAATGAAGCATCATTAAATGCAATTGCCGATTTAAATGAATGCAAGCAAGCGTTTAAACGAGAATATGCTCACCTTGAAAGTATATCAGTAATGCCTGGTTTTATTGGTGTTGACGATAAAGGGCAGGTAACCACTTTAGGGCGTAATGGCTCAGATTACTCTGCTGCCGTATTAGCAGTTTGCGCTGAGGCTGAATGTTGCGAGATTTGGACGGATGTTGATGGCGTATATAATGCAGATCCTAGAGTGATCAAAGACGCGAAGCTACTTGACTACTTGTCTTATCAAGAGGCAATGGAATTGTCTTATTTTGGCGCTAAAGTACTGCATCCAAAAACAATCGGTCCAATTGCGCAATTTCACATTCCTTGTTTAATCAAAAATACAGGCAACCCCGAAGCACCAGGTACTTTGATCGCCAATGAAACTGACGACAAGCAGCAAGTTAAGGCCATTTCTAACCTTGATGATTTAACCATGGTCAATGTCTCTGGCCCTGGCATGAAAGGAATGGTTGGCATGGCTAGTCGTGTATTTGCGGCGATGAGCCAAGAAAAAATTTCAATGGTAATGATAAGCCAGTCATCAAGTGAATACTGTATCAGTTTTTGTATTTACTCTTCAGATGCAAAAATTGCTGAGCAAAGCTTAAATCAAGAATTTGAATTAGAGCTTTTAAATGGCTTACTTGAGCCAGTCGCATTGCAAAGCAACCTCTCAATTGTTTCTTTAGTGGGTGATGGCATGCATCATCAGCGTGGTATGGCGGCAAAACTATTTTCATCTCTGGCGCAAGCCCGTGTGAATGTCGTTGCCATTGCGCAAGACTCATCAGAGCGCAGTATTTCCGTTGTCATCGAGCAGCGAAAATGTACTGATGCAGTAAAAGTGTGTCATCAGAATTTTTTCTCTCATCGACCAACCATCGACGCTTTTGTTGTTGGTTGTGGGGTTGTTGGTAGCGAGTTAATCAGTCAAATTGCCAAACAACAGCAGAGTTTAAAAGCTCAAAATATTGACTTAAAAGTGTATGGTTTGGCTAATAGTCAGGGTATGGTATTTGACAAAGAGGGTATTGATTTAGAGTCGTGGCAAGATAAGGTCGGTGTTAACACCACGCCTTTAAACGTTGATAATGTTAAAGCGTTTGCCCGAGATAATCACCTGATTAATCCTGTATTGGTGGACGTTACTTCAAATGAGGCATTGGCTTTAACTTATGCCGACTATTTAGGAGAAGGAATCCATGTTGTTACGCCGAATAAAAAAGCCAATACTGACTCTTGGGCTTATTATCAAAAGTTAAGAGTAGCAGCGCAAAGTACTAATCGCCGCTTCTTATATGAAACAACGGTAGGTGCAGGATTACCGGTGATTGATACGTTACAAAATCTAATTAAAGCTGGTGATGAATTAGTACGTTTTGAAGGCGTATTGTCTGGCTCTTTGTCTTATATTTTTGGCAAGCTTGAAGAAGGCATGTCGCTATCACAAGCAACCGCTATTGCTAAGGAAAATGGTTTCACTGAGCCCGATCCACGAGATGATTTAAGCGGTATGGATGTCGCCCGTAAGCTTCTTATCATGGCACGAGAAGCGGGTATGCCTCTAGAGTTGTCTGATATTAAAGTCGACTCTGTCTTACCAAACGACTTTGACGCGAGCGGTGATGTAAACCAATTTATGCAAAACTTACCTACCTTAGATAAAAGTGTTGCGGAAAAGGTTAATAAAGCAAAAGCTGAAGGCAAAGTATTGCGTTATATCGGCATAATCAATGGAGGGAAGTGTCAAGTATCTATTGATGCTGTAGGAGCAGACCACCCACTTTACAGTATTAAAGATGGTGAAAATGCGTTGGCGATACACAGTCGTTATTATCAGCCATTACCATTTGTTCTTCGAGGCTATGGTGCAGGTGCTGCGGTAACGGCAGCAGGTGTTTTTGGTGATTTATTACGTACCCTAGCGTGGGAGCAGCAACACTAATGGAAAAGATGAACAAAGTTTCTGTTTTTGCTCCTGCGTCGATTGGCAACGTGACCGTAGGATTTGATGTCTTGGGCCTCGCCGTAAAACCAATAGACGATACTTTGCTAGGTGATGTAGTTTCAGTTGAGCCAGCAGTTGGTGCTAATAAAAGCAGCTTATCGGTCATTGGTCGTTTTGCAGATAAATTGCCAAGCGATCCTCAAAGTAATATCGTATGGGATTGCTTGCTACAGTTTAACCAAGCATTAGTTACTGAAAATCAAATCGTCCATGTTGTTAATATTATCTTGGATAAGAAAATGCCGGTAGGTAGTGGCTTAGGCTCTAGTGCCTGTTCTGTGGTGGCGACACTACATGCTCTAAATGCGTTTTATCGTGATTTTTTCGACCAAGAAACCATGTTAAAAATGATGGGCCAAATGGAAGCTAAAATCAGTGGCAGTTTGCATTATGATAATGTTGCGCCATGTTATTACGGTGGCTTACAATTGATGGTGCCGAGTGAAAATATCATCACTCGAACATTACCTAGCTTCGATGATTGCTATTATGTCATGGCGTACCCTGGCATTGAGGTCTCAACAAAAGCAGCAAGAGAAGTATTGCCGACAGAATATAGCCGGCAAGACTTGATCGCTTTTGGACAGAATTTAGCTTCCTTTGTCGATGCCTGTCATCGCAATGATAAAGAACAAGCCTTTGCACAATTTAAAGACGTAGTCGCAGAGCCTTATCGCGCAGGGCTGCTACCTAACTTTGAACTAGCAAAAAACTATTTATATGAGCAAGGTAGCCTAGCGGTAGGCATCTCTGGCTCAGGCCCAACGCTATTTGCCGTTACAGATGATCTAACAAAAGCGAAGGCAATGGCTGATTGGTTAACACAAGAATATTTATCTACTGATCTTGGTTTTGTCCATGTTTGTCAGGTGGATATTGCAGGCTCTCGCTGTCTGTAGTTACGACTGAAACAAAATGATTAAATTAAGAATAAGTAAAGAAGGAAGAAATCGTGCAGTTTTATAATTTAAAAGAAAATGATGAAGTCGTCAGTTTTGCGCAAGCCGTAAAACAAGGACTAGGTAAGAATCAAGGGTTGTTTTTTCCAGAAAAAATGCCTGCTTTTGATGACATCGAAAGTTTACTGGCGCTACCCTTTGTTGAGCGCAGTGTGAAAGTACTCGCTCCGTTTGTTCAAGGCAGTTTAAGTGAAAAAGAGTTGAGTAGCATTGTCACTAATGCATTCAACTTTCCCGCACAAATTCAGCCGATCAGTGAACATCGTGCGATATTGGAATTGTTTCATGGACCAACCTTAGCGTTTAAAGACTTTGGTGCTCGTTTTATGGCGCAATGCTTACAAACGTTTAGTAAAGATAAAAAAATAACCATACTCACGGCAACCTCGGGTGATACTGGAGCTGCTGTAGCACATGCATTTCACGGCCTAGCCAATATCCGTGTGGTGATTTTATACCCGAAAGGCAAGATCAGTTTATTACAAGAGAAAATGTTCACCACCTTAGGTGATAACATTGAAACGATCGCAATCGACGGCACGTTTGATGATTGCCAAGCTTTAGTCAAAGATGCTTTTAATGACAAAGAGCTTGCCCAAACCATTGGATTAAATTCAGCCAATTCTATCAATATCAGTCGTTTGCTGGCCCAAGTTTGTTATTATTTTGAAGCGGTGGCGCAGTTAACAAGGCAGAAATCAAAGCAGAATTTAGGCGATCTGGTTGTCTCTGTACCAAGTGGTAACTTTGGCAACCTTACCGCGGGTTTGTTGGGTAAAGCATTGGGTTTACCAATCAAACGTTTTATTGCTGCTACTAACGCAAATGACACGGTACCACGGTACCTTTCAACGGGTGACTGGGAGCCGCATGAAACTATTGCGACGATATCTAATGCTATGGATGTTAGTAACCCAAATAACTGGCCCCGTGTTGAGCATATGATCAAATCTGGCTTAGTTGAAGGTTGCGTCAGCGCACAATCAGTAGACGAAGAAGAAACACAGATCACAATGATCCAATTAGCCAAATTAGGCTATATCAGTGAGCCTCATGCCGCTGTTGCTTATAAAGCATTGCAAGATTGTGAAGACAATGAATTTGGCGTCTTCTTGGGCACTGCTCATCCGGCCAAATTTAAAGAGGTGGTAGAAAATACTTTAGGGCAGCCGATTGGTTTGCCAAAAGAGTTGGCCGACTGTGCGGGTGAGCCGATATTGTCGATTGATATGGCAGCAGATTTTGCTCAATTGCGTGATTACTTGATGTCTGCCAAGTAGTTTCAGCATAACAACTACAATGCAAACATAAAGCACCTACGCTAATTTTTTTGGCGCAGGTGCTGATTTGCTCTTATCACATCAATATTGAGGGTTATAATTCACTTGTCATCAAAATAGATGATCATTTCAGCTGCTTCACAATGGCAATCATTACCGCATAATATGCAGTCATAACCGTTCAGTGCGTCTTCACGCCACTTGTCAGGGTGTAATTTCACCAATTGGCCACCACATTTTGTAAAATACTTAACGGCGCTGTTACCTGGACTTTGTTTCCACAAATGGCTGACACCTGCAACTGCGCCTTGTTGTTGAGCTGCTTCAATCGATAAACGTAAGAGTTCGCTGCCTATGCCATATCCTCTGTACTGCTCATCTACCGTATTACACTTAAAATAACACACACGTTCTTGAGATGCCTGCCATAGTTCCGGGCTGCACCACTGGTCGATATGCCAATTATTTGTGGCATAAGTTAGCCTAAAACCAACTAGCTTTTTATCATCGTAAGCAACGAAGCCTGCATTGATGTTTCCACTTAGGCCTTTTTCAAACCAAGCTTTTGCGTTTTCTTGGGTTAAGTAACCGTCTCCATGGACGTGATTTCCAAGCCTAATTATTTGTTCCAAATCTGCTGGGCTCATTGCTTGGTAGGTGATGTTTTTATCTGTTCGCATAGTCTAAGAACGAGTTAAGTTCAATAAAAAGTAATAGCATAGTTTGCCACTATTTATTATCGTGCGCATCATAAATAGAATTATCACACTTCAATAAATGATAGAGGTACAGATGTACGATCCTTTACATGATAACTCCCCTGGTACCAATGAGCCTTACCCAGATAGCTATTGGGCAAGCATGTCAGGTATTGCACCGAAAGACGATGGCCCGATTATCGGCGAACATCAAGTTGATGTCGCTATTATTGGCGCGGGTTATACAGGGTTATCGTGTGCATATCATTTAGCTAGTGAACACGGCATTAATGCTTGCGTGCTAGAAGCAAACCAAAGTGCGTGGGGCTGCAGCGGCCGTAATGCAGGCTTTATCTTAAAATCTTCTGGTCGAAAGTCTTTCACCCAAATGCAAGCACAATGGGGCGAAGAGGTGATGCGAGGTATCTATAATGAGATGGCCGCTGGTGCAGAAACAGTTAATGAATTAATTGATAAAGGAATTGATTGCGAGCAGCAAACTCCCGGCTATATTAAGGTGGCGCATAAGCCGAAGAAGCTGAAAGAACTCATCGCGCTGGCTAAACTGCAGCAAGAAATGTTCAATTATGACGTGGAAGTTTTATCAAAAAATGAGGTGCGCGAGCAGTTTATGGATGATCAAAATGCCCACGGTGCAATCAGATATCAAGACGGTTTTGGGCTAAACCCACTTAAACTGGCTTGGGGTTATCATAAGTTAGCTCGGGAAGCGGGCGCAAAAATCCATACAGGCTCCCCGGTTACGAAATTTTCAACATATAGAAACGGTTATCAACTTACTACACCGCAAGGGATTGTTTACGCAAAGAAAGTCGTGATGGCGACCAATGGCTATACACCAAAAGGATTTCACCCTTT
The DNA here is from genome assembly GCF_030295975.1 of Thalassotalea atypica. NCBI lineage: Bacteria > Pseudomonadati > Pseudomonadota > Gammaproteobacteria > Alteromonadales > Colwelliaceae > Thalassotalea > Thalassotalea atypica. The sequence continues at coordinate 744,194 of NZ_AP027364.1, forward strand.
AGTCAGTAACCGTACGTTGCCTGTGTTGTCGCAAATAATTGTGACCGAGCCACTTTCTGAGCAACAAATTCAGGCCTGTAATTTCTTGACCTCGAATGTGGTCATGGACACACGAGCACTGAAATATTATTACCGAAAACTGCCGGACAACCGGATTTTGTTTGGTGGACGCGGTGCAATTACAGGTAAAGCGGCTGAAGATCCTTTTTATGCGCAGCGATTGCTCAAAGTGCTTAAAACCAGTTTTCCTTCCTTACAAAATTTATCCTATCAATACGCTTGGTCAGGCTGGATTTGCATGTCATTAGATGACATACCTCATATTCATCATAATCCAGAACAAGACATCTTTTATGCTATGGGCTATTGCGGTGCAGGCGTTTCATTCTCAGCCCAAGCAGGTAAGCGACTAGCCCAGAAAGTTGCTGGACAAAAAATGGCAGACTTACCTATTTTTTCAAGGCATCTTCCGAAATTTCCGTTTGCGCCATTACGTCGTGTCGGGCAGTGGGGGTATTTCCAATACGGGCAAGTTAAAGACAAATATTTTTAAGGATAACTGGAGACATTCAAACGATAAAAAAACCGCCCAAGAGCGGTTTTTTTATTGTGGGTCGAAGCTATTATAACAAGTCAACAAACTCGTTGATGTAGAATACTTCTTGTGAACGCGGGGTGGTGATACTGACTAATAAACTGGCGGTTTCTGGGTCACCGCCAGAGGCATTGGTTATCAAAAAGCTCACTGATTTATAACCATTGGCTCCTGTGTTACCAACATCGTAACTTGTTGTGCCTTTTAGTTCACCACCGTCAATAGATACTCTTATTGACGTGCCCATAGGCAATGTTTGTAATGCGGTATCGGCAAATTCAAAACGCAAGGCAAGTGAACTGCCGTCTGCAATATCTGGCAAGCTACCATTAATGCCTGCATTATTATCAACGTATACGGTATTAGTGTTTGCGTTAACTAGCCTGACAAGAGCAGCAGTGCTCGACATGATCATCACTAGTGATTTACGCACGTGAATTTCATTGGTGCCTTCAGGTGCACATAAGGCACCTTGGCATTGCGGGCCATTGAAAAGTCCATCAGGTGCGCTAAAGGTTTTGTCATTATTAAAGTCGATGTACTTTTCACCGTCATCGTATGCATCGTCTTCATCATCATCACGCCATGCTTCACTCATATCGATAAAACCAGATGCCATTGGCGTAATGCGCGCTGCACCTGATGACACGCTTTTTTCTTGATGTGCTACACCATCGTCATCATCAAAAAAGTTATTCCCGTTTGACTCAAAAAAGGTTTCATGGCCAGAGGCGGTTGCTAAAACGGTGATGCGATGATTGTCAGGCTTGGGGTTTGAACTGATCCAATCGACTGAGCAGGCGCCATTGACTGTAATACAAGTACTGCCGATAGTGCCACCTTCAGCAGTGAAATTTACCGTAGTACCGTCAGGTACAGGGTTATTGAAGTTGTCGGCTAATTGCGCTGTTATCAATGCGGTTGCATCGTTAAAATCATAGGCTTCTGGGTTGACAATACTGGTTGATATCGTCATTGAGCTTTGCTCTGGTAAACCGGTATTTATTGATAATAAATCCGATTGGGTTTGCACATCGATTGTGTCGTTACCTATGGTCATGGTCGACCGAGCAGTCACGCGTACAGCAGTAGGCACTGTTCCTGCTTTAACAATAGTAGTGATCATGCCTTGGCTATTAGTTAGCCCTGACATTGGCGTTAATTCTATACCACCGGCATTGGTGTCCAATATAAAGCTCACCGCTTGTTGCGCCAATGGGTTACCTAACGCACTCTTGACTTGGAAAGTCAGAATGGATGTTTCTTGTTTGCCTTGACCACCAGTACCTTTTAATACAATGGAAGTTGGCTCGGCGGATATAAATTCAATTGAGCCAAGTTCTTCACCGGTAATAGAAATGGTTTCTGAAGCAACACTGGTAACGCCATTTACGGTAATTGAGGCCACGATGACGTCATCACTACCACTAACGCCAGCACAGTCGATATCTTCATAAGTTGATGTTGCCTTACCTTTAATACTTAGTACGGTTTCATCAATACCGGCATGCTGTGATTGAACACAGTTTGATGTAAAAGAAACAGGGGTTGGCGTGTTAATTAATTCGCCATTGTTATTGGTTAGGTCAACGCTTAATCCTAAGGTACCGCCAGCGCTAATGGTATTGTCATCGATTGATAATTTTATTTTTCCTTCGATAAAATCATTTCCATCAAAATGCCCTATGCGAATACCCTCATCAATGATGACAGCGTCATCCGCAAGAATTTCATAATTAACGCGACTTGGCGTCACTGAGGTTGAGTCATTAATGTTGGCGGTTAATACGCCTGCACCAATATCTCCATTGCCTGTTAGCACAACATTGGCAGTACCTTGTTCATTGGTCAATGCGGTGGCGGTAGCAAGCTCACCAATATCAGCAGTAAAGGCAATAATTTCACCTGCCACTGGTTGGTTATTATGATCAATCAAGGTAGCAGAAATTTGTACCTGCTCGCTAGTTTTAAACTGATTGATTAGTACGCCGTCTAATCGAATTTCAGTACTAATACTTGGTGGATTAGTACTACCGATAGATAAAAACTCATAATCAATCGTTGATGATATGTCATTGGCGGTGGCCGTCGCAGAGCCTGCGCCGACGGCAAATGTGCTGTTGGTTAAGGTGATAGTCGCTTCACCGCGACTGTCAGTAAGTTTACTGGTAACAGATAGAACTCCAATATCAGCGTTAAAAGCAACGGCACGTCCAGCAATGGGAGTATTGTTGTCATCACGAACGGTGGCAGTCAGTGTTATCGTTTCATCGGATGAAAAACTTTGCTTGGCAACGCCATTAGCATCATAAAGAGCAAGAGAAACAGAAGAGGCAATGGGGGTTGGTGCTGGGGAGCTATCATTTTCCCCCGAGCTTCCATTACATGCGCTCAATAAAAATATCCCAGCAAACATCATTGCTGCGTAGAGCTTTTTCATAAAATATTACCTTAGGGGCTTAATGTTCTTATTATCTACGCCAAGAATAAAAGTCTGGAGGTTAAAAGTCCACGACTAAGCGGCTGTTTTTATCGACTAAATTTATTCTTATTGTCTTTCATATGACCCTATTTAAAACTTGATTAAGCTGATACGCTTTGATGTTGTCGGCAATGATTGAAATCAGCCGTTGCTGAGCTTGCTGACTCGCCCAAGCAATGTGAGCTGTGACGCTAATGTTGCTGATATCATTCTGTAGTAGAAGTTCATTTGAACGAGGCGGTTCCTGCACTAAAACATCTATAATTGCATAGCCGATTTCTTTATTTATCAAAGCTGTTTTCAATGCCTCAGTATCAATGATTTGCCCTCGTGCGGTATTAACCAACACCGCTGTTGGTTTCATCCGCTTAAAACTGTCGTGAGTGATAAGCTGATCAGTATCTTGGTTCAATGGGCAATGTAAAGAAATGATGTCCGACTGAGTCAGCATGTCATTAAAAGCAATACGTCCACTTCTAATAACATCCGCATGCTTATGTTCGCTAATGAGCACTTTCATATCGAAAGCCTTGGCAATATTTTCCAAGTGTTTGGCAATATGCCCGTAACCAACTAAACCTAGTGTTTTTCCTGATAATTCTTCGATAGGGTTACCGAGAAAACAAAACGTCTCGCTTTGTTGCCACAAGCCATCAACAACATTTTTATGGTGATGGTGTATGTTTTGATAATAATTGAGGAGCTGAGCCATAATATATTGTGCAACTGATGGTCCTGCGTAGCCTGCGGCATTAGTGACCGCGACTCCTTGTGCTTTTGCGGACAAAATATCAACATTGTTCGTGCCTGTTGCAGCAACACAAATTAACTTCAAATCGGGCAATGCGCTTATAATTTCGTCAGTTAATACCACTTTATTCGTGATCACCACGTCAAAACCTAAACATCGTTTAATAACGTCTTCGGGTTGTGTAATAGGAAAACACTCCAGTACATCAAGTTGCTTAGCAATGTTGGAAAAGGGTATTTGGCTGCTAAAAGTTTGAGTATCAAGAAAAACGGCGCGCATGTGGTTAACTCAACAAAAGAAAGTGCGCAAAGCATACTGATTTCTACATTTTCAAACAAGCATTGCGGTAAACAGCCAAAATCTAACGACAGGCTACTTTGATTATGATCACAGACAAGGGTTTAATAATTACTTATGTTGTAAATTTTTCGTTAACTGTGGCAAGCTGTCAAAACGCAACACCAATGATACTCATTGGTGAAACTAAAATAATAATAATTAGCTTGCGTCTTATAAGCTAAATATCCTTCTAGAAGAAACTAAAATTATGAATAAATCAAGATTGTTTACCGCCATGCTTATGTCTGGCATGTTATTCGCGTGTAATTCTGAAACGTCAACAAGTGCTGCGTCAGTAGCTACGGACACTGTCGAACAAGTAAGCACCATTAATAATGCGACTGAAGCAACGGCTGAAGAAAAAGCAAAATCATTACTACTAGCTGCGTGGACCGGTCCATTCCAAGGTGTTCCAGCTTTTGATCAAGTCTCTATTGCAGGCCTAAAAGCGGCACTGGAAGAGGGTATGGCACTTAATTTGGCCGAAATTGACGTGATTGCCAACAACACAGATGCCCCTACATTTGAAAACACTATCGTTGAGATGGAGCGTTCAGGTAGTGTTTTACGTCGAATTTATAGTTACTACGGTATCTGGAGCGCTAATCGTTCAACACCGGAATTTAGAGATATTCAACGCGAAATGGCACCTAAGTTATCAGCGTTTAACACCAAGATTAATCAAAACGAAGCATTGTTCCAGCGTATTTCTGCAGTTCGCAATGGTGAAGAATTCAAAACACTACGTTCAGATCAGCAGCGTTTGGCTACACTCGTTTACGATGGTTTTGCTCGTAATGGCGCGACCTTAAATGGTGAAGATAAGAAGCGTTATGGCGAAATCAATAATCGCCTTGCGCAACTACACACAAAATTCTCAAGCAACGTACTGGCAGATGAAGAAAACTACGTACTTTACTTAACCAAAGAACAGCTAGGTGGTTTACCTGAGTCAGTTGTGCAAGTAGCAGCATCGGCAGCAACGGCGCGCGATAAAGATGGTCAATACGCGATCACCAACACGCGTTCATCAATGGACCCATTTTTAACTTATTCAACTGAACGTGAATTACGTCAGAAAGTCTGGGAAACTTATTACAACCGTGGCGATAACGGTGATGAATTTGATAACAATGAATTGATCAAAGAAATTCTAACCTTACGCCATGAACGAGTTGGTCTTTTAGGATATGACAACTACGCTTCATGGCGCTTAGAAGATCGCATGGCGAAAAAGCCTGAAAATGCCATTAAACTTATGGAAGCGGTATGGCCTGCAGCCATTGCCCGTGTTGATGAAGAAGTGGCTGATATGCTTGCCATTGGTCAAAAAGAAGATGGCATTAAAGCAGTTAAACCTTGGGATTATCGTTACTACGCTGAGAAAGTGCGTAAAGCAAAATATGACTTAGATTCAAATGAAGTAAAAGAATACCTACAACTGAACAAACTACGTGAAGCGATGTTCTATGTTGCTGGCCGCTTATTTAACTTCAGCTTTGCTGAAGTGACTGACGGCTCTGTTCCAGTATTCCATGAAGATGTTAGAGTGTGGGAAGTGACAGATAAAACCTCTGGCGATCACATCGGTTTATGGTATTTAGACCCATTTGCACGTCAAGGAAAACGTTCGGGGGCGTGGGCAACAACTTATCGTAGTCATACTACCATCAACGGTAAAACTAATGTCTTAAGTTCAAACAACTCAAACTTCAGTAAAGGCCCAGAGGGTCAACCATCGCTTATTTCGTGGGATGATGCAGAAACTTACTTCCACGAGTTTGGACACGCACTTCATTTCTTAGCGTCAAATGTTGATTACCCAACATTAAACGGCGGTGTACGTGATTACACGGAATTTCAATCTCAATTACTTGAACGCTGGTTGACAACAGACGAAGTGATCGACAACTACCTGATTCACTATAAAACAGGTAAGCCAATGCCCGCAGATTTAGTCCAAAAAATTAAGAATGCGGCAACGTTTAATGAAGGATTTAAAACTACGGAATACTTAGCTTCGGCGATTATCGACATGAAACTTCATACCGTTAACCCTAAAGGTCTAGACCCGGATGCGTTCGAACGTGACGAATTAAACAAATTGGGATTACCTTCTCAAATTGTCATGCGTCACAGAACACCGCATTTTGGTCATGTTTTCAGTGGTGAAGGTTATTCTGCCGCATATTACGGTTACATGTGGGCAGAAGTACTAACTTCTGATGCAAGTGAAGCATTTGAAGAAGCGGAAGGTGGTTACTACGATAAAAATGTGGCCGCTAAGTTGGTGAAGCATTTATTCAGCGTTCGTAATGCCGTAGATCCTGCTGAAGCGTATCGCGCTTTCCGAGGCCGTGATGCGGTGGTTGATGCCCTAATGCGTGACCGAGGTTTTCCTGTAAAATCTCAGGAATAATGACTTATTGTAGAGTTTAACATAATTTAATGTGAGCCCACTTTATGTGGGCTTTTTTGAATTGATAAAAGATGAAATAAGGAAAACGATGAAAGTACTAGAGACTTCACGCCTACAGATGGAATTGATGACAAAAGATGATGCTCAGTTGTTATTTGAACTCGACCAAGATCCAGAGGTGATGCGTTATATCAACGGGGGCAAAATGACCTCAATGGAAGATATTCACCAACGTTTTATTCCTCGACTTGAAAGCTTTACTGATATTGAAAAAGGTTGGGGGCTGTGGAAAGTCATCATTACAGAGTCGAATACTTTTATCGGCTGGGTGTTAGTTCGACCAATGGATTACTTTACTGATAACCCACAATGGCGAAATCTGGAATTAGGCTGGCGCTTTATGCAAAAATCTTGGGGGAAAGGTTACGCTACTGAAGCTGCGCAGCACATCATGAATGCCTTGCTCAACGAAACAGCGATAGACTCAGTTTGCGCCATTGCAGTTGAAGACAACTTAGGCTCGATTAATATCATGAAAAAGTTAGGCATGGAATACGTAAAAACCTATTTGCACGAAGATCCGCTAGGCGATATGGATGTTGTTTATTACTTAAAGAAAAAATAAAGCAATACCAGTAGGTGCTAAGTAATATAAATGATTCGAATGAATCACATCCATAATTACGGCCCTCCTAATAAACATTTTGTTTAATGGAGTGTTTTTGTCTAAGCTGATTTTTAAGGGCTTGACCATTACACTTTTTCATTTATGCCACCTGTTGTTTTGCTAGTTTATACTAGCCTCTCTTTTTTGCTTCTTTCTGCAGAATTAACTGCGACGGAAGTACAAACCAATGAGCTATCGATGCTGAGCGATGATGGCCCACCGCATATGATTGCGGCGTCAAATAGCGGTATTGATATCGATATTACCCGTGAAATTTTAAATAGTATGGGATATAAAGTGACATTGGATTTCATGCCACTTGCCCGTGGAAAAAGCCAAGTGCAATTAAAATATGCGGATCTTTTTTTGCCAACCTTTTATCAGCAAGACTCCGAACAACTGTTTTATTCCGACGCCATCATCGAATATCGTCCTGTGATATTGAGCCTAAAAAAAAATCAATTTAGTTTGAATGAATTATCTGATGCAGATGGTAAGAAAATCCTAACGTTTCAAGGGGCTACAGGATACTTTGGTGAAGAGTTTGTCAAGTTGTCAAAGGGAAAAGGCTATAGAGAGCTGGCTGACATGTCTAAGTTTCCAGAATTGTTGTTGTGGGGGCGCTATGATCTCGTCGTGCTTGATTATTATATTTTCTATTATTTTCTAAAAAGGTACTGTCAATCAGACTCAATCGACGAAGATAGGCATGATGAGGCTCAAATCACTAAGTTGCGTTATTGCAGACAAGAAATTGAAGAGCATAATTTACTATTAGCCGTTTCAGCTCATGTAGGATTTAATGATGCCAAGTTGAGGAACGATTTTAACAAAGCGCTAGAACGCTATAAAAGAGCTAAAATACCTCAAAAAGTGATCAAAAAGTATATAGGCTCGCGATAATGGTGAGCCAAGTTATAGTTCATTGCTAAAATTGTTTTTTACTGGTGAATAACAAACAAAATGCAGTGCAGGGGAACATGCCACTCATTAAAAATCAGTTACGTGTTCTATCTCTTCGATGGCTTCGGTAATATCGTCTACTTTGGACATTAAGACCGCTTGGGCATCCCTTAGTCCTTGATTGTAAAAATGTACGCCCATTTTTTCTTTAATGAAATCCAGTAAAAAATCGGCATCAAAGTCACCTAAATCTTGGTCAAGTTCACGCTCGAAATATTGCTGAAGTAAAGTTTTGAGCTGTTCGGTTTGCTCTGTTGTAAAGGAAATATTGTTCATCGCAACTTCGTTGTTTTTGTCATTGTTTAAGTTAATACGCCAAAGTGTATCGCGTTAGCTAAACTTTTATTATCTAACTTTGCGAAAATTGATGAATATTAGAATTTCAGTTTAATATATCAGCTAATTAACTTGGAAGTACCGTGATACATTAAACTGAAATTTAGCTTTATATTCTGGAAACTGTTTTTCCGAATTCTCTATCACAGCAGGTAAGTCGACACTCGTATCCAGCATGTGCTTTTCTATTGACTCTGGCATAGGAGCTGAAATAGAAGCGATGAACACACCTTCGTGTTTCATTAGCCAATAAAAATTTACTATACGCTCTGTGCTAGGAAAGATAGTAAGTGAAGTCGAGCCACTAAAGTAGTCTTCGCTGCCATTTTTGTTAATGGAAATAGGATTTAGCTTAGTAATAGGATCCAATTTGTGCCTATGTCCATCTTGGTCTTCACTTTCAATAAAACTTACTGCTGCTATTTTTAACGCATATCCGCACCAATCTAAGGTATGGGTAGAAGAACTCTGGTTTTCAATTTTAACCTCGATGAAAACAGGGGTTCCTGAATTTGTTTTTTCTCCCAAGATAATAGACATGTCACCTTTAAGTCCTTTCTTTTGGTTAACCTCAACTTGTTTCTGAATTGATTCTGCTTTTTGTTTTTTCAATTCATCTGTGGCAAAAAGTCTGAATACTGCCCAAATGCCTGCCATTATGGTTGCTAAACTTATGAATATTGCCTGTGTAGCTTGCGCAAGGCTCTTTATCTCCGCTGAGTGTTTTATTAAATCTTCCATGTTTTTCCCTAGCTATTGATCATTTATAAGCAAAACTAACTGCTCATTTTGATCGTAATTAAACCAAAATAAATAACAGAATTAACTGATATTCCAAATGAATTCAATGTAGTTGATATTACTTTGCACATAAGAATTCTGTTCTAGTATCAAGAATAATTCAATTTAGTTATAAGGCGTGCAATTATTCGCCTTAAAAGTTTTAATTATATATTAGTGTTTTTGGTTATAAGTGGATAGAATGTTCCGCTCTTAATCGACTTACACTTAGTTTGTATTCACTTATTAGAAGAAGTGGTTTTATGTTGACGCTTAATGATATCCAGCCTCAGAAAAATGAAATATATTTAGATAATAACGCTACAACGCCAGTGCTACCGCAGGCCGCCGAAGCTGCCATGCATACCATGCAACTGTGTTACGGTAATCCAAGTAGTAGCCATATCACTGGCTTGAAAGCCAAGTATATTTTAGAGACAACAAGAAGCCTCGTGCGCAAGGTTATCGGTGCAACGTCCGGTGGTATTACATTTACCAGTGGCGCAACAGAAGGCATACAAACAGCAATTATTTCAGCATTGAACGCGGCGCGTGAAAAGGGTATCAGCCAAAAAAATCCATTATTACTATATGGCGCAACAGAGCACAAAGCGGTGCCTGAAACGTTAAAGCACTGGAATGCCATGTTGAATATTGGCGCAGAAGTATTAGCCATTCCAGTTGATGAAAACGGTATTTTAGATGTTGAATTTATTAAATTACACATCGCCGACGCCTTGGTTATTTGTACTATGGCGGCGAATAATGAAACCGGAGTGTTTCAAGATTTAGATTTATTGGAATCAGTGATTCGTAATGGCAATAAAGACGTATTATGGATGGTGGATTGTGTGCAGGCGTTAGGTAAATTGAGCCTAAATATTTCAGAGACTACCATTGATTATGCACCGTTTAGTGGTCATAAATTATATGCGCCTAAGGGAATTGGCGTTTTATATGTTAGAGAAAACGCTCCATTTACACCGTTTATTGCTGGCGGTGGTCAAGAAAGTGGCCTACGCTCTGGCACCGAAAACTTACCAGGTATTGCTGCGCTGCACGCGATTTTAAGCTTACTTGATAGTGAACATGACGACACTTTCAAAGATCATGAAACGTTAGTGCGTTACCGTCAACAAATGTTCGACACATTAACGGAAGTCTTCCCTGATATTATCTTTAACCATGATTTCAAATATTCCTTACCGACGACGTTAAATTTTTCGGTTAAAGGGCTATCAAGTAAAGAAATCATGGATTTGTTTGATGCAGCTCGAATTCGTGTTAGCTCTGGCTCTGCTTGTTCGTCAAAAGTGACTGGCAGCTTTGTTCTTGATGCCATGGGTAAGCCTAAATGGCAAAGCGAAGGGGCAATTCGAATGTCCTTTGGCCCAGCAACGACACAGCAAGAAATTGATCAAGCGTGTCAAGCAATCAAACAAGCAGTTAAAGCACTGCATCACAGTTGTTTAATGCTGTCTGATACTCATGATACCAGTGAGTTTGGCGTAGATGGATTACAGCAGTGGGTCTATGATCAGCAATGTACTTGGTGTTATGTTGATAAAGCCGCTAAAGAGTGTGTGGTTATCGATGTGGTGCCTGAATTAGTCAACAAATTTGAAAAGCTAGTGAAGTGCCAAGGTTACAAAGTAATTGCTGTACTTGACTCACACCGTCATGAACATCAAGTATTAACCCCTGAAATGGTCAGAGAGTTAATACCCGAGCATATAGCTGCAGGTCATTTCAATTTATTGGGTTGGCCAGCAGAAAGTAAGATTGTGCGGTTAGCTAATGGGCAGCAAGTCCCAGCTATTACAGTGGGTGGCAAAATATTGGCTCAATTGCCTATTCCGGGACATACCGAAAATAGTGTCGCGTATTTACTGGGTGAAATCGATGGAGATGATTTGCTTGCTGAAAATGTTGATTATGTGTTTGTTGGCGACTCGATTCAAATTGGCGGTTTAGGCAGAACAGATTTAGCACAAAGTAACGCCCAATCAATGTATGAATCTTTACAAACCCTTAATGGTACAGTGATTGATTCAACACTTATTTGTCCGAGCCATGACTATCAATCACTGTTTAGTACGAGCTTGGCGATGGAGAAAAAAACCAACCCACTATTAAATGGTGTGTTGAATCAATCTCTGTCAGTTGAAGAGTTTACCAAGCAAAAAGTTAGCATTGATCAACAGCTACCTGAGTCTGAAAACCCTTGTTTTTGTGGGCAAATATCATTCTCTAGTGATGAAATAGGAAATTTAGCCCCTAATGAGTTAGAAAGTTTTATGGTTAAACACCCTAAAGCGACGGTGGTAGATGTACGAGAAGTGCACGAGTACGAGGCGTATCCTGAAGCTTATGTCGCAGGAAAACAATTAGTGAATGTACCCTTGTCACAGTTAACGGAATTTGTTCATAACTTCCAACACAGTAATGACGATCATGAGTTTATTTGTATTTGTCGTAGTGGTAATCGCAGTGACGCAGCCGCAAAAGTATTAAAACGAAATGGCTTTGCAAAAGTTTATCATGTGCCAGGTGGATTTGCGCTGTTGAGTTAACATAGATATAGAAAGTAAGAAGTGTTCGTATTACCTCATTCTATGTTCAATAAAAAAGGCTGCTAAATGCAGCCTTTTGTCATGCTAATGGTATACATGTTTATATTTTTCATTATCAAATCAACAAGATAAATTATTGATTTAGTAAAGTGTTAAACACGGAATAAGCCACTAAAACCATAATCAAACCAACGAGTATATCTATTCCCCGCTGTACTTTAGGGTGCCCTAACCACGGCGCCATTTTTGCTGCACTTAGTGCCAAGCTATAAAACCAAAGAATGGAAGCCAACATTGTACCAATGGCAAATGCCAATCGTTCATTACCGTCAAAAGTGCCACCCACGCTGCCGAGTATCATAACCGTGTCCAAATAAACGTGAGGATTCAATAGCGTAACTGCTAAAGTGGTTCCGATGATTTTCTTACGGTTATTGGCCGCTTTTAATTGGCCAGCCTGTTGGTATTGGTTTTGCCATGCATTTTTAAAAGCAATTGAAGCGTAAACTGTTAAAAAGAGAATACCGCCCCAGCCAATAGCGAGCATTAAATATTCATGGCTGGCAATTAATTTTCCACCTCCAAATATGCCTAAGCCGATTAAAATTACGTCGCAGACCATACAAATAGTTGCTGCTAATATATGGTGATTGCGTTTAATGCCCTGACTAAGGACATAAGAGTTTTGAGCACCGATAGGAATGATCATTCCGGCTCCTAAAATGAGCCCTTGAAGCATCGCAGTAAAAGACATCGCCTTTCCTTATGAATAGAAAACAATGTTGGGTAATATAGTTCCCTTCTTGTCATAAATATAATTAATTAAAATTATTAATCATAAGTTATACTAATGTTGGGTATGAATTACATGAGTCGTCAATGAGTAAGCTAGATTACAAATTACTAGAAGCACTGAGCGCGGTAATTAAAGATCAGAGTTTTGAACGTGCTGCTGGCACTTTGTGCATCACTCAATCTGCTGTGTCGCAACGCATAAAAGCACTCGAGCAGCAGCTTGCGCAACCGGTTTTGATCAGAAGCCAACCAATAAAAACGACGAAGCTAGGCAAGCAATTATTAAGGCATTACTATCAAGTTGTGCAGTTGGAGGCAGACTTAATGCCGCAAGTCATGCCGGACACACCTGAATCACCGCTGACTTTACATATCGCCACCAATGCAGACAGTTTAGCCACTTGGCTGATCCCAGCAATTGCGCCAATAATTAAACAACATTTGATTGAAGTAAACCTGTTGATTGCTGATGAAACTCACACCGTCGATATGCTAAGAGACGGCCAAGCATTTGGCGCAATTGGCAGTCAAAATACACCGGTGAAAGGATGCCAACTGACAGAACTAGGTGAATTAGATTATATCTTAGTGGCGTCACCAGAGTTTATTGAACGATATTTTTCCGAAGGAATTAATAAACACAGCTTACGGCAAGCACCGGGTATAGCATTTGATCACAAAGATAATATGCACATTCGCTTTGTTCATGAACATTTTGGGTTATCTGAAGGAGATTATCCGCTTCACGCGGTGCGTTCATCTGAAGCTTTTGTTGCAATGGCAAAACATGGTGCAGCCTATTGCTTGATTGCAGAGTTACAAATACAAGAAGAACTTGCAAAAGGGGAGTTGGTGCACATCTTTAAACAAGCAAAAATTACTGAAAGCTTGTATTGGCACCACTGGGTTCTATTAAAAGGCATATACAAAAAAATATCTAACGCTATTATTTCTCATGGTCGACAGGTGTTAGGGACTCCAAATGTTTAAACTCTTCAAAAAATGGTGGCATACCGATTGTCAGTTGTGTTTGAAAGCACGGCGAGTCATTATTTGGCTTATACTGATGTTAGCTGCTGACTATTTTTGTTTTAATCTGCTTTTCAAATAGGGGGACATAATGAGCTTAAAGTGGACAGACTCGTTGGAAATCGCGCTTGACTTGATAGAAGAACACCCTGATGTAGACCCAATGCAATTACACTTTCCAGAACTGATGAAATGGGTACTTGCACTTGAACGCTTTGATGATGATCCAACCCATTGTGGTGAGCGCGTATTAGAAGCAATACAACTAGCATGGATCGCTGAAGCGGACTAATTATCGACTAGATAGGCAAACTACGATTTAATTCGTTGATTTACCAACTGGTTGGCTTTTTAATGTCGGTAAGTTCAACTATACTTCGCCACACTCGCCTTCTAGGCTACTTAATTGCTACTTAACTTTGCAAAATTAGATAAAAACAATGACAGATACTCAAAAAAGACCGCTCTACATTCCTTATGCTGGCCCTAGCTTAATAGAAGCCCCTTTATTAAATAAAGGTAGTGCTTTTACGAAAGACGAACGGGTAGCGTTTAACCTTACCGGTTTATTGCCTCCGCGCTTTGAAACGATCGAAGAGCAAGTTGACCGTTGTTATCGTCAATACAGTAGCTTCAATACTAACCTAAACAAACATATTTATTTACGCGCCATTCAAGATAACAATGAAACCTTGTACTACAAATTGGTGCAAGAACATTTAGAAGAAATGATGCCCATTATCTACACGCCCACTGTCGGTGATGCGTGTGAGCAATTTTCTGATATCTATCGTAGTTCTCGTGGTTTGTTTATTTCGTACGAAGATCGTCATCAATTAGATGATATTTTACGCAACGCGACAAAAAATAAAGTTAAAGTCATCGTGGTTACCGACGGAGAGCGCATCTTAGGTTTAGGTGACCAAGGTATTGGCGGCATGGGGATCCCGATTGGTAAATTATCATTATATACCGCATGTGGCGGCATCAGTCCGGCGTATTGTTTACCTGTCATGCTTGATGTAGGCACAAACAATGAAAAGCTGCTCAACGACCCAATGTATATGGGGTCACGTCATAAACGTATCGACCAAGCAGAGTATGATGAGTTTTTAGATATGTTTATCAACGCGATCAAACGTCGTTGGCCGCATGTGATGTTGCAATTCGAAGACTTTGCTCAGCCCAATGCAACACCTTTGTTAAACCGATACCGTAATGAAATTTGTTGTTTTAATGATGATATTCAAGGTACGGCATCCGTTACGGTTGGTACATTGCTAGCGGCGTGCCGCTCTAAAAACGTGGAGCTTTCGAGTCAGCGGGTTGCGTTTGTCGGTGCGGGCTCTGCTGGTTGTGGTATTGCTGAGCAAATTATTGCTCAAATGGTCAGTGAAGGTATTTCTGAGCAACATGCCAGAAAGCAAATTTATATGGTTGATCGTTTGGGTCTCTTAACCCAAGGCATGGAGGGATTAAGAGACTTCCAGGAAAAATTAACACAAACAACAGATGATGTAACATCGTGGGAAATTGAAGGGGAATATGCTTCATTACGAGAAGTCATGAATAATGCAAAACCTGATATCTTAATCGGTGTTTCTGGTCAAGCAGGTTTATTCACCGAACAAGTGATCAAGGCAATGTACAGTCATTGTGACAAGCCGATCATTTTTCCATTGAGTAACCCGTCTCGACAAGTAGAAGCAACACCTGAGCAGGTGATTACATGGACAGAAGGAAATGCAATAGTAGCCACAGGTAGTCCATTTGCGCCGGTTGAATTGCAAGGCAAGCTGTATCCTATTTCCCAATGTAACAATAGCTATATTTTTCCAGGCATTGGCCTAGGTGTGGTATCGGCAAACATCAACCGCATTACTGATGAAATGCTGCTAGTGGCGAGTGAAATGCTGGCTAAACAATCGCCGCTTGCCAACACTGGCGAAGGCGAGTTATTGCCTCCTTTAACGTCAATTGCACAACTGAGCCGTGATATTGCTTTTGCTATTTCAAAAATTGCATTCGAACAAGGGTTAGCGTTAGAAATCTCAGATGAACAACTAACCGCGAAGATTGAACGAAATTACTGGAACGCCAGTTATCGACAATACAAGCGCATAAGTATCTAAATCTAATATCTTCGAATAACTGTTCTCGAATAATTGTTCTCGAATAAAAAGCCAACTAATCTGTTGGCTTTTTTGTTTTCACCCTTCAGGTTAAATTATTACCCTTAACGCCTATCTTTTGCACATGTGTGTTGGTATTGCGCGCTATTTCTGGGTAGAATACTTGCCAATATTTTTGCACGTTTTGTTTTTGTTAATTGAATAAAGAAGTTTTGCATTCGGCCATACATTTATTATCGCGCCGAGAGCACTCCCAAAAAGAGCTAACTCAAAAGCTATTAGCGCGTGAGTTTCTTCGTGACGATATAGCGATCGTCACCGAACATTTGCTTGAAAAAAACTACCTAAGTGACGAGCGATTCACCGAGTCTGTTATTCGTAATAAGGTGAGTAAGGGTTATGGATGGCGTCATATTAACAATGAGCTGTCACAAAAAGGCGTGGATTCTTCGACGATTTCATTGGTGATGGAGTCACAAGAAATTGATTGGTATGTGCAAGTAGAATTGGCCTATAGCAAAAAATTTGGTGGCCGCGCGATTGCCGATCAGAAAGACAAAGCGAAAAGAATAAGATTTTTACAATACCGCGGATTCTCACATGATGAGATTATGGCGGCATTGTCAACAAATTAGACAATCGAACTTACTTTAGATTAATTGGATTTTACCATGATTAAGACCAGTGCTGATATACGTCAGGCTTTTCTCAACTACTTTGCTTCAAAGCAACATCAAATCGTTCCTAGCAGTTCGTTGATCCCAGGAAACGATGCCACATTGCTATTTACTAACGCAGGGATGGTGCCTTTTAAAGACGTATTTTTAGGTGCTGAATCTCGAGCCTACACACGTGCTACTTCTTCACAACGTTGTGTACGTGCTGGTGGTAAACATAATGACTTAGAGAATGTCGGTTATACAGCACGTCACCATACGTTTTTTGAAATGCTAGGTAACTTTAGCTTCGGAGACTATTTTAAAGAAGACGCCATTCGTTTTGGTTGGGAATTCCTCACCGACGTGTTGAAACTACCGAAAGAAAAGCTACTGGTAACCGTATATGAAACTGATACTGATGCTTTTGATTTCTGGGCCAATGAGATTGGTGTTCCAGTAGAGAAAATCATTAAAATTGGTGATAAAAGTCCAAGTAAGAAATTTGAATCGGATAACTTTTGGTCGATGGGTGATACAGGCCCTTGCGGTCCTTGTTCAGAGATCTTTTATGATCATGGTGAAGAAATCTGGGGTGGTCCTCCAGGATCGCCAGAAGAAGACGGTGATAGATTTATTGAAATCTGGAACCTCGTTTTCATGCAATACAACCGTCACGCAGACGGTACCATGGAGCAACTGCCGAAACCTTCTGTAGATACAGGTATGGGCTTAGAACGTATTGCCGCAATTATGCAGGGCGTTCATAGCAACTACGAGATTGACATCTTTAAAGGCTTAATTGGTGATGCTGCTAATTTATTAGCATGTAACGATCTTGAACATAAATCATTACGCGTCATCGCTGATCACATTCGGTCATGTAGCTTTATGATTGTCGATGGTGTGATGCCGTCAAACGAAGGTCGTGGTTATGTATTACGTCGCATTATTCGTCGCGCCGTTCGTCACGGACATAAATTAGAAGCCAAAGCTCACTTCTTCCACAAATTAGTTGCCTCCCTTGTTGAACAAATGGGTGAAGCGTACCCAGAGCTGGCTCAGCAACAAGCAGTTGTTGAAAAAATCTTACGCATCGAAGAAGAGCAATTTGGTCGTACCTTAGATCGCGGTATGAATTTGCTTGAAGATATCCTAAGTAACTTAGAAGGCGATACAATTTCAGGTGATGACGTATTTAAACTTTATGATACCTATGGCTTCCCAGCTGATTTGACCGCTGATATCGCACGTGAACGAGCGCTAAGAATTGATCACAATGGGTTTGATGTGGCTATGGGCTTGCAGCGCGAACGTGCGCAACAAGCGAGCCAGTTTGGTACCGATTATAACGAGCAATTAAAATCAGACAAAGTGACTGATTTTAAAGGCTACACAAATGATTCATTCTCAAGCACTGTTGTTGAGTTATTCAATGAAACAGGCAGTGTAGAGCAACTTAATGAAAATGAGAAAGGTGTCATTATTTTAGATAAAACACCATTTTATGCTGAGTCTGGTGGCCAAGTGGGCGACACTGGGTTAATTCACCTTGATGGTGGCGTATTTGAAGTAACCGACACAGTCAAAGTGGGCAAAGCATTTGTTCATCACGGCATTGCTCGTGCTGTTATCGGCATGAACCGTCGTGTTAATGCTGAAATTGACACGACTCGCCGCGAGAAAATCATTAAAAACCACTCTGCAACTCACATTTTACATGCCACGTTAAGAAAAGTGTTAGGTGAGCATGTGACGCAAAAGGGCTCGTTAGTCGATCCAGATAAATTACGCTTTGATTTCTCTCATTTTGAAGGTGTAACGGCTGCTGAATTAGCTGAAGTAGAAAGAACAGTAAATGCGCAAATTCGTCAAAATGTTGAGCGCGAAACAGCATTAATGCAAATAGATGAGGCGAAAGCAAAAGGGGCAATGGCTCTTTTTGGTGAAAAATACGATGACGAAGTGCGAGTCGTGACTTTAGGTGATTTCTCAACTGAGCTTTGTGGTGGTATCCACGTAGAGCGTACAGGTGACATTGGCCTATTTAAAATTACTTCCGAGTCAGGCATTGCAGCAGGCGTTCGACGTATTGAAGCGGTAACTGGTGAAGGAGCATTAGCTTTTGTTGATGATCAAGCTAATACGCTATCGTCTATTGCTGGTTTGATGAAATCTGACGTTGCCAGCGCGGAGTCAAAAGTTGAACAGATGATCAGTCGTTCTAAGCAATTAGAAAAAGAAATTGCACAACTTAAGCAACAACTTGCTTCAGCAGCGGGTGCTGATTTAGTTAGCCAGGCCGTTGATATTAATGGCGTTAAAGCGCTAATTGCTAATTTAGATGGCGTAGAAGCCAAGTCCTTACGCGGCATGGTTGATGAATTGAAAGTGAAAATGGGCTCTGGCATTATTCTACTGGCAACTGCATCAGGTCAAAAAGTAAGCTTAATTGCTGGTGTGACTAAAGATTTAGTCAGCCAAGTTAAAGCAGGAGAGCTTGTCAATATGGTTGCTCAACAAGTCGGTGGTAAAGGCGGTGGCCGCCCAGACATGGCGCAAGCTGGTGGCAGTGAGCCAGAAAATGTTCCTGCGGCACTACAGTCAGTAGAGTCTTGGTTAACTGAAAAACTTAGCTAAAGATCACTGAGCATTTGTGGCAGTCATTGTACAAAAATATGGGGGAACCTCCGTCGGTTCCCTTGCTCGCATTGAAGCGGTCGCTGAAAATGTAATAGCAACGGTAAGGCAAGGGCACCAAGTTGTTGTGGTGCTATCAGCTATGTCAGGAGAAACCAATCGTTTGGTGTCTTTGGCAACGCAGCTGGATGCTCAACCTTCGACACGTGAATTAGACATGCTCATGGCTTCTGGTGAGCAAGTAAGTATTTCGCTATTGACCATCGCTCTTATTCAACGAGGCTTTTCAGCAGTTTCATTGCTTGCTCATCAAGTGGGCATTAGAACGAATAATCACTTTGGTCGGGCACGTATCGAGTCTATTGATACCAAAAGGCTTGAGCAAGCGTTAGAACAAGAACAAGTGATTGTCGTTGCCGGTTTTCAAGGTGTGGATAATGAAGCGAACATTACCACGTTAGGTCGTGGCGGCTCGGACACATCAGCGGTGGCAATGGCGGTTGCGGTACAAGCAAATGAATGCCAAATTTTTACTGATGTGAACGGCATTTATACATCAGATCCTCGTTTGGTTGAGCAGGCGAGAAAAATTGAAGTGCTGACTTTTGAAGAAGCACTTGTTATGGCAAGCCTTGGCGCCAAAGTGCTTCAAAACAGGGCAGTTGAATACGGCCTGCGCCATAACATGCCAATACGCGTATTAAGTAGTTTTGAGCCAGGTGAAGGAAGTTTAGTGACACATAAAGATACAATCGCTGCGGAACTTTGCGGTAACCAAGGCATCACAAGTATTGCGCATCATCAACATGATATCTTGGTTATTATCAACGGTATTGAGAGTGATATAGCGATGGCCAATTTGTTTACTTTAATCGGTGAACAGGGAATAGAATTGGAAATGTTGAATAAAAGCGTGCTTAACGCCGGTCAGATAAACCTCCAATTTGTGATCCACAGCAAGGATCAAACAAAACTTACAAATATATTACAGAAATTTAAGAAAAATTACTGTATAAAAGATACCCAAATTCATACCAATGTCGCCAAAGTGTCGGCTATCGGTGTAGGAATAAAAGCTTATGCTGGCTTAGTCGGTGAAGTGTTAACTACTTTAGCCAAAGAGCAAATTAAAGTTTTATTGATTTCTACTTCAGAGCTCAGTATCTCTGTTGTGATAGATGAAGTTCATTTGAATACTGCAATCTCCCGCTTGCATCAGGTATTTGATTTAGCTTCGTTGCCTAAGTAGCTATTTTGTTTAACTTAATGAATTAATTTATGAAGTTTCTCAAAAAATAGACTAACTTATTAATAACTAGCTTAAAAATTAGTGGACCTAATTTCTGAATTAAAAGGAACAGAAGAATGTTGATATTAACACGCCGTGTTGGTGAAACCCTTATGATTGGTGACGACGTTACCGTGACTGTCTTAGGTGTAAAAGGAAACCAAGTACGCATTGGTGTAAATGCGCCGAAAGAAGTCTCTGTGCATCGTGAAGAAATTTATATGCGAATTCAAGCCGAGAAAGGTGACTCAGATCCTTCAGGAAATCAGTTTTAAGAATTAGGCCAGCATTGCTGGCCTTTTTTATAGCTTTAATTTTTTGTTAAAGCCTGCCAATTCAAGCGCCTAAAATGCCTCTTAAACTCTTCTAGAATAAGATTAGGCAAATGTGTTTTTTTCGTCTATAATCGCGCCAAAATTTTGTACCAAATTTAATTTAAATTATTTAAAAGGGCTTATCATGGCTATTGAACGTACGTTCTCAATCGTAAAACCAGACGCAGTTGCAAAAAATGTAATTGGTCAAATCTACAACCGTTTCGAAACTGCTGGTTTAACTATCATCGCATCAAAAATGGTTCACTTATCTAAAGAACAAGCAGAGGGTTTCTACGCTGAGCACAGCGAGCGTCCTTTCTTCGGTGCTTTAGTTGAGTTCATGACTTCTGGCCCAGTAATGGTTCAAGCATTAGAAGGCGAAAACGCTGTGCTTAAAAACCGTGAGATCATGGGTGCTACTAACCCAGCTGAAGCATTAGCTGGTACGTTACGTGCTGACTACGCTAACTCAATCGACGAAAACGCAGTTCACGGCTCAGACGCTGTAGAATCAGCGGCTCGTGAAATTGCTTACTTCTTTACTGATGAAGAGATTTGCCCGCGCACTCGTTAATTTGTCTTAAATCAGCTCTATTGAGTTGATTTAAGCTCAAATTAAAATTAAGAGGGTTTTACTGGTTTCAGTAAAATCCTTTTGTTTTATAAGCGCTTTTGTTTTTTGAACCGCTAAGAAGTTATTTATAACGCTTTTACTTAAATATTATGTCGTTACAAATAATGTCTTTTGAATTGCCGCTTTTGGTGAAAAAGTGTACAATTTGCACCCTTTGAATTTTGTTATTTTGAGAAATTATTTACATGAGTCAAGTGACTGAAGTTGTCAATCCTGCTGAGCCAAAAGCAGTTTCTAAAGTGAACCTGTTGAATTTTGATCATCAGATGATGCGTGAATACTTTGCCTCTATTGGCGAAAAACCATTTCGTGCCGATCAAATCATGAAATGGATTTATCACTTTGGTTATGATGACTTTGAACAAATGACCAACCTCAACAGAAAATTACGTGAAAAACTGCAACGTAATTGTGAGATCAAAGCGCCTGAAATTTCTCAAAAGCAAGTTTCAAATGATGGCACCATTAAGTACGCCCTAAAACTTGAGGGCGGACAAGAAGTTGAAACCGTGTGGATACCGGAAAATGGAAGAGCCACTTTATGTGTCTCATCTCAAGTAGGCTGTGCTTTAGAATGTACATTTTGTTCTACAGCCCAGCAAGGCTTCAATCGTAATTTATCAATGTCTGAAATCATCGGGCAAGTGTGGCGCGTAGCCAACGATATTGGCGCAACTCGAATTGCAGGCACTCGACCAATCACTAATATTGTGATGATGGGCATGGGTGAGCCTCTACTTAACATGAAAAATTTAATCCCATCACTCGACACCATGCTAAATGACTTGGGTTATGGACTATCTAAACGTCGCGTTACCGTGAGTACCTCAGGCGTGGTTCCAGCCCTAGATATGCTGAAAGAGAAAATTGACTGCGCCTTGGCAATATCAGTTCATGCACCAGACAATGCTTTGCGCGATGAAATTGTACCGATCAATAAAAAATATCCATTGGAAGAGTTTATTGCAGCTGCGGGTCGTTATGTGGAAGGCTCTAAAGCAAACAAACAGGCAACAATTGAATACGTGATGCTGGATCATGTTAATGACAGTACAGACCAAGCCCATGAATTAGCACGTGTTCTAAAGGATTTGCCGAGTAAAATCAATCTTATCCCATTTAATCCTTATCCTGGGTCACCATATAAACGCTCGAGTAATTCTCGTATTGATAGATTCGATAAAGTACTGCAATCTTATGGCTTAACTGTGATAACACGACGCACACGCGGCGATGATATTGATGCGGCCTGTGGCCAATTAGCAGGTGATGTTTTAGACCGAACTAAACGTACTTTAACCAGCAATGAAAAAAAACAGGTGAAAGACAAGTCAATTTCAGTAAAAATGGTAGGCTAATTACGACCTGCTGATTTGTTCAAATTAAAAAATACCAATAAGTATAATAATTTGCGTCGTAAAATTTAGGAACAAGCGAATTGAGTCGCTTGTTGTCATCGATGTATAAATTTTAATAAGTGACATCAAAATATTATGACAAGATTTTTAAAGACGTTGATTGCAATGACTGCAATGGTTTCTCTGTCGGCTTGTGTAACTCAAAATTATGAAGAAGATGATACTCCAGTCTTAGAAAATGAATCATCGGACTCAGAAATTGCCTTAACGCGCATATCGCTGGGTCTAGGTTATTTAAAAATGGGTAATACTTCACAAGCCAAATTTAATCTAGAAAAAGCGAAAAAGTACGCGCCGAACATGGTCCAAGTGTATTCTGCTTTTGCTCACTACTATGAAACCGTTGGTGAAGATGCACTTACCGTTCAATCATACGAACATGCGTTGTCGCTGGACCCTAATGATGCTAACACCTTGAATAATTACGGTGTGTTTTTATGTAGAAAAGAACGATTGGATGAAGCAGAAGTACAGTTTCTCAAAGCGATTAAAGTACCCACTTATATCCGTGTCTCGGAAAGTTATGAAAATCTTGCCTTATGCCAATTAGAAGCATTTAACTTTGAAAAAGCCGAACATTATTTAGAAAAAGCCATCGCCCATAGCCCGTCAAGCGGCTCGGCGCTTTTACAAATGATGCGTTTACAATATGCTATTGGTGAATACGTCACCGCGAAAGATTATGGTAAACGTTTTGAGAAAGCGTCTCGTCGGTTCAGCTCTGAATATATGGCGCTTGCTTACAAAGTGTATTTAAAGCTAGGTGATACCAGAACTGCCAATAATTATGGTACTATGCTGGTAAAAATGTACCCTGACTCTTGGCATGCGAAGCAATATTTACTTAATAGATTAGACTCAATTGATGCGGATGACCTAGCAACTCAATACCAAATATTGGTATCAAAAACTCAAAGCCAATCAGTTAATAAGCGTGTCGTGGTGTTATCGCCTGATAAAGATAAAGCCCCGATCGTTTTTTCAAAAAAGAAAAAATATAAGCCTAAATCACGTCAATCTGCTGTTTACACTATTCCAAAAGAAAGCACTCAAGGTACAACGTCCTCGCAGCCGCAACAAAATCAACCGCCGGTAGTTAAAACAGCAAAACCTACAAGGGTATTAAAAGCGCCACAAGTACAATCAAGTAAAGTTGTAGCCAGTGAGCAAAACTCTAGTGGTACCGATAGTGCAGTGCTAACCGCAGAGCAACAAATCGCTCATTTGGAGTCAATTACAGATGAAACCGAACAATTGGAGCAACAGTCGACAGATGCTCTGATTGCTGAAATATCTAGACATGCTTCAGAATACGATGCCGAGGCTGAACCAGATCCTGTACTTGATGATGGCATGCTCAGTGATGAGTCAATTGATGCAGTACTAGCTGAAGCAGAAGCGTTGATTGAAAACGATGAAACCTTGGCAGAGTTATCAAGGGAATACGACCAACAACTAGCACTAGAGCAGGCCGAAAATGCACAAACAGAGAGTACTCCATATGATGTAGAAGCATTGAGCAGTACCGATGAACTTGTGAGTCAATTAGAAAGTCATACTGATGGGAACTTATCTACTACTATGGACTCTGAACAACAGGAAGAGATAGTAAGCGCTGACAGTAATGCAAAAGCTAATACGACTGAAAAGATCAGGCAAGAGGTCATATACCATCAAATTGAAGATTTACCGACTCACGAAATGGCGGACGGAGAAAATCTATTCACCGTCTCTAAAAGATACAACATTCATTTGCACGCGTTAAAAGAGTGGAACAAGTTAGATGAACGAAGTTTGGTGCGCGTTGGTGACAAAATTTACCTTGCGGATCCACGCCCATTTGCTGTTGGGAATGAATAAACCTAATCATGAGTAAAAAAGCATCAAATGAGCTGACGGACAACATTGAAGCTATTGGCCCTGGCTTAATGCTTGCAGAAGCCCGAGTTAAAATGAATCTCAGTGCGGAAAACGTTGCCGAAAAATTGAATTTTCGTGTCTGCCAAGTAAAAGATATAGAAGCAGATCGCTTTGATAAATCAGTACCTGAAACCTTTACACGGGGTTATTTGATCAACTATGCCAAGTTAGTTGAAATTAGTGTTGATGATGTGTTATCAAGCTATGATGCATTAGATGTTGCTAAGCAACAAGGCAGCAAAATGCAGAGTTTTTCTAAAATTACAGAAAAGCAAGCCGAGCATTCAAGAGTTATGTGGTTAAGTTACCTTATTGTATTGGTGTTGATTGCATTGACGATTGTTTATTATTTTCAGGATGCTAATAATCAAAAAGCTGTACTGATTTCAGATATCCAAACCGTGCGAAGTACTAATAATGTCACCGGAAAAGTGATGGAACCAGAGCTTAGTACTGAGGTTATTGCAAATACAAGAGAGGTCGAATCCGATCCCGTAACCATTGCTGAAGGACCTGATAGCACCAATGTTGAACTCAACATTATGGACCGTTCAGGTGAGCAAGGAGTACTCACAGAGGAAACTCAGCAACGTGCATCGATAACAGCACCTACAAGTAATGTTATTCAACAAGAAGTGCCGACAAATGCTTTGCCTGCCGTTCGGGCCATTTTTACATTCGCGGGTGATTGTTGGGTTAATATTCAAGATGGAACGGGTGAGCGTATCGCCTATGGCATCAAAAAAGCAGGTTATGTCATGGAATTAAATGGTGTTCCGCCGTTTAACATTACCGTCGGCAAACCTGAATTAGTTGCAATAAACTTTAATGGTCGAGTGGTTGATATGAGTAAATACAACACTGGCAATATTGCAAAATTTATTTTACCTGAAACACCAGAATCTTAATTGAAATACTATGTTTAAAGAATCCCCTATTATCCGTCGCAAATCTCGTCAAATCATGGTTGGTAATGTCCCCGTTGGTGGTGATGCACCGATATCAGTGCAATCAATGACCAACACGCTAACGACAGATGTTGCTGCTACCGTTGCCCAGATAAAAGCGCTAGAAGCGGTTGGTGCCGACATTGTTCGTGTGAGCGTACCTACCATGGACGCTGCTGAGGCATTTAAGCAAATCAAGCAGCAAGTTGATATCCCATTAGTGACAGATATCCACTTTGATTATCGCATCGCGCTAAAAGTGGCTGAATATGGCGCTGATTGTTTACGTATTAACCCAGGTAATATTGGCAATGAAGATCGCATTAAAGCGGTTGTTGCTTCTGCACGCGACAAAAATATTCCGATCCGCATTGGCGTGAACGGCGGTTCTTTAGAAAGAGATATTCAAGAAAAATATACTGAGCCAACGCCTGAAGCATTACTTGAATCAGCAATGCGCCATGTTGACATACTTGATAGGTTGAATTTTCATGACTTTAAAGTCAGTGTTAAAGCCTCTGATGTCTTTTTAGCTGTAGGTGCTTATCGTTTACTAGCTGCGCAAATCGATAATCCATTGCACTTAGGTATTACCGAGGCAGGAGGTTTACGCTCTGGCTCGGTCAAATCGGCAATTGGCTTAGGCATGTTACTTTCTGAAGGGATTGGCGATACCTTACGTGTTTCTTTGGCCGCTGATCCGGTAGAAGAAATCAAAGTCGGTTTTGATATTTTAAAATCATTAAAAATTCGCAGTCGTGGTATCAATTTTATTGCTTGCCCAAGCTGCTCTCGTCAAGAGTTTGATGTCATCAGCACCGTCAATGCGTTAGAGCAACGCCTTGAAGACATCGTAACGCCAATGGATGTTTCCATTATTGGTTGTATCGTTAATGGTCCTGGTGAGGCGACGGTTTCCGATCTAGGTTTAACAGGCAGCAGTAAAAAAAGTGGTTTTTACCTTGACGGTGTTCGACAAAAAGAACGATTTGATAATAACGATTTAGTCGACCAACTTGAGCAAAAAATCCGCTCAAAAGCGAAGTTGATGGATGAAAACAATCAAATCGATGTAAAAGAAGTGGAATAATGTAACCACAGGTGCTTGCAGAGTTTACGTTTTATCCAATTCTGCCTATAATGCGCCGTTTAATTTTGATCACAAGAGAGCAGTTTTAGTGAGTAAAGCAATACAGGCAGTACGAGGCATGAATGATTGCCTTCCAGCACAAACCAATGTCTGGCAAATGGTCGAGGAAGTGTTACGACGCGTTGCGAGTAATTACGGGTTCGCCGAAATTCGCATGCCGATTGTCGAATCAACTGCTTTATTCAAACGCTCTATTGGCGAAGTTACTGATATTGTTGAAAAAGAAATGTACACCTTTGATGATCGTAATGGTGACAGTTTAACCTTGCGACCAGAAGGTACGGCGAGCTGTGTCCGCGCGGGCAATCAACATGGGTTATTGTACAACCAAGAGCAACGTCTTTGGTATATGGGGCCCATGTTTCGACATGAGCGTCCGCAAAAAGGGCGTTACCGTCAGTTTCACCAATTTGGTATTGAAGCCTTTGGTATTGCAACTCCAGATATAGACGCTGAAGTGATCATGCTTTCTGCGCGGTTATGGAAAGAGCTTGGCATTAACGAGCACGTCACGTTAGAGCTTAACTCTTTAGGCTCAAACGACGAGCGTAATGATTATCGTGATGCATTAGTTGCTTATTTAGAGCTACATAAAGATAAGCTTGATGAAGATAGTCAGCGCCGAATGTATTCGAATCCTTTGCGCGTACTTGATAGTAAAAATAAGGACGTGCAAGCGGTATTAGTTGATGCACCGAAATTAAGTGATTACTTTGGCGACGAGACCAAACAGCACTTTTCAACATTGTGTGCACGATTAGACAGTGCAGGCATTGATTACCAGCTAAACGACCGATTAGTGCGTGGTTTAGATTATTACAATCGTACGGTGTTTGAATGGGTAACTAGCAGCTTAGGTGCTCAAGGTACGGTCTGTGCTGGTGGGCGTTACGATGGCCTAGTGGAGCAATTAGGTGGAAAAGGAACGCCTGGTTTTGGTTTTGCACTAGGAATCGAACGCTTAGTACTTATGATGACGAGTCTCGAGAAAGCTGATAATGTGCGGGCTCAAGTAGATGCGTATGTCATTATGCTAGGTGATGATGTTGCCGCAAAAGCCAACATTTTGGCAGAGCAGTGGCGTGATCAAGTGCCACAGATTAGACTGCAATGTCATTGTGGTGGTGGCAACATGAAGAAACAAATGAAGCGTGCCGATAAATCTGGCGCGCAAATAGCCCTAATTTTAGGGGAAGATGAACTGGCCAATAACACGATTACGGTGAAGTATTTACGTGGCCAGCATGAACAACAAAGTTTGCCTATCGAAGAGATTGCGAGCTTATTAACTGATTTAGTCTAAGGGTTAATTGTGGAAGTTTATCAAACAGAAGAACAACAAGTAGAAGCGATTAAAGGCTTTTGGAAAGAAAACGGCAATGCCATAATTGGTGGTTTTGCTGCTGGATTAGCTGTATTTGTAGGTTATAACTACTACCAAGAAGCCAAGCTTGATTCAGAGCTGGCAACTGCAGATGCCTTCCAAGAGGTATTAGAAAAAGCGGTCACAGATACTCAAGGGTTTAAGACAGATGCTGAGCAATTCATTGCTGCTAACAGCGAATCCAGCTACGCATCGTTAGCCGCATTAGCACTAGCAAAAGAGTCGGCAAATGAGCAAGACTGGGATGCCACTGCATCTCATTTGAAAACGGCGGTTGAGAAAGCACCTTCTGAAGAAATTAAGGCGTTAGCTACCATTCGTTTAGCGCGAGTACAAATTGAGCTTAGCGAACTTGAACAAGCGTTAACGACGTTATCAGCTCAGGTGCCAGTCGCATTTAATGCACTGTTCGAAGAAACCAAAGGTGACGTCTATGTGATGCAAGAGAAAAAAGACCTAGCACGCAACGCATTTCAAGCAGCCATAGATGCCGGTGGATTAACAACTAGCCCTAATTTACAAATGAAGTTAGACGATTTAGCTGTAACCGTAAATTTACCGAAGTAACGAGGCTTAGTGTGCAAAAATTAAAACAATTAAAACATCACGGAAAAATTGCACTCGCTGTTTTGCTTAGCTCAATGCTATTGGCATGTTCATCAACTGATGATGAAGAAGATGAGAGTATAAAAGTCGCAGAGCTAACAGACATTCAAGAATTGTTTGAACCCAAAGTTATATGGGAAAAAAGTGTCGGAGATGGTGTTGGTCACTACTTTTCGAGAATCAAGCCATTTTCTGCCTATGGAAAAATATTCTCGGCGAGCCGCGATGGTGAACTTATCGCGTTAAATGCTGAAACTGGTGATACTGTTTGGTCGATTGATTTAAGTGATGTAAATGATGAAACTGGTTTTTTTGATAATAAAAAATCAGCATTAGTTTCTGGCGGCCCAATTGCTGCAATTAACAAAGTGTTTGTTGGCACCGAAAATGGTGAAATTTTTGCATTTGATGCTGAAACAGGTGAAATGTCATGGAGCAACAAGGTCAAAGGTGAAATTATCGCTAGACCGGCATTCGACTCAGGTATTTTGGTGGTTAATAGTGCATCTGGGGTATTAAAGGCGTTTAATGCGACAGATGGTGAAGAGTTATGGAAAATCGATCAAGACGTTCCTCCTTTGTCATTACGTGGTATTAGTGCCCCGACCATTTCTGGTGGTGGTGTTATTTTAGGTAGCTCTTCGGGTGACCTTACTGTTTACATGCTTGAAAAAGGCCAACAAGGCTGGACAGCTCCTTTAGGAGAGGCTACTGGTTCAACTGAGTTGGAGCGTGTGGTTGATGTCGATGCAGAGCCAGTGGTTTACGGTGATAAAGTTTATGCCGTATCGTCACGAGGCAATTTAGCGGCTGTTGATATTAGAAATGGTCGTACTTTATGGAAGCGCCAATATTCTTCATATCGTCAAATCAGCATCGATGGTAATACCATTTATCTGACTAACGTGAAAGGCCATGTATTTGCCATTGACCGTATTAACGGTTTAGAAAAATGGAGCAACCTATCACTGACTAACCGCGGTGTGACAGGACCAGCAGTTATTGATGACTTCGTGGTTGTCGGTGATTTTGAAGGATATTTACATTGGATTTCTAGAGAATCAGGAGAGATTGTCGCACGTCATGAAGTTGATGGTAGTGGCATTCACGCAACACCAACTGTGAATGAGAATATTCTATATTCTCAGTCACGTGACGGTGATTTGCAGGCGATTAAAACACCTTAATTGATAGGGTGCTTCGCGTTTAAGTGATTTATAAGGCATTGCCTTTTTAATTGCACTTAAACGGATACTATTTAAAACGGCTCCTATACTTAGTGATAGGGGCCGTTGTTTGTTTATGTTAATGAGGTAATCATGCTGCCAGTCGTAGCACTTGTTGGTCGTCCCAACGTAGGAAAATCAACATTATTTAACCGTCTAACTCGTAGTCGAGATGCGCTCGTGGCCGACTATCCGGGCTTAACCCGTGACCGTCAATACGGGCAGGCGGAAGTAGAAGAAAATCCATTCATTGTGATCGATACTGGTGGTATCCATGGTGATGAAGAAGGAATCGATGCGTTAATGGCTGAGCAATCGCTAGCAGCTATTGATGAATCTGATGCTGTTTTGTTTTTAGTTGACGCACGCGCAGGATTAACTTCAGCCGATCAGTCAATTGCTGAATATTTACGTAAGCAAAACAAAAAAGTATTTTTGGTCGCTAATAAGATTGATGGTATCGACGCAGATTCTGCAGTGGCTGAATTTTATCAACTCGCCTTAGGCGATGTACACCAAATTGCAGCGGCGCATGGTCGCGGTGTGACACAGCTCTTAACCTTAGCGTTAACACCTCATATTGAAGCGTTAGGGCAAAGCCAAGAAGACGATGAAGAAAACGATGAGTTCGCGTCTGATGAATTTGAATTCGATGAGAGCACCATAGATGCACCGCTTGAAAGTGATAAAATCAAATTGGCGATCATTGGTAAGCCTAATGTGGGTAAGTCAACACTCACCAATCGTATTTTAGGCGAAGAGCGCGTGGTTGTTTACGATATGCCAGGTACGACCCGAGACAGCGTTTATATTCCAATGGAGCGTAACGAACGTGAATATACGTTAATTGATACGGCGGGTATTCGTCGTCGTAAGAATGTTACTGATGTTGTTGAAAAATACTCAGTAATTAAAACATTGCGTGCGATTGAAGACGCCAACGTGTGTTTATTGATCATAGATGCACGTGAAGGTATTACCGATCAAGACTTAAGTTTGCTGGGCTTTATTTTGGAGTCGGGTCGTTCTTTGGTGCTTGCGGTGAATAAATGGGATGGTATTGATCAGGAAATTAAAGATAGAATTCATAAAGAGCTTGATCGTCGCCTTGGTTTTATTGATTTTGCCCGTATTCACTTTATTTCTGCATTGCATGGAACAGGTGTTGGCCATTTATTTGAATCAGTTGAAGAAGCGTTTGAGTCAGCAACTAAGCGTATTTCTACGTCAATGGTCACCAAAATATTAGACATGGCTATTTTTGATCACCAACCGCCTATGCACAATGGACGTCGCATTAAGTTGAAGTATGCTCACGCAGGCGGCTATAACCCACCGATTATTGTCATACACGGTAATCAGGCTAAGCACCTGCCGCCATCGTATAAACGTTATTTAATGAACTACTATCGAAAGTCGTTAAAAATCATGGGGACGCCGATTAGAATTGAGTTTAAAGAAACATCAAATCCGTTCTCAGGAAAGAAAAAACTTAGCTTTACCGAACAGAAAAAACTAGCGCGGGCTACACAAGGCTACAAGAAGAACTCTTAGTCAAAATAAAGCAATGAGTCATAGATGGCTCATTGCTTTTATGGTCAGTTTTGGCTACTGTAAACTTGATTGTAAACAGCTGGTTAAATTATATGACAGGTCCGGTAAAGGTTGATGTGTTAAGTTGGTTAAATAAAAACCTCGGGCTACTTCATGCCGGCGCGCCAGTTACCATCGACGTCACTACACCCGCAGGAAAACGCGGCAAATTTCGCACTACCTTCATTGGTATGGCCCCAAAAGACTATGTACTTATTCAATTTCCAGATGTTAAAAAGTTAGGTAACTTTTCACACTATATTGCTCAAGGTACCATTATTACCGTTCGTGGGTTAATTGAAGGTCACGAAGGAGCGGTTGTTGCTTTTGCTAGCCCTGTTCGCCAGACACTTCACATACCGTCTCGTATGATGGTACTTGAATTTCCTAAAGAAGTGACCCTTCAAACCCTAAGAAACAATATCCGTATTGAAACAGAAATCGCTGCTAAAATTAAAATTGGTGAGGATTATTGGCAAGGGAAGATTGTTGATTTATCAGTGGCAGGCTGCCAAGTATCGCTTTCAAATGGGGATGATTTATTACTGCAAAAAGGTCAAACCGTTGAAGTCGTTATTGAAGATTTTCAAGGCAATCAAAATTTAAAAATCAATCCAACCATTTGTAGTACCAAGAGTATTTTAAACGGCGTTTCTATGGGCTTAATGTTCAATGATGATGCAACGACCAAAGAACAAGTTAAGCGCTTATTGAATCATGTTGTCATTGGCGCCGAATAAAAGGTGTGGGTTCAATAAGAGTGTGATTGTCAATTTATCGTTGCATCAACCTGTCCATCACTTAGCTGAATAGATATTCTATCTTTCGTTTTAACCTGATTTACACTTTTCACTATTTTGCCTTTTTCATTCCGAGTCACACTATAGCCCCTTGCAATGGTGGCCAGCGGACTGACAAGCTGCAATTGCTCAATCATACTGACGAAGTGGTTTTTTTCTTGTTGGTATTTGTGAGACAGGCTTTGGGATAAACGTTCTTCGAGTAGCTTCAGCTTTTCTGTTTGATAGTCAATATTTGCTTGTGGTGATAAGTGTATGAGGTTTCTGCTTAATTGCTGCGGCAGTATTTGTTTACTTTTAATCAAACCCACCGTGGAATTGGTTAAGCGTTGGGTGAGTTCATCAGCTTTTTGTGCTTGCACTACCAGTCTTTGCTCTGGATGTCTTTTCAATAAGTGTTTGAGGTGATCATTGGCCAAGCGCTTTTGAATGTTGATACGGTTTTGCAGTGCAAATTGCAGTCGCTTTTCGATGTTATTGAATTTATCAATGATGTCACTTTGATCGCGAGAGACCAACTCTGCAGCAGCAGATGGTGTGGGCGCTCTTAAGTCAGCGACATAATCTGATAGCGTGGTATCAATTTCATGACCAACAGCACTGACAATTGGAGTAGTTGAATTGAAAATAGCGTGTACCACTGCTTCTTCATTAAAACACCATAAATCTTCTAGTGAGCCGCCACCTCGTCCAACAATTAATACATCACATTCTTGTCGCTGGTTGGCTTTTTGAATTGCCAAGCAGATATCTTGTGTAGCGAGCTTTCCTTGGACAAGCGCGGGATAGAGAATAATATTTGTCGCAGGGCTTCGTCGCTTCAATACGCTGATGATGTCTTTTACCGCTGCACCAGTAGGTGAGGTGACAATACCAACCGTATTGATGGTTTTCGGCAATGGTTGCTTGTGTTGCAGGCCAAAGAGTCCTTGAGCATTTAGCGATTTCTTTAACGCGTCATATTGCTGTTGTAATAAACCCTCACCTGCATCATCCATTTGGTCGATGATCAGCTGAAAATCACCTCTTGGTTCATACAGCGATACCTTTGCTCTAACTAAAACCTGTTTACCATTAGAAGGTTTTATTCTAACGCGCGAATTATTACCTTTGAACATCGCACAGCGTACTTGTGATTTGCTGTCTTTAAGTGATAAATACCAATGACCTGAGCTTGCAGCTACAAAATTTGAAATCTCGCCGCATAACCAAACAGTGTTGAGTTCGCTTTCTAAAATGAAGCGAACTTTCTTAGTCAGTTCGCTAACTTGTAAAATATGCTGCTTAGGTGTCATTTCGAATGTTATTAACGCTGAATTTATCTGCCTTTATTATATCGGTGTTGCTTTGGATTTCGCGCATCTTTTTTTCTTTTTATAATTATTTTGACTTTAATGAAAATTAAAGTTGTTCTATAGGTATAAAACGATTAAAATGCGACCGCAATATTTCCTCCTGAAACTCAACCTTTGTGAGATGTTGCGATGCTACGAATTGCTCAAGAAGCTTTAACCTTTGATGATGTTCTACTGGTGCCTGCCCACTCTACGGTACTTCCTCATACTGCCGAATTAACAACCAAACTAACCCGTAAAATTAACCTGAATGTACCTATAGTATCTGCGTCTATGGATACAGTAACAGAAGCGCGCTTGGCTATTACGCTAGCTCAAGAAGGTGGAATTGGTTTTATCCACAAAAACATGACCATTGCAGAACAAGCACAAAACGTCTCTCAAGTTAAAAAATACGAAAGTGGTATTGTTTCGGATCCTGTGACTGTCTCTCCTAACGATTCTATTTTGGATGTAATCAAATTAGCCAAAGAGCTAGGCTTCTCAGGTTTTCCTGTTATCGATGCAGAGCAAAACCTTATTGGTATTATTACTGGTCGTGATTTACGTTTTGAAACTGACTTAACTAAGCCAGTATCTGAGCTAATGACTAAGAAAGATGATTTAGTGACGGTTAAAGAAGGTGCTGAGCGTGAAGATATCCTTTATTTAATGCACGAACACCGCATTGAAAAAATCTTAATGACCGATGATAGTTTTAAACTTAAAGGTATGATCACAGTTAAAGATTATAAAAAAGCTGAACGCAAACCTAACGCGTGTAAAGATGAGCTGGGCCGATTACGCGTCGGTGCAGCGGTTGGCGTTGGCGCTGGCACAGACGAGCGCATTGATGCACTTGTTGCAGCGGGAGTTGATGTTTTATTAATTGATACATCACATGGTCACTCTCAAGGTGTGCTTGATCGTGTTAAACAAACTCGTGATAAATACCCTGACTTACAAATTATTGCCGGTAACGTTGCCACTGGCGCCGGTGCTAAAGCATTAGCTGACGTTGGTGTTGATGCGGTGAAAGTCGGTATTGGTCCAGGCTCTATTTGTACTACACGTATCGTTACTGGAGTTGGTGTACCTCAATTAACTGCCATTTCTAATGCGGTTGATGCGCTGCAAGGTACAGGTATTCCTGTAATTGCAGATGGTGGTATTCGCTTTTCTGGTGATATCGCCAAAGCACTAGTTGCAGGTGCTCATTGTGTCATGGTTGGTAGCATGTTAGCTGGGACTGAAGAGGCACCAGGCGAAGTTGAGTTATTCCAAGGCCGCTACTACAAATCTTACCGCGGTATGGGCTCATTAGGGGCGATGGACCAAAAAGAAGGATCAAGCGATCGTTACTTCCAAAAAACCGATGGTGAAGCAGATAAGTTAGTGCCAGAAGGTATTGAAGGTCGTGTTGCTTATAAAGGTCCTGTGGCTGCTATCATTCATCAGCAAATGGGTGGTCTGCGTTCATCTATGGGATTAACCGGTAGTGCAACAATTGATGTAATGCGCACAAAGCCTGAGTTTATGAAAATAACGGCAGCGGGTATGGGTGAATCACATGTACATGATGTGACCATTACTAAAGAAGCCCCTAACTACCGCATGGGATGATTGCTGAGCTGACGTTTATTACTTCGAATTCTTTGTTGTTGATGCTCACTTACTTAACTAAGCTGCGCGTCTTCGCCTTAAACTAAAAGCAATACTCTGTCAGCTTATCGCTTAATTTAAGCTATTCTTTAAAAATGTAATTTTACAGGCTGATTACCGCTTTTGATAATCAGCCTGTTACTTTTAAAATTCTATATAGGGTTTGATAATGACCAAAGATATCCATGATTCACGAATTCTTATTTTAGACTTCGGTTCACAATATACTCAACTTATCGCGCGTCGTGTACGTGAAATTGGTGTTTACTGTGAGCTTTGGGCTTGGGATGTAACTGAAGAACAAATTAAAAGCTTTAATCCAACAGGGATCATTTTAGCGGGTGGACCTGAAAGCGTGACGGCAGATAACTCTCCGAGAGCACCAGAGTATGTATTTAGTGCAGGCGTACCTGTGTTAGGTGTTTGTTATGGTATGCAAACGATGGCTGAGCAATTAGGTGGCGGCGTAGAAAGCTCTGAGCATAAAGAGTTCGGCTATGCTGCTGTTGAAGTTATTGCGCCCTCTGAATTATTTAAAAACATCGAAGACTCAGTGAATGATAATGGTAACGCACTATTAGATGTTTGGATGAGTCATGGTGATAAAGTTTCAGCAATCCCTGAAGGCTTTACGTCGATTGCTCAAACACCTAGCTGTAAATATGCTGCAATGGTCAATGAAGACAAGAAATTCTACGGTGTACAGTTCCACCCTGAAGTAACACATACTAAGCAAGGTATGCGTATGCTTGAGCACTTTGTCGTTGATATTTGTCAATGTGAAAAGCTATGGACATCGGCTTCTATTATTGAAGATGCTATTGCTAAAATGAAAGAGCAAGTCGGTGATGACGAAGTAGTTCTCGGTTTATCTGGCGGCGTAGATTCGTCTGTTGTAGCCATGCTTTTGCATCGCGCCATTGGCGATAAACTGACCTGTGTATTTGTTGATAATGGTTTACTTCGTTTAAACGAAGGCCAACAAGTTATGGATATGTTTGGTGATCATTTTGGTTTGAATATTATTCATGTCGACGCGGAAAGTCGCTTTTTAGATCGCTTATCTGGTGAAGATGATCCAGAAAAGAAACGTAAGATTATCGGTAATGTATTCGTTGAAATCTTTGACGAAGAAGCGAGTAAATTAACCAACGCAAAATGGTTAGCGCAAGGTACCATTTATCCTGATGTTATTGAGTCGGCTGCGTCTGCTACAGGTAAAGCTCATGTGATTAAATCACATCATAATGTTGGAGGTTTACCAGAAGATATGGAGTTAGGCTTAGTTGAACCATTACGTGAACTTTTTAAAGATGAAGTACGCAAAATTGGTTTAGAATTAGGCTTACCATACGACATGCTTTATCGTCATCCATTCCCTGGGCCCGGCTTAGGTGTCCGTATTTTAGGTGAAGTGAAGAAAGAGTATGCTGATTTGCTTCGTCGCGCTGATCATATATTTATCGAAGAATTACATAAACATGACTTGTATAAGAAAGTAAGCCAAGCTTTTACTGTTTTTTTACCGGTGCGGTCAGTTGGTGTAATGGGTGACGCTCGTAAATACGACTGGGTTGTTAGTTTACGTTGTGTTGAAACTATCGATTTTATGACGGCACGTTGGTCTCATTTGCCATATGACTTCTTAGGTCTGGTGTCGAATCGCATCATTAATGAAATCGATGGTATTTCACGTGTGGTTTACGATATTTCAGGTAAACCACCTGCGACTATCGAATGGGAATAATTTATTTTTTAAATTAAATCAAACGATTTGAACAACAAAAAGCCTTATCAAATGATAAGGCTTTTTAATTTCATGAAACTTATGGTGAAAGCTTACAGCGGAAATCCTTCTTCTCGCTCACCTAAATTCGTTAAGGCGATTATTCGTAAGAACGTTCCAACCACATAATTTGCATTTTTAAATCTTCTATTTCTTTTTGAGCATCAATAAGTTGCTGTTCAATAGCTTCATTTTCAGTTTTGTTATCGTCATTCATTTTAGCAAACCCTGTATCGTTACAATCAGCCATAATCCACCTCTTGAATATGTGCTTACACTTGAATTATTACATATGAACATACAAAAGTCATGGTTTTGACTAAAAAATACTCGACATTGTGCTGATAAAATTGACAAGAATAGTTAAATTATTTGCTCTAATTGCAGGCGTTTTAATGCACTGACCAAACTAGTGTAATTGATAATAGTTTGCGCTGTGTTCAATGACACTTGGCTGGATCTGTGGGAAATATTGCGCTGTTATGTAACGCCTATGCAGCGCCGTAAATATTGTTGTATTGCTTACTTTATCTAAGGTAGCAATAAATTTAGCGCCACTGGTTTGTGTGCGAAGACAACACGCAACATAACGAGAGATAACTTCAACCAAGTTTGCGTTTTGTGCTTGTAATTGATGGTCGGCTTCTAGAAAAAATGCCGCTCCTGTCCAATAAACTTGCATATAAGAACGGCTGCTTTCCATGCTTTTGCTGATTTTTTCAATACCTCCTTTGTTACGTTGAGCATTTTTAATCCCCCGATTAAAGCCCGCTTGTAACTTGTTTATATATGTCTGTTTGTCGTAAATACCTGCATGCAACATCGTCACGTTTTGTATATAGGAAGCAAATCCTTCACTTAGCCAAGTTGATTCATTTTCTAAGAAAGGGTGATATAGGTGGGCTATTTCATGATAAATCGTCCAGTCGCTTATGAGTGATGAAAGGCTTGCCTTGCTATCAATGTGTAAGTTAATGCTATTGTAGCGATCACGCCGCACTTGCCCCCATGGAACAGGCTCTTTCGCATTGTTTCTCGGCGTTACCGTGAAGTAGATTTTTTTTTGAGGTAATCGATAAAACAATCGTTCTGTTTCAGTCACGCCGATATCAAGCCATTGTTCTATTTTGTTATTGAGTTTGCGATCTAGAGGCTTGTTCGCTTGCCACTGAAAAGATTGACTATGAGTCAAAATAGGAAAAAGAAGAAGAGTAATACTGTAAAACAAGTTTTTCATATCGATTAAGTGATAAATTTTAAGCATCGCTAGTCTGTTAAGTTTAGAAGAGTTTAGATTTGTTGAATGATGTGATTTGTAAGCTGATGTTATTTATATCGAGTAATATTAATAGACGTTTGAGACATTAAATAGCATTTTCTTGTCATAAATATGTTGTAAAATTAGCAATGAATTTAAACATTAAGACAATATTTATCATGAATCCGTATCTCGAAATATTTTGGCGTTTTTTCAATTTAGGCTTGATCAGTTTTGGTGGTCCAGCAGCTCATATCGGTTACTTTCAACAAACATTCGTTCAAAAGTATAAATGGCTTGATGTCCAGGCTTACGGCCGTATTGTGGCTTTAAGTCAATTTCTACCAGGACCAGGCTCTAGTCAGGTAGGGTTTGCAATTGGTATAGAGCGAGCTGGGCTATTGGGTGGGATAATGGCCTTTTTGGGCTTTACTTTACCCTCATTTTTATTGATGTTGTTGTTAGCCATGCTCGGCAGCCAGTTTTCTGATACAACAACCTTTAGTGGTATGGTTTACGGATTGAAATTGCTTGCAGTGGTGATTGTCGCTGATGCTATTTTAACGATGGCAAAATCATTTTGCCAACAGAAATTACATCTTGCTTTAGCACTAGTCTCAGCCATAGCGCTCATCCTTGTTAGTACTTCGCAGGTACAAATCGGCATCATCATTATTGCGGCTTTAGTTGGAGCACTTTTCGCTAAACAATCATTAGTGACTTCAGAAGATACCAGCTGCAGCGAGAATAGAAACGAGATTAAAAAAGAGATCAATGTTACTGCCGCATTATCTTTTCTACTTTTATTTCTATTACTTCCATTAGCAAGTGCTGAGCAAGGCTGGCTGGCTATGTTCAATGATTTTTATCAGGCAGGAAGCTTAGTGTTTGGCGGGGGGCATGTTGTACTTCCGTTGTTGCAACATTCCGTTGGTACAATAGTGACTAACGATCAGTTTTTGACCGGTTATGCGGCTGCTCAAGCGGTGCCGGGCCCAATGTTTACTTTTGCTACATTTCTTGGCGCGCAACTGATGAATGAACACATGTTTATTGGTGCGATTATTGCCACACTTGCGCTATTTTTACCAGGTTTTTTATTAATTGTAGCGTTTTCAAAAGCGTGGCATAAACTGAGCTCTGAGCCGCTAATCGCTAGTGCGTTATCATCAGTTAATGCTGCGGTTGTTGGGATTCTTATAGCGGCGATGTATCAGCCAATCAGCCAAAGCGCAATACATTCTATAATTGATGTATTAATTGTTATTGCGGGATTTATTTTGTTAAAGTTTTTCAGATTGCCTGTTTTAGCTCTTGTCGTTTCGTTTGCGACCTTCGGTGTGATCCTCAAGTTATAGGAGAGTAGGGTGAGAACCATAAAAAATAAGCTGCATTTATACTATTTGACAGCAATATTTAGTTTCTTATTTGCGCTGGTTGGCTTTAGCTATAATGCATGGCGAATGGAGGCGAGCGAATTTAATAATAATGTGCGAACGGCATCATTTGAAGTATTAGAGAATTTGGCTGAACTAGAACAAAACGTTTACGCAGCTCATTATGATAATGATGAAGTGATGGGCAGCGCGCGCATAGGTTGGGTGAAAATAGGGTTAATTAACGATTTAAGCACTTTGATCAGTAGTGATGTCGCGGGCAATGCTATGAAATTAAAGTTAAATTGGAGTGAACATTGGACACTGATACCTGATGATATTGCCGCCTTAGAGCAGTTAGTATCAGATATTGATAAGGTAAGAGAAGCAATTAAATATGAACTTGAACACTTACAATAAGCCAAACTTAGAGTTGCCTGAACAAAGTCAATATCGATTGCTTTGCATTGTGGCAATCACCTTAATTTTTGTGCTTAGCTTTAAAGCTTCAGCATCGAAGTTGAAGCCATTTACCACCGATGGCTGTAGTTCATTTCCTGATGGTACACTCAATCAACGGGATCTATTTTTGCCTTGTTGTATCAGGCATGATTTAGCTTATTGGCAAGGGGGCTCAGTGGCGCAAAGGCTACAAGTTGATCAAGCGTTTAGTGCCTGTATTGTGAGTGTTGGAAAACCCA
The DNA here is from genome assembly GCF_030295975.1 of Thalassotalea atypica. Taxonomy (NCBI): domain Bacteria; kingdom Pseudomonadati; phylum Pseudomonadota; class Gammaproteobacteria; order Alteromonadales; family Colwelliaceae; genus Thalassotalea; species Thalassotalea atypica. Next base: position 784,751 of record NZ_AP027364.1, read on the forward strand.
AATTGGCTAAATTGATGTTCTTAGGCGTCAGAGTTGGCGGCGCTCCTTATTTACCGACACCGTTTCGATGGGGTTATGGTTGGCCTTATCCAAAAGGGTATGGAAAGCTTACAGAAGCAGAAATGGTTCAAGTGAATGAATTAACGCCCGAAGAATTCAAATAATAAATTATTAACAAAGGAATAATGAATGCGTTATGTCATGCGCCAAAAGCTTTTTAGCTTAAGAGATAGCTTTGAAATCACGGACGAACATGAACAGCTAGCGTTTACGGCCAAAAGTAAGTTTTTAAGTATAAAAAAATCTTTTACCCTTAAAGATCATCATGAAATTGAAATCGCTTTTATCAAGCAGCAACTGTTTGCCATAAAGCCAAAATTTGAGTTTACCAACCCAGAAGGTCAAAAAGCGTTGTTGAAAAAGCATTTTTTTCCTTTATTTAGTCATAAATTCAGTTTGTTTTTTGGTCGCGAGAAAATTGAAATAGAAGGAAATATTTGGGCGCATGAATATCAGTTTTCTTTGAATGGCCAAGTTATCGCTGAAATATCAAAAAAATGGTTTTCTTGGTCAGACACTTATGGTGTTGATATTTATGAGGAACAATTTAACTGGCTAGTGATGTCAACGGTTATCGCCATTGATTGCATAATCCACGACGATAAAAACAGTAACTTTGATGTTGGCTAATTAAAGGCAAGAACACTTAAAATAGCACTAACAGGCCAATGGCTACAGGGCTATGGATAGTCTGTCACCATAATCATCACGACGAAAAAGCCTAAAATAATAAAATTAAAAGCGAGGATATAGCCAAAGCCTCGTAAACCGTCTTTGGCTTTAAAACCTTTGGCATTTAAATAACTCCACCAAATGGCACACATAATTACGGGTAGTAGGAAAAATAATCTGATCATAAATTAAAAATTTTGAGTCTTTTCTTTATCTTAGAGAACAATGGACAATAAAGCTATGTTGTATTTTCCTGCCCATTTTTGATTATCAGTGCATTGAGTGGTTTTCGAATACTGTATAAGAACAATAAACTAGGAATGACCATTAACGCGGTCAGAACGAAAAATAAAGACCAGTTACCGTCTAGCCAATCAACAATGATACCTGAATATGAGCCTAACGTGACGCGGCCAAATGTACCTAATGATGCCATCAGTGCATACTGACTTGCGGTAAAAGTATGATTGCAAAGAACTGACAGCAATGCAACGAAGGCAACAGAGCCCCAAGCTGATGTGAACCCGTCAATGAACACGGTAAAAGCAAGGAGTGCTTTATTTGGACCAACCATAGCGATTAAAGCGAACAACAGGTTGCTAGATGCCATGGCAATACCACCAATAAATAATCCTTTTAAAATACCATAACGTATGGTGAATACACTGCCAATTAAAGAAAACACGATAGTCACCGACCAATTGATCAGTTTCGAATAATAAGCAATGTCTGCGTTTGAAAAACCTACTTCGCGATAAAAAACGATCGACATACGACCTAGGTAGGCTTCACCTAACTTAAATAAGAATATAAACAATAAAATAGATAGCGCGAGTTTGGTGCCGTTGCGATCAAAAAACTCTTGAATTGGAGCCACTAAGGTCGTTAATAACCAGGCAACAAAGTGATGAAACCGGTTTGGTATTGGGTCGGTGTGATTGTTGGAGATACCAATTTGTGATGAAACAACAGCATTGAGTTGAGTTAATTGTCTAATAAACAATGCAACTATGGCAAAAATGAAGATTGAAAAGCTTGCTGTCGGATATTGGCTCAGCAATAGTTGGTCTAGCACGCTGCTAGTAGAAAATACCTTCAAACAAACACAAGTAATTAATAACGTAAGCAAAAACAATACACTAACCGCTTTGAATTGTTGATTAGGGACAATACTCGCATATTGCTGTTGAATACGGTTTTGCAGCTCTTCTCGTTGGCTTTGGGGCTCTTTTACAACTAATGCTGTGATTGTCAATATTGCCATGAGGGCGGCTAACACCCAGTAGGCTTCAGACCATTGCCAGTTCGGTGAGTCAACCAGTAAAAATGGGACACTGCCTAGCCCTGCAAATCCAGTCCACCAACCAGCTGTTGCCATAGCTGAACCTGCTGCTAAGACGTTTTTATCCTTATCATTGAGTATATCAATACGATAGGCGTCAATGGCTATATCTTGTGTCGCACCAGCTATAGCGATGATCAAGCCATAAAGCGCCATCGTACTTAATTGTTGACTAACATTTAGCTGAGTGAGCAGTAAGCACAAGATAACAATAATCGCTTGTGTGATACATATCCAGCTTCGGCGTTGGCCGAGCAAGCGATGAAGAACAGGCACTTTCAGTCGATCAACTAACGGCGACCATAAAAAATTAATGCTATACACCAAAAATATTAAGCCAAACAAGCCAATACTGGAGCGAGATAAGCCTTCGTCTTTCAGCCAGCCTGACATGGCAGAGCCGATCATTACCCATGGATATCCACTGGCGATACCAAAGCAAAATATTGTAAGCAGTCGTCGATCTTTAAAATACTGCAGCGTTTGGAGAATTGTATGAGGTTTAGACATGAAAATGACAAAAAAGGAGAATTAACCCAAGCCTATCAAAGACTCACTGATGACAAAAGTGGTTTATGCAGGAAAACCGAGCAAACTGATCAGTAAAAGATGCTAGGGGATTGGCCGCCATCCAATACAGTCGATGGGATAGCTACCTTTACCGGAAAAAAAGTCGACACAAGTAAGAATCTCACTCCTGAAAAAGAGATTGTTTTCTAAATCAAGTGCTCCATGTAAACTCAGCTCATGCATTATATGCCAAAATACACGCTCTCTGGCGCTGCTAGGTGTTTCGTCGATAACACGTAGTAATGTCCACTCTTCCATGGTATCGATAACAAAGTTATCGAGTTCGGTATAATAGATAGAATGATCAATTACGGCACTGATATAGACACTGATCTGGTTGATTTTTTCACTGATAAACTGCTCAATTATCATGATGTTTTCTCTATCGCAATGTCACTTGATTAACAAGAAATGTACGAACGGATTGTAAGCGTACAACGGACAGCAGGTGAATTTCGTAAAAATTATAATTATATTTAAGTTATTGTTCATAATCGGTCGAAAGTCAAAAAATTGACCTGTTATGAAAGCGTAACGAAAGTGTTGCTGTTGTGTTAAATTTTGAAAGTGTATAAATTTCAGTTGGTTAAGTTAGCATTGAATTGTATTAGCCGACAGTGTTTTTTAGCTTACTCAACGGGGAGTAAAGTGACCTTAGTCAATATAATGGGCTCTTTGGGGACATCGTCCCAGCCCATGTTGTCGTCGTAATCAGTTTCAACCGAGCCAATGGCATGCATTACCTCAAGTCCATCAACGATTTCGCCAAATACGGTATAGCCCCAACCTCGCCCAGGATCTAAATTTGTGTTGTCTGCCAAGTTGAAAAAAAACTGTCGGTTAGCAGTATGAGGCTGACTTTCTTTTGCCATGGCAATAGTGCCTTCTTCGTTTTTAAGGCCATTGCCTGACTCATTGACAATATCCGCTTTGACCTTTCTCATGTTGAAGTCTTTATCGTAGCCACCTCCTTGTGCTATAAAGTCGCCAATAACGCGATGAAATATGGTGTTGTTAAACTCTCCTTCAACAACATAAGTTAAAAAGTTATTCACAGTCAATGGTGCTTTTATCCGGTCTAACTCGACAATAATAACGCCCTTTGAGGTTTCAAATTTTACTTTTGGAAATAAGTTATCAGGATCAATTTCGATACTCTCTGCAAAAATATGACAGCTGAAAAAGGCGATAATTAAAGCCAAAAATAAGTTTCTCATGAGTGCTCCATGTATATTAACGCTAGTTAGCGATCTCAGTGGTTGATGAAATGTTGGATGTCGTTATTGCTAAGTATTTCCGCAATGACCTTACCGAGTTGTTGATTAAAATCTCGTTCGAGCACGGCAACATCAGCAAACAATGGTCCATTGCTAGAGCCTTTAGATTTAAAGTGGTTGGTTAACGTCTTTTCAGCTTTGTTAATTTCTATGCGTAGACGAATCTCACTATTCGCTTGATACTTAACGGTTTCTTGTTGGACACTGACTAATGCAGCATCAATGTAAACATTCATTGTGATATTCGCAAAATCATTGACAGCAAGGCCTTGGTTTTTCCATTCAGTTGTTAATGATTGATTGAGTATCGATGCCAAGTCATTAGCGGGAGAGTATAATTTGGCGGCTTGATCTTTCTTAAGCACTTGGATCACGTGATGTTGTCGACGTAGATCGGTGATACTTAGTTGCACGGATTGATTATGATATAGGCTTTGTATCGGCGCATAAACTTGTGGTGCTATGATGATACTCGAAGGAGTAGAGCCGCACGCGATAAGTACAGCGCTAAGAAATAACGGAGCTATAGATTTCATATTCATTTTTTGATTGCCGATAAAATTACAAATTTGTCATCGCTGGCGATAACGGTACTGTTGCCAAAAATGCGTTTAAGTTTAACGTGATAACCCAACTGTCGATTACCAACTATTCTTAATTCGCCGCCTTTTTTAAGTACTTTAAAGCTTTCGTTAAACATTTGCCAAGCGATATGATCTGTTGTTGCATGTTGTTGATGAAAGGGCGGATTACAGACAATAACGTCAGCACTGTTAGGCGCTGCTTCAGTCAAACAGTCACCGACAATAAAGTTTGCGGCGTCAATTTTAGTGGGTAAATTTTGAGTCACATTAAGGCGAGCTGATTCTACCGCCATGTATGATTCATCTCTAAAAGACACTTGCACGTCTTCATTATTCGCTAGTAGGGTTAAACCGAGCACACCATTGCCGCAACCAAGATCAATGGCATGCTGTTCGCTTTTCAGCTTAGGCAAATGCTTAAGCATTAAGCGAGCACCAATGTCTAGTTTTTCACGCGCAAACACGTTAGCTAGATTAGCAATGCTAAAATTTGTTTTTTCAAGTATCCAAGTGGCGCATAAGTTATTTTTATTTATAGATTGGTTCGTTATTTTTCGATCTAATGCGGAAAAAACCAGACGTGATTTTTTAACGGCCAGTGATGTTTTAGTTGTACCGAGTAACTTTTCAAACTCTTTTAATGTTGAGCTATGAATTTCTTTAGCTTTGGCGCCAGCGACAAAGGAGGGTTTGTTTAATTGCGTATCAGCTGATGCTTCAATATATTGTTGATTAATGCGATAGAGTTGCTCAATCATCAAGGATTTGCTTTTGGGGATGCGATACAGAATTAAATCGATATCGGAAGGCAAAGGATCTAAGGATGAAATTATTTTGATTTGATCAGCTTCTAGATTATTTTGCTCGATATTGTGTCTAATGCCCTGCTCGCTCAGGTATGAATCGGTGGCAATTGTGACCTGATGCTGAGTTAAGTTGCAGCTTAATGCGCCAAAACTATCGTTAAAAACTACAATGTGTAAAGGCGATGATTGCTCATTATTTTCTTGAACATGATTAATCAGGTATTCATCGGTAGCATCCCACGCTTGTAAACTTCGATTGACTTGTCCGAGAGGGAAACGGTCAAGAAAAAGGTTTTTATCATTAATAATAAACGGGCTGAGCATAAAATTATTGACCTAACATGGACAGGTGATACAAAAGGCCGATTGGACCTAGTTCATTGATGGTCGATATTGTGTCAAAATTCACAAATTACCGCTAGCCTATTATTTCGCTTTATGCCGGCTAGTAAATTCAATGGAAGCTTATTATTAATATTTCAGCGCCCGATGCCCAGCTATCATTTTTTCCGCAATTCATATCGCCTGCAAAAAGCCGTATGTTGTTTGCACAATTACTTAGCGAGCTTCATTGGCGCCAAGATGAAATTATGATTTATGGCAAGCCTGTCACTCTTCCTCGCTTGCAAGCTTTGTACAGTGACAATAATCTTAACTACGCCTACTCTGGTTTAACAATGACATCACGGCCAATGAATGATTGTTTAATTACATTGAAACAAGTTATCGAAAAATCTACTGGATATCACTTTAATGCTGTACTGGCTAATCTATATCGAGATGGTGAAGATTGTGTTGGGTGGCACAGCGATGATGAAGCTGAGCTAGGAGTAGATCCCGTGATTGCGTCATTATCACTTGGAGATACACGGAATTTTCAGCTAAAACATAAAACTAACGGTAAGAAACTCAACATAGATCTAACCTCTGGTAGCTTGTTAATCATGGCGGGTAAGACCCAACAATATTGGAGCCATTGTTTACCTCGAACAAAACGCGTAAAATCGTCGCGCATTAACTTAACCTTTCGAGAAATTATTTCCCAATAATTTTTATAGTGTCAGCAGATATTTAGTACGTATGATTTGAGTTAGCCATCTAGAATGATGGAGAACTTGGCTAGAACGACTAAAATTAAGAAAGGTAAGCAGAAAACCCATAATTATAATAGGGAGTTTCAATGACCATTGAATCAATTATCGAAGAAAAACTACTGTCTGCCTTTTCGCCACTTCATCTAGATGTTGTCAACGAAAGTCATCAGCATAATGTTCCGCCAGGCAGTGAATCACACTTTAAAGTTATTATTGTCTCAAGCAATTTTGAAGGTGAACGGTTGATTAAGCGTCACCGTGCCATAAATCAAATACTAGCAACGGAGCTTGCTGAGCATATCCATGCATTGGCGTTACATACCTACACAGAAAAAGAGTGGCAAGATTACTACGCCGATAATACACCATTGTCTCCAAAATGCTTAGGTGGCTCAAAAACTACCGCATAAATACTCCAGCTAACTAGCCATAATTACCATCAAGCGCCTTTTTTCAGCATTAAAAGAAGGCGCTATCATTCCATTTTATTTACTTTTCTGTTATTTCTTTAGCTCCTACGGTATTGACTAACCACTTTATAAATAAAGATTATCAATAATAATAATGAGATAAAGGAAGTATTACTCAATGAAATGGTTGCCTAAAACCATCGCACTTATAGATGCACTGACAGAATTTCTGGGGCGAATTATTGCTTGGTTAACTTTAGTCATGGTGATCACCATGTTTGCTATTGTCGTTTTGCGTTATGGGTTTAACATCGGCTGGATCGCCATGCAAGAATCTGTTTTATATCTTCACGGCATTATTTTTATGCTAGGTGCTGCTTACACCTTAAAAGCTGATGGCCACGTGCGTGTTGATATTTTTTATCATCGCTTTAGCGCCAAACAGAAGGCGATAGTCGATCTTTTCGGCACAATATTGTTATTGCTTCCTGTTACGATCTTTATCTTCATGATCAGTTTTGATTATGTCGCAAACAGTTGGCATATATTAGAAAAATCACCTGAAGCAGGTGGACTGCCTTTCGTCTATTTAGGCAAAAGCTTGTTGCTTGTATTGGCTGTTACCCTAGCGTTACAAGGATTAGCTGAATTAGCACGAAATATGCAATTGCTGCTTTCTTCATCACAAAGCCAACAAAAAGGTAATCCCCCTGTTGTAGCCAAATCATTAAAGGAGAAAAAGTAATGGAGTATATTGCTATTCTCATGTTTGTGGTTGTTTGCTTGGTTTTACTGTTAGGTTATCCGGTTGCACTGTCTTTGGCTGGCACTGCGCTGTTGTTTGCTGGTATTGGTATTTCAGTGGGAGAATTTGAAGCAGCATTCTTAAGTGCCTTGCCGAGCCGTTTATACGGCGTTGTCAATAATCAGACGTTGCTGGCAGTACCTTTTTTCGTGTTTATGGGCGCCATGCTAGAACGCTCAAAAATAGCAGAGAATTTACTTAATGCGATGTCTTTGTTGTTTGGGCGATTTAATGGCGGCTTGGGTATTTCAGTGACTTTAGTGGGCATGTTACTTGCGGCTAGTACTGGTATTGTTGGTGCGACAGTAGTAACCATGGGCTTATTGTCTTTACCTACCATGCTAAAGCGTGGTTATGATCCTAAGTTTTCTACCGGAATTATTTGTGCGACAGGCACTTTAGGTCAAATTATTCCACCTTCTATCGCTCTTGTTTTACTTGGGGATGTACTTTCCAGTGCCTATCAACAAGCACAATTAAATATAGGGATTTTTAATCCTGAAACTGTATCTGTAGGTGATCTTTTTGCTGGGGCCGTTATCCCAGGTCTCATTCTAGTGGCACTTTATATGGGCTACTGCATATATGTTGCAATCACTCGGCCAGAATCAGTACCTAAAATTTCAAGAGAAGATATTGAAGGATTGGATGAATCAAAAAGTTTAATCCCATTGATGTTAAATGCATTAGTGCCGCCTATCTTATTAATGACAGCGGTATTAGGCTCAATTCTTGGTGGGTTTGCCACGCCGACAGAAGCCGCAGGTGTCGGCGCAATGGGCGCTACATTGCTTGCGTTATGGCAAAAACAAGTCACAAAAAGCAACCTACAAGCCGTTATGCAGAGCACGGTAAAAATAACATCGATGGTTTTTTTGATCCTGATCGGCGCAAGTTTATTCTCACTTGTTTTCAGAGGTTTTGGCGGTGAGGAGCTTGTTCATAGTTTATTTGAAGGTATGCCAGGCGGTGTTGTTGGCGCCACAATTATAGTGATGTTAGTGATTTTTTTACTGGGCTTTATCTTAGATTTTATTGAGATTACATTTGTTGTCGTACCAATCGTTGCGCCGATATTATTGGCAATGGGGCTTGATCCTATCTGGCTTGGTATTATGATAGCGATTAACTTACAAACGTCTTTCCTAACACCCCCTTTCGGTTTTGCGCTATTTTACCTTAGAGGGGTTGCAGATAAAGCTGTTAAAACGACAGATATTTACAAGGGAGTGATCCCATTTATTTTGTTGCAACTACTATTATTGGGCGCGTTAGCAATATGGCCAGCGTTAGTGACTTGGTTACCTGAACTTATTTACGGATAAAACATAATGAAAAAAACAATAAGAAAAATAGGAATATTGATGGCGACAACATTGTTGCTTTCTGCCTGTGGAGAGAAAGAGGGCCTAGCAGACTCAACGGTGAAAGCGGACGTTAAAACCTATCAATGGAAAATGGTGACTTCTTGGCCAAAGAACTTTCCTGGTTTAGGAGTCGCACCTGAGAAGTTTTCTCAGTATGTAGATGAAATGAGTGGGGGCAGGTTAACCGTGCAAGTTTATGGTGCGGGTGAGCTAGTACCTGGTTTCGAAGTTTTTGACGCTGTATCGCAAGGAACAGTGCAAATGGGACATAGTGGCTCCTATTACTGGAAAGGAAAAATTCCTTCTTCGCCACTTTTTGGCGCGATTCCATTTGGAATGACGGCAACTGAGCTAAACGCGTGGTTACATTATGGTGGCGGTTTAGAGCTTTGGCGTGAAATGTATAAACCGTTTGGCATAGTACCTATGGCGGGCGGTAATTCTGGTGCACAGTTTGCCGGTTGGTTTAAAAAAGAAATTCACACCATGGATGATTTAAAAGGATTAAAGATGCGCATCCCAGGTTTGGCTGGTGAAGTGCTAAAACGTGCCGGAGCTATTCCGGTGACATTAACTGGCGGTGAAATATTTTCATCACTGCAAAGCGGCGCGATTGACGCCACCGAATGGGTGGGGCCGTACAATGATCTTGCCTTTGGTTTTCACCAAGCGGCCGAGTACTATTATTCTTCAATTTGGCATGAGCCAGGAACGGGCTTAGAATTCTTAATTAACGAAGCAGCATTAAATGAACTACCCAAAGACTTGCAAAAAATTGTTGAAGTGGCAGCAAGGGCAGTTAATGAAGATACGCTAGATGAATACAATGCGCGAAACAACAATGCGCTAATTGCATTACAAGAAAAGCACGGCGTGAAATTGCGTCAATTACCAGTATCTGTTTTGACGGAGTTAAAAGCCATCACTAAGCAAGTCATGAAAGAGCAAGCTGAGGCGGATCCCGGCTTTTCAAAAGTATGGCAATCGTATAGCGAATTCATGACGTCAATTCGAAGCTATCATGATCTGACACTTAAAGAGTATTTCAAAAACCGGTAATACTTTTTCGGTACTTATTTCGGTATGAGTTGATGGCGGATTTTAATCAATTGCCATTAACTTTTGCTAAATTTTTTGCTGCTCGTACCTCTTTAAGCCCAAAGGCGAAGTACACTATGCACAATTTATAAATTTCCCTATGGGTCTTTGACTCAATATTAATAAGGTTTCTTTATGGTCATCAAACCAAAAATTCGTGGTTTTATCTGTACAAACGCACATCCTGCCGGTTGTGAAGCGCACGTTAATGAACAAATCGCCTATGTTAAAAGTCAAACTCAGGCTGATAGTAAGCCAAAAAATGTGTTAGTGATTGGTGCATCTACCGGCTACGGTTTAGCTTCACGTATTACTGCCGCTTTTGGTAACAATGCTAAAACACTTGGTATCTTTTTTGAGAAAGAGCCTACCGAGCGAAAAACGGCTAGTGCTGGCTGGTACAATACCGCCGCATTTCAAAAGGCTGCAGATGAAGCGGGCATTTGGTCAAAAAATATCAACGGTGATGCGTTCTCTCATGACATTAAAGCAAAAGCGATTGATGTGATTAAAGAAGATTTAGGTCAAATTGATTTGGTGATATACAGCTTAGCGTCTCCGCGTAGAACAGATCCGGACACGGGTGAAGTTTATTCTTCAACACTAAAGCCGATTGGCGAAAGCGTTACTACCAAGAATTTAAATACGTCTAAGCGTATCATTGACTCTGTTAGTATTGAAGCAGCCAATGAAGCTGAAATCCAAGGCACTATCGATGTTATGGGCGGCGCTGATTGGGAATTATGGATCAAAGCACTAGGTGATGCAGGTGTATTGGCTGAAGGTTTTAAAACGACTGCTTATACTTATATCGGTAAAAAGTTGACTTGGCCAATTTATGGTCATGCAACAATCGGTCGTGCAAAAGAAGATTTAGACCGTGCAGCTGCGGCGATCACTGACAGCACAAGTGCTATTGCCGGCAAAGCCTATGTTACTTCACTAAATGCTGTGGTTACGCAAGCAAGCTCAGCCATACCGATCATGCCACTTTATATTTCAGCAATGTTTAAAGTAATGAAGTCAGACGGTACGTATCAAGGTTGTATTGAACAAATTCAAGATTTGTTCCGAGAAAACTTATACAGCAATAGTCCTCGTTTAGATGAAGCAGGGCGTTTGAGCCAAAACTATCGTGAACTTGAAGACAGCGTACAAGAACGTGTGCAACATGTTTGGGATAACGTTGATACTGATACGATTGATGAAATGACCGACTACAACAGCTATCATCAAGAGTTCTTAAAGTTATTTGGCTTTGATGTTGCAGGTGTTGATTACGACGCAGATGTTAGTCCGTTGGCTGAAATTAACAACCTAGTCTAGTTTGCTACTCGTTCATTAATAAAAAAGCCAGCGCAGTCGCTGGCTTTTTTATAGACTATGAAAACTGGCCTATTGAGTATCAATTCAAACGACTTTGCAAAATTTAACGGTTACAATTCAATTACAGAAGCTGGCTCAGATTTACTTATACTTTAGTTGAATAAACATCGAAATTTAGTCACCTCTGCGGTCAAAAAAAGAGTGTCTTTTAGCCGATTAGCTATGATTTAACTAAATTTAAGGTACTTTTTAATATCTTGACTAGAATTTAACCTAAGTTTGATCTTTATTAGCTAATTTGTAATTAAAAGTGTCTTGGTCGGATAGCATCAAAAGGTTTTTTCGTGCTAAAATCCGCCGCAGAAAATTTAAACTAAAACTGGTGGTCAATAGTTTTCGAACTATCTTTCCACTCAATACACTGAAACCATATAGCTGTGTAAATGTAATACGTTTTTACAGGTCTTTGGTTTTATTACTCCCGTCAAAGTAGTGCAAGTGTTTATGATTACAATAAAAAAAGGTCTGGATGTTCCTGTATCAGGTGCTCCCCAGCAAGTAATCCATGATGGTCCGTCCATTAAAACTGTTGCAACATTAGGTGAAGAGTTTGTGGGAATGCGCCCGACTATGTTTGTCAAAGTTGGTGATCGTGTTAAAAAAGGTCAGGATCTTTTTGAAGATAAAAAGAATCCGGGCGTTAAATTCACAGCTCAAAGCTCAGGTGTTGTTACTGAAATCAACCGTGGTGAAATGCGTGTTTTGCAATCTGTTGTTATCGAAATCGATGGCGACGAACAAGAAACGTTTACTAGCTACTCAGCCAATGATTTAGCAACTATTGCTCGAGAAGATGTGGTGTCTAATCTTGTGAATTCTGGTTTATGGACTGCATTACGCACTCGTCCATACAGCAAAATTCCAGCGATCGACGCAACACCTAGTGCAATTTTTGTTAGCGCGATGGATACAAATCCATTAGCGGCTAATCCTGAAGTTGTTATTAACGAACAAAGCGAAGCGTTCAAACAAGGTTTAACGGTATTAACCCGTTTAACTGAAGGGGAAGTTTTTGTTTCTAAAGCTCCAGGTGCGAACATTCCTACTGAAACTGGCGTTACTGTCAATGAGTTTGCTGGTAAACATCCTGCGGGCTTAGTCGGTACCCATATTCATTTCTTAAAACCTGTTGGTGCAAACCGATTCGTTTGGCATTTGAATTATCAAGACGTTATTGCCTTTGGTAAGCTGTTTACCACAGGTGAACTAGATTCAACTCGCGTTGTTTCGTTTGCAGGTCCAGCGGCAAAAGAGCCAAGCTTAGTGCGTACCGTATTAGGTGCAAACATTGCAGAATTTACGGCAGGCGAAGTCACTGAAGGTGAAGTTCGTTTAGTCTCTGGTTCATTATTGCAAGGTTATACAGCACAGGGTGTACACGGTTACTTAGGTCGTTATCACATGCAAGTATGTGCATTACTTGAAGGTCGTGAGAAAGAGTTTATTGGTTATATGATGCCAGGTGCGAACAAGTTCTCTGTAACTCGTGCTTACTTGTCTCACTTATCACCAAGCAAGTTGTTCAACATGACAACAACGACTAATGGTAGTTCTCGTGCCATGGTGCCAATTGGTAACTATGAACGCGTTATGCCTTTAGATATTTTACCGACTTTATTGTTACGTGACTTAGCTGCCAAAGATACTGATGGCGCGCAACAATTAGGTGCCTTAGAGCTAGACGAAGAAGATTTAGCGTTATGTACGTTTGTTTGCCCAGGTAAAACAGACTACGGCGTGATGCTTCGTGATTGCCTAACCACAATTGAGAAGGAAGGTTAGTCATGGGCTTGAAGAAGTTTATTGAAGATATTGAGCCGCATTTTGAAAAAGGCGGCAAACATGAAAAGTGGTTCGCTTTATATGAAGCAGTAGCTACTGGTTTGTTTACTCCAGGTTATGTTAACAAAGGCAAGACGCACATCCGTGATAGCATTGATTTAAAACGCATCATGATCACTGTGTGGTTGGCTGTTTTCCCAGCAATGTTTTGGGGCATGTATAACATTGGTTTCCAAGCAGTCGATGCTTTGACTAATGGCTATGCGCTAGCTGATACATGGCAAGTAGGCTTGTTCCATATGCTAGGTGGCGAGTTAACAGCATCGTCTGGTTGGTTCGGCATGATGCTGTACGGTGCTTGTTTCTTCTTACCTATCTACGCTGTAACATTCATCGTTGGTGGTTTTTGGGAAGTATTATTCGCCGCGGTACGTAAGCATGAAGTTAATGAAGGTTTCTTTGTTAGCTCGATACTTTTCGCCTTAATTGTTCCTGCGACTATTCCTTTATGGCAAGTGGCTATCGGTATTACCTTTGGTGTTGTTATCGCTAAAGAAATATTCGGTGGTACAGGTAAAAACTTCCTTAACCCTGCATTGGCAGGTCGTGCTTTCTTATTCTTTGCATACCCAGCACAAATCTCAGGTGATGCAGTATGGGTTGCCGTTGATGGTTTCTCTGGTGCTACAGCACTAGCCGCTGGTGCATCGGCACAAGTAGGCGCTATCGACTACAGCATGAACGCTGATTGGTGGAACGCATTTTGGGGTTATATCCCAGGCTCTGTTGGTGAAGTTTCTACGGCTATGATTTTCCTAGGTGGGGCATACATTCTATATAAAGGAATTGCCTCTTGGCGTATCGTCCTAAGTGTATTCTTAGGTATGGCAGTAACTGCAACATTATTTAATGCCATTGGTAGTGATACAAACGCCATGTTTGCAATGCCTTGGTATTGGCATTTAGTCGTTGGTGGTTTTGCTTTTGGTATGATGTTCATGGCGACAGATCCTGTCACTATGTCATTCACTAACACTGGTAAATATTGGTTTGGTGCGTTAGTCGGTGTAATGGTGGTGTTAGTACGTGTTGTAAACCCAGCATTCCCAGAAGGCATGATGTTAGCTATTTTATTCGCTAACTTATTTGCACCATTGTTTGATTACTTTGTTGTTCAATCAAACATCAAGCGGAGGATTGCTCGTGTCAGCTAATAAAGAAACATTTGGCAAAACAGTCGTATTTGTATTTATCGTCTGTATCGTTTGTGCATTGTTAGTGTCTTTCTCTGCAGTTCAATTAAAACCATTGCAGGTGAAAAACAAATTACTTGATCAACAAACTAAAATCTTAGAAGCGTCTAACTTACTGCCGTTAACTGATGGCTCTGCAAAGTCAATTGAAGCGACATTTGCTAAGTTTGTTAAAGCTAAAATGATTGACTTAGATTCAGGTGAGTTTATTGAAGGTAACCCTGAATTATTTGATGAACGCCGTAACTCGCGTGATTCAGCTAAATCGGATAAGCCTGAAAATGACATGGCTGGAATCAATCGTCGTTCACATGACGCAGTTGTTTACCTGGTGAGCAATGAAGCTGGCAAAGTAGAAACCGTTGTGTTACCTATCGTAGGCTCAGGCCTTTGGGACTTAATGTTTGGTTATGTTGGTCTTGAAAGCGATTTAAATACAGTTCGTAGTGTTGTTTACTCTGATCATAAGGAAACTCCGGGATTAGGGGCGGAAGTCATGAACCCTAAGTGGAAAGCTTTATGGCCTGGTAAGAAAATTTATGATGGCTCAGGTGTAGCGAAAGTAACACTCGTTAAAGGTGGCGCAAAAGCAGATGATATTCACGGTGTGGATGGTCTTTCTGGCGCGACATTAACAAGTAACGGTGTAACTCGTACGTTGCAGTTTTGGTTTGGTGAAGAAGGCTACGCGCCTTTCATTGCTAAGTATCGCTCTTCATTAGGTAAGGGAGGTGTTAACTAATGTCTTCAGAAGCAAAATCAGTTTTAACGAAACCGATCGTTGATAATAACCCGATCGCATTACAAGTATTAGGTATTTGTTCTGCATTAGCGGTTACCAGTTCAATGGCCAATGCTTTGGTTATGACACTTGCGGTAACGTTAGTTACTGCATTTTCTAACTTATTTATTTCGATTATCCGTAATCAAATACCTTCAAGCGTACGTATCATTGTCCAGATGGCCATTATTGCGTCATTGGTTATTGTGGTTGACCAAGTGCTTAAAGCTTTCTCGTATCAGTTATCAAAAGAGCTATCCGTTTATATCGGTTTGATCATTACTAACTGTATCGTTATGGGTCGTGCTGAAGCGTTCGCGATGAAAGAAGCGCCGGGCGTGAGCTTTTGGGATGGTATCGGTAACGGTTTAGGTTACGGTGTAATTCTATTAGCGGTTGCGTTTGTTCGTGAATTATTTGGTTTTGGTAATTTGTTCGGCTACGAAGTCTTACCACTAATCCAAAATGATGGTTGGTACATGGCTAACGGCTTTTTAGTATTACCATTTAGTTCATTCTTCATCATTGGTTTACTTATCTGGGCGATTCGCCAGTGGAAACCTGAACAAGTAGAGAAGGATTAATAAGATGGAACATTATTTAAGCTTATTAATTAAAACCATATTTATTGAGAACATCGCGTTATCGTTCTTCTTAGGTATGTGTACATTCCTTGCGGTATCTAAAAAAGTTAGCACGGCTATTGGCCTTGGTGTAGCAGTTATTGTTGTACTAGGTATTGCGGTTCCAGCTAACCAAATTATCTATCAAGCGGTATTGGCACCTGG
The DNA here is from genome assembly GCF_030295975.1 of Thalassotalea atypica. Lineage (NCBI taxonomy): Bacteria > Pseudomonadati > Pseudomonadota > Gammaproteobacteria > Alteromonadales > Colwelliaceae > Thalassotalea > Thalassotalea atypica. The sequence continues at coordinate 800,826 of NZ_AP027364.1, forward strand.
TGCATTAGACAGCTTGATGGGCGTTACTGACCCAGCAAATACGATTGATTTGAGTTTCTTATCATTCATCACTTTTATCGGTGTAATTGCAGCGTTAGTACAGATTCTTGAAATGGTGTTGGATAAATACTTCCCAGCGCTTTATCAAGCATTAGGTATCTTCTTACCATTAATTACAGTGAACTGTGCAATATTTGGTGCAGTATCATTCATGGTTGCACGTAACTACACGTTAGGTGAATCAGTAGTTTATGGTATTGGCTCTGGTATCGGTTGGGCATTAGCTATCGTATTGTTAGCTGGTATTCGCGAAAAGATGAAATATTCTGACGTTCCAGATGGCCTTAAAGGTTTGGGTATCACGTTTATTACTGCAGGATTGATGGCATTTGGCTTTCTTTCTTTCGGTGGTATTTCGTTATAATAAGATTAACGTAGAAGGCGGCGTAATCGCTGTCTTCTCAAGATAAGTGCTAAGGAAAAGTCGATGGAAATTATTCTCGGCGTATCGATGTTTACAGCAATTGTTGTTGCACTTGTTTTGGTAATTTTATTTGCCAAATCTAAGTTAGTATCAACAGGTGATGTAAAAATCGCAATAAACGGTGACCCTGAAAAATCGGTTACTACAGCTGCAGGTGGCAAGCTTTTAGGCGCACTAGCAGACCAAGGTATTTTCGTACCGTCAGCCTGTGGTGGCGGTGGTACATGTGGTCAATGTCGTGTTGAGGTTCATTCAGGTGGTGGTGATATTCTACCAACTGAATTGGGTCACATTACTAAACGTGAAGCGAAAGAAGGCTGTCGTTTAGCGTGTCAAGTTGCTGTTAAGCAAGACATGGATATTGAACTTGAAGATGAAATCTTCGGTGTTCAACAATGGGAATGTGAAGTTATCTCAAATGATAACAAAGCAACATTCATTAAAGAATTGAAGCTTCAAATTCCAAATGGTGAATCTGTACCTTTCCGTGCTGGTGGTTATATTCAAATTGAAGCGCCAGCGCACCATGTTAAGTACAGTGATTTTGATATTGATGAACAGTACCGTGGTGACTGGAATCATTTTGGTTTCTTCGACGTAGAGTCAAAAGTAGACACAGATACATTACGTGCCTATTCAATGGCTAACTACCCAGAAGAAGAAGGCATTATCATGCTGAACGTGCGTATTGCTACGCCGCCTCCTGGAAAGTTACATTTACCAGCTGGTAAAATGTCATCTTATATCTTCAGTTTGAAGCCAGGTGACAAAGTAACTATTTCTGGTCCATTTGGTGAGTTCTTCGCTAAAGAAACTGATAATGAAATGGTCTTTATCGGTGGTGGTGCGGGTATGGCACCAATGCGTTCTCACATTTTTGACCAACTAAAGCGTCTTAAATCTAAGCGTAAGATGAGTTTCTGGTACGGTGCACGTTCTTTACGTGAAATGTTTTATGAAGACGACTACAACGGCTTAGCAGCTGAAAATGACAATTTCGATTGGCATGTTGCTTTATCAGATCCTCAACCCGAAGATAATTGGGATGGCATGACAGGTTTCATTCACAATGTGCTTTATGAAAACTACTTGAAAGATCATGAAGCGCCAGAAGATTGCGAGTACTACATGTGTGGTCCCCCAATGATGAACGCTGCTGTTATCAACATGCTTAAGAGTTTAGGCGTAGAAGACGAAAATATATTACTCGATGACTTCGGCGGATAATTATACTTTCTGACTTAATTAAAGAGCGACTTAGGTCGCTCTTTTTGTATTGATAAAAACATTTAATTTTGGTTGAAGTGATGAAATTTAAGCTATTAATTGTCCTTATTTTTATGCTTGTTTTAAGCGCATGTTTTCCTGCTGTAGACCCTAATGGTAAAAAGGAAGTACTTTTACAAGGACGTACAATGGGCACCACTTATAACATTAAAGTAGTTGTAGGAAGTGATGTTGATACGGTTACATTACACAAAGCAATTGATGAAGCTTTAGTACAAGTGAATCAAGAAATGTCGACCTATATTGCAGACTCTGAACTTTCACTGTTTAATAAAAGTGATGGTGTTGAACCTATAGTAATGTCTAAGGGCTTAAGTAAAGTAATTAATGAAGCGGTGCGTTTAGGAAAAATCACCAACGGAATGCTCGATGTTACCGTTGGGCCATTGGTTAATTTATGGGGTTTCGGACCTGATTTTAGGCCTAATAAAGTGCCAACAGATAATGAGCAGCAACAAGCAAGAGCGCGTATAGGCCTGAATAAAATTGAAGTTTCAGGTGATAATATTAGCAAGTCTCAGCACGATATTTATGTAGACTTGTCGACGATAGCTAAAGGGTATGGTGTTGACGTAGTTGCAGATATTGTCGAAGCTAACGGTATCGACGGTTATTTAGTAGAGATCGGTGGGGAATTACGGTTAAAGGGGTTTAAAGCAAATGGAACGCTATGGACTATTGCTGTTGAAAAACCAATTTCAAATGAGCGAAGTGCACAGCAATTTATTGTACCCAAAGATAATGCCGTAGCGACTTCTGGTGATTATAGAAATTATATCGAAGTTAATGGTAAGCGTTATTCTCATATTATTGATCCAAAAACAGGACTGCCGATAGAACATCGTTTAGTGTCAGTAACAATTATTCATCCGTCATCGATGACTGCAGATGGTTTATCTACTGCAATTATGGTGATGGGGCCAGAGGTAGGCCTTAAATTTGCCGAAGAGCATGAATTAGCTGCTATGTTGATTGTTAAAACAGAGCATGGATTTGAAGAGATTAATACGGTAAAATTCATGCAATATTTGAAGTGATCTTACAATCAGTTCATTAGTTGTTGCTCGTTAAATAGGCTTATAGTATGACTATGTTTTTGATTACCCTTGCTTTGTTCTTGATCGTGGCAGCGGGTATGGCCGTTGGCTATATATTTCAGCAAAAAACTTTGGCAGGCAGCTGCGGTGGTTTGGGCTCTATTGGCATAGATAAAGCATGTAATTGCGATAATCCATGTGAAAAAAGACAAGAACGTGAACGCAAAGCCGAACAAGAAAAGAATCAAATAGATATTAAAAACATCTAGTGAAAGGCCACAATCGTGGCCTTTTTTGAACCCATCTAGAATAATTTTTATTAGCCTGGTTGATAAGTGTCTGAAAAATGAACACTTATATTTATTGTGTACGTTGGTGTTTGCTTTAAGTTACTGATTATTCAATGATTAATTTTGATGGTCTGTTTTTTGCTCTATAACTCGAGCTATAAAAATAATCAGACTATAGGAACTAGGTCAATGATAAATAAAATAAAAACTGCACTCTTTACCTTAACTACCATAACCGCTCTCAGTGCAAATGCTGGATTGGTGACGCAACACACTTCAGTTCAAACCTATCAACGATCTTGCCCCGGAGTCGCCGATGCTAATTGGGTAAAAAATTGGAAACCTATAGTTGAGTGGTACTATGGCATTGAACAAGCTGATGCCGATTTAATGTGTCACTTTAATGGTGGAAATCAAGAAAGACATTTTAATAGCGATGGTACACCGAAGGATGCAAATTGGCGATATGATGACGCTTGGCCAACAGGTGAAAATGGAGAAGCGATATCAGGTGGGGGAGAGTTTACCGCTGAGCAAGTGGGTACATTAGAAATTATTGCTAGCGCAGGCCCAGAAGACATGACCACTGTCGGTACTAAGGACGGTAAATATTATGCGCAAGTAACCCTTGATGATGAAAATCTTGGTTTGCCAGAAATAAAAGTTAAATCTGAATCAGACGAGTTTGAAAGAAATTCAGTTAACGCTTTCGCCGCCACTGAGTATTTATGGACGGGTGAAGATGAAACATTAGAGTTTACTGCCAATTTCGATTTTTTCGCTTCAGGAGGTGCTTGGGCATTAGGTGATACACCTGAAATAAATGATTACTTATTAGGGATGGAAATTGGCGTAGCGACGGATATGCTATTTGATGTTGAGCAAATTTTTCCAACCGACTGGGGAAATCAAATAGCGACAGCTGGTTATAATACTAATAATGAACCGCGAGTATCAGGTTCACTAGAAGAGCCAATTGAGGGAACAGTAACAGTCTCATTTGATGTATCAGCGGGAGATCAGTTTTTTCTATATGGATGGATACAAGCATTTGGATATAACGGTGGTTTTGTTGATGCGAGTAATACACTAACAAGCCAACTTGCTGTACAAGGCCAAACTCAGCAACAAAGTCAGCAAATATTTGCTGCGGCATTACAAGCAGCGCCACCAAGTGACCCTAATGCAATACCTGAGCCTTCTTCGCTATTCTTAGCACTGCTTGGCTTTATCGGATTAGCAGGGCGTAAAAAAATCTTGGGCTAATCACCTTATGCATTGTTTTGATAAAAGGTCTCTGATGAGGCCTTTTTTGTATCTCGGATTGAAAGTTTTCACTGCATATTAGGCTAAGGTCTAATACCTAACAGTGAGTGTAGTTTTTATACTGATGTCATAGCCCAATAGTGAGAAAGTACAATGAACTATCAAGACACTTATAAAAGTTCAATTCAAAATAAGGAAGAGTTTTGGCGACAGCAAGCGGCGAAAGTTGATTGGTATAAAAATCCGAAAACGATACTTTCTCAAGATAGTGACCAACAATACCAATGGTTCTCTGATGGCAAATTAAACACCAGTTATTTAGCGCTTGATTATCATATTGCGAATGGTCGCGGTGAGCAATTGGCTTTAATCTATGACTCTCCGGTCAGCGATAGTAGTCAAAAGTTTACTTATAAAGAACTCCATAGCCAAGTGGCAAAATTTGCTGATGTGCTGGCACAAAAAGGTGTCGTCAAAGGCGACCGCGTATTGATTTATATGCCAATGATCCCGCAAGCGGCAATTGCGATGTTAGCTTGCGCACGAGTAGGCGCAATACACTCGGTTGTTTTTGGTGGTTTTGCCGCCCATGAGCTCGCTATTAGAATTGATGACGCCACGCCTAAAGCAATAGTCAGTGCAAGTTGTGGTATTGAATGCGAGACAATCATCCCTTATAAGAGATTACTAGATGACGCGATAGAAGAAGCGACACACCCTGTCGAGAGTTGCATCATATTTCAACGCGAGCAATGTTTGGCAGAAATGACCAATGGCCGAGATTATGATTGGCACCGTTTAATGCATGATGCAGTGGAAATGGAGCCTATCATTGTTGATGCCAATGACCCTTTATACATTTTATACACCTCTGGTACCACTGGAAAGCCAAAAGGTGTTGTTCGTGATAATGGCGGTCATGCAGTCGCAATGAAGTACAGCATGGAGGTTATCTATGGAATGGATGCAGGCGATGTTTTTTGGGCTGCTTCTGATGTCGGCTGGGTTGTTGGGCATTCTTATATCGTTTATGCACCTCTCATAGCTGGTTGTACAACGATATTGTATGAGGGTAAACCGGTAAGAACGCCGGATGCAGGCGCATTTTGGCGCGTGTGTGCGGAGCATAAAGTCAAAGCACTTTTTAGTGCTCCAACTGCCTTTAGAGCCATTTGCAAAGAAGATCCTAATGCGGAGTTTTTGGCCCAGTATGACTTAACTCATTTGCAGCGACTATATTTGGCAGGAGAAAGGTTGGATCCAGCTACCTATCACTGGCTAAAAGAACATAGCGGTGTTCCAGTTATCGACCATTGGTGGCAAACAGAAACTGGATGGGCGATAGCGGGCATTCCTGTTGGTATTGAAACACTTGAAACCAAAGCGGGCGCTGCGGGTGTTCCAACACCGGGCTACGATATCAAAGTACTTGATGAAAAAGGCCATGATCTTGGCAGGCAAGAAGAGGGAAGCATTGCCATTAAATTGCCTTTGCCACCGGGGTGTTTACATACCATTTGGCAAAACCCTGATCGCTTTAAAGCCGGGTATTTGAACACATACCCTGGCTATTATCTAACGGGGGATGGAGGATACATTGACGACGATGGTTACCTTTATATCATGGGGCGAACCGACGATGTAATTAACGTTGCAGGGCATCGTTTATCAACGGGTGAAATGGAAGAAGTCATTGCTGATCACCCTCATATTGCTGAATGCGCTGTGGTAGGCGCAGCTGATAAAATAAAAGGACAAATGCCTTTTGCATTGGTGGTACTTAAAAATGGCGTGAAATTGGCGCATGAGCAAGTGCAAAATGATTTAACGCTAATGGTGCGCAAAAAAATAGGCGCTATTGCCTCACTCAAGCAAGTCATGGTTGTTGATCGCCTGCCGAAAACACGCTCAGGAAAAATATTGCGTAAAGTGATTAGGCAAATGTTAGATGGCGAATCTTATCAAGTGCCATCAACAATTGATGATATTACAATTTTGGATGAATTAAAGGCTCAATTTCTGCCAAAAGTAAGTTAGTAAACGCTAATGATTACTTAAACTGTTTCTAGGACATGGTTAACAGGAATTTACTTTTGCGCAGATCTCTTTAAATTCCACGCTAAATCGGTATACTGTTATTATTTACAGTGTTTGCCGGTTTGCCATGAGAAAGATTATTCATATAGATATGGATTGTTTCTATGCTGCAGTAGAGATGAGGGACAATCCAGAATATAAAAATGTGCCTCTAGCAGTAGGGGGAGACGGTCCTCGCAGTGTCTTATGCACCTGCAATTATTTGGCTCGAAAGTATGGCGTTCGTTCTGCTATGCCAGCGATAAAAGCGAAACAGCTTTGCCCTGATCTATTAATTGTGTCAGGGCGTATGGATGTATATAAATCAATATCCCATCAAATCCGTGAAATATTTCTACGTTATACTGCCAAAATTGAGCCTTTATCACTTGATGAGGCTTTCTTAGACGTAAGTGATTGTACACAACACCAAGGCAGTGCGACCTTAATAGCGCAAGAAATAAGAGCTGCAATTTATGACGAGTTGCAACTGACTGCTTCTGCTGGCGTTGCACCGAATAAATTTCTCGCAAAAATTGCATCCGATGAAAACAAGCCGAATGGCCAATGTGTTATTTCTCCTGCTAAGGTGGCTGATTTTGTTGAACAACTGCCGCTTAAGAAAATTCCGGGTATCGGCCCAAAAACTAATGAAAAACTAGCCGTTCATGGCTTTCGTACCTGTGCTGATGTTCGCAAAACATCCGCTGAGTCACTCGTACCTATAGTGGGAAAATTTGCTCAAAGAATACATGAATATAGCTTTGGTGAAGATGACAGAGAAGTTGTCAGCTCTAGAGAGAGGAAGTCAGTTGCAGTAGAGCGTACCTTCGCGACAGACTTAACAGCTTTTGACGAATGTGAAGACGTTGCAGCGATGCTGTACGATAAATTGCAGCGTCGTTACGAACCGCATAAAAACAAAAATATGACTAAGCAAGGTGTAAAAATAAAGTTTGCTGACTTTACTCAAACTACGGTTGAACACCAAAGTCATTCGCCAATTTTCGAAGAGTATATCGAACTTTTACGTACCGCAGTAGCCAGAGGAGAAGGTAAGCCTATTAGACTCGTTGGTTTGACGATTGGTTTTGGTTCGTCGATAACTAAAGTTGAAGAGAGCAAGTTACAACTAGAGCTACCTATGTGAAGGCTTAGACTTAAGTTAGGTTAATAATAACCCCAAATAAATGTCATCAAACTCTAGAAACATAAATGTTTCTTCACAACTGATCGTAAATGCTTTACCTCCTCCGTTTTTCCGAATGAAACTAATATTTCCTAGTGAGCCAATAAAAAACCTATACTCATCAATTTAATAATGTCATATTTCAAATGAAAATTTAATTAAAATGGACAAAGGGACTAATGGTTCAGGGATTAACAATACTAATAATAATTTCCTTATTAACTTTAATTTTAATTATTATTAGAAGATCTATAAACAAACGTACTACACAAACTACGACTAGACATAAGACACCTAAACAACAATCGTTAACAGCTAGTCGAGTGTCACGTCAAAATGATATTTCTATCAAAGCACCGATAAACAGTACGCTAAAATCTTGTGAAGAATTTTATGAAGAACCAGTCGCTTTAAAAGAGCTGAACTTATTGTCGATAAATGATATTTGTGAGACTCAACAGCAAGCAACGCTTACTATGGTGTCTCATTATAAAAAACCTCATCCGATGCTTTTAAGCCTAGCCAATGGGTATGTATCGCAACAAGAACTCGTCACGATAGTAAAAGCTGATGCAAAGATTGCCGGAAGAATTTTGTTTATTGTAAATTCGCCTAGGTTTGGTGTTCAGCAGCCGATAAAAGACCTGAATCATGCAATTATGTATTTGGGGATATCAGAGGTAAGGGCAATTGCAACTGAACTTGCATTAAAAGCCAGCTTTGAATCAAATAATACAGAGCAAGAGCAGTCATTTAACAATGTTTGGAAAGCGAGTGCTCTAGCTAGCAGTATTTCACTAGAGTTAGGCAAAGTGATTGGTCGAGATAATGCATCTGAACTATCAACGCTCTGTTTGTTGTTTTATTTGGGGGACTTGATCTTATTGTCTTCAAATCCTGAGTCCTCTTATTTGTATAAGAAAGGAATTTCTTTTTATGAACGTATTAAGGAAACACAGCTAAAATTTAAAACAAATTCATCGATTATTGGCAGTCACGCGGCTAGGGCATGGGAGTTACCTGAAACAATGGTAAAAGACATAGAGTATAGTCTTGCCCCCTTAACCAACGACAGAAGTGTTAAATCGCTTAATGATATCGACAAAATAGATATTGTTATTTGTTATTTGGCGTGCAGAATTGCTGAACTAGCCGTATTTGAACAACAAACTAAAGTTGAACAAATGAATATATTAAATCAGAGTAACAATAATCATCTAGAGTTTTTTCATATTAGCAGCATGCTAAGTCACTATAGTCTTACACAGGTAAAAACCTTGCTAAGAGCAAACGATTTTGCACAAAGAGCAAACATGCTGATATCAAAGCATAACCATTGAATTTTGTTCCAAATGTTATAGCGATTGGTATGGAAATGCAGGTTCAGTTTAAGCTCAAGCTTCTTTTCGGCTTAGCCTTAGCCAACAAGTTGAAACTGTAGCAAAGAGTATGTATTAATAATCATTGCGTCAAAATAATAATGGCCCTCAAATTGATTTGAGGGCCATTATTATTGATAACCTATTCTGAAGATTACTTTTTTAGAGTATCAATAGTTCGGGCTATTTTTTCTTCTTAGCTTTTTTACCTGCGATCTTCTTCGCTTTTGCTTTTTTCTGAGCAGTGGTGCGTTTTATTTTCGCCTTTTTCACTGGCACTTTCGCTTCTTTATTTTTAGGCCGCAATTCTTCAATAACGCGACGTTGAAGGCGGTCGCCCATATAGCGTTCGATTTTGCTGATCACGGCCATGTCATGTGCTTCAACCAGTGAAATGGCTGTTCCTTTATTGCCTGCACGCCCAGTACGACCTATTCGGTGCAAATAGATATCCGCTTTACGTGGCATATCAAAGTTAATGACATGGGTAATATCATCAATGTCTAAACCACGAGCCGCAACATCAGTCGCCACCATGACATTAACCTTGGCGGTTTTGAGACGATCTACGGCATTGTTCCGTTTATCTTGTGGCATCTTGCCTTCCAACCAAGCACAAGGTACTTCTTCTGCGTAAAGTTTACCCGATAAGTACTGCACCGTTTCACGCTTGTTTGCAAAAACTACGGCTTTTTCAACTTCTTCTTGCTTTAAGATGTTAACGAGTAACTGTGTTTTATGCTCGCTACTGTCTGCTAAGTGAATCCATTGATGGATTTTAGCTTTTTCTTTTCGTGATGGGTTTGCTTCTAAATAAACAGGCTCTTTTAAAATATCTTTAGCAAACTTAATTACCCCAGAGCCTTCGAGTGTTGCTGAGAAAAGCATGGTTTGTTTACGCCATCTTGCTTCGGCAATAATGCGATTGATGGTTTCAACAAAACCCATATCCAGCATGCGATCTGCTTCATCGAGTACGAGAATTTCAATATCACGGGCGTCAAACTGTTCATTCTCGATATAATCTAGTAAGCGGCCTGGAGTCGCGATTACGATATCAGTAGTGGTTGTTAAAATATCTTTATGGCTACCAAAGTTAACGCCACCAGTAATAACACCAGTTTTAATGTTGGTGTGCGAAGTTAATAGCTCGCATTGTTCACTGGTTTGTAAAGCGAGCTCTCGAGTAGGTGATAGCACTAATACACGAGGAAACCCAGGTTTGGTGCGTGGGTAATCTAATAAGTGTTGAGCAACAGGCAATATAAATGCTGCTGTTTTTCCGGTGCCAGTAGGTGCCGACGCTAAAACATCTTTACCTTCCATTGCTTCTGGCAAAACCAGTTGTTGAATAGAGGTAGGCTTTTTAAAGCCAGCTTTTGATATGCCGCCAATCAGGTCTTGGTCGAGGTCAAACTGCTCAAACATGTATGTTACCGAGTGAATTAAAAACGGGGGCGATTATACCCGTATGTCTTAGGGAAGTCGTTACTTTCCTGTACGATATTTGTGCAAGTATAGTGCTGTTTTGTGATTTTTTTATAAAAGCCGATATTAGTTGGATGATATCGGCGCTTTTTAACGATCAAAAAATAGCTTTTAGAAAAAACCCAGAGGATTTGTATCGTAGCTTACCAGTAGGTTTTTCGTTTGTTGGTAGTGCTCTAATGCCATTTTATGTGTTTCGCGACCTATGCCTGACTTTTTGTAACCACCGAAGGCGGCATGCGCCGGATACATGTGATAGCAATTAGTCCATACTCGACCCGCTTCAATTTTTCGTCCCATGCGATAAGCTCTATTGGTATCACGCGTCCAAAGCCCTGCACCTAAACCAAATTCCGTGGAGTTAGCTAGCTCAAGTGCATGAGCTTCGTCCTTAAATGTAGTGACAGAGATAACCGGACCGAAAATTTCTTCTTGGAAGATGCGCATGTCGTTAGTGCCTTTTAGTAGCGTAGGCTTAACATAAAAACCACCCGAAATTTCATTGTCGACCTGTTTGACCTCTGCACCCATGAGCACTTCGGCGCCTTCATCTCGACCAATATCAAAATAGCCTAGAATTTTATCAAACTGCTCTTTTGATGCTTGCGCACCGACCATAGTGTCAGTATCAAGTGGATTACCTTGAATAATCGCTTTGGTGCGCTCGATAACTTTAGCGATGAAGGCATCGTAAATGTCTTCTTGTACAAACAGTCGTGATGGGCAAGTACATACCTCGCCTTGATTAAAGTAGGCAAGTACAGCTCCTTCAATACACTTGCTCAAGTAATTATCCTCAAAGTCCATCACGTCAGAGAAAAAGATATTTGGCGATTTACCACCGAGCTCAACGGTGGAAGGAATAATATTTTCCGCCGCACATTTAAGAATATGTGATCCAACAGGTGTTGAGCCAGTAAAGGCAATTTTGGCTATTCGAGTACTGGTTGCTAATGCTTGGCCTGCTTCTTGTCCATATCCATTGACTACATTTAGCACGCCGGCAGGGATTAAATCACCAATGAGCTCTAACAACACCAAAATGGATGCGGGTGTTTGTTCTGCTGGCTTTAACACGATGCAATTTCCCGCAGCCAACGCTGGGCCAAGCTTCCATGCTGCCATTAGGATTGGAAAGTTCCACGGGATGATTTGGCCAACGACACCTAAAGGCTCATGAATATGATATGACATGGTGTTTTGGTCAATTTCTGCTAATGAACCTTCTTGTGCTCGAATACAGCCGGCAAAATAACGAAAATGATCAATCGCCAGTGGAATATCAGCGGCTAAGGTTTCTCTTATTGCTTTACCGTTATCCCAAGTTTCAGATAAGGCCAATAGTTCAATGTTCTGCTCCATGGTATCAGCAATTTTCAATAATATATTTGAACGTTCAGTTACTGATGTTTCACCCCAAGATTGTTTTGCTTTGTGTGCGGCATCTAACGCCAGTTCAATGTCCTTTTCATCTGAACGTGGAATTTTACAAAATACTTCGCCGTTGACGGGGCTGACATTGTCAAAATATTGGCCGTTAACTGGTTCAACCCATTGACCATCGATATAATTTTGGTACCTGTCTTTGAAATTGAATAAAGCACCTGATGTATTGGGGGCAGAATAAATCATGAGTCTTCCTTTGCGTTTTAATTATTTATAAACAAGAACTTTACCGTAGCGGCTGAGCAAAAATCATACTATGCTAGCAGTCCTGTTTTGTTGACTGTTAGTACAGCAAAAGTGTTATTGGAGTATAGTTGAACATTATGATTTCAGGGAAAGTGAAGGAACAAAGACTCAACCCTCATGTACTGGTCGAAAATAAGATAAGTTTTGCTGCACAAGCGGCGGAACTGAGTATTTATGATACCTTTGAAAGTGCAGATAAAGTTCAGCTAGCCTCAGATCAGCTGCTCTTTTGTGGCATGGTGTCAGGTAAGAAGATCATGCATGCCGATGATGAAAATTATCATCAAGAATTTTTGCCTCATGAATCTTTTGTCATTGCGCCAAATAAAATGGTCGAAATTGACTTTCCGGAAGCCAAAATAGAACAGCCAACAACGTGTTTAGCCATTGAAATTTCAAATGAACGTGTAGAAAAAATTAGCCAACAAATGAATGTGTTGGCGCCTGTTGAAGGGAAAATAGGGACAGGGAGTGCTAATCACCCTTTAATTCATACACATCATAATACCGAGACACAGGCCTTACTCACCCGCATGGTCGATATTTTCACTGAGAATCACCCTGATAGAAGCTTCATGATTGACCTAGCGGTGAATGAATTGTTGGTACGCCTACTGCGACACCAAAAGTACCGTGCAGTCCTAGAAAGTACTTTGTTAAGGCCAGACCAAGATGGTTTTACCGCCGCACTGCATTATTTGATGGCTAATTTATCGAATGAATACGATATAGACAGGCTCTGTAAAGTAGCTTGTATGAGCCGTACTAAATTTTTTGAGTTGTTCAAGAAAAAACTAGGCTGTTCACCTTTGGTCTATCAAAATCAACAGCGGCTAAAACGCTCCGCAGAGTTGATCGCGCTGGGCAAACAAATTACCCAAGTGTGTTTTGAAGTGGGGTTTAAAAACACCAGTCATTTTAGTCGTGCTTTTAAGCAGTACTTTGGTCTATCACCAAATCAATATAGAAAACGGCACTATTTATCCGTATCTTAGTGCTCATCAACGAATTCAGACGTCGAGCAACTCGTTGATTTCAGACAGTATCTGGTCGCACCAAGCTTCTATTCGCTGCTCGGATAGCGCGTATTGGTTATCTTCATCAAGTGCTAAGCCAACAAAAAATTCATTGCCTTCGGCTAACGCTTTTGACTTTGCGAACTCGTATTCGTCGTTTGGCCAATAGCCAATAATGTCTGCGCCTAATGGTAATATTTCATCGTGTAGCATACCAAGTGCATCTTGAAACCAATCGGTATAACCTACCTGATCGCCCATACCGTATAACGCAATTATTTTTCCTGATAAATCTAATGACGCTATATCCTGCCAGTGTGATTCCCAGTCTTCTTGAAGTTCACCATAATCCCAAGTCGAGATCCCATAAATAAGAAAGTCGTATTCTAGGCTAAGCGATAAGTTGACGTCTTTGATGTTATGCAAATCAACAATATCAGCGCCAAGTGTTGCTTGAATTTTTTCAGCGGCTATTTCGGTGTAGCAAGTTGTTGAGCCGTAGAATAATCCGATCTTCATCAATTAAACCTAAATGGGAATACAAAGTGGCGCGAGTTTATCAGAACCAGCATATTCTTCGCTACATATGCGTACAATTTACTTTAATAATCTCGCTGAAATTGTTACTTCGATTGATTTCTATCACGAATATCTGTAATTTTAGCAGCCATTAAACGGTCTTAGTTGACTGCGTTCCCTTAAGGATATTATTTGATGTTATTTCGAGCACACACAGCACTGTTAAAACATGCGTTAAAAATATTGACGTTGACTACTACAGTGATATTTTCTTCGATTTCAATGGCGGCAACGAGCCCCAATGTGCCAAGTACTATTGCTAAGCCTATCGAAGGTTTTAACGTTGAAGCGTTGAAAAAGTCGATAAACGAAACAATCGGTTTGACAGTGATTGAAGCCTTGCCTTCACCGGTTGCAGGCATTGCCGAAATCATTACAGACCAAGGTTTGTTTTATACAACTTACGACGGTAAATATTTAATTCAAGGCACCATGTTTGGCTTGTCTGAACAAACCGTAACTAATGTTACTGAAGCAACGATGTCTAAAATGCGTTTGATCGGACTGGAAAAGTTTGACAACGACACTATCACTTATAAGGCTAAAAACGAGAAACATGTCATCACAGTTTTTACCGACATTACTTGTGGGTATTGCCGAAAAATGCATGAACAAATGGATGAGTATAACGATTTAGGTATTACTATTCGTTACCTCGCTTATCCTCGTGCAGGTATTACGGATCGCTCTGGAGTCTTCACGCAAGGTTTTCAAGATTTACGCTCAATATGGTGTAACGAAAACCCTGAACAAGCATTGACTAAAGCAAAAAGCGGTAGCGGTGTACCACAACGTATTTGTGATAAGCCAGTTGCTGAAGAATTTAACTTTGGCCGTCAAATTGGTGTTAATGCCACGCCAGCACTTGTACTAGCAGATGGTAGTTTGCGTCCGGGCTATATTCCGCCGAAAGATCTTATTCAATTGCTTGATAGCATGTAATATATAGCTAATGTGAAGAAGTTAAGCCACATGAACTAATGTGGCTTTTTTATTTCTAGGAAATGACGACAACATGCAAAAAGAGATCATTCGCCGACCTCTAGTTGATGATAACAACTTACCCAATACGCTACATCCCATCATTAAACAAATTTATGCTCGACGTGGGATAAAAAATGAAGATGAGTTATCGCTCAATTTGCCAAAACTTTTGCCATTAGAGCTTCTTAGTGGGCTTAAAGAAGGTTGTGAGATATTGTTTGACGCATTTGCTCAACAGAAAAAAATCTTCGTCGTCGGTGATTTTGATGCTGATGGTGCGACAAGCACTGCACTTATGATGGAAGCGTTAACCTTGTTGGGCTCTACCAACCACCATTTCATCGTGCCTAATCGTTTTGAATACGGCTACGGGCTAACGCCAGAAATCGTCGATATTGCACATGCCCGCGGCGCCGAGCTGATCATTACCGTTGATAATGGCATTAGCTGTATCGCTGGCGTAACCACAGCAAAAGCGCTTGGCCTACAAGTTATCGTCACCGACCACCATTTACAAGGTGAACAACTGCCACCCGCAGATGCCATTATTAACCCTAATCAGCATGTATGTAATTTTCCTAGTAAAGCGTTAGCAGGTGTTGGCGTTGCGTTTTACTTTATGATGGCGTTTAGAAAACATTTACGAGAGCTAGGTTGGTATGAAGAGCGACAGATGGCTGAGCCAAATCTTGCTCAGTTACTGGATTTGGTCGCACTAGGAACCGTTGCTGATGTGGTGCCTTTGGATTACAATAATCGGATCTTAGTCGAGCAAGGCATTAAGCGTATTCGAGCAGGTGTGACTAGGCCAGGCATTCAAGCGCTCTTAGAAGTGGCCAACAAAACCCAAGCGAAGTTGATCGCCAGTGATTTTGGTTTTTCACTCGGTCCGCGTATTAATGCAGCAGGCCGTCTTGATGATATG
Source organism: Thalassotalea atypica (assembly GCF_030295975.1). NCBI lineage: Bacteria > Pseudomonadati > Pseudomonadota > Gammaproteobacteria > Alteromonadales > Colwelliaceae > Thalassotalea > Thalassotalea atypica. The sequence goes on from NZ_AP027364.1 coordinate 816,518, forward strand.
TCATTCGGGATAAATTGCTTATTAGCATCTGACTTATCGACCGCGAGAGCCATGGCCGTTGAACTTGATGGCTTAAATCAATCTCGCCGAGAAATTGAGCAGGGCATACAGCAAGAAGCAGAGCGTGTTTTGTCGCAGTTATCACTTACTCACGCTAAATCATTTGCTAGCAGTGAACTTCCTAATGCGATTTCATTGTTTCAACCGGATTGGCATCAAGGCGTGATCGGAATTGTGGCTGGTCGATTAAAGGAAAAATTCAACCGACCGAGTATCGTTTTCGCAGCATCAGATACAACTCCCAATGAGCTTAAAGGCTCAGCTCGTTCTATTATCGGATTACACATAAGAGATTTACTTGAACATATTGACAGCCAAAACCCTGGCGTGATTTTAAAATTCGGCGGTCATGCAATGGCCGCAGGGCTAACTATTCAAGCGGAACATTTCGAGCAATTTTCATCTTTATTTAATCAAGTTGCTGGCGAATGGTTATCGGAGGAAGACTTTCAAGGAAAGGTATTTTCAGACGGGGTTTTAGGTACTGAACATTTGACATTATCGTTTGCTCAGCAACTTCAAGATGCAGGGCCTTGGGGGCAACAATTTCCTGAGCCAGTGTTTGATGATCACTTTAACATAGTACAGCAGCGTATTGTTGGCGAAAAACATCTAAAATTAGTGGTAGAAAAAAACGACATGGTGTTTGATGCTATCGCCTTTAATGTTGACCTTTCTGTGTGGCCAAGTAGCGAAACCAAACAGGTGTCTCTTGCATATAAACTTGATATTAATGAGTTTAGAGGAAAGCAAACGGTGCAGTTTATGGTTGAACATATTGCGCCATGCTGATGTTGAATATTGATGATAAAAAACAACATAAAATTACTCGAAACATCATTGTTTTAGCATAACTAATTTGTTGTGCTAATTAGTGTCCCTACCGTTTATTTAGACGGCTATTTAAGTTACAATGCGCGACTTATTTTCGGTTTGCGGCGTGGGCTTGAATAATTGCCCTAGCTAGTGCTAGAGAAAGCTAATTTCGTCTAAACCTTATGTGTGTGTAAAAAATGTTTGAAGTTAACCCTGTTTTAAATAAATTAAAAGAAATTCGCGATCGTACTGACCTACTTCGGGGGTACCTTTGACTACGATCTAAAATCAGAGCGTTTAGTTGAAGTTTCGCGCGAATTAGAACTACCTGAAATTTGGAATGAGCCAGAACGCGCTCAAGCTTTAGGGAAAGAACGTGCGGCGTTAGAAGCTGTGGTTGAAACCATTGACACACTTGATTCCGGTTGTGAAGACATTGATGGTTTAGTGGAATTGGCAATTGAAGAACAAGATGAAGAAACCTTTAACGATGCTAGCGCAGAGGTAGAGGAACTAGTCACAGCGTTGGAAAAATTAGAATTTCGTCGTATGTTCTCCGGCGAACAAGATGCTAATGACTGTTATTTAGACATCCAATCTGGCTCCGGCGGAACAGAAGCTCAAGACTGGGCTGAAATGCTCATGCGTATGTACTTACGCTGGGGCGAATCGCATGGTTTTAAAACAGAAGTGATTGAAGTTTCTGATGGTGATGTTGCCGGCATTAAAGGTTGTACCATTAAATATTCAGGTGAATATGCCTATGGTTGGCTTCGCACAGAAACCGGGGTCCATCGATTGGTAAGAAAGTCACCATTTGACTCCAGTGGTCGTCGTCATACCTCGTTTGCGTCAGCGTTTATTTACCCTGAAATTGACGACAATATAGAGATTGATATTAACCCAGCAGATCTGCGCATAGATACTTTTCGAGCCTCTGGTGCTGGCGGACAACATGTAAACAAAACAGATTCTGCCATTCGTATCACCCACGAGCCTACTGGAGCCGTAGTGGCTTGTCAGGCAGATCGTTCACAGCATAAAAACCGTGCTACAGCGATGAAGCTTTTAAAAGCAAAATTGTACGAAATGGAAATTCAAAAACAAAATGAAGACAAACAAGTCTTAGAAGATGGTAAATCTGATATTGGCTGGGGCAGTCAAATACGCTCATACGTATTAGATGACAGCCGCATTAAAGATTTAAGAACGGGCGTAGAAAACAGAAATACTCAAGCGGTGCTTGATGGCGATTTAGATCGCTTTATTGAAGCGAGCTTAAAGTCTGGTCTATAAATAATGATTAACGCGTAGTTACTAAAGTAATTATGCGTCGAATATACCCTCATAGGAGTCTATGTTGCGTGTATTCTCCTTGAATTGACCTAATAAACTTAGCCTCAATTCAATATTTAAATTAGCGTTCCTAGTTATAATAGGAATTAACAAAGCAAACATTGAGAAATCAAATGACTGATCAAGTGAATCAAGACGAAAACAAATTGATTGCCGAACGTCGCGGCAAATTAGCGCAAATTCGTGAAAACTGTCCGGCTAATGGCCACCCTAATAAGTTTGACCGAAAACACTATGCAGCTGATTTACAGGCTGCACACGGTGAGAAAGACAAAGAAACACTTGAAGCTGAGTCAGACATTTACAGTATTGCTGGACGTGTAATGGCCAAACGTGGTCCTTTCCTTGTGTTGCAAGACATGACAGGGCGCATTCAAGCGTATGCTCATAAAACCGTTCAAAAAGATATTAAAGAGCGTTGGGGCACGTTAGACATCGGCGATATTATCGGTGTGACAGGCACCATGCATAAGTCCGGCAAAGGTGATTTGTACGTCAACATGGACAAATATGAGCTGTTAACTAAGTCACTACGTCCATTACCAGAAAAGTTCCATGGCTTGTCAGACGTTGAAACAAAATATCGTCAGCGTTATGTTGACTTAATCATCAATGAAGACACACGTAATACCTTTAAAGTACGCTCAAAAATTGTCGATGGTATCCGTAAGTTTTTAACTGAACGTGACTTCATGGAAGTGGAAACGCCAATGTTGCAAACCATCCCTGGTGGCGCAACGGCAAAACCTTTTGAAACTTTCCACAACGCCTTAGACATTCAAATGTATATGCGTATTGCGCCAGAACTTTACTTAAAACGTTTGGTTGTAGGTGGTTTTGAAAAAGTATTTGAGATTAACCGTAACTTCCGTAATGAAGGGTTATCAACGCGTCATAATCCAGAGTTCACTATGATCGAATTCTATCAAGCTTATGCGGATTATAATGACCTGATGAACCTTACAGAAGATATGTTGCGTACCTTAGCGGAAGATGTGATGGGTACCTCTGTTATTCGTAACACAGTGAAAAACGCAGAAGGCGAAGTGGTTGAAGAAAAATTCTACGACTTCGGTCAGCCGTTCGCACGCTTATCTATGATTGATGCAATATTAAAATATGGCAACGATATTGATGAAAGTGTTTTGCGCAATCCTGAAGAAAATTTTGAAGCGTTGAAAGCTATTGCTAAGCAAGTTGGTGTTAAAGAAACTGATGCTTCAAAAGTCTGGGGACCAGGTAAGTACATCTGTGAAATATTCGAAGAAGTTGCGGAGCATTTACTTGATCAACCAACATTCATCACTGAATATCCATGGGAAGTCTCACCTCTAGCCCGTCGTAACGATGAAAACCCATTCATCACTGACCGTTTTGAATTCTTCGTAGGTGGTCGCGAGTTGGCTAATGGTTTCTCAGAGCTTAACGATGCTGAAGATCAAGCTGCTCGTTTCCAAAATCAAGTAGAAGGTAAAGATGCGGGAGACGATGAAGCGATGCATTTTGATGCCGACTACATTCAAGCTCTTGAATACGGTTTACCACCCACAGCGGGTGAAGGAATTGGTATTGACCGATTAGTGATGTTGTTCACTGACTCACCAACAATTAAAGACGTTATTTTGTTCCCACATATGCGCCCTTTAGCCGAATAACCTATAAAGGCATTCTAGAATAATCATAAGAAGCACCTTCGGGTGCTTTTTTATTAGCTTCGTTTCAGCCTTTCATGGTTTCAATGTCCAAGATGACTAAATATCCGTTAACCCCCAAATAAAGGCAATAATGCTGGTTATCGCGATCATATTGATATAAGCGAATGACACTACACAAAACTTGACCACAGTAAGTATATTGCCTTGTTTGTATACGCGCTTTTGCATAATAAATAGATATATTGGTATCCAGATGAATAATAGGACGCTCAACACATCTAGGCCTGATGAGAGCCACATGAAACTATCATTGCAATATTCCTGAACGATTGAAGTTAAATTAAGGAGCAGGAAGACTGAAAAAATGAAACTGTGGCTGTGAAGCGCAACGGTTAAATGTTCTAGATAAAGGCGATTAGAGAATAGGTAAAATATCTTTAAGATAAGGGCAAAGAAAGGTAAAAGTACAAACATCAATTGAGGCAGCTTACTCATAGATTGCTTCGCTAATGGCCGAGCATCTGTATTAATCGCGTTTTCAGCTTTTTGCTCTAACGCTTGTACTTTTTCATTTAAACGTTTATTTGCTTCGTCACTTAAAAAAGAAAACAGTAGTACGTTGGTTTTGGTATTGCCAATATTGACATTCACTTTGCCAAGATCGGAATCGGCACCCGCTTTAACTTCAATAAGCTTTTTAGCTAGCTCATCAAGTTCAGCTTGTCTCTTTTTAGAAAGCGGTTGTTCTATAGTTGCTCTCAACTCTATGTCTGCCATACGTTTAACAATATCTACAATACTACGCTCTGTACCGGGCGATAACTGTTCTTGATAGACATTGAAACGAGTGACCTGTTCGCGTGTTAATTGCTGTTGTTCAATGGGCAGGTTTTTTATTTCTTGTTCTAGACTGATAACGCGTTTGTTAATGGCATCGCTTGTTTGCTGAACACGTTGCTTGTGAACTAAAAATTGATCATCTGTAAAAGAGATAAATTTTAACGATATAAAAAAAATAACGCTAACAAACAAATATAACTTGATCGGTGGAACATAGAATACGCGACGTCCCAAAATATACTGATTGGTTAAAAATCCTGGGTTGATGAGTAGTGGTTTAACTGTGCGAGCTGCACGAGAGTCGAAGCTAAAGATGTCATCAAGAATATGAAGTATAACTGTCCAAAAATAGGTTAGTCTTGACTCAACCTCTTGTCCGCACCGACTACAAAATGGCCCTTCTGTTGGAGCAAAGCAGTTTTGGCAACTGACTGTTTGAGAGTCTTTATTATTACTCTCTTTAGTTTCTAAAGGCATAAGGCATCGTGAGCTAAAACAATTACTTAACATATTATCATTGTTCGATTTACAGACAAGTGTAAAAGGGTATTGCAATTTATATCGTCTGTTACAGGTAAAACAAATTAATTTGTATATCTTACGTGCTCAATCGCGAATGTTCTGTTAAATTTATAAAGTGGATTATTAGAACGAGCCAAATAATAGGAGAATTATAATGGCGTTTGAAGTTACTTTTGAGCTAAATGAATCGGATATAGAGCATTTTAGAACGGTGATGAGAGAAGCTCAGTCTGGGGCTAAAAAGATTAGTGAGACCGATATTTTAGCGAATGCAAAAAGCTTGAGCCAAGACGTCAAAGTTGACGTACCAGCCTTTGTTTCGACAAGACTTAAAAAGTTAGAAACCATGGTAGCAATGATTGAAGATAGCGAATGGGCAATTCCTGAGCCGGAGCGCACCGATGTATTAGGTGCATTGGCGTACTTCAGTGAGCCTGAAGATTTAGTACCTGATCATATTCCTGTGTTAGGTTTTTTAGATGATGCCATCATGATCGAGTTGGTCTCTGAAGATCTTAAAGACGATATCGAAGCCTATGAAGAGTTTTGCAGCTACCGTGAAAGAGAATCAGAGCGTGCAGGTGATAGCACAATAACACGTGAAGAATGGTTAGACTCAAAACGTAGAGAACTGCACAGCAGAATGAGAAATAGACGTACAACGCGAAGAAAGCGTAGTTCAGTTCGATCTATTTTCTAAATAAATCAAATGTATAAAAAAAGCACCTTTCGGTGCTTTTTTTATTAGCGAAAACAAAACGGAACTAGAAGCTATATACTAATGTTACAGCTGTTTGTGTATCTGTATTATCGTCACCATCTGCAACTTCAGTGTTGTGTTCAACAATAAAGCTAAACTTCATTTGTAAATCTTCAATCAGTTTTGTTGTTAACGACGATTCTGCTTTGTAGTTACTGTTCTTATCAGAGTCTACTGCGTACTTGGCTACTAACGATTGCTTAAACTGCACATGCTCATTGATGGCACGTTCATATAACGCCTGTGCTTGGACAATCGCAGCTGTTTCGGTATCACCAGTTTCTTTGATCACGTCACGTTTGTAACCAGGACCTATATCAGCAAATAATGATGAAACTTTATCTTTCATCCATTGCTTACCCCAACCCACTGAAACAGAACTTTGGTTGTCGAAGCTGCTAAACCGATCGTCTTGATATGATAAGTTCCCATACAAATAATTCTGTGGACTTTTGGTCAAAGTGTAGTTAGTTTGCGCGTCGATCGACCATTTTTGGTCGCTCGTTTCAAACTCATCTTTTACATCACCATTGGCATCTTCTACTTCTGTTTCAGTTTTCTTGTAAAGAAGATCGAAGTTGAGTAGGTTGCGCCATTGAAGATAGTTATGCTCTATATCAAAACCTGTTTTAATATCGCCACTTTTGGTGTTACCCGTTTTAAACAGAAAGCCAAGCTCAGCAGATGCTTTTATCTCGTGCTCGTCAGGTTTAGCTGTTTCTTCCGCCGACGCAATAGCACTCGCTGTCAACGCAATAATTGCAGCAGCAATTAAATTATTCTTCATTTTCTTCCTCTTTATTTACATGTACAGACATTTGCGGGTAAGGAATTTCAATACCTGCTTCGTCTAAAGCAACTTTAATATTTTCTAATAGGGCAAAGTATGTTGGCCAATAATCGCCAGACTTGACCCAAGGACGAACAACAATGTTCACGCTACAATCTGCTAATTCACTTACGCCTATGGTTACGCCGGGCTCTGGAAGTACACGATCGTCGGCTTCAACAACTTTTGATAGTATTTCTTTTGCTTGAGCTAGGTTCGCATCGTAACTGACGCCAATGACAAGGTCGATACGACGTGTAGGTTTGGTTGAATAGTTGGTAATAGTGCCGCCAGTAATACCGCCGTTTGGAATAATGACTGTTTTGTTATCACCCGTTCTAAGAATGGTTGAGAAAATTAGTACTTCCTCTACAACACCTGATACACCGGAAACCTCTACAAAGTCACCCGCTTTAAACGGACGAAACATAATAAGTAATACACCTGATGCGAAGTTTGATAAAGAGCCTTGTAATGCTAAACCAACAGCTAAACCCGCAGCACCTATAATGGTTACCAAAGATGTGGTATTAAACCCTAAGTGTCCAATTGCAACAATGATGGTTAGTGCGAAGGCTAAGCCATAAATGATACTTCCTACAAAAGATGAGACTGTGGTATCAACGCCTCTTTTGGCCATTAATTTTGTAATGGTCGTGCTCACCATTTTAGATAATGATTTACCCACGATAAAGATAATAATGGCAACAATGACTTTAATGCCGTAGCTAATCATCATATCTTGGTTATTTTGTAAAAAGGATGTGATTTGTTCCATGTGGTTCCCCATTTCTTTTTTATTGTCGCTAAGCCAATACTGCTGCTTAGCCTATTTGGTGCGATTATAGCCAAGATATTTCAGTAAACCTACGATTTAGGCACAAAATGTTAAAAAAATGACACAAAAAAAGGGCATAAGCCCTTTTTTATTTACAAATGGTGCTGCCGCTTATTTAACTAAAGCGTCTAACTCGCCGTTTTCATACTTAGAAAACATGTTATCTAATGAAATTGGTTTAATTTTACTGGCGTGGCCTGCAGTGCCAAATGCCTCGTAACGCGCTTTACAGATATCAGCCATAGCGTCAGTAGAAACCTTCAAGAATTTACGCGGGTCAAATTCGCTTGGATTGTTTGCCAAAAAGCGTCGAACAGCGCCAGTAGAAGCTAGACGAAGATCGGTATCGATATTTACTTTACGAACACCATTTTTGATCCCTTCTAAGATTTGTTCTACAGGTACACCGTATGTTTCTGGGATTTTGCCACCGAATTCATTAATAATAGCCAACCATTCTTGAGGAACAGAAGATGAGCCATGCATCACTAAATGAGTGTTCGGAATGCGCTCGTGAATAGCTTTAATGCGATCGATAGCTAAAATATCGCCTGTTGGTGGGCGAGTGAATTTATAGGCACCGTGTGAAGTTCCACAGGCTATTGCTAAAGCATCAACTTGTGTCTTTTTAACGAAGTCAGCGGCTTCTTCTGGATCAGTTAACATTTGATCCATGGTCAACTTACCTTCAGCGCCTACGCCGTCTTCTTCACCCGCTTCGCCTGTTTCTAAAGAGCCTAAACAACCAAGTTCACCTTCTACTGATACACCGCAGGCATGTGCCATTTCAACGGTACGGCGAGTCACATCAACATTGTACTCATACGATGAAGGTGTTTTGCCGTCAGACATTAAAGAGCCATCCATCATCACAGATGAAAAACCTAATTGAATAGAGCGCTGACATACACTGGGTGATGTACCGTGGTCTTGATGCATAACCACAGGGATGTGTGGGAATTCTTCAATAGCGGCCAAAATTAAATGGCGAAGGAATGGGGCACCTGCATATTTGCGCGCTCCTGCAGAGCCTTGCAATATTACAGGGCTATCCGTTGCATCCGCTGCGATCATGATCGCGCGTACTTGCTCTAAGTTATTCACATTAAATGCTGGAATGCCGTAACCATATTCTGCTGCATGATCAAGCATTTGACGCATTGAAATTAAAGCCATGTAATACTCCTAGTGTATTTGCTATTAACCGAAAAATTTTCATTTTTTATCTCGTTGAAATAAAAAATGAAAGCTTACCAAATAGGCGACAAGATTATAGCAAGGAACCAGTGCAATTATCACTAAAATGTCGCAACAAACGAATAAAAATCAAAACCCTAACACTCGCTAAAATTTTGTTCGAGAATTACTAAAATCGCCGTAATATTTGAGCTTATTTTATCTTTTTAGTGTTATTTTGATGAAAAATTACATCCTTTTATAAAAATAGCACATAGGCTATACGCGTATAAAAAAGCCAAGAACATATGTCTTGGCTTTAAAACTTTTCTACTAGTATTAATTTAGCTTTTTGCTCGCTCTTCTAAAATAGCGACGGCAGGTAGCTTTTTGCCTTCAAGAAACTCCAAGAATGCGCCGCCACCGGTTGAAATGTATGAGACTTTATCGGCAATATCATATTTATCAACTGCGGCTAAAGTGTCTCCGCCACCGGCGATTGAAAATGCTGAACTTTCCGCGATTGCATGAGCAATAGCTTTAGTGCCTTCACCAAATTGGTCGAATTCAAAGACGCCTACAGGGCCGTTCCAAACAATCGTTCCAGCGTTTTTCAAAATATCTGCCAGTGCTTTGGCTGATTCTGGACCAATATCAAATATCATATCATCGCTTTCGACGTCATTTGCCGCCTTTAACGTCGCTTGAGCCGTTTCTGAGAATTCTTTCCCTACAACTACATCACTTGGTACTGGAATATCACCATTATTGGCTTGTGCATTTGCGGTTAAACGATTGGCTTCGTCAATTAGGTCTGCTTCATAAAGTGATTTACCTACATTATGTCCATTTGCTGCGATAAAGGTGTTGGCAATGCCGCCGCCAACAACAAGTTGGTCGACAATACCTGCTAAAGACTCTAATACCGTTAATTTAGTTGATACTTTTGACCCACCAACAATGGCAACTAAAGGTCTTGCTGGATTATCAAGTGCTTTACCTAGTGCCTCTAATTCACCCGCAAGCAAAGGACCTGCACAAGCCGTTGGTGCAAATTTAGCTACGCCGTGAGTACTTGCCTGTGCGCGATGGGCTGTACCGAATGCGTCCATAACGTAAACATCACAAAGAGCCGCCATTTTTTGCGCGAGCTCATCGTTATTTTTCTTTTCGCCAACATTAAAGCGTACGTTTTCTAAAACAACCAATTCGCCGGTACCGACTTCAACACCATCGAGATAATTTGTCACCAAACGCACAGGGTAGTTAAGTGCTGCAGCTAAGTAGTCAACAACAGGCTGAAGTGAGAATTCGTTATTGAATTCGCCTTCAGTTGGGCGACCAAGGTGTGACATAACCATCACTTTAGCACCCGCTTCTAATGCAAGTTTTAAGGTTGGTAGTGCGGCGCGTAAACGTGCATCTGAAGTGATTTTCCCGTCTTTGATAGGTACGTTTAAATCTTCGCGAATAAGTACGCGTTTTTCATTGAGTGATAAGTCACTCATTTTAATTACTGACATTTTAGCTCCTCGTTATCGTTTGAGATTGCTTATTTAATTTAGAATCGTGGAATTAATCTTTATTTGTTTACGTTTGCCATCGCTAATGCAGTATCCAGCATTCGGTTTGCAAATCCCCATTCGTTATCACACCAAATCAGTAATTTCACCAATCGTTTGTGACTCACGCGGGTTTGGTTACCGTCAACGATGCATGAATGCGGATCATGGTTAAAGTCGACAGACACCAATGGTTCTTCGGTATAGCCTAAGATACCTGCAAGGCCATTTTTCTGACCTTCAATAATGGCGTTGTTTATATCATCGATTGATACATCTGAATTGAGCGTCAAACTTAAATCCATGGCAGTCACGTTGATAGTTGGTACGCGCACGGCAATCGCTTCAAAACGGCCAGAGAACTTTGGCAAAATGCGCTCAATGCCTTTGGCTAGTTTAGTATCTACGGGAATAATGGATTGACTAGCTGCTCTGGTTCTGCGCAAATCAGGGTGATATGCATCGATAACTTGTTGATCGTGCATGGACGAATGAATCGTGGTTATCGTGCCACTTTCAACACCAAAGGCATCATCAATGACTTTAATGACAGGTACAATACAGTTTGTGGTGCAAGAGCCATTAGAGACCACCGTATCACTGGCTGTTAATGAGTTATGGTTGATACCATAAATTATAGTGGCGTCGACATCGTGCGCCGCAGGGTGTGAGTACAGTACTTTCTTTGCTCCCTGAGCAATGTGTTGTTCACCATCTGCGTGACTAGAAAACTTTCCTGTGCAGTCCAAAACAATATCAACTTCGTTGGCTTGCCATGGCATCTTTGACAAATTTTTGTAGTGACTTAGGTTTATTTCGTCGCCAGCAATAATTAATTGTTCACCTTGATGTTCTACTGCAAACGGAAATCGACCATGGGTTGTGTCATATTTTAATAGATGCGCAATGCCTTTAGGATCAGCAAGCTCATTGATAGCAACTAATTCGAACTCAGATTGTCGCCCGTTTTCATATAACGCTCTGGCGATGCTGCGACCAATACGGCCAAAGCCATTGATAGCAATTCGCACAGGTAGCGGATTGTTCGAAGTAGAAGATGATGACGTAGAATTTAAGCGCATGTTGTTATGAACATAGTTAACAAAGAAATTAAAACAATAGAGAAATAAAAGCGCCGACTAGCGGCGCTTAATTGGTAATAGCAATTATAAGCTATTAACTGTCTCGACGACATTGTCGACTGTGAAGCCAAAGTGCTTCATCAAATCGCCACCAGGTGCTGACTCACCAAAGGTTGTCATACCGACAACTTTGCCACCAAAGCCCACATATTTGTACCAAAAATCAGTATGAGCCGCCTCAACAGCAACGCGTTTTGTTACTGTGCTTGGCAACACAGACTCTTTATATGCAGCATCTTGTGCATCAAAAATATTCGTTGATGGCATTGAAACTACACGTACGTTATCGCCTAACGCATCTGCAGCATTTAATGCTAATGACACTTCTGAGCCGGTCGCAATTAAAATAACTTCTGGTGTACCGACGCTATCTTTAAGTACGTAACCACCTTTTGCAATATTTGCTACTTGCTCATTTGAACGGCCAAGTGCAGGTAAACCTTGGCGAGAGAAAATAAGTGATGTTGGCGCATTTTGACGCTCTACTGCATTTTTCCATGCTACAGCTGATTCAGTTGCATCAGCTGGGCGCCATGTCACCATGTTCGGTGTGGTACGTAAGTTTGTTAGTTGTTCAATTGGTTGATGCGTTGGACCATCTTCTCCTTGACCAATTGAGTCATGGGTATAAACGAAAATGTTTTGAATGCCCATTAGTGCAGACATACGAACCGCATTACGTGCGTATTCCATGAACATCATAAAAGTTGCGCCGTAGTTAATAAAACCACCGTGTAAAGAAATACCGTTCATGATACCGCTCATACCAAATTCACGAACACCGTAGAAAATGTAGTTACCAGCAGCGTCGTCTTGAATACCTTTAGAGCCCGACCAAAGTGTTAAGTTTGAACCTGCAAGGTCAGCAGAGCCACCTAATAATTCGGGTAATACTTTACCGAAGGTTTCGATAGTATTTTGCGACGCCTTACGCGAAGCAACGTTTTCTGATTTTTCTTGGCACTCTAAAATGTAAGCGTTAGCTTTTGCTTCAAAATCAGCTGGTAAATCGCCTTTAATTACACGACGCTCATATTCAGCAGCAAGGGTAGGGTGTGCAGCTTGGTATGCGGCAAATTTTTCATTCCAACTTGATTGGCTTTGACCACCTTTTTCAGTTTGATTCCAGGCATCAGCAACGTTACTTGGAATTTCAAATGGCGCATGTGGCCAGTTTAAAAATTCACGTGCTGCAGCAATCTCATCATCACCTAATGGTGCGCCGTGACAGTCATGGCTACCTGATTTATTTGGTGAACCAAAACCAATGATAGTTTTACAACAAATCATTGTTGGTTTGTCAGTGACTGATTTCGCTTCTTCAATTGCCGAAGCAACAGCGACTGAGTCATGACCATCAACACCGGCAATAACATGCCAGCCATAGGAAGCAAAGCGTGCTGGAATGTCTTCAGTGAACCAACCGTCTACTTCACCGTCAATAGAAATGCCATTGTCATCCCAAAAGGCGATCAACTTACCTAGACCTAGCGTACCGGCTAATGAACAAGCTTCGTGTGAAATACCTTCCATTAAACAACCGTCACCTAGGAAACAGTAGGTGTTGTGGTCAACAATATCATGACCTTCACGGTTAAATTGTGCGGCTAAAGTCTTCTCGGCGATTGCCATACCAACGGCATTTGAAATACCTGCGCCTAATGGGCCCGTTGTTGTTTCAACACCTGGCGTGTAACCGTATTCAGGGTGGCCCGGTGTTTTTGAGTGTAGTTGACGGAAGTTTTCTAACTCTGACATTGGTAAGTCGTAACCGGTCAAATGAAGAAGTGAATAAATCAACATTGAGCCATGGCCGTTTGACAAAACAAAGCGGTCACGATCAGACCATTTAGGATCCGCCGGATTATGCTTTAAATAGTCACGCCAGAGTACTTCTGCGATATCAGCCATACCCATAGGGGCACCGGGATGTCCCGATTTTGCTTTTTGAACGGCGTCCATGCTTAAAGCACGGATTGCATTGGCCAGTTGTTGACGCGACGGCATAATTGCTCCTGATAAATTTAACTAGAATTGAATAAGCGAAATATTGCGCTATTCTCGCTCAGTGCTAAGCGTACTGCAAATTATATTGTAAGTTTTAGAGTTATTTTTCTAAAACAGTTGAAAAGTGTTATAAGGCTATATAATCAAGTGAGGAAAACGAGCTCAAAACGCCACTGAGCCACTCTTTTGTAAAATAAGATAATCAGATTTTTTGAGCAAAAATTTCGATATCATTCTCTGAAAAGAGAATTTCATGGTATAACCATGAAAAGGAAAAGAAAAACTCATTTACTCTAGGGAATTAGATGATTGAACATATCAAGAAAATTAGCTTAGTTAGTCTCCTTGTTTTTGTAATAGCTACGATCGTCTCGATTTGTTTTAAACCTTTTTCTGTCCTCAATTACATTGGCCCTATGGCAGGGGTTTCTACAGCCCTAATTCTCTTTTGGGGCAGTCGTTCAATATTTCTTGTGTTGGCCGTGATATCAACTATTTTACTGGCCTCAAGCTATTTCTTGGATTTGGATGTAACGCTTTCACTTATTTTAATTGCCTTACTGAGCATTACACTACAAAGCTTGTGGATTGTGCAGCTGACCTCTGGTGAAATAGAGTTAGAACGTTGGCTTTCCAAACGTTCAGACTTAATGTCTTTTATGATCAAAATCGGGCCTGTGGGTTCTTTGGTTTCAGCCGCTGGCGTATCGATATTATCGGTGATGGACAACCAAACATTTGACTCTGGATTACTCTTTATTTTTATGAGTCATTGGTCATTGTCGATGTTGTTTTCTGTGTTTACTATCACATTAATTCTTTTTTATAACAGCAATACCATGATCAGTCAGACGAAAAAAAAGCAAATCATGGTAGCGTCAATACTGGGTTTTATCGCACTTTGCCTTCTATTTAAAGTGACGCAAAAAGACTATCAACATCAGCGCGCAGATACATTTCATATTTCTGAAAGAGAAATCACCGCGCAAATTCAAAAGCGTATCGACATGGTGGAGGAGCAATTACATTCACTTGGCGCATTTTTCAATGCAAGTGAAAATGTTGATGCTACTGAATTTAACACCTTCAGTAGGCTTATTTTTCGTGATACAACACAAGTAAAAATTTTTGGTTGGTTGCCTGTTATTGCACGTGAAGATCAAGCACAGTTTGAAAAGCAACTCAATGACATGTTTCCTGCATTAGATTTGAGTATTCGGCCATTCGATGCACAAATGAGTACATTAAAGAATGAATCGTATAACGCTCCCCTTCAATACGTCTACCCAACAGCGTTGTCAGAGTATTATTTAGCGGTAGATTTTCTTAGCCACCAAGAATTTAATAAAGCCATGTTAAAAGCAAATCAGCTTGGAACATCTGTTGCGACACTGCCAATAAATTCAAACCTTAATGGACTTGAAGGTAATAATATTTATGTTTTTTCTTCCCTTTTGATTTCATCAACAGATGTTGGCTCTGCACAAGAGGCTAAATATGCAGCGGGGTATTTAGTCGCCGTGGTTGATGCATTTGAATTATTTAACCCGAAGAGCATCAGTATTGAACACAGCAAGAAAGTGTCACTATTTATTGAAGACGTTTCTAATACACAACCATTGGCTTTGTATGGTAATGAATTAAATGACCAAAATAGATTAATTCATGCAAGCGAAATGGATGCCTTTAGTCGTCAATGGCGAATTACCATTGGAGAAACAGAGCCATCAATGTTACAACCACGCAGCTGGATAAACTGGGGCGTCTTGGTGGGGGGCACATTGGGAGGTTTGTTATACCAATTTCTTATTTTGCTAATGACGGCATATTCGAGTGAACTAAGACAGCAAATTAGATTGAAAACGCGAGAACTTATACTCGAGAAGGAAAGCTCAGAACATGTCAGTCAGACAAAAAGTAAATTTCTAAAAATGTTAAGTAATGAGTTGAGAGTGCCTATTAAAGGTATTGTTGGCTATTCCGAAATGTTAGTTAATAGTAAAACAGACGATGAGCGACAAGACATTATTGGCAACATTAATTTGGTATCAGATCAGCTAAATCAATTTGTTCGCACCATCAAAGACATGTCGGAATTAGAAACAGGGCTATTGTCTGTGAAAAAATCATCATTTGATTTGCATGAATTTATCAAACGTATTGAAAATATGTCGAACGTGAGTGAGCAGCAAATTGTGAAAACAGTGACATTTGTTGTTCATAAAGATGTTCCACAGATGATAGACGGTGATGAATTACGTATTCAACAAGTTTTTAATGCCATACTTCAAAATGGTGCGTTGATATTTAACTGCGATGCTTTGCGAATAACCGTTAAAGCACACATGCATAAACACAGCAGCGTCACAATATTTTTGGTCGTGACACCGAGTGATGAGGGAAGCTCTGGCCACAACGTTTCGACGGAAATTTTAGAAGAAGAATTTACCCAATTGAACACCTCGATGACGCTCGCACAAGAGATTTGTCACCAGCTGGGCGGTGATATTAAATTGTCCCCCATTTCAGGGCTCAACTATATGATCAGTGCATCCTTTAAAGCCGATATTAGTCGAAAGGGTGAAAAGTATTTTGACGGTGAATCTTTGGATAAGTACCAACAAGTTTAATCAATGAAAGTGTAAAAAACGATGACGATAGGACTGTTGATTACAGATCGTAGTTTAGACGAACTTGTTCAAGGCATAAAAAATGAACTTCCAGAAGTTGATGTAGCGGTTTGGCCTGACACAAAACAGTTGGCTAAAGCAACGTTTGTTGTTGCTTGGCGTCAGCCAGAGGATATTTGGCAGCAATTACCACATGTTGAAGTCGTATGTTCATTAGGGGCAGGGGTTGATGGGTTGATTAATGACGTTAACCTACCGAAATCAGCATCGCTGATCCGCATCGTGGACAAGAATTTATCTGGCCAAATGGCTGACTTTGTGCAATCCATTCTCCTAATGAAAAATATTCGCCTTGATAAATACATTAACCAGCAACATCAATCCAAATGGCAACCGCAAGAAAGGCATGACTATAAAAATGTGGCCATTTTAGGTGTTGGTCAAATAGGGCAGGCTGTTGGCCAAAAACTACATGATAATGGGTTTAACGTTACCGGCTGGAATCGAAACAGCAAACCTGAGCTCAGTTTTAACGTTAGAACCGGTATGAAAGCGTTGCCCGATGTTTTAGCTGGTGCAGATTTTATCGTTTCAATCTTACCTGCTACAAATGCCACTCAGCATTTGATCAACAAGCAATTATTCAAATGCATGGCGAGTCATGCCTGCTTTATTAATGTTGGGCGAGGCAGCACTGTCAATGAAGATGATTTGCTGTTGGCATTGGATAATCATGAAATCGCCAGCGCTGTATTGGATGTTGTTCAGCTAGAACCTTTGCCAACACACAGTCCTTTGTGGTCGCATCCACAAGTAATACTTACACCACATATCGCTGCTATTACAGACCAGAAACAAGTTGTTCGCCAGATTGTTGATAACTATTTGGCGCACAATAACCAACAACCATTAAGCAATACGATTGATCGAAAATTGGGGTATTAGTAGCTAAAACGGCAAAAACTGCAATTAAATGAAGAAATTCCACGGAAAAGATTGAATTATGTGATTGAATGAATTAAATTTTTCTGCGTTGTTTAAGAATAATAAAGAACAAACAACAAGCAGGATAACAAAAATGAATAAATCATCTTCAAAGGGATTTAAACTCACGACTGTTTTTTTTGCTGTTGCAGTGTTAGCGGTATCTGCAATGCTCTCAAATAATACTGTTGCTGGTGATACGGAAATACAAGTTGAAGAATCAAAGTAAATTTGATTAGTTAAAATAAAGCCTCGTGATTAAACGAGGCTTTTTTTTTGCGCGAGCATTATGGTTGATTCAATCTAAACATTGTGTTGAATTAGATTGCTCATCCTCTTCCTCTTCAGTACGTTTTAATAAGTACACGAAATTAATTACCACGATGATGATATTAGACACTATGCCTTGTGGCACTTCGATATGTGAATAATATACCGTCATGAGAACACAACCTATTAACGTTGCTATGCGAAGCAATTGTATGTCTTTGATAAAAAATGCGCCTATACAGAAAGCCAGTCCTATCCAGCTCATGGCATCAAAGAAAACTTCGTTCATCAGGTTTGTATACTCCTATAAATATTAAATGGTAATGAAAAAAGAGACGCTATTATCATGATCTCATCGGGGTTTCACAAACAAATAATATTGCAGATGATTCATTAGAAAAACTAATGCGAATAACGTTCCTTACGTAAACGTAAACTTAGATTTATGGTGATTAGGGCTGTTTTATAGTGTTAAACCCTAATAACAAAGAAAAACTTTTATTAAACCTATAAATTTAAAGGGCAAAGAGGGAGGAGATAAATAACTGTTTTAGCTATTTGTCAGGATTTTAACTCGCTTGATTATGTATTATGGCCAAAATAATTATTTGTTATATTTTATTACATTGATAAGTAAAACTGTAATGTTGGAATTGTGGTCTTGTAGTGCGTTCTTCAGTAATTAAACTATTTTAATATAGCGATCATATAAGAGGGGCTGGTAAGCCCATAAGATTAGCTTTATGGGCTCCATCAAACATCAATTAAACTTAACTTCTGCTTCAACTAATTGCACGTGCAACAAGTAAATTCTATTGGTTTCTGGTAGACCATTATTAACCGCCCACTTATTTAATGCACCTAGCCTTGTTTGAAAGTTTGGCTCAACGTCCTGTTCTGTTTTTAGGTAACCTAATTTTCTTAGATTGTCATCTAATGGTTTCAATGACATTGGCGGAGCAGGTAGGTATCTAAATTGTATGTCTGACTGCACTTCAAGTGTGTCATAAAGTGCTTTGGAGGCTTTGTATTCCTTTTTAGCATTCTCGTAAGGTTCTTTGCATTCAATGTCGTGTGGTTTTTTCTGGCATAAATTGAAAAGCTTGGCAAAGACCGAATATTGTTCAGAGTAACCACGGTATGCTTTTTTAATAAGCTCTTTTACTTGGGTTTCAGGTAATAATCCGGAGTGATCTGCCTCGCTTGAATATACGTTCAAGGATGCGGTTACCAAAATTATAAAGGTTAATATGCGCATGAAACTCTCCTAGTAATAATTTAAATCAAGGTGTTTTGTGTACAAGCTGGCGATGCTAACTAAAGCACACTTACAAGTATTAATTTTGATTAATTGCTATATGTGTAACCGTTTCTGTAAAAAAGCCAACCTTATGGTTGGCTTTTGAACAATAATTAAAAGTATTAATTATTTGTATTGAGCGTTTTGCCAAATATTCATTTTCTCAACGATTTGGTCAACAGAGAATGAACCTGGTACTTGGCGTGGCGGGAACTCTTTATAAGTTTGTAACCACTGTGCAGTAGTAGCTGCACCTAAGTATAGGTATGGTAAGCGTTCAAAATACCATTTCTCGTATGAACCCGCTTCATGCTCTGCAATTTCATAAGGGTCTTGACGTAAGTTTGCAATCATTGGTGCACGCATTGGTGTTAATGGGCATCTCCAAGTATTAATACCTTCACATTCTTGAATGCTGAACATAACCTTCCAGTCGCCTACACGCACTGCTGAAATGTCGCCACCGTCAGTTACATAGAAGAATGATTTACGTGGCCAATTTGAATTATCATCAGCTGTTGTGTTTTTACCTGTTTTAAGTGCAGGTAATAAGTTGTAGCCGTCCATGTGGACTTTGTACTTAGTACCGTTTAACGTCTTACCTTTTTTAAGGTCTGCAACAATAGTATCGTTACCAGCAGCTGCTAAGTAAGTAGGTGCCCAGTCATTGTGTGAAGCAATTTCGTTAGCAATTGAGCCCGCAGGGATTTTACCCGGAAAACGCATCATAGCTGGAACACGGAAACCACCTTCCCACGTAGAGTTTTTCTCACCACGGTAACGCACTGTTCCGCCATCAGGCCATGTGAATTTTTCTGCGCCATTGTCAGTTGTGTAAGTTACGATTGTGTTGTCAGCAATGTTTAACTCGTCTAACTTGTCAAGTAATTGACCAACGTGACGATCATGCTCAACTAAACCGTCACCGTATAAACCACCGCGTTTTGAAATACCTTCAGACTCAGGCTTTAAGTGAGTCCAAACGTGCATACGTGTCGAGTTAAACCATACGAAGAAAGGTTTTTTCTCTTCATGTGCTTTGTCAATAAAGCTAAGAGAAGCACTTAAGAATTCTTCATCCACAGTTTCCATACGTTTTTTTGTTAATGGACCTGTATCTTCAATGCGGCCGTCAGCATATGAGTGAATTACACCACGAGGGCCAAATTGTTTTTTAAACGCAGGATTTTTCGGGTAGTCGACTCCTTCTGGCTCTTCTTCCGCATTTAAGTGGTATAAGTTACCAAAGAACTCATCAAAACCATGTTCTGTTGGTAACATGTCATCTAAGTCACCTAAATGGTTTTTACCGAATTGACCTGTCACATAGCCTTTATCTTTTAGCATAGTGGCAAGTGTTGGATCTTCTTTCTTCATGCCTTGTTTGGCACCAGGCATACCTACTTTAGTTAAGCCTGTACGCATTGGATGTTGACCCGTAATGAAAGCTGAACGACCCGCTGTACAAGAGTTTTCACCGTAGAAGTCAGTAAATAATACACCTTCGTTAGCGATACGATCGATGTTTGGCGTCCAGTGTCCTGCTTGGCCTTTCGTGTATGCGCTTAGGTTATCCATACCGATATCGTCACCCCAAATCGCTAAAACGTTTGGACGTGATTTATCAGTTGTTGCATTAGCAGTTGTAGCTGTTGTCGCAAGGACTGAAACTAAAGCAAGTGCTAGTAGTGATTTTCCCTTCATATAAACCTCTAGATTAAATATACAGTTTTCGTATGGGCATATACTAATTAATGACTTTATTTAAAAATACAGGAAATCTACGCAATCTGATTATTTCAAAAAAATCAATTTATAAGTACATTATTCCTATTCTTAACTAATATTAGTTGCTTGTTTCTGAATTGTTACATTTAAAGCAAATTAAATTCATATCTTCTCGCGGTGTGTTCAAAGCCGCTTAATCAGTGTGTGACATTATAGTAACAATGTAAAAAACTTAATTTGTACCAATTTGTTACAGTCAAGTAACGAGTTGTTTGTATGTTAAAATAAAGAGTGACGAAAATGAGCCGAAAGACTAAACAGCGGCATCATTATTGTGTAATTAGCTTTTGTATTTCTATTTTGGCTGTCAATCTACTGTGTGGCCGGAGTAGTATAACTTACGGCTAATGTTAAAGTGCTGACCTTTATACAGCTTGCTTGAACTTATACCGATCCCGCACGAATTGAAATGGAAAACTGTCCATGAGACTGTGTTAACAGTTTTGTTTCATCTTCGCGCAGCACAACCTACCATTTATTTGTGCGCTTACTTATGTTGTCTACTTAGCTGCCCTTTAACGTAATAACTCAGCAAACCATCTCAAAATACCAACTTAAGCCGATTATGCTGTTATAAAAACCAAGTTGCTCAATTAACTATCGAATATATGGAAGATAATCGTAAAATGTTTAAACCCACTTTACTCACGCTAAGTTTTCTTGGCCTGTTTCTTAGCAAAGTGTTGGCTGCCGATACTAATTTTGACTTTTCAGTGACTCATGTTACCAAAAACGTGTATAGCATAATTTCACCGTCGTATGGACGACCTAGTGAAGATAACAAAGGATGGAATTCTAATAGCCATTTTGTTGTGACTGAAAAGGGCGTTTTAGTGTTTGACACTGGCTCGTCTGAATTAATTGGCAACGGTATAATTAAGGCTATTAAGTCGGTGACAGAGCAGCCAATTCGTTGGGTTGTAAATTCTCACAGTCACGCCGACCATTGGTTAGGGAACGCAGCTTTTGCTAAACAAGGTGCTGAAATTTATTCAACCGGTTTATCAATAGCAGCAATGAAAGAAGACGGACAAGGTGTTGTTGACGCATTTTCTCGCATGACAGAAGGTGCAACGGGTACAACCGACCTCTCTTATCCTACCGCTGTTTTGGCTCAAAAAGAAAAGCGCAACCTTGGCGGCGTAAATATAGAGTTTATTTTTGCCAATAGTGGCCACTCTCCTGGTGATGTTTTGGTGTGGCTACCTGAGCAGCAAGTCATAATGGGCGGAGATGTATTAAGCTCAAATTGGCTGCCGATTATGACGCCTCGTGGCAACGTACCAAACTTGATTGATACATTGAGCGTTGTAGCCTCTTTGAACCCCACGATTGTACTCCCTGGGCATGGTGAAATAACCACAGTGAAATCGGTAGTTCGTGATGCAAAATTTTTGGACTCAGTATGGCAACTGGTTAAACAAGGTCATGAAAAAGATAAAGAGTTTGAAGAGATTCTTTCGCAAGTAGAGAACACTTTAGGCCCAACTTATAAGACACAATACAAAGATTTTGATACAAGTAGCGAATACCTCGTTCAGATGATCTATAAAAAGCAAGAATCACTCTAAAGAGGGTGAATACAAACTCAGTCAATATGACGATGACTTCAATCAAAACACCAAAGGATTGCTCTTTAAAGGACAGGTTATTGCAACTCGATTTTTCAGTTGGCGTTTAGAAAGTAGTTTGTTTATTTATATGGCGACCCCAGCAGGAGTCGAGCCTGCGACCTGCCCCTTAGGAGCGTGAAAAAGGCCTGTTTTTCAGTAAACGCCAATGAACAAGGATGAACGTTATTTTTATTTAAGTTGTTGATATTTAGCTGTTATTTTTATTGTAGTTAGTTTTCTCTTGTTTACTGTTGTTCATTGAGAAATAATGAGTGTGCTACAAATATGCTACAAATAGAAATGACATGGCTATCAAGAAAAAGATCACAGCGACCAGTATTAAAGAATTAAAACCAGAAGATAAACGCCAAAATGATACAGAATTATCAGGCTTTCATGCGCGTATATTTGATGGTGGAAATATATCTTACTATATCTATTATCGTCACAAAGGTAAGCAAGTAAATTTCAAATTGGGGAATCACCCAATTATTACGCCTATCCAAGCCCGAGATCTTGCTAAAGATAAACTAGCGGAAGTAACAAAAGGCGTTGATGTTCAAACGGTCAAAAAAGAAGACCGCATTCAAACTAAACTTGCCAAGCTTTCAACGTTAGAAGTTTTTCTAGAACAGAGCTATTCACCTTGGTTGTTTTCTCGCAATGCAAAAACTGCTGATAAAGCAATGAAGAGTTTTAAATCATCATTTAGTGAGTTTTATGATTTTCAACTAAGCGATATAAACGCATGGGAGCTTGAAAAGTGGCGTAGCAAGCGCTTAAAAAAAGGATTAAAGCCTGCAACGGTTAATCGTCAAATAACACAACTTCAAGGCTGCTTGAGTAGGGCGGTCGAGTGGGGAGTAATAGAAAGTCACGATTTAAGCAAAGTAAAAGCCTTACAGGTCGACAATTCAAAAGTTAGGTACTTGGATTCTCTGGAAGAGAAAAGGCTTAAAAAGGCACTTAGAGATCGTGACAACGAGATAAAAGTGCAAAGAACTAGCGCCAATGAATTCAGGCAATCACGAAATTATGAATTACTAACTGATCTCAATCAGTATGAGTTTGCAGACCACTTAGAACCCGTTGTACTTATCGCCATGAATACAGGTATGCGTAAAGGCGAAATCCTCTCGTTAGAGTGGGAGCAAGTAGATTTCGGCAATAGAATAATTACCGTTGTATCTGATAAAGCCAAATCAGGTAAAACGCGCCATATTCCAATGAACAATATTGCTTATAACGCACTTGCTAATTGGAAAGAGTTATCAGGTAAAAAAGGCTATGTATTTAAAGGTGAAAATAATACTCATCTATTAGATGTTAAAAAAGGCTGGGATTCTTTATTGGAAAGGGCGCTAATCACCAATTTTAGGTTTCATGATTTACGGCACCATTTTGCCAGTAAGCTAGTCATGGCAAGTGTTGACCTAAATACTGTTCGTGAATTGTTGGGGCATAAAGATTTAACAATGACGCTAAGGTACGCACACTTAGCGCCAGAACATAAGGCAGCGGCGGTTAATTTGATTGGTTAATGATTTAGTATGCATTGCTTACGACTTATACAAAAACTTAATATTTTCCTTTAGTGAATAGTGTGAATTTCAATTATGTTTTATTTTTTGAAAAGGTGGTCAGTAAGTAGGTTAAAATTAATGTAATTGAATTAGTACTAATCATTCAAAGAAATAATTAGGTTAAAGGCTCACTGCTTTAAGTCTGATTTTTCTATTTCAGTTGATTGGATTGTAGGTTGCTCTTTCGCACTTGATAACCCAATTGCTATAGCAATGACTAACAAAATAATCGCAACAACTATTGCTTTAGCCTGTTTATCGAAATATCCCTGAACTGCTTGTTTACCCTCTGATAAGTAAGCAAGACCTAGTACGCGGTTTCGCCAGCTACAATAAAGACTAACTAGAACTAATAGTAAAACGAGGTAGAAATAAAATGGCATGTTGTACTTTGTAGCGAACGAGTAAATAGCTGCAGGAATACCTGCTAGAACAACAAACAATAGATTGAATAAACCATCGCTAGTTTTTTCCATTCTTTCTATTTTGTTACTGTCTATCTTTAATGGTTTTTTCTTTTCATTTTTTTCGTTACTGCTTACCTCTAATGCTTCTTTATTTTCATCTTGCTGGGACATAGATGTTCTCCCAAATCCTAAAGCTCTTCATATTTAAATCAAAAATTATTGATCCTGATGCTTCTAACACAATTGATGCAGGAATATCTTTCCGTTCTCTTTTTTTTGCCAATTCAACGGAACAATTTATGATCTCTTCAATATCGATTTCTATCTTTCTATAAAAATCATTGATATTAAAATGTTCATTGGAAACCTCACTATAGAGTTCAAGATTTGGACCATATGCACTTTGTAAGGGTAAAAAAACCATCTGGTGAATGTTTGTCATTAAGAATAAAATAGCATCATTACGAAGTGTAAATGCATCACTTTCACCGTAGATACTTTCTTGATTCAATTTAGCTAAATATAATTTACACTTTTCCATTATGAACGTTACAGAAGTGAATATTGGCATTTCACCTTCATCATTGATTACCTTTCCCATGTAAGTTTTTTGATAATCTTCGATGAGTCCGATATAGGCTTTGTTTATCTCATCAGGTATTGGTCTATTCATCTGCTCTTCCTCAATAAAGTTATTCTTCTTCCTGTAGTAGCTTTTTTATAAACTGAACAATACTGTTAATCCTAATATAGCATTTGATTCGCGCCATTCACTGCATAAATCTATCGGCAGCTAGTAGGCTGCACTTAATAAATTGAACAAAGGAAGCGTGTGCTTCATAGTCAAGCTGTAGCTATTAATTAACCTCGTATCGTTGGGTAACTGTTTAATATCATTCAATGAATAAGGTTAATACATTATTTAAAAAATGCATTATTGCAGTTCAATTTACAGAATTACTTAAATCCAAGTACCTATTAATTTTCGATTCTATTTTTCATTTCATTTCATTTAGTCGAAATTGAGTTTGAATCGTAAACCATAAAAATGTGTATTAGCACTTATATAAGTTGTCTAATTAAACGATTTGAATGTCTATGATTTTGGTTGAAATTAACAAATTTTAATACACATTCCTTAAATCTGTTTATTATTGAAGTAATTCATATTACTCTCTTTCCAAATCAGCTTGGTAAGCAATTGAATTAAAAATAAATAAAGGTAGTAAATTGACTGATAAAGAAGAAATTTTGGAGAATAATGTTGAGTCGAGAGCGCTATTAATTACCGTAGCTAAAGAGTCGGGCGTTTGCTTTGTAATTGCCACTATTACGTTTATATTCTTTTCACTCATGATAGTTTTAATTGATGGCGTAGGAATCTTCGATGCTCCTCAAAAAATGGTAGATACTTTCCTGAATAAATACCAATCTCTATTTCTAATATCAAGCGCAATTATAGTAACAGCCTATATGCTATTTCTCTCGCCGATGAATAAGACTAAAGTCAAATTAAGAGAAAAAATCTCCGACAGAATAAAGTACCTTGAAGGTGTTTTTTACCTTTATTTTATTGGTATTTGTTTTCACTTGAAAGTAATGCCTTTTGGGATAGAAAAAAGTTATCTAAATGTGGTTTTATTTGCATTATTGTCTGTATTTTTGATTTTAATATTAAAGTTATTTTTCAAAAGAGATACTGCATATAGCAATTTTCAGTTTGAAGGAATGATATGTATGCTGTTTGTTGTTGTCATAACTTCATCTATTGTTCTAGTAAACTATTAAAAGACCTAAGATGATGATAAGTAAAGAAGAAAAGATAGTTTTGAATCTTGGTAAGTGGCTATTGTTATTATTGGCCTTTTTAATATTAGTTTTTTATTTTTACAACTTTTATAGCACTACGGTTTTGACTCGAGAATCTATGGCGCAATTTGGGGATTATTTCGGCGGTGTTTTAAATCCTATTTTAGGCTTTGCCACTGTCTCCTTGCTAGTTTGGAGTATTCAAGTTCAACTGAGAGAGTTAAAGTTAACTCGAAGGGAACTTGAACAAAGTACTTTTGCTAATCAAAAGCAGGCAGAATCTCTACACAAGCAAGTAGGACTCTATGAAAAGAAGGAGACGCTTGATTCAGTAAAGAAAGAGTTAGATATGTTAAACCGTCGCCTTAATGAGCTACTTGAAATCAAAATGAAGATAGATAAAGGGGGAAGATTAGCGTCTTTTACCCTGAATGAAGCTTTTTTTAATAACTCGGATGACATAAAAGACCAAATTAGTTCGCAACTTAAACAAGGCCTCAACGCGAGCAGTTCAGTTTTGATTACGTTAGAAAAAGAATTAGAGCTAATTTCAAATGAATTTATGTTTTATTTTACAAAATTAGTTCATTTAAAAGAATATGAATTTAGTGTAGTTAAACTTAACAGATTAGTATTTCAATACCGTAAAATTGTTGAGTTTGGCTTTTTGTCAGTATTACAAGCTAATTACTTGGCGCAATATGTGTCAGGCTTGATGAGTACTCTACCTGATTTAAAGGATGAGTATCTTAACAAAATGAAGGTTGAATCTAGTTCAGAATCTAATGAAATTTTCAATATTATAAATGCTAGGCAATGATAGTAATTAGTTTTTAGACGCTTAGCTAATCAAATTATATAGTGAAGATATTTAATGATTGAAAAAGAGTATTACCGAATCGAAGAGCTGGAAAAGCGCTTCGATATCTCGTTCAGTGATTTACAGTATTTAGTCGAAAATGAACAAATAGATGTGGCCTTTCTACTTTCTGAGCCTAGAAGATTCATTATTGGCGGTTGGCGAAAAGACCAAGGTTTTATTGGTTATTCGAAAGTTATTTATCAAGGTTTAGTAAAAGTCCACCAGATAGAGCAACTTAATGTTCTGTCTAAAAAAAGCACGAATTGCATTGTTTTCCAATTAATTACAAAAGAAGATATAAGCCATCATGATTTAGATTATCCTTTCGAAACTGCTCTACCCAATAGTTTTCTTTATGGCTGGGAACCTAAGGTAACTAGCGATGTAGTTTGGCCAATCATTACAGCAAAGTTATTTCCAAAAGAAAGAGAGCATAGTTTACGTACTCTTGGAAAAGTACTTGAAAACTCATTATCTAGTTTGAGCCCAGAATTGCCGGAAACAATCAAAGAACATAAAGAGATAATTGCTAAAATACCTAAAGTAGAATTTTATGCTAAAGGTATTAACTTTACTTTGGCAGATGTTTGTATTTTGCATAGCGATTTAGTGAAGGCTGGCGTTATTAAAGAAAAAGTAGCAATTGAAACGATTGCCGCTACTAAAGAAATCGTTCCTTCTCCTAATACACCTAAGACGAGAATAGATGATTTTCAAGAGTTGCTAATAAATGCTGTTAAAGCAAAGCCTGAATATTCAGCCAAAGACTACTGGCGATTGCTTGAAAGTGAAGCTGAAGAAATGGAAGGATTCAGAACTCTTGATAAATATAATCTACTTGTAGAAGCAAATGGTGGTCAGTTGAAATGGCAACCTCGAACAGGTGGAAAAATAAAAACGCTTAATTTTGGTTCATTCCCTAATAGGTTAACAAATGCGAGAAAATCAGTATTAGCTACTGAAGACAATTAAAATTCATCTATAAGCTCATCCAATTCATCGATAAGCTCATTCTAGAAAATTCATCTCATAAATTCCTCCATGAACTTTAACGAACATGGAGGCAATTATGCCCACAACACAAAACAAACGCGTATTTTCTGAAATAGAAACAGCCGAATATATAGGTATGAGTCGCTCATTCCTTCGTCAGTCTCGAATGGAAGGAAATAGACAAAATAGAACACCAGCTCCACCTTTTATAAAAATAGGTCGGGCTGTTAGGTATTTGAAAGAAGACCTAGATAACTGGTTAGATAGCTTTTATCGCTTTGAGAATACAAGCCAATGTTACGTAGGTGATAATCATGCCTAAGTTAACGCCAGAGCAAGTTCGTCTTTTAACGTGGTTAGCCATTGTTGGTGATGTGTTCGCTGTTCGCTTTGTTAAATCAAAACAACAGTTCAACTATTTAGGCTTGCATCACTATGTTAATGCTGATGGTGAAGAGTACAAATTCGATATTAGAACGCTGAAAAAGCTTATTCGGTGTCGGTTAGTCAGAAGTCGAGTTAATTGGCATTTCGGCATTAAATGGAAAAGCTATGAACTAAACGAAAGTGGGCAAGTATATGCCTCTTTAATGTGTGCTACTAAGGAAACCTCATGGTCGCATTTAAAGAGAAATTAATTGCTAAGGCGTTAACGGCTTCGGATGAAATATTAGCGCCTTATCTTGGGAAAGTTGATAAGTATGATGCCGAGTTTATTCGAATTAAACTAACGCCGTTTTCGAACAGCATTAAGTCAACAATATTAGAACACGCATTTAACAAGGAAAATCATGTTGAACGTAATCGGTACATATTACAAACAACCAAAGAATTAAGCGAACTACTACCGAAAAAAGTCGCTCACATGTTTTTTGCAGCCGAACATGATATCGAATTGAAAGCGAAAGAATGTAGTGAGCATTGCCGAAATATAAAAATAAACCCTGAGCCTGTTCGGTATCATTTCGCTATAAATAACCGGAAAAAAGGCGAAACGATACGCCTTGAATCGAATGAAGGCGTTAACGCGAAAATAACACCGAAATACACCGAATCAAAGCGAAATAATTCGCCTAAATGCGTTAATGGTTTTCGCTATCACCAAACCGAAATGAATACCGAATTCGCTATAGAAAATGATGAAGCATTATTCATTTATAAACAGCTTTCAGCATATGCGAACAGTTTCGGTCTTGTGGCACCGAAAACAAGCGAAAAACAAAACACGCTAACAGGTGCAATAAAAAGGCTTATAGATAACCGTTGGTGGTTACGACGATTTAGAAAACTGGTGACTCAGGCAAATGAAAAAGCCGCAATCATGTTTAATCTGGTGAATAGTAAGCGGCAAATTTATGCCAGTACTATTACAACCAAGAATCGCATATCACAACGATTACGTAATGATGAATTACTTAGCTCTCATTTCATTATTAATGATGCAGGACAGCGTTATTCACTCAAAGAAATATCTGATTTAAATGTATCAAACCCTAAAATTCGAAAAGATGAATTAATTTGTCGCGCCCGTGGCTTTGAAGACTTAGCCAAAGATTTAGGCCATGAAGCACTATTCATTACCGTTACTTGCCCGTCTAAATATCATCGCGCTTTCGCTAAATCGGGTGCCGCCAATCCAAAATGGCAAGGGCTTATGCCGGATGAGGCGAATGAATATCTAAATAATCAATGGAAGAAGGCGCGGGCGGAATTTAAAAGACAAAGCATAGAGCCCTATGGCTTTCGCGTAGTTGAACCGCAACATGACGGTACACCTCATTGGCATATGTTGTTCTTTATTAAAGATGAAAAGCTCGACTCACTTAAACGCATTATTCGCCATTACGCCTTAGAGATTGACGGCGACGAGAAAGGCGCTGCTGAAAATCGATGTGATTTTAAAAAAATAGACCCGAATGAAGGCTCTGCTACAGGCTATATCTTAAAATACATCATTAAAAACATTGATGGTGAAGGTTTAGATGAGGATTTATTTGGTAATGACTCGGTACTCGTAGCACAGCGTATTGATGCTTGGGCATCATGTTGGTGTATTCGTCAATTTCAACAAATTGGGGGTGCAAGTGTTTCTGTGTGGCGCGAGCTTAGACGAATTCGAACTATGTTTAGCGGGCAAGAAAACACTTTAATTGAACAGGTGAGGCATGCAGCCGATAACAGTGATTGGAAAGCCTATACCCAATTGATGGGCGGTATTACAACACCCTCAAAAAACAGACCGATTAAACTTCATTATGATGTAAACGTGAATACCGTAACAGGCGAATGTTTACAAAGCTATTATGATGGTGAGCTCATCATGAAGATAAAAGGGCTGCTGTTTAATAGCAAAACTTATATCACTCGACTCTTTACGTGGAAACTCGAGAAAATCTCGACTTAATACTCGGGAAGTTAGTTCATTGATTAATAAATTATCTCAGAGAATTATTGATTCACAGTCGACTTTTAAAACTCGAGTTAACTCAATAAAATCAACGGCTAGAAAGGAGGTAAATAAGCACAAAATTTAGCAGATACGGACTCGACTTTTCTCGAAAACGAAGTCGACTACTTATTTGCATAGAAATGCATCGCTGGCCGTTAATTTTAAAGGGCTAGTCGACTTAAAATTCACAAGAAAGTACTTAATGGCTAATTCTAGCCCTAGAGTACCAACTTCTAATTACATCTAATCACCGACAACCACTCAAAACTAAAATGGCTAAAGTGTCTTACTTGGAGTTCTGTAAATAACTGTACTGAATACTTATTTTATTAGGGAATAATTGATGCTAATGTTTCAATATCAGAGATTAACAAAAAGGGATTTTATGATTACTCTCCTTATTCTTACCCTATGTTTAACCTTAATATCTTTTGGAAAATTTTACTACAGCTGGAAGCAGAGTCTATCAGGAATTGTCCTTGGAACAATTTTAGTATTGGTTTCAATTTTGTCTATATCACTAATGTCATATAATATAGACACTGTCCATCTGATTTCTAAATGGATAGAAACTGGTAGCCTAAAAGAATCAATCACATTATTAAAGAGTTCTACTACCCTTAACAAAATTGTAACCGTTTTATTAGCTGTTAGTTCTTCAATAGGCGTAACTTATTTAGGGGCTTTAGGAATAAAAAACTATAAAGGACCTGTTAGGCAATCTGAATGGAAGGCTAAAACTAATTGCTCTAACGATGAGGAACATACTCTGTTAAAGCTATTGCTAGCTGACATGCAATTTTTGTTGAAACCAAATAATGTTGTTTTTGAGCCGGGAATAAACCCATTTAAAATTGAGCCTAATAACAAAGCAATAAATTGGAAAGATCTTTCTTTAGATTTATTACTTACTTCTAATTCAGACATATCTGCCAAAAAATCTAACTGGTCAAACTATCATTGTTGCCATATTTGTGAGAAAACAAATTATGCAACAGGTACAAAAAGTAAAATCTATTTATTTCCTTTAACTTCTGGCGACTTTTTGAAAATGATGGAGGCACGTTTTCAAGAAATAATAAACGTAGCTACAAGCGAGGATCAAATAATTTTTTGTTACGAAAACGAGAAAGCAAGCCAGGAATTCTATAAATTCGCTCATTCTAATGATTTAACAAGTCTAAATAAACTTCAGCTCATCCAACAATCTATTGATGTAAAAAATTATGCCAAAAATATTTTAAAGCGTTTTCAAGAAAGTGTTGCCATCAGCTATGAACGCAATTCTGATTCTGGCAGCAAATTAACTTCTGAGGTAACTCTTAATAACACATTCAGTGAACCAAGATTGTATGAACAAGAGGAAGGCAAGACAAACACCTACACTTTCAATGCTGTTATAAGTTCTTGGTTAGCGAACAACTCAGTGCCTCAACTGGCTTTGCTGGGGGAGTTTGGGCAAGGGAAAAGTACGGCTTTATTGGAGTATTGTGCTAGATGGGCAAATAATTGTTTAACAAGTGATGAACACGACAATGAATTTTCCAGAGTTCCACTTCTTATTGAGTTAAGAGGGAGGAGTCCTAGTAGTTTCCCTACTCCTGAAGCAATGTTGGGTGATTGGGGCAATAAGCATGGATTTACGGGCAAACAGTTATTGAACTTAGTTCAATCTAAAATGGCTATTTTGATTTTTGAAGGGTTTGATGAAGTTAAAAATGCTGGAAACAAATTAGACCGCTACAGCCAATTTAATGCATTATGGAAATATGCTTTTCAGGGTTCGAAAATAATATTTACCGGTAGGCCAAATTTCTTTTTCAATGAAAATGAACTTAATGAATTTTTGAATATAAACGATACTTCGGCATCTGCCGGTACAGTAACTTCAAAGGTTTATCGTTTTAACTTCATGGAGCTATCTGATATAAGAAAAGTACTAAGAAACATCGAACCTGTATTGGCTGAAGAAATTATTTCAAGGGCTTCCATTGACTCTTCATTAATGGATATAGCAAAGAGACCTAGTATGCTACCTGTTATTGTAAGTCAATGGGAGAGAATAAAACAAAGCAAAAGTTTCAACGAATCGATAACTCCAGCATCAATAGTTAAAGGCTATATTGAAGCTACATATGTCAGAAAAGAAGAGCAAGTGCTAGAGTTAGGGGCATATCAAATACTTCCATGGGAAATTCGTCATTTTATTACGAAAGCTATAGCGCAATTCATGTTTGCAGCAGAGGCTCAAAACACAATTTCAGCAATAGATATTGACAATGTAACAGAGAAAGTAATAAAAGACTTTGATAAAGTGTTCTTGCGCAGTGATTCTCCTCAAAAGTTGAGGCAAGCCGTTACACAGCTTAATTTAGATAAAATTGAAAAAAATGAAACTGAGCGTGAAGTGGCGGAAAAAATTGGCTCTGAAGTGAGGTCTAACGGTTTGTTAGTTCCTGACCCAGCCTCTGGCTCTCAAAACTTTTATTTTCCACACAAGCAGTTTTACGAATTCATTTTAGGTGATAATTTCGCAAGCTTTCATTCACCAAATCAAACTAATGAGTCAAAAGTTATTAATAAGTTTAGTAATTATAAACTTGCTAAGCTAGGCATGCATGGATTGACCGGCTTAATGAGATTGGAACCGATGAGTTTTATTTACTTTTCGGGTTTGTTTAAAGCTGATTTTTTAAGAAATTTTGAGCCATCAATTAGCCCTAGTAAATATTTGAAAATACTAAAACCATACGTTAATTTGGTCGAACTATATTTGATTAAAATTAATGAGCGATTCTTATTTCCTAATGACTCAATTATTAAATTAATCTTAAAAACACTCATTCCAATGAGACAAATACCTACAATTAGTAAAAAAGAAAGCGAACCTAAGTATTCGATCAAGTCTGTTTTAGACCTTTTTATTTTAACGATCATATCAATGCCTTATACTTTTTTTACTCTTCCAAGTATTTTTTTTCTAAAGTGTGACGCTGAAGATTCTCTTAAGATTAAATTCATACTAATGAAGTTTAGTTGTGATGAAAACGCTTTAGACAAAAAATTTGGTCACGGCGCTTATAGAAAGGATAAGGAAAGGTGGTTCCAAGAGAGGTTTATTAATACCGATTAATGTTAATTAAGTAAATCGAAATAGTTTGTTATTTCGATTTTATCACTTATAAAGAATAAACGAATTGAACTAGGTTACACCACTAACATAGTTATCTGTTCTCACTTTGTGAGCTGTTTAATACAAGTATCAATTAGCTTTTTAATCGACACTTTTATTGGTTTTAGTTTGAAGCCGCAAACTCCGCAGCGTTCCCCTTAAAATGAATATAGAATATACCGTTAGATATCAGTAGCTCAAGAAACATCAAAATATTACTACGGTAAGGCCAGATACACTTATCAAAAATCAATTTGATTTTGCTACAAATATGCTACATATAAAACTTATTGTGAATTTAAAATAGACTGTTTTGTTGCTAAGCTATTGATTTTTATGGCGACCCCAGCAGGAGTCGAACCTGCGACCTGCCCCTTAGGAGGGGGCCGCTCTATCCAGCTGAGCTATGGGGCCTGTATTTGAAGCGAATAAAATATTATCAAGTTTTTAAATAAAAAAACAGCATCTTATTTAAAGGTGCTGTTCTATTTTTTATCGATAGTTATTAGTCTTTTACGGCAAGGTCATTAATTTGGATATTGCCAAGTAAGCGTTCGTCGGTGGCAACGGCAAGGGCATTCATTTCGTGGACTGTGGTTACTTTTACAGAATAATTACTGACGTTAAATCCTGCGTAGTTTTTGCCGTTGTCACTGATAAAGTTGTCTAAGTGCAATAGTGCAAATTCATCACCCACTTGCACGCCGTGCTGCTTTCCAAGATTTATCATAATCTGGTTGCCATTTACTTGCACGATTTTAGCGCGGGTCTGTTGGCACATTACATTTTCATCAATATCAATAATGGCCTGCTCAACAGTTCTATCAACCATGCGGCCATATTCACTTTGCCAAAATGTTTGGCTATTTAAATCAATGGCTTCACGTTTTTTAAATTGCCAAGGGGCGCTGTTACTGTACTCTTTGCTAAATATAAATTCGCCATTAGCACTATTGTACAAATACAGTGTGGTAGAGAAGTGGCGTTGAAATTGCGCTTCTTGCCAAAACTGCCAAGTGTTTAACGACTCCTGCCCAAAAGAAATGTCATTTAACTCGCTGTATAAAACGTATTGGCTATCAAACATATGACCAAGTTCCATGGTCAGTGTTCTAATTTCTTCATTTTGAAAGCTCTGGTTAAGTCGAGAAAAGTTAACTTTGTTTTTGGCAACAAGATGAGCGTCAATAAAACGACTATGCTGAGATATTTTCTGATTCAGTACGTCGGGGATTACGGTATCGAGTTTATAAATTTTGCCAATATTGGCTTGCTCTCTATGCATTATATTCGCACGAGTGATCAGGAGCGACTTTTTGTAGTCAGCAGCAAAGCATTGTTTCTCTTGTGGAAAAATATCTGCACGTACCGTGACATTAACATAGTCACCGTCAAACGATTCGTTAATTATATCAACTGAATTAACCGTTCCGCTGGCGCGAACACTTAGCTGATCTTCTGTCAATAAGCCGTTGACTACCTGCTGTACACTTGATACTGAAGCACCAGCAACCAGTAATGCCTTTTTAAGTGCATTTTCCATAGCAAGCGCTCTAGCTGAATGTTTATCGCCATTTGCTATGAATGCTCGACCTTCAACTTCGTACCACTGGGCGCTAACGCATAGGTGGGTGCTAACTAGCAAAATAACAATTAATATCCGAAACATCTTAATATCTCACTTTTCTTAGATTTACTATTTTGCACCTTGATTAATTATCAGGTGCTAAATAAATCGATAATACCTTAGTAAGCATATTTTATGCCGAAGCAATGCAAGTTTAAGAATCGTGAACCAGCGTAAGGGGAACTTTCAAGTTTAGTGCTGTTAGTTGGTATAAATCGTGCTTTATTGTTAATCATAAAAAGCATCATTAAATTGAGTTCAAGCCAATTTTTTTGGGAGTGTGGTAATGAATAAATTAAAACTTGCGCTGGCAGCGGTAGCGGCATCGACAATAATGTCGTGCTCTTCTGTTTATGACACTCATGTAGAGTGGGAGCCTGTGGCGCCAAGTTCATACCCGGTATTACACGCGGTTGGTTATGCTCCAATTAGCTTGCAAAAATCTGAACATCAAACACAAAAAATGTTGATGGCCGTTAAGGCGTCAAAACTGGCGGCCTACGCTGAATTGGCAGAGCAAGTGTATGGACAACATGTAACGGGTAATACAACGATGGCTGATTTGGCAATTAATAATGATCAGCTGAAAGCGTCAGTACAAGGCGTGATTCGTGGTGCGAAAGTGATAAAGAGCTACCCAGTAGGAGATACCTACGCGACAGAACTATCGATGGATTTCAAAGAGGTTTATGACATTTATATCACTTCATTAAAGCGCAAGAAAATTAAGGACGTTACCTATTACTAGCAATTTGTTATTGCGTTTAATAGCTAATTATTAAAGAGAATCGAAACAATAAAAAACCGCTCATTTGAGCGGTTTTTTATTGTCTGTATATTGAAACCTAGTAGCTTTTATGAGGCTAAGTATAGCTTAGGCTTTTATCCCTAAACTACTAAGGCCAGCATGCTTTTTGCCTTTGCTGTCATAGGTCATGGATGATTTATCACGACTTTCTAATAAAGCGGACTTCATACGTTCTATAGCTACTTGAGAGTGAGCAACTATCTGCCCATTAACTTCGTTAAGCTCTTTACATCTTTGTAAACAGCTTTCTACATCGTTTAATCGCTCAGATAGTTGGCCACTGTTTTTTTGTTGTATAAATACTTGGCTGGTCGCGATGGTTTGATCGTTTGTCTGAATATCAGCTAAAAGTTGCTCTTTTACCTGAGAAAGCGCAATTAATGCTTCTGAGTCACGCTGTTGGAGTACTTCTTTTTCTTGAACTAACAACTTTTCCAATTGGCTAAGTAGGTTAAATTGTTCTTCTAATAACGGATTTGAAGTACCTTGGTCACTCATGGTTTACCTTTTTAAATTAAATCAAACTCGAACTTTGCAATACTTGCAGCAAGTTTTTCAGGGTTAATTTTATATTCACCAGCTTCGATGGCTTTTTTAAGTTCATCTACTTTTTTCTGGTTTATTGTTGGTTCTTGGTTACTTTTACTTTGTAACTCACTCATCTTTTGAGCCTGTGGCGTCAAAGAGACAGAATCTTGGCTTGCTTTAGGTTGCTGAGCCGTTGCAGTTTGCTGTGCTTGTGCCTTTGCTTCTGCTTGGTTTTTCAAGTTCTGGTTAATTGGGTTGTTGTTACCCAAGTTGTTGATATTTATAGCCATCATAATATCCTACATCAAAAATTTAATTCTACTTCCCTTTTATCGGCATTTTGACGTAAACCTTAACTAAAACTACAAATTAATTTTTACACTATTCAAGCCGCTTATCCGAGCGTTAACTAGTTTACCAGAACGTTCATTTTTTACCTTAATTTTATCGCCCACATAACCGTTCATCATCGCCACTCCTGCCGTTCTGATGCTTAGAGCAGCAGAATGAGCTTCAATAGTAACAGAGTCGCCTTTACATACTACGCATATGTTTCTACGAGAGATGGCACTGCCTGAAGATAAATTTCGTCTACTTTTTGCACCGATAAGCTCAACTGTAGAAGTGAGTTTTTCGCCTCTGATTTTTTTTTCATCAATAAACTTAACGCCAATGTTGTCGCCAGTTAATAGGCTGCCTTTATCAATGGCGGTCAACGCCACTACTACAGGGCTCATAATTTTTACCCTAGCTGGGATATATAAGCTCCAAGGCGTCGAATCAGCACAACTAATTTCAACATTTACATTCCTACTATTATGATTTTCAGGTATATTTGCACTTAACTCTGAAAAACACGGTTTTATAGTTACTCGGGGATCAATTGGAGAGATTGAGACAGAAATTTGTCTATCGTCTGTAGAAATTAATGATGATTCAAGCGCTTGTTTAGCAAAATTTTCTATATAGTCATGATCAAAAATTTGCGCATGGCTAAATTGAGCTAAACTTGCCTGTAGAAGTAAAAATGTTAGAAAAAGCTTTATTTTACGCATAAATTTTTTATATACAGATTAGGGAAAAATAAATACTCGTCTATGCTTATATAAAGCAACAATGACGAGTAAAGTGTCAAAGTTTGGTCGTTTAGTCACATACTTATTTAGTGTAAACAAGAATTGTGCCTAATTTTGGATGCATGGTTCTATAAGAGGTTTTTATGGCAGGTATTTTAGATTCAGTTAACCAACGTACTCAACTAGTGGGTCAAAATAGGTTGGAGCTGTTGCTGTTCAAGTTGGTTGGCCGTCAACGATTTGGTATTAATGTTTTCAAAGTACGCGAAGTGCTTCAGTGTCCTCGATTAACCGCATTGCCTAACCAAGATCCCTATATTAAAGGTGTTGCGCACATTCGTGGGCAAACAATTTCAGTGATTGATTTAAGTAAAGCAACAGGTGGCTCTGAAATAAAAGACACTGAAAATTGCTTTATTATCATTGCTGAATACAACCGTAGTGTTCAAGGCTTTTTGGTTGCCGGTGTTGAGCGTATCACTACCCTAAGTTGGCAAGATATCATGCCGCCACCAGAAGGTGCGGGTAAATCAAGTTACCTGACCGCGGTAACTGAAATTGACAATGAAATGGTGTCAATTTTAGACGTGGAGAAAATCTTAAATGAGATCAGCCCTGTTTCTACGGAGTTAAGTGAAGACGTTGTTGATGAATCTGTTGGTGAAAGTTTAGGTGAGCGTATGATCATGATCGCTGACGACTCTACCGTAGCAAGAAATCAAGTGCGTAGAGCTTTAGAGCCGCTGGGGCTGAAAATGATCTTGGCCAAGAATGGCCAAGATGCCTTGGATCAATTGCGTGCGATTAGTGATGATTGCGATACCTGTATCAGTGAGAAAATAGCACTGCTTATATCTGATATTGAAATGCCTGAAATGGACGGTTATACGTTAACGGCTGAAATTAAAAATGATGATAAATTGAAAGCCATGCCGGTTATTTTGCACACCTCTTTAAGTGGTGTATTTAATAACGCTATGGTTGAAAAAGTAGGCGCTGAAGATTTTATCCCTAAATTTCATCCTGACGAATTAGCTACCGCTGTTAAAAAGTGGTTGGCGATTGAAGAATAATTAACTGTTGCTAAGTTATAAATAGGAATTCTATTAGTGTCACCACGACAGCTTGACGATAAAAGCTATCAAGATTTTCGCACGTTCTTAGAGCAACAGTGCGGCATTGTCTTAGGCGAGAATAAACAATATCTTGTTAAAAGCCGCCTCGCACCACTCATGGCAAAATTTGACGTTGAGTCGTTAGCTGAGTTGGTAAAGCGTACCTTAAGTCCGGTAGAGCGGCAGTTACGTGCCGCAGTTATTGATGCAATGACCACAAATGAAACACTGTGGTTTCGCGATGACTACCCATTTGAGTTACTTAAATCCAAAATATTACCTGAGTTTGCCAATCACCGAATGCCACTGAAAATATGGTCGGCAGCTAGTTCATCTGGCCAAGAGCCTTATTCTATAGCGATGTCTGTGCTTGAGTATATCCAGTCAAAGCCGGGGTCATTTTCTCGCGGGGTACAAATTACAGGCACAGATATTTCAAATACTATGCTTGAGCATTGTAAATACGGCCATTATGACTCTTTGGCATTGGCTAGAGGGCTATCCACGGAGCGAAAACGTCAGTTTTTTGAACCGGGTGATAATGGTATGTTAAAAGTAAAAGACAATGTAAAAAAATTAGTTAATTTCAGGCCATTAAACCTGCTAAATAGTTACAGCTTAATGGGACGATTTGACATAGTTTTTTGTCGAAATGTACTGATATATTTTGCGCCTGAAGTTAAAGCGCAAATCCTTTCTCAAATTCATGGTGTGTTAAATCCAAACGGGTACTTGTATCTTGGCGCATCGGAATCACTTTCTGGATTAAATCAAAATTTTGATATGGTTAGGTGCAATCCAGGCATCATTTATCAAAAACAATCATAAATTTGACACTTTCATTGGCATAAATATTGAATAGCTATCTCTAATAGATTGGAGGTAGCATTTTATGGCGATTAATTTTGATAAAGCATTTGGGATCCATCCGCAAGGGATGGTGCTACGTGCAAAGCGCGCGGAAGTCATAGCAAGTAATATTGCGAATGCAGACACGCCAGGCTACAAAGCCAAAGGGATGGACTTCAAAGAAGCCCTTGCCAATGCCACCAAAAACCAACAAATGGGCATGTCCCGAACCAATGAAAAACACTTTGATACTCGTATGGAACTCAATAATGGGATCGATTTTCGTATTCCCGACCAACCTGATACGGGAGATGGAAATACCGTTGATGCACAAGTGGAACGAAACTTGTATCTACAAAACTCATTAGAGTATCAAGCCAGTGTTCAATTTTTGAATTCAAAAGTGAAAGGCTTGAAAAAAGCAATTTCTGGAGGGCAATAAGCATGAGTTTATTTAACGTATTTGATATCAGTGGCTCAGGTATGAGTGCGCAATCACTACGTCTTAATACCACAGCAAGTAATATTGCCAATGCAGACAGTGTCAGTAGCAGTATTGACCAGACTTACCGCGCACGGCATCCGGTTTTTGCCGCAGAGATGCAAAAAGCTGCCGCTGGTAGCGGAGAGGCCGTAGGGGTGAGCGTCTTAGGAATTGTCGAAAGTGATAAACCATTAAACGTCGAGTATTCACCAGAACATCCTATGGCTGACAAAGACGGTTATATATATAAACCGAATGTGAATGTAATTGAAGAAATGACTAACATGATTTCTGCATCTCGTTCATATCAAACCAATGTTCAACTTGCTGAATCAGCAAAAAACATGGTGAACAAAACCTTAACACTTGGCCAACGATAAATTGAGAGTGAGATAACTTATGGATTCAGTTAGTGGTGGCGGTGTATTAGATTCAATTCGGTGGCAGCAAGAAACAACCAAAGTTGCCAGCGAAGATGACGGTATGCTGACCCAAGAAGACTTTTTTGCACTGATGACTCAAGAGCTTGCGCATCAGGACCCAACAAAGCCTGTAGAGAACAATGAAATGATCTCTCAAATGACAGCTTTTTCGACTACCGATGGTGTAGCGCAGCTAAATGATCAATTTACCCAATTTGCGAATTCGATGTCATCTAGCCAAGCGCTTCAAGCGTCATCCTTAGTGGGGCGCAGTGTGTTAGTTGAAGACAATGTATTTGCGCTGAATGAAGGTGAAGAGGTCAAAGGTAAAATCGTTACAGATTTACCGGCTAGTAGCGTCAATATCTATGTTGAAAACACGGCCGGTGAAATTATTCAAACTGTTCCTGTTGGTAATTTTGCCGCAGGTGAACATGCCTTTACTTGGGATGGTATGACTTCAAGTGGCGAATCTGCACCAGCAGGTGCATACAGGTTTAGAGTTGCGGGCCTTGTTGATGGTCAAGCGTCAGAGTTACAAGCAATGACCTATCGTAAAGTAGATAGTGTGACGTTAGCAGGTGCTGGCGGCAATATTCTATTAAATTTAAATGGCGGATCATCTATGGCTTTAGCTGATGTT
Source organism: Thalassotalea atypica (assembly GCF_030295975.1). Lineage (NCBI taxonomy): Bacteria > Pseudomonadati > Pseudomonadota > Gammaproteobacteria > Alteromonadales > Colwelliaceae > Thalassotalea > Thalassotalea atypica. Next base: position 857,493 of record NZ_AP027364.1, read on the forward strand.
GTCGAAGTTTCTGAAGGTTAATTCAGCAAAATTTTCTAAGAGGTGAATTTATGTCTTTTAATATTTCATTAAGTGGTTTAAACGCGGCGCAAAAAGATTTGGATGTTACGTCAAATAACATTGCAAACGTTAATACTACAGGTTTCAAAGAGTCACGTGCTGAATTTGTCGATGTTTATGCAGCATCACTACTTGCTGGTGGTAAAACTAAAGTAGGTGATGGTGTACTGACCGCAGACGTTGCTCAGCAATTTGCACAAGGTAGTATAAAATTTACCAATAATGCATTGGATTTGGCGATAACCGGCAATGGCTTTTTTGCCACTGTACCGGAAATTGATAGTTTAGAAAAAACGTACACTCGTGCCGGTGAATTTAAGTTGAACGCCGATAACTTTGTGGTGAATTCAAGTGGAGGTCATTTACTTGGTTTTCCTGTTAACCCTGATGGCTCATCCTCATCGGTAGCGTTGAGTACCGCAGAGCCCATTCGTATTCCAACAGCCTCTGGGGCACCTCAGCAAACCGGTGAAGTTGATATCCGAATGAATTTACCTGCTGGAGATGCATATATCACTGCTGCACCTGTTGGCTTTGATCCGACAGATCCTTTAACTTTCAACCATTCTACGTCAATAACGATATTTGATTCTTTAGGTGATAGCCACATTATGACCTATTACTTTGTTAAGGAAGATCCTGCGGTAACTCCAGCGACAAGTGAATGGACAATGTATACCGCAGTCGATGGTATTATGGTGGATGTGCCAGGGGGTACAAATAATATTGCCAACCCTACATTGGCTAACGATCCTGGCGGCCCAGCAACAATAAATGGCGCTACGCTGAGCTTTAGCTCTGGTGGTGATTTTGTTGCACAAAGCCCAGCTTTGATTACGACTGCCGCACTTAATGCAAACATATTGACTAATGGTGCAGATACAACACAAACAGTGATAGTAGATTTCAACCTTGATACTGCTGGACCTAACCCAAATGAACCTACTCAGTTTGCTTCAAATTTTGAGGTGACAAGTTTGGAGCAAGATGGTTTAGCTGTAGGTCGTTTAACAGGTTTAGATATTGACGCTGATGGTTTAGTCCGTGCAACGTACAGTAACGGTACATCTGAGCCATTATCGCGTATTGCCCTTGTAAATTTTGCTAATAATCAAGGCTTGACTCAAGTTGGAGGAACTTCATGGAAGGAAAGTTTAGTATCTGGCGAGCCTTTAGCCGGTGAAGGTGGTTCAGGCACGTTTGGTACAATAAATTCGTCAGCATTAGAACAATCGAACGTTAATTTAACCTCAGAGTTAATCGATTTGATTTCTGCGCAACGAAACTTCCAAGCGAACTCCCGTTCTTTAGAAGTAGATAATCAGTTGAACCAAACGATTCTACAAATTCGTTAACAATAGCTAATATTCCATTTTAAAAGGCTTAAACTGTTTTGTTTAAGCCTTTTTTATTGTCCATGGTATTAGTATGGCATCAGTATTGCATTTATCTATTCATAACAGTTTAACTAGGATTCACTATGGATAAGATGCTCTATGTTGCGATGAGTGGTGCTAAGCAAAACATGCATGCCTTATCAGTGACAGCAAACAACTTAGCCAACGCCAAAACTACGGGTTTTAAAGCCGATTTAGCGCAGGCGAGAACCATGCAGGCCTTCGGCGAAGGCATGCCAACCCGTGTGTTTGCTATGACTGAACGTGCCAGCCAAAATTTTGACAGCGGTTCACTCTTGTCCACCGGTCGAGATCTAGATATTGCCATAGAAGGTGATGGTTGGTTTGCCGTGCAAACTGCTGATGGTAGTGAAGCATATACCCGAGCGGGTCACTTAAAACTTACAGATACCGGCGCATTAGAAACCAATAACGGCGATTTAGTCTTAGGTGAAAGTGGACCTATATTTTTGCCGTTGCCAGTTAGAAATATTCAAATATCACAAGACGGTAGCATCATGGTCCAGCCTGAAGGGGCCCCATCAACCATACAAGATGAGGTTGCGCGACTTAAGTTGGTGAGACCAGACGTTACAATGATTGAAAAAAGCAACGATGGCTTATATCGGCGAAAAGATGGTGCGAATGAACCCGCAGACATCACAGTTAAAGTACAAAGTGGCATGCTTGAATCAAGCAATGTTAGTCCTGTCAACGAAATGACCGATATGATAGCCATGCAACGACAATTTGAAATGCATCTAAAGCTAATGAAAACAGCTGAAGAGATGGATGAACGTGGCTCTGCATTATTGCGTGCATACTAATTAAATATTTTATTGAGGTGATTTATGAACCCAGCATTATGGATCAGTAAAACAGGCTTAGATGCACAAACAAAAGACATTGCAGTTATTTCAAATAACTTAGCGAATGCGAGTACGGTTGGCTTTAAGAAAAGCCGAGCTGTATTTGAAGATTTACTTTATCAAAACATTAATCAGCCTGGCGGGCGCACGTCTCAAGATACCGAAGCTCCATCAGGTTTAATGTTAGGTGCAGGTACCAAAGTAGTTGCGACGCAAAAAATTCACAGTCAAGGTGATATGGTCACTACGGACAATCAGCTTGATTTAATGATTCAAGGTGAGGGATTTTTTGAAATCCTTTTACCTGATGGTTCATCATCGTATACGCGTAATGGTCAGTTCACTATGGATGAAGAGGGTAACGTAGTTACCCCAGGTGCAGGTTACCAATTGCAGCCACAAATCACTATTCCGGAAGACGCAACATCTATTAACGTTTCTCAAGACGGCGAAGTGTCCGTTCGTATTCAAGGGCAAGCTGAAAATGCGGTCGTTGGGCAAATCAATACGGTTAATTTTGTTAATCCAACGGGTTTAGAGCCTGTTGGACAAAACTTATTTGTTGAAACAGCCGTTTCAGGAGCACCACAAGAGGGAACGCCTGGGCTTGAAGGATACGGGATGTTAGTTCAAGGCGCGTTAGAAACATCAAACGTAAACACTACGGAAGAATTGGTTAACTTAATTGAATCTCAGCGTATTTATGAAATGAATTCAAAAGTGATTTCAGCTGTAGATCAAATGTTAAGTTACATTAACCAACAACTTTAGCTTTAAGGGGGGCATATGAACAAACTCATCTCAAGCTTATTTATTGCATCTGTGCTTTGTGGTTGCGCTTCGCCTCAACAAGCGAAAATTTTACCTGATGATCCTGATTTTGCGCCTATTTTGCCTGAAGCTGAAGAAGACTCAGTGATTCCAACGGGTTCTCTATTTAAAGTTAACTACGTTAATAATATTTATTCAGACTCTAAAGCACATCGAGTTGGCGACATAATTTCAGTGGTGCTAAGTGAAAGCACACAGGCAAAGAAAAATGCTAAAACAGAACTGAAAAAAGAAAACAGTGCCAACTTACAGCCAATCACAGGCTTTGGTGGTACTCCAATAAACTTCAAAGGTGACTCAATACAATTTGGTTTAGACCAAGAGTCTGATTTTAAAGGTGATTCAAAATCAGATCAGGGTAATAGTTTAAGCGGTAACATTTCTGTTCACGTGTTACGCGTTTTACCTAACGGTAATTTAATGATCCGTGGTGAGAAATGGATGACGTTGAACAACGGTGATGAGTACATCAGACTCACCGGTATTATCAGACCGTTAGACATTAAATCGGATAATACGATTTTGTCACAAAAAATTGCTAATGCACGCATTCAGTATGCCGGTACAGGAACTTTTGCTGACGTTCAAGAACAAGGCTGGTTGACTAAGTTTTTTAACAGCTCTTGGTGGCCGTTGTAGCTTATAGGTATATGAGGAGTATCTAAATGAAAATGTTAGTAAAATCATTACTAATCTCGGTATCTATAACTTTACTGTGTCTCTCAAATTCTGCATTAGCACAACGAGTTAAAGACTTGGCAGATGTACAAGGTGTGCGTTCAAACCAACTTATCGGTTACGGTCTCGTGGTAGGCTTGCCGGGCACAGGTGAGCAAAGTCCTTTTACTGAGCAAAGCTTTAAAACCATGCTCAGCAATTTCGGCATTACTATGCCGCAAAATTTAAAGCCAAAAATCAAAAACGTTGCTGCTGTTGCCGTTCATGCTGAATTACCCGCATTTGCAAAACCAGGTCAAAAAATCGATATCACGGTTTCTTCGATGGGCAGTGCACAAAGCTTAAGAGGCGGCACACTATTGCAAACTATTCTGATGGGGCTTGACGGCAATGCTTATGCCGTTGCACAGGGCAGCTTAGTGGTCAGTGGCTTAGGGGCTGAAGGGTTAGATGGCTCTAAAATAGTTGTTAACACGCCTACCGTTGGCCGTATTCCAAATGGTGCTATGGTCGAGCGAGAAGTTAAATCTCCTTTTACAAGTGGTGATCACATCACGTTGAACTTACGCAGCTCTGATTTTACTACCGCAAAACGATTAGCTGATACTATCAATGATTTTGTCGCAGGAACGGCAAGGGCCGTGGACGCAACCTCAATTAAAGTATCTGCGCCAAGAGATGCCTCAGACCGCGTTAGTTTCCTGTCTATGCTCGAGAATCTAGAGTTTGAACCGGATACACCTTCTGCGAAAGTGATTGTAAACTCTCGTACAGGAACCATAGTTATTGGCTCAGAAGTGCGCTTGCTTGCCGCTGCAATTACCCATGGCGGAATTACAGTGACTATTAATGAGCAACAGGATGTGTCACAACCAGATGCATTTGCAGAAGGGGATACAGTATTAACCAATAATTCAGTAGTTGACGTTAACCAAAACGATTCTCGCATGTTTGTATTTAACCCCGGTGTGACATTAGATACCTTGGTCAGAGCCATAAATGATGTGGGGGCGGGACCAGGAGATGTGATGGCCATTCTTGAAGCATTAGAGCAAGCTGGCGCATTGCGCGGTGAGCTGATCATTATTTAAAGCGAAAAGGCTGGGTGATGACAATGGATACTAAATTAGCAGACGCACGCAACTTTCTTGATTTAAACGGTTTAAACTCAATCCGTGAACAATCTCGTGGTGACGATAAGGCATCAAAGGATGCAGCGTTAAAAGAAGCTGCTCAGCAATTTGAAGGTATCTTCATGCAAATGTTGCTCAAAAGTATGCGCCAAGCTGAAGATGTTCTTGCATCAGATAGTCCATTTAATTCACAAAGCACCAAGTTTTACCGCGATATGCAAGATCAACAAATGGCACTTGAAATGTCGACTAACGGCACTTTAGGTTTATCAGACTTAATCGTTCGTCAATTAGGTGGTGATGATAGCTTTACCTCTCGCTCGGTGTTGCGTACTGAGAATAATGATTTTAGTGTTAGAAATGCACAAGTTAATGCGAAAAGCGGTGAGCTGGATCAATTGGCTCAGCAGTTTTTCAATCTCGGACAAGCGTCAAATAATCGTCATCAAAATAACTCAAATGCGGTTGAGGCTAACGAGCAAACCAAAAAAGACGTGTCAAATTCTCCTCAATATAAAGATCCTAAGGATTTTGTCACCGCGCTTTCAAGTTCTGCGAAAAACGTACAGCAATCCCTTGGGGTACCATTTGAGGTTGTAATCGCTCAAGCGGCCTTAGAAACTGGCTGGGGACAGAAAATTATTAAAAATAGCGAAGGCCAAAGCTCAAATAATTTGTTTAATATTAAAGCCGACCAACGATGGGGAGGCGATAAAACAAGTAAGGAAACACTTGAATATGAGCAAGGCACGTTGGTGAAGAAAAATGAGCCATTTCGAGTATATCAAACCATAGAAGACAGCCTCTCCGACTATGTTTCTTTTTTATCCACTGGTGAGCGTTATCAGGATGCATTATCAAAACCAGACAATGTGGAACACTTTCTGCATGGATTACAGAAAGCAGGTTATGCGACCGATCCCAATTACGCGAATAAAATTTTAGGGACATTACGTAAAGTCACAAGCCTGCTCTCTGACTAAATGTAGCGCAAAGGTTTCGAGCGATTTCGAGACTTTTAGGAGTGTAGGACATGTCTATCAATTTGTACCAAACTGGCGTCAGCGGTTTATTAGCGGCGCAGCAACAGTTGGCTACAACTGGCCACAACATTGCCAATGTAAATACTGAGGGATACAACCGTCAGCGTGCTGAGCAACAAGCTGCAGTTGGAGACCCTTTTGGTAACAACTTTCTTGGTTCTGGTACGTACATTCAAGACGTTACGCGCATTTATAATCAATTTTCCTATAAAGAACAGTTGTTAGCTACTAGTACTCTAGGTGGCGCAGAATCATCACATGAAAGCTTAAATCAATTGAATGAAATTATGAGCTTTTCTGGAAATGCGGTGATGAATTCAATTGATCGATTTTATCAAGCCGTTAACGGTATTGCCGACAACCCCAGTGATTTGGGACTACGCAGTATTGCACTAACCCAAGCTGAAATTTTGGCGTCGGATTTTAATTCACTGAACGAAAACTTTGATCAACTAGAAAAATCTAATAACGGTGAAATAGATCAAATTGCTAAGCAAATTTCTGAAATATCGGTTGAGCTGGCTAAGATCAATGAAGCCATATTACAAAACGATAGCTTTTCTACATCAGGTCAACCTAATGACTTGTTAGACAAACGTGACATCTTAGTCACTGAGCTAGGGCAATACGCGAAAGTAAACACGGTTACAGATCAAAATGGCGTTATGACCGTAATGATTGGTGGCGGAAATACGTTAGTTGCAGGCATCACAGCCTTAACTGTAGAAGTTAACGCAGGTGATCCAGATCCTAATCAAACTACATTGTCGCTAGTCGGCCCCAATAGTAAGGTGGCGATCGATGAGCGCTCTATTGGCGGCTCATTAGGCGCCAAAATTTCATTTCGTGACAATGATCTTATGCAGATTCGAAGCGAAATTAATCGTATCGCCATGGGAATCTCTGAAACCTTAAATGCAGCTCAAGCAGATGGCTTAGACCTGAATCAGCAGCAAGGCAAAAACATATTTACTGATATAAATGCGCCGGTATTGGCAAGCTCTCGAGTTTTAGAGCTATCAGGAAATTCCGCTGGTGTCAGTGCGATAGTGAATATTACCGATATTACGTTAGTGCCGACGGATGAATTTGAAATTCAATATGACGGTGCCAACTATCAAATGACAAACAAACGTGATGGCACAGTAACTAACCTAGGCGCTGCAGGCAGCGGTACCTATGCAACGGCATTTGGTTTTGAGTTCGTTGAGACTGGCGCGGCCCCAGTAGCTGGCGATGCTTTTGTCATTCGTCCTACAGAAAACAGTGCATCTTTAATAGCTGTTACCCTTAATGACGGCTCAGGAATTGCGGCAAGTGCAGCCATTGAAATTCAGCCATCAGACAACAATGTTAGTGCGGGTAAAGTTGAAATTACTAATATGTCAGATCCTGTAGCGGCGAGAGCGATGATGCCAATGCGTGTCGATGTGTTGGAAAATCCTCCAGGCTCAGGCACTTACACTTATCAATTGTATGATAATGCGGGGGTAGCAACAGGCCCTCTTACGAGTTACACACCGCCTGTACCGCCAACAGCGGTGTTTGATGTTCCTGCATTACCTGCACTGCCACCAGCAGCAGCAGGCACAGGCCTATTCACCATTGAAATTTCCGGTACTCCTTCTGGCTCATTCCCATCATCACCAGAACAATTTGTGATTGCAGATGCATTCGGCGTCGGTAATGGCAACAATGCAGTGACCATGGCACTGACACAAGAAGCAGGTGTACTAAATTCAGGGAACGAAACCTTCACTCAAAGTTTAGGTATCTCCACAGCAGATGTTGGCTCAAAAGCAAAATCTGCAGAGCTTGTTTCAGAAACCGCAGAGTCTTTACATACACAAGCGTTTAATCGAAATCAGGCAACATCTGGGGTTAACCTAGATGAAGAAGCGGCTAATTTAATGCGATTCCAGCAAGCCTATCAGGCGGCGTCTCAAATTATTTCGACAGCCAATACTATATTCGACACGCTACTTTCTGTAGCAAGGTAGGGATTTTTTATGCGCGTTTCAACAGCTCAATTTTATTTTCAAAATAGTTTGCAACTGAGTAATCAGCAATCGAATGTGAACGATCAAATAAAGTATATTTCTAGTGGTAAAGACGTGTTGACTGCTAAAGATGATGCTGTTGCTTACGGCACATTGACAGGCTACAAAAGTGAGCTTGGAAATATAGACAAATATCAACGAAATATTACGCAGGCTGAAAATAGAAACAGTTTGCAAGACACCTCTTTCGATAATGCTGAACGAGTTCTTCAGCAACTAAAGCAGACTTTTATTCAGGCAAATAATGGTACATTGTCAGATGAAGACTTAGCGTCATTAGGCGATTTAATTCTGAACAGTCAGAGCGAACTCCTTGATGTAGCGAATTCTAAAGATGAAACAGGCGGTTATATATTCTCTGGTTATCAAATTGATGTGCAGCCATTCGCCATCCAACCAGACAATACTGTCTCTTATCAAGGTGATAGTGGTGTAAGAGAGCTTCAAATCGCTAAAAATGTCATGGTTGAAACAAATCAACCAGGCGATGATGCATTTGTAAATGTTAAAAATGCGCTGGGTGATTTTTCACCAATATACAATACAAATACATCAGGGATTTCAGTTAATAAAGCTGAAATTAATAACCCTAGTTTGAATAATGTTACACCGGGCGCAGGTTATCCGCCTAACTATAATTTTTCTTTCACATCTTCTACAGATTTAACGGTAACAGACGCTGACGGTGACGTCATGTTTAATACCACAACATACACCCCAGGGCAGTTGATTTCCTTACCGAATGGAATGGAAGTTCAAATAAACGGCAACCCATTGCCGGGCGACAACTTTGACCTTGCACCAGAGCAAAATATAAGTGTGTTTGACACTGTTAAGCGTGCAATTGATTGGGTGAGTGTTGGTGCTAATCCTACGAACTCTGCTCAACATGCCGTTGACTACGGTGAAATACTCGAGCAAATAGACGCGTCACTTAACCACATTACGTCTAGAAGAACAGAAGCAGGTGTAAGGCTTCAACTTATTGAAAATCAAGGTGATAATCATCAGGATACGGTGCTTTACCTGGAGCAAGGTCGTTCAAATATTGAAGACTTGGATTTTGCAAAAGCGGTTGCAACCTTTGAGCAATCACAGGTTGCACTACAAGCCGCGCAGCAAACATTTGTTCAAGTGAAAAATTTGAGTTTGTTTAACTATATTTAATTATTGGCACGCATGATGCTTTATTAATTATGCGTCAATAAAATAATGAACTGTGGTTCCTACATAATGTTGTTATCAGCAATGAACCACTACCTAAAACTTAGGAGATGATAGCAATGGCTTTAGTCGTAAACAGTAATATTGCATCTTTGAATGCTCAGCGCCAATTAAGTCGCTCAACAGATGACTTACAGGTTAATTTTCAACGTTTATCATCTGGTAAACGAATCAACAGTGCAAAAGATGATGCAGCGGGCCTGCAGATATCTAGTCGTTTAACTGCACAAATAAATGGTTTAAACCAGGCTGCTCGTAATGCTAATGATGGTATTTCATTGGCTCAAACAGCTGAAGGGGCATTGGACGAATATACTAATGCTTTACAGCGTATGCGTACGCTTGCTGTACAGGCATCTAATGGTTCTAATAATACAAGTGACAGAGCTGCACTGCAGGCTGAGTATGCGGAATTAGCAAGTGAATTAACCCGCATTGGTCAAGATACAGAGTTTGGTGGTGTACAGCTATTGACTGGTAGTTATGATGAAGGATTCCAGATTGGTGCTAATGCTGGCCAAGTCATCTCAATCACGATTTCGCAGAATTTTAATGCTACCTCTATTGTGGCTGGTGGTGTTGGTTCCATTGGTGGATTCTCTGCAGCACAAAGTGCAATTGATCGAATGGATACCGCATTGAAGAATGTAAATGACGTTCGCGCTGAACTTGGTGCGAAACAAAACCGTTTCTCTTCAATTATTCGAAGTAACACAAATACAGCTGAAAATGTTTCAGCATCGCGATCACGTATCGAAGATACAGACTTTGCTCATGAATCCGCAGCGCTTGCAAGAACAACAGTATTGCAACAGGCTTCAAGTTCAATGTTAGCGCAGGCTAATCAGCAGCCGCAAATAGCGTTATCCCTATTACAATAATAGATATTTATAGTTTCTATTGCATAAAAAACCTTCTTTGGAAGGTTTTTTTATGCAAAAAAATCAGTTACTTGAATAATTTTAGTGAATTTTTTTAACTATTTTCATAAAAAAGCTTAAAGCTTTTTAAAAACCGCCCGATAAAGTTTACAAGAGGCGAATACAGAAAATTTGATGGCCTCGTAAGTTAACACTAATTTAGGGAGTTATTCCCGGAGGTATATCATGGCTTTAGTAGTAAATAGTAATATCGCGTCACTTAATTCACAGCGTCAATTAGCTCGTTCTACAGAGGATTTGTCGACAAGTTATCAGCGTTTATCGTCAGGTAAGCGAATCAATAGTGCAAGAGACGATGCTGCGGGTCTACAAATTTCTTCGCGTTTAACCGCTCAAATTAACGGTCTTAACCAAGCAAGTCGTAACGCTAACGATGCGATTTCTTTAGCACAAACTGCTGAAGGTGCATTGGATGAGTATACAAATACACTACAACGTATGCGTACGTTGGCTGTACAGTCATCAAACGGCTCTAACAATACAAGTGACAGAACAGCTCTTCAAGCAGAATACGCAGAGCTAGAAAGTGAGTTAACCCGTATTTCTGATGATACAGAGTTTGGTGGCGTTTCCTTGCTAAATGGTTCTTATGATGAAGGTTTCCAAATCGGTGCCAATAAAGGACAAGTGATTTCAATTACTATTACACAAAACTTTGACGCAGCTTCAATCGTTGCGGGTGGTGTTGGTTCCATTGGTGGATTCTCTGCAGCACAAAGTGCAATTGATAAAATGGACTCAGCATTAGCAGCAGTGAATGGTGTTCGTGCTGATTTAGGTGCTAAGCAAAACCGTTTCTCTTCAATCATTCGTTCAAATGATAACACTGCAGAAAATGTATCGGCGTCTCGTTCACGTATTGAAGATACAGACTTTGCCGCTGAATCAGCTAGACTAGCAAGAACAACAGTATTGCAACAGGCTTCAAGCTCAATGCTAGCACAAGCTAACCAGCAACCACAGATAGCATTATCACTACTATAATTAGTTAAGTAGAGTGTTATTTAGAAAAGTAGTGACACTGTCGTAAGAGAGTGTCACTTTTGTATTTATTAAGAGGAGTTAATTATGGCATCGTCAGTATCTATAGACAGTTCCAATCAATTGCTCTCTGAAGTGTCATCTAGCACCGGTAAGGTGTTGAAGCAGCCTGAGAAGATCGGCGGAGATAAAGTCTACCAAGGTGGCGAGTTATTGCCGACAGCCGAAGATGCAGGAACTGTGTCATCAGTTGATTTACTTGATAAAGCAGTTGCAGAGAGCAGTAAGCAAGAAAATTCTAAAAAATCAGACAGTGAGCAGCTTGATAAAGCGGTTGAAATAGTGTCTGAATTCATGAATTTACCGATGAAAAATGTCAACTTCTTGACTGATGATTCATCTGCGAAGACTGTCATCAAAGTGTTTGATTCTGAGAGTCAAGAATTAATCAAACAATTCCCTTCAGAAGAAGTGTTAGAGATAGCACAGCGGATATTGCAGATACGTGAAGATGTCGGCAAGAAAACTGGTATACTTCTTGATGAAAAAGTTTAAGTAAGCATTTTGGGAGCCAGTTATGAATGTAACATCTGCAGGTATAGGATCAGGCCTAGATCTTGAAGGGATTATAGAAGCATATATCAATGCCGAGGCCATTCCTACTGAAATTCGACTACAAGAGAAAGAAGAGCGTCTCAAAACTGAAATATCAGGTGTTGGCCAGCTTAAGTCAGCATTAAACTCTTTTGAGTCAATTCTCAAAGACCTCTCAGATGCGTCATCTTTTAATAAACAAACAATTGGCGTAAGCAACGACGATATTTCGGTTACAACAAATGGCTTTGCGAGTAATGGTTCTTTTGATATCGAAGTTCAACAATTAGCGACTGGTTCAAAACAGCAATCTGCTTTATTTACCGACTCTTCAAGTACGGTAGGTGCTGGGACGATAACTTTAACTTCGGGTACTGATACGTTTGATGTTGCGATTGATGCAACAGACACATTATCGACTATTCGAGATAAAATTAACGAACAATCAGAAAATTTTGGCGTTTCTGTAAATATCATTAACACGGGCAGTAACGCATATTTATCATTTTCTTCGGAAAAAACAGGTGCTGCTAATGAGCTGGTTATATCTTCCGGTGATGCTGCACTATCAGGGTTAACAACTGATTTAGTTAACAGGCCTCCATCTCAAGTTGCTCAAGATGCTCAAATTATCATTGATAATAATGGTATCGTTATTTCAAGTGACTCTAACGAATTCAAAAATGTTATTGAAGATGTCACTATTACTGCAAATAAAGCTAATATTGGCAGCGCAAGCACATTAACTATCTCACAAGACGAAGAAAATGGTAAAGCATTGATTGATTCGTTTATTAACGGTTACAACTCGTTAATGTTCACCATGAATAGTTTAAGTAATCCTGAAAATGGTGAGTTGGCATTTGATTCAAATATTAGATCGATAAAGTCTCAAATGGTTAATATGGTGACTGGCAGTATCAGTGGTGCAATTTCAGGTATAGACTCTCTTGACGACATAGGCATAACGTTAAATAAAGAAGGGCTTTTAGAAGTAGGCACTCAAAAGTATGGCACGTTAGCGACGGGTACTGAAAAGCTAGCTGATGCTTTAGCTAACTCTTTAGATGGTGTTGGCGAGCTTTTTGCAGGTACAAATGGTGTAAGTACTCAACTTCAGGCTTTACTGGAAAGTTATACTAGTAGTGACGGTTCATTGACGGTTCGAAATAGCCGTTTACAGGCAGAAAAGTCTGGTATTGTAGATGAATATGATGCCCTTGAAGCAAAGTTGAGGAACTACGAAGACACGCTAAGAAAACGTTTTACGTTTTTGGATCAAACGGTTGCTCAATATAATGCTACGAGTTCATATTTGACTTCGGTATTGACTGTTCCTAATAGCGATAAAGACTAACTTACACTCATAGGAGTATAGCCATGAGAAAAAATATCAAAGCCTATAATAAGGTTAATATTGAAAGTGGCCTAGTTAATGCTAATCCACATCAAGTAATATTAATGATGTACAGTGGTATTATCGATTGTATTGCAAATACTAAAGGCGCTATTGAACGCAAAGATATTCAATTAAAAACAAACCAAATCACTAAGGCGATTAGTTTACTGGAAGCCTTACAGAGTGCATTAGATAGTGATGCTGAACCGGAAATATCAGATAACTTTTTTGAACTATACGCTTATTGCATAGATAAATTTATTGATGTGAATGTAGACATGAATATTGATACCTTGTCTCATATTGATGATTTACTTCGCCCACTTCGCGATGCTTGGGCACAAATGCCTGAAGATGGAAAGCAGCAAGGAATTGACTTACTAAAGCAAAAAGACCAACAAGCTAGTGCTGTTGGTATCTAAGTAGAGAAGTGTATTGAAAGCATTGATCAATGATATTCAGTTGCTAAATGCCAATTGTAAGAAAGCGTTTGCGGAAGAACGCTTTAAGCAAGGAAACGAACTTCTTGCGCAAAGACAATTAAAAGTTAAGTCACTAGTTAAGCAGCTTGAAATGATCGACAGAGAGTGTGCGAAGGCACAGTCGGCATTCCTCTTTTTACGTCAGCTACTTGAAGACGATAAGGTGCAGGCAATTCATTTTTCAAATTTGAAAAATGAATCTTTGCAGCAAAACATAAAGCAAAAAAAGATCACTAATGCGGTTAACAAGTATCAAAAGATTAATCTGCTATAGCGTTTAGGATCTCTCCCAACTATTTTTTTAATTATCTTTCTACATTAAGTTCTTGCAGCACCTTATAGGTGCTGCAGCTCTTGCATCAACGAAATTAGGGATTGGTTACTTGGCGCTAATTCAAGTGCTTGTTGAACATAGCCCTTCGACCTAGAAAACATTCCATGCTTCATCAGTAGTTCACTTATTTCTATCAATGTTGATAGATCATTTGGCTTTAACGCTAAATATTCATCGTAGGCTTTAATTGCCTGTTCAATGTTATTGTTCAGCGCTGATATTTTTGCGTATTGTGCTAAAAAAATCTTATTGCTTAAAGAAAGCGTGGCCAATACTTCTTCTGCTTTTTCTGGCTGGGTAGCTCTTAAATACAATGTTGCCAAAACGCGTAATTCATCGTCCTGCCTCAATTCCAACGGCAACTTCTCAAAAAATGAAATCGCAAGAATGTCCTGCTTATTTAAGCAGTAAAGGTAAGCTTGAGCTAACATGGATATTTGATACCAGCCTGGCTCGTCCTTAGGTTTAATTTTCAAGTTGTTGATAAGCAGCGCTAAGCCATCAGCATGCTTTTTCTGAAACAACCGTCTGATTTTTCGACTAAGTAAATTAGCATTAAATTGAACATTGGCTTGTGCTGCAATATATTGAAAAGTAGTTTTACCTTCTAGCTCATCTTGGAATTCATTTATACTATTGTTTAGAATATCAATGTCTTTCTCACATAAAACCTTATTGCCTTGTTTTGCAAATGTTCTATATAACTTTGAGCGGCCAAGTATTTTATGCTCAGACCATTCTTTGACTAGATCTTCCGCTGAAAGCTTGAAAGAGAGCTCCTTGTGTCTTTGTGTCAGGTGTATCTGAATGTTGGCCATGAGTTTACTAAGCGCATCGCTACTATCTATATACGCTTGATAGTAGAGTCTTCCCAACTCTTCCATTTTATCATCGGCCCAGTTTTCATGGGACTGAGGTGTTACTACTTTGATAAAGTAGCGCATGCCATAACGTTTGATAAACTCTGAAGCACTTGCAAACTTATTGCTTAATTTGGACTCAATGTTATCGAGTTGAATTTTACTTTTCGACTTTTTCTCATCGCTTAGTTTGGAGTCATAAAGTGCCGCATTAAGTTTTATGGCTTTTTGAGACAGCTTTTTAATTTCTATCAGTTCATTTTGTATCTTAGAAATTTCTTTTTGAGATAGAGCAATATGAGCTCTATTGATCTCTAATGATGGCGCATAATGCTGAGATTGTTCTCTTAATTGAAATGCATCGTGTTGAAATATCACATCGTCTTTATTGACGAAGGGAATATTTTTGAGTTTCTTTGCATTAGGGGATAAGTTAATCACCTCTATGTTCAAATTGTTAGCCATTGCTGCTTGTGCTTCAATAACATTAGCTGCTTGATTGTAAGGAATGGTTGTTTCGACAATATCCCCTAAATATGTTTCGACCCAAAGGCCGTCGTGATGTAAAGCTGCGCCATGATTTGCTTCTTCACTTCCTTTTGCATGGGAAACACCTGCTTTGGAATAACAAAGGTCAACACCAACTAATAAAACCTTTTCAAATCCCATACCTATAGCGCAGTTCAAAACGGTATTGGTGACTGTGGGTCCCATGCCATTTAAATTTTCTGAATTTTGTTTAGAGTCCCAGGGGAAGAGTGTACCTAAGTAAGCTTTGGCTCCACTCCATTGACTCACTAGCCGATTATTCGCACTATTGTTATGAATAAACAAGACATGCTCAGGCATGTTCAACAATTCTTTACTTACGTCATAACTAGGTGAAAATGGGTCTACACAGAACACCATATCAGGAATGAGGTTACTTTCGAGTAATCGTTTGGCAACTCGAGACACGGCCAGAATCGCCAATTTATCTCGGTTTTCTTTCATCCAATCAATACTTTCATCTAAAGACGGTCCACCACCGATAACTACTGCAGTTTTACCTTTGTAGATACCCTTTAATCCAAAAGCGGAATGGTAGTTTTCACTTAAGTTATTTAACTGGGATTCAGTGAAAAACTGGTTTCCCAACGAGCTATTTTGCTGGAATGTCAACGCCTCAATGTTCTCTAAGATATTGAGGTGAATATCGTGATATTGACCTTCATAGTCATCTATTGAGCAAATAGATCTATGATATGCAACATTGGATGAATAAAGGTAGGTTGCTATCCCCATATCTTTGGCAGCGTCAAGCCATTCGTCTTGATTCACAACTTTAATATTGTCACCGAGCAATGATAGATCAATGAGGGTATTTAATATCTCAATGATGTTTGATTGCTCAACAAATAGAAACTTGCTGTCGTCAGGTATTCCGTGATAATAAACATACAAAAGAAGTAACCCTGAATCACACCCAGAAATCACATTGAATTTTTCTTCGCTCCATAGCTTTTCTTCGAAATATTTGTCAAAGACAATTTCCGCACTTTGATTTAGAAAGGCATTACGATTAATAGAGTAAAGGTATTGCTCTCCAAATTTATTTGAGATAAAGGATTCGCTTGTTTGCATCGTTTCGACTGACATTTTATTCCTCTAACGGTCTATTGACAGATGATTCTAGGGTAAATTTCATATTCAATAATATCTGCAGCAAATAAGTAATCTCTGTTTGAGAGTGCTTGATGTGAGACCTTAAGTAAATTGGTTATCTGTGTCATATTTTCATTTGATATTTTTGCTTGTACAAGTAAATCGACTAAAGACGCTAATTGATTTCCTGCTTCGCCCTCATAGCCTAGCCGCAAGGTACTGATCACAGAGCGTGTTTTAGTTGATATAGACTCTTCTAATGTTGCCATAGTGTTGTTCCTTCAATCAGTGCTCCCCTTAGACTGCCATTGTAAAATTGTACATGTCTATTTCTTGAGATATAGATTTCAAGCTCTCTTAAGTAAGTACGATAATTAGCTAAGGTTCTATTCTTCCCACCTTGACCATTATGAACCCAATGATGACTTTGAGACATTTCTTCTTTTGAATAAAGTTCAGCACTTAAATTGGCATGGGACTTTGAATCAATAAATGAGAAGTCTGCGCCTAGCAATATAATCTCTGAAGCGCCCATTTGCAGACCTAAATCGATACTCGGATGAATTACGCTGCCAGCAGAATATAAGCGGGATTTTCTTATTTTTTGATTGATTTCATTGAAATCAATCGTCGATCCATAAGCGCAAAACTTGTCTCTTGGCCAACGGGATATAAAGTTATTGTTAGCCGTTGGAAAGTAAACAAGGACTGATTTTTTCAGTGTATCAAGGTCAATACTATCAAAAAACATATGGGTGTGTTCATCAATCATGAAAATTACATCTGGGATAATGTTCATTGAGACAAGTGCTGGAACTGCGGTATCCACCGCAATAATTAAAATATTATCGTTGTTTGCTGCCAGCCAAGGGAGGTGATCTTCTAGCGTTGGTCCAGCAGCAGCAATGTATATCTTTTGCACTGGAGCAAGTTTGGTAATTAATGTTGAAACATCAGGATCCTGAACGATGTTAACTTCATTCAAAAACAATGAATTTTCAAAATTTCTTTTACGTGCATTTTTTAGCTTTCCTGATTCATCCAGCTCAACTAGCACTCTATCTCTTAAACGGGAATAGTTGTCGTTTGCAAGCACTAATTCACTGATTAATGCACAAAAAGGCTGAGACACATCTTCTATTTGGCTCGCATCGATTAAATTAACTCTTGGATCTTTTAGCCAAGGATGATCGACTGCAGACAATGCGGCGAGGGTTACACTGTAATTTAAGATGACGACATTAACATGGACAATAGCACTTCTGTTTAACAATACTTGTATATGATCACCTAAGCCCACACCAAAGACATTAACTTCTCTTGCATGATGAGGGACGGTCTCTACAATTAGTTTTGCTTCCTTATCTCGATCGTAATTTGAGGTTAGCTGAATATTGTTTATGACCAGCGTGTTTTGCTCGTATGCAATTTCGACATCAGATGCAGTTTGAGATCTGAATTTTTCATAGATCTCTGGCCATCTGTTGCTAATCGTCTCGAAGTGAAAATCGATAGTTGTCATATACGTATCATTGTTTTAGTTTCAAATGCCTAACGCAATAATTAAGCCAAAAACAACGTCAAATGTTTGACTTGAGTAATTGGCAGAAAAAATGCATTGTGTATCTTATATATAGGTGTAAATAGTCTCGGCGATACCAGCAAACCGATAAGAACAAAGTTTCATATCATCTGGTGCTAAGAGTTATAATACATAGAAAATGTTGTAATAGTGAACCTTCTTGTTCTAATAAAACAACGATAAAAAAAGGTCGAAAGATGTTTGAGAAAGCAAATATTTTAATAACTGGCGGTACAGGAAGCTTCGGTAAAGCATTTATCCGGCATATTTTGAAAAACTTTAGCCCAAATAAGGTGATAGTCTATTCAAGAGATGAGCTGAAACAATATGAAATGGCTCAGGAGTTTACTGACCCTTGCATGCGATTTTTCATCGGGGATGTAAGGGATGGTGAACGCTTATTCAGAGCCATGCATGAAGTTGACTTTGTGGTACACGCAGCAGCGCTAAAACATGTACCTATCGCCGAATATAACCCTATGGAATGTATAAAAACTAATGTGTTTGGTGCGCAAAATGTTATTGATGCAGCACTAAAATCCAAAGTTAAAAAAGTTATTGCGCTATCAACGGATAAAGCGGCTTGCCCAGTAAATTTATACGGAGCCTCAAAACTGGCTTCAGATAAATTATTTGTAGCGGCAAATAATATGCGCGGCAAAAACCCTATCCAGTTTTCTGTTGTAAGATACGGGAATGTATTAGGTTCACGTGGTTCAATTATCCCACACTTTAGAAAATTAATGGAAAATGGTGCGACTTCTATACCTATTACAGATCCTGAAATGACACGCTTTTGGATCACTCTCCAAGAAGGTGTTGAATTTGTGTTGAATAGCTTTAAGCGGATGCAAGGCGGCGAAACATTTGTCCCTAAAATTCCTTCGATGACTATAGAAGAGATGGCAAAAGCCATTGCTCCTGACATGCCGCATGATGTTATTGGAATAAGACCAGGCGAAAAGATGCATGAAACGATGTGTCCAGAAGATGATTCACATTTAACGATCGAATTTGAAGATCATTATGTCATTAAGCCGAGTATCGTATTTTATAAAGAAGTTGACTATCTTACTAATTCATGTGATGAAAAAGGTCACATGGTTGAAAGAGGCTTCGAATACAACTCTAAGAACAATAGTTGCTGGATGAACGCAGAGCAGTTATCTGAAAAGCTTAAGATAATTGATATCCAATGATTCCTTATTCCACGCAATTAATTGATGAAAGAGACATAAATGCGGTAATTGATGTACTGAACAGCACGCATTTAACTCAAGGAGTTAAAGTTAAAGAGTTCGAGCGTGCGATAGGTGATTTTGCATCAACTCAGTATGCTATTGCAGTAAATTCAGCGACATCAGCGTTGTATTGCGCATATCAGGCTATTGATATTAAACAAGGTGATGAAGTCATCACTACGCCTATAAGTTTTGTTGCCACAGCAAACATGATCATCGCTTGTGGAGCAACACCTGTATTTTGCGATGTTAAGCCTGACGGTAATATTGATGAGTCAAAAATAGAAGCGTTAATTACAAGCAAAACTAAAGCCATTGCGAGTGTTGATTTTGCTGGACGACCTGTAAATTACGATAAAATTAATCAAATAGCCAAATCACACCGATTGTGGTTTATTTCTGATGCGAGCCACGCATTTGGTTCCCGATTTAAAGGTAAGCCGGTCGGTAGTCTTGCCGATATAACCATTTTCAGTTTTCATGCCATCAAACCAATAACTACTGGTGAAGGTGGAGCTGCTGTGTGTGATGATCCCGAGCTTGCTCGTAAAATGTCTCTTTGTGCTTCTCATGGCATGATAAAAGAATCATTTTGGCAGTCAGATATGGCCATGTTTGGCTTTAACTTTCGTTTGACTGAATTCGCTGCGGCATTAGGGCTTAGCCAACTGAATAAATTGTCCTCATTTATAAGTACTCGCAATGAAATCGCTAATCAGTTCAATAGAACCTTGTCAGGAGTTGATTGGTGCCATGTTATTCCTTTGCAAGATGTTGAACACTCTGCACGACACCTTTACCCCGTGATTCTTAGCAAAGAACTATCTGAGAAAAAAGAACAGCTTTTAAAACGTTTGCATGAAGCAAAAGTGCTGGCACAAGTTCACTACCGCCCTATATACCAAAATAGCTTCTATGTTGAACATTACTATTCATCTCCTTTAGTAGGGGCTGAAGCATTTTATCAATCGGAGCTATCATTGCCGTGTCAGCAAAAAATGTCAGGTGATGATGCGACTTATGTCATTGATACTTTCATCCGTATATCAGAAGAGTTATTAGCTGAGAATGCCTAAATTATTTATCATTATTCAAGCGCGTATGACTTCAACGCGTCTACCAGGAAAGATTCTGTTACCCCTAAGAAATACGACGGTATTGGGCACAATGATTGAACGTCTAGAATTGCTTAAGTCACACATTATTATCGCGACAACCAATGATGGCTCAGAAGCGCCAATTGTAGATTTTTGTAACGAACATGATGTCAGCTATTTTCGTGGAGATACAGAAAATGTGCTTTCTCGTTATTATCTCGCCGCAAAGGAGTTTGGTGGGCAAGCAGGGGACATCATTGTTCGTTTAACGTCAGATTGCCCGCTAATCGATAGTGATGTAGTAAATAACGTTATTTCACTTTTTAAGAAAGGCAACTGTGATATTGCAGCAGCAAGCAGTAATTGTGGGTTTCCTAGAGGATTAGATACCGAAGTTTTTAGTTTTGATTTGCTTGAAACTGCTTTTAATAATGCAACTGAAGATTACGAAAAGGAACATGTGACCCCATATATTTATTTAACTAATAAAGATAAATATCGGGTTGCTGAATTTTCATCTCCGGTTGATATGTCTTCTTATCGTATAACGCTAGATGAACCTTCTGATTATGAAGTAATTAAAGGCATGTACGAAATACTCGGCAACACGACAAAATTTACTTACTTAGAGCTCGTTGATGCATTAGACAAACACCCAGAAATTAGTAAATTAAACCAGCATATAGAACAAAAGAAAGTTACACATGGCTAAACCAATATTTATTTCAGAAGTATCAAGTAATCACAGTCAGAATATTGAACGTTCGAAGGACTTTATTAGAAAGTCTGCAGAAATAGGTTGTGATGCTGTTAAGTTTCAATTGTTTAAGATTGATCAATTATTTGCTCCAGAAATCTTATCAAAAAGCGAAGAGCACAGAAGGCGGAAGCAGTGGGAGTTACCGCTAGATTTTCTGCCAGAATTAAGTCAATGCAGTAAAGAAAATGACATTCAATTTAGCTGTACCCCCTTTTATTTAAAAGCGGTAGAGGAACTTGAGCCTTTTGTGGATTTCTTCAAGATAGCTTCTTACGAATTGTTATGGGATGATTTAATCATTGAATGTGCGAAAGCAAACAAACCATTAATACTTTCAACAGGTATGGCGGATTTAAACGAAATAGCACATGCTGTTAGCACGTTTAAAGCGCACTCTTCTCAAAAATTGACGTTGCTGCATACTATATCTGCCTATCCTACACCAGTCGAACAAGCAAATTTGAAAGCAATTGAGACGCTAAGAGAGCAGTTTGGTTGTGATGTTGGTTTATCCGATCATTCTGTATCACCAGCTGTTATTTTAAGAGCTGTTCATCGCTGGCAAGCCAGCGCCGTTGAGTTTCATTTAGACTTAGATGAACAGGGTGAAGAATATCAAAATGGCCACTGCTGGTTACCGGACAAAATACAGCAAACTATCGCATTGGCACAGGCGGGTTTTCTTTGTGACGGCACAGGTATCAAAGAACCCGTTGAAAGCGAATTACCAGACCGAGAATGGCGAGCAGATCCTAGTGATGGCCTCCGACCTTTTATATCAATAAGAAAATCATTTAATGGTTAAAATACCAATGGTAGTGTTTCGCTGTGATGCCTCGAAAAGTGTCGGATTAGGACATATAACTCGGTGCATCGCGCTGGCGAAAACACTTAGAAATAGAGGCATGGCCGTTCATTTTGTGATTAACTCTGATGAACTTTCAAAGCGGCCACTTAACGATGCTGAGATTTCTTTTACTGAATTTAGCAAGGCAGAGGATGATTACCTAGCGTGGTTCACCCACTTTATTCGGCAGCACAAGATTGATGTATTCATAGGTGACATTAGAGATGACTTGCCACCAGCTCTTATTCGTTTGCTTAAGTCAAAAGAAATACTTACCGTGGCGATTGATGAACCAAGTGACTATCGAAAAGAATGTGATCTGTTGTTTTATCCGCCCACGCCTGCTGTACAACGTTTAGACTGGACTGATAGCGAAGCCATTGTTTATCAGGGGTGGAACTATGTACTCTTAAGAGATGAGTTCTATCAACAGGAGTGCAAAAGTAGTAAAGACCAATGGTTAGTGATGTTGGGTGGAACGGATGTGCATAGGCAAACATTACCGGTACTCAACCACCTTATTTCGCTAGGACAAAGCTCAGACATTAATGTTGTTGTGCAAGCAGATCACCCAGATATTGAAAAAATTAACTCGATTAGTAAAACTCACTCAAGGGTACATGTGAAGCACCTTATTGATGACATGGCGAGTTTCTTGACGGGGATATCTTTTGCAGTGATTAATTTTGGCGTTTCGGCGTATGAGCTTGCTGTGATGCAAGTAGCGTCATATCATTTTTGCTGGCAAGACGATCATGTGACTTCTCACCGATTGTTTGCTGAAATGGGGTTTGCCAAACGAGTTACTGTAGAGTCAATTGAAAAGGTTAAACCGTTCACATCACCTTCCATTCAGATAACAAAAGCAACCAATAATATTGCTGATATTATTGCCTCAAAATTGATGTAATGACTCGAAAACAGTAGATTTTTAACGGTATTGGTGTAGTTTTTGCAAAACAAAAAACAAATTAGATTCTTGTCAAAGTTTCGACAGTAATAATAAAGTAGAGGGCGCTTATGGCAAAAGACAATCACCAGAGTATTCATCAAGGTGATATCGTAGATCATAGGAATGGATTTGATGTTATCGCTTGTGAACATTGTGGATTCAATCATGTAATGCCTCTTCCTACATTAGAAGATCTCGATAAAGTTTACCGCCACGAATATTATTCGACTGAGAAACCTCTGTTTCTCGAACAAAGTGAAGAAGATTCAGCATGGTGGCAACAAGTTTATGATGACAGGTTTGATACCTTTGAGTCGTCTTTATCTGAAGATAAACGCACTATCCTTGATGTAGGCTCAGGGCCCGGCCGATTTTTGAAAACAGGACTAGACAGAGGTTGGACCGTTAAGGGCATAGAGCCCTCTGTGCAGGCATGTGAATATGCAAGATCTATTGGTGTTAATGTTTTACAAGATTTTTTTAATCCAGAATCAGCCAAAACATTAGGAAAGTATGACGTTATTCATGCTAGCCAAGTCCTTGAACATGTCCCTAACCCAATTCAGATGATAGAAATAATGTCCTCTTTACTCAATGCTGATGGCGTTATATGTATTGTGGTTCCCAATGACTTCAGTCCATTTCAACTGGCATTGCAAGATGTAGAAAATTATGAACCATGGTGGATTGCACCGCCACATCACTTGAATTATTTTAATTTTAAATCATTGACCTCATTACTAGAACGTCAAGGATTTGAAGTTTTTTTAAAGGACACAACATTCCCTATCGATATGTTCTTATTGATGGGCGAGAATTATATTGGCAATGACCAACTGGGTAGGCAGTGCCACAAAAAGCGAATTCGTTTTGAAACACAGCTGGCTAAAGCAGGCCAGAATCAATTGCGACGTTCTTGGTATCAAGGAATGGCAGAGCAGGGCATTGGAAGAGAAGTTTGCCTATTTGCGAAGAAAGTAAAATAGGCTGTTAGGAGCATTAAATGACAAATTACAAAGTATTAGTACAAGCAAGTTCAAGATCATGGGCAGGTGGTGTTGACATCTGTATGGGAGAAGTTGAAGGTGAAATCGCAGTGATGCGCACCTTAAAAAGAGTATTATCAAACTTTGATAGTTGCGACGTTGTGCTTGTTGCTCCTGAATTTGATCGCGGTGGAGAGTTAGATACTATCGTGAGCCAACTGAACGACAGCAGACTGTCTCTTTATTACGGACATGATGCCAGTCCATTAAACCGCATGGTTGATGCCACAAGTGACATGTCTACCAATGAATATATTATTCGTGTAGACGGTATTCATTTTTGTTTTGATCCAGACGCAAGTAAAAAAATGCTAGCGATGGCTCAAGAGACTATGGCTGATTGTGTTAAATTACCAGATGATTTTCCCGTTCATTTTACGTCGGAAGTCTTCAATGTTGGCGCTTTACGAACGTTAGAAAGCAAACTTGTTGATGACGTTGATGCCAAATTTAAAGTACATCCTAAGTGTTATTTCGTTATGCACCCAGAGCAGTATAAGTGCGAGTTTTTAACTGAACTGCCAACATATTCTGATGAATATCTGGCGCAGTGTCGCAAACAAGCACATTTCATCTACGAGATTCCACGTCAAGAAGTTAACAGTAAGCGTATTGCTTCAGGTGATCGTTTAGGTTTTCATTATGAGTTAGCGTTGCAACATTTAAATCCAAGCATGAAGTCACTCGATATTGCTTGTGCCGATGGTTACGGCGTTCGAATTATGGCTAAACATTTAAGAGAAGCTCATGGCGCTGACCTTGATCCTGAGAGTGTAGATTTTGCGAAGAAAAACTGCCCACAATCCAACACGTCATACTTTGTAGAAGACATTACTAAAATGTCGTTTGAAGATAATACCTATGATGCCGTTACCAGTTTTGAAACGCTTGAACATGTACCGGATCATGCCTGTTTAGCCGAAGTAAAACGTATATTAAAACCGGGCGGTATTTTTGTGTTAAGTACCCCTCAAAATTCGATTGGTCACATTCCGGTGAACTCGTGTCACTTAATTGAATACTCGTTAAAAGGGCTGCTTGATCTTGTTAATCAGTATTTCTTTGTCGTCAAAGTTGTGGGCATTAAAGCCGGTATTATTTACGATGAAAACGACCCGTATGGTACAAACACCGTATTAATTTGTACGAAACCTCGAAACTAAGACAGCAAAATTTTAAGGTAAAGCAACCTAATGAACACGTTAAGTCAGTCAGCTCAGATAGCTGATCATATTGCTATTAAATCAATGTCACCCGCAATGTTAACTGAGCAGGCATACATAATACGTGAATTCTTGTTAGAGAATATCGCGAAAACGGGTGGCCATATTGGCGCGAACCTGTCTGTTATTGAGCTAACCATCGCAATTCATCACTTATTTGACTCTCCAAATGACAAGGTGATCTTTGATACAGGACATCAAGGGTATACGCATAAATTATTGACCGGACGTGAAGACGCATTTAAGTCATTGAATACGTATCGAGGCATGAGCCGGTTTATCGCACGAGATGAAAGTGAACACGATGCTATCGATGCCTCTCATGCGGGCACTTCATTATCGCTTGCAAGCGGTTATGCTCAAGCACTTAAAGACTCAGGTTCGCAACAAAGTGTTGTTGCAGTCATAGGTGACGGCTCTTTGGTTGAAGGGATGGCATTTGAAGGGCTCAATTATTGTGCAGAGCAGCAAAACGATAACCTAGTGATTATCATTAATGACAATGAAATGGCGATTGCAAAATCTATTGGTGGTATGAGAAATCTGACGGCTGGAGACGGTTGGCAATCACAATGTGAATCGTTCTTCACTGCGATGGGTTTTGAATACATGCCAGTGACAGATGGTCATAACCTTGAGCAATTAACCTCAACGTTGAAAAAAGCAAAAGGTGCAAACAAGACCGCTGTAGTACACGTTAAAACTGAAAAAGGTAAAGGTTTGGCGTGTGCAAAAAATCATCCATACAAAATGCACTTCTCAATGCCATTTGACGTAGAAACAGGGGCAGGGGCCTCAGCTACTGTTGTTGGCAGAACATATGCCGTTGTCGCGGCTGAAGAGCTTGAAGCAATCATGGACAGAGACGAAAGTGTCTATGCTATAACGCCCGCAACGCCTTATGCGTCTTCATTAGATGCTTGTTTGAATAAGTATCCCGAGCGTGCTCTGGATGTTGGTATGGCCGAACAACATGCCGTTGGCATGGCGTGTGGTTTAGCACTTGGGGGTAAAAAGCCTGTCGTGTGTATGCAGACAACTTTTATGCAACGAGCTTACGATCAAATCATTCATGACGCGTGTTACATGCAATTACCTGTAACCGTATTCGGTGTTCGTGCTGGCTTTGCAGGTTATGATGGCGCAACCCATCATGGCATATACGACATACCATACTTACGATCGTTTCCACACCTTCAAATCCAATATCCTGCCAATTCAGCACAATTAAGTAAGATGATTCAGCAACGTTTAGCTAATCCACAAGGGCCTATGGCAATTTTATATCCATATGAGCCAATTCCTGAATGTGAAGGTGTAATTGGTGAGATGGAACCATGCGGTTTATCGTTAGCTAAAGCGGGAACGGATGGCTATATCATTTGCTTAGGGAACAAATTACTCGATGCATATCGTATAGTAGAGTTACTTGCTAAAGACGGAAAAGAATTTGGAATTATCTGTATTCAATCGATTAAGCCCTTCCCAAGTGAACGTTTAGTTGAATTAACTGAAGCAGTCGAGCACATCGTCACACTAGAAGAAAGTGTACTAAACGGTGGCCTAGGTTCGATTGTATTGGAAGCTTACAGCGATTTAAATACGAGTAAAAATGTCTTTAGAAGCGGGGTAAATGACATGTTTGTACATCCTGGAAGCAAAGAGGAATGTTCAAATGAATGCGGAATGTTGCCAGAGCAAGTTGTAGAACAAATTAAGACTAAGTGGACAAAATTCTTTTAATGATGACTCATAAACGATTAGAAAATAAAGTAGCAATAGTCACTGGTTCTTCACGTGGTATCGGTGCTGGTATCGCTCAAGCATTTGCGGATGAAGGAGCACGCGTTGTCATTAACTATGTTAATAATGTTGACGCAGCGCAGGCTGTTGTTGAAAGGATTAATGATGCTCATGGTAAAGACACGGCTTTAGCTATTAAAGCTGATGTTTCTGTGCGCACAGAAATACAAAAGCTTTATCAAGAGACAGAATCTTTTTTTGGACAAATAGATATTCTTGTCAACAATGCGGGGATAAATCAGCGCGGTTGGTTTGATGAAGTCACGGACGATGACTGGGATAAAATAATGTCTGTTAACTTAAAAGGACCGTTTATTTGTAGCCAAGAAGTTTTTCCTTTCATGAAGAAGCAAAATTCAGGACGTATCATCAATATATCTTCCGTTGCTGGGCAGTATCATGGTCCTAAAACAGTGCATTATGCGGTTTCTAAGGCTGGCTTGAATAGCTTAACTAAAGTTATTGCTCGTTATGGCGCGGAGTTTAATATCCATGTCAATGCTATCGCTCCAGGATTAATTCGGACAGATCAAACTGCCGATGAAGTAGATAGCCCAGCAGGTCAAAAGGTTCTAGACATGACTTTACTGAAAAAAGAAGGTCAAGTAAAAGACGTTGCTAGTATGGCTATTGCTTTAGCATCTGATGAACAGCAATACATGACAGGGCAGGTAATAGCATTAAGTGGAGGTGCTATCCTTGGGTAACACAACTAAAACGCTTCTTTTATTAGGAGCGGGCACAGATCAATGCTTCGCCATAAAAACGGCGAAAGCGATGGGCCACTATGTTGTTGTCGTTGATGGCAATCCTAATGCTGCTGGTTTTGAGATTGCAGATGAGTATGCGGTGGTTAGTACGCGAGATCTAATTGCTCTTAAAACTTTTGTCGATGAATTTCAGGCAAAAGGCAAAAGTATCGATGGCGTGTCAGTGATGGGCAGCGATATTTCACAGTTTGTTGCAAAACTAGCCCAA
The DNA here is from genome assembly GCF_030295975.1 of Thalassotalea atypica. NCBI lineage: Bacteria > Pseudomonadati > Pseudomonadota > Gammaproteobacteria > Alteromonadales > Colwelliaceae > Thalassotalea > Thalassotalea atypica. Next base: position 885,552 of record NZ_AP027364.1, read on the forward strand.
TATATTGGTGCACCACATATCCCAGTTCTCTCTGCCGAAATTGCCACTGATAAGTATTTAATGAAAAAATGCTTTTTAGAAAAAGATGTTCCGATTCCATGGTTTCAAATGCTTAACGATTATGAAGATCTGAAAAGTGTAATTAAGAACAGAGGCTTGCCGTTAATCATTAAACCAACGGACAGATCAGGCGCGCGAGGTGTATTTTTGTTAACAGAGTCATCCGATATAGAAGCACTCTATGAACATGCTAAGGCTGAATCGTTTAGCAATACTGTCATGGTGGAATCTTACTTAGCAGGTCCTCAAATTAGCACTGAAAGTATTATGTATGAGGGAAAGGCATATACCCCAGGTTTTGTTGATCGCAACTACGATCGAATGCCCGATTACTTACCCTTTATTATTGAAGACGGTGGTTGGGAACCAAGCCGAGTAACTCAAGAGCAAAGGCTCGAAGTGGAATTATTAGTGGAACAAGCGGCTTTAGCACTTGGTGTTACTGATGGTGTTGTTAAGGGTGATATTGTATTAACTGAGTCAGGTCCTAAAGTCATTGAAATGGCAACAAGATTAAGCGGAGGTGATTTTTCTGAAAGCTTGGTTCCGCTAGGAACAGGAGTTAACTATGTTGAGTCAGCCATTAATATTGCCTTAGGTATAAAGCCTGATCTAAATAGCTTACGCCCTAAGTTTCAACAAGCAGTGGCAAATCGCTATTTCTTCCCTCCGGCAGGTAAGCTCGTTTCAATCAAAGGTTTAGACAAGGTTCGTGCTAAGCCATTTGTCGAAAAATTAGAGATTTGGTATCAAGTTGGTGATTTCCTGCCAACAATTCGAAGTCACGCAGACAGATTTGGTGTTTTTACGGTAACAGCTAGTAATTTAATAGAACTTGAAGAGCGAGTAACTTGGGTTCATGACACAGTGGAAATAAACGTAGATACAAGTGTGTTGAGAAATGGAGAGTAAATACTTCTATCTCATATTTCACGGTAACTTAGCCTTTTCTGCCATAGAAGAAGCGCAATTAGGTGATGTGATTGACAAGTGTTACTTTCCATTCTTAGCATTAGCTCGCAATAGTAATGTTAAGTTAGGGCTTGAACTGAGTGCTTATAGTTTAGAAAGAATTGCTGAGTTGAGGCCTGAATGGATCAAACAATGCAAATCGCTAGTTGATGAAGGGTTGGTTGAAATCATAGGTAGTGGCTATATGCAATGTATTGGCCCGCTAATTCCTTATGAAGTTAACCTAAAAAATCAACAAATTGGTTTAGCTGTTTACCAAGAAATCTTGGGTATAAAACCTAATATCGCCTATGTTAACGAGCAGACGTTTTCTAAAGGCTTAGTGGATATTTATGCTGAAGCAGGCTATCAGGCTATTGCGATGGAGTGGAATAATGGAGCAGTAAAAAATCCGAGTTGGCAAGCAGAGAATGCATATAGCCCAAAACAAATTGAAGGTGAAGTTCATCGCCTTCCTGTACTTTGGACCGACAGTATTGCTTTTCAATTTTTCCAGCGTGTCGTACATGGTGAGAAAGAACTGAACGATTACCTTATAGATATCAAACAGCTCATTAACAAAGGGTATAAGGCATTACCAGTCTATTCATCAGATATTGAAATTTTTAACTTTCGTCCTGGGCGATTCGAAACAGAAGCAAAACTTAATGGCGATGAATGGTCAGTTATCACCAACTTACTTGAGAATCTTATGTCGTTAGGGGATATTTGCTTACCATTAGAAGTCCTAACAAAGTTCAACTCTCATCAGCCTGTTGTGCAATTGACCACAGCAAGGCAACCAATCATTGTAAAAAAACAACGAAAGTACTCTTTAAGTCGATGGGCTGCATGTGGTCGAGGTGCTACATTTATAAATACCTTATGCTATCGATATTATAAAGAAAACCGTAAAAACCCTTTTACTTTGGAAGATTGGAAAAGCTTGCTTAAGCATTGGGGAAGTGACTATAGAACACATATTACTGAACTGAAATGGCAAAGTGCCATGGAGTACTTAAGCCGTTTTGATAAGCCCCCTACAGACCTTCAAAGTGACGTATTAGACGCAGAGAAAACTAGATTTAATTCTATCGTCAAAGGTAAACGTTTAATAATATCGAACGATGATTACCAGTTTACGTTTAACCAATTAAAAGGGTTATCTTTAGACTCAGTTGTCTATCAAGGTAAGTCTTTAGGGGTGGGGACAGTAAAGCATGGTGAACTTGATGATATTGGATTTGGAGCCGATTTTTATACTGGCACAACGACGATAGAGTCTGTTGAGACCGGTAAGATAGCCGATTTAAACAAAGTAGAGCAATTCACTCTCAAAAATACGAAACATGGCTGTTCAATTGCCTGCACTATTAAGCTCAAAAATGGTGCAAAAATTCATAAAATTTGGACGATTGATTTTGAGAAAAAACACTTAGCCCTTGATGCTCAACTAGTATTGAGTACTCCCGTTCGTGGAGCAATTAGAATAGGCGCCTTAACCCTTAAGTCTACGCATTGCGACGATAACATTTGGTATGAATGTCATAACGGTGGTAAAGCGCTTGAAAGGTACATACTAGAAAAAGAGGATATAGTGGAGCATCATTTGCCCAATTCATTGATTCAAAGTAGTCAAAATGGTTTAGGTGTAACCGAAGGTATCTTAAGATTTGGGCAGTCAGATAAGACTATTTGTGAAATTAAAATAGATCAAGCCGTAAGTTATCCCTTCGTTATGTTGCAACATTCCGCAGGCGGAGAACATAAACTGACACGCGTGTTCTTTAGCTTACAAGAATTAGACGACACGCTTAAAGCACCAACACAAACAAATTTCAGGTTGTCATACTGTATTTTACTTTGAGTCAAAATAATGACTTACAAGCGTCAATTATTTGTTGCTAAATCTAAGGAGCTAGTTAAAATCAATCGATAATCAATATAATAATGCAGTATATAGCGAGATTTATGCAAGGTCAGAAAAAGATTGTCATTGTCGGCAATGACCAAGAGCGTTGTCAGCAATTTGAAATGATACTTTCATTTGTTGGTGAGCAGTTTGTAAGTTGTACACAAGCCGAACTGGCTTCTGTTTTCACGCAAACCGAGCACATTTTAGCAGTCGTGCTAATTGAGCACATCGATCAACAGATTATCGACTTTGTTAAATCTCAGCCTAAATGTCCTTTTGTATTTCATGATGTACTTGATCCTAAAGATCTTAATGATTGCGTTAATATTTTAGGGGAATTAAGTGTTCCGCTAAATTACGCACAGTTAACTGAGCTTATTCATCATTGCCACCAATACCACAATAAATTGCCAAACAAGCGTAATAAATCGGGTTGCGGTACAAGTTTATTACGTTCTCTTATCGGCGCAAGCCAGCCGATGCAACAAGTACGTTTTCTAATTGAGCAAGTAGCGAGTACGGTAGCTAATGTATTGATTTTAGGTGAGTCAGGTACTGGAAAAGAAGTTATTGCGCGTAATATTCATAATTTATCTGAGCGCGCTAAAGCCCCCTTTGTACCCGTAAATTGTGGCGCCATTCCGGGTGAATTATTAGAAAGTGAATTGTTCGGTCATGAAAAAGGCGCATTTACCGGCGCTATTTCTACTCGCAAAGGTCGCTTTGAATTAGCGGAAGGTGGCACGTTATTTCTCGATGAAATTGGTGATATGCCACACCCAATGCAAGTAAAGCTATTACGCGTTCTACAAGAACGTACGTTCGAGCGTGTTGGGGGCAGTAAGAGCATTAAAGCGAATGTACGTATTGTAGCGGCGACTCACCAACATTTAGAAGAAATGATTAAGAAAGGGGATTTTCGAGAAGATCTTTTTTACCGGCTAAATGTCTTTCCGATCGAAAGTCCGGCGCTACGTGAACGAAAAGAAGACGTGCCTTTGTTAGCACAAGAATTAGTTGCTCGATTTGAAGCAGAACAAGGGCAGGGTGTTCGGTTTACCGAAAAAGCGATGGAATCACTGATGGAGCACCCGTGGTCTGGTAACGTCAGGGAGCTTTCAAATTTAATCGAGCGCATGATCATCATGTATAGCGATCAAACGGTGGATGTCAGCGAATTGCCAATCAAATATCAGCATATTGATGTTGATGAGTATCAACCTGAATACCCAGAAGAGTTGCAAGAGCAAGAAGCGATCGCTGAGTTATTTGCGGGCTTTGATTATGATGAAGATGAGGTAGAACCTGAAGAGGAAGCTTATGTGCCGAGTCAAAACGGAGCACTCCCTGAGGACGGTTTAAACCTCAAACAACACTTAGCTGAAATGGAAGTCTCATTAATCGAACAAGCGTTAACCAGAAGCGAAGGTATTGTGGCAAGAGCTGCTGACTTACTGGCGATGCGTCGCACAACCTTGGTTGAAAAAATGCGTAAATACGATATTCAAAAAGACAACGATTAATACGATGCTTTACGGTGTCAATACATTGGCACCGTTCCTGACTTTACCTAACTAACTGAAAACAAAATAAAAACTTTGTGGCATGTATAATGCTTGGTCTGATGTAGTTATTAAATCGGGCAGCAGCATTATGGCACTAGCAATAGCATCTACACAAACGAACAATATTTTTGGTCAAGACAGTTTTGCGTTTGAACCTCACCCCGAAAACCTATCTCAAGAATCATTTAGCGGTGAACTCACCTTGCTGCGCCAACAAAGTAAACAGTTAGCGCAACTGATTGATGTGATGCCAACTGGTTTGGTGATGCTTGATGGTGACGGTGTTGTCATAAAGATCAATAAAGTTGCTAGCCAATTGCTTGATGAACCAATTCTTGGTCAAGCGTGGTTTGATGTTATTCGTCGCTCTTTTAAACCCCGTGCCGATGATTGGCATGAGGTTTCATTAAAAGACGGCCGCCGCGTTAAACTAGAAATCACTGCGTTGGGTGAACAGCCGGGGCAACTGATCATGATCACTGACTTAACAGAGACCCGTTTACTTCAAGACAAATTAAGCCATATGCAGCGGTTATCATCATTAGGGCGCATGGTTTCAACCTTAGCACATCAAATTAGAACCCCATTATCTTCTGCTATGCTTTATGGCGCTAATTTAGGTAATACCAGTTTAAGCGATACCTCTCGCGTAAACTTTCAGGATAAATTGATGTCGAGGCTGCAAGACCTTGAAGCACAAGTAAATGATATGTTGTTGTTTGCCAAAAGTGGTAACCAGCAAGTGGTATCGACACTAGAAATGAATCAGCTTGTTGAAAAGTCAATTGCGTCAGTTGACGCCATACTGAAAAAGGCAGAAGCGAAAATTCACTTCACCCGTTGTGGCCGCGATTGCAAAGTCTTAGGCAATGAAAGTGCACTAATGGGTGCGCTTCAAAATTTATTCCAAAATAGTATCCAAGTGATAAAGACCAATGTTGAGATTTCAGTGAACATCGAAAGCCATGGCCAGCATGTTTATATCAGCATTAAAGATAATGGCAAGGGAATTGATCCCGAGTATGTAGACAAAATATTCGAACCGTTTTACACCTCTAGAGTGCAAGGTACCGGTTTGGGGCTTGCTGTCGTTAAATCGGTGGCAACCGCTCATCAAGGAGAAGTAAAACTGATCAGCCGCAAAGGCGAAGGTGCAAATTTCTGTATTAAGTTGCCCTTGTTGATGGCCGGTCAACCACTTAACAATAACCCTGTTGACCTTAGCAATCAGTTTCAGGAGGTAGCTCATGGATAACAGTAAAATACTCGTTGTTGAAGATGATGGAGGTTTACGTGAAGCGTTGGTGGATACTCTGCTACTTGCAGGTTATCAATGCGTGGCCGCTGAGTCTGGTGAGCAGGCGTTACTGGAGCTGAAAAACCATAAAATTGATTTAGTTGTCAGTGATGTGCAAATGGGTGGGATGTCAGGCTTATCGCTATTAAAAAGCATTAAAGCACAAAATCCGCAAATGCCCATGCTACTGATGACAGCTTACGGCACTATTGATGATGCAGTGCAAGCAATGCGTGATGGTGCCTGTAACTACATGGCAAAACCGTTTGCACCTGAAGTATTACTAAATATGGTCAGTCAGTATATTCCGCTTCAACAATGTGAAGAGAATACGCCGGTAGTGGCAGATAGCCAAAGCATCGAATTACTTAAACTGGCTAAAAAAGTTGCGTCTACCCAAGCCTCAGTCATGGTGCTTGGTCCAAGCGGCTCAGGTAAAGAAGTGCTAGCACAATATGTCCACCAACACTCAGCACGTAATACTGGGCCTTTTGTGGCGATTAACTGTGCAGCAATTCCTGAGAACATGCTTGAAGCCACTTTATTCGGTTATGAAAAAGGCGCGTTTACCGGTGCGATACAGGCTTGTCCCGGCAAGTTTGAACAAGCACAAGGTGGCACCATTTTATTGGATGAAATTACTGAAATGGATCTTGGTTTACAGGCTAAAATCCTTAGGGTATTACAAGAGCGAGAAGTCGAACGCTTAGGTGGCCGAAAAACAATAGACTTGGACGTACGAGTGATCGCCACCAGCAACCGTGATTTAAAAGAAGCGGTAAAGGCCGGAGAGTTCAGAGAAGATTTATATTATCGTTTGAATGTCTTTCCACTGACGTGGTTGCCGTTAGCCGAGCGCCGAGACGACATCATTCCTTTGACCAAACATTTGATTGAACGTCATTGTCAAAAAGAAGCTTGTGCTATTCCAAATTTAACCAGTGTTGCACGCAGTAAGTTACTTGCCTATGACTGGCCAGGAAATGTCAGAGAGCTTGATAATGTTGTACAACGGGCATTAATTTTACATGCTAACAATATCATTGAGGCCACCGATTTATTGATTGAAAACTTTGATACCCAAATATCCATTCATGCGCCAAATCCAACACAGCATGAAGACAAGCTGGGCAGTGAGTTAAAGCTCCAAGAGCATCAAATTATTCTCGATACGCTACAAGCTTGTCATGGTAGCCGCAAGGCAGTTGCTGAACGGTTAGGGATCAGTCCTCGTACGTTACGATATAAAATTGCCAAAATGCGAGACAGTGGTATCCAGATCCCCGCATAGTCAAATTCCCGCATAGTCAAATTTCCAAGTACATTTTTCCATCAGCCATGTCTAGTAATTCCATCAGCTAGGCGTGGCGACCTTTGTTTTAAAGTCTTATTATTCAAAGATATAACTGTTTGTTTCTTTTTGTAACCCTATTGGCATCATGATTGCTTTATTTAAAGTTAGAAATACATAACGTTTTTTTGACAGGACAATCATCATGGATATCAAAGCAAATTCATTATTTTCGCAAATGCAGGCGATGTCTCTTGAGGCGACAGGTAATCGTGGTAGCGAAATTAAGTCTGTCAATTCATCTGGCGGTGATTTTGGCAATTTATTAAAGTCGGCCATTGAAAACGTTAACGAAATTCAGCAAGACGCAGGCAGTAAAAGAACAGCATTTGAGCTTGGCGATAGCCGAGTGACTTTAGCCGATACGATGATCGCCGCTCAGAAAGCGTCAGTCGCATTTGATGCCACCGTGCAAGTGAGAAATAAATTTGTCGAAGCATACAAAGAAATCATGAGCATGCCGGTTTAACCAAGAAATAGCGGAGAAGTATAGTGGCTGATATGAGTAATTCGACTGCAATGGTGTCACCTGAAGGTGGCAATGACTTACTTGCCCTTGATGGTGATGATAGTGTCGCAGATGAGAAACAATCAGGTTTTTCGGCAACTTTGGGAAATGTTGACGTACTCCGCCAACTAACCATAATCATGGCATTGGCAATATGCTTAGCCATTGCTGTGTTTGTGATCATGTGGATAAACCAACCGGAATATCGCATTCTAACCAAATTGCCGACCCAAGAGCTCATCGAAACGATGGACTTTTTAGACGCCAACAAAGTCGATTACAAACAAGAAAGCAATATCATCTCTGTTCGAAATGATGAATACCAGCAAATTAAGCTAATGCTGGCCCGTGAAGGTTTGAATCAAGAGCCAGATCAAGGCACTGATATTATTATGAAAGACATGGGCTTTGGTGTCAGTCAGCGTATGGAAACTGAACGGCTAAAACATGGCCGAGAATTACAACTGGCTAGAACCATTGAACAGCTTCAAAAAATCTCTCGTGCTAAAGTGTTGTTAGCCATCCCTCGAGAAAATGTCTTTGCCCGAAAGCAAAAGAGCGCCTCCGCTACTGTTGTGGTAACAATACAGCGTAATAGAATGTTATCGGAAGAAGAAGTTGACTCCGTTGTTGATATCGTTGCCTCAGCCGTACAAGGGTTAACGCCTAATCGCGTGACGGTAACTGATCAAAATGGACGTTTACTTAATTCAGGCTCTCAAGATTCGGTTTCATCACGTTCACGTAAAGAATTTGAAATTGAACAAAAACGTGAAGCGGAATATATGGAGAAAATTGACTCCATTCTTATTCCTGTCGTAGGGCTTGGCAACTATACATCGCAAGTCGATGTCACTATGGATTTTACCAATTCGGAAGAAACATCGCGCCGTTACAACCCCGATTTACCTGCGCTTCGCAGTGAAATGAAAGTTGAAGACAACTCAATCGGTGGTGCATTAGGTGGCATACCTGGTGCATTAAGCAATCAGCCGCCGCTTGAATCTGACATTCCAGAAAACGCGACAGGTGGCGCCAATTCACAACGTGTCATGCCTACTCGAAAGCACTCAGAATCGACAAAAAATTATGAGCTAGATGAATCGATCAGTTACACCAAACAACAAACAGGTGTTATCCGTCGTATAACTGTTTCAGTGGCATTGGACTACTTAAACTCAGTGGGGGCAGAAGGTGCAGTAACGCAAACTCCGCGCTCAGTGCAAGAACTTGCCAATATACGTCGACTGCTTCAAGGCAGCATTGGTTTTGACCTGCAACGTGGTGACACATTGGACGTAGTGACTTTGCCGTTCTCACGGGTTGATGTTGGTGAAGAAGTTCAGATACCAATTTATCAGCAGCCTTGGTTTATGCAAACCATGAAGATGGCACTGGGGGCATTGGTCATAATTGTTCTCATTATCTTCGTTATTCGTCCAATGCTTAAACGTCTATTGCACCCAGAGCAAACACCGGCGGACTATGGCGATAAATCTCTTGATACGCATATCGATCTAGGCGATGAAACCATGGATATGTTAACATCTGACTTCGACGCAGGCGCGGTAGGATTCGCTCCAGACGGTAGCCTACAACTACCTGATCTACATCGTGACGAAGATGTCCTAAAAGCAGTTCGAGCGCTGGTTGCTAACGAGCCTGAACTATCCTCTCAAGTTGTGAAAAGTTGGTTGATTGAAGATGAGTGATGAATCACAAGAATTAGCCCCAATGGCTAGTGGCTTTGACGTTGATAAACTCGACGGTGTCGAAAAAGCCTCAATATTATTATTAAGCTTATCTGAAGAAGATGCCGCGCAAATTCTTAAGCATTTAGAGCCAAAGCAAGTGCAACAGGTCGGTATGGTCATGGCGGCGATGGAAGATTTTACCCAAGAGAAAATCACTGCCGTTCACAAGCTGTTTATCAATGAAATTCAAAACTTCAGTACCATAGGTTTCCAATCAGAAGAGTTTGTGCGTAAAGCGCTTACTGCGGCATTAGGTGAAGACAAAGCCGGTAATTTAATTGATCAGATTGTAATGGGGGGCGGCGCCAAAGGCCTTGATTCATTGAAATGGATGGATTCAAAACAAGTGGCGAATATTATTCGTAACGAACATCCGCAAATTCAGACTATCGTGATGTCATACCTAGACCCTGAACAGTCAGCTGAAATATTAAGTCAGTTCTCAGAAAAAGTGCGTTTAGATCTAATGATGCGTATTGCTAATTTAGAAGAAGTACAGCCGGCTGCACTACAAGAGCTGAACGAGATTATGGAAAAACAATTTGCTGGCCAAGCCGGTGCACAAGCAGCGAAAATGGGTGGCCTTAAAGCTGCCGCTGATATCATGAACTACTTAGATACGAATGTAGAAGGTATGTTGATGGACTCAATTCGCGAGCATGACGAAGAAATGAGTCAACAAATTCAAGATCTTATGTTCGTCTTTGAAAACTTGGCTGATGTTGACGACCGAGGTATCCAAGCAATACTGAAAGATGTACAACAAGACGCGCTAATGAAAGCGATCAAAGGTGCGGATGACGCTCTGAAAGAAAAAATCCTTAGCAATATGTCTAAACGTGCGGCAGAAATGCTGGCTGATGATCTTGAGGCCATGGGACCTGTGCGTATTAGCGAAGTCGAAGCGGCACAAAAAGAAATTCTTTCAGTTGCTCGACGATTATCTGACGCCGGTGAAATTATGCTAGGTGGTGCTGGCGGCGGCGATGAGTTCTTATAATGAACTCCCTTAATGGCAGTGTATAATGACAGAGACCGAGAAAAAACAAGCTAGTTTAAACGAAAGTACCGACAAAAGTGCGACACCAGATCAAGACATTATTTGGAATTTTCCTGATGTTGAGTCGACTCCGTCTGAAGAAGAGCAGTTGAAAACTAATGCTATTGGTAAAAATAGAACGTGGCGATATGAGCCACCGGAAGAGCCAGAGCCAGAGCCTGTTCCGTTAACGGCTGATGAAATAGAACAAATTCGCCAAGCCGCCTATGAAGACGGCTTTAATCAGGGTAAGGAAGAAGGCTATTCAAAAGGCTACGATGAGGGAAAAGCTACAGGCCATGAAGATGGGCTTAAGCTAGGTCATGACGAAGGGTTAGCCAAAGGTCTTGAGCATGGGGAGCAACAAATCAATGATTTGGCGGTAATATGGCAAAAGCAAATTGATCAATTGCATCAACCATTAGCTGTGCTTGAAACCAATGTTGAAGTGCAATTGCTTGAACTTGTGATGCAACTAACTGAAGCTGTGGTGCTTCAGGAAGCCAAAACCAATCCTGACATTTTAATGTCAGCGATTACTGCGGGCATCAAGTCATTACCTAGCCAAGATAGCCAAACACAAATTTTACTCAATCCATTAGACATCAGCATTGTAGAACAACAATTTGGTGAAGCTTATGTCAAAGAACAGGGTTGGCGATTGCTCGCTGCACCACAATTTGAACAGGGCAGCTGCCAAATAGAAAACAGTACCTCCAATATCGACATCCGCGTTAAATCAAGATTAAAGCAAGTATTGGAATCATTTTTGCACGATGCTTTACATCAGAAGTAACCGTCAATAATTTAACATGATCGATAGTGCGCGTTTAGCGGCAAGATTACAAAACTGTAAATCATACATTCATCCGTTTAATGAAGCGGTTGCTGGGCGATTAATACGTGTAGTTGGGTTAACATTGGAAGCCGTAGGAGTTAAGGCTCATGTCGGAAGTCAATGTCTAGTTGAAACCGCTCACGGAGAATTAATTGCCGAAGTTGTTGGCTTCGCCGATGATAAAACCTACCTAATGCCTGAAGAAAGTTTAAAAGGTGTTCTGCCAGGCGCACGTGTGGTTCCTTTATCGACCAAAGCAAAAATTCCTTTCTCAATGGATTTACTAGGCCGTGTTATTGACGGTGTCGGTAAGCCGATTGATGGTAAAGGGCCGATCAAAGATGACGAGCATTATCGCATTTCAAGCGAACCGATTAACCCACTAGCAAGGCGAGCAATAAGCGAGCCTCTGGATGTCGGTGTACGCTCAATTAACGGATTTGTTACCGTTGGGCAAGGTCAACGGATGGGATTGTTTGCCGGCTCTGGTGTCGGTAAAAGTGTGCTGTTAGGCATGATGACCCGAGGTACCACGGCGGATGTTATTGTCGTTGGCTTAGTCGGTGAGCGTGGCCGAGAAGTTAAAGAATTTATCGAAGAAATTCTAGGAGAGCAAGGACGTGCCCGCTCGGTTGTGGTCGCAGCACCTGCTGATTGCTCTCCGCTGATGCGATTAAAAGGTTGCGAAACTGCGGTACAAATCAGTGAGTATTTTCGCGACCAAGGGTTGAACGTTTTACTATTGTTAGACTCACTCACCCGTTATGCACAAGCGCAGCGTGAAATCGCTCTTGCTGTAGGTGAGCCACCAGCGACGAAGGGCTATCCACCTTCAGTATTTTCAAAACTTCCTCAACTGGTAGAGCGGGCCGGCAATGGAGGCGATGGACAAGGCTCTATTACTGCATTTTATACCGTATTAACTGAGGGAGACGATTTACAAGATCCTATCGCTGATGCAGCACGTGCCATTTTAGATGGCCATATCGTACTATCACGAGAACTGGCTGATGCCGGTCATTACCCTGCAATTGATATTGAGGGTTCAATTAGTCGAGTAATGCCCGCCATCACTTCTGACGAACATCAACAACTGGCACAGGTGATGAAGCAAAACTACTCTTTGTATCAACAGAATAAAGATCTTATTGCTATTGGTGCCTACACCAAAGGTAGTGATCCAAGAATAGATCAGTCGATTAACCTCTTACCAGTGATTAACTTCTATTTGCAGCAAAAAATGCGTGAAGTGATCCCCTACGATCAAAGTCTGGCGCAGTTGCAAGAAATTATCGCAGCAGCGCAAGCACACAATAATCAAAATCAAGGTAACAATGCTGCTTAATTGGGCTCAAACGCAGAATAAGGAGATTGATGTATGTCATCGAAACAATTAGATGTTTTATATCGCTTTGAGAAAGATAATGAACGAAAAACGGCACTGCAACTTCAAGATGCAGAGCTGGAATATCAACAGAATTTAGATCGACTCAATGGTGTTGGCGATTATCGGCTTGAGTACATGAAACGATTGAATCAACGCTCTATTGAGGGCATTGATAGTGCAACTTATAACCATTTCTTATCCTTCATTGCTAAGTTAGATCAAGCAGGCGAGCAAGTGAAAATAGCCATAGAACAGTCAAAGGCAATGATGGAACATCGTAAAAACCTTTGGCTAAAACAACGCCAAAAATTGCAAGCTGTTGAACATTTACGTGAAATACAAATGAAAAAAGAAGCGCTGAAGGCACAGCGTCAAGAACAAAAAATGTTTGATGAAATTGCCACGCAGCAGTTTGTCAGAAGAAAAGCTTAGTACTAAGTTTTCTTAATACTTAATCAACTTTGAATAAATTGGAGCAATAATTGCTTAATACCTTGAAGTAGTGCTAAGAAGTTCACAATTAGTTTGAATATTCACTAGTTGTTTTCAATAAGTTAAGGACTGAATTTTATATGTCACAAGTTAAATTACTCGCCGTTGATTTGACGCAAGCTGTTGAAAGTAAACATGAAAACCCTGTGCCTGCCGGAGCGGAAAAAAATGCAGGTGCCTTTGCTGAGCTAGTGGACAAACAAATGTCGCGAGATGCCAATGGCAACGACAGCCGTGCTTTTTCAGGTAAAAGCGGCAAAGAATTGTCGACAGAGCAACATGGCAACAATAGCTCACAAGTAAAACAGTCAACCTTGAAAAACGCTGAACAAGCGTTAAATGAGGCTGCTGAACGTCAACAAAGTGCTGTTGCTAACACTCAAGTAAAAGGTAAATCTGCAGACAGCCCATTGCGTGACGAAAGTTATTCAGAGAAAACAGAGCTAGGATCAGTGGAACAAGCCCTCCCTGACCAACAAACAGTTGATGATAACACCGAGAATGTTGATGAGTCACAAGCGCTTTTAAACCTACTTTCAGCATCAAATGGTATGTTAACCCCTTTCTCTCCTGAGCATATATCAACTGGTGGCACTGGATCTGAAGTATCGGCTGACTATGTAGGCCCTGAGGATGAGAAACTCTCTTTAGAGCAAGCCAACAAAATATCACTTAAAGAAGAATTGAATCAACTTAAAAAGCTGCATAGTGATGCACAGATTGGTGACAAAAGTGTGACCTCTAATGCAGATAAACTTGCCAATGCAGCTGCAGCACAGCAACTAACCGAAGACGCTAAGGTTGATGACAATATTGTTTCTAAAGCTAGCCAAACGTCACTGACGGAGCAAGAGTCTGATAGGGAAGCTAGTGAAGGTAAAAGAGCAGCTAAAGGTGCGATAACATCAATCGAGCAATTAGCTTTATCGACAAAGAAAGGAGCTGCAAAGCCAATATCGCCTGAATTGTTGTCTAAGATACAACAAAGTACAGATGAAGTACTTAGTGAACAGCAACTTAACGAACTGGCGAATAAACTGAACTTAAATTCTAAGGCAAAAGATCTCTTAATGAACCAACCAGGCAGCCCTCAAACGAAAAATGTGCTGTCAGCAATGGAGTCAGAAGTTAGCACCAATAAGTCGGGAAACACTGACAAAACCTTGGATAAATCAATTTCAGCTGAAAAAATGTTAGCTGCTCAAATGAACGGTATTGCACAAAGCCAAGCAGAAGCGGTTGAAAGTAAAAATGGCGAGCAACAGATTGCACAAGTAGCACTAGCTAAACAAATGGATAAGTCATCAATCAAAGTACCTAATAATTTGGTAAGTTCAATTAAAGGCTCAAATGCTTTGCCTCAAGCCGATGCCAATTTGTCGCAGTCTGCTGGCGCATTTGAGCAGAGCAATAAAGAGCATAGTAGTGAAGCAAAATCTGAATTGATAAACCAGCAATTACAGCTAGAAACAAATGAAGAAATGGCACTTAAGCCTGATAAAGCGATCAGTAAAAGTATGGTAGCAGAGACGTTGCAACATACCGGCGGATTGATCAATTCTGCTAGGCTAGATGCAGAGCAAATAGAAGATAGTGCCAATGAGCATTTAGTTGAGCAATTGACGAATCGTGTTGTAAAAGAAAACCAACAAGTACAAAAAACTCAACTAGCTACTGACACCATTGCAATATATAAAAAAGAATTCGCCAATGAAGTCAAAGAGAAAGTAATGGTGATGATAAATCAAAAGTTGCAACAAGTGGATATTCAATTAGACCCTCCTGAATTGGGCAACATGCATGTGCGTGTTAATTTGCAAAATGAACAAGCATCAGTGAGTTTTATGGTACAAAACCAACAAGCTAAAGAAGCGTTAGAGCAGCACATGAACAAGTTAAGAGAGATGCTTTCTGAATCAGGTGTTGATGTGGGGGATGCGAATATTGAACATCGAAACGCTTCATCTGGCAATGGTGAATCAGAAGCGGGTGAAGGGCATTTTTCTGACGGCGAAACTGACGATGACGCAGCCCAAGTAGCAACACTTGCGGCTAATGTGGTTAAAGCTTCAGCAGTTGGCGTTGATTTTTACGCTTAGAGCAGGAAAACACATTGGATAAAGCAGCGCTTAACGATATAGTTTACCAATAAAAACAAGCTATAAATTGTAGCTGCATATTTGTAAGGGTGAGTGATGGCAGATGAAAAAGAATTAGAATTAGATAACGGTGGTGGAAATAAGAAAAAACTGATCATTATTATTGCCGTAGTCGTCTTGTTGCTAGCAGGTGGTGGTGGTTATTTTTTCTTTATGTCAGGTTCGGATGAACCTTCTGCCGCTGATATTGACGCCGCATTAGACTCTGGTGAAGCGAGTACAGCTGATGTTGCAGCAGAGCCGACCGGTGCGAGTGCAGGAAATGCGCTTTATGTACCAATGCCTCGTCCATTTAGGTTCAATGTACCAGGTACGGCTCGTGATCGTTTCGTTGAGATCAGAGTACAATTACTGGTTCGCGGCTCAGACAACGAAGAAGAATCGAAAAAGCACGTGCCTTTGATTGAAAACACGTTACTGTCGGTATTCTCACAAGCCAATGCTGATGATTTGGCTACGAGTGCCGGAAAAACATCATTGAAACAAAAAGCTCTGGCTGCAGTACAAAAAGAAATGACTGAAATCAACGGCAAAAAAACAGTTGAGCAAGTGCTATTTACTGGTTTTGTAATGCAATAACCCAATTTGAACATTATATAGAGTACGAATGAGTGAGTGACTTATTATCACAAGACGAAATTGATGCGCTACTCCACGGTGTTGATGAGGTCGAAGAAGAAGAAGTAATAGAGGATTTTGCGCCGACAGAAGGCACCTCAGATTATGATTTTTCTTCACAAGATCGCATCGTTCGTGGGCGTATGCCGACACTCGAAATGGTCAATGAACGATTCGCTCGTCATATGCGAATTAGTTTGTTTAACATGATGCGTCGTACTGCTGAAGTGTCAATTAACGGTATCCAAATGATTAAATTTGGTGAGTACGTACACACCTTGTTCGTACCAACCAGTTTGAATATGGTGCGTTTTAGACCGTTAAAAGGTACTGCTCTGATCACCATGGAAGCGCGTCTGGTTTTCATTTTAGTGGATAACTTTTTTGGTGGCGATGGTCGATATCATGCAAAAATTGAGGGCCGAGAGTTTACACCGACAGAACGTCGAATTATTCAAATGTTACTTAAGCTAATTTTTGAAGATTATAAGGAAGCATGGTCACCAGTGATGGACGTGTCTTTTGAATATTTAGACTCAGAAGTTAATCCATCGATGGCTAATATTGTTAGTCCGACCGAAGTTGTTGTGATCAGCTCTTTTCATATTGAACTGGATGGTGGTGGTGGTGATTTCCATGTTGCATTACCTTATTCGATGCTAGAGCCTATCCGTGAATTGCTTGATGCTGGTGTGCAAAGTGACAAAGAAGACACCGACATGCGTTGGTCGAAAGCCCTTCGCGACGAAATCATGGACGTTCCAGTTGAACTCAGTACCAAGTTCATTGAAGCAGAAATTTCATTGCAAGAAATTATGGATCTTAAAGCTGGCGATATTATTCCAATCGAAATGCCTGATCATATTACCGTGTTAGTTGAAGATCTCCCGACCTATCGTGCGAAACTAGGCAGAAGTCGTGACAACATTGCAATTAAGATAGATCAAAAAATTAAACGACCAGAATCAGTAAAATCTGAATTAACCATATTAACTAAGGGCGGCAAACGACTCGACAGTGACGCCGAACTACATCTTCTTGAAGATGATTTAGAGTATTAGAAAGAGGCAAAGTTTATGAGCACAGAAGATGATGATTTAAGCATGTGGGATGAGGCATTGTCTGAACAGGCTGATGCTAAAGAACAGGGTGAAAAAGAAGGCGAAGCTGAAGCGGTTGAACTTGATGAATTGCAAGAGGAAACAGACTCTCTTAGCGGCGATGAAAAGCGCAAATTGGATGCAATTTTAGATATTCCTGTGACCATTTCCATGGAAGTAGGTCGTAGTCATATCAGTATTCGTAATTTATTACAGTTAAACCAAGGCTCTGTGGTTGAATTAGACAGAGTTGCAGGTGAAGCGCTTGATGTATTGGTTAATGGTACCTTGATTGCTCATGGTGAAGTGGTTGTCGTTAACGATAAGTTTGGTATTCGTTTAACCGATGTTATTAGCCAAGTTGAACGTATTAAGAAACTAAAGTAGGGGCGATATGCGCTTTATTGTCGGAGTATACTTATTTCTTATTCCCATTTTTGCTAAGGCTGAAGAAGTTGTACCAGTAGTAGGAAAACATGCCGCAAGTAACTTAGACTCGGTCAGTATCATCTTGTCCTTGCTGTTGGTGTTGGTTTTTATTGTTGCCTGCGCTTTTATACTTAAAAAATTTCAGCCTAATAGCGTGAAGCTTTCAGGGATGAAAATGATCACTAGTATGCATCTTGGGACAAAGGAAAAGCTTGTTGTAGTCGAGGTAGACAACAAACAATTGTTGCTTGGCGTCACGGCCAATCAAATCACGCTTATTCAAACCCTTGAAAATCCAATAGAAGTGGGGCAACCTTTAACGATGGATATTGGTCAAAATATCGTTAAGTTGTTAAAGAAAAATGAAAAATAATACCTTACTTTCAGTGCTTATTATTTTATCGAGCTTACTAGTATCAGGCAATGTTATTGCTGCTGATGACTTATCGATGTCAGCATTAACGTTAATCACTAATCCGGATGGCTCACAAGAATACTCCGTCACCTTACAAATATTGATCTTCATGACCGCATTAGGGTTTATCCCAGCGGCGGTGATCATGATGACATCGTTTACCCGCATTGTTGTGGTTATGGCCATATTGAGGCAAGCATTTGGTTTACAACAAACGCCGTCCAATCAAGTGATTATCGGGTTAACATTGTTTATGACCATCTTTATCATGACACCGGTCTACAACAAAATTGACGAAGACGCTATTCAACCTTATTTGGCTGATCAGTTAACCTCTGTTGAAGCAATTGATAAAGCTAAAGTGCCGCTACGCGCTTTTATGTTGGAGCAGACCCGATTAAAAGATTTGAATACGTTGGCAAATATGGCGGGGATTGAGCAAGTAGATAATCCTACAGATTTACCAATGACTGTGATCATTCCCTCTTTTGTCATTAGTGAGCTGAAAACTGCTTTTCAAATAGGTTTTATGTTGTTTATTCCTTTCTTGATTATTGACTTAGTGGTCGCCAGTATATTAATGGCGATGGGGATGATGATGTTATCTCCAATGATTGTGTCTCTTCCGTTTAAGTTGATGTTATTTGTCTTGGTTGATGGTTGGAACCTTGTGATAGGTACAATCGCAACGAGCTATGGTATGGGGACTTAGCGATGTCTCCTGAAGTTTTTGTCGACATATTACGTGACGCACTGTTTTTAGTGATCTTACTAGTGAGTGCGGTGATTGTGCCAAGCTTATGTGTCGGCTTGATGGTGGCAGTATTTCAAGCGGCGACATCCATCAATGAGCAAACCCTTAGCTTTCTTCCTAGGTTAATCGTTACCTTATTAGCATTGATATTTGGGGGCCATTGGTTAGTTCAAAAACTGATGGATTATACCATTCGGTTGGTTTCTAGCATCCCGAGTGTTATTAGCTAATGGAGTTTACTGAGTCAGTCATTAATCAATTTATGGCTGATTTTTTACTGCCATTCTTTCGTGTTTCCTCGCTTATTATGGCGATGATTGGCTTGGGGGCGAAAACCATTCCCATGCGTGTGAAACTGTTCCTGTGTTTGTCTATCACAGTAGCAATCATGCCGGCCATCCCGTCGGCACAAGTCGATAACTTATTTACTTTTGCAACAGCTCTTTTAGTGGCTCAGCAAATTATCATTGGTGTGCTGATCGGTTTTATGACTGTGATGGTGGTCAATACCTTTACCCTTGCTGGTCAGATCATTGCGATGCAAACAGGTTTGGGTTTTGCGTCACTAGTTGATCCCGCCAGTGGCACCAGTGTACCGGCGGTGGGGCAATTTTTTCTTATTCTATCGACATTGCTTTTTTGGGGGCTAGATGGTCACCTTATCTTCCTGCAATTTGTCGTCGCGAGTTTTGATACTATCCCAATTCCAGCGGATAACTTTGATACAGCGAAATTTAAAGAAGCAGTAGAATGGGGGCGCTGGATGTTTGCGACCGCGTTATCTTTGGCTATTGCGCCACTGACGGCAATGCTACTGATCAATTTTTCATTTGGCATCATGACGCGCGCAGCACCGCAGCTGAACATTTTTGCTATTGGTTTTCCTATTACTATGTGTTCAGGTTTACTGATCATGTGGTTAACTATGGGCAACTTTATGGTGCATTTTGAATTGCAATGGCAACGTGCCATAGACTTTACATGTCATTTGATCGACTGTAGGACAGTGCCATAATGGCTGACTCTGACAGCGGTGAACGCACCGAAGAACCCACGGCCAAAAAGCTATCTGAGGCCAGAAAAAAGGGGCAAATAGCGCGTTCAAAAGAGCTGGGGACTTTGTTTGTACTCGTTGGCAGTGCTGTTGGATTAATGTGGGTAGGCTCGTCACTGGTAAATGCTTTATCAAAAGTCATGAAGCGCTTGTTTTCAATCTCTCGGCAAGAAGCAACGGATATCCATGCTTTAGTGGCGGCAATAAATGAGGTTATTGGTGAACTTGTTGCTCCGTTAGGTTGGCTATTTTTTATCATAATGCTTGCCGCATTTGTCGGCAATACAATGCTTGGCGGCTTAAGTTTTTCTTGGGAAGCAATGGCGCCTAAAGCCAGTAAGTTATCACCAATAGCTGGATTTAAACGTATGTTTGGTGTGCAGGCTGCGGTCGAGCTACTTAAATCAATTCTTAAGTTTTTTGTTGTTTTCATCGTTGCTTTCCTATTGCTCAGCGGCTTATTTGAACAAATCCTAGGGCTTAGTTTAGAAACTATTCCTTCTAATTTCGGTCACGCAGTAAATATGCTGTTGTGGATGTTTTTAACGCTAACAATTTCTTTATTTATCATTGCTGTAATTGATGCGCCTTATCAAGTATGGAACCACACTCGCCAGCTTAAAATGACCAAGCAAGAAGTCAAAGATGAAATGAAAAACACGGAAGGTAATCCTGAAATTAAAGGTCGCATACGACGGACGCAATATGAAATGTCGCAGCGACGTATGATGCAAGACGTGCCTAGTGCAGATGTGATTATCACCAACCCGACCCATTACTCCGTGGCGATCAAATACGATACAGCAAGTGGACAAGCACCAGTACTTGTTGCAAAAGGTATCGATCAAATGGCAATACACATTAGAACCATTGCCAAAGAACATGATATTGAAATACTACAATCGCCGGTGCTTGCGCGTTCGCTTTATTATACAACCGAAGCTAACGAAGAAATCCCAGAAGAGTTGTTCGCTGCGGTAGCGCAAGTGCTGGCATTTATTTATCAACTTAATGAACACCGAAAAGGAAAAGCAACCCGCCCTAAATCACTGGCTAAAAATTTACCTATACCGGATGATTTTCGTTATTAACTTTTCTTGTGTTGGTTAATAAATCAGCTGTCGTTCCATAGTAGGCTGACATTGGTCTGGTTATTGCTAAATTCGTGTTAGTGTCAAAAAACTAACATAAAGAAGCAATGCAGTTATTAGCTAATTTTTCCCAGTTTAATAAAAGTAAGTTCCATCACTTATCGGGTGTTGGTACGCCACTGTTGATCATAGCGATATTAGGTATGGTCGTGCTTCCCATGCCTGCATTCTTACTCGATATTTTATTTTCGTTCAATATAGCGTTAGCGCTGGTTGTACTACTGATCACTGTCTATACCCTTAAGCCATTGGAGTTTGGCTCGTTTCCGGCCGTATTGCTTATCGCAACTATCTTACGCTTGGCGTTGAACGTGGCCAGTACACGTGTGGTATTACTTGAAGGCCACGAAGGACCAGATGCCGCGGGCAAAGTAATTGAAGCGTTTGGCTCGGTAGTTATTGGGGGAAACTATGCCGTTGGTTTAGTCGTCTTCTTGATCTTAATCATCATCAACTTCATGGTTGTCACAAAAGGTGCAGGGCGCATATCAGAAGTAACAGCACGTTTTACCTTGGATGCTATGCCAGGTAAACAAATGGCGATAGATGCGGACTTAAACGCAGGTTTTATTTCTCAAGAACAAGCACGAGAGCGTCGTATTGAAGTGACCAGTGAAGCGGATTTTTATGGTTCGATGGATGGTGCCAGTAAATTTGTAAAAGGCGACGCCATTGCAGGCATCTTAATTTTATTCATCAACATTATTGGTGGCCTAGTCATCGGTATGGTGCAGCATGATTTAAACTTTGACTCAGCAGTTGAAATTTATACCTTACTGACCATTGGGGATGGCTTAGTAGCACAAATACCTGGCCTATTGCTCTCTGTCGGTACCGCAATCGTTGTCACACGCCAAAATACCTCGCAAGATATGGGTGAGCAAGTCAGTGCTCAGCTTGGACAAGTTAAGTCACTATATATTGCGGCGGGTGTGATGTTTGTCATGGGCATAGTTCCAGGCATGCCACATTTAGCCTTCCTATTTTTCGCTTTTACTATCGGTGGTAGCGCTTTTTATATCAGTAAAAAGAAAGTGAAGAATGAGGAGTTGCAAGCAGCTAAAGAACAAGAAGATAAAGTACAAGCAGAGCAACAAAGCGCAGAAGTAAAAGAGTTAAGTTGGGACGATGTTAATCATGTCGATATTATTGGTCTTGAAATTGGTTACCGCTTAATTCCCTTGGTTGATAAATCCCAAGGTGGTGAGTTACTGAATCGTATTAAAGGCGTGCGTAAAAAATTGTCACAAGAATTTGGCTTTTTAGTGCCAGCGGTACATATTCGAGACAATTTAGATTTAGAACCAAATACATATCAAATTTCATTAATGGGAGTAACCGTTGGGGAAGCTGAGATCAGGCATGATCATGAGCTTGCCATCAACCCTGGTCAAGTCTTTGGTAATTTAGATGGCATTGTCACGAAAGACCCTGCATTTGGTTTAGATGCTGTATGGATAAAGCAATCGCAACGAGAACATGCGCAATCACTCGGCTATACCGTTGTTGATGCAGCTACAGTACTTGCGACACATTTAAGTCAAATACTGACCAATAATGCCTCTCAATTAATGGGTCACGAAGAAGTGCAAAACTTACTTGATATGCTGGGTAAAACTTATCCTAAATTAGTAGAAGGGCTGATCCCAGACACATTAAGTTTAGGCACTATAGTTAAAGTATTACAAAACTTGATGAATGAAGGTGTTGCCGTTAGGGACATGCGCAGTATCGTCCAAACCCTAGTTGAGTACGGGCCTAAGAGTCAAGATCCTGAAGTGTTAACCGCTGCTGTTCGCATCTCGTTACGCAAATTTATTGTCCAAGACCTTGTTGGACCTGCTCTTGAAGTACCTGTCATAACTTTGTCACCAGAGCTGGAACAGATGTTGCATCAGTCAATGCAAATGGCAGGTGATGATGGTGCAGGTATTGAACCTGGTTTAGCTGAAAGGTTACAGAAATCATTAACTGATGGCGCACAAGGCCAAGAACTAGCAGGCGATACCCCGATCTTACTGACATCAGGTATTTTAAGAACTGTGCTAGCTAAATTTGTTAAATATACCATCCCAAGTTTACGAGTTATTTCTTATCAGGAAATACCGGATGATAAACAAATTAAAATTGTCAGCGCTATTGGACAGTAACCGTAGTCATCGCCGAATTTGCCGCAGTAACTAGAATGAGTTTGACAAGAATGTCAAACAGAGGAGGTATCAGTGAAAATTAGACGATTCGTAGCCAGTGACATGCGTACGGCGTTAACTCAAATCAAAGAAGAGTTAGGACCAGACGCGGTAATTATGTCGAATAAAAAGATACCTGAAGGCGTTGAACTAATGGCCGCTGTTGATTATGGACAAGCTGTAGCTCAACCCGAGCAGGCGACAAGTGCTAAACAACAAGAGTCAACGGCTGCTCAGACCAAACCACAGCAAATTATGGCAGATGATACCGTCAATTTAAGCTCTCAGCCTCAAGCGACGATGAAGAGTAAAACACCGAAAACTGATACTTTACAAGCCTTGCTAGATCGCAAAGTACAAATGCAAAATCAACAGCAAGCAGCATCGACTCAGGCGGCTACTGAAACGAAAAAATACACAGGTAATAATCCACAAGTAGGTGGTCAATTGTCTGGACAAACGCCGACCAATTCAATTGAAGAGCAATTCAAAAGCTTTACCGAACGATTAGCACAATCGGCGCAAGACTCAGACAATGAGCATCTAGATAATTCACAATCACAGCTTACAAATGATGAGTCAATCGGCGAGATCAAAAATACAGTTTCGTCATCTGCCACAGTAAACATGGGTGATTTTAATAAGATGAAAGAAGAAATGGCTTCCATTCGTCAATTATTAGAGCATCAAGTGTCCGGTTTAATGTGGCAGGACATGGCGCAACGAGATCCTAGCAGAGCATTGCTGACGAATAAGTTAATGGAAATAGGCATTAGTGAGCAAATTGCTGATCAAGTGGCAGGTTACGTGCCAGCTCAAGCCTCTGAAGCTCAAGCCTTACAACACGCACTGTCGTTATTGTCGCAACAGCTCAATACCACACAAAACGATATTATAAAACGTGGTGGAGTTATCTCATTAGTTGGCCCAACAGGAGTAGGGAAAACGACAACTGTGGCAAAACTAGCGGCTAAATTTGCACAATTGCATGGTGCAGAGCATGTGGCACTAATCTCAACGGACACATACCGCATTGGTGGATTTCAACAACTCGAAACCTACGGTAAAATTATTGGTTGTCAGGTAAAACTTGCTAAAGATGCTTCGTCACTAGAGCAAATCCTGTCTGCTTTTTCGAACAAGAAATTAGTCTTAATTGACACGGCTGGTATGGGCCAACGCGATTTGCGTTTGGCAGAGCATTTGTCTTCTTTGGTTAGCAATTCAAGAGTGCGGATCAGAAACTACCTAGTTCTGTCAGCGAATACTCAGGCCAATGTAATGCAAGAAAACGTTGAAAGGTTTAAGAAAATTCCACTTTGTGGCTGTATTTATACTAAGCTAGATGAAAGTTTAAGTATTGGTGAGATTATCTCGACATCAATACAAAATGGTTTGCCAATCGGCTATCTAACCGATGGACAGCGTGTACCAGAGGATATTAAGGTTGCAAATGCTGGAAAATTAGTTAGTCTTGCAGAGAAAATGGCAAGCAAGTCATTAATTAAGAATTCAATGAACTCGCGAATGGTGTTAAAGTCAGCCCCAGCTATTAGCTAAAATTTTGAGAAGTTGTAAATGTTAGACCAAGCGAGTGGCTTAAGAAGAATGCAAGATTTGAAACAAATTAAAGTTATAGCCGTTTCCGGTGGTAAAGGTGGTGTAGGTAAAACTAACGTATCACTGAATACATCAATCGCGTTAGCTCAAGCTGGCAAACGCGTTTTAGTTCTCGATGCGGATTTAGGTTTAGCCAATGTTGATGTGATGTTAGGGTTGAGAGTTCAACGTAATATTTCTCATGTTTTAAGTGGTGAGTGTGAGTTAGATGACATCATCATAGAAGGCCCAAGCGGTATAAAAATAATTCCCGCAACGTCTGGCTCCCAATCTATGGTGGATTTAACACCAGCAGAGCATGCAGGCTTGATTCGCGCATTTAGCGAGTTAAAAACTGAATTTGATATCTTAATAGTAGATACGGCAGCAGGTATTTCTGACATGGTACTGAGTTTTTCTCGGGCCGCACAAGATGTTATGTTAGTCGTATGCGATGAGCCTACATCAATTACCGATTGCTATGCCCTAATGAAGCTCCTGAGTCGCGACCATGGTGTGTTTAAATTCAAAGTTGTTGCTAATATGGTACGTAGTCAACGTGAAGGTCAACAGCTTTTCGGTAAATTAACTAAAGTTACGGATCGTTTTTTAGATGTGGCCTTAGAGCTAGTAGCCATCATTCCATTTGATGAAAATATTAGAAAGTCCGTACGAAAGCAAAAAGTGATTGTTGAAGCGTTTCCCGCTTCTCCTGCGGCTATGGCGTTTAAAGATTTAGCAAATAAAGTCTGTAAATGGCCTATACCCCATCAGCCGTCAGGTCACTTAGAGTTTTTTATCGAACAATTGTTAGAACAATAGTTTGTTACCCTCGGAGCTATAGTGGCTAAAACCAATGCATATAGTAACCAAACCGATAAGTCTGCCTTATTAGAGCAACATACTGTTTTAGTAAAACGCATCGCTTACCACCTATTGGCACGCCTACCTGCAAGTGTTCAAGTAGAAGATTTAATTCAATCCGGCATGATTGGCTTGTTTGAAGCTGCAACCAACTTTGATTGTAGCAAAGGCGCCAGTTTTGAAACCTTCGCAGGTATTCGTATTCGCGGTGCTATGCTTGATGAAATAAGGAAAGGGGATTGGACCCCACGCTCCGTTCACAAAAACAGTCGTATGGTCAGTGATGCCATCAGAAGTTTAGAAGCTCAATATGGTCGAGATGTTTCAGATAGTGAAGTTGCTGAAAAACTTGAAATTTCGTTAAATGAATACCATCATATTCTTAATGAAGTCAGTGCTGGCAAAATAATTGGCATTGAAGACTTAGGGGTCAGTGATGATTCGATTAATTATGAACACAGCTACAAAGTAGACGACCCTTATCAATCAATTGAGCAAATAGTTTTTAAAAAAAAGTTAACAGAATGCATTTCGACTTTACCTGAGCGAGAAGCTTTAGTACTGTCACTGTATTATGATGAAGAGCTTAATTTACGGGAAATAGGACAAGTTCTTGACGTAAGTGAGTCAAGAGTGAGTCAAATACATAGTCAAGCCATGCATCGATTAAAAGCACGTATGCAATCTTGGCAAAGTTAAGTAGAATAAGAAGTTATAGTTACTTGTTAATATCCGGAGGATGTCTTGGATAAAAATATGAAAGTACTTGTTGTTGATGACTTTTCAACCATGAGACGAATTGTAAAAAATTTATTACGTGATTTAGGTTTTACTAATATTCAAGAAGCAGATGATGGCAGCACTGCCTTACCAATGTTACAAGGCGGTGACTTTGATTTTGTCGTGACCGACTGGAACATGCCAGGCATGCAAGGTATAGATCTACTCAAAGCTATTCGTGCTGACGAAAAATTAGCACACATACCTGTTTTGCTTATTACTGCTGAAGCTAAGAAAGAGCAAATTGTGATGGCCGCTCAAGCGGGTGTTAACGGTTATATTGTTAAGCCGTTCACCGCTGCAACATTGAAAGAAAAATTAGATAAAATTTTTGAACGTTTAGGCTAACCGCAACATAAGCGTGAGGGAATTCTATGAGTAATAATCCTAGCGGTAGAGTTACGTTAGAGCAAGCCAAGTTGATGGTCGAATATCTAGAAAACGGCCAACAAGATGAAGCTGACAAAATGATATCGGATCTTCAAAGTCCTATACATTCAGAACTTTTTGCCGAAATCGGAAAATTAACGCGTCAATTACATGACTCGATGAGTAATTTTCAAATTGATTCTCGATTGAGCGACCTAGCTAATGCCGATATTCCTGACGCTAAAGAACGCTTAACCTACGTTATTAGCCGTACTGAAGATGCGGCTAACAAAACGATGGACGCGGTCGAATCAATTTTCCCTGTGGTTGATAATATTCAACAGCAAATCAAAACGGTCAATCCATTGTGGATTAAATTAATGCACAATGATTTGGATTTAGGTGAATTTAAAAACCTATGTCTAGATATCGATAAACTGTTAAAAACAACAGGTACGGAAACTGAAAAAGTACATGCATTAATGACTGATGTACTGATGGCGCAAGATTTTCAAGATTTAACCGGACAAGTTATTCGAAAAGTTATTGACCTTGTTATCGAAGTTGAAGAAAGCTTGATTAATATGCTGACCATGTTTGGCGTAACAGAAGAAGAGCAGAAAAAAGCTAAGCTCAAAACAGGGGATAACCTTGTAGAAGGGCCAATTGTAAATACTGAAGACAGAGATGATGTTGTCGCTGATCAAGACGATGTTGACGATCTCTTATCTAGTTTAGGATTTTAGCGGGAGTTAGTGCATGTCCTTTGAAGCGGATGAAGAAATTCTACAAGACTTCTTAATAGAAGCTGGTGAAATTTTAGAATTATTATCAGAACAACTTGTAGAACTTGAAAATGACCCTGATAATGCTGATTTATTAAACGCAATATTTAGGGGCTTTCATACCGTTAAAGGCGGTGCTGGCTTCTTGGCATTGACAGAGCTTGTCGAGGTTTGTCACGGTGCCGAAAACGTGTTCGATATTTTAAGAAACAACCAACGTTCAGTGACACCTGAATTGATGGATGTCATCTTACAGGCACTTGATACCATCAACGAACAATACGCTCGTGTACAAGCACGCGAAGCGATGGACACTCCAGATCCTGGATTAATCGAAGAACTTCACCGTTTAAGTATTCCAGAGACTGAAGAAACTACTGCAGCGCCGCAAGAAGTTGCCCCAGAGCCTGAGCCAGTCGTTAGTACAGATACTAGCGCAAGTGATGGCGATGAGATGACCGAAGATGAATTTGAGCGTTTGCTCGATGAATTACATGGCCCAAGTGGCGGTCCTTCTGCTACTAAAACCCCAGAAACCACAGGGACGTCTTCAAGCAGTGATGAAATTTCGGATGACGAGTTTGAATCATTGTTAGATGAATTACACGGACAAGGTGCTTTTTCTGCTAATGTAAGCGGTGGAGCTTCTGCGCAACCAGCACCTAGTTCAGATGAAATTAATGATCTAGAGTTTGAAGAATTACTGGATCAATTACATGGCAAAGGAAATGCGCCGAAAGCATCATCAAAAGTAGAACCTGAAAAATCAGCACCTACCCCAGTAGAGTCAGCTAAGCCTGTACAAAAAACACCTGCGAAAGCTGTGCCAAAACCGGCTGCTAAAGCAAGCCCTAAAACTGCCGATAAAAAGCCTGCTGCACCTGCCGCTCCACCAGCGGAAACTACAGTTCGTGTTGATACTAAGCGTCTAGACCAAATTATGAACATGGTAGGCGAATTAGTATTAGTCCGTAATCGACTGACCTCACTTGGTATGACCAAAGAAGATGAAGATTTAACGAAAGCAGTATCAAATCTTGATGCCGTCACGACCGATCTTCAAGGTGCCGTCATGAAAACGCGTATGCAACCAATTAAGAAAGTGTTTGGGCGTTTTCCTCGGGTTGTTCGCGACTTAGCTCGTAGTTTGAGTAAAGAAATTAAACTTATACTTGAAGGTGAAGAAACTGATCTAGATAAGAACTTAGTTGAAGCGTTAGCAGATCCGTTGGTGCATTTGGTTCGTAACTCTGTCGATCACGGTATTGAAGAACCATCAGTAAGGGTAGCCAACGGAAAACCCAGCGAAGGTACCGTTATTCTATCAGCCTCGCAAGAAGGGGATCATATCCTGTTAACCATTAAAGATGATGGCGCCGGGATGAATGCTGAAAAATTGAAAAGTATTGCTATTGAACGCGGTGTGCTTGATGCAGAAGCTGCAGCAAGAATGCCTGAGAAGGAAGCGTTCAACCTTATTTTTGCACCAGGTTTTTCAACTAAAACTGAAATTTCTGAAGTATCAGGCCGTGGCGTTGGTATGGATGTTGTCAAAACTAAAATTACTCAGTTAAACGGCACCGTGAACATTGATTCTGAGCTCGGTGTTGGCACTATTTTAGAGATAAAAGTACCGCTTACTTTAGCAATTCTACCTACTCTTATGGTTATTGTAGGCAATCAAACGTTTGCACTTCCTCTAGCGGGCGTCAATGAAATATTTCATTTAGATTTAACCAACACGAATATTGTGGACGGTCAATTAACGATTATTGTTCGTGACAAAGCTATTCCGTTGTTCTATTTAGATCAATGGCTTGTAAGAGACTTTAAAGATGAACAAAAATCCCGTGATTCTGGGCATGTTGTTATCGTACAGCTAGGCTCTCAGCAAATAGGGTTTGTTGTGGATAGTTTGATTGGTCAAGAAGAAGTTGTTATTAAACCGCTTGATAGGCTACTTCATGGCACGCCTGGTATGGCGGGTGCTACGATTACCAGTGATGGTGGTATTGCATTGATTCTGGATGTTCCTAGTATGCTTAAGCATTACGCAAAGAAATCGGCTGTACATAAAAAGCTGCGCTCTTAACCTATAAAACCAAAGAGATAACAAATGGCCTATAAGGTATTAGTTGTTGATGATTCAAGTTTTTTTAGGCGACGGGTCAGCGATTTATTAGAATTGGATCCAAACCTAACAGTTGTTGATGTTGCAACTAACGGTAGGGAAGCCGTTGAAAAAGCCATAGCGCTAAGGCCCGATGCCATCACCATGGATATCGAAATGCCGGTTTTAAATGGCATTGAAGCGGTTAAAAAAATTATGGTTGAATCGCCCACCGCCATAATGATGTTTTCTTCATTGACTCATGAGGGAGCTAAAGCAACATTAGATGCTCTTGATGCTGGGGCATTGGACTTTCTTCCTAAAAAATTTAATGAAATTGCCAAGAATACAGATGACGCTGGTAGCTTATTGCGTGAACGCGTTGTCCAGCTGGCACGAAAATCAAAGTTCTTAAAAAGAAAACCAAGATCATTGATAATGCCTCGGGAGACAAAACTTAAAGGCGCATCAAGTAAGCCTCTTCGACGTACGATGGGAGAGCTTAAACCTACGGTTAACTCCCCAGTAAGCGCGCAGGTGGTTAAAAGAAGCTCTGGCAAGTCATATAAATTACTCGCGATTGGCACCTCAACCGGAGGACCTATTGCGTTACAAAATATTCTCACGCAATTTCCTGCGGATTTCCCATTACCTATTATCATGATTCAGCATATGCCTGCCGCGTTTACTGAAGCATTTTCCAATCGACTCAATTCTTTGTGTCAAATTTCTGTCAAAGAAGCAAAGAATGGTGATGTGCTAAAACCAGGCTGTGCTTACCTAGCGCCAGGTGGCATGCAAATGATACTTGATGGCACAGAAAATGCTGCAAAACTTAAAATACTGGAAGACAAGTCAGATCGCGTTGCTTATAAACCCAGTGTTGATATTAGTTTTGGTTCAGCCGCTAAAATATTTTCCGGTAATGTATTAGGTATAATACTAACAGGAATGGGGGCTGACGGTAGGGAAGGATCACGCATGTTAAAAAGTAAAGGTGCCACCATTTGGGCACAAGATGAAGAATCATGTGTTGTATATGGTATGCCACAGGCTGTAACCACAGCGGGTATATCGCAGTTATCAATCGCATTAGACGCAATTGCACCCTCTATTTTAAAGGAAATAGGACATGGATAAGCTCAGTATTGCTGGGCTTATTATCGCGTTCTTTGCAATTTATTTAGGCTTCAGTATTGAAGGTGGAGCAATATCCACCCTTTTTGAATTACCCGCTTTTTTGATTGTATTTGGCGGTACCCTAGGTGCTGTGATGTTACAATCTTCAACAGAGCAGTTTCGGCACGCGCTCAATATTCTTAAATGGATCTTTATTCCTCCCACCTACAATTTTGAACAAGGTATAGAGCGTATTGTTGATTGGGCTGCAAAAGCAAGAGAATCCGGTTACTTAGTGCTAGAGAACATAGCGCTGGATGAAGAAGACCGATTCATAAATAAAGGGTTGAATTTACTAGCTGATGGAGTAGAGACGGAAAATTTTCGTAACTCTCTTGAAATCGATTTAGAACTTTATCGCGAGCATAATCTACGTTCGGCGAACATTTTTGAATCGATGGGGGGCTACAGTCCTACAATTGGTATTTTAGGAGCTGTGCTAGGGCTTATTCAGGCGATGAGCAATTTGCAAGATCCAGAATTACTGGGGCAAGGAATAGCCACCGCGTTTGTTGCTACAATTTACGGCGTTGGTTTTGCGAACCTAATATATATTCCTGTGGCAAACAAAATAAGAGCGATTGTTTATCAACAAACTTTATACCGGGAAATGATCTTAGAGGGGCTGGTTTCAATTTCATTGGCAGAAAACCCGCATGCAATCGAAAACAGATTGTCAGCTTTTAGGTTGCAAGATGAACAGGTATAGAACGAGAAGACACAAAGTAGAACACGATGATGTCCATCGTTGGTTAATCTCTTATGCGGATTATATGACCCTAATGTTTGCACTTTTTGTTGTGCTATATGCCATGGCAATGGTCAATGAAAAGCCTTTCGAGAGTGTGACAGAGTCTATTGGGCGTGTATTTCAAGCAGATAAAACGCTGACTAAAAACAAAGGTCATGGTGATGATATTTTACCGGTAAACTCCAGTAAGACGAACAAACGACTTTTTGGTAACGGTATCCAAGATGAGGCGGGCCCTGAGATTACTGATGGTGAGCCTATCTTATCAAATGTTGCAGACAGTGTTGTTGGCACGAATCTCACGTCTTTAGAAAAAGAGTTGCACACCGCACTTTACGATATCATTGAGTCAGGTTATGCCCAGTTACAAGTCGACGGTGACTGGCTTGAAATCGAGCTAAATAGTGCTCTTTTGTTTCCTAGTGGTTCGTCGTCTCCAACCAATAATGCGAATGCAATACTAGAAGTAATCAATGAAATCTTAGCGAACGTTACAAACTTTATTCGAGTTCGAGGCTATACTGACGATCAACCGATCAATAATGAGATTTTCGAGTCAAACTGGGAACTATCAGTTTTCAGAGCAACAGCGATTTTGAAAATTATGGAACAGTTAGCAATAAATCCTAAAAGAATGGCGATTGAAGGGTACGGTCAATATGCACCTACCGCGAATAACGCAACCACTACTGGTCGAGCACAAAACCGACGGGTAGTTATTGCAATCTCTAAATATGGCCTCAATCAAGAAAACCTACTCAATACGCCAACTATTAGTGTAAAAGATGTTGAAGCGATAAAGGAAGTAGTTGAATCTTCTGGTGAAGATAATAAAATTAGAATCATCCGGATGGAAAACGGTGGTATAAGAATTACCACACGTGTGGATGATACAGATGAATCAAATAACTGATTTATCGGATATAGCTCTTTCAAGTAACTAAGGTGTAGCTTTGAACGTTTGGACAATAGCAAATCAAAAAGGTGGTGTTGGGAAAACAACATCGACTATAGCGCTTGGTGGCTTGTTAGCTGAAAATGGTAAAAAAGTCCTGCTTATTGATACGGATCCGCATGCCTCATTAAGCTACTACTTCGGCATAGAGTCTGAAGACCTCGAGTTAAGTGTCTACGATCTTTTTGTGCAAGTCTCTTCAAAAGAGCAAGTAGTGCAAAGCCTATGCCCGACCAGTTACCCCAATATTGATATTTTGCCTGCTACGATGGGTTTAGCGACGCTTGATCGCTCCTTAGGAAGTAAGGGAGGCATGGGGTTGGTGCTTAAAAAGGCCATCGAAAAACTGTCGGGTGAGTATGACTATGTCCTAATGGATTGCCCGCCCGTCTTAGGCGTATTAATGGTTAATGCTCTGGCAGCATCTGATCGTATTATCATCCCAGTTCAAACAGAGTTTCTTGCACTTAAAGGTTTAGATCGTATGATGAAAACGATGGAAATCATGCAAGCCGAACAAGATGACCCTTTTTCCTATACGATTGTACCGACTATGTTTGACAAACGTACCAAGGCGTCACTATTAGCGTATCAAAAACTACAAGAAACTTATGGTGAAACGGTATGGCCGGGGGTTATTCCCGTTGACACTAACTTTAGAAATGCCAGTGTTTCACAAAAAGTGCCTTCAGATTATGCAGCATCCTCTCGAGGGGTGTATGCTTATAAGAGCTTATTAAAGCACTTGGTTAAATTGTCGACGGTGAAGAAATAATGTCAAAGCCATTAGCAGCTAGTCAAAAAGTAATGCGTTCATATCTCTCGGAGCTGCTTACCGATGATGAAAAGGTGCAGCACAAAGAGCCCGAAAACAAACCACTTGAAAAACTGTTAGAAAATGTCAGTGTGGAGCGAAAGCTGCCAATTGATAATAAAGTCTTATCGCGAAAGCCTGCCGTCGAGATAACACGCGATAAAATTGAACCTAAAGTCGTAGAAAAAACGAATGTAGAACCAGCGAAACCCATTGCTAAAGCTCAACTTCAGACTAAGAAATCTCTAGGAAGTATTAAAGTTAAGCCCGAAAAAGATTACCGTAATGGGAGCTTCCAAGCGATGTTTTTCAAAGTGGCAGGTTTGACTATTGCAGTCCCTTTGATTGAATTAGGTGGTATTCATAATGTCGATAAAGCCACGCCGCTGATGGGCAAGCCGGATTGGTTTAAAGGTGTTATGGTACAACGTGAAGAGCAAATCAACGTAGTTGATACAGCTCGTTGGGTGATGCCTGAAAAATGTAATGATAAATTATTATCAGCGTTGGATTATCAATACATTATAATGTTAAGTACGAGTCAATGGGGGCTTACAGCAGAACATTTGGTTGATACTGTAACGTTAGAGCAAGAAGATGTTAAATGGTTAGATGAATCTAATAAGCGACCATGGCTTGCTGGGTTGGTAAAAGATAGAATGTGTGCTTTATTAGAAGTAGAATCATTAATTAAGTTACTTGACGATGGCGCGAGTATTCATCAAGATTGAATCAATTCATCGTGTTATCGCGGTGATCAAAAATAAAATTGAGGACAAGTGGTATGTCTGACGAAAGACGTAATGCAAACGAAGTAGCAGATACAGATGAAGTATTACAGTGGGTAACGTTTAAGTTAGAGACGGAAACCTACGGTATTAATGTAATGCAAGTACAAGAAGTATTGCGCTATACAGAAATAGCACCTGTGCCAGGCGCGCCGATGTATGTACTTGGTATTATCAATCTTCGCGGTAATGTCGTAACAGTTATTGATACGCGTTCAAGGTTTGGTCTCGAGTCAACGGAAGTGACCGATAATACAAGAATTGTGATTATTGAAGCTGAAAAGCAAGTGATTGGTATTTTAGTAGACAGCGTAGCTGAAGTTGTCTATTTGAAAGCATCAGAAATTGACGTAGCACCAAATGTTGGCAACGATGAAAGCGCTAAGTTTATTCAAGGCGTATCTAATCGCGAAGGCGAACTGTTGATATTAGTTGATCTTAATAAACTGTTGTCTGACGAAGAGTGGGATGAACTCAAGCAGTTTTAATCATTGACCAGCAAATAAAAAAACCTGTTAAGCAGGTTTTTTTTGATCAAGGAACAAAATAAATGCAGTGGTTATATTCAATACAGCCGCATGTGGCTGCACTTTTAGTCGTTATTATTTTGATTTTCATACTGTTTGTAAGATTAAAAAAAATATCACAGCAATATAGCCAGCTCGACATCAGTAACCAAGCAAGTGAGTTAGTCTTAGAAGATTTACAGCATCATCAACAAATACTTGAAGAAAAGTTAAATAATCTTGCAAAAACTGTTGAACTAAAATCACAAGAAGACATCCAAGTGTCAAAGCAATTTGAGCACAGAATAAAAACAGTAAAAAAAGAGCTTAGCCAAATGCAGACCGTGATTGATCAGGTAAAATCGCAAGAGCCTCAAGATAAGCTTTACAGTAGAGCATATAAATTGGCGGCATTAGGGGCTGGAATTGAAGAAATTATGACCGAATGCGAATTACCAAAAGCAGAAGTCGAAATGCTACTTTCTGTCTATAAGCCTAAATAAACTGCTGCATACTTAACAAATATTTATCATAATGTGCACAACTTGTTTTCAATTGCGTTTCTCATTTTATAATAATAGGGATAATCTGTGACATTCTCGTTTCCACGCTTAACAAAGCATTCTAACTTTTTCTTTCTAATTTTTACTGTTTTACTTGTCTCTGGCTGCTCTTCCACAAAACATGTTGAGTCGGCTGAGTCTGTGGAATCTGATCCGAAAGATCCTCTTGAGTCAATTAATCGCCCATTTTGGACATTTACTTGGGACTATGCTGATAAATATGTCATCAAGCCAAGCTCAGAGGCCTATGTAAATAACGTGCCAGACCCGCTACGTGAAGGGCTTTACAATATGGCGATGAACTTGAATGAACCTTCATCGGCGATTAACAACTTACTGCAAGGTAAATTTAAAGATGCAGGAAAAAGTGCGGGTCGATTCTTGCTAAATTCAACCATAGGTTTATTAGGTTTTTATGATCCTGCCAGCGACTTTGAATGGTCAGGCACGCAAGAAGAGTTTGGCGAAGTATTGGGCAGTTATGGTGTAGGTGATGGTCCGTACTTAGTGATCCCGGCCTTAGGTCCTAGCTCGGTAAGAGAAGAAGTAGGTGATTTTGTCGATAGATATTATTGGCCATTAGCGATTATTGATTTTTGGCCCAACGTTGCCCGTAACCTAGTGATAGGACTAGAAACGCGCTCTCAGCTAGCAGATCAAGAAAAGATATTAGAAGAGGCAGTCGACCCCTATGAGTTTGTTAAAAATGCCTATTTTCAGAATATGACGTATAAAGTGTATGATGGAAATCCGCCGATAGAAGTCGATGAAGAACAAGAAGCGGAAATTGATGCTTACTTGGATGAACTTGATGATGAAATTGATTAGTGAATAACTTTTATCTAATTAGTTCATATCCAGATGTTCTCTATAAATGAGCTATGTTAAACTTCTGCTCGCTTTTTAAATCAATGAATTTTGCAAGGGCTTGGTCACTTTAATGAACAAACAGTTTTTAAATTTACTATCAATATTGATGGTAATCGTCTTATCTTTCACAGTAAATGCTGCACAGATCCCTAGCAACATTACCCCCCAACAAATTGAGCAATTTAAGAGATTGCCTGAAGCGCAGCAGCGTGCTTTGGCGCAAAGCATGGGCATTGACTTCAATATGATCCAAATGCAGATGGGAACTGGTGGATTTGGTCAAAAAGCTGCTGGTCCTGCTGATCAAGAAGTTTATCCTAGAGGAACTGAATTCGATGAGTTTGGTAATCCGGTAATGGACTTTGGTCTAGAGCAAAAAGAAGAAGAAGAAGAAGATGACGGCAAACCTAAACCCTTTGGTTATGACATCTTTGCTAACGCGCCGCAAACATTTGCGCCGATCATGGATATCGCAGCACCGGAAAACTATATTGTTGGTCCAGGCGATGGCATAAGTATTCAAATTTTTGGTAAGGAAAATGACGAGCGAGACTTATATGTTTCTCGTCAAGGGCAATTGGTTATTCCCAAACTTGGTGCGTTTCAAGTGTCGGGATTGACCTTTGCAGAAGTGAAAAAAGTTTTAACGCATGAAATAAAAAGTAAAATTCTAGGTGTTGATGTTGTAATTACCTTGGCCGAACTAAAATCGATTCGAGTTTTTATTGCCGGTGATGCCTACAAGCCAGGTCCATATTATTTAAGTGCGCTTTCAAGTATAACCCATGCCTTATTTGCAGCGGGTGGTATTAATGAAATTGGTTCACTTCGAAATATTCAGCTGAAAAGATCAGGTAAACTAGTTTCGACACTTGATTTATATGATTTGCTTATCAATGGCGATTCATCGAAAGACGCCATGCTTAAGTCGGGCGACGTAGTTTTTGTCGCGCCAGTAGGAGACCGAGTCACAGTAGATGGCGAGGTTAAAAGGCCGGCCATTTATGAATTGAATGGACAGGAAACTTTTGCATCCGTAGTTAAAATGGCAGGAGGACTCTTACCTTCAGCATATCCGTCGTCAACTGTTGTTGAACGATTTAATAAAAACAACCTACGTACTATTGTTAACGTCGATCTGGCTGATAAAAAACAGCTAGAAAAGCCGGTAGTTGCCGGTGATGTTGTTCAGGTAATGAAAACCTCTGCTCAATTTGATCAATCAGTGACGATAGTAGGGGCTGTATCTAGACCTGGTAAATACCAATGGTCTAGCGGGCAACGCGTAAGTGATTTACTCCCTAATATTCACTCTTATATGCTTGAAGATGCTGACTTAAATTACAGCATTATAGTGAGAGAAAAAGATATTGGTCGCAACATTGAAGTTCTGCAGTTTGGTTTGTTTAATGCTATATCAAACCCACTTTCTAACGACAATATCGAACTGCAAGCGCAAGATAAAATCTTGGTTTTCTCAATGCATGAGAAGCAAAACCCAGATGTCATCACTTTAGACTCTCTAGCGATGAGCGAAGAAGACTATGCACTTGCGAAAAAAGAGCAGGCAAAGCTAGATTATGAAGACAGAATGTTCTGGCTTGAATTTGGTGAAATTGAGCCTGAAGTTACAATCGATGAAGTGGATGAAACATTAAAACTTGCTGAAAAGTCTATGGAAGAGCTTATTGGCGGGAAAGTAGATGAAGAGAATGGCATAAATGAAATTGGCTTATTCTCACGTCAACGTATGTTAGCTCCGGTAATTAAAAAATTACAAAATCAAGCCGCGGCAGGGCAACCTATCCAACTAATTGAAGTGGTAGGTGCAGTTAAATATCCTGGAATATATCCGTTAGCGAAAAACAATCGAGTGACTAGTTTATTATTCGCATCTGGAGGATTACTTGAGTCAGCTTACTTACATAAAGCGGAAATTACTCGGAATCATGTAGAAGGGCATAAAGCGAAAAAAATTTCAATTGATGTAAATTTACAAAAAGCACTAGAAAACACGCCAGCAGATAATTTAGATTCTCAAAACATCTTATTACGAAGTAAAGATAGATTAAATGTTCATGTAATACCTGCATGGCAAGAAAATCACATTGTTGAGCTACGTGGTGAGTTTCTATTTCCAGGGAAATACACTATTCAGCGAGGAGAAACACTTAGCCAACTTATTAATCGAGCGGGTGGGTACACGGATTTCGCCTATGTTCAAGGTTCAGTGTTTAGTAGAGAAAAGCTCAAGCAATTAGAATTACAAAATTTAATTAAATTGTCAGAGAGCTTACGGATGGAAATCGCATCTAAAAGTTTATCTACTCAAAAAGGGATGGACTACAACCTTGTCAATAAGCTATTAGCCGATTTAACACGAGTTGCACCTGTTGGCCGTTTAGTTATTGACCTTGATAATATTGAGTCAAAAGAACATGATATTTTGTTGGACAATGGTGACATCCTTTATGTGCCGACGTTAAACAATTCAGTCAATGTCATTGGGCAAGTTCAAGTGGCGACTTCTCATTTATTTAATAAAGATATGAACGCTTATGATTATGTCACTTTAAGCGGTGGTATTAGGCAACAAGCGGACATTGAAAGGCTATATGTTATTAAGGCTAATGGTCGAGTTGAGATCCCTGAGCCAAATGGCTGGTTTGCCAGCAATGAAAGTGTGAAATTAAGTCCTGGAGATACAGTTGTTGTACCTCTTGATTCAGAATATATGGATAGCTTGAAGTTGTGGGCTACAGGCACACAAATTATCTATCAAGCCGCTGTAGCTATTGCAGCTATTGCAGGGATTTAGAAGAAAGAAACAAAATAATGGTGGTTAGTTAGCAATCTTACAATAATTTACTAGCTAACCATGCAGCAAATAACTATAATACGCCACGCTTGTATGAGTGCCGCCTATTTGGTTAGTATACATACAAGCATTAAAAGATTTTTCACCATAAAAACGAATGGTCATGTCTAAATGATATTTAACCTTGTAGCGTTATTTGTTGCATTTGCTTCTTCTGTTCTCACGATCAAAATATTGCTCCCTTTGGCACCGCATGTCGGACTTGTCGATTTACCTAACGAAAGAAAACGTCACGACGGTGCTATTCCGCTGATTGGTGGCATATCAATATTCACAGGTGTGCTTATTGCCTCTACTTTGTTTGTGTCGCAAAGCCAGATCATAAACCTGTATTTAATCTCTTCTGCACTCATTGTTTTTATTGGAACGCTTGACGATATTTACGATCTAAGTGTTGTTTCGCGAATAGTGTTTCAGGGGATAGTTGCCTCAATTCTTGTTTTTGGTGCAGGCAAATATATTAGTGATTTTGGCAGCTTGCTCGGTGGTGACTCGTTAAATATAGGAACTTACGGCATGATTTTTACGATTGTTGCTGTAATTACTGCCATCAATGCGTTTAATATGGTTGATGGAATCGACGGACTCGCAGGCTCAATGAGTATCATTACTATAGCGTCAATTGCTATTTTAACAATACTTAATAATCCAAGTTCAGATATTTTGTTGCCGATGCTGATTGTCGTCTCAACCATCCCATATTTGTTTTATAACGTTAGCACTAGAAACCCAAGAGGGAAAAAAATCTTCATGGGGGATGCTGGCAGCATGTACATGGGATTAACTGTTATTTGGCTACTTACCTTAGGCTCTCAGGCGCCTAGTGGTGAAATATCGGCGTTTCGCCCTGTCACTGCATTATGGTTAATTGCTGTGCCGTTGATGGATATGTTTGCCATCATGTATCGACGTATTAGTAAAGGCGAATCACCATTCAAAGCTGATAATGGTCATCTGCATCATATTTGCCTGAGTGTTGGCATGACATCTAGGCAAGCGTTATGGTTTATCAGTGCATTAGCAATTCTATTTGCTGTCATTGGTATTGCAGGGGATTTCTATAAAATTGCAGAATGGAAAATGCTACTTGGCTTCATTGCTTTATTCGCTACATATACAAGAGTGTTGCTACGATTTTGTGTGATTAAACCTAAAATAAAAACAGAGCATATCGCTTAAATTATTATAACAAAGTAGGCGTGTTTACTTATTAGGCACGCCTTCAAAGTTCTTGCTTACCAGGCACATTTAATCTAAGTATCTTTCTGAAACATATTTCCCGTCGACAGTATAATTTTCAACTGGTAGACTCAAACCCAATATAAGTTTATAAACATGAATACTATGAGAAAAAATAAAGGTTTCAGCTTGATGGAGCTGATGATTGTACTAATTATTTTGGGACTTTTGGGGTCATTAGTTGCACCGAAATTGTTTTCCAAAGTGAGCTCGTCGAAAAAGAAAACCGCAATAGCTCAAATGCAAATGTTTGAAACTGCAATAGATACCTACCGTTTGGATATAGGTAATGTTCCTGCATCACTTGAAGAATTAAGAAAAAGTGAACACCCAAGTTGGGATGGTCCTTACCTTCCTAAATCAATTCCTTTAGATCCTTGGGGGCAACAATACGTTTATACTGTGCCCGGACAAAACGGTATGCCTTACAGCATGATGTCGTACGGGTTGGACGGCAAGGTAGGCGGAACTGATGAGAGTGAAGACGTAATTCACCAATGATCAACATTAATCAATTACTGCTTGAGGAATTTAGTGTAAGTCAAACAGATATAGACAAGGCATCAGTTTACCAAAACCGAAACGGTGGTCGCTTAGAGC
Source organism: Thalassotalea atypica (assembly GCF_030295975.1). Lineage (NCBI taxonomy): Bacteria > Pseudomonadati > Pseudomonadota > Gammaproteobacteria > Alteromonadales > Colwelliaceae > Thalassotalea > Thalassotalea atypica. Next base: position 926,228 of record NZ_AP027364.1, read on the forward strand.
AAATTCTTGTCAATATGGGCTGTTTAACTGAAGATGATCTAACCTCACTTTTTAGCCAACTTTTATCTCTACCTTTATTTAATAAAGACGAATGGGAAGATTGGAATCCTGAAAAGTTAAATAATAGCGATTTAAACTTTCTCAAGTTAAGAAATTGGCTTTTACTTACTCAAGATGAAAATAACTGGCAGCTAGCAGCAAAAGATCCACTTGATATTGAAGTTATTGAGTATCTACAAAAAAAAGATGTTGAGCCTCAAGTACTTGTTGCTAATGAAAACGATCTGCAGTCATTTCTCTACCAAATTCAAAGCAATGAAAGCATTATTGACTCTGATGAAGAACTTTCAGGTGATGAAGAGGCACGTCTTCGCGAATTAGCGCAAGAAGCGCCAACGGTTAATTTACTTAATACCTTAATTACCAAAGCGCTGGCTAGAGGTGCATCAGATATGCACCTTGAACCATACTTAGGTAAGTTTCGAGTTCGTTACCGTATTGATGGTGTCTTACATGAAGTCGATAATCTCGCCCCTAAAATGCAGTTGCCAATTACCACACGGTTGAAAATACTGTCAGGTATGGATATCGCTGAAAAGCGCCGTCCACAAGATGGCAAGATAGAAATGCGTATTGCCAATCAGGAGCTGGATATTCGTGTCTCCGCATTACCGCTGAACGAAGGTGAAAGTATCGTTTTACGATTCTTAAGAAAAGAGTCAATTCGATATGATATGTCTGTATTAGGACTATCGGATGACACACAAACATTAATTCAACAAGACTTAGCGAAAACGACAGGTGTTATCTTATTAACGGGTCCTACTGGCTCTGGTAAAACAACCACACTTTACACTTTTTTGAATGAGCTCAATACCGAAGATGTTAAAATAATTACGCTAGAAGATCCTGTTGAGTATCAACTAGAAGGTATCAATCAAGTTCAAGTAAATAACGAAATTGGTTTTGATTTCGCAGCAGGTTTACGTTCAATAGTACGACAAGATCCTGACATTATCATGGTTGGTGAAATTCGTGACGCTGAAACTGCGCGTATTGCCTTACAATCTGCACTTACTGGTCATTTAGTTTTCTCTACAGTACACACCAATGATGCTGCCAGTGCATACACAAGGTTGCTTGATTTAGGTGTTGAAGAATTCTTATTAAATGCTGCACTTATTTCTGTGGTTGCACAGCGCCTTGCTCGAAAATTATGCCAACACTGTGCAAAACCTGCTGAAAACGCTAATGAACTGATAGCTAAGTATCAGATGGAAACGCTTCGTGAAAAATCAGGATTAAAAGAGATAAACGTATTAGAAGCGGTTGGCTGTGATAAATGTAACGGCTCAGGATACAAAGGCAGAATCGCGGTTAATGAATATTTACGAAGCGATGACGAAATAAAATTAATGCCGAAAAACGATCAATTTATCAGTAAAGCACAAGCTTACAATGATTCTTTAAATCGTAGAAATTTACTTAAAGATGGCTTATACAAAGTAATTAATGGTGTTACTACCGTTGATGAAGTATTGCGAGTAGCTGGCTAATGGATTTTGAATATAAAGCAGTAGATGCGCAAGGCGGCAGGCATCAAGGCTTTATAGAGGCTATTGATAAGCTTGAAGCACAGCAAAAGCTTATGGCGGATGGTATTCATCCATTAGAAATTACACCGCTGTCTTCATCTAAGTCGATTATGAGCTTATTTGCTAAAGGCGTAAGTTTAGAAGAGTTAGAGTTTTTTACTTCGCAGTTGTCGCTTCTACTGGAAAGCGGTGTAAGGGTTGATAAGGGCATAGATATCATCTTGCAATCAAACATTAACCCCGCGCTTAACCGATTGCTCGCAAAAATTTCCTCTTCGCTTAAAAAGGGCATGTCTTTAAGCGAAGCCTTTGCACAACACGATGATTTATTCGATCCGCTGTATATCAACTTGCTAAAAATTGGAGAAACCTCAGGTAATTTGCCTGAAGTGCTCAACCGATTATCTGATGATCTAAAATTCCAAAAGGAATTGAAAAGCCAAATTTCGCAAGCGCTAACGTATCCGTCTGTGATCATGATGGTGTGTATCGCTGCTGTTTACTTTGTTCTAACCTTTATCGTACCAAAAATGGCAGGTATATTTACCGACCTCTCCCAAGCGCCATGGTATACCCAAATGATTATTGGTGTGAGTGACTTTTTTGTTGAAAATGAATTATTCATTGTCGGCGGAGTGGTACTTGGCTTGATATCATTAAGTTGGGCTTTCAAGCAACCTCATATTCGCAGTAAAATGTATATTGCAGCAGCACGTTTACCAGGGGTAGGGAATGTTATTCTAACTGCCGAGAGAATTCGTTTTGCTTCCTCGATGGCGATGATGCTTGATGCAGGGCTACAATTAGATACTACCTTAGAACTCACTTCAAATACGTTGAAACACGAAGACTTAAAGCGTGACACCAAGCAAGCACTGAAGCAGCTTAAATCAGGTAAACAATTAAGCGCTGTGCTTTCTAAAACACGTATATTCCCTGACTTCTTCTTGTCTATTATTAAAGTAGGTGAAGAAACAGGTACATTGCCGAAAGTGTTCAAAGAAGTTGCTGATCGAAGCAGAGGCGATTTGGATCAGGTCATTAAAAAATTAACAACCTTGTTAGAGCCATTAATGCTTGTATTTATGGGCGGTTTTGTTGGTGGCATCGTTATCTCAATGCTAATGAGCATGGTTTCAATCAATGATGTACCGTTCTAAAACTTCCCCCACTAAGCAGTACCTAATTAAATCTACCCAAGGATTTTCGCTGATCGAGTTAATGGTGGTTATGGCTATTATGGCCGTAGTCATGTCATTAAGTGGCGGTTTATTTCAACAAAGTATCAACCAGCAAGAGCGTCATGTAGAACTAGAAAAAGTGCGCCAATTATTCAAGCAGCTCACTTATAAAGCGTATTATCAAGGTAACGCACACGACGTGAGATTGGAAGAAAACAAACTCTTAGTGTATATAAAAAACAAACCTAACTTGCTAGGTATTTATGATGAAGAGCCAGAAAGTTTTAGCATAAGTGAAAACGAAGCCAACAGTAAGGAATTAGAAGCACTTGAAAATGAAATGGTTCTTGTGCAGGAAATTACCTTCAATCAGCTGCTGTTCGTCGCACAAGATTTTAATGTAACGACCAAAGGCATCGTATCTCCTAATTTATTTTCGATATTCACCGGTGACAATACCCGCAGCTTTCCCCTTTCTTCGGTGTTTGCAATTGATGAATAAACAGCAAGGTTTTACCTTAATTGAAGTATTAATTGCTGCGGTTATTCTATTTTCAGCACTCGCAATTGTTGCTGATTTGTATAAAGCTTCAAGCTTTACCGCGAATAGAATCACAAATAAAGCCAACTTCTATCAAGCAACAACTAACGTAATTTCGACAATCAAAGCAGATATTCATCAACAAGTACAAGAACGAAAGTTACCAGAATTTACCGGTCAATTTTCATCGGGCGGAATTGATTATGAATGGCAAGCAGTGCGCACTTCCTTTAAATCTCGTATTAGAGGGGCCGATGAATCATTTGATCCTTCTCCGCAATTTGGCTTGTATGAAGTCAAAGTCTCGGCGAAACGTGGTCAAAGCACTTCTGAACCACTTACCTTTAAGGTTGCAACATGGTAACGCCCAGAACAAAAAATAGTGGTTTCACCTTAATTGAACTCATGCTGGCTACATCGTTGCTTATGATGGTGCTATTTTCGGGTTATTACGCTTACAGTTTATATACGCAAAAATGGCAAAAACGAGTGGATACCTTTTGGCAAGGTACACAAGACGGAATTGCTTTTGACTCCATCAATAGAATGCTTGCTAGTGCAATGCCTTATGTGATTAAAAATAGTCAGAAAAAGGCAGAGATTTACTTCAAAGCAAGTAGTGAAGAAATAGAGTGGGTTACGGCTTCTGCTATTTTTTCTCAAGATGCTGCATTAGTTAACATCAGTGTTGTTCAAGATGGAAATCTTAGTAAGCTGATTTATAAAGAAAAGCCGATGCAAAATTTTGTGTTAATAAACGAGAATCAAATTAACACTGAAGCACCGGAATTCTGGGTCTACCAAGTGACCCTGTTATCAGATATAAAGACAATCAATTTTAGTTTTTACGGTTGGCAGTCATTTGAAGAAGCACTGATGTTTGTCAATGAAGAAACCAATATTGACCCTCGTAATCAGCCTGAAAGAGCCTGGTACTCAACTCATCAACCACAAATTAAAAGAATTCTGCCAGAGCAAATACAAATAACAGTGCAGCAGATTGCTCAGTTACATGAATTTAATGTCCAACTGCCTGTGGCTACTATTTATGCGTTAATGTCACATATCAGAAAGGATATAGACTAATGAAGAGAGTAAACCAAAAGGGCATTGCTTTAATTCAAGTGCTGATCATTTCAATCATATTGGCTATGTTAGGCATATATATCAGCCAAACGGTTCGCTCTCAGATACACTCGGCTGGCGTTATGAAGCAAAGTCAGCAAGCTATTGCTGATTTAGAATCAGCTGAAGCTGAGTTGTTGCACTATCTGGCAACGGAAAGTCGTTACCCATCTAAAACAGATGAAGGCATCAGGGCTCGATGGAATTTTTACGGCAAGCCATTTCTAATAAATGAACATGTCATAGCAACCATTCAAGATGTATCAAGCTTGTTAAGCATTAATCATGTTAATCGTAGATTGGCAGAAAACTTATTTTATCGATTAGGTAAAGAGAATGAGCCTGTCCGAATATTCTTGGACTCGCTGGCTGACTGGAAAGACAAAGACGACTTAACTCATCTAAACGGTGCAGAGTCGAGCTACTATGAAAAGACGTTAGGTTATGGACCAAGAAATTCATATCTGCAATCTTTTGCTGAAATTAGTCATATCAAACAAGGGGATTTGTTAACTAATCATCAATGGAAACAATATTTTTCACTTTCCTTAGGAACATCTTTTAACCCACTAAATGCGCCTGAACACCTGCTTAGCGCCTACTTAGATGATGTACAAGCATTTCAACAAGTCGTCGAATTAAGAGAGAATAAAGAATTAAATGGGTTTGCTTTCTTTCAAGCGACTGGTATTGACGAGGATGATTTTATATCATTCCGTACTGGGCGAGTTTTTAACATTAAGTTAGAAACAGCAAATAACGAAAACTATTTAAACAAAAGTATGACGGTAGAGGTTCGCGCGAACTCAAAAAAACGCCCCATTCTAATGACAAATATAACTTGGAATAACTCGTGAATTTCGAAGTACTAAATCAAATTCCATTGCTGCAACAGCAACTTAACAAAAGAATAGCTTATTATTCTAACTCGCTATTAGCGTTAGAAGAAAACAAATTTGAAGCTGTTGAAAATGATAAAAAACGTATTGTCATTGTTGCTAAAACTCATTACAGCGAACGTTGGCAAGCTTTTTCAGCTATCAATAAATCGGAGCTGAATAAGTTACTTTCTTTAAAAAAGCAATCAACAGAACTCAATAACAGTATTTTTCAAATTATTGAAAACAAAAATATCGACGGCTTTGATGTTAAAACTATAGAATTTTCCCCTGAACTGATGGCTAAACTTGGCACAGCCAATATTTATGTTCCTGAAACAGAGTTGTTTCATCAAGGATTCGATTCTATTTTGGAAATAGAGACGCCTATAGGTACTTTGTTTAGCTCTGCCACAGGTAACAAAGTGAATAGCGCGTATGCCAAAGGTATTGTTGCGAATATAGAAACGTATCGATTGAGTGCTGGCTTACCAAGTGATAAATCAGTAAATAAAATATCAACAGATGAATTTCCTCAGTTCTTGCAAAGTTGTTTGCACAAGTTACCGCTGAAAGAGTTTCCAAAAAAAGCCTTAATTAGCCCTAAAGAATGGATTAACCTAGAGAAATTACATTGGTTATATGCTGCTCCGTTATTAACTGCACTTGTCTTTTATGTATTAACTAATAGTTATTTGGCATTTAACATTTATAGCCAAGAAGCTTCTCTTGGTGCGGAAGGTGACCGAGTGTCTAATGTGCTTATGCAAAAGCAAGAAATTGATACAAAGCGCGCCTTACTTAATCAATTATCAACTGAACTTGCAGATCAAAAAATAGCACATAACAATTGGGATATTGTTTATCAAATTGTAGAGGAAGGTGCTACGTTAACCCGAATTACTTATAAAAAAGGTGAATTAACTGTTAGAGGTAAAACTGATAAGGCATCAACTTTACTGGCAATGATTGCCGAACACCAAGGAGTGGCGTCAGCAAGCTTCAAAGGCTCCGTTAGGAAGTCAGGTAATCAAGAGAGTTTTGTCATCAATATTATTCCCAAGGAGTCAGTATGAGTAAATTGACTCAAGAGCTAACGCAGTACAAACATTATTTGATACTGCTTTGTGCATTAATTGTTGCTAATTATATAGTTGTCCCTCTGAGCGATTGGCAAACAGAGCAGCAGCAGACTTACACTTTACTTGATAAGAAAAGTGATAAGATCAGTTCATTATTAAATAACCAACAAGAATTTGGTAATCAGCTTGCTTTGGTAAATGAAGAAGTAAAGCAAATAGCGTCTTTTAATTATACGCAACAGGATGAAGCCAAATTCAAACTTACCGCCCAATCGAATATAGAAAAGATATTATCAGAGTCAGGCTGTTCCGTAGACAGAATTGGTTTTAAAGGTAATACCATAGTTGATGAAAGATTATCTAAATGGCGAATCGAACTGCGTTTTAAAGGCGATGCTGTGTGCCTAACAAAAACAACGCGAGCAATTGAAACGGCTAAACCTTTATTTAATATTGAAGATTTCAACTTCAATCATAGAAATTTTGACATTGATGCCAAGGGTTCATTTAATGCTGTAATGAATATAAACGCATGGCACTTAAAGGGAGGTGTATAGCCCTATGCGAGTACTTCCGTTAATATTGTCTTTACTGACATTTACGTATTTAGCGAGTGATTATTTTGAATTTGCAGATGCCCAAGCTCAAAATTCGGCTGCGCAAGTTAACGTTAAACCATACCAACCCAAAACACTTGCAAAAGAGCCGTTAGCTGCCGAGCAATCTTGGCTGGCTAAAAAACTCGAACGAGCAGAAAAAAACGCACCTAAAAAGGTAGAGAAAGTTGCGGCAACATCACAGCAAGTTTTAGCTTTGGGCGATCAAGAATACATTTTATACGGCATTTTTAATGACCCTCAAAAACCTTTTATCTTATTGAAAGGCGAATCAGGTAATATGGTCAGATTAGCCAAAGGTGACAAACTAGGGCAAGATGCTACGCTAGTCGACTTAAAATCGAACAAAATTAGCTTTGATCGCAATAGCGAACTAATTGAATTTAAACTATTTGAACGTAAGAAATAATGCACTCACAATACAAGCAAAAATTAAATAAGCATAAATTAGCACTCGTTATCTCATCAATGTTTGCCTTGTCAGGTTGTGCATCACTAATGGAACCTGACAGCCCAATACAATCAAATGAGATGAATTTAAAAAAATCTTATTTAGAATCTGAAGGTGGTCAACCTAAAACGAATGACCAAGTGAATGGTCAAGAATTTAATGAAGCAGGTGAGTTTGTTCGTTTAAATAATTTAAGTGACAATAAAAATAACCTAAAGCTTGAAATTGATTTATCTAAACAATTTAGTGATAACGCTGAATTTCAAGTTTCTGTAAATGAATTACCGCTCAATGATTTTCTACATTACGTATTAGGTGATTTACTTAACGTATCGTATTTAATTGAGCCAAGCGTTAAAAACAATACAACCCCAGTTACCCTAGAGCTTAAAGAAAAGGTCTCAGGTAAAAAACTCTTTCAACTAGTACAGCAAATATTGGCGCAAAATACCATTAATGTTGCTATTAATGATGATGTATTTTTTATTCACCCGCTTAACAAACAAGGTAGTCGTTCTGATACCGCATTTGGTTATGGTTCAAGCAAAAAAGATGTCCCTAATGTATCTGGCGATATTCTCCAATTAGTACCAGCTAAATACGGTGTGAGTGTAGGTCTAAGGAACACATTAACTTCCTTAGTTGATGCTACAGTAACAATAGATCCAACGCAGGGTTTAGTCACTATTAAAGGTAAACGCCCACAAGTTGTAAGAGCAATAGAATTACTTAAACTGCTTGAAAGCAAAGCAATGCTCAATAAAGCCATAGCTATGCTAAGCTTTCAGTACATTGACTCCGAAACATTCATTGAAAAAGTTACAAGCCTATTGCAAGAAGAAGGGGTTATCTCTAAAAGTACCCGTGCCCCTGTAACCAATTTACAATTTATTCCAATCGAGCATTTAGGTAAGGTTGTCGTTTTTGCCAGTGCGGATGAAATATTGGATAGGGTTGAATACTGGGCCGATATCCTAGACAAACCAAGAAAGGGCTCTGAGCAATCGTTTTATACCTACCACCCTAGATATGCTAGGGCTTCTGATCTAGGGGAAAGCTTAACTCCGCTTATTTCTTCAACAACAAATAAGTCATTTTCAAGAAACACTACAACAAACCTGAGCAATAGTGCTTCAGGAAATACTCAACAGAATAATCGCTCATCATCTACAAATGCCACACAAAGTACGCAAGCCATTGAAGGCGAAAACATGCGTATGGTGGTAGATTCTCGCTCAAACTCGTTAATTTTTTATTCAACGGGTAAACATTATCAAGAGCTGCAACCCATTATTCGTAAGCTTGATGTTATGCCTAAGCAAGTGATGCTTGAAGTAGTGATTGCGGAAGTTACCCTTACAGGAAGTTTTGCGAAAGGCGTTGAGTACGCAATCAAAAGTGGCCCAAGCGGAAGTACGACTGAAAGTTTCAACTATAACGGTGAATCAGGATTTAGTTATTCTGTAGTAGGACTTGATGGCAGCATTAATATAAATTTAAATCAAAAAGATGGCCTAGTAAATGTACTGTCTCGGCCAACCTTGCTAGTGCGGGATGGGGTAGATGCTACAATTAGCGTCGGCGATGATGTGCCAACAGTAGGAAGCACAACCGCAGACCCTATTAATGGCGACAGAGAAACCACGAATATTCAATACCGTAAAACAGGTATCGATTTAACCGTTACGCCAACAGTGAATGCACAAGGGACTGTAATAATGACCATTTCTCAAAATATTTCGAATATTGCGGCGGATGGACTTTCTATTAGTGGTTCACCATCAATCTTCGAGCGTAAAGTATCGACAGAAGTGGTAGCAGGTGACGGGCAAACAGTTATGTTAGGCGGCTTAATCAGTGAAAACCGTTCAAATAATGCTAACGCCATTCCAGGGTTAGGTGACCTACCTTTACTAGGCCACCTTTTTAGAAGTGACTCAGAAACTACGTCTAAAACAGAGTTGGTAATTCTAGTGACACCCAAAATAGTGCATAACTTAGACGACTGGAAGCGAGTACAAGACAGCTTTATTCAAGGCCTAGAAAATATTAACCTATAAGCGCCGCTACTCTTTATTACGTCATACCAGCATACTACGTCATCCCCGCGAAAGCGGGGATCTCTATAATAACCTCCAGACGGCTCCTAACTGCGCGGGGATGACGCACTAAAGCGGTATCTAAACGCAGTACTAAAAACCAATAAACAAGCTAACGAAATCCACATAAGTACTTTAAAACCAAGTCAGTTTTTTGACACAAAGCAAAGGATTTAGAACAATTCTAATGTTTTTTGCTTTTTTTTGGTCACACCACTTGAAAACCACAAAAAGACAAAGTAACTTAGCATCGAAATGTAGCGAGTCGTCTGCAGATTGAAATATGGATGTTTAATAAAGTGATTTGCTTGAAAATAACAACAAGATTAAAGATTTCAATTCTATAACACTTGTACTACTATTAATTCGCTATAAGTAGTAGCGCATCTGACTATTATTGGTTAAAATGCGCCGCATATAGTTATTGTTAAGAACAGTAAATATAAAGCACAAAAACGTTAAGTAAGCTAAATTAGCCTTGTTGATGTATTAATTGGTTGTTTATTCAACAAAATATAAAAATAAGAAAGCTATTTACTTGACTTTATTAGGGCTTTATCATTAAATTCGATTTGATTCGGCTAAAACTCCCGCCGAAACAGGAAAAATATTGGCAATAGAGCTCATTACTCTATTGCTGGTTTCATGAAACTAGGAGAAAGAAAATAATGAAATTTTTCAAAAAAGCACTAGTAGCTTCTGCTATCTTAGGTGCGTCAACTGTAGCAAATGCTGCTGATTTGACTGATGCAACAGTTGCTCACTCAGCTCAAGGTATTGAAGTGAATGGCGCAACAGCATCTACAATTCGCGTAATCGTACGTGAACAGCTTGAAGCAGGTGATTTGATTACTTTTACCTTTGGTACAGGTGTTGATAAAACTGGTTTGGCAGCGCTAGCTGTTGATACACTTCCAGCTGCTGATGTTGCGAAAATTGATGTCAACTACGGTTCAGGTACATACACAGTGTCTGAGCATGCTTCTACTGACCTTTCAAAAGGTATTTTAGTTTTAGAAGTTAACACAGGTGACCCAGTAACTAAAGATTCATCATTTGAACTTTATTTACCAGCTTCAGCTTTTGACGCAACTAAAGCATCTACAGCTACAGCTACTTATTCAGCTAAATCAGGTCTAACTGGTGATGCTAAAGATACTTCAGGTGATAACACAGGTTTGTTCCTTGTTACTCAAGATCAATATGCAGTTTCAGTAAAGTCTGATTTTGATGGTGTGGTAGAACGTTTGAATCAAGTAACATTTACTAAAAATGGTGACTTGTTTGCTAATGGTAGTAACTCTGCGTCTTTAGATGATGCAGTTTTAATTGATGTTACAGATAACCAGACGTTAGCTAGTAAAGTAACTGCTGCTACTACAACTTTAACTGTAGATGTAACTGGTAACTTCAAAGATTACGCTGCTAATATGGCTACTGCTGAAGCTTTCTTATTAAGCACAGCTGCAACACCTATTGCTTTAGCTGGTACTACAGCTACAGTTGCTAAAGTAAATGATACCACTGCTCGTGTAGTTGTATCTGCTGATAACTTTGCTGGTAACGTGTTAGGTGATTTTTACCTAGCTTTGACTAAGCCTGTGGCTGCAGGTAAAACTATTCCTGCTACTGAATTCTTAATGGATTCAAGTGTTGGTTTTGGTGGCGCTAAAGCATTCGTTACACAAACTGATGCTGATGCAGGTGAGTGGAAACTCGACGCAACTGTAATCACTGTACCTTACTTCCCTGTAGGTAAAGAAGGTACTTCATCTTCAATTCACTTCGCAAACAACAGCTCATCAGATGTTGATGTAATTGTTAGTGTAATTGATGCTGATGGAACTGACACTTACACTTCAATGGACTTAGGTAAAGACTTAGGTAAAAATGCTGTAACTAAAGTTAGCCAAGCTGAGTTAATTGCATTATTTGGTCTTCCAACTGATTCATTAACTAAGTTAAGCGTTACTTTTAACATCGATGCTAAAGAAGGCGATGTTAATGCTTACGCATTCACTACAGATGACACTGGTCGTACTGAGATTTCTACTACTCAACAACACGGTCAATAATCACTAGTTTATCTAGCGATATTTACTTTAAAAACCCAGCTTAGGCTGGGTTTTTTATTGCCTGAAAATTATTAAAGAGAAATGTATAGGTTATTATCAGCTAATCTGAATTACGCTATAACTCTTCTATATACCTTGCAGCAATTTTTTTATATTATCGTCCTCACTATATCACCGAGAAATAATTCGGTTTAAAACCTTTAATCATTGGCTTATTGCCAAGACATTATTTACGGAGAATTTTTGTGACAGTTCGTATTACTTCATTGTCTTTTCTTTTAGTGCTGGTTACCTCTATTATGACCTTTAACACTAACGCCGCTTCAGCCGAAAACTCTGAAGTTATTTTGTCAAACAGCTGTGATGCTTCATTGAACTTTAAAGTTAAACCCTTCAGTAAAAAACAAAACCTACAGCTTGATAAGGCAACAAGTTTAGAAATGAATCAGCAATTAAGCTCATATACGCATAACAGTGCTAAAGTTGCGTCTAACGTCACTTGTCAGCGATTAACTGGCGCAAATTATACGGGCAGTGATGCTGAGTGGGCAGGTGTGATTAAAAGCGCATTAGACGGTATTAATGCTAAAGGTGCAACCGAGGTTAAATTAGCGCTAACAACGCCACTTGGCAAAGTGTATAAAGGCAGTGAAAATAACAAAGAATATGATTTCCGCGCTGATTTTGGAGGCAATAAGCAGGTAATTAAAAATCTTACGGTGTTAGACCTACCACGAAACACCGTTTACACCTTATCCGTTAGCGGCGCAGAACAAGTTGAAGACGAAGTGATGAAAGAGTTTAAACGCATTGTTACGTCTTTTAAATTGAATTGATTTTACTAACTTAAAATGCCGACAAAGTCGGCATTTAACATCTTAAGGCACTAGAAGAATGGGGTTGTCTAAAGAACAATAATATGTCTCTAGTTTTTATTGTTCGAGTTAACTAAGCTTTCCTCTCGCTTTACCCACAATTTCTAACTCACTACAACATAAGTCACTCAGCTTATTTATTGTTTTTGGACGGCTGAAGTATGCCTGCAAAGAGTTACTCACACCTTCCTCTTTTTTCATGACAGATGATTGAGTGTTTATTTTTTCAAAAGTAATTTTACGCTCCGTCAATTGACTACATTGCATAGCAAACGCATCTAAATCATCCAAAAAGCCAACTACCTTAAATTGTTCTAAGTTACCCATAACCTCAATTTGCATTGACTCAGCATCAGCACTGTCTTTAGGGTAACGGCCTGTTAAAAACATGGTTTGAGTATTAGCCAATTGCCAACCGCGTTCACTATTAATAATAGCCTCAGCTTCAGCTATAAGTTCAGCTTCACTTTGCCTTGATGTGTTTAAGGCATTAGGCAGCATAAAAGGGTTTTGATTGGTGAGTTTGTTGTAAATATAGTTGGATTTAAATCGCTCAACTGGATCGCGCAGCACGGTCATAAACGCATAGTCGTTAGCGTACTTAGCCAGCAATTCACTGTTTACGGTAACGTGCCCACTAACGTATTGCCATTGCTTTGCAAGGTAATAATCGAAGATGCTTGAAAGGTTTTTCGCGTGATGTCGGCTAAAGGCAATACTGTCTTCTTCTGATAATATTTCTTTGCTAAAGCTTGCCACGCTCGCAGCAAGCGTTGCATCTCGGTCAATACGTTGCTGTTGTGGCAGCGCAATCGCTTGCCTCAGCGCTTTATCGACCGACATACCGGCACACTTTGCGATATGCACAAAGGCAATTTTTGGTCCTTCATACGCTTCCTTAGCAATAGGATGCAAAGCGATATCATAGCCTTGTTTTATCAGTAACTGCTTTACTAAATTTTTAATATTTACCATAGCGCTAATCTTAACTGCCTTGTGCCATATTATTTTTCATCTATTGCCACTTTTTTACGCTGTAATCCAGCGACTATAATTTGCGGCCATTGTAACATTGCTTTGGTCATCAAAAAGGCAAACGGTCGTGTTTTTTGATACAAAAATAAACTGATATAGCTAGCAACAATGTAGGAGAGTAGTGTTGCCCAAGCGGCGCCAAGGCCACCATATTTAGGGATTAAAAATATATTTAATAGCACGTTGCACACAGCGCCTAAACCATGTGTATATAAGCTGTATTTTAAATGATTATTGATGATTAACCATTTGCTAAACAATGCACGTTGAAAAATAAATATACTCGCAAATATGTGAACACTTAAAATGGCGGCACTAGGTAGATAATTATCGCCGTAAACTAATGCAATGATCGGCTCAGATAAAATCAAAGTCGCAAAGCTAATCACTAATGCTGTGATGATGAATAAGGCGAGTAAGTACAGCAAAAAGCCGTTCATCGCCTTTGTACCTAATTTACGTTTAGTGATTATGCTTGGGTTATAAGCATTGGCGATTAGAATTGGAAAGATATACCAAAACTCTGATAGCTTGGCCGCTGCGGCGTAATAGGCAACTTCTTCGGTGCTTACTAAATTAGCTAGCATAATTTGATCTATTTTTAGATAAATTATTGCCGCAATGCCCGATAATAATAACCACTTACCCTTATGCAACATTACTTGTGCGCCATGACGGTTAGCCGGGCGGGTAATTTGTATTTGATGCTGCTGAGATCGGTATTGAACATGGTATAGCAAGGCTACCGCAGCATACTCAATGCATTGAATTATTATTAAAGGCAATAAATTTGCTTGGTTAACAATAACGATGATTTTGACAATATTAGCAATAACAGCAACTGACATTCTTATTTTTAGCGTAGATACTACTTGCTGCTTAGCGAGAAAAAAGTACTCATAAATGAGTAAGGCATTAGCACTTTGAAAGAGCAGTAACAGAAATATATAGCTCGATAGCGTATTGTTATCATTAAACAATAAAATCCCAGCTGTACCTAATACAACGGATGCTGCAGCACCTAATAATCGAATAGTTAGTGCGGACTTTACGTAGTAATGACTATTTCGTGGATATTTTACGACATACTTAGTGACTATGTTGTTTAAGCCCATAATACACAGAGGAGAAAATAATGTGGCAAAAGCAGTTACATAAGCATATTGACCAAAAAGCTCAGTACCACCCACACGAGCAAGCAATACACTAGTGACAAACGCGAAGCCTATTACTATCACCTTTTCTGCGATAAGCAATATGCTGTTTTGTGCGCTTTTAGACCAATTCATGAAAATATTTTGCTTTGATTATAATAAGATAGTGCATCTAATGACTAATATACCATTATTTAATTCGTATCGAGAGCGAAAGTTAATTTCGCTAGCTGTTATGTCGTCTATTCGCTAGAATATACCTGCGTATTCAACAATAAAGGCTTAGTTTTCGCCTTTAAATTAGCAAGTGTTAAATGAAGGCATTAATAAAAAAAATATTACCAGAGACACTCTTTGATGCGCTTGCTCGAACTCGCGCTAAAGTAGACCTCTTCCTTGCGAAGCACTGCGTGAAGTTTCGTTTTACCAGCTCACTCTTCTATTTCTTAATTAACGGTCAATTTCGTCGAGAGCATCAATCGGTACTGGCGGGGCGTATTGCTTATCATGAGGCGCTTGAAGCCATTAATGCTTCGCATGCATTGCTTAGAAGAAATACACATCGCCTTGAAAAGGGTTTAATTATGGAGCCCAGAAAGCCAAGCTTTGCTGAAGCTTATATTGGTGAAACAGTAGATATTTTTGCCAAGTGCTTGAATCAAGAAGGTTTTAATAAAGAAGAGTTAGATTGGGCATCAGATGTATTAAGCGCCTATTTTGAGGTTGTTACAGATACTCCTGTGATTAAAAAAGCAAGAGCATTGTTTAATGCCTTACCTGTTTCTATGTCTCGTACGACAACAAAGTCACCTCCTAATAGCCCGTATCCCAGTGAAAATAGAGTCAAATCTTCTATTAGCGAGGAAGACTTGCATGCACTATTTAAACAGCGTCGCTCAACTCGGTGGTATCAAGATAAGACCGTAGATATCTCTTTGATAGAGCAGGCTATTGACATGGCGGCTCAAGCACCAAGTGCTTGTAATCGTCAGCCATTTGAATTTTACACATGTATTGAACCTAGCATTGCACAGGAAATAGCGAGTATACCAATGGGCACTAAAGGATTTAGTGATAATATCCAAGCACTAATCGTCATTATGGGGGATTTAAGCGCATATCCGTTCGAGCGTGATCGTCACGTTATTTATATTGATGGTGGTCTGGTTGCTATGCAATTAATGTTGGCGTTTGAGTCTTTAGGCTTGTCCACATGCCCAATAAATTGGCCCGACATTGAATCATTTGAAGTTAAATTGACTAATCGTCTTAACCTTCCAGCACATAAAAGACCAATAATGATGGTTGCAGTGGGGTATGCAAAAGACACTGGCGGGATTCCGTTTTCTCAGAAAAAAAGTGCGAAGCAATTAATCAAGGTCGTTAAGTAATGCTTATTGAAATTAAGGGCGTTCAGTTTGTCAATAAAGGCGCTGAATTGATGTTGCAAGCAATTATCGACCAGGTAAATAAATTGTGGCCGGATGCAGAAATTTGTATGGAGCCGGATCAGAATTCACCGTACCTTAAACGTGCTGAAATTGGCGCGTATCAAAAACTCAGATTGGTTAAAAACCGCTTTGACTTCAATGGAGTAAGTTATCTTGTTCCTAAATATCTTCGCCAGTACTTAAAGACATCTTTAGGTATAGTTACTGAAGCTGATGTGGACATGGTGCTTGATGCTTCAGGGTTTTTATATGGTGACCAATGGAATTACCTTCCTCTAAAGCAAGCAAGCTTAATCGCCAAGCGATTCAAGAAAAAAAATAAGCAATATATACTGATGCCACAAGCATTAGGGCCTTTTTCTAGTCTTAAGTATCAGCAAGCTGCGAGGGTATTAACTGAAAACGTTGCAGTGGCTTTTGCTAGAGATAGCGTGTCAGTGAATCATGTAACAGAACTGACGGCACAAAGTAATGTGCAATTAGCCCCAGACTTCACTAATTTATTGGTCCCTGAGTTGCCATCTCAATATGTTTATTTAAAAGGCCAAGTAGCTGTTATTCCGAATAGTAAAATGATCAGCAATAGTAATAAAAACACTTTGTGGCGAGAAAAATACATCGACGTTCTTGTTAATGCTATTGAAGCGGCTCAAGCGATAAATCAAAAGGTATTTTTACTAAACCATGAAGGGAAGGGAGATCAACAAATTTGTCAGCAAATTAATCATAAGTTGGCGTTTCCAGTTGAAATTGTTAACCCTGAAAGTTGTTTGGCAATAAAGTCGATTATAGGGCAATGTGCTTGGGTGATAAGTTCGCGGTATCATGGTTGTGTCAGTGCACTTTCACAAAATGTTCCTTGCTTGGGGACAAGCTGGTCTCATAAGTATGAGCAGCTTTTTGATGATTACGGATGCAAAAACTGGATATTAGATGCATCAATAGATAAGACTGCCCTTTCAGGTGTTATTAGTCATTTTGCAGAATCTGCAGAGCAAAATAGCGCTGAATTGTCTGATTATTCAGCTGACATCAAAGAAAGCGCCAAATTAGTTTGGTCAACAATTAGTAATGAATTAAATTAGTAATATTGATTTAATCTGCAGGCGTTATTCACTACAATAGCGCACTTTTAATTTTCTACGGTAATACATATGTCACGCGTGATAACGTTTGGTACTTTTGATATTTTCCATGTTGGCCATCTAAATATTTTAAAAAGGTCGGCAGCGTATGGGAATCATCTTATTGTTGGCGTGTCGACGGATGAACTTAACTTCTCTAAAAAAAATCGTTACCCTATTTGCCCGCAACACAGCCGCAGTGCGATAGTACAAGAGCTAAAATGTGTTGATGAAGTGTTTTATGAAGAGTCACTAGAACTAAAGCGAGAATACATTATTAATTATCGGGCTGATGTTTTAGTCATGGGTGATGATTGGGCCGGTAAATTTGATGAGTTTAAAGATATATGTGAGGTTGTCTATTTACCCCGAACTCCTTCTATCTCAACGACAGAACTCATTGAAATTGTAAAAGACTACTGAATAGAGAATCTATGTTTAATAAAAAAACAGAGGTCATCTTACTGGTTTACGGTAAAGGCGGCCATGCCGCACAAATGAAGCGATTTTTGAGCAATAAAACAGAGGCAGAGCAAAATTGCCAATATGTTACTCTATCTAATGCCGATCTCGACTTCCCATGTATTGTTGATAGTTATTTTTGTATCGATGCTAGGGATAAGTTTTATTGGTACAAAAATTTTTTTATTTCTATTGCCTATATTTTTCTGGCCATTGTGCAAATGGTCCGGATTTGTTTTAAATATCGTGTAGTAGGCATGATTTCTACTGGTCCTGGTCTTGCGGTAGTACCTAGCTTGATATGCCGTATGCTGTTTAAAAAAGTGATTTTCTTTGAAGATTGGTGTCGATTTTCCACTCCATCGATTGCGGGGCGCATGATGTACCTGATAGCGAATAAATTTTTTATTCAACAAGAGTCGCTGCGTAAATTTTATCCTGATGGTATTTATATGGGACGACTATGAAAATATTCGTCACTGTTGGTAATACCCATTACAACTCACTGATCCAAGCAATTGATGAAAATTTGTCACCTAAGCAGTACGACATTACCATTCAATTGGCTAACGGTGATTATACACCTAAAAATCATGAGTTCTTTCGCTACACGGATCAAATAGACAAGTATTTCGAGCAAAGCGATCTAGTCATTGCACATGCGGGTGCAGGTACAGTATTTCAGTTGCTGGAAGAACATCGACGTATGGTGGTGGTACCTAATAGCGATCGAGTTGATGATCATCAACTCGATTTAGCCTCGTATTTGGAAGAAAACAACCTTGCTTGTGTTTGTCATGACTTTGACAAGATTTTTTCTGCAATTGAGCAGGCTAAATCTACAACATTTGATACATACGTAAATCAGCCCTTTTGGGGTTATGGATATATTGATGAGTTTTTTGAGGTCACGCCTTCAAATCTAGTCGGCGGATTACCTATTGATATATTTCCAACCATGGAAGACGCCGTTAATCACATTATTTCGGCTCGGGGAGATGTATTGCCAGGCAGTGCTATCGCTATAAACCCTGAAAAAGTGATTCAATCAATAAATGAGCCTGATACAAAAGAAGCGATTTTGTCAGCGAGCATTCGCTATGCTGACGGCATAGGTGTTGTAAAAACCCTTAAACGAAAATCAAGGCAGCGTGTTTCTCGTATTCCAGGTTGCGAGCTTTGGGAAGCATTGATGGAAAAATCAGCTGAATTTGACTTGCCAGTGTTTCTTGTTGGTGCAACAAAAGAAACTAACTTTGCTGCGGTTAATCAGTTAGAAGCGCAATATGGCGTGAATGTGTGCGGTTATCAAGATGGTTATTTTGATAAGAGCCAAGAGCAGGCTGTGATAGAAAGAATCGTCAGTGTGCAGCCTAAAATAGTGTCTGTAGCACTAGGCTCTCCAAGGCAGGAATTATTCATTCAACAGTGCCGAGAGTTATGCCCTGATACCTTTTTTATGGGGGTTGGTGGAACTTATGATGTATATACCAACAAAGTGAAGCGGGCACCGTTACTGTATCGTAAGCTTAATTTAGAATGGTTTTACCGCTTGGCAAACCAACCTTCTCGTGCCCTTAGGCAAGGTAACTTATTGCGCTATTTATTCTTAGAGCTAGTACGAAAGCTTTAGCTCTTATGTTGAAACAAATAATATGAAAAAACTCATCATAGTTGGCACAAAGGCGGATAGCGGAAAAGGCGGTATTTCCACGGCTCTTACTGGCTATATTGAAGGTCTGGAAGCTCACAATATAGATTATGAATTTGTGGTATCACATGATGGAGATCGAAACTCCATTGTCTGCTGGATAATCGCGCTGGTAAAGATTAAATTGCTTGCATTGAGATATCGTTCAAATGCTGTGTTTTGGTTTCATTGTGGCCCTTGGCTATCAATGACGAGAAAATTCACCCTCGCTGTTGTACCGAGAATACTAGGGGCAAAAACCATTGCTCACATTCATTCTCCGACCTTCAATCAATATATTAATGGCAGCCTATTTACTCGTTTTTTCTTACGCCTTGTCATGCTTCCTTATTCAAAAATAGTGGCTTTAACGCCTTGGTGGAAATCTCTAATGCAAGAGAGAGGTATTGAAAAGCCTATCATTATTTCACCAAACCCCAATAATAGTTTTAGTTGCCAAATAGCGAAGCAATATCTTGATAATCCAAGAAATATAAAGTCTAACGATACGGTGAAAATTTTAACCATGGCACGTATGGTTGACGGGAAAGGCATTGAAACGGTGATAAGTGCTTTTGAATTATTGCCTGAGCATTACACGTTAACTATTGCCGGTGATGGCGTACAACTTGAACATTATCAATCAATGGCTAGTTTATCAGAGGCGAATGATCGCATTGAGTTTACAGGCTGGATTGATGGCGAGCAAAAGCACAGTTTAATGTCACAAGCTGATATATTTTGTTTACCGTCAACCTATGATTCGTTTGGTATGGTATTTATTGAAGCAATGGCATACGACTTACCGGTGATTGCATATGGTTGGGGACCGATAAACGATGTTGTTACGCCAGAGGTTGGTGAATGTTGTCAGTCTGTGTCAGCTACAGAAGTAGCAGATAAAATTAAAATAGTAGCGCAGAATAGAGCAAAATATTCTGGTTTTGGTCCCAATAGAGTATTAACGTATTATACGCCAGAGCAAGTCGCCAAAAATATAATCGAGCAGCTTTAATTCATGAAAAGCATAATCATACCCGCGTATAATGAAGCAAATCTGTTGCCCAATACCTTGGCGAGTTTACTTGCTGATGATGCCTTAACTGACTGTAAAATATTTATCGTTTGTAACGGTTGTACTGACAATAGCGTAGATGTTATGCAACTCTTTGCCACATCAGTTGCTCAAAAAAATAACATGAAGCAGATCACGATAGACGTGGTTGATGAAAAAAAACCTTCTAAAACTCATGCACTCAACGTTGGTTTAAGTTTAACCGACAATGACGCTGTGGTTTTACTTGATGCTGACATTTTAGTTACGGGCCAGTGTGTCATGTCCTTATTTGAGCAACTTGAACTGCGCAAACTAAAGGCTGTTTCACCGAGAGTTGCTTTCGATACGGCTAAAAGTAGTAAGTGGGTAAGTCATTACTATCAGGTTGAGCAGCGTTCTCACTATAATCAAACATTAAGACTTTCAAACGTTATCGCCCTGAGTGCTCAAGCAGTAAAAGAGCTTAACCAGTTTCCAGATGTCATTGCCGATGACGAATATTTGAGGCGCTCATTTAGCAATACTGATTATGCAATCTTAAGTGAATTTAGTTTTAGTTTTATTGCGCCACGAAATATCTATAGCCTCATTACAGTATTGGCCCGTGTTGAGCGCGGGAATATTCAACTGGATCAAATGGGTCATTTTAGTGCCGGTGTAACGTCAGGAAATAGAGCGCCACAAAAGTTAGTCGCGAGATTGATATTTATTACAACCAAACTTTGTGCCAAAGTACTAGCTAGAGTCGAATATCATTTTGGACGACGCAATAAATGGCATAGGGACTTATCAAATCGTTGCTAATGCTGCAGCTTTATTAAAACTATGAACTTACTCCAACAAAATCCGCTTGTTAGTGTCTATATGCCTACTAAAAATAGGCGTGATTTGCTTGAGCGTGCGCTTAACTCAATTCTTGAGCAAACCTATTCGAATTTGGATGTCATCGTTGTAGATGATGGCTCTACTGATGATACTGTCGCCTTTTTAGAGACGGTAGTTAACAACGATCAACGGGTAAGATTTTTTAGTAATAAAACAAGCGCAGGTGCATGTGCTGCAAGAAATATCGCGATACAACATGCTTACGGTAAGTTCATAACCGGGCTTGATGATGATGATTTATTCTTGCCTAATCGGATCGAATCATTGCTGAGTCAGTATGATGGAAAATATGCGTTTATTTGTTCAAGTGCGTGGTGGGATTACGGCAAAAAACAGCGTTTGATTGATAGCCGAAATATGGATATTTCGTTAAAGCAGCAGCTGAACTACAATGAAGCCACAACGCAAGTCTTAGTCGCTACTGAACGAGTTAAAGCGTTAGGCGGTTTTGACGAAACTTTTGTTGCTTGTCAAGATTATGACTTATGGACACGCTTAATTGAGCATTATGGGATGGCTAAGCGAATTGCAAATCCAACCTACATTATTAACGATACTGGTTCGTCAAATCGCATGATATCTAGTCCTAATAGCGTCAAAGGGTATCATCAATTTATGCAAAAGCATGGGCACTTGATGTCACGAAAAAATATCATTAACCAAGAGTTTATGATGCTGCGCAGAGAAGCCAGAGTCATGAGCTTGCATGATCTAATTCGACAAATAGGTACAGGTTACTTCACCAGTAAATTGCGTTATTTCCTCTCTTCAAATTTTTCAATTATAAGATCACTACATAAAAAATTTTATAAGAATAGTTAACGTCATAAATCGACACTGAGAACGTTACAATATATAATTTTGCACTTTATTTATGTGCTTAATTATCTTGGAATAATTTTTATGGAATCAACGCAATTAACTGCGAATCAAACAACTGAAGAATTATCTTTATACGGGTTGTTCTCGTTATTTCTTCAAAACTGGTTGACGCTAGTTATTTCAGGCTTTTCTTTTGCGATTATTGCGTTGATTTGGGCAGTCAATCAGGCAAATGTCTATAAAGCGCAGACGTTACTTATGCCTGTTTCTGAAGAACAGTCTTCGCTAGGAGGGCTTGCCGGTGATTTAGGTGGATTGGCTGCTGTTGCAGGGCTTAGTTTAGGCGAAGGTGGTGATGAGAACGCTAAATTAGCGCTAGAGTTGATTAAATCACAAGCTTTTTTGGGGGAGTTTATAAAAGAAAATGATCTTGTTGTGCCTATAATGGCAGCTTCTGAATGGGATCCTGTATCGGATACGTTAATAATCGATCCTGAAGTTTACGATGTCGAAAGCAAAACCTGGGTAAGAACAGCACCACCTTCAAGAAAACAGATCCCATCTATTCAAGAAACCTTTGAAGTATTCTCACAGCTATTAGAGGTTGAGCAAGATCCTAAATCAGGTTTTGTAGTAGTTAGTTTGGAGTTTTATTCACCAAACCTTGCCGCTAAATGGACAATACTGCTAATTGAAAAGTTAAATGAAGCAATTAGAGTGATGGATCGCAATGAAGCTGACAATAGCATTAAGTATTTACAAAAACTTGCTGAAGAATCTTATGTACAGGAGCTGAGAAAGGCATTTACGAGCTTGATGGAAGAACAAATCAAATCTCGAATGTTAACCGAAATCCGTAAAGATTATGTTTTCAAAGTGGTTGATCCTGCCGTTGTTCCTGAATTAAAGCACAAGCCTAGGCGTTCTATCATTGTAGTTGTCGCGGGATTCCTTGGAGGAATTATCGGGCTTATCATTATTTTGTTTAGAACCGGTAGAGCTGAGCATATTAAACAACAGTCACTTTAAGACTCTAACGTTCTTATGTCTTTTGACATGATTAATCCCAACCCAGACGCTAAAATCAGAAGTTTGAAGCTGGCTATATGTCAGCTAACCTTTTTAATGCTAGGCGTTACGCTGCTAGTTGACTCGGTTAATGGCTTTTTCTTATCGGGGATGGGAATCGATCCCAAGCTTTCAGCAATGTTTAAGTTGACGTTGCTGTTTCTTGTGTTACTTCAAGTGGGAGCTGAGTCTAAGCGCGCTTTAGCCTATTCATTAACTATCCTAATTTTTTTTCTAGTTGGTCCAGTTATTACGCTAGTTGATACATTAGATGCGGCTGGCTTTATCGATGATTTCACTTCCTCCTTAAAGATACTTACTGCATTATTCATTTTTGTCTACTGCTGCTTAATGGCGGATAAATGGCCAGTCTTGACGGAAAAGTACGGGCAAATGGCAATAAAATTTGGCTTTCTAATTCTTTTGTCCAACATAATACTAGGCGTACTTGGTTTTGGCTTTTCAAGTTATGGTGGTGCAGAAGATGGTGACAATGAAGAAATAGGGGTTAAGGGCTTCTTTTATGCAGGTAATGAAGTCAGTGGTATTTTTATTGTGTTATTTGGCGTCATCCTTCATTTATTATGGATAAGAAGTAGGCGGCTATACTTTTTATTTGCACCAATAGCGATGGTATGTGGTCTGTTAATCGCCACTAAAGCAGCTATGCTAGCGGGTGTGGCAATGGTATTTGCTATCCCACTGTTTAATGAACGGAACAAACTATTAAATTTAACCTGGCTTAAATTGAAAATGGCTTTTCCGCTTATTGTTGTGGGCATTATCCTAGCTGTAGTTTTACTACCAGTATTCGAGGCTACTGGCCTCCTTGGTCGGTTTATGTGGTTTTATGAGAAAAAAGGCATAATTGGTATTTTATTATCAGGTCGTGATGAGTTTGTAGTTAATATGATGCAAGTATTCGAGCACCACACTAATCTATTAGATTATGTTTTTGGTTTAAGTAAGACTGGACTTGGGCTATTAACAAAAAATGCGATGGAAATTGATCCGATTGACATGTATTTATGGCACGGCTTACCAGGACTACTCTTTTTCTTAGTGAACGCCACTATATTTTTACGAGTATCTTATCTTGCGACTAGAATTCCAACTAGTACGTGGGGACCTTCAGTATTGGTGATTAACCTGATACTAATTGGTGTATCAGTTGTTGCTGGACATATTTTCACTTCAGGCATGCTGGCACCGTTATTAGGGTTAGTTAATGGTATGGCTTATATAGATCTTGTGAATCAAAGGAGACGCCTCTGTAAGTCGCCTAATATTAATGTGGCGGCATAAATGAGTAGGCTTGTTTATAAGAACTTTTTTTTCTTATTTATCGTTCAATTTAGCAACTATGTGCTGCCATTTCTAGTTATTCCCCTCCTAACGCGAGCACTCGGGCTTGATGGCTTTGGTAAATACGCTTTTTATATCGGGATAGGGAACTTATTACTGGTATTCATTCGCTTTGGTTTTGAATTTTCAGCTACTCGACAAATAAGCATTGAAAGCGAGAATAAGGAAAGAGTAGGGCAAATTGTTGGTGCTGTACTCGCTATCAAGACTTGCTTATTAGTGCTCACCTTAGCGGTATTTTATCTTGTTGTATTTATATTAAAACCTGATGTACAGCACAATATATTAATGCTGGGTGGAATGTTCTTATTGTCGGGGCAAATGATGTTGCCAGTTTGGTTCTTCCAAGGCATGCAACAAATGAAATTTGTGACCTTTTATACAGTGGTAACAAAAATAGTTTATGTCGGTTTATTGTTTTTGTTTATCAGAGATACAAGTGATTATGGTCTTGCAACAGTCGTATATGGCTGTGGCTTTTTTATCGCTGGAGCAATAAGCTTAATCCATGTGTTCAAAGCGGTACCGGTTTCATTTCCAACATGGTTATTGATAAAAGATACCTTTAAAGAAGCATTACCGTTTTTCAGCTCTCGCGTCTTTATCATGTCTTATACTTCGGCAATGATTCCATTGATTGGGTTTATTGGAACACCAGCTCAAGCGGCAATTTACGCTGCATCAGAAAAACTATATAACGCTGCTCAATCTGTTATGTATCCGTTGGCGAACGCATTGTATCCTCATGTAGCGAAGAATAAAGATCTGAGCTTATATAAGCGTTTGTTTCTAATCGCGATGGTTGTTGTTTTGTTTGGTGGCGTCATAGGCTATTTTGTTGCGCCGGTAATAATTGAGTTCTTATTTGGCAGTGAATTTAAAGCAAGTGCTGACATATTTTCTATTCACCTAGTCGCGTTGGTATTTTTATTCCCTTCAATGATGCTTGGTTTTCCTCTTCTAGCTGCACTGGGCTTTTCTAAAGAAGCTAATGGTGTTGTAATTGTTGGTGCATTAGTGTTTTTCGCTATTGCTCTTTATGGTTATTTAAGCGGAATTGTAGACTCTCAATATTTTGTTTGGGGTGTGGTTGCCGCGGAATGTACAGTATTTGTTCTAAGGGCTTATTTTGCAAAAACGCGAGTCTTTAACCATTTAGCGCAATTTTCAAAGAAAGAACCAGTATGATTATTATCAAGTACTTCGTTACGTTAGCAGTGTTATGGCCCATTTATTTCATCGTCAAGCTAATTCCGAAAAAGAAAAATTTATGGTGTTTTTCATCATATCGCGATTCTTTTGTCGATAATTCAAAGTACTTATTTCACTATACTCATAACCAACATAAAGAAATTGATGCTGTTTGGGTTACAGATAATAATCAATTATATGAAGAGTTGTTGTCCGCAGGTTATAAGGTCGTAAAACGTAAGAGTGTTAGCGGAATATTGACTATTATCAGGGCGGAATTTGTTTTTTTCTCTTCGTATGTATCTGAAGTCAGTTTCTGGTTTAGCTCAGGGGCAAAACTGGTTAACTTGTGGCACGGATTACCCCTTAAGAAAATTGAATTTGATATAGACAGTGGTGCATTAGCTGAAAAATATGCAGAAAAACCAAGTCGTAAGCAGTTGTTTTTAAGATTTTTTTATCCTGCTGCCTATAGTCGTCCAGATTTTGTTACCGCACCCAGTGATAAAATGGCAGAGCTTTTTAAAAGTGCTTTTAGAATCGAAGAACAAAATATTATTAGGTCTAGCTCGCCGCGTACTGATCAATTTTTTGATCAAGTTTCGTTCAATCAATTATCGTCAAACGAGTTAGCGCCAACGATTGGTAGTAAAGTATTTATTTATATGCCAACTTTTAGAGATACC
Organism: Thalassotalea atypica; assembly: GCF_030295975.1. NCBI lineage: Bacteria > Pseudomonadati > Pseudomonadota > Gammaproteobacteria > Alteromonadales > Colwelliaceae > Thalassotalea > Thalassotalea atypica. Next base: position 952,737 of record NZ_AP027364.1, read on the forward strand.
GGCGGTGAGTTCTTTTCAAAAGAAAGGTTTGATTTTAAAGAACTTAACGAAGTCATGAAAGAAGTGGATGGCGAGTTTTGGATTAAGGCTCACCCTTCGGCAGGCGCTGAAGGTATTGACGTGTCTGAATTTGAAAGAGTTAAATTATTGCCTAATAATATTGATATGTACCCAGTGTTACGAGACTCATATGCACTGATTACAGATTACTCATCAATATATATTGATTATTTAATGTTGAATAAACCAATACATTTTTACTGCTTTGATCTTAAAGAGTACCTAGAGAACTGTAGAAGCATGTATTTTGATTATCACGATGTTACACCTGGCTCCAAATCACATAATTTTGATGAATTACTTGTGGCTTTACAAAGCTTGTCTGATGACTATAAAGTTGAACGTGAATACGTTATAAAGTTATTTTGGGGGGATGATTACAAGACATCTTGTAAGAAAATTATTGATACGCTAACAAAAAGTGAATTATAAAAAATAATAAGAAATACCTTTATGAAACTATTTAAACTCACATTGATACTAATGAGTATTAGTCTGTTAAGTGGCTGCAACTCTGAAAACGATGTTAACTATTGTGCTGATATTTCTCCAACAAAAATTAGTAAAAATGCCTTTTTGTTTGACTATTTTGAGCAGGACATTGTTACAAACCGGGCTGGAAGAAAAGTCGCCGTATCGTGCCATAACTGTTATGCAAATAACTCTGAACTGAATGAGACTTTAACCCTTATTCATTCAGCCAAAACGGGTAGTGCTGATTTTATTGAAATAGATGTACTGTATGGCAATGAGAATATCAATAGCATAGCGATCAGTCATGATGAAAGTTCTGAACTGGTCGATTTCGACGCTGTTATTAACTCACCGGATCTAGTTGATGCTCGACAAATTCTCTTCGTTGAAGTTAAAGGAGTTATCATTTCTGAGGAGCAGGCTCGAACGCTTATTCGACAAATTTCAGCTCCGATGAATGCGTTTAATCAAAGAGCTTATTTAAACCCCAACAGAATGACATTTATACGATCGTTTGAATTTGACGGGTCATTGTCTAGGTTTTATCAAGTACTGGAAGAGCCTGAGTTTGCTGAAGTTAGACCTTATATTTTGCTAAGCAGATTAACGTATATTAAAAGCCAAAAGACCATGTTTGCTGAGATAGAGCAAGCCGCAGAATGTGGGCTTGATATGGTAGAGTTGAGTGCAGAGGTCAAAACTCAGCGCCTAACATCTCTTAGTGAATATGCTCAATCACTCGGTTTGCTTGTGAATGTGTTTACTTTTAATGACGATGAACTTGACACTAAGTTGAGCCAATCATTAAGTCATGTTGATGTGGTGACGATAGAGCCAAACAGAAACGCCGAAACCCAAACGGTTTTCGAAAGTGCGAAAGAAATTATTCAGCAAAGCAATCTATAAAGTTACTTCTCTTTAGATTGCTTTTTTAACAGCCTTTTTTGCTGAATGCCATAATTAGCTCGAGATGGGATTAAGTGAAACATTAGTCGATAGGCTAATTGAGTATATGGAATCAACCAGGTTGGCGATTTCGGCGTATAACCCGATTCAACTTTCTCTGTGCGATATTTAGGTAGCACTTTCTGCCAGATTTTACGCATCGAGACATAGCGAACACTTGCTGAAAAATCTTGATGGATTACAGTATTAAATACTTTCTTATCGGCAAATGGTGAAGCGACTGTAAAAAATTGCGCTGCTAAAATATTACTGCCAAATACAGCGTATCGGCCACCTCTACCGTAAAGAAACTCATAATAGGTGACTTTTTGATAGTCATTTAATGATAACTTCTCTGTTTTGCTCACATAGTCTTTATACAATAAATCAAATTCTTCACTGGACAGAGATTTGTTTCTTTTTAGTAATAGCGTTTTCTCATTCCAATTGAGCAATTTATAAAGCCAAGGAAAAAGCTTCAGTAGCTCACCCTCTATGCCTTTGAAGGTCAAGAATGTTCCTCGTTGAAAGACATCACCACAATACCCGTCATAAAAGACATTGGCACTTTTAAAATGGTCTTTTACATGAGCGTAATTTGTTAATAATCGGTGTATCGGCTGTAAAGAAGCAAACGACATCTCTGATACTATTTCAGCCTCTTTTGAGTAAAGTTCTGGTGCGCTAAAGTCATAGGCATAATAATGTTGGAAGTCTGACGAAAATTTTTTCGCTATCGTAATTTCAGGTGAGTTTATAGGCCCGTAAGTAAAACCATAATTAAACTCACCATTTGCTAAGATTAGGCGAGAATCGAGCCCGCTACTTAATGGTAGTAATCTGTCATTAAATGACCATGATTGTATAAAGCGGGTAAACTCTTGGCCAATGTCTTCAAGCTCGACGCTAAGGCGACGATCAAGGATAGCATAGTGTTCCACATGGTTAAGCGTGGTAATACTGTGAGGAGCTAACCTTTCGATGCCATCAAATAGTGTATAGTTACCAAATAGGTGCTGCTTTTTATTAAAAATACGTTCAAGAGTAGGGTTGATAGGGTGATTGTCAGCATGGTAAATGGCTTTAGTGGTCGGAGCTACTTTCAGTGACTTATGTGTTGTATCGATAAAATGACTAGAAAGTCCTAAGGGATCAGTGATCAGACATTCTTTTTCGTTGTTACTCCAGAAAATAACGAAAACACCAGAGTTCACATAATCTAGTGCTTTGTATCCATCTTTAATTAGTGCATTGGCTAACTCTTTAATGTTATTACGGAGGTTGTTGTAAATGAACCAGCCGCTAATGACGAATAGATGACCATCTATTTGATATTCGGGTTTATCAGGCCATTCAAATTCATTGTAAATGACTTGCCCTGTACTGTATTTAGTTTGAAACTCGGAAGTCGCACTGTAATGAGAAGATAGTTCTTTACTGGCAGGAATTTCTCTTAAATCGCAATTTAGATATAAGCCTCTCATGGATCTCCTAGAACGACTATTCAGTACTTTATTTGGTGCGCTATAATACCCTAAGTTTACGTATTTCTTAAACTTATTATTATGCTTTTTGTCATCTTAACACGTGTTCTTTGTAAGCATATTCGTGATATTATGGATGACTATTTCGCAATTTAGAATTCGAGCCTGTTTGTTTTGCTAGTTTCATTAATCGTCCCTATTTATAACGTCGAAAAATATTTAAATGAGTGCCTAGACTCTTTAGTTCATCAAAGCGATGAAAATTTTGAAGTAATACTTGTAGATGATGGCTCTACTGATACTAGTGGAGATATTGCCAAGCAATTTGAGCGCGAACATGCTGAAATCTTTAGGTATTATTATAAAGAAAATGGCGGTTTATCTGACGCAAGAAATTATGGCTTGTCTGTGGCGAAAGGAAAATATGTCGCTTTTTTAGATTCAGACGACTATCTAGCAAAAGGTACTATTGAGGTTTTAAAAAAACAGCTAGCTACCGAAGCAGTCGATATTATCTGTTTTGGTATGAGAGAAGTGACAGAGGTTGGTGAGCATATACGCTTTATTCATCCAAACGCAAAGGGATTAACCGGCACCTATAGTGTGACTCAACAAGAGGGTTTGATCAGTAGTTCGCTGCCTAATGCATGCAATAAACTTATAAAAGCTTCTTTATTCCGTGAACATAACATAAAATTTCCGATTGGCCTTTGGTATGAAGACTTAGGTACCTTGCCTAAGTTATTCTTTCTTGCAGATAAAATTACTTTTATAGAAACGCCTTGTTACTTTTATCGTCACAGAGAGGGGGCGATAACTAAAACCTATTCTGATAAAGTGATGGACATTTACCAGGTCCTAGCAGAATTGAGGGCGTTTTTTCAGAACAACCCATATTCATCTTCAGATATTGATCTTAATACTTGGTATATAAATTTAACGGTCATCACCTTAGCTCGTCTAAGTTTGTGCAAGAATTTCGAACTTCCTGATTATGTGGATAGAAAAATTGAACGTGAGATATTGCAACACTTTAGGCATGTTTTTGATATTTATACACGTGCTAATTCTAAAAAGCGGTATAAAATTTTTGTATTCTTAATTCGATTAAGAGCAACTAAACTGGTCAGAAAGATAATTGAATTTTTAGTTAGAAGAAAAGCAATAAGAGTATGATGAGATTATTATCGCTGTGCGCGTATTACCTTATAGTCCGGCATTTGCCTACAACTGAAACACCGGTAATAGGTTTAGGCATTAGAAGAGTAAGACGACTGCTTGTAGGTCGAATATTTAAGCATTCAGGGCAAAACGTAAACATCAATAAGAATGTGTATTTTGGCACTGGTGCTGATATTTCAATTGGCAATAATTCATCTATTGAACCTGACTGCCAAATTGCTAATGACACAATTATTGGTGATGATGTCATGATTGCGCCAGAGGTGATTATTTTTTCAAAAGGGCATAATACCAAGCAAACTGATATAGCAATGCGATTACAAGGTGATACGGCACAGCGTCCTGTTACTATAGGGAATGATGTCTGGATTGGACAGCGCAGTATTATATTGCCAGGCGTATTCATAGCTGATGGCGCAATTGTTGGTGCTGGCTCAGTAGTAACAAAAAATGTAGCAGAAAAAACGGTAGTTGCAGGTAATCCCGCAAAATTTATTAAAACAAGGCAGTAATACGGCTGTTTATGGTGTGTAATTAGAGTAAATACATGCCATATAACACTGGGAATAACTAATTAGGAGAGCACTACGTGCGAAAAATTTTACCATTTATCATGCTGATATCACCTTCAACTTTTGCATTAGACTTCAATCAATATTGTTCATATACACAAGCCGAACAAGATTGCTCTGCTGAGTTTGTTCAAGCAATGTACGATGCACAAGAGCTAGGCGAAAGCATTACTTTTGAAGCTGGCGAAATTTTCAATATCGAACGAGTCGATACTAAAGGTTATGGGTTAAGTGATATTAAGTTAGTCGGCATTGCTAAAGGTGATCAAAAACCACGCATAGTTAGTGACAAATTTCATTTATTTGATGTTAGCAATTTATATATAAATAACATCAGCTTTAGCGGTCTTCATAATGAAATAGGCGATACTCATCAAGGTACGTCTGTTGTTATCTTGGGTACAAAAGACGAACAACAAAAAGCAGAGAATATTACTGTTAGTAATAGTTATTTTGAAAACTCAGCAGAAGATTTGTTAGCCGTTTGGAACAGCCGAAATGTTGTCATTAATAATAACGTTTTTAAACGAACAGGGTTAGCGATGAGGACTCAATCAAGCGATGGTGATCCTGATGATTTGAGGCCAGCGGGTAGCGGTATGCTGTTTTTTAACGTTGATGATGCGGAAGTGAGCTACAACGAATATTACGAAATCAAGAAAACGGCAATGTACTTCCACGCAGAAACCATCATTAATAAGAATGTGAATGTGCATAATAATTACATCGATATGGAGAATTTTGAAAAGCCAACTCAGCGGTATGGCTTGTTAGGTGGTGCAGGTATTTATATTGGCAACTCTCCTAACTTTAGTAATTTTAGAGTGCAAGAAAACCGTGTTTTGAATTTTAAAGGGAATGCTGTTCGAGTAAATGGCTCTGATATGTTAGTTAAAAATAACTACATAAACCATAGAGGTGAATGTCATACTAAGGATACATCTGTAGTCCAGGGAGCTGGCATAGCCGTTAAAGCGCATTATCTTAAAAATTCAGTCATAGTCGGGAATTGCTTCCAAAATTCTGGTGCAGGTATTTCATTAGAAAGTTGGTCAGATATTTCGAAAGTGACCATTCAAGATAATGTTATCTATGAAGCGGAAAATGCTATTTTTGTTACTTATAGAGGCTCAGCACAATATTCTAATTTGCTAATTGATCGAAATAGAATATTTGGCACGACTAATTACGGAATTGCGTTCTTTTCTAAAACGCCAAGTGCTGGTAATCGAGTAACAGGAAATACATTGGTAACAAGCCAACAAAAGTTTGGTGGCCCACTAATAGCAATTAAAGATCAAGAAAAATTCTATTTTAACAATAATTTCGTGCAAGGCCAGGCGGTGTCGCGTAACTGGAGTCATTTAGTTTTGACAAATGTCAGTAACTCAACATTTATTCGTAGCGAGTTTAGAAGCCCTACAGGCGATGATGGAAGCTATGGCGGTATCTTTATACGTGACAGTAAATCTCAAAATAACCGTTTTGACAGGATTACTTTTACTAAGTTAGATCCTGGTTACAAAGACGACGGTCAATCGAATAGTTTTACAAATTTAACTTATCAGTAGACAATATTATTGTCTCTATTAAAAAAGAGGCTATAAGCCTCTTTTTTTATTTGTCTGATTCTTTAGGTATGGTTAAAACGATAAGTTACACAGATTAAACGTCTCTCTTTGTTTTACACAAGAAATTCCAAAGACAAAGTAAAATAAGTAAACTAGATGCGCCACCGGAAGACTCAGATTCACCATCTCCATTACCGACTACATTATCTGAAATATCAATATTTGATGAAGTACCGCCCTCTTGATCATCAACCCAAAAATCTACCTTAGCGCCAAAGATGTGATTGTTTTTGACAATTATATTCATAATGTTGTCCCAGCTTTCTAAAACAATTCCTGCATGGGTATTTTGAATACAGTTATTGGTAATCTCTGCATTAATAAGATAGTGTGCCTTGATTGCCATGCCGACTAAGGGTTGTGAAACACTGTTGTCAGTTTCTCCACATTTACCTGAAAAATTAAATGAATTGTTGAATACCTTAATATTTGAGCCGTTTATCCTCATGCCATTCATGGTGTAATTAATAATTCTATTATTATAGATTTCTACGTCTTTAGTGTTTATTGAGTTGGCGAGGTAAATTCCTGCGCCGCCTTTAAGGCCATACCTTTGGGTCGGCTTTTCATCGCTTAACAAATCAATATAGTTGTCATGTATTTTAATGTTTTCATCGAGAACATCTTCACCATCGAGAAAAACACCGACTTTTTTAATTTGATAAAATTCATTAAAGCTAACATTTAAGTCAGTTACGTTGTGAAATAGTAGCCCACTTCCTCTCGGCCTTAAATCATTTGGATCTCCAACACTTGAAACCGTGCGCATTGCCAGTCCTGAACGGCTAAATTTACTGTTAGTTATAGTGACATTTTGCGTATTCCAAAGTACCAATAAATCTTCTGCGGCATTCTCAAATTCAACGTTGTCCACGGTTATATTGTTTTTTTTATTTAGGCGTTCTCTTGTCCCTAGCAACATTAATGTATTGCCTTGCTCGGTATCATTCTCACCATTGTGAATACCATTGACCTTAATGTTTTTCACCAATAAATCATCAATATCAAAAAGGTATAAACCATCTGTGAGAATAACCGGCTTATTTTCACCTTCACCAATAATGGAAACACCGTTAAGGTTGAGCCCTTCAGTATTAATATTATCAAAATGGTATTGACTGCCTTCGGATAAAATAATTGCTTCTTGAGTGTTAGCTGCATCTAGCATGGCATCTAAAAAAGCGGTAGAACAATCTTGTTGTGCTTCGTTATATTGACAATATTCGTCAAACTCTAAAGCATGTACGCGGCCAGTAATAAACACTATTACCAACAAAAATATGACTATTAATAATTTATTGTGCATTGAGCAAAACCTTATTCTATTTGCTGTCAGTCGTTAGGATAAGATAGAAGTTCTAATTTTATCATCGCGATTTATTCAGTGCCGTACTTTGTTTATGCATTAAGTGTTTCCGTTTTATCATACAGCTAGCAAGAAGCAGCAAAAGAATTATATTCAAACTCCCCCCGCTACTATTGCTTGTTTCTTCCTTAATAGGAGGCATTTCAATAGGAGGCGTCTCTGGCTTAGCGGTTACGGTTATTTCGAAAGGTGTTAGATAGCTAGTATAAGCGCCATTGTTCACTGATAGTTGTATCTCTTTATATTCACCGATATCAGCAGTAGCTGGCATTCCGCTGAGCTCTCCAGTAACGGTATCAAACGTTGCCCAGCTTGGTTTATTTTCAATAGTAAATGAAAGGATTGCATTCTCATATTCAAGCACGGTAGGTTTAAAGTTATACTGATCACCGACTTGAATATCGTTTGTACTGTCGCCCTTAATTTCAGCTGCTGCGCCAGAAATTTTTGCTATGAGTAATTCGCTTCCGATTTGAATATTTTCTTTTTCAAGTGCACTTGCGCAGATTAAATAATTTTCATCTTTGATCATTGGTGTACAACTTTTGATTTCTGGTATTAGAGATGCTTGTAATGAGTCATCAATTTCAATGACTCCTTCAGAGGAATGAATATAAAGTTTGTCAGATGTAACATAGGCTGAATGTAATTGCTCATAAGGTATGGGTAATTCAATTGGCACCAAGTCATTTGCTTCAGCGTGATATTGCCATAATGTGTAAGTATAGATTGGGCTATTGTCCTCTGGTGAGTAATCTACGCCACGAGATAATAAGGTGATCTTGTCACTAAATAAGGCCTCGCTAGCATTTAATGGTAACCAAGAGGTATGGTTTTCTGACTCGAACTCAGAATCGGTTATCGAGACTTTTTCTAGCACTTTTGTCTGAGGATCATATGACCAAAACTCCAGTCCATATTTTGTCGAAGTAAAATACAGCTTATCTTGGAATATCATTAAATCGTGTAGTCGCGCTACCGGCGGGGTTGGTGATGGAGTTGATATAATCGTGTGTAGCTCACCCGTAGATATTCTATATTCGTATAAAGCCAGCGCTGTTTGTTCATCTTCGAGTGCAATGTAAAGGGTGTCGTCATGGTAAATAACATTAGTAACTCCTGAATAACCAGATAGCTCAAATGTTAGATCTAATTTTGTCAGTTGAAGCGTTTCTAAGTCAAATAGGTAGAAGTTTGACGTGTTGTTGTCATCGCCATTTGCTTTACTGGTACTAAATGTTATGACCTTATCTACTTGCGTTAAAGTATTAATTTTTAAATAATGCTCTTTAAGCTCCGCTATCTCTTTAACTTCATTGTTCTCTGTGCTATCTAAGCTAAATTGTTGAACAACAACGTTACTCACGCCATCAGAATATTTAGCTCCTATTCCGTATAGAAAGTCATTAAATTGGAAAAGTTTACGGTGGTAGCCGTAAATAGAGAACTCAATGGCGTGCAATGATCTTACTTCACCACTAAAAAAATCATATTGCCAAAGGTAGTCCTCGTTGTCTTCTGTCGCTAGAAAATAAAGATTATCTTTGTTGCTGATAAAGTTTGATGGGAATGAACTTGCATTGCTTTTTGCTATGTCTTTGACTAGTTCTATGTTACTTTCTGTGTTGATACGAAAAAGTTCTTGGTCATATCCTCCATATGCGCCTTCATGTTCTCGTTCGATGATATCTCCTCTAAAATACAGCTCATTTTGATAAATGGCTAATGTGCCTTTACCTTGAGTCATATAAGCGCTTAACGCCACTCGTTCAGTAATTTCGGTTTGTGGATCATATACCCATAATTCTTTGTCTGATGAGTAGCCGGATGCAAAATAAATCCAAAAATAAAGCTTATTATTAAAAATGGTGAATTGGTGAGGAAAAGAGGAGCCTATGCCTACTTCCCAATCATAATGACGAGAGGTAAAGTCAAATACTAGCTTGACTTGCTTTGTTTGTGGGTTGTAGGTGTATAACTCTACGCCTACATCGAGGTTTTTACCTGAGAAATACAGTAAGCCGTTAAATTCTTTATAGTTTCTAACTTCTATATTATCAGTCAACTTGATTGCGGTAAAATCGTTTGTGTTTAATTGATAAAGCTGGTCTTCAAAATTATAAAGGAGTTTATTCTGGAATGGGATGAGCTTTATTGGGACAGCAGAATTTCTATAACCATATCCGGAATAAGTAAGCTGCGCTTTAACGGTAAATACATTGCTCAATTGTGCTTGGTTGTTAAGTCGCCAAACCTCAAAGTTACTATCATCGACTACGACAGAAATATATAACGCACCATTAAAAGTGAGTAGTTGTGCAACACGAAGTGCTAGTACCTTTTCAATAATATTTTTGTCAGGATCAAAAACCCATAATGCTGAAGTGCTATTTTCCATGTAATTGCGATTGGTTGTAGCAAAATATAACTTCCCTTGGAATTCTTGTGGCTCATTCACATCGGTATACGGGTCATCATGAGTCATTAGCTTAGTGTGTTTATCGTCGGCAAGGTTGTAACTCCACAGACTCCCTTGTTCGCTATAAAACAGGAGGTTACCTATCGCGCTTAACGTGAATCGGTTGCTTCCGGAGTGGTCATCAATTGCTTTAATAAAGGACACTGTGTCAGTTTCTTTTTGATAAGACACTAAAGCTCTTTGATAATATTTGCCGTCAAATGTACCGGTGGCTAAAAAATAGAGTTTATCTTGAAGTACGGTAAAACCGTCGGGATAGCTGTCATTTCTATGGTTTGATTCAGCCTTATTGAGGTCTAACTTTTCAATCGATATTTCAGATGCTGATGTTAATAACGAAAATAAAGATAAAACCCCAATGAGGACTAGTTGGAAAATTCTGATAGCGTAATTCCTTTTCAATAACTTTTATTCTTCCAATAACATCAGCATCATATCTCAATTCGTTGAAAGTTAAAGCGATATTGCAGACTTCTTTGTTTCATTGCAGCTTTTAGGTTTATGGACGGATGCTATTTTGAATTAACAATAAATAATGATAACTTAGCCACCCATCGTGCATCTCTAGTTGCTGTAGGAATGCAAAAACAAACACTGTTAGGCTTCGGTTGTTATATAGAAGTGCCTAAGTTGGAGTAACAAAGTGAATAAGTTGATTTGCACATTATTGGTTTTGACCTGCCTGATCGGTTGCAATAGCGATGATAGCGCGAATACCGCATTTATTATTCCTCAACCAACTAATGTAGAGCTAACATCGGGTACATATCTAATTAAGAATGATGTGAAAATAGTGCTAGAAAGCGGTGATGAACAGACTCTAGTTATTGCTGATCAATTAAGTGACTTTATCAAGGCGCAGCTTGCAGTCAACATCTACATAAATGAAGAGCCGCCAGGAGATGATTATTCTTCTATCGTACTCAGGAAAGAAAGCTCAGGTAATGTTACCGAACCTGAAGCTTATACTCTTGCTATAAACAACGAGGAAATTAGTATAACGGCCAATGAAAATCACGGTTTGTTTAATGGCATTCAATCATTAAAACAGCTTATTTTTACTCAGCAGAAAGATAATGAAATTCCTCAGTTGGTTGTGACTGATCAACCTACATTTAGCTACCGAGGTATGATGCTGGATGTTAGCCGACATTTTTTCTCCGTGGAAGAAGTTAAACGCTTTATAGATCTAATGGCGTTGTACAAGCTAAATAAGTTCCATTGGCATTTAACGGATGATCAGGGGTGGCGAATTGAAATAAAGCAATATCCTTTACTAACTGATATTGGCTCATATCGTTTTGAGAGTATGTTAGAAAAAAACTATGAACCTTATATCGGCGACGGTATACCCCATAGTGGCTTTTATACACAGGAACAAATAAAAGAGGTTGTCGCTTATGCTGCTGAACGGTTTGTTGAGGTAATTCCTGAAATAGAAATGCCAGGCCATGCAATGGCTGCTTTAGCGGCTTACCCTGAACTAGGGTGTTTTGATATCAATTACCAGGTATCAACTTCTTGGTGGGAATCTTTTGGGGTTATGTGCCCGAAAGAAAGTACCTTTGAGATAGTTGAACATATCCTCGATGAAGTGATTATATTATTCCCAAGTAAATATGTCCATATAGGCGGGGATGAAGTTGCTATCAATACTTGGCAGCAAAGCAATCTTGCTCAGCAGGTTATACAAGAGCATAACCTAAAAGATGAACATGCCTTACAAGGCTATTTTTTTGACAGAGTGAGTCAATACTTGGTGACTAAAGGTAAGCAAGCTATAGGTTGGGACGAAGTGTTGGAAAAAAATATTCAATCACAGCCTACCGTAATGATATGGCGCGATTTGGACTTACTCGCTAAAGCGCAAGAGCAGAATACCTCGGTTATATTAACCCCTGGCCTTTATACTTATTTTGATTATTATCAGGGAAACAGTGAAACAGAGCCATTAGCTCAATGTTGCTTTTTACCTGTGGAAGAAGTGTACAAAATGCCTGTGGATTATTCAGCCGATTACAATGTTGATATTTTAGGTGGGCAAGGGCAGCTTTGGTCAGCTTTTATAAAAACAGAGTCCCGACTTCAGTATATGGCTTTACCTAGAATGCCGGCTCTTGCTGAAGTCCTTTGGAGCACTCAGTCACAGAAAGACTTTGCTCATTTCAAAGATAAAATGAAGGCTCACGAAGTTTATTTATCAAACAAGGAAATAAATTATAGAGTTATTCAATAGATTTCGAGAATTGCTTTAAAGCCTGCTTAATATGAGCCTTACAAAAGCTCAATGAAGCCGGCTTCATTACAAGCAAGTATGCTACTAAAGAAATTATCACTGTCAAAACCAACATGCCCCAATCCTGTCTTGCCAAATAAATAAAAGGTGGGATTAACAAGCCAAGTTTGATTAAGTTAAGCATTAGCTTTTGTGGTACTGTGAGCTTCTGCATCGCAAGAGCGAGAATCTCTTGTCGTTCTTTGATGCTGTAATCTTTCAGTTCTTCAATTTGATTAGATGAAAAAATCATATCCAATTCTACGTAACCCTATTATTAGGCACAGTGTACCTAAAGCTTTGCTTGCAATCATCTATAATTACCAAATTGATTATGTTGCTTTATCTGTAAGCTTAATTCTTGCTGTGTATATTTTTAACAACAAACAAGTACCTAAAAAGCCGTTTTTTTGTTAGAATCGCGACAATTTTTTTCTATAGGTAAAATTCAATGAACGTAATTGAAGGTAATTTTGAAGCAAAGGGCAAGAAGTTTGCTATCGTTGTTTCTCGTTTTAATGATTTTGTTGTTAACGCTTTATTAGAAGGCGCGATTGATACGTTAAAGCGTCACGGTAATGTCAATGATGAAGATATCACTGTTGTTAAAGTACCTGGTGCGTATGAATTACCATTAGCGGCACAGCGTGTTGCAGCTAAAAATGAATTTGATGCCATTATTGCGTTAGGTGCGGTTATCCGTGGGGGTACACCTCATTTCGATTTTGTTGCTGGCGAGTGTAATAAAGGCTTAGCACAAGTTTCATTATCAGCATCTATTCCGGTATCTTTTGGTGTTATTACCACTGACTCTATTGAGCAAGCGATTGAACGTGCAGGCACTAAGATGGGTAACAAAGGTGGTGAAGCAGCGTTAGGTGCTTTAGAGATGGTTAACGTGTTAGAACAAATTTAAGCTAAGGATTCACAGTGAAACCTACTCCTAGACGTAAAGCGAGAGAATTAGCGGTTCAAGCCGTGTATTCTTGGCAGCTTAGTCAAAATGATATCGCCGATGTTGAAGCGCACTTTTTAACAGATAACGCTAAACGTCGTTTTGATATTGAATATTTCCAACAATTGTTACGTGGTGTTGCTGCAAAGCTTTCAACACTGGACGGTGTGATTGCGCCGCACGTTGATCGTCCACTAGACGATGTTGACCCTGTTGAAAAAGCCATTCTTCGTACGGCAATTTATGAACTGAGCGATTGCCAAGAAGTGCCGTATCGTGTGGTGATTAATGAAGCAATTGAACTTGCAAAATCGTTTGCGGCTGATGACAGCCATAAATTTGTGAACGGTGTGCTTGATAAAGCGGTCAAAGATTTACGGCCTAACGAATAAGTAGCGTTGTAATAACTATGAAAGAATTTGACATGATCAAGCGTTATTTTGCTGAGCAAATTGTTCAACGAAAAGACGTATTATTAGGTATAGGTGACGATTGTGCCATTGTTAAGCCTGATGAAAGACAAAATTTAGCGATCACTACAGACACTTTAGTTGCTGGCGTGCATTTTCCTGTGGAAACAGCACCTCGCGCTATTGGACATAAAGTGATTGCAGTGAGTTTATCAGATCTGGCTGCAATGGGGGCTGAGCCTAATTGGCTATCTCTTGCTATAACTTTACCTAACGCGGATGAAGCTTGGTTAACTGAGTTTTGTGCTGGCGTATTTGAATTATGTGAATACTTCAATGTTCAGTTAATTGGTGGTGATACCACACAAGGGCCGCTTAGTGTTACTGTGACGGCTCAAGGTACGACGCCTTTGGGGAAACATATTTCTCGCTCGGGCGCTAAGTCAGGTGATTGGGTTTATCTAACCGGTGAAGTGGGCGATGCAGGCTTGGCGTTGCAGCACTTGAAAGGCAAACTTAAGGTTGAAGACGTATTTGTTGAACAAATAATGTCAAAACTTAATTACCCTAAACCCAGAGTATTAGCTGGGCAGGCATTACGTGAATATGCCAGCGCTGCGATTGATATTTCTGACGGCGTGATTGCTGATTTAACCCACATCTGTAAAGCGTCCAATGTCGGCGCTAATATTGTTTTAGACTCCTTACCTTTATCTAAAGTAATGTTAAGTACTCTAGAGCAAACTGATGCCGCTAAACTTGCATTGTCATCTGGTGACGATTACGAGCTTCTGTTCACCGTCTCAGAAGATAATAAAGTGGGCATGGAAACGGCGCTCAATAATCTAGGTGTGCCTATTCGCTGTATTGGGCAAATAAACCCTAACGAAGCTATTACAACGACCATGGACAGCAAGCCTATCGCATTAGAGATTAACGGGTATGAACATTTTTCTCATGCTCAATCATAAAGGTGAACTCTAAGTGAAGCCTCATTTTTCTCTAACTGATCCCGTTCAGTTTTTGGCATTAGGTTTTGGTAGTGGCTTAGCACCTAAAGCGCCCGGCACATTTGGCACTTTGGCTGCTATACCTGTTTATTTATTGATGACGGGCCTATCGCCATTCGTATACTTATTATTGACGCTAGTCATGGCTGTAGTTGGTATATACATCTGTGGATATTGCGCTAAAGCTGTAAATGAGCACGATCATCCTGCCATTGTATGGGATGAAATTGTAGGTTTTCTTATTACCATGTATTTGGTGCCTGTATCTGTGTTAAACATTGTTTTAGGCTTTGCTTTGTTCCGCTTTTTTGACATCGTCAAACCTTGGCCCATCTCATATTTAGACCGCTATGTAAAAGGTGGTTTTGGTATCATGATTGATGATGTTATTGCCGGTATTATGGCGTTAGCTTGTTTACAGTTACTGCTTTATTTTTTGTAGTCTAAAAAGTTCTAAATACTAAAAAGCCGAGATTGTCTCGGCTTTTTTATGTTTCACACTTTAATAGACTTAATGAAGAATACGAGCGCGAATAGTACCTTCAATTTGCTTTAACTCTTTTAATGCCATTTCACTGTTTTCTGTTTCTACATCAATTACAACATATCCAATTTTATCGTCGGTTTGAAGATATTGCGCTGCAATATTGATTTCGTGTTGGGCAAACGCGTTGTTAATAGCCGTTAACATTCCTGGTTGGTTGTGGTGAATGTGCAATAATCGAGACGTGCCAGTGTGTCCAGGAAGCGATACTTCAGGAAAGTTTACGGCTGATAATGTTGAGCCATTATCCGAGTATTTAGCCAGTTTACTAGCAACTTCCAATCCGATATTTTCTTGAGCTTCTTGAGTACTACCACCAATGTGCGGCGTTAAAATGACATTATCAAAGGCGCGTAATGGCGAGATAAATTCCTCGTCATTTCCTTTTGGCTCTACAGGGAATACGTCGATTGCAGCTCCCGCCACGGTTTTATTCTCAAGTGCTTCAGCTAAAGCATCGATGTCAACAACGGTACCACGAGAAGCGTTGATGAAGATGGCTCCTTTCTTAATCACTTCAAACTCAGCAACGCCCATCATATTTTGAGTTTGTGCTGTTTCTGGTACATGAAGGCTGATCACGTCGGACTCTTTTAACAGCGCTGTAAGTGAAGGGGCCTGACTGGCATTTCCCAATGGCAATTTAGTTTCAATGTCATAGAAGCGAACTTTCATTCCTACATTTTCCGCCATGATGCCCAGTTGAGTGCCAATGTGCCCGTAACCAATAATTCCCAAAGTTTTACCGCGAGCTTCAACAGAGCCTACGGCTGACTTTTGCCAAATGCCACGATGAGCCAATGCGCTTTTTTCGGGAATACCACGAAGTAAAAGTAGAATTTCACCTAACACGAGTTCTGCTACAGAGCGGGTATTAGAAAACGGAGCATTAAATACAGGAATGCCTCTCTTTTGAGCAGCAGGTAATTCCACTTGGTTTGTACCGATACAAAAACAACCAATAGCAACTAGTTTGTTCGCATGACTTAACACTTTATCGTTTAATTGCGTGCGAGAACGTATACCGATGAAGTGCACATCCTTGATCTTTTCAATTAATTCAGCTTCTGAAAGGGATGTTTTAATATATTCAATATTTGAATAGCCTTTGGATTTTAGTTCTTCTAGCGAGCTTTGGTGAAGCCCTTCCAGTAAAAGGATTTTAATTTTTTCTTTGGCTAACGAGTTTTGGTTCATAGTAATTTTCAGTCGCGTCTGTTTGGATGGCTAGATATCTAAAATATCATATAGTGCTATAACTCTAAAGTGCTAATTTTGCTTTTTTTGGATATTTTTTCAGCTATATGCTCACTTCTTTTACACCGCTAGTTGTGCCTAGTAATAACCTGTTGGCCGCGCGATTAGCGAATAAACCATTGGTGACAACACCGACTATTGCGTTTATTTTTGTTTCCAATTCAGTTGGGTTGATAATTTTTAAATTATAAACGTCGAGGATCACGTTGCCGTTGTCAGTGATTACACCTTGTCTATAAACGGGGTCGCCGCCCAGTTTAACCAATTCTCTTGCTACGTAACTACGCGCCATAGGAATGACTTCAACTGGTAGTGGAAACTCACCTAATACGCCAACTAACTTTGATTCATCAGCAATACAAATAAATTCTTTAGCAACGGCCGCTACAATTTTTTCACGGGTTAACGCTGCACCACCGCCTTTGATCATATGCATGTGTTCATTAATTTCATCTGCGCCGTCTACGTAGACATCTAATACATCAACACTATTTAAATCAAATACTTCGATACCGTATGATTTAAGTTTTTCTGTTGATTGCTCTGAGCTTGAAACTGCGCCGCGAATTTTATCTTTGATGGTGGCAAGTGCATCAATAAAATGATTTACGGTAGAACCCGTACCGACACCGACAATACTATCGTCTGCTACAAATTCGATAGCTTTATAGCCTACTGCTTTTTTTAGTTCATCTTGGGTCATAACAATCTCGTTTGGTTAATTCAATGTTGCTGGCTTTAAATTGTGACGAGATTATAACGTGTCAGCCTAGTTGCGCACAGTAAATTAACAAATGATCCGTTGTGTTGGTGTGATTATTTCGGGAATGGGGATGTCCCATGATTCGGTAGGGACTTTAGCGATTTGTTGGCAATCATGGGCTAGGCCAATCAAATAGGGAGTAGTTTGCTTGCTTGCTGATTGGCTTGGTGTGTCAAAGGTGTCGTAGATTGGCGCTAATGTACGATCATAAAAGCCTCCTCCCATACCTAAGCGGGCCCCTGTATGGTCGAAAGCCACCAACGGCGTACATATTATGTCGAGCTCTTTAATTGGAATAAGCTCTGCTTTATTCAGCCTTGGCTCTAAGATGCCAAACTTGTTAGCGACCATTTTTTGGTCGGAACGATACAGTGTGAATAATAAATGATTAGCACTAAAAGGATGTAATATTGGCAGGTATACGCGTTTACCTTGTTGCCAACACCATTTTACAATCGGAGAAAGGTCTAGCTCACCGTCGTTAGCCAAATACAATGCAACGGTGTTCGCTATAGCGAATCTTGGGTGCTCAGTGAGTTGCTTAAGAAGTTGCCCACTTGCCAAATGTTGAAATTCACGATCAAGTGCATTTCTTTTTGTTCTAATCAGTTTACGAAGCTGTTGACGAGAAAGTAGACGATCGTTCATTGCTCTGTTCTTTTGTTATTATTCAATATATTGATATCAATGGTAAAAAAAAAGCTAGCGTCAAAGCTAGCTTTTTTTATTCAAAGTGCTCGATTAAGTGTGCTTTTCAGGCATACCTTCGTGAGTACCCACAACAGACATTTCTTCTTCTAGTTTGTTGTCTAAATCTTGTGGCTTGTTATCTTCTGCGCCGTGCATCCAGTCTACCAACTTGCCGCTGACTAACCAAAGAATGATACCTGCTACGAACGCCATGATGGCAACACCCATAAAGGCAGCAAATGGACCTACATCACCAACCATTTGCCCCACTGCAGCAGCTGCATAGTTACCTACACCAGAGAAGAAGAACCACATACCCATCAATAGTGAAGTGTATTTAAGCGGTGCCAATTTAGTGACTAGTGAAAGGCCAATAGGAGATAAGCATAATTCACCCATGGTATGGAACATATAGGCTAAAACTAACCAAATGATACTAGCTTTTGCTGTCTCGCTGTCACCAATTTGAAGTGCAGCCATTACCATAGAAATAAAACCAAGACCTAAGAAGAACATACCTAAAGCGAATTTTTTAGGAGAGTTTGGCTCTGCTTCACCCATCTTAAGCCAAATAGCAGCAAACATAGGAGCAAACAATATAACGAAGATAGGGTTAACTGACTGTAGCCAAGAAGCAGGGATCTCGAAGCCTAATACGACAAGGTCTGTTTTTTGTTTAGCAAATAGGTTCATTGAGCCAGCGGCTTGTTCGAAACCTAACCAGAAGATTATCGTGAAGAATGACATGATTAAAATAACTTTTACACGATCACGTTCTTCAGAAGTTAAAGGAGCATTTGAAGCACCTTCTGCTTCACGGCCTTTCTTAGCAGCTGGTTCAACACCAACGTTACCAAGGTATTTTTTAGACATTGCTAATTGTAAAATCACGCCCAAAATCATACCAATACCGGCAACTAAGAAGCCATATTGATAGTTGATTTTTTCGCCAATTGTACCAACCACGAAATAACCTAAGATAGAGCCTAAGTTGATACCCATGTAGAAAATAGTGAATGCCGCATCACGACGTTTGTCACCTTCTTCATATAAATCACCAACCATGGTAGAAATATTCGGTTTGAAGAAACCGTTACCCATGATCAAAAGGAATAAACCTAAGTATAAAAATTCAATTTCCATGCCTGGAATTAAGTGGTGAGGAGTACCTAGTGAAAATTGGCCACACGCCATTAACACACCACCAATAATTATAGCCTTACGCTGACCCCAGTGGTTATCAGCCATCCAACCACCAAGAACTGGTGTTACGTATACCCAAAACGCATAAATTCCCAAAATACCAAGGGCGTTTTTGTTTAATGCTTTGGCTAACTGGTCTTGTGCATCAGCTGCAGTAGGATCTATGCCGAAGTAGGCCATATCCCAGCCAAAGTTTGCGGCAAATGCCACCAAATATAATACAAAGATACCGCGCATACCGTAGTAGCTCATGCGCTCCCACATTTCGGTACCAAATAATAGGAAGAGTCCTTTCGGGTGACCAAGCATGGTTCCCGTATTAGGCTTATTCATATAATTATCCTTTCCAGATTTAATTTCGTGATTTTATTACAGCCCGTGTTATACCTTTGCTAGAGCGTAAAGGCAAGTGCATTAGGTTGATCTAAATAAAATATAAGATGAAAACTTTCACTGAGTAAATAATCTAATTCTGTGGTGGTGCTCGTTCTGATAACAAATATTAAAAGCGCGTAATCTTTGGCGTAAATTTGTAACCTAGCTCTATTTGTTTCTCGTTTTATTCGTTATTATTTGCGTAAATAAAATGTAGCACTAACAATGTTATTATTTGTCTTAGCTATGCACTTCACAGCGAGTAGGAAGTAAATGAAAGTAACAGTTTTTGGTATTGGGTACGTTGGCTTGGTGCAGGCCGCCATTTTAGCTTCTGTGGGGCATGACGTTGTCTGTGTCGATGTTGATGAAAAAAAGGTCGCGGATTTAGAAAAAGGCATCATCCCGATCTATGAACCTGGGTTAACGCCGATTGTTGAAGAAACATATAAAAATGGCTTGTTAAGCTTTACTACAGACGCTAGGTTTGGCGTTGAACATGGTGAAATTCAGTTTATCGCTGTGGGTACGCCACCGGATGAAGACGGCTCAGCAGATTTAAAATATGTGTTAGCGGTGGCAGAAACTATCGCATCTCACATGACCTCTCCCAAAATCATTATCGATAAGTCAACCGTGCCCGTTGGCACAGCCGATAAAGTTTCTGCGAAGGTTGCAGAGGTGCTTGGCAGTCGTAATCTCAATATTTCTTACGATGTCGTTTCCAACCCTGAGTTTCTAAAAGAAGGGGCAGCCGTCAACGACTGTATGAAACCTGATCGAATCGTTGTTGGTACGTTAAACGAACATTCTCGAGAAATCATGCGTGAACTTTATGCGCCATTTAATCGCAATCATGATCGGATGATTTTTATGGATGTGCGCTCAGCTGAACTCACTAAATATGCCGCAAACTGCATGCTCGCAACAAAAATTTCATTCATGAATGAAATTGCCAATCTTGCTGAGTTATTGGGTGCTGACATAGAGGCCGTGCGTCACGGTATTGGCTCTGATTCACGTATCGGCTATCAATTTATTTATCCAGGTTGTGGCTATGGTGGATCGTGCTTTCCAAAAGATGTGCAAGCATTAGTAAAAACAGCACAAAGTATTAATTATCAACCTGCCTTGCTGGCTGCCGTTGAAAGCGTCAATTATAGTCAAAAGCAGAAATTATTTTTTCATATCAACAATCACTTTAATGGCGAACTGAAAGGTAAAACCATTGCCGTTTGGGGATTGTCATTTAAACCACAAACCGATGATATGCGTGAAGCGTCTTCTCGCGTGTTAATGGAAGCTTTATGGCAGGCAGGCGCAAAAGTACAAGCCTATGATCCAGAAGCAATGGAAGAGTGTCAGAGGATTTATGGAAATAGAGATGATTTGTCTTTAGTCGGCACAAAAGAATCAGCTTTAAATGGCGCTGATGCATTAGTTATTTGCACAGAATGGAGCCAATTTAGAGCGCCAGACTTTGAACTAATAGAAAAGTCCCTCTCTCATCCAGTAATTGTTGATGGACGCAATTTGTATGATCCAGGCCTGCTTAAGAGTAGGGGCTTTTCGTACTACGCCATTGGCCGTGGCGACAGTGTAAAATCTTTTTAATTTAATGATTTTGGGATAAAGATAAACAAGTGAAGTATTTAGTAACGGGTGCAGCAGGATTTATAGGCTTTTTTGTCAGCAAACGATTAATTGAACAAGGCCATCAAGTGGTAGGGTTAGATAATCTCAATGACTATTATGATGTAAATCTAAAGTTGTCACGTCTTCAATTACTGAACGAGCTGACGTTGTTTAATTTTAAGCAACTAGATTTAGCGGACAGAAGAGGTATTGAAGACCTGTTTGCTATTGAGAAATTTGATCGTGTCATTCATTTAGCGGCACAGGCGGGTGTTCGCTATTCTATTGATAACCCGATGGCTTATGCTGATTCAAATTTAATTGGTCATTTAACTATTTTGGAAGGGTGTCGTCATAACAATATCGAGCACCTTGTCTATGCATCATCTAGCTCTGTTTATGGCTTAAACAGTAAAACACCTTTTTCAACAAGTGATGCGGTTGATCATCCTGTTTCCTTGTATGCAGCGACTAAAAAGTCAAATGAACTGATGTCTCATACATACTCACACCTATATGACATTCCAACTACAGGCTTGAGATTTTTTACGGTTTATGGGCCATGGGGGAGACCTGATATGGCGCTATTTAAATTCACAAAAGCCATTTTTGAAGGCAAGCCAATTGATGTCTACAATCATGGTGATATGCGACGAGACTTCACTTATATCGATGATATTGTTGAAGGCATTATTCGAACGCAAAACAACATCCCGATAAGAAACAATAGTTGGTCGGTTGAGCAAGGCAGCGCAGCACAAAGTAGTGCACCATATCGTATTTATAATATTGGTAATGGCAATCCGATAAAATTAACTTCATTTGTCAGCGCACTTGAAAAGGCGATAGGCATTGAAGCCAAGCAAAACTTATTACCAATGCAAGCGGGTGATGTTTATCAAACCTATGCCGATGTAGATGACTTATTTGCTGCGACAAGGTATCAGCCGCAAATGAATATTGAACAAGGCGTTGCAAATTTTGTTCAATGGTATCGAAAACATTATAACGTGTGATTGCCACAATAATGCAATATTTAATGAACCACGGATTACCAAATTGTGTCAGTAAATGACACCAATAACGTATTATGAAAATGGAAGACGAAATGTCAAAAGTGATCAGAAAAGCTGTTATCCCTGTTGCGGGTTTAGGGACTCGAATGTTACCTGCAACCAAAGCCATTCCTAAAGAAATGTTGCCCATAGTTGATAAACCTTTAATTCAGTACATTGTAAATGAGTGTGTGGCGGCGGGTATAAAAGAAATTGTATTAGTGACGCATTCATCTAAAAATGCGATAGAAAATCATTTTGATAAATCTTTTGAGCTAGAGACGACGCTGGAAAAGCGGGTTAAACGTCAATTGCTTGGAGAAATTCAAGCAATATGCCCAAGAGATGTCACCATAATGCATGTTCGACAGGGCGAAGCTAAAGGTCTTGGGCATGCTGTATTAAAAGCCCGTCCAGTGGTTGGAAATGAGCCTTTTGTCGTGGTATTACCCGATGTTATTCTTGATGATGGTAGTGCCAACTTAAAAGAAGAAAACTTGGCTGCTATGATAGCTCGCTTTAACCAAACCGAACATAGTCAAATATTGGTAGAGCCAGTGCCTATGGAAAAAGTAAGCAATTATGGTGTGGTTGATTGCGGCGGTGCAGCTTTAAGTGCAGGACAATGTGAGAAAATGACAGCGGTTGTTGAAAAGCCCGCGGTTGAAGATGCGCCATCAAATTTGGCGGTTGTCGGTCGCTATGTATTATCAGAGCAAATATGGGATTTGTTAGAATATACACCACCAGGTGCCGGTGATGAAATACAGCTAACGGACGCTATTGCAAGTTTAATGAAAATAGAAACAGTTGAGGCTTTTCATATGACAGGTAAGTCTCATGACTGTGGCTCTAAAATGGGCTACATGATGGCCAATGTCGAGTATGGCCTGCGTCACCCTGAGCTAAATAGTCAGTTTAGGGCATATCTAAAGCAACTGGTTTTAGAGTAAGCTTAGATATTGCTGATAAATGGTAAAAGGAGTTTTTATATTTCGAAATGGAATATAAAAGCTTTTTCTTATATGGTTGAGCTACGCAGGATGTGGCACAATATTGACAATAAAAATTGCAACAGCTGATTGGCGCTTGCAAAAACGAAGGAAGTTAATAGGTTTATGAATTTAACCCATCTGCAAAAATTAGAAGCTGAATCAATCCATATTATACGTGAAGTCGCTGCGGAATTTGATAAGCCGGTGATGCTTTACTCTGTGGGCAAAGACTCTGCCGTTTTGTTACACCTTGCGCGAAAAGCGTTTGCCCCAGGAAAAATTCCCTTCCCACTTTTACATGTGGATACTACGTGGAAGTTTAAAGAAATGATCGCGTTTCGTGATGAAATGGCGAAAAAATATGATTTTGAACTACTTGTTCATAAAAATCCTGAAGGGTTAAAAATGGGGATCAGCCCATTTAAACATGGCAGTGCAAAACATACTGACGTCATGAAAACCCAAGGCTTGAAACAGGCACTCGATCATTATGGCTTTGATGCTGCTTTTGGTGGCGCACGTCGTGATGAAGAAAAATCTCGTGCCAAAGAAAGAGTGTATTCATTTAGAGATGAGAACCACCGTTGGGATCCGAAAAATCAACGTCCAGAGTTATGGAACATATACAACGGTAAGGTTGATAATGGCGAAAGTATTCGTGTATTTCCGTTATCAAACTGGACTGAACTCGATATTTGGCAATATATATACCTTGAAAATATTGAAATTGTACCGTTATACCTTTCTGCCGAGCGACCAGTAGTAGAGCGTGATGGCACCCTGATCATGGTCGATGATGACCGTATGCCGCTTGAAGAAAATGAGCAGGTTCAGATGAAGAAAGTTAGATTTAGAACTCTAGGTTGTTACCCATTAACAGGCGCCGTTGAATCTGAGGCTGCGACCTTACCTGATATAATTCAAGAAATGTTGCTGACGAAAACTTCAGAACGACAGGGGCGAGTTATTGATCACGATTCAGCAGGTTCAATGGAGAAGAAGAAAATGGAAGGGTACTTCTAAATTTTCTTTAGGCAATACATCAAATTTTCTCAGCTGCGTTTTATCATTGTGAGTTCAATTCAAAGTGCAGTTGCTAAGTAAGGGATAAAAATGAGTCATCAGTCAGACTTAATTGAACAAGACATTCAAGCGTATTTAAAGCAACATGAAAATAAAGAACTGGTCAGATTTTTGACTTGTGGTAGTGTTGATGATGGAAAAAGTACGTTAATCGGCCGCTTATTACACGACTCAAAAATGATTTTTGAAGACCAATTAGCAGCTATTGAAAACGACAGTAAAAAATCGGGTACAACGGGCGAAACAGTTGATTTAGCGCTATTGGTTGATGGTTTACAGTCAGAGCGAGAGCAAGGTATCACTATTGATGTTGCTTATCGTTATTTTTCAACAGATAAAAGAAAGTTCATTATTGCAGATACCCCTGGACACGAGCAATATACACGCAACATGGCAACAGGGGCTTCCACCTGCGATTTGGCCATTATCTTGATTGACGCTCGCCATGGCGTTCAAGTGCAGACCCGTCGCCATTCTTTTATTTGTTCGCTACTGGGTATCAAACACGTTTTAGTGGCCGTGAATAAAATGGACTTGGTTGATTATAGTCAAGAGAGATACCAAGAAATTAAAAAAAGTTATCGTGAATTTGCTGAATCATTAGCGTTTGAAGACATTCGTTTTGTACCGATTTCGGCGCTCAATGGCGATAATGTTGTTGAAGAAAGTGAAAACATGAGTTGGTACCCCGGTGCTACCTTAATGAAGTTACTGAACACGATAAAAGTTGAACGTCAGCAAGCATTGTCAGAGTTTAGGTTCCCTGTGCAATACGTTAACAGGCCACATCTTAACTTTAGAGGATTTGCGGGCACGATTGCGGCTGGCCAAATTAGAATTGGCGATACGATTGTTGCCTTGCCATCAGGCAAAGAAAGTCATGTAAAATCAATAGTCACCTTTGATGGCGAGCTAGAGCGTGCGGAAAAAGGCATGGCCATTACCCTGACGCTAGAAGATGAAATTGATATCAGCCGTGGTGACATGATTGTGAAGAAGGATGCCATCCCTTCTTCATCTAAAAACTTCAGTGCTAACGTTGTTTGGATGCATGAAGAAGCGTTAGAAACTGGTCGTGAATATTACATCAAGCACGGCACCCGAATGACTACTGGGCACGTATCGAAAATTGAAAATAAAATTGATGTTAATACCATGGAGGCGAGTGAGGTCTCGCAATTGGGCTTAAATGAAATTGGCACGGTCGCTATGAGCGTGGCAGAGCAAATCCATTTTGATCCGTATGAAATTAACCCAGAAACTGGGGCGTTTATCATTATCGATCGCTTAAGTAATGTGACGGTTGGTGCCGGCATGATTAAGCAAATAAGTGAAACGCTTAAAGAGCAAAGCTATTCCGATTTTGAAGTTGAATTTAACGCCTTAGTCCGCAAACATTTCCCACATTGGGGCTCTCGCGATTTATCTAAATTGTTTGGCTAACTACTTCTTGATGAAAAAGCGCTTAATTGCTTGCTAGACTTAAAATGTTGAGTAATAGTAAGTAATTAAGGCGCGCTTTTAGCATTAAACAACGTGAAAAGGATCACTAGATGGCTGCTATGCAATGGGTAATGCTGGCGATATTCTTCGGTACTTTAGTCGGTCTGATCAAGTTTCAAAAGGCTCCTGAGCGCGTATTTTTCGGCGCTACACTTCTCTGCCTCGCCGCTACATTAGTCTCTACCGATGATATTTTAGCAAATGCAGTTAACCCAGGGTTAGTAACACTCGTTTTATTGGTACTTTGTTCATTTGCGTTCGAGCGTACCAGTGTGCTTCGTCGATTGTCGACTATTCTAATCAGTGGCTCGAAAATTAAATCCACATTGAGGACTTTACTCAGTGCGGCATTCGCATCGGCTTTGATGAATAATACAGCGGTTGTGGCAAGCCTGATCAATACCGTTAAAAACAACACCCTTATTAATCCAGGAAAATTACTATTACCACTTTCATTTGTGTCGATTTTGGGCGGTACGTTAACCCTGGTCGGCACCTCCACCAATTTACTTGTAAATAGCCTCTACATCGAACAAAGTCAAAACAGCTTGGCATTTTTTGATTTCACTATCATTGGTCTTACCGCATTAGGCATTTGCTCTATTGTTATATTACTTCGCTTGCCGAGTTTGCCTGATATTACTAAAGAAGCATTACAAACCAAAGAATACCTAGTTGAAGCTGAAGTTGTAGAATCATCTGGACTAATTGGTAAGACTATCGAGGAGAATGGCTTAAGAAGCTTGGACTCATTATTCCTAGTAGAATTGGTTAGAAAAGGACGACTTATTTCTCCTGTAAAGCCTGAGGAATATTTGGAAGTGGGCGATAAACTGATTTTTACTGGTGACATATCCAAAGTGTTGACCTTACAGCAATTTGACGGTTTAACACTCTTTGCTGAACAAGATGGTTTGCTGCGGGATAATTTGACTGAAGTGGTGATAAAACCGGATTCTGCTGTTATTGGAAAAAGCCTTAAAGGAGCGGGATTTCGGGCTCGATTTGATTCAGCCGTTGTTGCAATAAGGCGAGAAGGTGGGACATTATCAGGTAAGCTTGGTGAAATCGTCATTCAATCAGGCGATTTTCTTGTCCTTGCCGTCGGTAAAGACTTTAGCTCTCGTACCAATTTATCTAAAAACTTTTTTATCTTATCCGGTCATCAGCCCGATAACATGCTTTATGGTTGGCGTGATCGTTTGACCGTGTTTGGCTTTATCGTTTCTATTGCAACGTCTGTACTAACGTCTATTAGCTTGCTTAAATGCCTATTGTTTTTTGTTGCTTTACTCGTCTTTACTGGCTGTCTACCTATTAACGAAATTAAGCGACGTTTTCCACTGGAAATATGGATGATCGTATTAAGCGCACTGACCTTAGCAACCGCTATGGAAAATAGCGGTGTGGCAGAGTTACTGGCGAGTCAAGTTGAGCAACTATTACATGGGCAAAGTATTTTTATCGTCTTTATTATGGTATTTGTCTTGACCTTAGTGGTGACTGAATTGGTAACAAACAATGCGGCAGCAGCATTGATATTTCCTATTGCTTACAATATGGCCATTGGGCTAGACGCAAACCCGGTACCCTTTGTCATGGCAGTCGCTTTTGCTGCTAGCGGGAGTTTTATCAGTCCGTACGGTTATCAAACCAATGTCATGGTATTTAACGCGGGCAACTACCGATTAGCCGATTTCGTTAAGTATGGCTTGCCTGTATCAATCACATATTCGGCGGTGGTGATTTTTATGATCCCCGTTATATTTCCATTTTAATCATTTAAGTTAAAACATATGAAAACAGAAAACACCGTTTGGCATGAACAACAAGTAAACAAAGCCCAACGTGCAGCACTGAACAATCAAAAATCGTGCTTACTTTGGTACACCGGATTAAGCGGCTCAGGCAAATCAACCATAGCTAACGCTGTTGATGCATTGTTACATCAACAGCAGTGTCGTACATATTTGCTTGATGGTGATAATGTGCGTCATGGTTTAAACGGCGACTTAGGCTTTAGTGATGAAGATCGTATAGAAAATATACGCCGTGTTAGCGAAGTGGCAAAACTGTTTGTCGATGCTGGCGTGATTGTTTCTACTGCATTTATTTCACCTTTTGCCTGTGATCGTCAGATGGCGCGTGAAAAATTAGACCATGGTGAGTTTATTGAGGTCTTTATCGATACCCCTATAGCTGTTTGTGAACAACGAGACCCAAAAGGGCTATATAAAAAAGCACGAAGTGGCGAGATTAAGGATTTTACTGGCATAGACTCTGGCTATGATGTACCTAAGGCGCCTGAAATTCACGTTCACACCGACGAACACTCTGTTCAGGCATGTGCGGAGCAAATCGTAAGTTACTTACGAAATCAAGGATTTATACAGTAGTGGTTAAAAATAATAAAAAACATTTTGATGTCTTTAATGGTGATGCTGATGGCATTATTTCATTAATTCAACTGCGTCTTGCTGAGCCTAAAGATTCAGTCTTGATCACGGGGGTAAAACGAGACATTCAATTAATTGAAAAAATAGATCTATCGAGAGCTCAGTCAATGACAGTGCTTGATATATCCATGGAAAAAAACGTTACGGCGCTCGAACAAGCATTGGCTCAAGGCATTGCTACGTTTTATGTTGATCATCATCGAAGTGGTGAAATTCCTACTCATCAAAACCTAACACCGATCATTAATACTGATGCCAATACATGTACCGCATTATTGGTCAATGAGTATTTAAAGGGACAATATGCCAACTGGGCGGTTGCTGCTGCATTTGGTGACAATATGACGGCCTCGGCTATCGCATTATCTAATCAGATAGGCCTGTCAGAGATACAACAGCAGCAATTGAGCGCTTTAGGAACGTACATTAATTATAACGGTTATGGTCAGGCGGTCGAGGACTTACATTTTCACCCTGCGGAGCTGTTTAAGGCATTGTTAGCATATTCTGATCCATTTGATCTGATCTTGGATGAGGATTCAATTTTTTCAACCTTAGAACGGGCCTATCATGAAGACATGAAACAAGCCCAACATTCTGAGATTCTAGTTGATAATGAAGCGATTAAAGTTGTGCTCCTAGATGACGCACCTTGGTCACGACGTGTTAGTGGTGTATTTGGCAATGAACTTGCGAATGAGTCACCTGATAAAGCTCATGGGGTGCTAACCTATAATCGCGATGGTGAAAGTTATACGGTAAGTGTTAGAGCGCCGCTAAAAAATAAGCAAGGTGCTGATGAGGTATGTATTCAATTTGCCACTGGTGGTGGCCGATCAGGCGCGGCAGGAATTAATAAATTACCCTTAGATCAGCGCGAACAGTTTATTTCGACCTTATTTAACTACTATAATTAAATCTCAGGCGTAGTCGCCATATTGAATAAATTAAATGTTAACGAGATTTAGCGTGATAAATGGATAAAAGATGAGTTTATTAGTTACAGGGGGCACGGGCTATATTGGTAGTCATACCGTGGTGGAATTGATTGAAAAAGGGCATGAGGTTGTTATTGTTGATAACCTGTCAAACTCTTCTACTCGGGTGCTGTCTAGAATAGAAGCCCTAACCGGTGTTTTCCCAACATTCATTCAAGCGGATATCTGTGATGCAAAAGCAATGAGTGATGTGTTTAGCCAACATGATATCGAAGCTGTTATTCACTTTGCTGGTTTAAAAGCAGTCGGTGAGTCAAATGAAATACCACTGAGTTATTACCAGAATAATGTCAGTGGCTCGATCACGCTTTTCGAAATAATGGCAAAGTTTAATGTTAAAAAACTTGTTTTTAGCTCGTCTGCAACGGTCTATGGTGAAAACAATATTTCTCCTTTAGATGAGTCGATGGCAACTTCTGCGACTAACCCTTATGGTCAAACGAAGCTAATGATCGAGAATATATTGATGGATTTGGCAAAGAGCGATACAAAATGGTCGATTGCTTGTTTACGTTATTTCAACCCAATTGGCGCTCATGCATCCGGTACTATGGGTGAAAACCCTAACGGTATTCCCAATAACCTTTTACCTTATGTCGCTCAAGTCGCCGTTGGCCGGTTGGCTCAGCTCAATGTATTTGGTGATGACTATGATACGCCAGACGGTACCGGAGTTAGAGACTATATTCATGTTGTAGACCTTGCCTTGGGTCATATTAAAGCTGTAGAGGCCTTAAATGATTTACAAGGATGTCAGCCGATCAATTTAGGTACTGGCAATGGCACTTCAGTTTTGGAGATTGTGAAGAGCTTTAAAGCGATTAGTGGTAAAGATATCCCATATGCTATTGTGCCCAGACGTGTTGGTGATATTGCGACAGTATTTGCTAATGCTGATAAAGCACTAACATTATTGAACTGGAAAGCGGTTCGTGATTTAAACACGATGATTGAAGATACATGGCGATGGCAATCGCAAAACCCAAACGGTTTTGAATAACAACATTACCACCTTCTTACTCTCAATAAAAAAAGAGCCTACGGGCTCTTTTTTCATTGCGTTACAGCGACAATAAAACTGATGCTATGTCATCTGACTAGCCTGTTCATCGGCCCATGCAAGCGCTTGGTTATAACATTCAACGGTTTTTTCTTTATCGAGTTGTAACTTTTCCATCACTAACATGGCCTTATCCCATTCTGCATGTTCAATCAGTTCCAACTGCTTGATAATCGCAGCCATGGTGCCTTTGCCAGTTAAGAGTGGCTCTGTTACTTCTTTTGCTAGTGGTAATTTAGCCAGTACGCTTTCCAAACTTTCATCTAAGATAGCATCAATCATTGATAAAAGGCCTGTCAAAAATGCCATTGATGTATCGCCTTGCGTTTTCATTAGTGGCGCGACAAGCTCACAGAATTTTGCCCGTGCCATCGACATTGTGATTAATTCAGACGGTTTATCAGGGTTAGCCGTAGTTGCAAACATTAAAGCAATAAACTTTTTCAACTCCGCTGAGCCTAAGATCACCAAGGCCTGTTTTATTGTTGAAATTTCACTTCGTCGACGAAAGATTGGTGAATTTGCATAGCGTAGAAGCTTGTATGATAACGACACATCGCGTTCAAATACTGCCGTGATAGAAGTTAAGTCTAAATCCGGTTTAGAGGTTTCATACAGCAATTCTGCCATAGCAATTTGCGAGGGCGATAAATTTTTGGCCTTAACCATTTCGGGTTTAGAAAAAAAGAAGCCCTGAAAATAATCAAAATCAAGAGCTACTGCTTGATTATATTCTTCATGGGTCTCTACTTTCTCCGCTAACAATTTTATGTGGGGATATGACTCAATTGCTTTTTTGATGACTTTAATTTCATCTACAGTAGTTTGCTGAAAATCGATTTTGATTATCTGGATAAACGGGTAAAAATGCCCCCAAACTGATTGATGCTCATAATCATCAAGCGCGATAGTGTAGCCTTTGTCATTAAGCTCTTTACAAATCGCCAAAAGTTTCTTACCTGGTTTAACTGTTTCCAATATCTCAACGACGACTTCTTCGTTGGTGAGCATGGTGGCATAACCTTGACTCAAAGTTTCTAGTGTAAAGTTAATAAAAGCTGGTTTGTTGCCGGTGAACTCATTGATTCCCATGTTAAACTGGCTTGCTTCAACCATTTTAGTTGTTGCTTCATCACCGTCTATATCTGGAAATATATTATCGATGCTATCTCTAAACAGCAGCTCATAGGCAAATAAAGCTTTGTTTTTGTCCAAAATAGGCTGTCGGGCCGCATAAAAATACATACGTAAGAAAATCCTTGGTTTAGCTTTTGTCTTCGTATTACTTAATTATTATTCTTTTGGGGTAAATTCAGGCGCAATACTGAAGTTAGGTATTACGCCACTATAATTTAATCGTTATTAAATCGCTAATCTTTATTTAACTGATGAAACATTTCTTCGGATTCTGTTGAGTCTGATTTAACGGTAGTTGACACTAATACGCCCACAGCCATTGCAGTGATAAAACCAGGGACTATTTCGTATAAATCAAATATTCCGCCGGTTAATTGCTTCCAAACAACGACAATTATTGCTCCAGTAATAACCGTGCAAATAGCGCCTAACTTGGTATATTTAGACCAATAAAGAGAAAGTATTACCGTTGGGCCAAACGCAGCGCCAAAACCTGCCCAAGCATAGCTAACCAAGTCAAGAACCGAGCTTTCAGGGTTCGTTGCGATTACTGTGGCGAGTAATGCAATAACAATTAGAGAAATACGCGAAAGCCACACAAGTTCTTTTTCACTGGCTTCACGTTGATTCAGGTGCTTGTAAAAGTCTTCTACAATTACACTTGAGCAAACCAGTAGTTGAGAATCAATCGTACTCATGATAGCTGATAGTATGGCGGCAATTATTACGCCGGCAACCCAAGGGTTGAGAATGCTTGACGAAAGCTGAATAAAAATTGTTTCACTATTTTCCAATGGTGTTTGTACATAGTAGGCCAGGCCTACCAAACCAACACCAAGCGCACCGATCAAAGACACCACCATCCATACCATGGCAATATTACGTGATGCTGGAATGTCTTTTGTTGAACGAATTGCCATAAAGCGAGATAAAATATGAGGTTGACCAAAGTAACCCAATCCCCAAGCCATAAGTGAGATAAAACCAAGCCATGAAAAATTTTTAAATAAACTGGCGTATTCTGGGTTGGCATTATCTAAAATTGCCGCTGTTTTATCTATACCGCCTAATTCATAGATTGTCGTAATAGGCAAAATAACCAATGCAAGTAGCATCAAGCAGCCTTGGAAGAAGTCAGTCCAACTGACCGCCAAGAAGCCACCTAAAAAGGTGTAAGATACAATGACTACTGCGCCAATGATTAACGCTGAGTTATAATCTAAGCCAAAGACTTTTTCAAATAAAATGGCGCCCCCAACTAAACCAGAAGAAACATAGAAGGTAAAAAAGATTAAAATAGTGGCTGCTGATATAAACCTTAGTAGATGAGAAGTATCATTGAAGCGGTTCTCGAAAAACTCTGGTAACGTAAGTGAGTCATTGGCTTTTTCTGTGAATTTTCTAAGTCGTGGAGCGACTAATAGCCAATTGAAGTAGGCCCCCACAACCAAGCCGACACCTATCCATACTTCGCTAACCCCAGAAAGATATATTGCGCCGGGAAGCCCAAGTAGTAGCCAGCCGCTCATATCAGATGCACCGACACTCAAAGCGGTAACTGCAGGGCCCAATTTACGGCCACCTAAAATATAATCACTTAAGGTATCAGTTGCTTTAAAAGCGACAACACCAATTGCTAAAGTGACCAGTAGGTAACTTACGAATGTTACTAAAGTTGGAAGTTCAAATGCCATGTTTGCCATACTTATTAGCTAGAATGTCGCTATGCTAACAAGTATGGTTTTAATGAGCTAGGGGCTAGTCTGAAATATTCGTAACAACTTTGTGATTTATAAAGTTTAGCCTTTGATTAAGTTGACCATTGAATGTTTTTTGCAAGGTTTTGCTGCCATTGATTTAAAGACTCTTGCTTATCGCCGACTATAATCACATTCTGTTGCCCAAACTGCTTTGCAATACCACGCAATTGAGCGTCTGAAAACTGCTCTGAAAACAACACTTCGTCACGATTAGGTACCACAAAAACATTAACTGGTGACGTTTTACCTTGGAAGACCAAATGCAAACTCTTGATGCCATCAAATCGACAATAATCTGCAGATATTAGTTCACCAATAGTACCACTAAAGCGGCCATCAAATGACGCCATTTTGCTATTTAATGAGGTCAGTGAAACCCGAGCATCTGTAGTATTATCAAAACTACCTACTTCATGATAAACGTGGGCTAATGCATAATCATCAATACCTGAGTATGCGCTAGAAAATTGCATAAAATTAAAGATTAAACCAAAGGCGAATGCCACTGATGCAGCTAGAGCAAGGTGAGTTCGACTCTTACGCTTTTGCTGACGATGACTAGCCATGGTTTGGCGCAGGATTAAATGATCACACAAATCTTCAGGTACAGGCACATTCAATGCTTGTTCAATTTTACTGTTTAGGATTTCAATCTCTTGAGCATATTGTTGTTTACTTGCATCTGCTTTTCTTGCAGACATAAATTCAGGATCTTGACTGTAGGGATCAGCGAGCAGGCTGCGTCTAAATTTCAGATCATCCATTGTGATTACCTCTTTTCAATGGTTGTTCATCGATCGCTTCTTTTAACTGGTTTCTGGCGCGAAACAGTCTTGTCATTACGGTGTTCTTATTTAAGTCGAGGATTTTAGCTATTTCTTCGCCGCTAAAGCCACCGACCACCTGTAACACAAGTGGCTCTCGATATTCATCTGGCATGAGACCTATTTTTTCTCTTAGCCAGTGGTTTTCTATTTCTTGTTCGGTACTTGTTGAGCGCGTATCTGTTATTGCGGCTTCATCATATTCACTCATTTCAAAACGCTTTCGTTCAAAGCGTCTGGCATTTTCACGTCGTAATATGGTGATCAGCCAAGACTTCGCGGCTTTTTCGTCCTTAAGTGAATCTAAGGCGCGCCATGCACGCAGAAAGGTTTCTTGCACCAAATCTTCTGACACTTGCTTATCATGCGTCAACCAATACGCATAGCGATATAAATCACTATGCAAGGCCCGAACAAGGGCTTCGTATCTTACTTGTTTTGTCGTCATGGAAGTAGAGACCCGATGGTCTGAATTATTATTTCGAATTATTTTTTTTAGCATTATTTAACGCGTAGAAATTAAAACGGCGAGGTTAAGTTTAGCCGATTGTGCTAAAAATAACATCGCCGAAGAAGTGTGATATTGAACCTGAAATATTAAGGGTTCAGTTTTATTGATGTGTTAGCGCTTTGTTTTGCTTGGATTTTATAAAGCGCTGATATTGCATGAACAAGCGCGTCTCCCTGCCACTCTTTGGCCGGTTGGTCGTTATTGCCATAAAAATAGGCATATAAATCATCGACTGCTTGGCTAAATTCATCATGACTAAAATACGCCTTTGCGTCACTAATATTATTGACGGTTTGCGTTTTACTGATACTTTTTGCCCAAGGCAACAACAAGTTCATCACTTGTGCACCTTGGTTCTTTTTACAGGCTGCTAATATAGCCAAGTGAACATCATTAACTTGATAAGTGTCGGTCTTATTCTTAAGAATTGACTTTGTACGTCGACTCAAAAGGTATTGCGTCAACCACGCTAGGCAAGTCAGTAACCATAATGCTAGGAATAACCACTGCAGCCAAGGCGATTTCTCAATAATAACAGTTTCGGGAGTGATATATCCTTTGTCTTGTTGAATGGCTGGGGGGGGAATATCTGTAGTCGTATCGATATTTTCGTTTGGTTTGATAATGATCGATTGCGCCGGTAATGTTGCAGTTTCCATGCGATTAGTGATCGTGTTCCACCATGGGATAGTTAGCGCTGGCAATTGATATTCTCCGGCACGACTTGCGACAATGGCAAAGTTTCGCACTGACTGACTGATGATTCGCCCTTTGTTTAAGCTTGAATGCAGCTCTGCTTGGTCAGGGTATACTTTAAGTCCTTTCGGCAACGTCAATGCTATTGATGGCAATTGCTCTGAAGAAACACCCGCAGCGGTTAACGTGATAGTACGTGTGATTGGCTCTCCAACTGTAAATTGCCCTTCAGTAGGTTGCCATTCTTCGTGTAGGGTCAGGAGCTCACTGGGTAGCCATTGGCCTTTGAATTGCTGAGGAATAGGGCGAACCTTAATAGGAATTTCTTCACCGATGACGCTTACGGGTTTTGTCTCACCAAAGCTTAGAAAATTTGAGCGTCTTGCCGATTGCACCATGATTTCACCTGAAAACATTGGGGATGCAAGTATAAAATCTCCGCTTTGTTGTGGAGTGACAGAGTAGGTACGTTCAATGACGCGAAAACGACGTCCATTAATAATGGTTTCATTTTCTTTATCTTTCCCCACTTGAGTGATGGTTGCGCCTTCGAAGCTTGGCTCACTTAAGCTGCCTCGTTGTAGTTCCGCAGCAAAATGCAGCTTTACCGTTAATGTCATCATCTGCTGAACATAAATGTCTTTGTTTGACACTTCTGTGGTGATAAAAAGGTCTTGCTGCCTTGACGCGCTGGGATCACTAGCCGATAGCACTTTAACTTGAATTGGCGCTGTTTGTTGATCGTCAATTTTTAGTGCAGGAATTGTTAAATTTCCTTCATGACGTGGAACCAATAATGTTGTCCATTTTGTGGTTCTCGAAGTTTGAAAATTAACCATGCTAGTTTGCGTGCTAACCGATGTTCTACCGACAATAAAATCATTCAATAGGGCAGAAGTGTCCAGTGCATTAGAATCGACATCATCATCAGCAACAACTGTTAATACGATAGACTCTTTGACAGTAACAGGGTTTTTATCTATCGAAGCGGTTACTTGAGTCAATGCATGCGACGGCATCATCCCAAATACACTGACCAATAAAATAATAGCTCTTACCACTTTTTCTTCACTCCTGATTGGCTGCCATTTTGACGACGCTTTTGATACTCCAACTGCATTTTGTTGCGTAATAAAAGGTAAGGATCGTCGGTGACCTTATTTAATAATTGCTGATGTTTTTGCGCTTTTTCTTGATCTATTTGTTCTTGACGCGCTTGTTGAGCTTGAGCTTCTTTAGTTTCTGGCTCGCCTTCTTCGGGCTGTGCTTCATTTTGAGCTTGTTGCTCTTTCTCTTGTTCTAGGTCTTTTTCTGCCTCGTTTTGTTGAGCGTTGCTGTTTTCCTGCTGCTGATCTTGCTGTTCTTGCTCTGATTGATTTTCTTGCGAGTTAGCCTGATCATCTTTTTTTTGTTCTGACTGAGATTGATTTTCGTCCGAGCTGTCAGATTGCTGGCTATCTTTATTTTGTTGCTCCTTTTGCTCTGATTGCTGTTCTTCAGAATCTTGTTGATCTTGGCTCTGATCGCCTTGTTGTTGCTCATTTTCCTGCTGTTGCTGTTGTTCTTGCTGTTTTTTGAGCTCTTCAATTAACGCCTTATTTTTTTGGGCATTTTCATCGTTTGGGTTTTTCTCCAATGCTTTATCATACGCTTCAATAGCGTTATCAAAATCTTTCAATTGGGCGTAAGCATTCCCTTGATTGTAATAGGCGTCTGCGGTATCAAGTTGTTGAAAGGAGCTCAAGGCTTGTTCATATTCTCCATTTTTATATTGTGCACTGCCTTTCCACATCGGATCTTCAAATAGCGCAGCGGCAGTGTCATAGCTTTCTTGATTATATTGCTGTTGACCCTGTTGATCTTTGGTCTTCCACAAATTGCTAAAATCAACAGCGTAGCTTGGTTTGCTCGGCAGCGTGAACATTAAGATCGCAGCAACTGATAACACGCCACGTCGGAAATAGCCCAATAAAAGTGGTAATAATAAAATAACGAGATAAGGACCCGCTTCTTGCCATTGATCACCGGTATTATTATTTTCCCCCTGCTGTTTTTCTTGCTGATTTTTCGAAGGTTTCGTCAAGGCTTCAATATCATCATTTTCATGGGAAATCGTTTGATAATGACCAGTTGATTGATTTGCAACGCCCGCTAAATACTTTGAGCTCAGGCGAGGAAGGACTATTGCACCTTTATCATCTTTTAATAACTCACCGTTAGTCAGCTTTATTGGTGCACCATCGTTGGTGCCAACACCGAGAATATTTAAACGATGTGGAAATGATTTTGACCAGTCGTTAATATCGCTGATGTCTTCAAAATCTATGCCGTCGGTAAACCAGTATATATCGCCTTCAACATGCCCTGCATTTGCTAACATATCGTTAGCCAGATACAAAGCGGCTAATGGATTACTGCCCATTTCAGGCATAAGATCAGGACTGAGAGACGGCAGTAATAATTTGATGTTATTAATATCTTCTGTGAGCGGACTAATAACAAACGCATCTCCGGCATAAGCAATAAGGCCAATGTCACCT
This sequence comes from Thalassotalea atypica, assembly GCF_030295975.1. NCBI lineage: Bacteria > Pseudomonadati > Pseudomonadota > Gammaproteobacteria > Alteromonadales > Colwelliaceae > Thalassotalea > Thalassotalea atypica. The sequence goes on from NZ_AP027364.1 coordinate 990,665, forward strand.
TCGTTAAGGTTATCCAACAAGTCGATGGCTTTGTAGCGCGCACGGGTTAAGCGATTAGGGGTGATATCTGTGGCATACATGGAGTATGACATATCCATAATGAGCACAGAGCCCCGCTGTATTTGATAAACAGGCTGAGGTAACTTTTGCCAAGTAGGACCTGCCAGCGCAACTATTGCCAGCAGTCCGGTCAAAAAAGGTAAGGCAAGTGAAAGCGATTTGCCTTCGTTTCCTTGCTCTAACAACACCGAAGACAGGTGCTTGGGTACTAACTTGGTCCAGCCGGATTGGCTAACGCGGATCTTTCTTAGCAGATACATTGCAAGCATTAGCGCGATAATTGCTAATAACCACACCGGCCTAATAAAATGAAAGTCATTGAAATTCATTTGCTCACCCCTGCATTCTTATCTAATTTACTGCTGGCCGTATGCGTCGACCGACTTGCCCACATATGCCTTATGTTTATGGTAAGTAAATAACAGAACACGAGAATAAGCGATACAGCCAGTGGGTAATGGAACAAAGAAGTCAACGGACGCATTTGTTGTTGCTCTTGCTCTACCGGCTCTAGATTGTCGAGTAATTGGTATATTTCACTCATGCTTTGGCTGTCTCGAGCCCTAAAATATTTACCGCCAGTTTGTTCGGCGAGGTTTGTTAGTGTTGCTTCATCTAATTCGCTTGATGGGTTAACGCGGCGCGTACCAAACAAAGAACGTTGCAGCATGACATCTGCGCCAATACCGATGGAGTATATGGTAATGCCTTTATCAACAGCTAATTCAAGTGCTTGATCTGGTGTGATTTTACCTGCCGTGTTTTGACCATCAGTCAGTAATACCAATACGCGGTTCGAGTCCGGTTTTTCGTCAAAGCGTTTTGCGGCTAAAGCAATTGCATCACCAATCGCAGTTTTCTTGCCGACTAAACCAAGCACTGTTTCTTCTAACATTTGTTTGACTGTTTTTCTGTCAAACGTCATGGGGGTTTGCATATAAGCATCATCACCAAATAATATCAGGCCTAGGCGATCGCCTTGTCTTCTTTCTATAAACTCACCAAGCAATACTTTGAGCATGTCTAATCGGTTAACTGTAGTACCGCCCAGTTCCATGTCTTCTACTTGCATACTGCCCGATAAATCCACCGCTATCATCATTTCACGGCCTTCGGTTGGAATATCAATTGGCTCTCCTAACCATTGTGGCTGACTTGCCGAGACAACTGTAAGTAGCCATATGATGGTTAATATCGACAGTGGTACTTTATTTTTATTACTGCTCGACTCAATGGTTGAAACGCCAGACAACAAGTGTGGAATTTTCAGCGCTGCACTTTGGCTGTGCTTTTTTGCCGGTAGCCAATAGACCAATAGAGGTAATGGTAAGGCAAGCAGTAACCACGGCCATTCAAAATGGATCATATAGCCTCCTTCATTTGTGCAGGTTTAGGTGGTAAGGCTTGGCCAATCCAAAATTCAATAACTTCTTTTAATTGCTGGCATTCATTGTCATCAAAAGGCTTTTGATAATAGGTAATGAGTAAATTCTGGCATTTATTGTTGAACATTCGTTGTTGTTTTCTAGGTAGTGCTGCTGCTAAGAAGTCAGTTAACTTTTCTCCTGATAAATGAGCCACATCTTTTCTGGGAAAGTAAGCCATGGCAGCCCACTTTAATATGGTCATGTATTCGCTCGCCGAGCCAGCTTGTGCTAATTGTTTTAGCGCTACTTTACGATTACGCGTTAATTTAACCCGTTGTATAAATTTAATGATTAGCCATACCAATAATGCGGATAATAATGCGTATACCGCTATCCAGCCAGGGGCTGTTGGGTAATTGGCTATTTGTTCGGGGATGTGAATGTCTTGCAGTTGAGCTAACGGGTCCATTGACGGTCTCCATGGCTCAATTGATTTTCCAATGTTTCGGCTGCGCTAATAGTCAAAAGTCGAGCGCCGGCTTTAGTAAATAAGTGTTGTTGCATTTTCTGATGAGCTAGAGCACTTTGCGCGTATTCTTGTTCACTCTTCTTGTTACCTAGTGTCAAAGTTTGCCTGTTTTCGCCATCGCTTAGCACTACATTAAGCATGTTGGTGGAGGCTGGCAGTTGATGTTCAATAGGATCATAAATTTGGCAGACGATCAATTCACAGTGACGGCTGACATGAGCCAAATGTCTTACACTTTCTTCGCTTACTCCATAACCATCGGTGATTAAATAAACGAGACTACCTGGTCGGGCTAGTTGTCTGATACGAGCACAATTCTCTTCGAAAGCTACAGTAGCTTCTAGGGCAGGAGCTTGCAGGTTTTTTTCATTCTCTTGTAGTTGTGTGTTTAGGCCTAAACGATGAATTTCTTGCAGATTATGTAGATAGTGTAACACACCTTGCTTACGACTGCGTGGCTTGCATTCTAAATGGCGATGTTCATTAAATACGATACCGCCGAGTCGATCTCCACGCCCTTTGGCATGCCACGCGACTAATGCTGCGACATGTGCTGCTTGCACGGATTTAAATAGTAACTTGCTGCCAAAATGCATATTACTCGATAAATCTGTCGCAATAAGTACCGGACGCTCAATTTCTTCTCGAAATAACTTGGTATGTGTTTTACCTGTTCTAGCGGTCACGCGCCAATCTATCGTACGTATATCATCGCCCGTTTGGTAATGACGTACCTCATCAAACTCCATGCCTCGACCTTTGCTGCGGGCAAGGTAATTTCCAGACATTTTACTCGACTGGTTGCGATTAGCTGACAAGTTGATCAAAGAAGCTTTACTTTGGTATTGTAATAACTCTTCAATACTTAACGCTATGCCGTTTGTCTTAAGGCTAGACAAAATCGCCGGTACATCATTATGCTCAGGCGCTATTGATAATTGATTAAACCATTTCATCGCATTAACTTAGGCAACTGCAACTAAACTCAACAAGTGGTCAAGTAACTGATTAGGCGTGATCCCTTCAGCTTCGGCTTGATAAGTGAGCAAAATTCTATGTCTTAATACGTTGTGAAATACCGCTTGAACATCTTCAGGGCTGACAAAGTCACGGTTGTGAAGCCAAGCTCTAGCGCGAGCACAGCGATCCAATGCGATGGTTGCACGTGGACTAGCGCCGTAAGCAAGCCACTTTTTCAATTTATCGTCATATTTTTCGGGCTGGCGTGTTGCCATAATCAAATCAACGATATAGTTTTCAACTGCTTCTGACATATGAATTTTAAGGGCTTGTTCACGAGCCGAAAAAATTTCGTCTTGGCTTAAAATACGTAAAGCTTTTTTGTCGTGTTTAAGGGCTTCACCTCGATTAAGTTTGAGTATATCAAGCTCTGCTTTGGCATCAGGGTAATCAATATCAAGATGCATCAAAAAACGATCGAGCTGCGCTTCTGGTAGTGGGTAAGTACCTTCTTGCTCGAGTGGGTTTTGTGTCGCCATTACCAGAAATAGCTCTGGTAACTGGTAGGTGTTGCGGCCAACAGTGATTTGCCCTTCCGCCATCGCTTCAAGTAAAGCTGATTGTACTTTTGCTGGCGCACGGTTAATTTCATCAGCGAGGACTAAATTTCGAAATAGTGGCCCAGATTGAAAAACAAAGGTGCCATCTTCAGGACGATAAATATCTGTGCCGGTTAAATCTGCTGGTAGTAAGTCAGGGGTAAATTGTACTCGATGGAAATCAGCCTCCAACCCTTCTGCTAATGCATTCACTGCGCGGGTTTTAGCAAGTCCCGGTGGCCCCTCTACAATTAAATGTCCGTCCGCTAGTAATGCGATGAGTAAATTCTCAACCAACGCGGGTTGGCCAATGATTTGTTCAGATAAATGTTGTTTTAAATTTGCAAAATGTTCGATGGTCATAGGGTTTTATAACTTATTTTTCGAGGTTATTTATCATTTTTATTTAGTACGTATAGCTATTTTTACATAGTACGACATTAAAGACTCTTGATTCTATATATGGTTCCCAGAAAAAAAAACAAGCTTTGGGCAGTTAGTTGTAAATATTTTTATCTAAAATGAAAATAGCGATATCAACGAAAGATGATCAAAGTTTGAATTATTTTCATTTGCCGTTAGAATGAAATTACAAATATTAGAGGTCTGACCTCTTGGTTAGGGAAATATAATGACAAAAACACACACAATTACCACCCCGAAAGGCGAGCGTATTGCCGTGGTAGCGGGTCTTAGAACACCATTCGTCAAACAAGCGACCGCATTTCATGGCGTACCTGCTGTGGACTTGGGTAAGATGGTTGTCAATGAGTTACTTAAAAAGCATGAAGTAGATCCAAAAATTGTAGATCAACTTGTCTATGGGCAAGTTGTTCAAATGCCTGAGGCACCAAATATTGCCCGTGAGATAGTATTAGGTACAGGTATGAATGTTCATACTGATGCCTATAGTGTATCGCGTGCTTGTGCGACAAGTTTTCAATCCACGGTTAACGTGGCGGAATCAATCATGGCGGGCATTGTTGATGTTGGTGTTGCTGGTGGTGCTGATTCAATGTCAGTAGCACCGATTGGCTTATCAAAAAAGTTCGGTCGTACACTTATTGATCTAAGTAAAGCGAAAACATTCGGACAAAAATTCAATTTGATTCGCCAATTAGGCCTTAAAGATATTTTACCTGTTCCACCCTCTGTAGCTGAGTACTCTACGGGTATTTCTATGGGGCAAACAGCCGAGCAAATGGCTAAAACGCATAATATCTCAAGAGCCGATCAAGACGCATTGGCACATCGTTCTCATACTTTGGCAACTGAAAGTTGGGCACAAGGGAAGCTCGACGGTGAGGTGATGACAGCCCACCCTGAGCCTTACAAACAGTTTGTTGATAAAGATAATTGTTTCCGTGAAAACTCTGTCCTTGAGAGTTACGCTAAATTAAAACCGGTCTTTGACCGTAAACATGGCTCAGTAACTGCCGCTAACAGTACTGCGTTAACTGATGGGGGCGCCGCTATCTTATTAATGAGAGAAGGTAGAGCAAAAGAGCTTGGCTACAAGCCATTAGGTTATATTAAAAGTTATGCTTTTGCAGCGATTGATGTGTGGGAAGACATGTTAATGGGGCCAAGCTTCGCAACGCCGCTTGCATTACAACGTGCAGGCATGGAATTGAAAGATCTAGATTTATTGGAAATGCATGAAGCCTTTGCGGCCCAAGCGCTGGCGAATATGAAAATGTTTGCAAGCGACAAATTTGCACAAGAACATTTAGGTCGAGACAAAGCTATCGGTGATATTGATATGGCTAAGTTCAATGTCATGGGCGGGTCACTTGCTTATGGTCACCCGTTTGCCGCAACTGGCGCTAGGCTAATTACGCAAACCTTGAACGAATTAAACCGCCGTGGCGGTGGTGTAGGATTAACAACAGCATGTGCTGCTGGTGGCTTAGGCGCAGCAATGATTGTGGAGACAGATTAATGAGTGATACTCAAACAACAACAGATAATGCTTTTACTTTAATTAGAAAAGAAAATGGCGTTGCCCATTTGGTGATGGACGTTCCTGGTGAAACCATGAATACGCTAAAAGCAGAGTTTGGCGAGCAAATTACCGAAGTCTTCAAAGAAGTCCGTGAGGATGACTCAATTAAAGCGGTGGTTGTTACTTCAGGAAAAAAAGACTCTTTTGTCGCAGGCGCAGATATCAACATGTTGGCAAGTTGTACAACAGCTGAAGAAGCAACAACGATTTCTCGTCAAGGACAAATGATCTTTGATCAAATGGAGAACTTCCCTAAACCCTTAGTTGCTGCAATAAATGGCGCCTGTTTAGGTGGCGGGTTAGAGCTTGCGTTAGCTTGTCATGCGCGCGTATGTAGTGATAACCCGAAAACAGCATTAGGTGTACCTGAAGTTCAATTAGGTCTATTGCCAGGTAGTGGAGGTACGCAGCGATTACCCAAATTGGTCGGTATCCAAAAAGCATTAGATATGATGTTAACGGGTAAACAAATACGCGCTAAACAAGCGAAAAAAATGGGGTTAGTACACGATGTTGTACCTAACAGCATATTGCTTCGTACGGCAGAAGAGTTAGCACTTGCCGGAAAAGTTAAACCAGTAAAAATCAAGCGTTCACTTTTAGATAAAGCTCTAGAAGGCAACTCATTGGGCCGAAAAGTGCTTTTTGACCAAGCTAGTAAATCAGTTTTGGCCAAAACTAAAGGTAATTATCCTTCACCATTGAAAATCATCGACTGTGTGCGTGTTGGTGTTGAGCGTTCCCCAGCGATGGGGTATCAAACAGAAGCCAATCATTTTGGTGATTTGGTGATGACAGCTGAATCAGAGCAGTTACGTAATTTATTTTTTGCGACTACTGAGATGAAAAAAGAGCAGGGCGTTGCTGATGTTATGCCTGCCAAAGTAAACAAAGCGGGCGTACTAGGTGGCGGCTTAATGGGTGGTGGTATCGCCTTCGTTACTGCAACTAAAGCCAAGGTGCCGGTACGTATCAAAGATATATCACATAAAGGTGTTAGTGCTGCGCTTAAATATAGCTTTGATATTTTAAACAAAAAAGTCAAACGTCGTTTCATGCAAAAAAGTGAAATGCAAAGTCAAATGGCATCCATTACAGGTGCGCTGGACTATAGCGGCTTTAATGACGCAGATATTGTTGTCGAGGCTGTATTTGAAGATTTAAGTTTGAAACAGAAGATGGTTGCGGATGTTGAGCAACACTGTAGTGAAAAGACTATTTTTGCGAGTAATACATCAAGCTTACCTATTGGTCAAATAGCAGCTAATGCTGAGCGACCTGAAAATGTCATTGGCTTACATTACTTTTCACCTGTAGATAAAATGCCTTTGGCTGAAATTATCGCCCATGAGAAAACGTCGGATGAAACCATTTCCACGACCGTTGCTTTTGCTAAGAAGCAAGGTAAAACCCCTATTGTTGTCAAAGATAAAGCTGGGTTTTACGTTAACCGTATTTTAGCCCCCTATATGAATGAAGCAGCGTTGCAGTTATTAGAAGGTGAGCCGGTAGAAAAACTTGATAAGGCGCTAGTGAAGTTTGGCTTTCCTGTGGGGCCAATGCAGTTGCTTGACGAAGTGGGCATAGATATTGGCGGTAAAATTGGTCCAATTCTTAAAGCGGAATTAGGAGAGCGTTTTGACACGCCTTCAGCTTTTGGAAAGCTCATCGAAGACGGTCGACTAGGTAAGAAATCAAACAAAGGTTTTTATCTGTACGGCACTTCAGCCAAAAAAGGCAAAAAGCAGGTTGACGAGTCAATATACAACCTCTTGGGCATAACCGTTAACGGAAAGAGTTCAGCAGAAGATATTGCGAAACGCTGTGTTTACACGATGTTAAACGAAGCCGTACGATGTTTAGATGAAGGGATTGTAAGAAATGCTAGAGACGGTGATATTGGCGCTATTTTTGGTATCGGCTTCCCACCATTCTTAGGCGGTCCCTTTAGGTACTTAGATAAAGTTGGAGCGGTAAATGTTGTTGCGCAGCTTAATCAATGGGCATCTCAATACGGTGAACGATTTACCCCCTGTGAAGCTTTAGTGAAAATGGCTGAAAGCGGTAAAACGTGCTATTAAGCTAATTTACTTTAACGGCAAAGGCTTGCCGGCTAGTAGGTAAATATTGTTAAATGAGGGAGGCTAATATTAGCCTCTTTTTTATCCGTTTTACTTTCGAAAAATAAACACTTTTGCTATCATACGCCGCCTAAAATTATGAGTGGTTAGTATTGTGTTGTTGCTATTATCTATTGTATCGATTGTTAGTTGTTTGTTTTTTTATTGTCAGGCATTAAGCAGTGGCTTAGGACGAAAGCGGTGGGCAACAGCTGGCCTTATTTTTGGACCTGTTTTATGGCCAATTTTTTGTATGAAAAAGAGAATGAAAGTCAATCGAACTTTTGGCTTTAATTGTTTGTTGTTCAGGGCGTGAATTAACGAGGGATAGCCCTATTTAATTACGGGTAGAGACTAATTGGGATTAAAGAACATTCGCTAACGTCCGTGTTGCGATTAAGCTCTACTGTCTAGAAGGTTACTTCCACCAGCGCGATGCTGGTACTTCTTTGAACTCAATGGCCGCAGCAATAGAGTTTTCTTTCGGCTCTGTAAATAATGATTTTATAAACTTAATCATAATTCCACCTTAAAGTTTTTTAGTACTTTTATTACGGTTTTCATTCACTCTTTCGAATGATAGTTTCTTAGTACTTTTATTACGGTTTTCATTCACTCTTTCGAAAGATAGTTTCTTAGTACTTTTATTTCTATTTTCATTTACTTGAACGAATTCAACTTTATTTGTATTTTCAATGCTTGAAGTTGCTGTAGCGTCAATTGGGCTTAATGTTGCAGTCAGTGACATAATAATTGTAGTTAGCATGTTCTTTCCTATTGTTTGTGAAATGATAAAACTATAGGCTTATTAGCTATTACTGTGCCAAGTTGCAAAGACCCCTTTTTGAAAGGGCTATATGGCCGTTATTTATGGATTAGTTTTGGAATAGCTTCGCAAAAATGGTTGATAGTCGAAAAATTGACTGTCTAGTTTAATGATAGAAGTTTAATTAAATAACTGTTTGAAAAGTAAATATTAAGGTTAACGACTCACGCTATAATAAAGCTCTTATGGGTAAAAAAGCGACTCTCGGTAATAATAATAAGTCAACTTAACTAATTCAACAATCATAATGCAAATTGAATGAACTGTTTTATCGATAGGTAAACGACAACATCTTATGTTTAAGTCGTTTAGTTTCGAATGAATGAAGTTGTCGATTGATCTGTGATTTGATAAGACAGCAGATATTTTTGAAATTCAGGCTCAGCAAGGGGCTTACTATATAAATAGCCCTGAAGCTGCTCACACGCTAATCCAGAGAGAAAGTTAAGTTGGTTGTTGTTCTCGACACCTTCGGCGACAACATGAAGGCCAAGGTTATGCGCAATGGTTACAATAGTAGCAACCATGTTTCGTCCTTGTTCTGAGATTTCAATATCATCAACAAATGCTTTATCGATTTTAAGCGTATTCAATGGGAATTTCTTCAGATAAGCAAGTGAAGAGTAGCCTGTGCCAAAATCGTCCAAAGATAAGTGTATTCCCATGGCTCTAATTTGTAGCATGGTGTCGATGGCTCTTTGTGGAGAGTCCATGACCGTCCCTTCGGTAATTTCCAATTCTAAGTATTTAGGTGCTAACCCACTTTCTTGTAACACGTGAGAGATCATGGAAACAAGATTCGGCTGAGTAAATTGAACGGCTGATAAATTCACCGCAACTCGACCTTCAAATAAGCCCGCGTCTACCCATTTCTTTGTGGCGTGACAGGCTTTTCTTAAGACAATTTCGCCGATGTCAATTATTTGACCTGTCTCCTCAGATACAGGAATAAAGACCAATGGACTGATGATGCCTTTAGAGGGGGTTTCAAAGCGTACAAGTGCCTCCATACCCGCAATTTTACCTGTGCTAATTTCAATTTTAGGTTGATAGAAAACAGAGAACAGATCATCTTTTAAGCCGTGCCTAATTAAGCTCTCAATTTGTAATCGTTTTACTGCCTGTTTATTCATTGAATCACTGAAAAACTGATATTTATTACCGCCATTGTCTTTGGCATGGTACATCGCCGTATCGGCATTTTTAAGCAGTTCTTGTGGTGTCGCTCCATCTTCGGGATAAAGTACGATTCCGATACTGGAATATAAAACGACTTCTTGATTTTTTAGTCTTAATGGTTGAGCAATAACGGATAATATTTGTTTAGCAACCGTGGTTATTGTATGGATATCATTGGTATTTTCAATAATAATACTAAATTCATCCCCTCCCAATCGGTAGACGATATTTTTTTTATTACCTAGCGAAAGCAGTCTTTTAGCGACTTCTATTAACAATAAATCGCCGACTTGGTGACCCATGGAATCATTTATTTTTTTGAAGTGATCTAAATCAAAAACCAATAACGCATGAGGCGTTTTGTTTTTTACTAAATGAAGTTGATTAGCTTGAAAGAATGATCGGTTTGGTAAGCCGGTTAAAGTATCTGAATTAGCTAACTTTCGTAATTCGGCTTCATTTTTCTTTCGAGAGGTGACATCAGAGAACACACTTACGAAATGAGATATGTTACCACTTTCATCTCGAATAACATCTATAGATAAATCCGTATAATAAACCTCATTGTTCTCACGACGACTTTCGATTTCTCCGCGCCATGAACCATGAGTAATTAGATGTTTTTTAACGCCTTGAGTAAAGTTGTCTCCATAGCGTTCAAATTGTAACGGTTTACCCTGCATCCTACTTTTAGATTTGCCGGTTATTTCTACGTAGGCTTTGTTAACATCAACTATCATGAACTGACGATCATAAATAATTACGGCATCTGAAATGTTTTCAATACATTTCGCAAACAGTTTTAATCTTTCTTCTGCTTTCTTAATGTGGCTAATATCTTTTAGTGTACCGGTCATTCTGGTTGCGGTACCTTTGTCGTTACGATCAACAATTTTTCCGCGATCTAATACCCACATCCATTGTTCATTTTGATTTTTTACGCGGTATGTGGACTCATAATGCTCTGATTTTTGCTCAAAGTGATCATTTAAGGCTTCCTTAACTCTCGGGATATCATGTGGGTGAATATTAGTGTGTTCGGTACCAACGTTGCGCTTACCATCCTGTGGAAAGTCAAGTGTTCCCCAGATGTTAGAGCGAAATATTTTTCCGGTAACAATGTTCCAATCCCACATTTCATCGCCACTGCCCCAAAGTGACAGTTTCAATCGTTCTTCACTGGCTTTAATTTGCAAATGATAAAGACGTTTATGGCGGAATTGCTGCAGGACATAGAGGCCACATAAAAAAATGATCAAACCGTATATTAATAACGCGCTATGACTCAGCCACCAAGGAGGGAGGACCTCTATTTCTATTTGTGTTCTAGTAGTATTGTCAGGGCGATGCATATTATAGGCTTCAAGCTCAAATATGTAATCACCAGGTGACAATGCGCTATATGTTGCTCTGCGGTTATTATGATCAGTTACAAGCCATTTTGAGTCTAAGCCAAGTAGCCTGTATCTATACTTGACTTGGCTTGGAAGGTTTACGTTTGGAACAATAAAGTCAAAACTTAACGGGAATAAATCATGCCTAAACTGAAGTTTCTCTAGTTGTGATATGTTACTTGTAATAAAAAACGTGTTTTGCTCATTTACCTTTGTGATATCTGTAGTAGGGGCTTGATTGGCAGCATACACTCCTGTTAGTTTTGGAGAGGCTATTTCAACGGACGAATTTAATGCTATTTCAGGGAAAAACTTTACTGCACCTTGAATACTACCAAAATAAATATCACCTGCTCTTGTTTTCAATACTGATTTTGTGACAAATTGCTCATTGTCGATACCGTAATCACTATCAAAATTTCGGACCGTAGCCAATCTAGGGTTGATAGAGGATATACCTCTGTTCGTTGAAAACCATAAATTATTTTCGTTGTCTATTATAACCGACTCTACTGAAACGTTTTTTAAACCATTAGACTCGGTAATATGCTGAACACTATTACTGTCTAAATTAATTAACAAAATACCTTCTTGCTCTGAGATTAACCAAATCCAATTGTCGCTATTAATAATTAATTTTGTCTCGAAATTGGTTTCAGCAAGTTGATAAATGTTCTCGGTAACGTCGCTTTCGGGGGAATACAGGTATATTCGATTGGATTGAGTTATAGCGATTACTTTGTTATCACTAGCATGGTTGATGCTGGTAACAGGATCATTTTCGAAACTGTTTGACTTAAAAGATTTTTCTATATAGTTATAACATCGAAGATTTTTGATTGAGCTGATGTAACATAAATTTTGATCAATTAAATAATTCGAATTGAAGTATGGAAATTGTGATTCACTTTTCCATAAAGGGTGTCTTTCTAATTCTCTGGATTTAAGTGAATAAACAAAAAGCTCTTCATTTAGGGTATCGAGAACCAACTTGTTGCGATGAGTATGAATTTGAGAAATACGTATTGGGTCGTTAAAATTAGTCTTTTTAACTCCATGCTCTCTAATGGAGTATAGTTCTCCATCTTCATTAGCAAACCATATTACATTTTCTGCAGTTGACTCTGCTATGGATACTATTCTCTTATTTTTGAGTTCAGTGGATTTCAATTCATTGTTGAAAATTGATTTTGAAGGAGTGTAAATATATATCCCACCACCATAGCTAGATATCAATATTTGTCCTGCATAACTTTTATAAATGGACGTTATCCAATAATCAGGTAAATTGGCGGTAGTATCGTCATTTGAAGCTATTTTTTTTACTGAGAAGTCCGTTATCTTTACTTGATTTAGTCCTTCACGTGTTCCTAACCATACGATCTCTTCATCAAATTCTTGAATAGCCCTAATTTCGTTTGAAAGTAATAACTGGTTGGTATTACGAGTATTCAAATGCCTTATAAGTTCATAGTCTGAATTGACTATATATAGGCCATTGTCTGTGGCAAGCCAGTAATTTTCTCCAATAATCTTAAAATCATAGAGGGTATTAGCGTTAATATTGATTGGCCAAATGCTCGTCGTGATATCATTATGTCGTATATTTTCAGCATTACTAAAACTTTTATTGGCTAAATAAATACCATTACCGAATGAGCCAAACCAATAATTATTATTATCGTCTTGGGCAAGGGTCTTAATTTCTGTAATTTGACCTTCATAACCTCTAATTTTGACTTTCTTAAAATTATTATTATCAGGATCATAGATTTGGACTCCTTTATCTGTTGAAATAAAGAGCGTTCCATTGTTATCTTCAAAGATATCTAAAATAATATTATCTAAAAGTGAGTATTCTTGACTGGGCTGATGAGTAAAATTATCAAAATTGTCCAACTCAACATTGTAACGGCTTAAACCATTGTGAGTACCGACCCATAATTGATCATTACTATCGACTAAAAGCGCCCGAACTAAGTTATTAGCAATAGAGTTTGGAAGATCGTCATTATGACGGTATTCAACAAACTCAGCTCCATCGAATCTATTTAATCCTTCATATGTCGCGACCCAAATAAAACCAGAGCTGTCTTGAACAATAGAGAAAATATCACTATTTGAAAGACCATCTGAAACAGAAATTTGGCTTAGCTTCAATAGATTAGCTTGTTCTACTGCGTGTGAATATTGGTTGAATAGAAATAATGGTACAAGCAGAACCCATAAGGCTTTACTCGCAAAGAATCTAAGCAAAAATTTGGAAATGTGAAACAGCACTAATTCAACCTAAAGCCATGTATCGGCATATTATAATTATTATTTTACTAATCCATTTAATGTGATGGGCACCAGTAAGTCAACAAGAGCGTACCTTTATATAGTTGATATCGACAGAATTAGAATTTTCTTTTGCATTTTACGGTAAATTTTTGGCAATTTTCTATGATTTTTCCTTTTAGCTGGCTTTTCACGCTAAAGTCATCAATGTTATCTTCGGATGAAACCAACGTTACTCTATTCTGATAACCACTAACTGTAGTCAATTTTTGATTATCGGCAATAAAGTGCTCTAAATCGCTTCGTTGTACCTTGGTTATAGCCTCAATCATTTTCTTTTTATGATCAAATTCATTGTCTTGATTGCAAATTGAACCCCAGAAACGTTGGCTTTTGATACGTAAACTCGAGTCTTTTTCCATTAGTTGACCTGCCAGCCCCTCTTTGAGCGTTGACCACTGCTGCTCAGGAATATTGGCAACTTTTGAGCGCCAGTGCTCTATGAATAAATTCATTTCGGACACCAGCTTTTCAGGTTTGATGTTTGGCGACTGAATATAGAAAGCAAGGCCAGGGTACCTATTTATTGGGACATAACCAACGTTAACCAGATAACCATATTGTTTCTCTGTCCTCATTTCTTCAAAAAACAAAGGAGCTAACAAGTGACTAACTAACATAATTAACGCGGTTGATTTTAGGTCTTTGTCTTTATTAGGGTAATAAATAACGGCCGCATGATCATGTTTTGGCATATGTACAGGCACTAATATTTCATTTAAGTCAGAGATATCTATAACGGGGCATTGCACTTGATTCACCGCATGGTGGTTATTTTTAAATGTCTCATCAAGAAGATACGCGATATTTGTTGCTTGATCTTTAAGCCAATTCCCATGTATGAGTGCATCAATTGTAATTTGCTTGAATAATTGTGTTGAGTAATCACAGAATTTTTCGAAGGTGACAGCGTTCAATGCATCATATAAATGCGACGAAGGCGGGTTATTGGGCTGCATTAATGAGCTTAACGTTGAAAACAATTGCGAAATAGATTTACTCTTATCAGCATTTCGCCAGTGTTCTAACAACTGCACTTTGATAAGTTCAAAACGCTGTACAGGTACATCAAAGTGTTGAATGTCGGCAAGTAATTTTTCTAATAATTTAGGTTGGTTTGCACATATGCCTGACAACTGTAAAGTCATTCCACCTTGATGAGAATATAAATGATAGTGAATACCAGCTAATTCTGCATCGTAATGTTTTTCTATAACTGAGTCAGTGTAAAGCTCAACAAATAGTCGAGTCATGGCAATGTTTTCAATACTGGCAACGGATATTGGTGAATCAATGCCTATGTACATATAGCCTTTAGGAACTTTAAAAGTAGTGTCTTGCTTAAACCATACTTTTAGCCCGTCATGATCATAGATAACTTCCGGTAGCAATGTTTGTTCTTTGTGGGGGTATACTTTTGGTGCTCTGATGATGTAAGAGTTTTTTGCAGGAAGCTGTAACTCTTCGTGCAAATCAATATTTTCCCAATGCGATAATTGAGTTGGTGAAATGTCGGATTGACGATAAGGCACTTGATACCAAAAACTGGTTTTGTCAGTTTCAAATTCCTGGCCAACTCTTATTATGCGGCAATTTTTAGGAGCCAAGAAAGTAAGTAGTCGATTGATTGATGTTTGACACAGTCCAGTCATGACATAGTCACCGTAAATATAATCTTCAACAGGGTAGTGCTGCATGTTGGTGACGAGTTGGCTGACCGAATCTAATGGTTTTAGCTTCTCCTGATATTGAAAAGATAATTCTGAAAGCGCATTTTTTTCTTGATAATAAAATTCAGCTATTGGCTTGTCGTTTAGAAGTTTGATGTAGCTGAATACGGCTTCAATGATTTGCTTGGTATGTTGCTCACCCGCTTCAGTTAACCTGATACTAATATTAAAGTCTTTAAAATTAGAACCATTAATACCAGATCCCGCTGTTAGTCCCATCGCCCAGTGATTTTTTTTGAATAATGATAGTAGACTCCCTGGCCCTTCATGACCTAATAGGTACGCGAGTACTGACTCAGGCTTGTGGCGATAGTATTCATCTATACTGGGCATTGCGAAACTGATAATCAATTGACGATCATTTTTCACCGGTGTCACGAATATCTCTTTTGCTAAATGCTCGGGTAAATAAAGTGACTCGGTAATTGTCGGCTGTGGTTGCTTTTTATCACTAATATCTGAAAAGTAATGTTCAACTAATTCTTGTAAGTGTTTTAATGAAAATGGTCCTTCTACCGCTAAAGTCATCAAGGTAGAACAATAATATTTTTTGAAAAAAGCGACCACGTCTTCCTGTACGCAACTTCTTTCGTTGTCTGCTAAGGTATCGATATTGCCTACAGAAAATTGCGCAAATGGGTGTGCTTGATTAATGGTTTCTTTATGAACGTCATAAAGGCGCCTAATATCATCTTTTAATTTTAGTTTAAACTCGGCATCAATGTTCTGGCGCTCAGATTTTACAAACTCTTTACTCAACAATGGTTCAATAAAAAAGCGGCTAAACCGGTCTAGTGCTTTGTCAAAATATTTATGCTGTATATCAAAGAAGTAACAGGTGTGCTCTGTGCCTGTCCATGCATTGTTGTGGCCACCGTATTGGCTAATAAATTTCTGATATTCGCTACCATCAGGGTATTTGTGCGTGCCAAGAAAAAGCATATGTTCAACAAAGTGGGCCAACCCTTGTCTGTCTTTAGGGTCATTAAAATGCCCCGCATTTACGGCAAGTGCAGCCGCAGCTTGGTCGCTTTCATTGTTTTCGACTAATAAAACCCTAAGCCCATTGGGTAGAGTTATCGCTTTGTAGCATTTGTGATCGTTAGGACTTTGCTTCAACACCCAGCTCCTATAAACACCAATTACAACAAAAAATAAGATTGTGTGTTTTTAAAAATAGATCAAATAGACGACAAAATGATCGTTTAGATAGTTCATTGTTTTTATTATAAATTACATTAAGCTAAATGCGTAGTCTATTATAATATTATAGATTATCAATATTATGACTTTGGTATTTAACATTATTCTATTACTATAGCCGCAAAATGTTATTAGGGTCCGCAAATAGAGTTGTGCGGAGAAGATAAATGCAGATTTTTATTATGCGACATGGCCAAGCAAGCTATAACGGTGAGTTAGATGCCATACGCCCTCTAACAGAGCAAGGAAAGCTAGAAGCAACACTAATGGCGGGCTGGATGATGAAAATGAATTTTATCCCAGATAGAATTTGGGTCAGCCCCTATAAACGTGCTCAACAAACCTGTCAGCAAGTCATTCAAAAGCTTACTTTTAATGATGCACCAGAAACAGTCAATATTATCACTCCCTCAGGTGTTGCAAATGATGTTCATGATTATATTGATGGTGACCTTGCAGTAAATCCGTGCCAAAAGTTGCTGATAATATCTCATATGCCGTTAGTGAGTTTTCTTGTTGGCGAATTATCAAGGCAGCAACAATCACCTATCTTTCAAACGGCTGGAGTGTGTGAAGTGGAATATGACCTGGCAACAATGACAGGTAATATTGTTCGCATGGTTGCACCAATCGACTTATGTTAAAAAAGTTGCTTTGGGTTATGTCGCTAATACTTATCTTTAATATCGATTAATACTAACAAAGCTCCGTCGCCACCGTACTCAAGTGGAGCTTGATGAAAAGCCATGACGTCGGGATGTTGCACCAACCAATGAGGGGTTTTGTTTTTCAACACTCGTCCGCCAATACCATGAACTATACACACGCACCTTACATGTTCTTTGTGACAGGCCTTAATTAGTGCTGCGATTTCTCTTTTTGCGTTATGCTGGTCTAACCCGTGCAAATCTAAAGTAAGTTCAGGATTATAGCTCCCACGGCGAAGGCTTTTAGCTTCAAAGCTGTCAACACCTTCAGCAACGTATTTCATTGGACCATTTTGTGGTAGGTTAGGTTCAAATTCATCTGAAAAATGAAACTCAGCCACTTGTTGAATCACTGATTTTTTGTCGATGATTGACTTTTTTAGTGGTCGACGAACAGGCATGACTTTATCTTGGGCGATAGGCTTTATTTTACCTATTGCCTCTTTAAACACTTTTTTGTCTTCGTTTGAAAGTAGATCTTTGAATTTCATATGCGGCAGTCTAGAGTCATCAAGTGTCAAAAACAAGCATGCAGGCGCTAAAATCAGCCAGCCTTGCCTGTGAAATAATAAATTTTAGGCTTTATTTGTTGATCTCAATGGAATTACTTTGTGTTAATCGGCGCAATAAAAGATAATATTGGCAAGCAGTTTTTCAGGTTTGAATAATGACAACACAAGCAATATTTACTCAATTACATACCGTTGAAGACTTTACTCGTTGGGCAGCCAGTGAGTTTAATCGAGCGGATTTGTATTTTGGCCACGGCACAGATAACGCGTGGGATGAAGCCATTGTGCTTGTCATGTTTGGACTGTCACTGCCGGTTTCTCTTTTTGAACAAACTAAAACTTGTAAAATTAGTGATGACGAAAAGCAGTATTTGATGGGATTGTTTGAGCAACGTATTGAAAAACAACTCCCAGCAGCTTACATAACAAATCAGGCCTCTTTTGCCGGTTTAAGCTTTTATGTTGATGAAAGTGTGCTTGTTCCGCGTTCGCCTATTGGGGAGCTTATAAATAATAAATTCGCGCCTTATGTCAGTGCTAACAAAAGTCCAAGTCGCATTCTTGATTTATGTACTGGCAGTGGCTGTATCGCGATAGCTTGTGCTTATGCATTTCCAGATGCTGAAATTGATGCTTTGGATTTATCATTAGATGCTTTAAATGTGGCGCAAATTAATATCGAAGGACATGGCTTACTCGAACAAGTTATTCCAATTCAATCTGACGTATTTTCTTCAATTGAACAGCAAAAGTATGATTTAATCGTTTCTAACCCGCCGTACGTTGACCAAGAAGACGTTGACAGTTTACCTGTTGAGTTTATGCACGAACCCGAAATTGGGTTAGGTTGCGGTCATGATGGTTTGGATATCGTCAGGGAAATATTGTCGCAAGCGGCAAGCCATTTGAATGATGAAGGTCTCCTGATCTGTGAAGTGGGTAATTCTCAAGTGCATTTAGAAGCACAGTACCCTGAAGTGCCTTTTAAATGGTTAACGTTTGAATATGGTGGTCATGGCGTGTTTTTACTGACAAAAGCACAATTAGAACAATACGCTGATATTTTTAATCAACGAACAGTAAAGAGATAGGTTTAGAGAGATGTCTGGTAATACCTTTGGAAAATTATTTACGGTAACCACTTTTGGCGAAAGTCATGGCTTAGGGTTAGGTGCAATTATTGATGGTTGCCCTCCTGGGCTTGAATTATCTGAGCTTGATCTACAGCTTGATTTGGATCGCAGAAAGCCAGGTACATCAAGGTATACTACAGCGCGTCGCGAAGCAGATGAAGTCAAAATCATGTCTGGCATATTTGAAGGGAAAACCACTGGTACGCCAATTGGTTTGGTGATTGCCAATACCGATCAACGCTCTAAAGATTACGGTAATATCGCAGAATCATTTAGACCAGGGCATGCTGATTATACCTATTGGCAAAAATACGGTATTCGTGACTACCGAGGCGGCGGTCGTTCTTCTGCTCGTGAAACCGCGATGCGCGTAGCAGCTGGTGCTGTCGCTAAAAAGTACTTAAAAGACAAACTCAATATAGAAATTAAGGGCTGTGTGACACAAATTGCTGATGTTAAAGCCGAAACATATGATTGGGACATTGTTGATACAAACCCATTCTTTTTTCCTGACGCCTCTAAACTCGACAAACTAGATGAAGTGTTACGCGATATTATTCGCCAAAAGGATTCTATTGGTGCCAAACTAACGGTTGTTGCTGAAAATGTACCTGTTGGCTTAGGTGAGCCCATTTTCGATCGCTTAGATGCCGATATTGCTCATGCGATGATGAGTATCAATGCGGTCAAAGCAGTTGAAATTGGCGATGGCTTTGAGGTAGTAAATCAAAAAGGCTCAGAGCATCGCGATGAAATAACACCGGAAGGTTTTAGCACCAATCATGCGGGCGGTGTATTAGGAGGGATTTCGTCAGGACAGCCTATTGTAGCCAATATCGCCTTAAAACCGACCTCTAGCATTGGTGTTTCTGGAAAAACTATTGATAAAGAGGGCAATGCGGCTGACATCATCACTAAAGGTCGTCATGATCCTTGTGTGGGTATCCGCGCAGTGCCAATTGCTGAAGCGATGTTAGCGCTGACGTTGATGGATCATTTTTTACGAAATCGTGCACAAAACGCTGACGTTGTGTGTGATACACCTAAAGTATAATCACAACCTAATTTGGGGGCTTTGTTCATGATAATTTTAAATAACAAAGCCCGCGCTAAATTTAAACTTTTCGTCACATTAGGACTCACTCCTAACATTTTTTCCTGAATGTTTAATTCTTTCTTTAAACTATCCAACACTTATTTCTGGTACTTTTCTGTACTTGGTTTATTAGTGCCTTTCTTAGCGGTTTTTTTAGACGGGAAAGGGTTTAACTCTGTGGAAATTGGCGAAATGCTCGCCATTATTACCGCAACCAGAATATTCGGTCCTACGCTGTGGGCAATGTTTGCGGATAAGACAGGCAAGCAGTTACCTGTTATTCGGCTAGGGGCGTTACTTGCTTTTACCTCCTTTATGTTGATGTTTTTGGTGGACAGCTATTGGGGGATCACCATCGCGTTAGCATTATTTAGCCTATTTTGGACGGCGATTTTACCTCAACTTGAAGTCATGACTTTAGCAAGTATACGGCGTAGTCCCAAAATTTATGCGCGAATAAGGCTTTGGGGCAGCGTTGGCTTTATTGCACTTGCCGTTATGGCGAGTGAATTGATTGAACGCTTTTCATCGGATACCTTTATTACTATTGGCGCATTAATTCTTTTTACATTATGGTTGTCAACACTTTGGCATAAACAGCCTAAGCATATCAAAGCCGCCATTAAACCAACAGGTTCTATTTATAAACGGTTGGTGACACCTACATTCATCTTTTTCTTTTTGGCGGGCTTAATGCTGCAAATCAGTTTTGGTCCCTATTATGCTTTTTTTGGTCTACTGATTCGTCAACTTGATTACCCTGGCTATGCGATAGGTCTTTTTATCTCTATCGGCGTATTAGCCGAAATCGGTATCTTCATTATTGCTGGTAGGTTATTTCAGCTCTTTAGTATTAAAACATTGCTGATTTTTAGTATTTTGATTACCGCTCTGAGGTGGTATTTAACCGGTAATTTTGGCGATGTTGCGATAATGTTAGTGATTGCTCAAATCATTCATGCAGCAAGCTTTGGCCTATACCACAGTGCCAGCATGCAATTTATACAGCAACATTTTGCTTCGAATCAGCAAAATAGGGGACAGGCCATATATATCGGTGGTGTTTACGGTATTGGTGGCGCGATAGGAGCTTACATGGCGGGCATTTTGTGGCTCGATGGAGCCGGTGCTACTAATGCTTATGTTACTTCGGCATCTGTGGCTATCGTTGGAGCTATTTTTGCCTTATTCGTATCTACAAAAAACAGTCGTTAATAACCTTTTAGGCTATTGGTTTAATACTGGTTCTTATATTTTGCATATTCACTATCTTTCATTAATTTATGCCCAGCTCGTGCTACGTATTTTGTCCAAATCAGCATGATTTATTGTTCTTGTTGGCTTAAATGTGCCCGCTTTATATTTGAATATCTTAAAGATAGTAAGAAATGGTGGTGAAAAATGATATTTATAATTAAGTCTTTTACTTTTAAGTGTTTACAGTTTTCGTGACTAGAGCTGAATATTGTAAACACGCATAAAATCTGTTGTTGTACCTCTGCAACACACTATTCTTCTCGCCTAATACTCAACTACCTTTTTCAACAGACAACTTTTATCAGATCGACTTCCTGTTACTCGGTGTAATTTCTGTTACTTATCAATTTCATTGATATATAGGCTGTTTTTTATTGATTTTTTATTTGTGCACTCGTCCTCTAAATTATTACTCAAGCAAAACGAATTATAAATTTACAACTTAGGTGACAACATGAAAAAACTAGCTTTATCCGTATTAATCAGCTCCTTGTTAGCAACTAATGCGTTTGCAAATGACAACACTGAAGTAGCGTCATCATCAGATCATTTAGGCGCTACAGTACAGTCTGAACAAACAGGTAACAACCAGCAGTTAACTGAGGCAGAGTTAGCCGAAATGCAAAAGAAATTGAATAACCCGCTTGCAGATTTGTGGTTACTGTTTACTCAAAACGATTACACCAGCTTCAAAGCGGCTGATGGAAATGACTACACAATGAATAGTTTTAAGTTTCAGCCGGTAATGTCGTTTGATATGACAGAAAACTATAACCTAATTCTACGACCTACGTTACAGCACAGCAGTATTGAAGCGCCGGGAATGGATAGAGAAAGTGGGCTGGGGGACTCCGGAGTGTTAGCGGCACTTGGGCCTAAAACGGATATCAATGGCTGGATCATTGGAGGGGGTGTTACATCAATGTTCCCAACAGCGAAAGAAGAATCAATGACTTTGATGGGCGCTGATCAAACTGCAGTAGGACCTGCGCTAATTGCTCTTAATATCGGTGAAGTGAATACATATGGCGCAGTAATTCAGCATTTTTCGGGGATCGGTAGTTCCAACAATGTTGATGAACATGGCAAAGAAGAAGATATCAACTTAACGGATATTCAATATGTATATCGCCACAAAATTGGTCCTGCCACACAAATAGGTTTTGCACCGAATATTCAAGTGGATTGGAATAAAGAAGGCAGTGATCGATTCTCGATTCCAGTTGGTATTGGTATTGATACCATCACCAAGATTGGAAAACTGCCAGTACGCTTAGGAATTGAAGCTTACCACTACATTGAACAAAACGATCAATTTGGTCCTGATTATGGTATCCGTATTTTTGCTATTCCAGTTGTACCGAAACTTTTCTAAATAATTTCAATAAGGTTTTATAGGTGGCGGCTACTTTACCCCATTGCCGCTGCCTACTTTCAATTTATGGGTAGTGATAACTTAACTCCAATTTCGCTACTCCTTTTTATTTATTAAGGCATTATTATGAAAAAAATAAATTACTTACCAGTGTGCGTTGCTTTATTAACAGCTGGCTTAGGTTTCGCATCGAATGCTGCCCAGTCTAATGAGTTTTCCTATTCGTATATAGAAGTTTCAGGTGTGCAGGCAAAAATTGACAAATTAGAAGGAGAAGAATTGTCGGGCTATAGTGTTACTAGCTCTGTTGCTCTTGGTGAAAATGCTTACTTTCGCATGAAATATACAGATGCGGATGACAACATTAATATTCAAGGTGTGAATCAAAATGTAGATATGCAAGATTATTTAATTGGCTTTGGCATTCATTATAAGCTATCTGATAATTCGGATTGGTTTGCTGAGCTTGCTCAAGAGCGAAATGACGGTGAATTCTACTGTGAAGACGGTGACGGTGATGATAATTTATTTGGCTACAGCGCGGCAGCTGGGGTTCGTTCTATGCCTTTTGCCAACGTAGAGTTGGCAGCGAGGGTTAAATACTTCCATAATGGCGATGAAAATGAAATTTCTGCGCAAGTTGGTGCTTACTATGAGCTTATTAACAACCTTGCAATCGGCGTTGATTATAAGTTAGGCGAAAATACAGATATTCTTGCGGCTAACCTAAGGTACACATTTTAAAATTTCGTAAGTCGCAAGTAAATTGATAAGACCAACATTACTATGTTGGTTTTTTCTTGAAAATTTAAGCTGTTAAGGTAAGCAGCATTATAACTTAATACTACTTAACAGAAGTCTGAGCTATCACTGAAGATTGTCGTGTAATAAACTCTCTAAGCCAACGATGGCTTGGTTCATTATGATTATTAGCAAACCAATTCATATAGGTGACAAATTCATTGCATTCAAAAGGAGGTTCAAAAATTAATACTTCACCATAATCTGATAAAACATGAATAACATGCTCAGGTACTATGGTGATCATGTCGGATTGGCTTACTGTTGCTAATATGCCCAGTAAAGATGAACCTTGATAGCCAATTTTAATGTTCTTTAATTCTTCAGGTGATGTCTTAAGAAACAGATCTGAAAAGGTTTGCTTATCGCCATGTGATAAGTATACCGCCATTTTCTCATTTAAAAACTCGCTTAAAGTAATGGATGTTTTATGCTGCAGGCGAGTGTGATCTTTTCTTGCTACCACAATGAATTTTTCTCGAATTAATTCATCAAAATAAAAGTCAGGGTGTTCGATAGGTTTATAGTCGATATGAACATCTATTTGTCTTTCTCTAAGGAGCTTATCAGGCCCATCTTTATAGTTAGAATGTACTTCAAGTAAAGAGTTTGGCGACTCTATATCTAGTTGAGCAATAAAATCAGCTACCATGGTCTGCTCTGCGTGGCTATACACATTTAATTTGTAAGTTACCGATGATAGTAATGGATCAAATGTTTTTGTGGCCGGGAAAGTGTTAGAAATTAATGATAAGGCTTGTTCAAGTTCCGCCCGTATGGCCAGTGCTTTTTCTGTAGGTATCATGGTTCTACCTTGTCGAACAAACAAGGCGTCACAGTATAAGGTGCGTAAGCGCTGTAGTGCCATAGACACAGCAGGCTGTGTCATGTTTAGCTTCTTGGCCGTGTTGGTTAGGTTAGGTTCTTTAATTAATTCAACAAGTATATTGATTAAATTTAGGTCAACTTTACGTAAATTAGTGGCCAATTGAGGTTTCCGACACATACGATAAGGTAATACTGTCGATACTAGCAAAGTCTAGATACATCAACAACGCGTGGAGAGTATTGCAATGTAACAGTTTGTGGGACATGAAGAAGAAACGTTAAATGGGCTGTTGTCACTGAGCCTCGTCAAAAAAATACTAATTTTTACTAAATTTACACCAACTTTGCTTAGTGCCAGCACGGTATTCATAAGCAAGCTGCTCGGAAATAAGTTTGTCGCCCAAGCTTTCACCGTCGATATAAACATCGGCAATTAGCCTAAAATATTTACCTCGTTGAATATTTTTGAGCTCGATATTCTTGCCCGATCTTAACGCACTGACAGTAAACTGCTTTGCCTTTTTAGCCAGTTTTTTTTCTTCGGCACATTTGCCTCGTATTTCCGGGGTATCTATACCTTTGATCCTAATCGGGATATTGTCGCCTATTACCGCAGGGTACCCGATGATACTAACGCGAAAAGTATCGCCGTCATAAATAGAGTTGACCTTTTCAACGATGACTTGTGGGTAATCTTTTGCCACAACAAATGTGCTTATTGTGATGATGAACCACAAAGCGATGAATGATAAATAATGCTTCATTTTATCGATTACTAACTGGAGAAATTTAGGACAATAAAAAAGGTCAATAAAAGCGTACTTATATTAACCTTTCTGATTAAACGGGCACAAATAATGAGTATTATTTCACTTCTTCGCCAGCCGCTTGTTTGTCAGCGTGATAACTAGAGCGTACGAGTGGACCACAAGCGGCATGTTTAAAGCCCATTTTGTCTGCTTCTGCTTTGAACATATCAAACTCATCTGGATGAACGTAACGCTCAACCGGCAAGTGATGCTTACTTGGTTGTAGGTATTGACCTATGGTTAGCATGGTTACGCCGTGAGCACGTAAATCTTGCATCACTTGCAAGATCTCTTCGTTGGTTTCGCCTAAGCCGACCATTAAACCAGACTTGGTTGGCACGTCTGGGTTCGCTTCGCCAAATTTTTTCAGTAAATCGAGTGACCACTGATAATTAGCACCTGGTCTCGCTTTGGTATATAAACGCGGGGCTGTTTCTAAGTTATGGTTAAATACATGCGGCGGATTGGCATTTAAAATTTCTAATGCTCTGTCCATACGACCACGAAAATCAGGGACTAAAATTTCAACTTTAGTGTTTGGCGCATGTTCACTGATCTGTGAAATACAGTCGGCAAATTGTTGGGCACCGCCATCTCGTAAGTCGTCTCGATCAACGGAGGTGATCACCACATACTTTAGTGCCATGTCTTTAAGCGTCAGTGCTAACTTTTCAGGCTCATTAGCATCAGGCGCTAAAGGACGACCATGACCGACATCGCAAAATGGGCAACGACGTGTACAAATATCGCCTAGGATCATGAACGTAGCTGTACCATGATTAAAACATTCTGATAGGTTAGGGCATGATGCTTCTTCACACACTGAATGTAAGTTATGTTTACGAAGCGATGACTTTATATGATCAATGCGCTCAGTCGTGCGAGGTAACTTAATACGTAACCATTCAGGTTTACGCAACATTTTTTCACGCTCTGAAGTCACTACTTTAATTGGGATGTGTGCCATTTTCTCGGCATCCCTTAATTTAGTGCCGGGAGCAATACGTGAAGATTTAGTGGTCATCTGTTTGTTCCAATCCTGTTTGGTAGCGAACATCGCTCGCTTCTAGCAATTTAATTAAATGTTTTTCTAACGCATGGCCTGCATCTGATACTGTGCTAGGGCCGTTGAGATCTTTAGTTTGCACCATTTCCAATCCTGCATAACCACAAGGGTTAATCCTAAGAAAGGGGGATAAATCCATATCGACGTTTAGCGCTAAACCATGAAATGAGCAACCTTTACGAACTCTTAAGCCCAATGATGCGACTTTTTTCTCGTCAACGTATACGCCGGGCGCGTCTGGTTTCGCATAAGCGGAGATATTATAGTCAGCGAGTGCAGCAACAATACTGTTTTCGATCAAAGTCACTAGCTGACGTACGCCAATTTTTCGTCGTCGCAAGTTAATCATGAAATAGACAACTTGCTGTCCAGGGCCGTGATAGGTAACTTGCCCACCTCGATCAACCTTAACTACCGGAATATCACCGGGCATGAGTAAATGTTCTTCTTTGCCCGCTTGTCCTTGAGTAAATACCGGAGGATGCTCAACAAACCAAAGTTCATCAGCGTCTTTTTCAGTACGATTATCAGTAAAATTCTGCATTGCTTGCCAAACACTGGTGTAATCCATTTGGGCAAGTTGTCGAATGATTAACGTATTTTGCAATCTAATTACTCATTTTATTCGGTAACTACTATTATATCGAAAGATAGAACGGGTTTACATCATAGTATTTCAAAGCGGACTATAGTACGTAACGGACTTCTTCGATTGCCGTTAATGTTTTATAAATCATTTCAATATGATCCTTACTAGTCACTCGTACCGCGATAGACACTGAATGATAATTACCTTTTGAACTAGGCTTGATTTTCGGGGTGTAATCACCGGGAGTATGTTTTTGCAATTCTGCGATGATGAGATCCGGTAAATGATCACAAGCGACGCCCATGACTTTAAAATTAAGGACTGTTGGAAACTCTAGTAATTCATCAAATTTCGTTTGCATGCTTTTTCTCGTCAATTATGAACCGGTTAAACGTCGCTTAAATGCTTGAAATAACTGATGCATTTTTGCAGTCACGGGCCCAATGGTACCTTTAGCTACTATTTTATCATCAATCTGGGTGACAGGGCTAATTTCTCGAGACGAACTAGATAGCCAAATTTCATCTGCATCGAGCAGTTGTTCAACCGTGATATTTTGTTGAATTACCTTTATGGAGGCATTTTCGGCAATTTCAATAATTACCTCTCGTGTAATGCCCGCTAAGATATATTGGTTCGCTATAGGTGTGTAGATAATGCCATTTTTTACCATAAAAACATTTGAGGTTGTGCCTTCGCTTATAATATTTTCGCGGCGCAATATCGCTTCTTCATAACCCGCTTGTGAGGCTTGTTGCTTGAGCATCACGTTCCCTAGCAAGGCCGTTGTCTTTATAAAGCAATTTTTCCAGCGAATATCGGGCAACAAGGTGGTTTTTATCGGCGTAAGTGACGCAATTTCTGTGCTTAAGGGAGACACCATCATCAACACTGTCGGTTCAGTATCAGCTCGCCCGACATGATCTCGTTCTATTTCACTGCCGCGCGTTATTTGAATATATAGCGATAAGTTGCCGCCGTTATTCTTTTTGATCATCTGGTCAATCAAAGCATGCCAATACTTATCGCAATAATCCAGTTTCAGTGCAATAGCTTTAAGCGAATTTTGTAGTCTATCAAGATGATCTTGAGGGCGAAAAGGGCGAGATTGATAAATTGGAATGACTTCATATACGGCATCGCCAAATAAAAAGCCCCGATCATAGACCGAGACTTTCGCTTGTGATGCCGCTACAAACTTGCCATTCAAGAAGGATATCTGTGACATGGCGATCGGTTATTATTGTTCGAATTGTAGTTTGACGTAATCAACTAACCGGCTAAACATGCTGCCTTCATTAATTTCCTGCAATGTCACTAACGGATATTGAGCAACGTCTTCGCCGTCAAGTTGTAAAAAGAGTGTGCCTACTTGTTCGCCTTTAGTTACTGGCGCGGTAAGTTGTTTCGATAATTCAAAATTAGCTTCAAGCTTTTTACGTTGACCGCGTGGAATAGTGATAGGCGTGTCAACAAGGATACCTAAGTCGACTTCCTTTTTGTCACCCATCCAAACACGGTTTGAAGTTAGCTTTTCACCTGCTTGATATGGCGTGTAAGTTTCAAAGAAACGGAAACCATAATTTAACAATTTTTTACTTTCAACTTTACGCGCACGTTCGCTGTCTGCACCCATCACAACAGTGATCAAGCGCATGTCGTCTTTCGTGGCAGAGGTAACCAAGCTATAACCGGCCTTTGAGTGATAACCCGTTTTCATGCCATCGACATTTAAGCTTTTATCCCAAAGTAAACCATTACGGTTATATTGCTTGATATCGTTATAGGTAAATGACTTTTGCTTATAAAGAGCATATTCTTCAGGCACGTCTCGAATCAATGCAGCGGCTAACGTCGCCATATCGCGAGGTGTGGTGTAATGCTCTTTGCTGTGTAACCCGTGGCTGTTTTCGAAGTAACTGCTGTTCATACCTAGTTGTTGTGCATGAGCATTCATTAAATCGGCAAAAGCACTTTCGCTGCCTGCAATGTGCTCTGACATAGCGACACAAGCATCATTACCAGAAGCAACTACAATACCCTGGTTTAGCAAATCAACGCTAACCTCGGTGCCCACTTCTATAAACATTTTTGATGAATCTGGGAAGTTCTTCGCCCACGCCGTTTCGCTAATGGTGACAAGATCTGTTTTAGCAATGTTACCATCTTGCATTTCACGGCCGATGATGTAACTGGTCATCATTTTGGTTAAGCTGGCGGGCTCTAGCTGAGTATCCGCTTCATTAGAAGCAATCACTTTGCCGGTATTGTAATCCATCAGGATAAAGCCTTTGGCATTTACCTTAGGAGCATCAGGAACAATACTTATGCTTTGAGAAAATGCAGCGGCTGAGAATACGAGACCACCGAATATCATTAGAAGTTTATTGGATTTTTTAGCTATGAGTCCAGCTAATGGGTTTATCATAATTTTCCTTCGAAAAGCCAGTGATTAAAATTAAATTAAGCCTCACTCACTACATTTAACGACAAATGTGCAAGCGACTAAATAATATGACAGTTAGACTGTAAAAGGTTCAACTGTACAGACAAAAAATTGCCGTCAGTATATCATCTTAATGTGTAATTACTACGGTGCTAGCGCCCTATTGCTAAGGTTATTGTAATATTTTGCGACGATAAGCGTTTGGGTAACCAGACTGTTGCAGTGTTGTGATAATAGGCGTTAAGTTTTGTTGCTCTTTAAATGGGCCCAATTGCACTCTGAATAAGCCTTGATGGTGAGGTGTTATAACATTGTGTTGGTATTGTTTTTTGAGAATCATCGCCGTGTCTAGCGCCACTTTCTTACTTTTTGTCGCGAAGATTTGTATATAAATATTGCCCTGAGCAGATGTTGTTAATTTTGTACTCTGTGTTGTATTAACAGTGTTATTCGGAGCTGTCGGAGCTGTCGGTGCAGAGGAGGCGGCTTTTGTTTTTCGGTTCTTGTTTTGACTAAAAGCTATTGGATCGGTAATTGCGACAATACGGACATTTGCTGTACCTGTTTTTAGCATGTCTAATTTGTACGCTGCGCTGTAAGAGAGATCGATAACACGGTCTTGATGAAACGGTCCTCTATCGTTAGCACGAACAATGACATGTTTGCCATTATCAAGATTCGTCACTTCCAAGTATGTCGGCAGTGGTAGGCTCTTATGGGCTGCACTCATCGCATACATATCATATATTTCACCGTTAGAGGTTAAATGGCCGTGAAACTTTTTACCGTACCATGAAGCAATGCCCGTTTGTGTGAACCCTTCAGCGTCGTTGAGCACTTTATAGCTTTTGCCTCGAACGGTGTAATCTCTATTGCCACCACGACTTTTTTGTTCAACTCTAGGGACTGCATCTCGTAATTCGGTGCTTGATGGTAAACGAGTAGGGGTGCTGTCGTTAGCTTGCTGATAACGACCAAACTGACTTGAACAGCCGCTAAGTGCGATGGATAAAATCAAACATACGGTGTAAAAAAGGTGCGATGTCTTATTCATATTTTAGGAGTTAGCTAATAAATCGTCGGTGAGTACTAATACCCATCAGCATGCCAAATCCTGCCATTAATGTCACCATTGATGTGCCCCCGTAACTGACCAGTGGCAAAGGGACACCAACAACAGGCAATAAACCTGACACCATACCAATATTTACAAAGACATAAACAAAAAAGGTTAAGGTGATACTCCCAGCGAGTAGTTTAGTAAACGCTTCTTGTGCATTTGTTGCTATCCATAGACCGCGCATGACAATCGCAAGATAAACCAACAATAATAACGTAACGCCTACTAAGCCAAACTCTTCACTAAAAACCGCAAAAATAAAATCAGTATGTCGTTCGGGCAAAAATTCCAATTGAGACTGTGTACCTTGCAACCAACCTTTTCCTTGTAATCCGCCTGAGCCAATGGCGATTTTAGATTGAATAATATGATAGCCTGAGCCTAAAGGATCTTGTTCTGGATTTAAAAACGTCAGCACTCGTTGCTTTTGGTAGTCTTTCATCAAAAACATCCAAAAGATAGGTGTAAAGGCTGAGGCCAAACCGACGCAGGTGGCTATCAACTTCCAACTTGCTCCAGCCAGAAATATCACGAAGATGCCAGAGCTTGCGATCAGTAACGATGTGCCTAAATCTGGCTGTTTTGCGATCAGTAATGTTGGAATGAGTACTAGTATGAAAGCGGCAATAATATGAGGAATTTTTGCTGGTAAATCATATTGACTGATAAACCAAGCAATCATGATGGGGACGACCAATTTCATGATTTCTGAGGGCTGAAATTGCATAAAGCCTAAATTCAACCAACGCTGCGCCCCTTTACCAATAGTACCTACAAGCAGTACTGCGATGAGCATAATAAGGCCAGCGACAAACATTGGCACGGCCCACTTGCGAAATACCATGGGAGGAATTTGGGCAACAAATAGCATTACAATGAAGGCAACACCGATACGTCTTGCCTGTCTGATCACAAGATCTATATTTTGTCCGCCAGCACTATAAACAACAAAAAGGCCCAATATCATTAACGTGATGAGTCCGAGCAATAACGGCATATCTAGATGGAACTTTTGCCAAATATCGAGCTTTTTTTGTTGCTCTTGACCGTGACTTCTCATTAATGTCCGCCCATTTGATGATTATGATTAGATTGTTGGGCTTGTTGATATTGCTTGCCGTGCAAGGGATGAAGGCTCTCTGTGCTACTGGCGATCACGCGATTTCCGAAATACTGATCCATAATTTGCCTTGCTACAGGCGCTGCGTTTGTTGCCCCGCCGCCTTGTTCAACATTCTCAATGGCAACGGCGACCACGATTTCTGGTTTTTCATAAGGTGCAAAAGCGATAAACATCGCGTTATCACGTTTATTTTCTGCGGTTTTCTTCGCATCATACTTTTGATCTTGGGCAATACGGGCTACTTGCGCAGAGCCTGTTTTCCCCGCAGCGTCGTAGGTTGAACCTTTAAATGCGTTGTAGCCTGTTGCACCAACTTTTTGAACTGTGTTGTGCATAGCGTCAAGCACCAATCGCCAATTTTCAGGGTTTGATATCTCTATGGGGGGCATTTCTTCTATTTCGTAAGGTGTAGCACTGACTTTTGCGACATTGTTGTCACCTTGTTGCAAAAACTCAGTTTGTGATGTTGCCTTTAAGAAATGAGGTGGGCGTCTTTGACCTTCATTGACTAAGTTTGATAAGGCCTGCGCAAGCTGAAGTGGTGTTACCGTCCAATAGCTTTGGCCAATACCAACAGATATCGTTTCACCAGTATACCAAGGCTCATTATATCGCGCTCTTTTCCAACCTACACTAGGCAAAATCCCCGCGCTTTCTTCGTGAATATCGATACCGGTATAATCACCGAAACCAAACTTTTCCATCATGGTGCTGATTTTAGTGATGCCTAGTTTGTAGGCTAAGTCATAGAAATAGACATTACATGATTGTTCGATAGATTTTGTTAAATTTACCCAGCCGTGTCCCCATTTTTTCCAATCACGGTATTTGTTTTCTATGCCCTTTAACTGGTACCAGCCTGGATCCCAAATTCGCGTTTCCGGTGTAATGATGTTTTGCTCAAGCCCTAATAATGCTAAAAATGGCTTAACTGTTGATGCCGGTGGATAACCTTGAACAGAGCGATTTATTAAAGGCAAGTCTTTCGATTGCAGTAGTTTTTTGTAGTTTTTAGTGCTGATGCCATGAACAAACAAATTGCCGTCATAGCTTGGATTGGAGTACATGGCGAGCACGCCACCATCACGAGGATCTAATGCGACAATAGAGCCACGTTTTCCGGCAAGTGCACGTTTGGCAATCATTTGCAGCTCAATGTCTAATGTTAATGTGAGATCTTTCCCAGGTGTCGGCGGAGTGAAGTCGAGTGTACGTATAACACGGCCTTGGTTATTAATTTCTACTTCTTGGTGGCCAATGGTGCCGTGGAGAATATCTTCATAGTAACGCTCTAATCCCAGCTTGCCTATCTCTCTGGTTGCGGCATAGTTTTCGGCCTTACCGCTGGCTTCAAGTTTGTTAGCATCTTTTCGATTAATCCTAGCAACGTAACCAAGATTATGAGTGGTTAAATCGGCAAAAGGATAATAGCGTTTTAAACGAGCATCAATGAATACACCTGGAAACTTATGTTGATTTACCGAGAAAAGGGCTACCTGCTGATCGCTTAATCTAGAGTGGAGTTCTACCGGTTTAAAACGGCGTTTGCCTTTAATTGATTTAAAAAATGTTGCTTGTTTTTCCTCACTGATACTCAGTAGGTTACTCACGGCTTTAATCGTTTCTTCAATGTCTTCTACATCTTCGGGAATAATTTCCAGAGAATATATCGGTTTATTCTCCGCCAACA
This sequence comes from Thalassotalea atypica, assembly GCF_030295975.1. NCBI lineage: Bacteria > Pseudomonadati > Pseudomonadota > Gammaproteobacteria > Alteromonadales > Colwelliaceae > Thalassotalea > Thalassotalea atypica. The sequence goes on from NZ_AP027364.1 coordinate 1,023,529, forward strand.
ATACCCCGTTTCTATCATAAATGAGGCCACGATTGGGCGCCACAGGTAATAATTTTATTCGGTTGCTGTTAGAGCGAGTTTGGTATTTTTCAAAACTATTAACTTCAAGGTTATAAACATTACTAAACAAGATAATGAGCATAACAAGCACGCCAATAAAGGCAATAAATGTGCGGCGAGCAAATAGGTTTGCTTCTGCGGTGTGGTTTTTTATGCTGACGCGTTTAGTTTTAACCATCTCAGTCGAATTTATTCTCTATGATAAGGATGATTATTATTAACACTCCAAGCCCGATACAAGCTCTCAGCAACGACAATGCGCACCATAGGGTGAGGTAGTGTTAATGGAGACAATGACCATTTTTGCTCTGACGCGGTAATACAGCTAGGTGCTAAGCCTTCAGGTCCGCCAATCAGTAAGGCAACATCTCGTCCATCATGCTGCCATCGCTTTAACTGGCTGGCCAATTGTGGCGTATCCCACGGTTTTCCTGTAACTTCGAGAGTTACAATGCGGTTGCCTTTAGGAATAGCTGCTAATGTTAATTCACCTTCTTTATCTAGAATGCGTGCAATATCTGCATTTTTTCCACGTTTCCCCGGAGGAATCTCTACTAGATGAAAAGACAGATCGCGCGGAAAACGTCGCGTGTACTCAGTAAACCCTTGGACAACCCAAGCAGGCATCTTATTTCCTACGGCATACAAGGTGAGACGCATAATGTTGACCCGATTAAATTAAAATAACATGAGAAAAGTGGATTACGACCAAAGTTGCTCTAACTGGTAACGATCTCTTAATTCGTCCGTCATGACATGGACTACTACTGACCCTAAATCGAGCAGTGACCATTCACCAACATCAATACCTTCTAAGCCCAAAGGCTCTACACCTTCAGCGCGGCATTCTGTCGCTAGATTTTGTACTACAGATTTTACATGGCGATTTGAGTTACCTGATGCCACTATCATGTAATCGGCGAAGCTGGCTTTACCTTGAATGTCGAGCGTTATAATGTCTCGACCTTTTAAGTCTTCAATTTTTTCAACAACAAAACGTGTTAGATCTTCACTTTGCAATGTGGGTTCCTTCGGATAGATTAATAATGCTGATATTAGCACTTTTTTTGGCGAGCGTTAACTTCGCTGTTCGATTTGTTTATGGGGTTGTATAGTTGGTGAGCATTTATGTACTTGGCTACTTCGGGGGTTAGGTATTGCTCGACCGTTTTTTGTTGTGCAATGTATTCGCGAACCATGGTGGAAGAAATATCATATTCACACGGCGGAGCCATGATGATTTTTCCTGACTTTTCCTTGCCAAGCGATTCCAGTGACACTTGTCGCTGTTCAAGTAATTGCTTTGTTTCTTCAGAAAGTGTGTCTTTGTCATAGCCTGGCCGAGTGCTAACAACAATATGACAAAGTTTTAAAATATTTTGCCACTCAAACCAAGTGGTAAAACTAATCAATGAATCCATGCCTATTAAAAAAAATAAGCGATGTGCCGGGTATTCCTGCCTAAACTCTTTTAGCGTGTCTATCGTATATGAGGGTTTATTTCTGCTAAGTTCACGAGTGTCGCAGGCAATATTGTCGTGCTGTTGACAGACCAATTCTACCATTTCAACCCGCACGTTACTGGGCGTCAAAGGGCGAGACTTGTGTGGAGGAATGTGAGCAGGTAGTAATATGAGCTCTGAAATACTCATCCAGCCAATTATTTGTTGCGCTGGGATTATGTGGCCTAAATGTATTGGGTCAAATGTCCCACCTAATATAGCAATGTCACGACTTTGATGGCTATTCATGAGGTTATTCAAATTCGTAGTTAAGTGGTAAGTTCAAATATTCTTTTTGATGAATAAGCCCAACACATAAATCCGAAATCAAGACAAAAGGATCGAAGTCGCTGGTGGTTTTACTGATCAAATCAACCGAGGCTAAACGAGATATGCCAACGTTGATGGCACCGGGCGTATATCGTGACAAGGCCTTTTTATATAAATACTCTTTATTTTTCCAGATTCGATGTGCCTTGCAGATGTCGCTAAACGATTTCCCTTGTGCTTGCTCATCGAGCATAACTTTCAAATTGTGCAGTTCTTTATGAATGAACCAGACGATTTGTCCAATAGGACTGCCTTCTTCACGCAGCTGTTCGACAATCGCAAGACATTTGGCGCTGTCGGTTAACAATAAGGCATCAATTAATTGAAAGGGATTAAACTTAGCTTGTTTTATTGCAAGTTCTGATATTTCTTCAGCTGTAACTTGTTTATTTGTATATAACAGTGATAATTTTTGCAGCTCTTGATCAAGGGCAAGGACATTGCCTTCAAATAAATCAATCAAAAGAGCTTGAGATTCAGCCGGTAGGTTGAGCTGATAATGCCGTGCTTGTCGATTAAGCCACTGTCTTAGGGCTTTAGTGTCTAAATCATAAACAGGTAAGTAGACACCATGACTGCTTAGAGATTTGAACCATTTTTTATTGGTTGTCGCAGCATCGAGTTTGGTACCATGAAATATCAAAACAACATCTTGGTGCAGATGTTCAACTAATGACAATAACGCTTTAGTACCAGCATCATTCACTTTATTGAGCAATTCAACTTCAATGATTCGCTGACTGGCAAAGAGGCTCATTGCCATGTATTCATCAAGTAAATCTTGCCAATTGAATTTATCATCGGCGGTGAACGTTAAACGTTCGACATAGCCTTGTTGCTGCGCTGTATATTGAATTTGTTTTATGGCATCATTTTTTTGCCAAGGTTCATCACCACAAACTAGCCACACTGTAGGCAAGGGTTGCGTAAAAGTACTGGCCAGTTGGTTATGGTAAATCTTCATAAAACAGAGTTAAATATTTGCCTTGTAGCTCGATAGGTCACGTAAAATTCGATCCGCGGCCTCTTGTCGTAATTCGCTCAATATTAATGATAATTCACGGCTTTTCGCAAGAGCTTTGTCTGGGTCATCTTGATAGTCTCGGTTGAGCTCAAATGAATATTGTTGTGAATCATTTCCCAGTTTCAGCTGATAGCGTACTGAATAAATGAGCTCATATTCCGCTACTTGTCCATTTGGAAAAACTGAAAGTGTTCTTCGATTCAAATTGTCTTTAAGAATTTTGAGCTCTGGAATATCACCTTGAGATGACTTTACCAGGTTCACTTTGTTGATGGCGAAGTGATTTTTCACTAAACGTGTTAATTCACCATGTCGATCAACAGAGGAAACATATAGAGTCTGTAGTTCAGGCGGTAGAAGAAAATCACCACGTAAATGAAATCCACATCCTGTCAAAAGGGCAGTGATTAACATGAGGCTAATCACCTTTATTGAGAGCCCATTTGGGACGAATTTTTTCATTTTGTTAGTGATCTTCACAAATACACCTCAGAGTGCTTAGTTAGCAACAATGTTTAATAACTTGCCAGGAACGTATATAACCTTACGTACTGTTTTGCCTTCGATAAACTTAGCAACATTTTCTTCTTCAAAGCCAAGCTTTTCAACGTCAGCTTGTGGAGCGCCTGCAGATATAGTTAACTTGGCTCGTAATTTACCGTTTACTTGTACGATAATAAGTTTCTCGTCTTCAACTAAGGCTGACTCATCTAATGTTGGCCATAGCGCATCTTCAACGTTACCGCCATGCCCTACTTGCTGCCATAAGTGATGACACATGTGTGGCACAATTGGCGTTAGCATTAAGATAACTGAACGAATAGCTTCTTGCATCACTGCACGATCTTCAGGTGTAGTTATTGACGCCTTGGCCAAATGGTTCATTAGTTCCATAATGGCGGCAATAGCTGTATTGAAGGTATTTCTTCGGCCGATATCGTCACTGACTTTCTTGATGGTTTTATGCAGTTCGCGTCTTAGTTTTTTCTGAACCGCATTTAAATTATTTATATCCGCAGCGATGTCGCCTTCTTGTTCTGTAAAGTCATGCACAAGTTTCCATACACGCTTTAAGAAACGGTGTGCACCTTCAACGCCCGAATCAGACCATTCTAGGGTTTGCTCTGGTGGTGAAGTGAACATAATGAATAAACGCACGGTATCCGCGCCATATTGCTCAATCACTGATTGTGGGTCAATACCGTTATTTTTCGACTTAGACATTTTACTCATGCCAGCGGAAATAACGTCTTCACCATCGATTTTACTTTTAGCCGATGTGATCTTACCTTTTTCATCACGCTCTACATCAACGTCAGATGGCGCTATCCAGTCTTGTCCACCGTTGTCAGCTTCACGGTAATAAGTGTCAGCAAGTACCATACCTTGGCAAAGCAGGCTCTTAAACGGTTCGCTTGATTCTACTAAACCGACGTCACGTAATAATTTATGAAAAAAACGTGCATACAATAAGTGCAAAATAGCGTGTTCAATACCACCTATGTATTGATCTACAGGTAACCAGTAGTTAGCTTTTTCCGGATCAAGCATAGCGTCAGTGCTATCTGGTGAACAGTAACGTGCGTAATACCATGACGATTCCATGAAAGTGTCAAAAGTATCTGTTTCACGAAATGCTTCTTCGCCGTTATAGGTTGTTTTCGCCCACGCTGGATCGTCTTTAATTGGAGAGGTTACGCCGTTCATCACCACATCTTCAGGTAATTCAACAGGTAGTTCTGACTCAGGCACTGGCACTGATTCGCCATTGGCTAGATTGATCATTGGGATAGGAGTACCCCAGTAACGCTGGCGTGATACGCCCCAGTCACGTAGACGGTAGTTCACTTTAATTTGGCCTTTATTCTCTGCCACTAATTTTTCAGAAATGGCTTTAAATGCAGCGTCAAATGTTAATCCGTCAAATTCACCTGAGTTAACTAACGTGCCTTTTTCGGTAATGGCAGCGTTGGCAATGTCCTCATCTTCTTGACCTTGAATGACTTGCCTGATGGTTAATCCGTATTTCGTGGCGAATTCCCAGTCTCGTTGATCATGACCTGGTACTGACATTACCGCGCCTGAACCGTAATCCATTAAGACGAAATTCGCTGCCCATACTGGAACAACTTCACCCGTTAATGGGTGAATGGCTTTTAATCCGGTATCTACGCCTTTTTTCTCAATTGTCGCCATGTCGGCTTCAGACAATTTACTGGTTTTACATTCTTCAATAAACGCTGCTAGCTCTGCATTTTGCTTAGCTGCTTTAAGCGCTAATGGATGCTGTGCAGCAAGCGCTACATACGTAATGCCCATCACAGTATCAGGTCGAGTGGTATAGATATCGAAAGTTTCTTCGCTGTTCTCTAGTGAGAACGTCATTTCGACACCTTCAGAGCGGCCAATCCAATTACGCTGCATGGTTTTAACTTGCTCAGGCCAATCTTCCAATTGGTCTAAATCTGTTAGTAATTCTTCGGCATAGTCAGTTATCTTGATGAACCATTGAGGGATTTCTTTACGTTCAACAATAGCGCCAGAGCGCCAGCCACGACCGTCAATAACTTGTTCATTGGCAAGTACGGTTTGATCGACAGGATCCCAGTTTACGGTTGCATTTTTCTTGTACACCAAACCTTTTTCGTAAAGCTTAGTAAAAAACCACTGTTCCCAACGGTAGTAATCTTTTTGACAAGTCGCAAATTCGCGATCCCAGTCGTAGCCGAAACCTAATAATTTTAACTGGTTACGCATGTAATCAATATTTTGATAGGTCCATTTTGCTGGTGCTGAATTATTTTTGATCGCGGCATTTTCTGCAGGCAAACCAAAGGCATCCCAACCCATAGGTTGCATGACGTTTTTGCCTTGCATACGTTGGTAACGAGAAATCACATCGCCGAGACTGTAGTTACGTACATGCCCCATGTGCAGTCGACCACTTGGGTATGGGAACATAGACAGACAGTAAAACTTTTCTTTTCCTGGCTTTTCTACAGCTTTAAACGTTTTGTTTTCAGTCCAGAATTTTTGAACTTCTGTTTCGATTGACTGGGGATTGTAAATGGATTCCATTAAAGATTTCTCAAACACGATAAAAGGGCGCTAAGTACAGTAAATTGAACAACTGCACAGCAAAAATTAGATATCCGCATAGAATACCTTATCTGCATGAATAACAACAAGCTTAATCACTAAATTTTGTTTAAGCTGCTCGCTATAAAATAACCGTAAAACTTGATATCAAATAAATACATTTGGTTATTGTTTACTATACTGAAAATTAATGGTTTCCAAAGGTAGGACGGAATTATGTCAAAAGAAAATCCTAAAGGTTTTCAAGAAGTTTTTGTTCAGATGTCTAATTGGTTAGAAGAAGTAAAACGTCACGAGGTGACAAAAATGGTTGAATTTGTTGAGCAGGCTAAACTCTACGCCAAGGCTGCTGAGGCATTGCCTGAAGAAAGAGTTGGCCAGTTCATTGAAAACCTTAAATTTGACTTGAGTGAATTCTATCAACACTGGCAATCGGACCGTGAACATTCAATTTACTTGGGCTTAATGAACGAATCATGGTGGGCAACACTTGCTGAAATGACCGACAAATCACAAGTAGAGTGGGCTGAACTAAGCGATGATTTTGCACACGATGGTGTGTACAAAGCAGGAGATTTTATTGGCTTTGGCGAACTAGAATGTAAGCAATGCCATCAAGTGCATTTATACACTCATTTTAGCGAAGTACTCGAATGTACTGAGTGTGGTCACAACCAATTTGGTAGAAAAGCCGCAGCACCACAATAAGGCGTGATAAATTAAAGAGTTGTCATTCACCTTAAAAATTAACAACACCTATTGCAGTATCTTTTCCTAAATGTGGCAAAGCAAGGTAAACTGCTGGAAAATATTGCCCTTTTTCTCTTATAGCGAGTATTTGCATGAGCCAACCTTTCGTTCAATGCCGATTGGAACCGTCGCAGTTGACTGCGAACCTTTCATTACAACAAATTTCAAAATGTTCGATTGAACCCATCGATCATGAAACTTTTATTGGTCATGAAAGGGCAAAAGAAGCATTAGAATTTGGTCTTTCAATGACGGCAGTTGGTTTTAATGTCTTTGCGATGGGAGATCATGGTACGGGTCGGCAAACATTAATTAAGCAGATGTTACATGCCTTTGCCAGTGAGCAAAACACGCCGCCAGAGTGGTGTTACATTAATAATTTTGATGATAACCATGTACCTTTTCGGTTATATGTTAGTCCTGGAGATGGCAAAGTCTTGATGGCCAGAATCAATACCTTTATTGATGAGCTATTAGATTTATTTCCCGAAATATTTGATAACGCAGGCTATCAGCGCCAAAAAGCGGCCATTGATCGTGAATTTAATCAAAAATACGACGAAGCCATTGCTATCGTTGAAGAGACAGCGCTGAAAAACAGTGTTGTACTATATGAAGAGGCAGGGGAAATTGGCTTTTCGCCTTTGGTTGATGGCAAGCCGCTAAACGATAAAGAGTTTGCTAATTTAGACGAATTAAAACGAACCGCATTTTATAAATTGCTGGCTGAGCTAGAAAACTTACTTTCTGAGCAATTGCTTGAGCTGCCTTTGTGGAAACGTGAGTCGTCAGACAAGCTAAGAAAGCTAAAATATGACACGGCCGAGCAAAGTATTATGCCGTTGATTAAAGAGCTTGAACACGAATTTGCGAGTAATTTAGGGGTCTTGAAGTACTTATCAAAAGTGAAGGCTCACGTTGTTGATGCAGTATTGGAAGTGCTGGTGGATGAAAGTACTGAAAATCAAAATGATAAAGATAAGCGCAAACTAATGGTCGAACAATTCTTACCTAATTTGTTGGTGGAGCGTGAGCACAATGGCGGAGCTCCGGTTGTATATGAACAAAACCCGACCTTTCAAAATTTGTTCGGACACGTCGATGTTGCCACCTTCCAAGGAGCCAGTTACACCAGTTATCGCTTAATAAGGCCAGGTGCCTTGCATAAAGCCAATGGTGGCTATCTATTGATTGAAGCGGAAAAGTTACTCAATCAACCTATGGTATGGTCGCGCTTAAAGCTTGCCTTAAAAACACAAAGTATCACCATTGAAAATCCTTATTCTGAATTAAGCCAAGGCAGCGTTTACAGTATTCAGCCGGAAAAAATACCGCTTAATGTAAAAGTGGTTTTACTGGGTGATTCTCATATTTATTACACACTGCAAGAATATGATCAGGAATTTACTGAGTTGTTTCGTGTACTTGCCGACTTTGACCGCCATTTTACCAAAGACGAAAATAACTTATGTGCATACAGTAATTTAATTCGTCAACGAGCACAGAAATATGATTATCCTGAAGTGGGGGATGATGCAGTGATTGAATTGATACGCCACGCACTGAGACGAGCCGAACACCAACATAAAATTTCTGCCAATATCGTACAAGTGAATGATTTGTTAGATGAAGCCGTTTATTTGATGCGAAAGCAGCACGCAGGGGTGATCGTCGAGCAAGAAGGAAAACTCACTGCTGACTATGTTCAAATGGCTTTGAAAGCTAAACAACGCCGCACAGGAAGAATGAGCGAATCGTGGTTAAGCGAAATTAAGGAGCAACAAGTACTGATCAATACCGACGGGAAAAATATCGGTAAAGTCAATGGATTAACTGTCTTAGAAATAGGAGACAGTGTTTTTGGTACTCCAGCTCGTATTACTGCCACCGTTTATGCGGGTAGTAATGGCGTGACTGATATTGAGCGGGAAGTAGACCTCGGTAAGTCCATTCATTCGAAGGGCGTTTTGCTGTTAACCGGTTATTTGGGACATAAATATGGTCAAGAGCTTCCGGTTTCTATTTCTGCCAATATTGCTATTGAGCAGTCATATGGTCACATTGACGGAGACAGTGCCTCAATGGCCGAGTTATGTGCATTGATCTCAGCGATAACGCTTGTTCCTATTGACCAAGGGATAGCAATCACGGGATCAATTAATCAGCACGGCGAAGTACAATCCATTGGCGGCGTGAACGAGAAAATTGAGGGTTTTTATCGACTCTGTAAAGACGAAGGTCTTACGGGTAAGCAAGGTGTTATTATCCCTAAAACTAATGTTATTAATTTGATGTTAGAGCCGAGCGTGATTGAAGCGGTAGAAAAGGGCGATTTTCATATTTATGCGGTAGAAGACATAGACCAAGCGTTAGAAATTCTCATGGCTATGCCTGCAGGCACAATAAATCGTTTAGGTCGCTATCCACGAAAATCTATTCATGCCATGGCATTGGATAAATTACAGTGTTTTGCAGAGTTGCTACACGGCGGCGAAGAATAGCCGCATGGCTTTACTTTAGATTTTATTTTCTACTTAAATAAAAAAAGCTCGATGTGGAAACGCCGAGCTTTTTTGTGTCTGTTTATTAATAGCTGGAATTTAAGCTAAAAATGCGTTGATTTTATTCACAAAACCTTCGCAGTCCAAACCCAACTCTTGATGAATTTCTGCTTGTGTTCCGTGTTTGATAAATTGATCCGGTAAGCCAATGTTAAGCACTTTAATGGCTAAACCTTGACTGAGTACAAATTCATTAACACCAGAGCCCGCGCCGCCCGCAATGGCATTGTCTTCAATGGTGACAATTACATCATGTGATTGTGCCATCTCAGTAATCAACGCTTCATCAAGTGGTTTAACGAAACGCATATCCACTAAGCTAGTATCCAAAGCATCTGCTGCTCTTTCTGCTTCTAGTAATAAGGTACCAAAACTCAGGATAGCGATATTTTTGCCTTCGCGTTTTACTAGCCCTTTGCCCACCTCAATGGTTTCATCAACCAAGGGTAATTGAGCGCCGGTACCACTGCCCCGAGGATATCTCACTGCTGCTGGTTTATCCAGTTTGTGCCCTGTAGTCAGCATTAGCTGACACTCGCGTTCATCTGCCGGTGCCATGATCACTAAATTTGGAATACAACGCATAAAGCTTAAATCAAACGAACCTTGATGCGTCGGCCCATCCGCCCCAACAATTCCCGCGCGGTCAATAGCGAAGAGCACTGGTAAGTTCTGAATAGCAATATCGTGAATAAGTTGATCATAACCTCGTTGTAAGAAGCTTGAATAAATTGCAACGACAGGATTTTGACCACCTATAGCAAGGCCCGCAGCGTAAGTTACGGCGTGTTGCTCAGCAATTGCCACATCAAAGTATTGATCGGGGAATTTTTGACTAAACTCCACCATTCCAGAGCCTTCTCGCATTGCTGGTGTGATCGCCATAAGCTTTTTGTCTTCGCTGGCCATTTTGCATAGCCAGTCACCGAAAATAGCAGAATAGGTCGGCAAACTTGCTTGGCTTTTAGGTAAGGCGGTTTCTGCGGGATTAAATTTTGGCACTGCATGGTATTTAATCGGATCTTGTTCAGCGGCTTCGTAGCCTTTACCTTTTTTGGTTGCAATATGTAGTATTTGTGGGCCTTTCAAACCTCGCATGTTGCGAATAGTATCAACTAAGCCATTGACGTCGTGACCGTCAATTGGGCCAATATAATTAAAGCCTAATTCTTCAAAGAAGGTGCTGGGTACGACCATACCCTTTAAATGTTCTTCAGCGCGACTTGCTAACTCTTTAATAGGAGGCAAATTGTTAAGAATTTTCTTACCTCCTTCACGAATACCTGTGTAGAAACTACCAGAGAGCATCTTTGCCAAATGGTTGTTCAGTGCGCCAACATTTTCTGAGATCGACATTTCATTATCGTTGAGGATAACGAGCATATCTTTATGAATGTCGCCTGCGTGATTTAATGCCTCAAAAGCCATACCAGCAGTCATGGCGCCATCACCAATAACCGCGACGACTTTGCGATCTTGATTTTCTTTCTCAGCAGCAACAGCTAAACCTAATGCAGCAGAAATTGATGTACTTGAATGTCCAACGCTTAAAACGTCGTACTCGCTTTCTTCACGCCATGGAAAAGGATGTAAACCGTCTTTTTGCCTGATGGTATGAAGTTGATCGCGACGACCCGTTAGTATTTTATGCGGGTAGGCTTGATGGCCGACATCCCAGATTAAATGATCAAAAGGCGTTTTGTAGACAAAGTGCAAGGCAACAGTAAGCTCAATTGTGCCTAAGCCGGAAGCAAAGTGGCCACTGCTTTTGCTAACAGAGTTCAATAAATAACTGCGCAATTCGTTACTGACTTGCGAAAGCTGATCCTGATTTAACATACGCAAGTCATCTGGCGTATCAATTGTTTTTAACAGGGGATAATCAGCAAGGTTAATAGTCATAAGTTCTTTTTTAATTAATGTGTGCGATGGACAATAAAAGTCGCAAATTCAGCTAAATTTTGCGTATTGTAGGGCAAAGTGTCTAAAGCTTGAAGTGATTGTTGATATAACTGCTGTGCTTTTTGCTGTGCTTGGTCTAATCCCATCAATAATGGGTAGGTTGATTTGTTTGCTGCCAGATCGGAACCAGCTGGCTTACCTAGCTCTTCTTCACTAGAAATTATATCAATTATATCGTCACGGACTTGATAAGCTAAACCAACTAATTCAGCGTATTTGGCAAGCTCTTTCATTTCTTCTGTATTTACATTTGGCGCACATTCGGCAGCCATAATGACCGAAGCTTTAAGTAAGGCTCCCGTTTTGAGTAGGTGCAGTTGTTCGAGTTCTGTAAGCGATATCGTTTTATTTGTTGCTGCCAAGTCAAGTGCTTGGCCACCGCACATGCCTTGATAGCCAGCAGCATCAACTAGCTGCTTCACTAACATTATTTGCTTTGCAGCAGTAATATTGTTGAAGCGGTGGTTGGCTAAAAAATCAAACGCTAAGGATTGCAATGCATCACCAGCAAGTATTGCCGTGGCTTCATCAAACGCCTTATGGCAGGTAGGTTTGCCACGCCTAAGATCGTCGTCGTCCATTGCAGGTAAATCATCATGCAATAAGGAATAGGCATGAATACACTCAATGGCGCAAGCAATGGCATCAATGTCGTTTAATTCAGCGCCTAACGCTTCACCGGTAACGTAAGCTAGATATGGACGCATTCTCTTACCGCCAATAAGCAGACCGTATCTCATGGCGTCATGCAACCTTGGATCATTTATCGTTAAATCGTTTAACTTTTCAGTTAATAGCTGATCAACGCGTGCTTGGAAGCTGGCTAATTTAGATAATTCACTCACGAATGCGGTTGCTCTGTTAAGCTAAAGTCTTCCAGTTGCGAGTCACCGTTTTTATCCATTAAAATTTTGATGCGTTGCTCTGCATCTTGTAATTTGGCTTGGCTCACTTGACTGAGGTTTAATCCTCGCTCAAATATATTCATCGACTCTTCAAGGCTAAGCTCGCCTTGTTCAAGCTTATGTACAATGACTTCGAGCTCAGAGAGTGCTTCTTCAAAGCTCAAGTTTTCAATTTTTTTCTTTGCCATAATGGTAAATGTCGTGACATCAGCCACTTCAATTGCTGCATTTTATAATATGGCGCAACGGTACCTTAGCTTGACGCTTTGGTCAATGTATCTAAGCATGAACTGAATCAAATAAAAGTCGATAAAAAATGGTTAAGTTATTGACTCATCGGGCGATAATATCAATTAATAGCACTACTTTTATCATCAACTAAACTTTGCCTCACTTACGTCCTCGTGCAGGTTTAGCATTATTTGATAATAGCGAACTATGATGTGTTAATGTATTATCAAATAAAATGATGTTGTTTCATGCTTTTAGGAGGCATTTGTGGATTTAGCTACGCTACTGGGAATTCTAGGCGCGATCGGTTTTATTGTCATGGCGATGATACTCGGTGGCGATATCAGTATGTTCGTGGATACGCAGTCCATTTTGATCGTGTTTTGTGGTTCATTATTTGTGGTTTTGGCCAATTATAATTTAGGTCAGTTTTTTACGATTGGAAAAATTGCCGCTAAAGCGTTTATATTCAAAATTGAACAACCTGATGAGCTGATTGAAAAAGCAGTAGAAATGGCGGATGCAGCGAGAAAAGGTGGCTTCCTCGCGTTGGAAGAAGCAGAAATATCGAATCCGTTTATGCAAAAAGGTGTTGATATGCTTGTTGATGGTCATGATGCTGACGTTGTTCGTGGCACTTTACAAAAAGACATAGCATTGACCACTGAACGCCATGAAACTGGTGTCGGGATATTTTCTGCGCTAGCCGAAGTGGCGCCAGCGATGGGAATGATTGGTACCTTGATTGGTTTGGTGGCAATGCTGTCAAACATGGATGACCCTAAAGCCATTGGTCCTGCAATGGCGGTTGCACTTTTAACAACACTTTATGGCGCATTTTTAGCTAACGTTATTGCTATTCCTATTGCCAATAAACTCACCTTACGCCTAGGCGAAGAGAAGCTCAATCAAGAATTGATCCTTGATGCTGTGCTAGGTATTCAAGATGGCCAAAATCCGCGGGTTATTGAAGGTTTGCTGAAAAACTACCTAGCAGAAAGTAAGCGCGTTATTAGTACAACAGAAGAGTAGCAACTATGGCTAATCCTCCAGAGTGTAAGTGCCCACCACCCGGGCTACCCAGTTGGATGGGAACATTTGCAGACTTAATGTCGCTGCTAATGTGCTTTTTTGTATTATTACTGTCGTTTTCTGAAATGGACGTGTTGAAGTTCAAGCAAATTGCAGGTTCGATGAAATTTGCTTTTGGTGTACAAAACAAAATAGAAGTTAAAGATATTCCTAAAGGCACCAGCATTATTGCCCAAGAGTTTAGGCCTGGTAAACCTGATCCAACACCTATTGAAGTGATTCAACAGCAAAGCATGGAAATGACTCAACAAATGTTGGAATTTCAAGCGGGTGATGAAACTTCAGCCGGTGGCCGACAAGAACAACGTGGCACTGAACGTGGTGGTCAATCTCAGAGCACAGATGATCAAATGAGCCAGCAACAGATCCAACAGGCTCAAGAAATGATGGAACAAGCTGCTCAAGAGCAAGTGAATGAGTTGGCGAAGAAAATTGCCCAGCAACTTGAACAACAAATTCAAGACGGTGCAATTGAGCTTGAGGCGCTGGGTCAACAAATCATCATCCGCATTCGTGAAAATGGCTCATTCCCTTCAGGCTCGGCATTTTTGCAACCTAAATTTAAGCCTATTATGCAAGAAATAGGAGCACTGCTTAATACCGTGCCCGGTGAAATTATGATCTCGGGTAACACTGACAATCAAGGCATAAGCTCTGAGCTGTATCGCTCTAACTGGGATCTTTCGTCACAAAGAGCGGTGGCAATTGCTCATGAAATGGTGAAGGTACCGAATTTTGATGCGAGTCGATTGTTAGTGGTGGGTCATGCCGATACACGCCCATTAGTACCAAACACGAATGCGCTTAATCGTCGCCGTAATCGTCGCGTCGAGATTTCAATAAACCAAGGTAAAGCTAAAGAAACTGATCCTATTTCGCTCAGTGAACCACAAAGCTAGGCCAACTCTATTACTTCATTCCAACAAAAAAAAAGAGCAATGTATGTTGCTCTTTTTTTGTTGGATATAGGACGTCCACTAAACATTATGCTTGTGTAACACAAGCAAGAAACTGCCTAGAATCACGCACGTTTTTAAATTTTAAACGTGTGGAGCCTATTTTATCAGTCACAACAATGGTGAGCTTGTTGACTGAAATTGATTTGATCGGGGCAGCAATTGGATACACCCTTCCGTTATATGTATAAGACATAATAAAACTCTTTCTATTTGCGAAAAACGCACTAAATTGAAAGCTTTTTGTTGTTTGTTGTCGGTTATGGCTCATCTCTTTTTTAAATGAACGCATGCATGGTGAAACTCAACTGTGCAGGTACAAAGATACGCTACAAAGAATACTTGTTTCTTCGGTTGAACAATAAAAAGCTAGTTGTGTTGAGTAATGACAAACTGTGAAAAGGAGAGGCAAAACACGAATTATCTCAATGGACGAGTCACAAGGGATAATCAGTTAAATAAACGAGAGGAGATTAAATAACAGCGGAATTATATAGTGGGATGAGTAAAAAGTATACTGAAAAATTATATTTGATTACTTTAATGTGTTTTTCGTTACTTTGAACGCCATGGATTTAACTAGGCGTAATATCTCCCGATAGTGTATAATCCGCGCCACTTAATTTTATGGTGGTGTTATTGATGAAATTTATCGTTAAGTTACAAGCAGAAATAACGATCAAAAGTCGTCCTGTACGTAAGCGTTTTACAAAAATATTAGGGTCCAATGTCAAGAACGTGCTCAAACGTGTTGATGAGCAAGTGACCACGCGTGACAATTGGGACAACATTGAAGTTAATACTAAAAATAACACGCCTGAAAACCGTGAAAAACTGGTTGAGACACTCAAGTGTATCCCTGGTATTCCTACGTTTATTGAAGTGCAGCAAACAGACTTTACCGACTTGCATGACATTTTTGAGAAAACGTTGGCAGTTCACGCTAAGACCATCGAAAACAAATCCTTTTGTGTGCGCGTTAAGCGTGTAGGTAAGCATGAATGGAATTCGATTAAAGTTGAGCAATACGTTGGTGGTGGTCTTAACCAAGCGGTCGACAGTGCTAAAGTTAAACTTAAAAATCCTGATGTAACCATTCGCTTAGAAATCAAGGACGATAAGCTGTTTATCGTTACTGAAACCCATAAGGGATTAGGCGGCTTCCCGATTGCCACTCAAGAAGATGTACTTTCTTTGATGTCTGGTGGGTTTGACTCAGGTGTTGCTAGTTATCAAATGATTAAAAAGGGAGCTCGTACACACTTTTGCTTCTTTAACTTAGGTGGTTCGGCTCATGAAGTTGGCGTAAAACAAGTCAGTTATTACTTATGGAACAAATATGGCGCGTCACACCGTATTAAATTCTTCGCAATTGATTTTGAACCCGTGGTTGCTGAAATATTAGAGAATATTGAAAATGGCCAAATGGGGGTTGTGTTAAAACGTATGATGATGCGTGCAGCGTCAAAAGTGGCAGAGAAAATGGGCATTCAGTCGCTGGTAACCGGTGAAAGCTTAGGGCAAGTTTCTAGCCAAACGCTGACCAACTTGAATGTTATCGATCGTGTTACCGAAACACTAATTCTGCGCCCTTTAGTCGCACACGACAAGCAAGATATCATCGATATTGCCCGAGAAATAGGCACTGAAGATTTTGCTAAAACCATTCCAGAGTATTGTGGCGTAATTTCTAAAAAGCCAACGGTCAAAGCTGTTCTTTCAAAAGTCGAGTCAGAAGAAGATAATTTCGATTTTTCGATACTTGATAGTGTAGTTGAGAATGCACGCATTTTTGATATTAGGGACATTGGTCAAGAAACTGAGCAAGAAATACACGCTGTAGAAGAAACCGCTGAAATTGCTGAGAACATGATCGTGTTAGACATCCGCGCACCTGAAGAAGAAGACGAAAATCCGTTGGAAATTGATGGTGTTGAAGTGAAACACTTACCGTTTTATAAGTTAGGTACACAATACGGCGACTTGGACCAGTCAAAAGAATATTTATTATATTGTGACCGCGGTGTGATGAGTAAGTTACAAGCGCTGTATCTAAAAGATAATGGCTTTAAAAACGTGAATGTTTATCGTCCTTAATTGATGAGGGTGAGTTTAGCATACTAAAAAAGCGAGCTAAGCTCGCTTTTTTATTGGCGATTCCATAATGGCTGCTCTGCTGTTTGCGCTTGTTGGAAATTTACTCAGTTTGTTTGTGTTGCAGCTCGCAAAAAGCGCTATACGACTTTCAACTCAGTATTGCTCGGCAATCTAGTCCTATGCTCTTGGGCCAAAAGTAATTCAATAAATTGTGTCGCAGGTACGGGTTTGGAATATAAATACCCTTGATAGGCGCCACAATGCTCTTGGCGCAAAACTGATAGTTGCTCCGGTGTTTCGACTCCTTCTGCAATGGTCTCCATACCAAGGTTATCAGCGAGCTGAATAATGGCGCGAACGATCATTCGGTCTTTATGCTTGGTGGCGCAATGCTCGATAAATCGCTTATCAATTTTAATAATTTGAATGGGTAAGCTACTAAGTTGAGCAAGTGAAGAATAGACTGTACCAAAATCATCTAGTGATAAAGTAAACCCTGCTGCTTTTAACTGGTTTAACACGCTAATGTTTTTTTCTCTAGACTCCATTAATGCACTTTCGGTTTGCTCAATTTCAATCCAATGGGCGGGACATTGCTGCTCTTTTAAGATTACATCGAGTTGTTTTACAAACGTTTCCTGTGCCAATTGCTTTGGTGAAACATTCACGGCAATATTTCGTAATGGAGAAATTTCTTTGAATAATTTGATGTTCTGACAGGCTTGTTTGAAAACCCAAGCGCCAATATCACAAATCGTATCATTTGCTTCTGCAATCGCAATAAACTCGAGTGGACTTATCGCGCCATATTTTGGGTGCTGCCACCTTAATAAAGCCTCCGCTGAGGTTATTTTTCCTGTGATAACGCACACTTTAGGTTGGTAATGCACGGTTAATTCTTGTCGTTTGATTGCTTTTTTCAAATCAGCTTCTAAATCGTGAAAACGATTACTCTGCGCTGCTAATTTATCTTCATAAAAAACATAAGACTTTTTACCGTTTGATTTTGCTTTATACATCGCCAAATCAGCATGGGTGCAGAGCACCTCAATATCTGTGGTGTCTTCTGGATAGATGCTAATGCCGATACTGCATGATAATTCGAAACTCTTACCTTCAAAAACGTGAGGCTGTTGGCTTATTTTCAATACTTGCTCGGCTATCAGCTCTGCTTTCTTCCTAATATTGTGTTGTGGTGTGAGAATAAAGGTAAACTCGTCGCCGCTAATTCGATAAAGTTCGATTGACTTATTGGTGAGTGACTTAAAACGTAATGCAATTAATTTCAGCACATTATCACCACTGGCATGACCTAACTGATCATTTATTTTTTTAAAGCCATCTAGATCAACCACAAGTAAGGCGAAATTTAGGTTGCTGTACCTAACGCTATCGATCTTAAGCTTTTGTTGGTCTAGGTGCTTTATGAAACTCTTTCGATTGTTTAAGCCTGTTAAGTAATCTGTATAGCTTTCACGGCGAAAAGAGCGCATTTGGTTGATGGTTTTTTTTTGAAAATACACCATCAGACTAGCAAGAATACTTAAAGAAACCAGTTCAATACAACCTTGGATAAATTCAGGTAATTCTCCATTTCCAATAGAAGGTAAATAGGCTGACAAAAGGGCGATTGAGATGGCAATGGGTAACATCGAACCAGGAAACACAAATAGAAAAAGCAGTGGAATTATTCTGTAAATACCATCAATGACATTCATATTAAGTGGAAATATTATTCCTACAGAACAAATAGCCAAAAAAGCTACAACCGCTAATGAATTCTTTATCTGTGATTGCTTAGTAAAGTAAGCCGCAACAAGGCTAAACCCGTACAGGGAGTACAGCAATTTCGCTGCTACTGGTTGGGTAAGCGAAAGCAAAGTGTAATTACATACAATAATGGCCAACAAAAAGCTCAATGACATCAAACAAAACGCTTGGTTTTTCGGTGTGATCATATAACTAAAATGTTCTTCAACTGTACTCAAAGACTTATTCTAATTAATTCGAACGAGGAAATATGTTCCAGTATTGTAATAGTTGTGGTTTTTAACACAGTTAAACTGAATAACTATTTAGTTTTTAGTGCTTTCGGTGGAAATCCATTATGTACGGCCTTCTTCTAGCGCTTTGACGGCTAAGTAAAGTTGATGATTTTCAGGAAGCTCAAGGTGATGGCGCTTTGCTTTTTGTAGCAAATACCCCGTGATATAGTCTATTTCTGTGCGTTGTTTGCTATTGATGTCGCACAACATAGAGGAGCAATTGTTCGCCGTGCTCTTGGCTACTTGTTTAACTGTAGCATATAGGGATTCTGCGCTTATAACGAGGCCTTCATTCTGTGTAACCAATGATATTTCTTCGCAAAGTTTAGTCACTAACGGGGTAAATTTACTATCTAGTATGTGACCATTTTTAATCGAATTTATTGATGTTATTGGGTTTATAACGCAATTAACAGCCAGTTTAAGCCATTGCTTTTCCTTTATATTATTGTGCCAATTGACTTCTCTTAAGGCTGAGTGGAGACAGGAGGTTATTTGGTGGATATGCTCTCGTTTTAATGAACCTTTCACAAGTCCAATATTTGTTTCGCCGATGCCTGTGTGGATGACATGATTTTTTTGTGCTCGAAAAGCTCCGTGTGTAGTGAGCATTGCTAACAAAGACATTGTAGGTGTTAGTAGCGACGCAACCTCTTCCACAGTACCCATTCCGTTGTGGCATAGAATTATAACGACGGTTTCATTTAGCAAGGGTAATAGGTTGGATAACGTTGTGGCCACGTTGAACGCTTTTACACAGACCAGTATCACACTAGCTTGGTTTAGATGACTACGCGTTGCTAACGGAATAGCTATGTGCTCGCTAAGCCCTCGATTGTGAGTAAAATCAATGGTTAGGTCATTGAAGGGCTTAGTAAATTCTACTTGGTCTTTCAGTGCTGAATATGTGACAGAGGTGGGGAAGATACTTACTTCACATGCTGAATTTTTGGCGAGGTGGGAGGCCCACAATCCACCAATTGCTCCTTGACCGGCAACAACAATTTTCATCTGTTAGTTAGTTTTCGGCCATAGACTAGCCAAACCCATTTAAGGGCGAAAAATGTAAAAATACCAACTAAGTCTGCGACGAAATCTTTCATTTCTCCATTTCTAAAGCCTAAATAATATTGCCCCCATTCACTTAAAGCGGCATAGGCAACGAGTGAAAGTAATAAGGCTGGAGCGGGCAGTTTGACAAAGCTTGATAATAACCATGTCAAACAAAAGAACCCGATAAAGTGACCAATGGTATCTATTTGAGTGTTTCTAAATACAAGGCTACGGATTTCATTGGAAAAGACCAGTGAAGTTGCAGCCAATGTCAGTACGAGAACGAACAAAAAGTGATGTAGATTTTTCAAAACAACAATATAGTGTGAAGCGTTAAACGCATAATATCATGACCAGATAGCATGTATAGACAATTTGCGGTGATTTCAGTGTTCTGTGTTTTCAGGGCGCGCAATGAGGCGTTGGTAATGTTTACATGCTTTGGTAAACTTAGCTCAAATTTTTAAAGCATGAGTTAGAGGCTCCAATTATGCCATCATTTGATATTGTTTCAGAGATTGATTTAGAAGAAGTACGTAACGCTGTTGATAACGCCAATCGCGAGTTAAGCACTCGTTATGACTTTAGAGGTGTGGAAGCAAGTTTTGAGTGGAAATCGCCAGCGGTATCTGTAAAAGCTGAAGGAGATTTTCAAATAAAACAAATGGTTGATATTTTGCGTGGTAAATTAATGAAGCGTGAAGTGGATCCTAAATCAATGACCCTATCTAATCCTGAATTTTCAGGAAAAAAATGTACTCAAACGGTAACGTTTCAAGAAGGTATAGAACAAAGCGTGGCTAAAAAATTGGTCAAGCTGATCAAAGACAGCAAAATTAAAGTGCAAGCGGCCATTCAAGGTGAGCAGGTAAGAATCAACGGTAAAAAGCGCGATGATTTACAAGCGGTGATGCAATTAGTTCGAGAATGTGAATTAGACACGCCATTTCAGTTTAATAACTTTAGAGATTAAGTCATTCAAAGAAATACCTTTTAAGTGTATTTCAGTGTCGAAATAACATCGACTGTAATTTTATGAGTAATCTTTACTTTACAGTGAGTTAATTAGTTTAATAGAGGTTCATCGAATAATTTAACGATTAACCTCTATTTTTTTGTACTGACTTTCAGTAAATTAAGTTGCTTGAACATAATAATAAAGAAGAAAACAATTCAATGGGTGCATCAAGAGGCGAGTTTAGCTCTCGCATAGGTTTTATCATGGCAGCAGCTGGGTCTGCTGTCGGTCTAGGTAACATTTGGGGATTTCCTACGCAAACAGCAAGCAACGGTGGTGCAGCGTTTGTATTAGTTTATTTTGTTTTAGCCTTTTGCTTAGCGTACCCCGCCTTTATGGCTGAGATTCTTATTGGCCGTTATGGCCAAGCGAATGCGGTGACGTCTCTACAAAAAATGTCGAGAACAGTACTACAAAAACGCTTTGCTTTTGTGGTCGGTTTTGGTGGCATTATCTGCGCCGCAATGATATTGAGCTTTTATGGAATTTTAGCTGGCTGGATGATGTCATTTGCTATTGAACCTGTGGCCAACATTATGGGGCAGGAATGGATCGCGCAGTGGGTGGTCGGTCAATCGTTAGGGCGTAATTTGCTGTTTACTGTCTTGTTCATGTTTTTGACCATTATCATTATTCGAAAAGGTGTTGAGCAGGGGATTGAAAAATGGTCCAAGCGCTTAATGCCGATGATGATTGGTTTGCTGATTTTACTCATTGTTTATGTGTTAACGCTTGACGGTGCATCAGAAGGGCTAAACGCCTATTTAAACCCAGATATTTCTCGTGTGTTAGAGCCAAATCTTCTGGTAAGTGCATTGGGACAAGCGTTCTTCTCATTATCTTTAGGTACCAGTGTGATGGTGATCTATGGCTCATATATTTCTAAAAAAGAAAATATGGTCACTATCGGTGCTCAAGTTACACTGATTGATGTTTCTATCGCGTTTTTGGCTGGTTTACTTATTATTCCTTCAATGTACGTGGCACAAGCACAAGGATTAAAGATATTTGCTGATGATGGCTCTTTAATTGCGGGCCCTTCTTTGGTATTTGAAGTACTTCCAACATTATTTGACAGCATGGGTACGATGGGCTTGTTTGTTGGTTTTGCCTTTTTCGTCTTAATGTCAATTGCTGCACTGACTTCGTCTATCTCTATGCTCGAAGGTCCGGTTTCTTATGCTGTAGAGCGTCACAGCGTTGCTCGGGAAACCGCCACCACATGGATTGGCTTTGGCATTCTTGCGCTTAGTGTAACCATCGTTGTAAATATAGAGTTCATGTTGGACTTAGTGGCGACGGTTTCTACCCAATACGGGCAACCTATTATTGCCATGTTATGTTGTGTGTTTGGTGGTTGGATCTGGCATCGTAGTTCGCTATTGGCTGAAATTAAACTAGGTAATGAAGGTGTTGAAAATAGCTTATTCTGGAAAATATGGCCTTGGTACATTAAGTTTATCTGTCCAGTAGCCATTGGTGCAGTATTCATACATTCTTTACTATAGCTAATGGGTATTAGTTAATTAAAAGCCGACGCAGATGTCGGCTTTTTTATTGGGCAATTGAAAGTGCTTACAAGGAAGTTCATATGTTTGGCCAATTGAGTTGCCAAGGCCGAGCTAATTCATCTATATGTTGTTTGCAGCCTGTAGAATCAAATTCATGCCCCCGCGTTGGTTTACATACGTACTTATAAGTTTGTCCGTGTAGAACAAAGGTTATCGCAAAAGCATGCAAATAGCCGCGATCAGCTAAAATCTCTTGTGTTTGTGTAGATGTTGAAACGTTTGAGCTATAAAGTGGATCGCCATAAATCGTTGCACCGATACTGTTTAGTGCAACCCTAAGCTGGTGAGTTTTACCTGAATGAGGTTTTAACAAAAACAGCCTCTTACCATTACCCAAACCATAAGAAAAAAATTGTGTAATGGCCGGATTATTAGTTGTGCGCATCAGCTTCCACATGCCACGGCGACTCTTTTGCATGTCGCCTTTAATCAGTCCTTGTTTCTTTTTGGGTTTGTGAGTACTAATGGCCAAGTAAAACTTTGCTATTTCATGTTTTTCAAACATTTGTTGAAATTGTTGTGCTGTAGCTAAGGTCTTAGCAAAGATAATAAGACCAGAAGTCATTTTATCTAAACGGTGAACCGGATACAGCTTCGGGCATTGAATAGCATGAGCAACTTGATTAAAAAGGCCTTGGCCTAAATCATCTTCATCATGGAAGTTTATATTTTCATGTTTACTCACGACGACAAAGTCGGTTTGCTCATCAATTATTTCAAAGTCAGACATATTTTCTTTCATAATGGGGTCACTGATGACCTAGGATTCTATGATATAACTAAATTTATCAATAATTATAAAGGTTAGCGCATTGAATTTACATGAATTACCCTTACATAGTGATTATCATCATTTAACGCGTCGCGTTCGGAGTCATTTTGACTAAATCTTTAGACGAATATTTACAAGCGTTTTCCAAGCCTCATTATCAGTCAACACTCTCGAATATCAGCCGAGGCGTAGAACGTGAAGCGTTACGTGTGCTAAAAGAAGGGCGTTTGTCGGAGCAGCCTCACAGAGAAGAGTTAGGTTCAGCTTTAACACACCCTTATATCACGACAGATTATTCTGAAACATTGTTGGAGTTTATTACGCCGGTTTGCCAATCCGCAGAAACGACAATAGCACAGCTAAAAGACATACAGCGCTATACCTTTAGTCAAATCGACGGTGAGTTGCTTTGGCCATTAAGTATGCCGTGTTTCGTTGATGATGACGATAAAATCCCGTTGGCGCAGTACGGCAGCTCCAATATAGGAAAAATGAAAACAGTATACCGCCAAGGCTTAAAAAACCGTTACGGTAGCATGATGCAGGTGATTGCTGGTATTCATTTTAACTTTTCATTTTCTCAAGAGTTTTGGCAAGCACTAAAAGAAATTGACGGTAGTGACTTACCCATAAAAGAATTTATTTCAGAGCGCTATTTTGCGCTTATTCGCAACTACAAACGATATTGCTGGTTAATTCCTTATTTATATGGAAGCTCGCCAATATTGTGCCGTTCGTTTTTGCAAAACAAAGCCCATCAATTGCCGTTTAAAACCAGTGAGCGCGGATACATCTACTTGGAGCATGCAACATCACTACGAATGAGTGACTTAGGCTATACCAATAATGCACAATCTGCTTTGCATATTTGCTATAACAACCTTGATACTTATGTCTCCGGCGTGAAAAATGCCATCAGTTTAAGCTCCGAAGAATTCGATAAAATTGGCGTCAAAGTTGATGGCGAATACAAACAGCTTAATAGCAACGTCTTACAGATTGAAAATGAGCTATACGCTCCAATAAGACCAAAACGAGTAACAAAGCCTGGTGAAAAGCCGTCTGAAGCTTTAGCCCGTGGCGGCGTTGAGTATATTGAAGTTAGAGCGCTTGATATCAATCCTTTTGTTGATACTGGTATAAGCCTTGAGCAAATCCATTTCTTAGATGTTTTCTTGACCTTTTGTGCTTTATCGCCGAGTCCAGATTTAAACGCTGAGCTACAGGCTCATTATGAAGAGAATATGGATGATGTAGTTCTGCGTGGTCGAGATCCAGAGTTACTGCTAGTCGACGGGGAGAAAAAACGTTCTATCAAAGCTTGGGGGAAAATATTGTTTGACGATTTCTCACAAGTGGCTCGATTGCTAGACGGTGCCTATGGTGGCAACAACTATGCTAATGCGACGGCAAAAGAATATGAAAAAATAGCAGATAGTTCATTAACGCCGTCAGCTAAAATGTTAGACGTTGTCGTTAATCAGAATAATAATTTAACCCAGCTGGCGTTGGACTGGGCTCAGAGTTATCAAGCCAATGCAATGGCATCTGAATATCAATCATTTGATCTCGATATCTTTGCTAAGACAGTCAAAGCATCGCATCAACAGCAAGCTGAAATTGAAAATGCCGATGAGCAATCATTTGATGATTTTCTTGCCGATTATTTTCGACAATAACTAAGCATCATAAATAAAACCTTGGGTGAGATTATTCATTCAAGGTTTTTTTCATTTTATCTGCTAACTAAGACAAAATGATACACCCTGTGAATTAAAGTTAAGTGATTGAGTTTTTTGCGATATTGGATTCATAGAGACAAAAAAAAGCGCGTTAGGGCAACGCGCTATATAAACAAGAAAGCAGTCCAGGGAGGTTTTGCTTTCAGTAGTAAGAGTCTATAGTTTTAAAATAGTTCAAAAAATAATCAAATTAACTTGATTAATTTTTTTCAAAAAAAAACGCGCTCTAAAATGAACGCGTAAAACATGAAACATTAGGGAAAATAAAGTCTCTCGTTTAGTAAGAACGTAATTGTCAATTAAAGTTCCAATTAACACCAAAATAATGAAAAAATATCTTCTAGATAAAAAACAGACAAAAAAAAGCGCGTTTAATAAAACGCGCCGATAAAAACATGAAACACTAAGGGAGTAAGCCTCTCGTAATATAAGAGTACAACCGCACAAAAAAGTTCAACTTAAGTTAAATTAAATTCAGAAATAACTTAAAATCATTGACAGTTTTTTATATTTTTATATATAAATCAATAGATTGGTCTGATTTTGTTCTAAGCGAAAAAATACCTACTCATCGAATGGTTCTTCTTTTGTTACGCATTTAAACAAACAGGCAGTGCACAAATTGCCATTTATCTGGCATCATGCTTTATCACTTTCGAATTTATACAGTTATGCCGTATCTAAAAACACTCGTTGTCGCGATTACCTGCTTACTCATGTTATCAAGCTGTGCGTCTGCTCCACCGAAGAATCCTGAAAATATATGTGAAATATTCAGAGAAAACAGGGACTGGTATTTTGATGCTAAGGATGCCAAAGATCGCTGGGGCGTGCCTATTCATGTGCCAATGGCAATGATGTATCAGGAAAGTATGTTTAGATCTGATGCACTCCCGCCTAGAGATTATCTACTTGGCTTTATTCCATGGGGCAGAGTCAGCAGTGCTTATGGTTTTTCTCAAGCGAAAACTATGACTTGGGATGATTATATTCGTGAAACGGGTAATTCAGGTGCTGATCGCGATGACTTTGATGATGCCATCGATTTTATGGGGTGGTTCATATTTAAGACTAATAAAATAAATCGAGTCTCTAAATGGGATGCTTATAACCAGTATCTTAATTATCACGAAGGTTGGGGTGGTTTTAGAAAGAAAACTTACAAAGCCAAAGGCTGGTTAGTCAAAGTTTCTCGCAAAGTCGATAACCGAGCGAAAAGGTATAGCAGCCAGCTAAAAAGTTGTGAAGACGATTTAAACAGCAGTTGGTTATGGCGATTATTTTTTGGTTAAAATACACTAAATAAATTACTTTATAATTAATAAATAGCGCACTAGTGAACTATGCTACACTAGCGCGCTTTTTTTATTTCGGAACCAATCCATGGCATTCTCTTCTCTCGGTTTGAGCCAAAAAATTCTTGATGCGATTCAAGAGCAAGGCTATGACAAGCCTTCACCTATTCAAGAACAAGCGATCCCAAAAATACTTGCTGGCCGAGATATTCTGGCGGCGGCACAAACAGGTACGGGTAAAACCGCTGGCTTTACGTTGCCAATACTGCAAAAACTATATGAAAGTAGTAAACATAAGTCGGTGAAAGGAAATCACACGCAAGTCTTGATATTAACCCCAACTCGTGAGTTGGCCGCGCAAATACAAGACAGCATAGTTAAATACAGCAAACATATACCCGTCACCAGTGACGTGGTTTTTGGTGGTATAAAAATCAACCCGCAAATGCTTCGTCTTCGAAAGGGTGTAGACATATTGGTGGCAACACCTGGTCGTTTACTCGATTTGTATCAGCAAAATGCGATCAAGTTTCAACAACTTCACACGCTAGTGCTTGATGAAGCGGATCGTATGTTGGACATGGGCTTTAGCCGCGATATCAATAAAATATTGGCGTTGCTTCCTAAAAAAAGACAAACGCTACTTTTCTCTGCAACATTTTCTCCTGAAATCAGAGAGCTGGCTAAGGGCGTTGTTCATAACCCGAGTGAAGTCTCTGTAACGCCTGAAAATAGTACAGCAGCCACTATTGAGCACTGGCTTGTTGCGGCGGATAAGAAAAGAAAACCTGCGCTTTTACATCATTTGATCACCACTGAAAAGTGGCAACAAGTGCTAGTATTTACTCGTACTAAACACGGTGCTAATAAATTAACCCGATATCTCGAAAGTGAAGGGCATAAAGCGGCAGCCATCCATGGCAATAAGAGCCAAGGTGCCCGAACGAAAGCATTGGCCGGATTTAAAAGTAAAGACATCAGTATTTTGGTTGCAACTGATATTGCGGCGCGAGGCATTGATATTAGCCAGTTACCGCAAGTGGTTAATTTTGATTTGCCAAACGTGCAAGAAGATTATGTTCATCGCATTGGCCGTACAGGCAGAGCGGGGGTTAATGGACAAGCGGTATCCTTAGTTTCAGCAGACGAATATGATCAACTTGTCGATATCGAATATGTCATTCAACAGCATATTCCAAGACGAGAAATTGCCAAGTTCACACCGATGAACCCGTTAGCGGAGTCTCGTGCAATTAAGCCGTTTAAAGCGAAAAAACCTAAAAAGCCAAAAGCACCCAAAGTTGAACATAAAGACGGCCAAAAATCAGGTGACAATGCCAAAGGACATAAACCAAAAAGCAAGAATCCACGTCATCGCGTTAACAGCGGCGGGAACAATGCGAGCGGTAACAAAACGAACTCCTCTCAAAAACGCCGTTCAGGAAATTCATCGCAGCCAAATAAAAGTGGTAACCGCAAACCCAGCCCTTACCAGAATAGCTAATTTTAGTTATTTGTAGCTGTCAGCTGTTTTTATATTGAGAGCAGTTGACGGTTCACCGTAAAAGACTCCCTATTTACCGCAAAGATCTTTTTTAGGATAGGCGGCACTTAAAAGCTGTGTTAACTTTTTAATCACGTTAATACACAAGCTAAAGTCTATGTTTAAATTATCAAAAACTCCTGTTGCCAGCAGTGTAAATGTTGCCAGTGCCTTATTCTGTTTTTCGATGTCATTTGGCACCGTCCAAGCGCAATCATTGGTTGTACCGCCAAGTGAACACCCTGTTTTAAGGGATATACAAGCTAATGTTAGTGCGGATAGGCTTAAACAAGATGTCACTAAACTGGTGAGTTTTGGGACTCGCCATACCTTGTCAAAGACGGAATCTAACACAAACGGTATTGGCGCCGCGCGTCGATGGATCAAAGCAGAATTTGACAAAATTTCAGCAGAATGTGGTGGCTGTTTGGAAGTAATTTATCAAAAACAAACGTTTTCAGGCGAAAAGCGTATTCCTAACCCGACTGAAGTCGTAAACGTAATTGCCATTCAGCGCGGTACTGTCGATCCTAATCGATACATTGTGATGTCAGGAGATATCGATTCAAGAGTGAGTGACCCTTTAGATTTCACCACAACATCACCAGGGGCAAATGATAATGCATCAGGTGTCGCCGGCGTTATTGAGACGGCACGTGTTCTGTCAAAACATAATTTTGATAGCACGGTGGTTTATGCGGCGCTCTCTGGTGAAGAGCAAGGCTTGTTTGGCGGGAAAATTATGGCAGAGACCGCGCAGAAAGATAACTGGCGTGTTCAAGCAGTGATTAATAACGACATGATTGGCAATATTGCTGGCATAAATGGCGTGATCAATAACACCACCGCACGGGTGTTCTCGGAAGGTGTACGTTATGTTGAAACACCTGAAGAAGCTAAACTAAGACGTTTTACTGGTGGGGAGGTGGACTCGCCGTCACGCAATGTCGCCCGTTATATTGACAAAATTGCCGATGACTATATCCCCAACTTGGATGTGATGATGGTGTACCGATTAGATCGCTTTGCTCGTGGTGGCCATCATCGACCGTTTAACAAGGTTGGTTATCCGGCGGTACGTATCATGGAAACCAATGAGCACTACGATCGCCAACATCAAGACCTACGCACAGAAAACGGCCGTGAATATGGTGATGTACTCTCCGGCGTCGACTTTGATTTCAATGCAAAACTCACGTCATTAAATGCGGTTACCTTAGCGTCGATGGCGTGGGCACCAGCGCCTCCTGCAAACGTTGAAATCAGTGGTGCGGTTATGCCATCAACAACGCTTAAATGGACTAGACCGATAGGAAAGATGGCTGAAAATCTTGCGGGCTATCGTGTGCATTGGCGACTAACTACCGATGCTCAGTGGACAAAGAGCCAATATGTTGGTGATATCACTGAATTTGAATTGAAGAACGTTGTTATTGATAACTACTTCTTTGGTGTCAGCAGTGTGTCAAAAACAGGATTCGAGTCACCCGTGGTTTTTCCGGGTCCTGCGGGATCATTTGGTGGTTACTAAAGTATTTTGATGTGGCTTTTGCTTTAATATTGCCCTTTTCTATAGCAAACTTTTTATCAAGATTTAGCTTGATGATAAGAAATAAAAAAAAGCGCCTATGGCGCTTTTTTTTATTGGGTAGTCGTAAATAACAAAAGTTATTTCGATAGACTCTCGCCTAAATGTGGGCGAATGTCTTTTAGAATTTCTTTTAACACCTTTGTGCTAGCAGCAACAATATTGCCTGATTGGCTGTGGTTATGGCCGCCTACAAAATCAGTCACTAATCCACCGGCTTCAACTACAAGCAATTCGCCTGCTGCTGTGTCCCATGGTTTTAAGCCAATTTCAAAATAACCGTCAACTCGGCCAGCAGCAACGTACGCTAGGTCTAACGCGGCTGAACCAGCGCGGCGCATGTCTGCAGTTTTTACAAACATCGTTTTAAACATTTCAAAATACGCATCACTGTGATGTTTTTTCTTGAATGGAAAACCAGTAGCTAAGACTGAACCGTTAAGATCTTTAGATTGTTTTACACGGATACGAGAGCCGTTTAACTGAGCACCTTTACCGCGACTCGCTGTAAACACTTCACCACGGATAGGATCATAGATCACTGCTTGGTCTAACTTACCTTTTACTTTAAGGGCAATAGATACAGCGAAATGAGGAATGCCTTTTACAAAATTGGTGGTACCATCGAGCGGGTCGATGATCCATTGGTAGTCTTGGTCAGAGCCATCAACAACACCACACTCTTCACTAACGATACAGTGATTTGGATAAGCTTTTTGAATGGTATCAATAATGGCTTGTTCTGCCGCTTTATCGATATTCGAAACAAAGTCATTTGTTCCTTTTAATTCAACTTCAACTTTATCTTGTTGTTCAAAAGAACGTGAAATTATATTTCCAGCCGAACGCGCAGCGCGCACAGCAATGTTAAGCATTGGATGCATGGTTTAACTACCCCGATTTTGTAAAAGAACTGTTCTAACAAACCCACTCGTTGCTAGAGGGCGCGGATTATAACAGAATGTTCTTCTAATAGCCAATGACATCAATCTCCCTTAAATAAGGCTTTGTCATTGTATTGTAATGTGCCATAAGCATAGATGGATTTATGGTTTTTTCTATTTTCTAGCTAACGAGAAGGTCGCACTTTTTATTTCATCAATAGGCGCTTATATCAATTCCGACTAATTCAGATGGAATAACCATAGTGACTATTGTAAAAATCAGATGCAAAAACTTGCCTACATAGGTACTGTTCTATGGTAGAATCCCGACAATTTTAGCCATCTAGATAGTTATAATGTCTGACGTTCAAGTAAATACCCAAGCAAAATTAGAGAATGTAAAAATTGTTCTCGTTAATACATCGGATTGTCGCAACATTGGCTCTGCTGCCAGAGCAATGAAAACCATGGGCTTAAGCCAGTTGGTATTAGTTGATCCCATTGAAATGCCAAATGGTCAAGCGCAAGCGCTAGCAGCCGGAGCAACAGATGTACTGGCAGACGCCAAAGTAGTTAATACGTTAGAAGAAGCAATTGTCGATTGTGGTTTGGTTGTTGGCACCAGTGCCCGTTCGCGCACATTGCCTTGGCCAATGCTTGATCCAAGAGAATGTGGTGAGAAGCTTATTAAAGAAGTGCCTGATTACTCTGTTGCCTTAGTGTTTGGTCGCGAAAGTAGCGGTTTGACCAATGAGGAATTACAACTTTGTCATTTCCATGTCCAAATTCCGGCAAACCCAGAGTATAGCTCCTTGAATTTGGCCATGGCAGTACAAACATTAAGTTATGAAGTAAGAATGGCGTTTCTTGCGTCACAAAATGCGTCGTATGAAAAAACGGGAGATGCTGACGAAGAGTATCCTGTGGTTGAAGAAACAGAGCGAATGTTTCAGCATTTTGAAGACGCGTTAAAAGCAACAAGTTTTATTGTTCCAAGTCATCCGGGTTTAGTGATGACAAAACTGAGACGATTTATTAACCGCGCTCGTCCAGACACAAAAGAAGTTAAAATGTGGCGTGGTATCTTGTCTTCGATAGAGAAGACGGCAAGGCGCGCTGATAAATCGTAAATTGAATAGGAAGAGATATGTTTAGTCGCATCAAAGAAGATATTAACAGTGTCTTTGATCGAGATCCTGCTGCAAGAACAGCGCTTGAAGTCTTTTTAAATTATCCTGGCATGCATGCCATTTGGGGTCATAGGCTCTCAAACTGGTTTTGGCGAAAGGACATTAAGTTAATAGCGCGACTTATCTCAACCATTGCCCGATGGTTAACTGGGGTTGAAATTCACCCAGGTGCAACGTTAGGACGGAGATTGTTTATTGACCACGGCATGGGCATCGTTATTGGTGAAACAGCAGAAATTGGTGATGATTGTACAATTTATCATGGTGTTACTCTTGGTGGTACCAGCTGGAATGCAGGCAAACGACACCCAACTTTATTAGATAATGTGGTTATCGGCGCCGGTGCTCAAGTGCTTGGCCCTATAACAATAGGTAAAAACGGTAAAATTGGTTCCAATTCTGTTGTTGTTAAAGATGTCCCTGATGGCGCGACAGCCGTTGGCATCCCAGGAAAAATTGTTAACCCTAATGGGAAAAATGGCACTGTTGGTCCAAGAGATGCCGTCGCTAAAAAATACGGCTTTGATGCTTATGCCATTTCTGAAGATAATCCAGATCCGGTTGCTAAGGCGATTGGGCGATTACTCGACCATGTGCATTTGATGGACAACAAAGTGGCAGACCTTTGCAAAGAGATTAATCAATTAGGTGGTAATGTTTGCCAAGAAGCATTGCCTGAATTGAGGGTAGGTGAGTTTGTTGAAGATGAAAAAGCAGCAGCCAAGCGTCGTCAAGATACTGTGGACGCTTTCGACCCTGAAATTTAGTTAGTCACCAATAATAATACTTGACTAATTTAGTCGGGTTTCTCTTGACACCAATCTAGCAAAGGGTAAAATACTTGAGTAGTTTACTTGGGTATTTATTTGACTAATTTGCAGGGATATGTAAAATTGCGCTGCGAATTACTTAGGGCACATTATGAAACTCACATCTAAAGGGCGCTATGCCGTAACAGCGATGTTGGATGTAGCAATACATGCATCTGATGGACCTGTGCCATTGGCAGATATTTCTGAGCGACAAGGCATTTCCCTATCCTATTTAGAACAATTGTTTTCACGCCTTCGCAAAAATGGTCTTGTTATCAGTGTCCGGGGTCCCGGTGGCGGTTACCGTTTGGGTAAATGTACCGCAGAAATTGCTGTAGCAGACGTTATTAGCGCTGTTGACGAGAGTGTTGACGCAACTAAATGTGGTGGGCACGGTAATTGTCAAGCAGGCAATCAATGCTTAACACATACGTTATGGCATAACTTAAGTCAGAAAATTGAAGATTTTTTACAAGGCATCACTTTGTCGGAGCTCGTCAAACAAAGTGATGTACAAACGGTTTCAAAAAGACAAGATGAACACCACAATAAAAAGAATGTGGCACCATCACTAGAAACCTTGATTACAACTAGAAATATAGTGCAAGACTGGTAGCGCCAGTTAGCCCTTTAGTTTGGAGAATAAAGTTCCATGAAGCTTCCAATTTATTTTGATTATTCAGCAACAACACCTGTTGATAAACGTGTTGCTGAAAAAATGATGGAGTATATGACCACCGATGGTCATTTTGGTAACCCTGCGTCACGTTCACACAAGTTTGGTTGGCAGGCAGAAGAAGCCGTTGATATTGCGCGTAACCAAGTAGCGGATTTAATCAATGCGGATCCTCGTGAAATTGTGATCACATCAGGTGCTACAGAATCAAATAACTTGGCGATTAAAGGTGCTGCTAATTTTTATCACAAACGAGGCAAGCACATCATTACATCTAAAACAGAGCATAAAGCAGTTTTAGATACATGTCGTGAATTAGAGCGTCAAGGATTTGAGGTCACTTACCTTGATCCTGAGCCAAATGGCTTGATTGATTTAAACAAACTTGAAGCCGCTATGCGTGACGATACCGTTGTTGTTTCAATTATGCACGTGAACAACGAAATTGGTGTGATTCAAGATATCGCTGAAATAGGCGAAATGTGTCGTGCTCGTAAAATTATTTTCCATGTGGATGCTGCGCAAAGTGCCGGTAAATTACCTATTGATATGCAGCATTTGAAAGTGGACTTAATGTCATTTTCTGCCCATAAAATTTACGGCCCTAAAGGTGTTGGTGCCTTGTATGTACGCCGTAAGCCGCGTATTCGCTTAGAAGCACAAATGCACGGTGGTGGTCATGAACGTGGCATGCGAAGCGGTACATTGGCGACTCATCAAATTGTTGGTATGGGTGAAGCTTTTAGAATTGCAAAAGAAGAAATGCAGCAAGACTTAGAACACGTAACGAAAATGCGTGATCGCTTGTTTAAGGGTCTTCAAGACATGGAACAAGTGTTTGTTAATGGCGATTTTGACAAGCGTTATGCAGGTAACTTAAACATCAGCTTTAACTTTGTTGAAGGTGAGTCATTAATCATGGCATTGAAAGACCTAGCTGTTTCAAGTGGCTCAGCATGTACTTCGGCTAGTTTAGAACCATCTTATGTATTACGTGCCTTGGGCTTAAATGATGAATTAGCGCACAGCTCAATTCGTTTTAGCTTTGGACGTTTTACCACAGAAGAAGAAATTGATTACGCTATTGACTTGATTAAGCGTTCAATTGGTCATTTACGAGAAATGTCACCGCTTTGGGAAATGTTCAAAGACGGTATCGATTTAGACTCAATTGAATGGGCTGCTCACTAGCATTTAAACGCATCAGCGTATTTGGAGAGATATTATGGCGTACAGCGAAAAAGTTATTGATCATTACGAAAACCCACGCAATGTTGGTTCATTAGATAAAGATGATCCACAAGTAGCGACTGGTATGGTTGGGGCACCGGCATGTGGTGACGTAATGAAGTTACAATTAAAAATTACCAATGAAGGCATCATTGAAGATGCTAAATTCAAAACCTATGGTTGTGGCTCGGCGATAGCGTCAAGCTCATTGGTCACTGAATGGGTCAAAGGTAAGTCTGTTGAAGAAGCAGCAGAAATTAAAAACACCGCAATTGCTGAAGAGTTAGCATTACCACCGGTAAAAATCCATTGCTCAATCTTAGCGGAAGATGCAATTAAAGCAGCGCTAGAAGATTACCAAAGCAAGCAAGGCGAATAGGCGAGGAGCTGTAATGTCGGTTACTATGACGGCTTCGGCCTCAGAGCGAGTCAAGTCATTCTTAACGAATAGAGGCAAGGGCTTTGGTTTACGTTTAGGCATCAAAACCACTGGTTGTTCAGGTTTAGCCTATGTGCTTGAGTTTGTTGATGAACCAAATGAGGATGATTCAGTATTTGCTGTTGATGATGTCAACATTATTATTGACGGCAAAAGTTTAGTTTATCTTGAAGGAATCGAGCTCGATTTTGTTAAAGAAGGACTAAATGAAGGGTTCAAGTTCACTAACCCAAACGCTAAAGGCGAATGTGGTTGTGGTGAAAGCTTTAACGTATAAGTTTTGATGTCGCCGGAGTTACCGTGAATTACTTTCAATTATTTGGATTAGAAACAAAGTTTGCTGTTGATAACAGTCAACTAACACAAGCCTATCAGAAACTTCAGAAAAGTGTTCACCCTGATCGCTTTGCTCATGGCTCAAGTCAAGAGCAAGCGTTAGCCGTGCAAAAATCAGCAATGATTAACGATGCATTCCAAATTTTGAAAAATCCTATCAAACGAGCAGAGTATATGCTTGTTGAACGTGGTGCAAACCTGCCAAATGAGCAAGCATCATTCAAGGATAACTCATTTTTAATGCGCCAGATGGAACTTCGAGAAATGCTTGCTGAAGTAAAATTTGCCGATGATATCGATGGAGCCGTTTTTGAAGCAAACCAAGTTCTAGAAGTGGAATTTGACGCCTTATATAAAAATATGCAAATTCAGCTGGCTCAAAATACGCCTGAAAGTGATGAGTTAGCGAGTGAATTACTGCGAAAATTGAAGTTTTATAAGAAACTTCACCTTGAACTCGATCGATTAGAAGATCTGCTATTTGAAGGATAAGTCCTGTTTCAATAGTACCTTTGGCATTAGAGGGAATTGCTAAAACGCTCTTAATGCCTCCTTGTTTTATTTACCAAATTAAAAGTCGCGAATTTAAAGAGTCTCAATATGGCCTTATTACAAATCGCAGAGCCGGGTCAAAGTACGGTTCCGCATGAGCATCGTTTAGCTGTAGGTATTGACTTAGGCACAACGAATTCACTCATTGCTAGTGTGCAAAGTGGTGAAGCAACAACCATTTCAGATGCACAAAATCAAGATATTCTACCGTCTATTGTTTCTTATCAAAATGAGAAAACACTAGTAGGGCATGAAGCAAAAGCGTTTGCAATTTCAGATCCTGAAAACACGATCGTTTCTGCAAAGCGTCTTATCGGACGCTCTTTGGCTGATATTGAAAAGAAATACCCGTCACTGCCTTATCAATACGCCGGCGACGAAAATCACCCTGAAATCGTCACACGACAAGGTGCTGTGAATCCCGTTCAAGTATCATCAACTATACTGGCCTCACTAAAAGAGCGAGCTGAAGCTGCGCTAGGTGGCGAGTTGGTGGGTGCCGTTATCACCGTTCCTGCACATTTTGACGATGCTCAGCGCCAAAGCACAAAAGATGCCGCACAATTATCAGGTTTAACCGTACTTAGGTTACTTAATGAGCCAACAGCTGCCGCAGTGGCTTACGGTTTAGATTCAGGTCAAGAAGGTGTTATTGCTATCTATGATTTAGGTGGTGGCACCTTTGATATTTCTGTTTTACGATTAAATAAAGGCGTCTTTGAAGTATTAGCCACAGGTGGTGACACCGCATTGGGTGGAGATGACTTTGATGTTGCCTTAGTTGACTATTTGATTGAGCAAGCTGGACTTTCACGTCCGTTATCGACCTCATTAGAGCGTCAGTTAACACAACAAGCCTGTGTAGCTAAAGAAGCATTAACTGATGTTGATAGCTTTACCATTGAGTTAGATTTGGAAAATGGTGAAACATGGCAATATGAATTGTCTAAATCAACGTTTGAAAAGTTAATTGCCAAGCTTGTTGCACAAACGCTACGTGCATGTCGACGTACACTTAAAGATGCTGATATTACTGCCGATGAGGTGATTGAAGTGGTGATGGTTGGTGGCTCTACTCGCGTACCTTTAGTGCGAGCAGAAGTTGAAAAATACTTTGGTCAAGTGCCGCTAACATCAATTGATCCAGATAAAGTGGTTGCTGTTGGCGCGGCGATCCAAGCGGACATTTTAGCGGGCAATAAACCTGACAGCGATATGTTATTGCTTGACGTCATCCCACTTTCTCTTGGTTTAGAAACCATGGGGGGATTAGTGGAAAAAGTGATCCCACGCAATACCACGATTCCATCAGCTAAGGCACAAGAGTTCACCACCTTTAAAGACGGTCAAACAGCAATGTCGATCCATGTATTGCAAGGTGAACGTGAGTTAGTTGATGATTGCCGCTCATTAGCGCGTTTTGAACTACGTGGCATTCCGCCAATGACTGCTGGCGCAGCACATATTCGCGTGACCTTTAAAGTCGACGCAGATGGGCTGTTAAGTGTCTCGGCGATGGAAAAATCCACCGGCGTTGAAGCAAACATTGAAGTAAAACCTTCTTTTGGTTTGGATGAAAGCCAAATCGCTTCAATGATCAAAGATTCAATGAGTCACGCCAAAGAAGATATTGCCGCTCGTATGTTAAAAGAGCAGCAAGTTGAAGCTTCACGTGTGATTGAATCTGTACAAGCCGCACTTGATGCAGACAAAGGCTTGCTTAATGAACAAGAATTACATGACATTGAAGCCGCATTAGCCACTTTAGCAAAAGTGAGCCAAACAAACGCGACCAATGACATTGAAAAACAAATTGAAATAGTGAATCAGGTTACTGCGACTTTTGCTGAGCGCCGAATGGACTCGTCCATCCGCACTGCATTAGCTGGTCAATCTGTTGATGAGGTTAAATAAACATGCCACAAATTATATTTTTACCCAATGAAGAATTATGCCCTGATGGCGCAGTTATTGAAGCTGAGAAAGGTGAAACCGTGTTAGATGTTGCGCTTCGCAATGACATTGGCGTTGAACACGCGTGTGAAAAGGTTTGTGCCTGTACGACATGTCATATGATAGTACGTGAAGGATTTGATTCACTTGAAGAAAGTGACGAATTAGAAGATGACATGCTCGATAAAGCATGGGGCTTAGAGCCAGAGTCGCGCTTAGGTTGTCAAGCCGTAGTTGCGGATGAAGATTTAGTTGTTGAAATTCCTAAATATACCGTGAATATGGTCTCTGAAAATCACTAACTGAGTTTTAGAAGTAGAATATTAAAAGGGTAATAACAGGTTGATGTTATTACCATTTTTTCGTTTTAGATGGTATTAGCTGAAATGCTTATCGTCTGTTCATTATAGGATGAAGTTAAAAATATCATTAAAATCAACTAGGTATGAAATCAGTTCTTGAACTTTACCCTGTTCAGCCGAATCATAGCGTATGTTCATTTTAGGAACTGGTCAACATTCACCCTTAAAACAGAGTGTCATGATGTTGACCAATATTATATTAAAGGGTCTTCTCTACCTCCACTTCTACATGTCTCACCATTTCCGAAGGTGAACAGCTCAATTTCTCACACAAAGTAAAGATAGTTTTTAGCGCAAGGTGTCTCTTCCCCCTTGATTGTGTGATTTTTGACCCCATATATAGATGATAAGTGATCAATTAAGGTCATTTATATAGAGGGCATTATTATGCCTACTAATGTTGAACCTCCTCCTCGGGGCCCATGGGACGATAAATCATCATCCCCACCAGATTTAGATAAACTCTTTAATGATGGAATGTTTAAATTTCAGCGCCTTTTACCCGGCAGGAGTCCGTTAAATTTTCTATTACTTCTGCTCTTAATTCTCTTTGGTTTTACTGTTTGGACTTCGATATATACCATTCCTAGTGATTCAGTTGCTATTGTTAAACGATTTGGCAAGTATGTAAGAGAAGTGTCACCTGGGCTTCACTTTAAATTCCCATTTGGCATTGAATCAGCAACCACGGTTCCTGTAAAGCGACAGTTGAAGCAGGAGTTTGGCTTTACAACATCTGGTGCACAAGACCCCTTTCAAAATAGTCTAAATCATGACGAACAGCGTGAAACACAAATGGTTACTGGTGATCTTAATGCTGCGTTAGTTGAATGGGTTGTACAATATCGTATTTTAGACCCCGTTAAATTCTTATTTGAAGTTAGAGAGCCGAGTGAAACGCTTAGGTATGTTTCAGAGTCGGTCATGCGTGAGGTTGTTGGTGACCGGACGGTTGATGAAGTTATTACTATTGGTCGCCAAGAAATTGAATCTCAAGCATTGATAAAAATGCAAACACTTTCAACCAAGTACACTATGGGAATCAGTATCGACCAAGTTCAGTTAAAAAATATCAACCCGCCTAAACCCGTACAAGAATCTTTTAATGAAGTAAATCAGGCACAGCAAGAAAAAGAAAAGCTAATCAATGAAGCAAGGAGAGACTATAACAAAGTCATTCCTTTAGCGTTAGGCGAAAAAGATCAACGAATTCGTGAAGCTGATGGTTACCGATTAAAGCGGATAAATGAAGCTGAGGGTGATATTGCTAGGTTTGATGCCTTACTCGCCCAGTACGTTAAATCGCCAGAGGTTACACTTCGCCGTATTTATATTGAAACTATGCAGAAAGTTTTATCTCAAGTTCAATCGAAAATCATTATCGACAAAACAACAAACAATATTTTGCCTCTGCTGAACCTTGAGCAACCGAACAACCTATTAAAAGTAGGAGAAAAACGATGATCTCCAAAAGGGTGACTATTTTCCTGATAGCATTTACGTGCTTAGCCATTGCTCTTCAACAGTCGTTGTACACAGTGGACGAAGTAGAACAGGTGATTATTACTCAATTCGGTAAACCTATTGGTGAGCCGGTAACGATGGCTGGCCTGAATGCTAAAATGCCTTTTATTCAGTCGGTTAATGCCATTGATAAGCGTATTTTAGAATGGGATGGTGCGCCTTCTGATATGCCAACCAAAGATAAGTTATATATTTCTGTAGATCTTTTTGCCCGTTGGCGAATTACTGATCCTCTACAGTACTTTTTAAGGTTGCGAGATGAGCGTAGTGCGCAATCACGGTTGGATGATATTTTAGGCAGCGAAACCCGAAATGCTGTGGCTAAGCATGAGTTAATAGAAATTATTCGTACCACTAATGACCGCAAGCCACTTCGCGACGCTATGTTAACAGAGGCTGAAAGAGAGTTAAAAATGGGGAATCTAGTCCCTATTAAAAAAGGTAGAAAATGGGTTGAAGAAGAGATATTTACTGCAGCGGCTGAGAAGGTTAAGGTATTTGGTATTGAACTACTTGATATTCGTTTTAAACGGATTAATTACAATGAAAGTGTTCGACCCAAAATTTATGATCGAATGATCAGTGAGCGTCGACAAATAGCAGAGCGATTTTTGTCGGAAGGTAATGGTGAAGCGGCAAGAATACGAGGTAATCGCGTTAGAGACCTTAATAAAATACAATCAGAGGCTTATAAAGAAGTTGAAACAATTAGAGGTTTAGCTGATGCGCAGGCTGCTGATATT
Source organism: Thalassotalea atypica (assembly GCF_030295975.1). NCBI lineage: Bacteria > Pseudomonadati > Pseudomonadota > Gammaproteobacteria > Alteromonadales > Colwelliaceae > Thalassotalea > Thalassotalea atypica. The sequence continues at coordinate 1,063,426 of NZ_AP027364.1, forward strand.
TACGCAATGTCTTACAGTCAAAGCCCTGAAGCAGTTCGTCTTTATCAATTTACCCGCACAATGCGAGCCTACCCTGAAATCATTTCTGAAAATACGACGCTTGTTATGTCAACTGATAGTGATTTATTTAAATTTATCAACGGTATTAATAGCACAGACAAAACGATACAAGTTAAATAGATAATTAACTTGCTTGAGACGACTTTTCTTCTTTTAACATTTGTTGGAGAGATCATAATGACTTCACTTAATGATCAAAGAGTATTGATGGAAAAGTACGGTATTTTTTGCGAACAAAAGACGATTTATTGCTATAAAAAATTACGCTTTAATAACTTTCAAGATGCATTGAATGTTGCAGCATTAGAGCAGGATGGTTCTAAGGAAAAATATCATGATTCCGATAAATAAAGCAGCATGGTAAGAAAGACACTTTACTCATTTAGTTAATAATAACAGAGGCAGTAAAGGCAACGTTTTTTTATTGGTCGTTAAATAAACTTGCTGAAAATTTTCAGTTTAATTTGGATGGTTTGCCATTTATTACAAAACTTTTTTGGAAAATATTCTTCGAAGTTGCTCAACTTATAACACTTTTAATTATCAAAGTGTTGTCGATACTACCAACAACAACTATGTGTCTAAAGAACCAATGGTTGGTTATGAATTTTCTTTTACCTGTTCGTGTATGAATACAAAACTACTCTGCTTTACCCGCATGTGTTGATTTTGCAACAGTGTTCAATGCAATAGAAGAAAAATACGGTGGTGCTGGCAACTAAGGTTATCACTACTTGGTATTAAAACTGCTGTTGTAGAATTATTTGAACGTATTAAAGGTACAGTAACTTTACCAGTAGTGTCATGCATCAATGGTCACAGGAGCGAGATTAATTTCTTGCAGGAGGGGTTTTGCCTTATGTGGCAAGCCAGTTTTTATGAATAAATACGTAACAGGTCATAACAAGACAGCGACGGGAGAGCCTAAAGTACTTTGGGGGGAACAAACTCGATTATCTTTAAAATATTTCAATATTGGTAAGCACTGTTTTTCAACAGAGTTTATCGATACTCTCATTATGATCAAACGGGTATGCGCTCAGGTAAACTATGATGAAGGTCTATTAAATGAAGACTATTTGCAGGCTATTTTACCTGCATGTGATGAATTGCTATTAAGAGATCATCCAGAACAATTTCCTTTGCGCATATGGCAAACAGGCTCTGGTACTCAAACCAATATGAACGTAAACGAGGTGATTTGTACGTTAGCTAATGAATTTAGAGAAAAAAGGTGTTTTGAAAACCATCAACTTGATTATATTAACAATCGAATTCATCCTAATGATCATGTCAACATGTCTCAATCATCGAATGATGTGTTTCCCAGTGCAATGCATGTAGTCGTTGCCACCTTAACACAAAGTCATTTATTTAAGTCTATGACTCATTTATATGACGAACTTAAAAATAAACAGTGGGAGTTTAAAGGTACAACGAGTACCGGAAGAACACATCTTATGGACGCAATTCCTTTGTCAACTAGCGCTGTTTTCTCAGGGTATTGTGATCAGTTAACACAAGCTCGCTTAGCTATTTCAGAAAGCTTGCGTGATGTTTATCAACTTGCTATTGGTGGCACTGCTGTTGGTGGAGGAGATAACGCGCCCGAAAATTTTGGCAATAAGGTAGCATTAAAATTAGCTGAGCATTATCAATTGCCTTTTGAAGCCAAGCATAATGGCTATGCTGCGGTTTCAGGAATGGATGCATTAATTCGCTATAGTGGCGCTTTAAAGCAACTGGCGAGTGTGTTGTTTAAAGTAGCGAATGATTTTAAATTGTTAGGCAGTGGACCACGTTGTGGATTTAATGAATGGTTGTTACCTGCAAATGAGCCTGGCAGCTCTATTATGCCAGGAAAAGTAAACCCTACCCAATGTGAGGCAATGAGCATGGTTTGTTTACAAGCATTTGGTAATGATTTAACTATTTCATTAGCGGCATCGAGTGGGCAGTTACAACTTAATACTTTCCGCCCAGTGATCATTCATAATATTATTGAAAGTATTGAGTTATTATCGGATGCAATAAATTCTTTTGCTGACAATTGTGTTAATGGACTTGAAATAAATGAGTCGCAAATCAACAGCAATATGAAGCAAAGTTTGTCGGTAATCACTTTATTAGCACCCACACTCGGTTATGACATATCATCACAAATTGTTCATGAGGCATATAATAAAAATGTTTCATTAGCTGAGGCTGCTCAAATACTTGGGTTATTCACCATTACTGATTTTGAAGCTTTGTTGAAAGAAAAAATTAAACAAAAACCTTCTTTCAAAGAATGACCATTGTATAGCTAGGTGAGTATGTTTTATTTTTAAAGTATTTTTATCCAAATGAAAAGCTGTTGGTGTATTAATTTTAGATAGTTAAATCACAATTATGCTTACTAGACTCGCCTTTTGCTTCTTTAAGTACGAATTACCTAAGGTAATTAAAGTACTTTTGTTGAGCATAAATAATGACTTTCATAACTTCAGTATCATGATAATTCTTATATCAATGTATAACAACTTGTTGTCTTACTATGGAATAATTACATTTAATGCAACTGATTCTGATGAGCAGTATAGTTAACTTTACTTTTATGATTAGCATCATTATTTATAGTTTTTATCGTACTGTATGCATTAAAAAACTTATGAACAAAACTAGATGACATACAAGATAAAAGTGCACTGTAATCTACATTGAATTTTACTGTTTGACCAACTAACAATGGACGTCCTGTGGTTTCAATGATCAAATGATCACTGGTTGATGACATAATTGTCATTCCATCTGGAGCGCTAAGCCCTGTTACGCAGACATCTTGGCGACCTAATGCAACAATGATTTGCGATACCAACCCTCTGTCTGAAATACATACCTTTTCTCCAAAAGCATTTGAACCTCTATCTCCCCAGGGAAAAGAAGGTTTTGTTTTGGATTCGATAACTTCAGCTGTCAAAGTTATTGCATCGGTATATAGCCTTTCTATTTTTTTTTGTGATAAGGAGTCGAAACCTAAAAAAATAGCTTCCCCAATACGAAGATTGTTCACTCGAGTTGAACCTGTATAGTTAAGTGCCCAATTTATTGAAGCGGTATTGCCCCCTGAGATAATATCTAGATTTAGTCCAAATTTAGTTTCTATTTCATCGGCTAAGTCTGAAAGAAGCGCCATCTTTTCATTGTCAGTAGCAATGCCATATCGACAGGCTAGGTTTGTGCCAATTCCTCTTATGATTATATTCGGTAAGGCTATGATATTATGGATGAAGTCAATGACAATATCCGGCATGATGCCTTCTCTTAAGTCGCCTAGCTCGACCATGATAATAATTCCATGGGTGACATTTAAGTGCTTTGCCGCATTAGAAAGCGCCCGAATAACATGAGTTTCAGTATTCAGACTAATATCACAACACCTCACAACACTGGAAATTTGACTGAGCATAGGGGTACGAATCAGCATTTTAGGTACAAGAATACCCGTTTGTGTAATTCTTTGGATATTTTCGAGTCTTGAGTCCGCAATCATGTTAGCGCCAGCATCGATAAGAACTTGAGCGATAATGGGATGGCCTAAAAAAACTTTCGTTACCGGAGTAACTGATATCTTTTTTAAAGCAAATTTAGCAATTAGTAATTGTGCATTGTGGTGTATTTTAGAACAGTCGACATCTAGTCTCGGATACTTCATCTTTTTTCAGCCAGTTTACTAGCTATGTGGGGATAGACTGACTGTACCATGTCAATAAGTTGCTCTATAGGTTGAGATAATGGATCAGTAACAGGTATGCCTAATTCAGTAGAGTAACCGACCATCGCAGTGAAAATATCATCTAAAGACATTCCTTCGTGGTTAAGGGTTAGCCCAATAACAGTCGTATCAGAAAATGTCTCGATTAGACTTATTTCTGAGGCAACTGAAGGCATTGGCATATTAGGAAAGTCAGTACGGTGTATTCGTTTAGGAGCATGTTGTAAAATAACACTTGTTGGGCAACTGCCACGTAAGATAAATGAGCTAGTAGAAAATGCAGGATGGCTTAAAGCGCCTTGTCCTTCAATAATGATAATATCTGGGGTTTCTGCCTCATATGCTTTGACAATCACAGACTCCAACTCACCTGCGCAAAATTGAGAAGGAACCGCGTCAAGTGCAACGCAGTATGATGCCCCTTGCATAATACCTGTTTGACCTGTGGCAATCATGACCACCTTAAGGCCTTTTGTTGTTAACTCATCGGCTAACATTGTCGCAGTTGTGCGTTTCCCTAACGCACAATCCGTTCCCATCACTGCAATTCTTGGGCACTTTACATTGTGAATTTTTCCACTAAACGTTTGAAGGTTTTCTTTATTTTTAGGCTTGCGAATATCTAATATTTGAACATTATGCTTTAGGCTAGCATCTAAAAATATAGGGTCGTCTGTTAGAAACTCATGTAATCCATTGACAATGTGCATTTTCAGTGACATTGCATTTAAAATGACATTCTTTTCAATGTTAGATAACAATCCACTTGATGGAGCTATTCCAAAAATGAAGTAATCGGGGGCGATTCCTTCACGAACTATAGCTTCTTCGATATTAGCAACGATAGGTATGCCATTAGTTTTTTGATCAAGCATTTCACCTGAGTCTAAATTAGCAGATTCACTGTCTATGACAGATAAAATACGATATTTTTGTGAATGTCTTACCAAACCATTCGCGGTTTTTCCGTCAATTTTACCAAAATTACCTTCGCAATATACGACTGCCGTTGGGAGATCAGGTAGGGCTGTGTGGAAAAGTGAAGCCCGGGGCTTAAGAAATATCAAGTCGTTATTAATGTCAGCATCATTGATGCTATTAAGTCGTAAAATGTTTTTTAATTTAGAGGGGGATGTAAACATACTAAAGCCTTGTTGTAGGCTTAGAAGGGCGACTAAAGAGTGCCGAGATGCAAGTTCGGAAAGAAAAAGAGGTCCCTACTAAGCGGCAGGGAGATGCAACACAATAGCATATTTAGCAGATTTTTGTTGGTTATTCGACCATAATCTTTTTTCTAAGGCTATCTTGTGCTCTACATCAAAAACTAATAAGTAAAAGGGTCGGTGACACATGATTATTATTCTCATTTGAATAATAAATTGATTTAACTAGAGTTAACAAATAACTAAATTATCGAAAGGATTCGATATGCCTAGAAAGCCAAGGGTGTTTAGCGCGGGCGTGCTTCGTCATGTAATTCAGCGAGGCAATAACCGCTCAACTTGTTTTTTCTAAACAGAAAATAACCTTTTCTATTTAGAGTGTTTAGCTCATTCCTGTAAAAAATATAATGTTGATTTGCATGCTTATGTATTAATGACAAATCATATACATTTGCTGATGACACCAAATGATGCCAATGGCATCTCAGCCGTAATGCAATCTGTTGGTCGGCGGTATGTTTAATATATCAATAAAGCGCTATGTCGCTCAGGAACATTATTTGAAGGTCGTTTTAAAGCGAGTTTAGTTCAAGCAGATAGCTATTTTATAGCCTGTATGCGATATATAGAGCTGAATCCTGTAAGAGCAAATATGGTAAACCATCCGCAAGATTACCTCTGGTCAAGTTATCATGTAAAAGTCGGTTTAAAGCCAAGAAAGTTATTAAGTCCTCACCCATGCTATCTAGCACTAGGTAAGGATATGCAGAGTGTGGAAGCACATTATCATTCACTATTTTTATGAGAGCTTGAACTGTTAATAGTAAACTCTATTAGTCATGCTGCAGAATTTAATATGCCGTTTGGTGATAATCGATTTAAAGATGAAATAGAATTGGCACTTGGTCGAAGCATAGGCTTTGACAAAAGAGGTCGACCGAGGAAAGCAAAGGAGTGACGATAAATGAAAATAAGACGCATATGTCACCGACCCCTTTTATTCCATTAAGTTAGATTCAAAATCTAAGAAGATAGCTAGATTACCATCACCCCTTTGACATCGGTCAAGTGCTTGAGCATATAGTTATTTTCTCTGATCTAAACCAATGCCGTTTCAAGTATGAAATTACATTTCTTTTTATGTATGAGAGAAAATGCTACTGTGATTTTTCAAGCCACTCTTTGGGTGACATGCCCAGTCTCTTCCTAAACACTCGCGCTAGGGCTGAGCCATTTTCATAACCAACGGCATTAGCAACTAGTGCTACAGGTTTCTTTTGTTGCAGTAGCCCCTTTGCCACAATTATGCGCCAATCAGTCACATAATCGCCAGGGCTTTGGCCAACAATTTTTTTAAAAAGATCTGCAAACTTAGATCGTGACATTAATGCCAGTTCCGCCATTGTTTCTAGCTTCCATTGACGCTCAGGCGCGTTATGAATGTCGAGTAAGACTTTAGAAATTTGGGGGTGCGCTAAACCCGCAAGTAAGCCGATCTTCATCATATTGTTATCAAGCACATGACGTAGTACATGAATAAGAAACATAGTGGAAAGCAAGTTAATCATTTGTATTCGTCCGCTTCGATCATGAAAAGCTTCTTCAAATAAACATAATGCGTTTTGCTTGAGCTTGGGATAGTCATTGAGCTTGAAACTCAAAATTGCCGGTAATGCATTGGCGATTGGGTTTGAGGTACTTTCATTATAAATGATATTAGCGCACACCAATTCTGGCGGGTTCTCTTCATTGCCTACAATACGATGGGCATGAGGTGTTGGAAAAAACAGAACCGTTGGTTCATCGATTAATTGTGATGTTCCTTTTTCATCAATAATGGTTAATTCACCACTACGCAATAAATGTAAGTGACCTTGATTAGGTTCTCGGTTGAAATTACTGATGCCACATAAATTACCAGTAAAGAACACTTCTGTGTTCATCGAAAAGCGCTGCAAAATAATTGAAAGTTGATCCATTTTTTCCTCGTTTAGTATCGATTTGGACGAATGGGGTCAAAGTTAGGACTATGTCATTCCTTTTGCTCAATTGAAAGCCCTATATTACCAACCAAGGAAAACATCCTTATTAATTATTAAATTTTGAATATTAGATACTGGAGAGAAAGAATGACACTTTCAACGATTATTAGAACTACATTTGCGACCTCTGCACTGTTAGTAAGCAGCTTAACTTTTGCCGCCAACATTGAAGTTAATGCCAATGGTAATGACTTGGCATTAAAAGGTTATGACACCGTTTCCTATTTCACTAAAGGGGCACCTACTAAAGGGTCTAACAAATTTACAGCGGCTTACAATGGCGCTATCTACCAATTTTCAAGTGCTGAAAATCGTGATTTATTTCAGACTGAGCCAAGTAAGTACGCTCCGCAATACGGTGGATACTGTGCTTTTGGTGTCACCATGAATAGAAAATTTGATACTGATCCAACGGCTTGGCATATCCGCGGCGACAAGTTATATCTTAACTTAAACAAAGATGTACAAAAGAAATGGTCAACGGATATTCCTGGTTACATTGAAACTGCACAAGAGAACTGGGGTGGCATTAAAGGATTAACTGTAGAACAAATAGAGAAAGTCTACGAGTAACAGTTACCTGTATTAAGTGAGGATTTTATTATGGAACAACTAACATCTGCTAACGCTATTGATGACTCGTTATCACAACACGCATGCACATTACTTTATTTTACTGCATCGTGGTGTGGCCCTTGTAAATCAATGTCACCGATAGTTGACGGTATATCTAAATTAATGAGTGATCGGCTCAACAGTATCAAAGTTGATGTTGATAGCTCGCCAACAGTCGCAGCTGATTATGGTATACGCAGTGTACCAACAATGATGTTAGTGAAAAATAATGAAATTATTGACCAGCGTGTTGGCGGGTTACCGCCACAGCAATTAATGCAATGGTTAGAGCAACATACCTAGTTGCTCACTTTACGCAAATAGAGGACTTATTATGAACAATAAATTAATACTTAGCGCAGCACTGGCAGCCGTTGTTTCTGCTGGGGTTATAGCACCTGCTGAAGCCGGCGGTAAGAAAGAAAAATGTTATGGCGTAGCTAAAGCTGCTCAGAATGATTGTGCGAATTTAGCTGGCACCCACTCATGTGCTGGGCAATCAAAAGTTGATAATGACAAAGGTGAGTGGAAATTAGTTGAAAAAGGTACTTGTTCAACACTTGGCGGGTTATCAAAAAAAGAAGCCAAGGAATTATACAACTCAGCGGCTAAAGCCTAGAAGGCTAATTATTTTGGTAAGCAATAAGGCATTTAATGCCGAAAATAGAGATAGCCATTTTTTCTTTTATTAGATGGTTACTAAAAATCATTCAACGAAATTTAATTAACTACATTCAAGAGAATCAATTATGAATACCTTAAAACAACGCCTGATAGCTGTCAGTCGACTGTATACCTCACTCGCTAGCAACATTAGCCTGTTAGAACCAGTCGCTTTGTTAGCAGCACGTTTTTATGTTGGTTGGGCGTTTTTCGCTTCTGGACTAACAAAATTAAGGGACTGGGATAGCACATTGATGCTATTTGAGTATGAATATCAAGTGCCAGTTTTACCGTTTGAATTAGCGGCTTATTTAGGCACAGCTGCCGAAATCATACTGCCATTGCTACTCATGGCTGGATTGGCCAGTCGTTTCTCTGCTTTGGGTCTGTTTATTGTCAATATTGTCGCGGTGATCAGTTTAGAAGATATTGCACCAGCCGCGTATTCTGAACACGTTTTGTGGGGAACATTGTTGTTGCAGGTGGTCATTTTCAGTGGTGGACGTTTGGCCTTGGACCGAATTGTGGAAGGACGAGTATTCAATGTTAAAGCGGCAAGCAGCCACACTCTTAAAGACGCGTAGTTGTTATATTAGATGAACTCGTTAGTCGGAGTTGAACAAGTCCAATTGATATTTTTCCGTACGGTAAAAGGCAAAACAATGTGGAAAGCTTGTTCGACTTACTACCGAATGTTTAGGGGACAATAAATATGTTTGATTCACTAGTACTTACCATTTTAATTTGGGCAGCAACTGCTTTTATCGGTGTGATAGGAATAGGTGTACTTTATGTACTCTTTTTATATATCAGTGATGTCACGCAAACTAAACAAACCATACGTAGAAACTTTCCGGTTATTGGCCGATTTCGATATTCTTTCGAACACATGGGGGAGTTTTTTCGCCAGTACTTTTTTTCGATGGACAGAGAGGAAATGCCGTTCAATCGTGCCGAGCGATCTTGGGTGTATCGGGCAGCAAAAAATGTAGATTCAACTATTGCCTTTGGTTCAACACGTTCGCTTGCTCACTCTGGAGAAGTGATGTTTCTAAGCTGTCCTTTTCCAACGTTAACTGAAGATGCGGCCCTACCCAAATCAATTACTATTGGTGACGGATATTCCAAAAAGCCGTACCGTACAAACTCCTTATTCAATGTCTCAGGGATGAGCTTTGGGGCTATTTCAAAACAAGCGGTACTTGCATTGTCGGCAGGGGCGAAAGAGTCCGGCGCATGGATGAATACCGGGGAGGGAGGGCTATCTCCATATCATCTTGAAGGCGGCGCAGATATTGTCTTTCAGATAGGCACTGCGAAATACGGCGTTCGAGATGAAAATGGTAATTTGTCAGAAGAACGACTGAAAGAAATAGCGGCCCATGAGCAAGTAAAAATGTTCGAAATAAAAATGAGTCAAGGCGCTAAACCTGGTAAAGGAGGAATTTTACCTGGTATTAAGGTGACGCCTGAAATAGCAAAAATACGTGGCATCAAAGTTGGTCAAGATTCCATTAGCCCAAATGGCCATACAGATATATCTAGCAGTGATGAGCTTTTAGATATGATTGGCAGAGTGCGCCGTGTAACGGGGAAACCTGTGGGCTTTAAAGCGGTAGTTGGGCGGCAAGATTTTTATGACTCACTGTTTAGTAAAATTAATGAAAGAGGGATAGCGTCAGCACCTGACTTTATCACCATTGACAGTGCTGATGGCGGTACAGGTGCTGCACCACAAAGCTTGATGGATTATATGGGCTTACCATTAAAAGAGAGTTTACCTTTTGTTGTTGATAAGTTGATTGAGCATAAGCTGAGAAACAGAATAAAAGTAATAAGTTCAGGTAAGTTAATCACGCCGTCAAATGTTGCCTGGGCACTTGCCATGGGCGCTGATTTTGTCACCTCTGCGCGAGGATTTATGTTTTCGTTAGGTTGTATACAAGCGTTGCAATGCAATAAAAATACCTGTCCTACAGGCATAGCAACACAAGATGCGAAATTTCAAAAAGGTTTAAACCCCGCTGATAAATCAGTTCGTGTCGCTTCGTATATCAAAAACATGGTCTATGAAGTAGGTACCATCGCACACTCATGTGGTGTGAAAGAGCCACGTGAGCTAAAAAGGCATCATGCTAAAGTAGTAACAGAGAATGGGCGCAGTATTCTACTTTCAGATGTTTACCCAATTGCAGGTCCTAAAGGTTCACCTCATATTGACACCGTAGAATCATAAAACAGTGTTCTATATTCACATTATTATTTCAATGTTTTACTGCTCTTGGTGTAGGCGTATTGGCAACAAGTTTTGAGCTTTTCGGGAGCTATACTGGTGCGTACGAGCCAATTTTAAGTGATTTACACAAACAGTGCGTTGCACCGACGATTTTAGATGTGCTTTGTTAGCGTTTTACATGGCGAGAAACTACCAAAATTTACTACATATTATGAACACAAAGAGGAGATTATTTATGCCTAAAATAGAGATCTATACCAAAGGATATTGCCCGTTTTGTAAAATGGCCAAAATGACGCTAAAAAAATTAAACGTAGCTTTTCAAGAGTACGATATTACTTTCGACAATGAGAAAACAATAGAAATGCAAAGCCGGAGTAAACGCAGCACGGTGCCACAAATCTTTATTGGCGATGTACACATAGGTGGTAATGATGACCTTCAAGCTGCATTAGATAGTGGTAAATTAGCTAAAATATTATCAACTAAAAACATTGAAGCTTAAGTCGAGACTATTTGAGCGCAAATAAAGATAGAGTGAAATTATGAAAACAGAACGTCTAGAGTTTTTAGGGCATGATGGTTCCATCTTGTCTGCACGATTAGATTTACCCGCTGGTAAGCCAGCAGCATACGCACTTTTTGCTCATTGCTTTACTTGTTCTAAAGATATTCCGGCAGCAAGGAGAATTGCGCAACGTCTTGCATCTCTGGGCATTGCGGTGTTGAGGTTCGATTTCACTGGTTTAGGCCATTCTGAAGGTGAATTTGCTAATACAAGTTTTAGCTCTAATATCGAGGATTTATTATTGGCGGTGAAATACCTCAGAGAAAACTATCAAGCGCCCCAATTATTGATTGGCCATTCTTTAGGTGGCGCAGCTATTTTAGCTGCGGCGGGTCAAATATCAGAAGCGAAAGCGGTGATTTCTATTGGTGCACCAGCCGACCCACAGCATGTTGCGCATAACTTTTCTAGTGAACTAACTACCATTGAGTCACAAGGACAGGCAGAGGTTACACTAGGTGGAAGAAGCTTTACCATTAAACAGCAGTTTTTAGATGATATTTCAAAGGTTTCCTTAAATGATAAGGTTGGCTCGTTAAAGAAAGCACTATTGGTACTACATGCGCCGCTAGATGAAACAGTGGGTATCGAAAATGCAGCCAGTATCTTTCAAATGGCAAAACATCCTAAGAGTTTTATTACCTTAGATGATGCTGACCATCTTTTAACCAATGTAAAGGATGCTGAATATGCATCAGACTTGATCGCTGCATGGGTACAGCGTTATATCAAAGTGGATTTACTCCCTAAGTTAATGAATGCGCCCGAAGGCGTGGTGCGTGTGAGCGAGGCAGATGCAAACAGTTTTCTTCAAGACATTAGCGCCGCAGGACATCATATAGTTGCAGATGAACCGGTTAGTTACGGTGGTGACTTTCTCGGTCCAACACCATACCAGTTAGTTAGTGCAGGTCTTGGGGCATGTACATCAATGACTATTCGTATGTATGCCAGAAGAAAAGGTATCCCGCTAGAACATGTACAAGTGGACGTAACTCATAACAAAATACACGCTCAAGAATGTGATTCATGTGAGCAAGCTAATGGGAAGTTAGACCAATTTGAACGCCAAATAACGTTTGCTGGCGATATCAGCGAAGAAGAGCGTGGTCGTTTACTTGCGATTGCAGATAAGTGTCCAGTTCATCGCTCACTGGAGGGCGAAGTTAATATCGTCACGGCGTTAACCTAGTTCTACAGCCTAAGAAGTTATGTTTATTCAAAGTAACGTCTCGTGACGGGGCTTTTGATTAGCATGTTGTTAGCATAAATAATGCGGATAACCGTTAACTGTTTATAGGCGATTTTAGCTAAAAAGCCTCTCTTCTGTTTTATAGCGTAGTAATTAAAAATCACACGATAAACATTGGAGTGTAGAAATGGTTTTAACGAACTGACCAGCCACTTTCTACTTAAACGTAAAATGCGGTATTTTAGGATCCTTGGGCAATATCAAACCTCATTTGAAAGCCGAGATTTGAAGCAATTAAATAACGTATCCTCATCTCTTTCGTGGATATGTTGCTTGAGTTTCCTATTTTGCTGTCACTAAAAGCCTTACCTAAACACGTAAAACCTACCAGTGCCTATCTAGGGGTTCAGAAGTAGCAGTCTCTTCACCTTGATATTGCAGCGCTTTAACGCCTCGCATATCAATATAAGGGGAGCTGTACAATAGTGCTTTTTCCACTAACTTTTTGGCCGATGTAAGTGATCCAAACATTAATGTAGGAGACAGCTTTCTATGATGGTAATAACGACAAGAATAAAACCCTTCAGAATACATTCATTTTTGGTGTACATGTTCTGGCGTTTGGAGGTGCGATCTTTATGATTGACGTCCTTTATCGTGTAAATGGCATTCACAACCTATGGTTTTAACTGATGAGTTGTTACTCTTAGTACTATTTTTATGTTGTAGTTCAGAGATAATAAGGGCTAACAGCGTTCCAAATTGATGACAGAAAAGTAACCAGAACTTGCTTATGAAGGGCGTTTAACTTTTTATTATTTCCTGCTTTATATCGACGTCACAATGAAACTCACTAAAAGGCAATTAATTACTCGAATCTAAATAATCATGAACAGCCTCAGCTTTATAAAACATATTGATTAAAAAAGGGTAATAACATATATGTTATTACCCTTTTTGTTTTCTATTGAACCATTGTTCATTTAGCAAAAACAATGGTTTAGTTTGGCTGCTAAGTACTAGCGTTTAAACTCTGATGTTTTGCTCCATTGTGGCCATACATTTTCGTTTGACAATTCATAGCCAATTTCAAAAAACGCTTGCATGTCTTCCACTGCGCCAGACAAGTCCCATTGCTCGCTATATTCATCACAAAGATTGTGATAACACTTGCCTAATGTCTCTTTCAATTCGGCGCGTAGAGCTTTGGTAGCTTCGTCTACTGGTGTTTTACCTGATTTTGCATAGAGTGCAGGAATACCAATGTTAGCGAAAGCAAAATGATCTGAGCGGTAATATATTCCAGCGGCAGGACGAGGATCTCCGGCAATAGTTCTACCTTGCTTTTTAGCCGCAGCCGTAAGGAAATTGTCCAGTTCTGACTGACCTAAACCATACACAGATACATCGCTACTGCGGCCGTTAACGCCTAACGCATCCATGTTGATATTTGCCACTGTTTTAGCGGCTGGAATAATAGGGTTAGCAGCGTAAAATTTTGACCCTAATAGGCCTTGCTCTTCAGCAGTAACAGCCATGATGGTAATTGAGCGCTCTGGAGTTACGGGTAATTTGGCAAATGCTTCAGCGACTTCGATCAGTGCGCCCGTGCCTGAGGCATTATCAACGGCACCATTATAGACTTGGTCGCCTTCTAAACTGGTATCTTTACCTAAGTGATCCCAATGTGCGCTGTATAGAATATGTTCATCTGCTTTGGTTCTTCCAGGAAGGGTTGCAATAAAGTTATAAGATACAGACTCTTTCACTGTATTGTTGACGGTAACAGATGCAGTCAAGTCGCCCATATCAACATGGTAACTGCCTTTAGCAGCTTGAGTTTTAGCTTGTTCAAAGTTTAAACCTGCTTTATCAAATATCTCACTCGCTACATCAACGTTAACCCAACCTTCAACTGCTACGCGGCCTTTATTTAAGTCGTCACGCACAAAACCAAATTGTGGACCACTCCAAGAATGTTCTACCACTGACCAGTTATAAGATGCAGGCGCCGTTTCATGAACTATGATCGCACCTTCTGCACCTTGGCGGCTTGCTTCTTCATATTTATAAGTCCAGCGGCCGTAATAGGTCATTGCTTCGCCATTAAACACTGCCGGATCTTTTGTCGCAAACCCAGGATCATTGACTAACATGACCACAGTTTTTCCTTTGACATCTAACCCTTCATAGTCATTCCAGTTATATTCAGGGGCATTAACACCATAGCCAACAAACACTAACTCTGAATCTTTAAGTTGTTCAAAATCACTAATACGGCTTGAGCCCATCACCATGTCATGGCCATATTGGTACTCTTTATCGCCAATAGATAGACTCATCTCAGGTGATGCTTCAATAGACACCATAGGGACGGCTTGTAAAAAGCTGTCGCCATTGCCCGGTTTAAATCCAATAGCAGTGAGCTGCTTGGTTAAATAATCAAGTGTCAGCTGTTCACCTTTGCTTGATGGTGCTCTGCCTTCAAATTCATCTGAAGCAAGCACTTTAATGTGCTGAGCTAATTGTTCTTTATTGATGCTGTTATAGCTTGCGGTAAAATCTGCCGTTGTGTTAACTTTTTCTGCTGGTATTGCGGCTTGAGTTTGATGTTTTTCTTCACTATTACAGCCAGTTAATATTGCCGATGTGATGAGAGTTAATACTATTGTTTTTTTCATATGCTCGCTTTAAATTGACGGTGGGGTAGGGATTATAATCAAAGCTGATGCTTTTGGTAATATGATCGTTATTTTGTATAAAATATCGACTCATCTTTAACATTAAAAACTTACACTCAAATTAAGAAAACCGGTCAGTGCTTAACCAATTCACTAAAACTAGGCCTTTCATTTAGCTTATCTTTTATGCCGTGTACAATTCTATGGGTGCCGTGGCATCGCGCACATGCTAGCACCGCCAAAGTGCCTAAGTAACGGCCTTGTTCTTTAGCTGTACCTGAGCCAATTGCTGTTTTTAAACTATTCAATGTTTTGTTCATCATCTTGTCTGGATATTCTCGACGATCTTTTTTATGACAATCCGTACAAACTTGGCCCAATTCAACCATGCTGAGCTTTAACTCGTCAACTGATTGCAATGCCAATTCGGTAAAACCGTCTTGTGAGGCAATCTTAACTTGATTAACCTGCTGGGTTAATAAGTTCATATGGTCGATGAAATTATGTTCCTGAGTTACTTGAATAGGCTTAAAATTTGGAGCTCGGTAGGTTAATGCTGTAATAGCTTGATAATCGTTATGACAACTATCACAACTTTCCTGAACACGTTCAAGCTGATGAAGTACTTCAACATAATTAAGTGCAGCGCTAGCATTACTCAAATCCTTCATGGCAACTAAATCAAGCTTGTTTTGCCATTGCGGTACCATGGTCGATATCTTCGAATAATGCTCATTCAGTTTTCCTACCCAAGAATGCAAATGTTTTTCATCTTGTTGCTCAGCGTAAAATGCAACGGCCTGCATTTCTCGTCGAAGGTTGAACATGTTGTGTAGCCAAACATGACGTTTATTTGCTGGCTTGTACCACTGTGCTAACGACTTTGGGGGCGTTTTGATAATTACAGCGTTATCTTGGTGCTTATAAACTAGCCCAACTACCGCTGCGATAATTGCCAATTGAAGTACAATAAAATATGTCCAGCGCATAAATAAAAGCTCTACATTATAAGGAGTTAATTCTGTCAGTTGTGCTCTTTGTATTGATGAGTTTTACGAACGATAACTGATTAAGATTTGTTATGGAGTATAAACAATTTTCCCTATCACACCTTGATCAGGCATAAAGAATAAATCGGATTAGCGTGATTAATGTATAAACGTGGTCAAGTACACATTAAAAGACAAAGTGTATTTGCAGCTACTTTGTCTCCGTTGCGTTTTCCGGCGCTATTACTGCTGAAGCATGAGTAGATTGAGCAATTTTTAATTTCATGAAGAGCCCTAAAATGAAGGTCATGTATACTTTTAAATGCCTTAAATATGTCCAGCTTTGCGTCTGTCTACTACACTTACTGTTAAACGAAGTAAAATTCAGCCAGATAGATTTTGCATTATATGCTTCGAAAACAAAATTAACATAGTATTCTTGCGCAGAAAATCTTCCTATTGGTGACAGGTTTACTTAGGCCAATGATTCATCTATTTGAGTGAAAAGTTAAGCTTGCAACACTATGAATGATAGTGAATGTTATTCTGATTATGCATATTCAATAAGCTCGTTGGCTGGTTTCAATTACGATTGTTAATTGAGGGGTTATGACAAAATTAGGTAGTGAAAAGAAGCAATTGCTCAAAGAAATCGAGCAACTAAGCTCTGAGCTCACAGAGGCTCTGCAGAAAAAAGAAGATCGTACTGTTCAACTTTTTATCAGTGAAGAGCGATTTGCTTTGGCGATGAGAACCGCTAACGACGGTTTGTGGGACTGGGATTTAAACACAGACGAGGTTTATTATTCACCACGCTGGAAAAGTATGTTGGGTTATAAAGAACATGAGCTTGAAGGCAGTTTTAGTACATGGGCTGCATTAGTTCATGATGATGATAAAGAAGCTGTTTTACAACAAGTTAATCAATATGTATCCAACGAGACCGACAGTTTTGAGGTAGAAATGCGTATGCACCATAAAAACGGTCATGAAATTCATGTTCGTTCCCGTGGTTTTAAGGTGTTGCGAGGATCTAGTGGTGAAGTGGTGCGTTTAATTGGAACGCATGTCGATATAACATCTCAAAAGAAAGCCGAGTTATTTGATCAAAAACATACCAATGTTCTCGAAATGATAGCCAAAGGAAATCCTGCAGCCGAAGTCTATAAAGAAATTGCATTATTATACGAAGAACGCAACCCTGGCATGCGTTGCTCAATGTTAGAGTTATCTGGAAATAAATTGCTTCACGGCGGCGCACCTAGTCTACCTAAAGCGTATTGTGATGCAGTTCATGGTCTAGAGTATGGTCCTGATATTGGTTCATGCGGGACATCTACATTCACGGGAAAACGAGTTTTAGTTGAAAATATTGAAACTGATCCTAAATGGAAAAACTTAAAAGAAGTTGCATTGCCATTTGGTATGCGTAGCTGTTGGTCTGAACCAATTAAGAGCTCCTCAGGAAAGGTGTTAGGAGCTTTCGGTATGTATTATGATTACCCCGCATTACCGAATGATGAAGAATTACGTGATCTTATTTCAGCCGCAAGACTAGCGGGTATTGTTATGGAGCGCGAACAAAACCAAAAACGCATTCGAGATTTAGCATACACAGACAAACTCACCAAACTTTCTAGTCGCTCTCACTTCTATCTTAATATAGAAGAACTCATCAAAATATCTTCCCGAGATAATAATAAATTTGGCTTATTGTATATCGACCTAGATAACTTTAAAGACGTGAATGATACATTAGGCCATGACGTGGGAGATTTGCTACTTAAAAAAGTCGCCCAGCGTTTGAAAAAAGCTTGCCGAGAGGTTGATTATATTGCTCGTCTTGGCGGCGATGAATTTTGTATTGCCGTTAGTGATGTAAAAGGAGATTATGGAGGCGCTTACGTTGCACAACGCTGCTTAGAGCTTATTTCAAAGACGGTAGAGCTATGCGGGAGAGTATTTACACCTGCTTGTAGCATTGGTATTGCCTATTATCCTGACGATGGTTCGGACCTAAAAACTCTGTTAAAAGCTGCGGATACGGCTTTATATACGGCAAAAGATTTTGGTAAAAATAGATATGCATTTTATAAAAAAGAGTTAACGCTAAAAACGGAGTATCGTTTTAAAGTTGAACAGTATTTAAGAGAGGCGATTGAAAAAGAGCAACTGTCTTTGGTTTATCAACCAAAAATTGATATCAGAAGCGGAAAAGTTGTGAGTGTTGAAGCATTATGTCGCTGGAATCACCCAGTTCTAGGGCACGTTGCACCGGTAGATTTTATTCGTATGGCTGAAGAGATCGGCATGATAAAGCCGCTTACGGAATGGGTGCTAAAAAAAGCTTGCCAAGAAATAATGGCTTGGAAAAAAGCCGGTCTTCCATCTGTCAGAATGGCCATTAATATTTCACCAAGCCACTTTCTTGATAGTGATTTGGTGCCATTAATAAGAAGTATAATTGAAGAAACTAGTGTAAGCCCTAGTGAGCTGGAACTAGAAGTCACGGAAGGAGAAGTTCAAACGAACCAAAACAACCTTACTGTATTTAGACATTTAAAGACACTTGGGGTATATCTGGCTATTGACGACTTTGGCATCGGCTATTCTTCTTTTGCATCCCTTAAGCACCTAAATGTTGATTTTCTTAAAATCGACAAACATTTTATAGACGATATGGTTTCCGATGATAAAACTAAACTATTAGTGGGCTCTATGATCGAAATGGGGCACAACCTTGGCCACACTATTACCGCTGAAGGCATAGAAAGTAAGCAACAGCTAAACATACTAAAAGAGTTAGGCTGTGATACAGCCCAAGGCTACCTGTTTAGTAAGCCTGTAGAGTCGGCACAAGTCTTAAAATTCCTGAGTAATGGTAATTCTCATTTACATTGAATATTTAAATTCAACTAGATAGCGTAATTTTGCCCTATTTAATGGTAGGGTTTTTGTAGAACTTTTCAGCTCATCTTATTCGAGGGTAATGTCACCTAAAAGAGAGAATTTTTATCCATAGGTAAACTTTATAATAAGGTTTCTTATTTGTTTATTTAGGAAAGTAGCCGGGACTAAAGTTTAGTGTCGCGGTGTTGTTTAATAGACAAAAAAGTGAATCTTATATCTTATCGTTTACGAGTATTTCTACCAAAAAACGTAACATTTTATGAGATTTTTATGTCAGTTACATAGCAAAGTTAAAAATAGCCTATAATTTATGGAATAAATAAAACTCAATTGCTTAGGATGAGCGTAGTAGATATTGTGTGAATTATAATGAAAGAAAATGACCTACAACTAGAAAAATCCATTTATCGTTTGTTTGAAATCACCCCTGTTCCAATCGCTTTGTCTTTTCCTGACGGTAAACTTGAATACGTTAATCCAGCTCTGAAAAAAATGCTTGGCTACGAAAATGACGAGATATATTCAGAGGATGTTATCATTACTCATTGTGATGATATTCATATCAATCAACTGATAAGAAAAAAGTTAGCTCAAGATCCTAGAACGCCTGTTCAGGAAGAGAAGCGATATAAACATAAATTGGGGCATACAGTTTTTGCTCAACTTAATATTGTTGCGCAAGTCGATAATGACCATGTAGTAAGAAGATATATCTCGCAATTAGTTGACTTAACATCCATAAAAAAATTAGATGCGGCTGAAGTACTGCTCAATCATTTGGTGAATAAGTCCAATGATGCAATTTACGTTGTTGACCCCGAATATGGGCACTTTTTAAATTGTAATCAACTTGCGCATCAACGGTTAGGTTATAGCAAGGAAGAGCTACTTAAATTATCCGTGTCGGACATTAACTTGAGTTTCAATATCAAAGGAAAATGGGAAGAGTTATATCAACGGGTAAAGCTAAAAGAGAACATTGTCACTGAGTCTTCACATACACGCAAAGATGGAACAGAACTGCCTGTTGAAGCAAGCATAAGCCTGACTGAATTTAATGAAAAAGACTATTTCCTTGCCATTGTGAGAGATATTTCCAGAAGAAAACAAAAGGAATTAGAAGCACTCGAATTAGCGAATTTAGACCCTTTAACCAAGTTACCTAATCGCAGAGCGCTTGAGGACAAATTAGAGGTGCTGTTTCAAAAGTCAAAAACAAAAAACACGTTAATAGCCTTTGTTTTTATTGACCTTGATAATTTTAAGATGATTAATGATACACATGGTCATATTATTGGTGATGAAGTTTTAATAGGAACAGCCAATAGATTAAAACACTGCACCAGAGAAGCTGATCTTGTCACTCGAATGGGTGGAGATGAATTTCTTGTTGTGATGAGTGGTGTGGAAGATAAGTCATCACTAAAAATAATGGCAGATAAGCTTCTAAAAGAGTTTAATTCGCCCTTCAAAATTAAGAAAGAGTTAATACCAGTTGAAGCCAGTTTTGGCGTTTCAGTATATGCAAATGATAATGAAGATGCCTACACCTTAATACAATTAGCTGATGAGGCCATGTACGAAGCTAAAAAACATGCGGGCAGTTCAATCTATTTCATATAAAAGTATAGGAAAGCCTATTTAGTTCAATTTATGAATTCAACAGGTTGTGCTAGGTACTTTCTATTTTAAATCAATTACTTAATTTGCTATACTTATCTATTCTAATACTGTTGCGACTTTTAATCACTAGACAATATGTTGTAGATTTTTAACTAAATCATCTATATCAATGGGTTTGGCTAAATGTTTATTAAACCCTACTTTTATCGCTCTCTCCTTACTTCTTGTATCCACGTCAGCTGTTAAAGCAATGATAACAATATGATCAAATTCAGGTTGTTTTCGGATTTTTCTAGTCGCTTCATATCCGTCTAAAACTGGCATTTGACAATCCATTAATATGACATCCACACTTTCTTTTTCAATGTGCTCTAAAACGCGTTGGCCATTTTCAACAATCACAGCATCTATATTTAATTTCTTTAATATATTGTTTATAAGTTTTTGATTAATTTTATTATCTTCTGCTACTAGTACCCTCAAATGCGAAATATCTCTATTATCTGCACTACCACTATTATTGGCGACTTTGTCAGCTTCACCAAAAGGCAGTCGACAAGTTAAGGTAAAAATAGAGCCTTTATCTATTGTGCTAGAAACTGTTATATCTCCATTCATTAAGTGACTTAATTTTTTTGATATCGTTAAGCCTAAGCCTGTGCCACCAAAATCTCTTGATGTTGAAGAGTCCGCTTGCGTGAAGGGTTCAAACAGGCCGTCAATTTTACTTTCTAATATGCCAATGCCAGTGTCTTTTACTTGAACTTGGATATGCGCATCAAGTTCTGATGATTCAACCAATGAAGCTGATAATGATACTCCGCCTTGGTGAGTAAATTTGATTGCATTACCACATAAGTTTATTAAGATTTGTTCAAAACGGGTTTGATCACCTAAAACATACATTTGAGTAGGCAATGTGTCATGTAGTGACCAGGTAAGTTCTTTTTCAATAGTTTGAGATTCAAATAAACGATGTACTTTGGATAATGACAAATGAAGATCAAAAGTATCGTGGCTTAATAAAAGCTTATTTGATTCAATTTTGGAAATGTCGAGAATGTCATTAACAATATTGACTAACAAGTCGGAAGAAATAGCGATATTGTCAATAAAATGCTTAATTTCATCTATATTATTAGAGCCTTGCGCTAGCTGAGAAAATCCCACTACAGAATTCATTGGTGTACGAATTTCATGGCTCATATTTGCCAAAAATTGGCTTTTCGCCTGGTTAGCATAATTGGCTTCTTGCATAGCTAACTCTAATGACTCTGTACGCTCTTTCACTTGTATATCTAAAGCTAGCTGGCGGTTATGCATTAGTAACAGTGAAATTATGATAACTACTTCAATCACTACCAGTAATAGATACAAAAATAAAAACTCTTCGTTTTGTTTCCGAGCAACATATTTTTTGTTTACCAATAAATTTATATTCCATAGTTGGCCGGCAACAGTAAACGTATCAGTGAAGCTGTTATAGGGAGGGTTAAGCGATATCGCTTTACTATCTCTTTCAATGGTATTGGAATAAAACCAATCTGAACTACCTTGTTCAAAAAACTCAAAATAAAATAGTTTTTGTTGTTGTTCTGTGAATGATTTCAATAGAATTCTTTCAACTAAGAATACACCGGTTGCAAATCCTTTTAATTTCTTAGTCATTTCAACCGTATTGCTATTCAAATGTTCAAATACTGGAAAAAATAGTAAAAAGCCAGGTTCATTTTTTTCTGATTGTACTAGCTGAATAACGGGTGTTGCTTGTGGTTGGTAGCTTTGTATGGCTTTCATTAATGTCATTTTTCGTGATGGGTTGGAAAATACATTAAAGCCAATTGCCTTTTTATTTCCTTGTTCAGGGCTAATATATTTAACATAAATGATTGGGTCGGTTTCGAGTATGGGCTCACCTTTTATAGGTGTTCTTTTGCCGTAAAGTTCTGTCAGCTCAGCTTCATAAAACGGTCGATCTTTTTGAAGTATAATTGGATTCCACGACATCGCTTTAATCGACGGAGATTCTTTGTAAGCGGTGACTACAAATTGTTGAAAATCTGCTTTATTCATTTTAGGTGTATTTTGAATATAATTTGCTAGTTCTTTTAATTCTTCGACACTTTCGGCTATATGGCTATGAATACTATTTTCAATAACTTGTATTTCTTTTTTGACTAATTCTCTTGAGTTGTCAGTCGACTTTTCAATAAAAAGCAGTGTTATTAGTGTAGTGATAACAAATAGCGTGGCCACTGCACTTATTACCGTTATTCTAGCTTTTTTCTGTTCAGTATCAACTTGCTTAAAGTTATATATACTTAAAAATAATGGAGTAATAAGGAGTACACCTAAGGAGTCCCCAAGCCACCAATAAATGACATTAAGGTAATAGTCTTCAATTGGATATGACGGATTGAAAATACTTAAGGAATACACGCCTATCGTAGATGAAACTACGTTAATTAGAATGCCAACAATTAAAACAAAATAAATAGCCTTCTTATTTTCCCACTGCTCGAAAGGGTTACCTAGCCAATAACGTAACAACGAAGCACCTATAACTGCTTGTAATGTCCCCCCAAAGGCAATAATGGCATTTTGAATTCCAACAGTTGAATAGAGTAATGAATATTCAAAGTTCGAAATGACGGTAAAGTTAAAGAAAAACGAAGCGACAAACACCGCAGGGAAGAAACGCCACCACCAAAAGTAGCAACCCATAAGTGCAATGCCAGCAGGTAGCCAAATTGGCACAACTTGACTTTGAACCGATATTTCTGAAAGTAGAAGAGCAATGAATATATAGCCAATAAAAAACGCTATGTACGACATCCATGAGTATTTAATTGATAAACTAATGATTTTTCAGCCAAGCACTTGAAACTAATAACAAATATAGTTGAGCTAATCTAACTCTTCAACTATTCAATGTTTGATATGACGTTCAAATACAATTGCTTAGTCATGTGGAAACAGGCGAAATTCATCATTAATAAGCTGATTGTGTGACTCGTAACAAAAGAATTTAAAACTGGGAGTAGATGCTAAATATAGAGAGAAGTACCTTTTAAATAAGTGATACAGCGCTAAGTTATCTTTTAAACTAACTAATCTGAGCTTGTCTAAATAATGAACTTGTTGTATAAAAATAACACTAATAAAAACAATAAATAATGACTATCAAGTTCATTAATAATTATAAAAAATAACACAATGTTTTAAGTTATGGGGTTGGAATGAGTCGTAATAATAATAAATTTTGGACACTTATTTTCGGGGCCATACTGGCCAATTCATATGTATGGTTGGTGAATGTGGGAGCATCAACACCCGTGCCTGAATTATTCCATTCATACACTGCTTTTGTAGTAGATTTTTATTCACCTTTAGTTACAGCGCTGCTTTCAATACTAT
Organism: Thalassotalea atypica; assembly: GCF_030295975.1. NCBI lineage: Bacteria > Pseudomonadati > Pseudomonadota > Gammaproteobacteria > Alteromonadales > Colwelliaceae > Thalassotalea > Thalassotalea atypica. The sequence goes on from NZ_AP027364.1 coordinate 1,087,339, forward strand.
TGGTAATAATGATCAGCTTGATCATGCTTAAAGGGTTTAAAATTTGTGTCAGCGAACACATTTTGTGGCTGTTTTGGCCTAGCATAGGTTTTTTAGTATTTACCTCAGTAACTGCAAGTGCGTTACTTTTTTCCATTCTACATGCAGCAATTCCTGCACTTATGGCACTTTCCATGATTTACTTTATAAGAAAAAGACAGCAATTCTTTTTAGCTCGCACTTAAAAATAAACCTATACGCATTATCATACAGACGTTTGCAACTAGATTGAATTTTCAGTCGTCTGGAATGCTCGGCATTCTATAGCGTTATTATGGCAAGAGAAAGTAAAGAAAACTGCCAATAGATACTCCATAAAAAATCACTACAAGTATCAACAATGTTGATTGTAAAACAGACTGTTTAATCGCAAATTGACTTTGTTTTAACAATACATTTGATAGTCTAACGTTAGATTTTTCTTCTATCACATGAGCGTGCTGAGGTGATTGTTGGATGTCTTGAGGGTGCTTGCTCTTGCTTGGTCTCAAATCTACTTTCATCATTGCTTCCTTCAATTGATGTTTATGTTATCGAGTATCTATTAAAGTTTTAGCCAACATCCTCAAAAGATCAATAAATTATGCTAAAAAACAATTACATAAATTGTAAGAGAAAAGTTTTATATTATTTTTGTAATAAAAGACCACATAACCAGACTATTGTACTGAATAAATTATAAAACATGGAGTTAACAAGAATAATGCGGACATTGATGACCACCATATGCTTACTATTGATAAGCTGGCAAGGACTCGCTAAAGAATCAAAATTGGAGCTTGAAGAATGTCATGTAAAAGGCATTAAAGAGCAAGTTCAATGTGGCACATTAACCGTGCCGGAAGATTACCAAAAACCTGAAGGTACAAGCCTAGATGTCAATGTCGTGGTACTGCCAGCAATTGACCGAAGCTCGGAATTAGAGCCGTTAATGTTTCTAGCAGGGGGGCCAGGGCAAGCTGCCACTGAGCTATCAGCTCATATTCGCCGTACGTTTTATGAAATCAGAAAAACCCGAGATATTATCTTGGTTGATCAACGTGGTACCGGAAAGTCGAACGCTATTATTTGTGACGAGGCTGAATTTTATGACCAAAATGTCTATACCTCATCAAGCTCAGATTTTTCAGCAGACGATATCAGAGAGTGCATTGGGCAATTAAAGCAGAACTTAAGCCAGTACAACTCTGAAAATGCAATCAGAGACTTTGACGCCGTAAGAGCAGCCTTAGGTCATCAAAAAATTAATATATATGGTGGTTCGTACGGCACAAGGGCTGCATTGGTTTACATGCGATTGCTGCCTGATAGCTTGCGCAGTGTCGTGCTTGATAGTGTTGGTCCCATTGAAGTACCTATTGGGCCATTTGGTCAATCATCTGCTCGCTCTTTTTCACTGTTGGTCGAAAATTGCAATCTAGAAGCTGCCTGCGCAAAAGCCTTTCCTGATTTGGAGTCGGAGTTCCAAACAGTGTATGAGCGTTTAATGAAATCACCGGAAATTATTCGAATTTCACACCCAAGATTAGGCACACCTCTTGATTTTAAAGTCGACGGTGAAAAGTTTATCAGCGTCATATTTACTAAGTTATACAGTATGGAGTTACGCACTGTAGTGCCATTAACCATTCACCAAGCGTTCCTAGGTAACTTTCAGCCACTTGCTGGACTTTTATCAACTGATGATACCAACACCGATGAAGGGGGCATGTATTTCGGTTTGACACTCAACATTGTGTGTAATGAAGACTTCCCATTGTTAAATGAAAACGATTGGAATGCTGATGCAGATAATACTTTTGGCAGAAACGTCAGTCATCGTGTGTGGCGCTTGGCGTGCCCGTTATGGCCTAAGTACCGTCCGAGCAGCGAGTTTTATCAGCCTGTAACCGCAGATATTCCGACATTGGTGTTATCTGGAAACCTTGATCCAGTGACGCCGCCTAGTAACGGTGAGAAATCAGATGCGACCTTAGTGAATAGTCATCACATTGTTGTCAAAAATGCCGCTCATATTGTCGCCAGCAGTGATTGTGGTGTCGATGTGGTTAATCAATTTCTTACCGAATTGAAACCAGATCAGCTTGATGAAAAATGTTTAACGGAAATTCCAGACGAGTCATTTATGACCAGTTTAAATGGCAATATTTAGGGACGAAAAATGATTGAAGTAAACAACTTACATAAAACGTTTGGTAAAGACGTAAAAGCACTAGATGGTCTGTCATTTATTGCCAAAGATGGAGAGATAACCGGAATTCTTGGCCCTAATGGTGCAGGTAAAACTACCTGCCTTAGAAGCCTGTACGGATTATTAAAAGCAGATCAAGGCAGTGCTACGATAGATGGTGTTAGTGCGTTGGAGCATCCCATTCAAGCCAGAGCCAAGCTTGGTATATTTCCAGACAAATTTGGTTTGTATGAGCGTCTGACTGCCTACGAACAAATTGACTATTTCGCCAGTATTCATGGCATGCAGGGCAAGGCAAAACATGATGCAATTAATACAATTTTAAAAGACTTGGACATGGAAGAGTTAGCTCATCGAAAAACTCAAGGCTTTTCACAAGGACAACGTATGAAAGTCACCTTGGCACAAGCTCTAGTGCATCAACCTAAAAATTTCGTATTAGATGAGCCGACACGAGGTTTAGATGTGATGAGCACTCGGGTACTGCGTAACCATTTAACCCGTTTTAAAGAAAAAGGTCACTGTATCTTATTTTCTTCTCATGTGATGCAGGAAGTTGCTGCATTATGTGATCGCGTTGTTATTGTTGCTAATGGCCGTCTAGCGGCTCAAGGCACGCCGCAAGAGCTATGCGAGCTCGCGGGGGAAACTCAACTTGAAGAAGCCTTTGTTAAACTCATTGGCTCTGATGAAGGAGTTGCCGCATGATCCAGTTAAAAGCATTAATTATCAAAGAATTTAAAGAAGCAATACGTGACAAACGTGCACTTATGGTGGCATTTTCAATGGCACTTCTCGCACCTGTTATGATCATGTTTATGTCTAAAACCATGATTGAAGAGATGGTCGATACCCCGCCGGTGTATGTCAATATAGTCGGCGCCGAGCATGCCCCGAAATTAATGAAAGCTTTTATCGATGAGAATATACTCAGCACAGATGAAGCCGAAGGTGATCAGCAGCGCATTTGGAAAGAGCGTAATATTAATATCACCATTCCAGCGTCTTATGCAGAGGATATGCTGGAAGGTTACCCTGTCGATATTGTTTTACGGGCGGATTACAGTGACAAACCCTCACTAGCACCCATCAGACGCATCAAGGATGTGGTGCGAAGTCATGCAAGAAAAATAGGATACAAACGCTTAATCATGCGTGGGATTGACGTTCGCTTATTACAACCAGTGAATTTGGTCGAGCAAGATATCGCGAGGCCGAGCAGCAACGCCATGATGATAAGCTTAATGCTTGGGCTTTATTTATTAATGGGAGCGTTTATGTCAGGGCTTTCCATTGCCATAGACTCAAGCGCAGGCGAGCGTGAGCGCAACGTACTTGAAATGCTTTTGTGCCAACCCGTGAGTACGATCAAAATTGTCTTGGCAAAATTACTGTGCTCAAGCTCCATTTCTATATTGTCGGTCATTCTAATGCTGAGCTTAACCACATTGTCTGTCGGCTTTGTCGACTTAAGCAAAATCGGCGCTACCTTCAATATCGACGCTTTTACTTTTAGTGCACTATTAATGCTCTTGATCCCCATTTGTTTCTTAGCCGCAGCATTGCAACTGTTCTTTGCCTTTCAGGCCAAAAGCTTTAAAGAGGCACAATCGACAGTCACGATGCTGATCATGGCGCCATCAATGGTACCTGTTGCAATGATGTTTATTGACAATAGGCCGCAGTGGTTAGACTGGTTACCCATTGCGGGTCAGTCGATCATTATGGAAGATCTATTTAAGGGGTTACCAGTGAATTGGGGAGCCTTGTTCGTGACGGGAACAGTTACTATCGCCATAACTGCGGCATTAGTGATGGTGTTGGCGAAGAAATTAAAATCAGAGAAAGTGGTGATGGCGTTAAGCTAAATTTGCCATTTGATTGTTAATACTATGTTACTTGTTGGTTGGAAAATAGTCTTATGTTAGAGTCGCCGCAAAGTTAACAAAAAGCGAAAATCCGGCCTGCAGCCGTGAGAGCTTATTTTGTTCTCAGGACAATAATAACAATAAGGACACCTACTTGAGCCATCAGGTAACATTTAAGCAGTGGATGACGGAGCATGAAAAAATGCTTCGTCATATGATCATGGGTTTTGAAGCTAAACCGGCGATTCAAGAAGAATTGCTGCAAGAAATTGCACTGAATATTTGGCAAGCACTGCCCAAATTCAAAGGAGCATCAAGTGTTAAAACCTTTGTCGCTCGTATTGCTCATAATATCTTAGCTACACATGTAGCTAAGGCAGTGCGTACAGTGAAAGCGGATAATGATATAGATGAACATTTGGATGTTGCTATTGATGCTGAAACGCCTTATCAACAGCTTGATAAGGCGCAAAGACAACTTCGCTTAAGTCGTGCAATTAGACAGTTAAAATTAGAACAACAACAAGTGATCACCTTGGCACTTGAAGGAATGAGTTATCAAGAAATGGCAGATACATTATCAATTTCGGTAAACTTAGTCGGTGTCAGGTTACAACGTTCAAAATCAGCGTTAATGAAATTACTGGAGGCTAACTGATGGATAAATCTCCCTTAGATGAAAGTTGGGAGTCAATCGCGCAAGATTGGCAAAGCCAACCTTATGAACATATTGATGTAGACCTCCTGATCAAACAGTTTAAAAAACGTACCATGATCGCGAAAGGATTTATCGTACTAAACCTGATAGCTACTATCGGCTTATATATATCATTCTTTTTTGGGTTGTATGATGGGCAATGGCCTACACCTGTGATGGCGTACTTAGGCTTTGGTGCAATTTTATCTACCGTGTATGTTTACTACGAAATTAAGATAAGACAGCAAACTTGGCGAATGAGTGATGCCAGCCCAGAACAGGCAATTGAGCGCTACATCAGTGGCATTGAAGGCGCGATAAAATATTGTGTGTTGATGAAAGTTTCATTTTGGGCATTATTACCTGCAATGAATTGGTTCACCTATGAAATGAAAAAAGGAACCGATAAATCAGTTTTGCCAGCGTTTATTATTGGAAATTCAATTCTTATTTTGTCTTATGCCATAACCCATCATTATCACAAAAAACGTGTATTGGAAAAAGAACGTCTAGAAAATAACGAAATCGACTAAGATACGGGGCTGTACGGATGTTCCGAATTATATTCGGGTAAAACTTTTTAAATCTGATTTAAATTTCTTGATTGTCGGTTTTAACTTTCATATATTAGGCGGCAGCTTTTAATGTTGGAATTTAGGGAACATTTTAGCTGCTATTTCACCGATAAATGATGAGTTAAAAGATATACAAACTCTTAAGATTCGGGCAAAATATGCCGCCTCAAATTTCAATTTTTAACTCACTTTATAACGCTTTAATGCTATACCCTAAGAGGATAAGACATGCTTACTCGTGATATGAATATTGCTGATTTCGATGCTGATTTATGGCAAGCAATGACTGACGAAGTCGTTCGCCAAGAAGAACACATTGAATTGATCGCATCAGAAAACTACACCAGTCCACGTGTACTTGAGGCGCAAGGCTCTCAATTAACGAACAAGTATGCTGAAGGCTATCCTGGCAAGCGTTACTACGGTGGTTGTGAATTTGTTGATAAAGCTGAACAGTTAGCAATCGATCGTGCGAAAGAGCTTTTCGGTGCAACTTATGCCAATGTTCAGCCGCATGCTGGTTCACAAGCCAATGCTGCGGTATTTCAAGCGCTAGTTACTCCAGGCGGAAAAGTGTTAGGTATGAGCCTAGCTCACGGTGGTCACTTAACTCACGGCTCACACGTTAACTTTTCTGGTAAGTCATATGAAGCCATTCAATACGGTTTAGACCCAGAAACGGGTGATATCGACTACGCAGAAATGGAACGTTTAGCACTAGAACATAAACCAGAAATGATCATTGGTGGTTTTTCTGCTTTTTCTGGTGTTGTTGACTGGGCGCGTATGCGTGAAATTGCAGACAAAGTAGATGCATATTTCATGGTTGATATGGCGCACGTTGCTGGTTTAATTGCTGCTGGCTTATATCCAAACCCATTGCCTCATGCACATGTTGTAACTACAACAACGCATAAAACATTAGCCGGTCCACGTGGTGGTTTAATTGTTTCTGCTTGTGATGACGAAGCTGTTTATAAGAAATTAAACTCAGCCGTTTTCCCTGGTGGTCAAGGTGGTCCGTTAATGCACGTGATTGCAGCAAAAGCGGTTGCATTTAAAGAAGCATTAGAACCAGAATTTAAGACATACCAACAAAAAGTACTAGATAACGCTAAAGCGATGGTCGCAGTACTTCAAGAACGTGGTTATAAAGTGGTGTCAAACGGTACTGAAAACCACTTATTATTACTTGATTTGATTGATAAAGACATCACAGGTAAAGATGCTGATGCTGCCCTTGGTAAGGCACACATCACGGTAAACAAAAACTCGGTTCCTAACGATCCTCGCTCGCCATTTGTTACTTCTGGTTTACGTTTAGGTACACCAGCGATTACTCGTCGTGGTTTCGGTGTTGAAGAAACTAAAACACTAACGGGTTGGATTTGCGATATTTTAGATGATATTGAAAACGAAGACGTTAGCAAAAGAGTTCAAGAACAAGTTAAAGAAATTTGTGCTAACTTCCCAGTTTATGCATAAGAAATAAATATCAGATGAAAAAAAATTACTGACTTCATCTGTTAAAATGATTTAAAAGGCCGCATAGCGGCCTTTTTTGATTTTGCGACAAAATTTATTTTGATTGGTAAACGCAACAGGGCAAAGTCGATGGGGTGAACGAGGCTGAAACAATTAGCAGAAGACTATTTACCAAAATACCTGGATCTTGACATTGTCTAGTCATTAAGGTGTTATCTTGTTTGTATAAAAACAAAAAAAAGAATGTCCACAAGGCTCAGTATATGTCTGACAATGAGAATGACGTGATGGCAATTGACGATTGTACGGTAGATAACCGTTCTAGTGCTCCCACTCAAAGCGCAAATATAGAGGAAAGAGTACAAACCGAAAGTCGACAAAAGTACTATGCCTTAGTACTGCTAACGATTGTTTATAGCTTTAATTTTATTGATCGACAGTTATTGGCGATTCTACAGGAAACGATAAAATTAGATCTTCAATTATCCGATAGCCAGCTGGGTTTGCTTACAGGATTCTCATTTGCTGTCTTTTATGTCACGGCGGGAATACCTATTGCTCGATGGGCAGATCGCGGTAACCGTCGTAATATCATTTCAATGTCGCTATTTTTATGGAGCCTGATGACGGCGGTCAGCGGTTTTGTTCAAAATTATCTTCAATTGTTATTAGCTCGCATTGGTGTTGGGGTAGGCGAGGCGGGGGGGAGTCCACCGTCACATTCGATTATTTCCGATATCTTCCCGCCAGAAAAAAGAGCAGGCGCGTTAGGCTTCTATTCAACCGGCGTCAACGTCGGTATTTTATTCGGATTTTTACTCGGTGGCTGGCTGAATGAATATTTTGGTTGGCGGGTTGCGTTCATCGTTGTTGGTACTCCGGGTATTTTATTAGCGATTATCGTTAGAATGACGCTTGCTGAGCCAATTCGAGGAATGGCTGAAAATCGTCAAGCAAGTATTGAAAAATCGTCGTTTCGCTCGGTGCTCAAATTATTATGGAGCCGAGTATCTTTCCGCCATTTCGCTTTGGCATCGGCGCTTAATGCCTTTGTTAGCTACAGTTTATCAAGCTGGACCGCTTCATTTATGATCCGCATACATGGTATGTCGACAGGTGAACTTGGTACTTGGCTAGCACTAATAATAGGAGTCGGTGGGGCTATTGGTGTGTTCGGTGGTGGTTTACTGGCTGACAAACTAGCGACTAAAGATAAACGCTGGTACGTTTGGTTACCGGGACTTGTCGGTTTTATCGCACTACCGTTTTTAATACTATTTTGTTTAGCTGATGGTATGTATGCAGCGCTAATGTCGATGATTGTTCCAGCGATACTGGCCAATGTTTATTTAGGTTGTGTTATAGCAACGACCCATGGCTTAGTCGGCTTAAGAATGCGGGCTATGTCATCGGCAATTTTATTTCTGATCATTAATATTGTTGGCTTGGGGCTAGGTCCATGGTCGGTAGGTATTTTAAGTGATTATTTAATACCAACATATCAGGCTGAGTCATTACGTTATGCAATATTGTTTATATTACCGTTGGTGAGTTTTTGGTCTGTATGCCATTTTTATCTCGCGGCAAACCATTTAAAAACTGATTTAGACAATGCGCCTGATTAATATTTGGGAGTTAAGAGGGTAAAAGTGCTATTGCAGTCTTTACCTTCATATCCGCATCTTATTCAGCTGTATTTAATCTTATAGATTACCGTTCTCGGACACTCTTCGTTCATGTTTGGTTAAAATATAGATTTATATTTGCCATAAAGTGACAGCTAAAAAAAATGGGATAACTTTCGCTTAACAATCTGTTTTCGATTAAAATAGTGCGATAAATAATTCAAGACACATTGCTTAAGGAGCGTTCATGTTTTGTCCATTTTGTTCGGCGAACGACACAAAAGTAATAGATTCTCGATTAGTGTCTGATGGCCATCAGATCAGAAGAAGGCGGGAATGTACCGACTGTCACGAACGATTCACAACGTTTGAGTCTGCAGAGCTAGTCATGCCACGCATTATCAAGAGAGACGGTTCACGAGAGCCATTTAACGAAGATAAAATGCGAAGTGGTTTACAGCGCGCATTAGAAAAGCGTCCGGTCAGTGTTGAAAATATCGAATTGGCTGTCAACAAAGTGAAATCACAATTGCGTGCTACCGGCGAGCGAGAGCTTTCTAGTGAGATGTTGGGCAACATTATTATGGAGCAGCTCAAAGAGCTCGATAAAGTAGCCTACGTGCGATTTGCTTCGGTTTATCGTTCTTTTGAAGACATCCGTGAGTTTGGTGAAGAAATAGCTCGCCTTGGTGACGACAAATAACGGCCATGAGTGAAAGTAGCTACTTTTTAATTATTTGGCTGTTATTTTTGTCAATACATATGATTGTCACAAGAAGTCGCTATTTCAACGATCCAAATAAAATATTAGAAGACAATGATGACAAAGTGACGCTAAGGACATCGGCAATTAGTATGCTGATGAAAAGCCGCGTTATATCACTTGAAAAAGTAAAAATAGCAAAAATTCAGCGGGCTAAGAACACCATTAGTATATTCACTCACGATAATAACGTCTTTGATATTTGGGTAGTCGGCAAGTTTACCGAACTAACGTGGCAGCGCGCTCAACTGCTATTTCCTGAAGCAAAAGTGGTGGTAATTGAACACGCACATGGCAGCATTTCAAATAAGAGAAGCTAATGACTAAATTTACCACTGCTGATCATCAATATATGCGGCTTGCCATTAGCCTTGCCAAACAAGGTTTTTACACCACATCGCCTAACCCAAGAGTGGGTTGCGTGTTAGTGAAAGAAAATCAAGTTATTGGTCAAGGATATCATCAAAAAGCGGGTAGTGCTCATGCTGAGGTCAATGCCATTGCTGACGCCAAAGCTAATGGTTTAGCTATTGAAGGTTGTACTGCTTACGTTACGTTAGAGCCTTGTAGCCACTTTGGCCGCACGCCACCTTGTGCTAAAGGGCTCATCGAGGAAAAAGTTGCTCGCGTCATTTGTGCTATGGTTGATCCTAATCCACAAGTTTCAGGTAGCGGACTGACGATGCTTGAAAATGCAGGCATTGAAACGGCCTACGGTTTGCTTGAAGCAGATGCAAGAGATTTAAACGCTGGATTTATTTCCTTAATGACTCAACAATTACCTTATGTACGTTGTAAACTGGCCACGAGTTTAGATGGTAAAACCGCCATGGCCAGTGGTGAAAGCAAGTGGATAACCTCACCAGAGGCACGAAGTGATGTGCAACGACTTCGTGCACAAAGCTGTGCAATTATTACCGGCGCGGACTCGGTTATTGTTGATAATGCCAAAATGAGCGTTAGACATGAAGAGCTTGGCTGGTTAAAGGCTAAATATCAAAAAGAGCACCTTAGGCAACCTGTGCGCGTGGTTATTGACAGTCAAAACCGTCTTTCGCCAAAGCTGGCATTATTCAACATTAAATCTCCAATAATTATTATTGGTACAGACATTGAAAACAATCATAGCTGGCCCCATTTTGTAGAACATCTTTTGGTGTCAAAGTCCGATAATGACAAAGCCGATTTAAAGCAAGTACTTTTGGCATTGGCGAAACGCGGGTTTAATGATGTACTGATTGAAGCCGGTGCCAATTTATCAGGTGCTTTTATTGAACAAGAGTTGGTAGATGAATTGATACATTATCAAGCGCCCAAATTGATGGGAGCTGAAGGTAAGTCGATGTTAGCTATGCCTCAAATTTCGATTTTAGCAGACGCTAAAACGTTGAAATTTAGAGACGTGCGTATGGTTGGCCCAGATCTAAAAATCACAGCATTGCTGTCAAAGAGTTAGAAATGTTTACAGGAATTATAGAAGCAAAAGGTCAAATTAAGGCCATTAATATCAATGGTGAAGGTGCTCGCGTTACTGTCGCTGTTGGTAAGCTCGACATGAGTGATGTCAACCTTGGTGATTCGATTGCAACAAACGGCGTGTGCTTGACGGTGGTTAGTTTTGACAACACTAGTTTTAGTGCCGATGTTTCAAAAGAAACGTTGACTCGTACAGGCTTTACCCATTATCACATCGGACAAACGGTTAATTTAGAAAAAGCGATGTTACCAACCACGCGCTTCGGTGGTCATATTGTTTCAGGCCATGTAGATGCGGTAGGAGAAGTTTTATCCGTTGTCGATAATGGTAACAGTACCGAGTATTGGTTATCGATGAGCGAAGACATTGCTCTCTATGTTGCCGAAAAAGGATCAATTACTGTAGACGGGATCAGTTTAACGGTCAATGCGTTATCCGCAGATAAATTTAGACTTACGATTGTGCCGCATACCGCGCAAGAAACGATTATTAGTCAGTACCAAGTAGGCACCAAAGTGAACTTGGAAGTTGATGTTATGGCTAGGTATATCGAACGTTTATTAACGAAAAATTCAAATAAAACGCAAGAGAAATCAGGCGTTACTGAAGCTTTGCTGATGCAAAGTGGCATTATTACGAAATAAGAGGTTGTCATGCAATTAAATACCCCACAAGAAATCATCGAAGACATTAGATTAGGAAAGATGGTTATCTTAATGGATGATGAAGATCGTGAAAACGAAGGCGACTTCATTATGGCCGCCGAAAAAGTAACGCCGGAGGCAATCAACTTCATGGCGACCCATGGTCGCGGTCTTATTTGTATGCCAATGAGCCGTGAAAAATGTGAAACATTAAAGTTACCGTTAATGGTCGACAAAAATGATGCACAATTTACCACGAACTTTACTGTATCAATCGAAGCTGCTTACGGCGTGACTACGGGAATTTCAGCCGCTGATCGTGCAACAACCGTGTTAGCGGCATGTGCTAAAGATGCAGATCATCACTCCATTGTTCAACCGGGACATATTTTTCCGCTCATTGCTAAAGACGGTGGCGTGTTAAACCGTGCTGGCCATACCGAAGCAGGTGTTGATGTTGCTCGCATGGCAGGGTGTGAACCTGCGGCGGTTATTGTAGAGATTTTAAATGAAGACGGCACTATGGCGCGCCGCCCTGATTTAGAGCAGATTGCTCAAAAGCATGACATTAAAATGGGCACCATTGCTGACTTAATCGAATACCGAAATGCAACTGAAACGACCATTGAACGTATTTCAGCGTGTAAGTTACCAACCGCATTTGGTGAGTTCGATTTGACTGTATTTAAAGACACCATCGACGGTCAAGCACACTTTGCTTTAACAAAAGGGGAGATCAGCCCTGATAAACCAACATTAGTGCGTGTTCACTTAGAAAATACGTTTAGAGACTTACTCTTTAGCCAACGTGATAGCGTGAATAAGTGGCCAATAGGCACAGCCCTTGAACGTATAGCTCAAGAGGGCGGCGTCTTAGTGTTACTAGGTAAGCATGAGTCACCTGAATCATTGATTACTCAGGTTGAAAAGTATGCCAAGCTAGATGCTGGCGAAACGATTAAAGAAGTAGAGCGCCATGTTGGTTCAAGAAATGTTGGTGTTGGCTCACAAATTCTTGCCAATTTAGGTGTTTGTAAGATGCGCTTACTTAGTGCTCAAACTAAGTATCATTCGTTGTCTGGTTTCGGACTTGAAATTGTTGAGTATATTGCGGATTAGTTTTCTTAATTCATAAGTGATAGTTAAACAATAAAAAAGGCTAAGTATTACTTAGTCTTTTTTATTTCTGCTACTTCATAACAACGTAAAATTATTGACTGTCGTTGGTCTCGTTCACTGCCTCTGGTTGTTCAATGTTCTCTTCAGGTAAGGCTGGTAGTACCTCAGTAGAGCTTAAGGCTTTTAAGGTTGCAATTGCATCGTCATATTTCGGATGCTGAGAAATATTTTCAACAAGCTCTTTGTAAGCCACTTTTCCTTGCTCATCAATAATAAAGATAGCTCGAGTAAGCAACCCCATGTCTTTAATCAATAACCCGTATTTGCTGCCAAAATCACGCCACACGGCATCTGAAAGTACTTTGACTTTATCGACACTCTCCGTTTTGCAAAAGCGCTTTTGTGCAAAAGGTAAATCGTTGCTAATGGTTAACATTGCGATGTTATCCGGTAAGTTGGCAACTTCCTCGTTAAATCGCTTAGTTTGCAATGAACACACGCCAGTATCTAAACTTGGTACAACAGAAATCAACACGGTCTTATCTTTGAAATCTTGCAATGTTACCGGTGCAAAGCTGTCGTTGACCACTTTAAAATCAGGTGCTGTATCACCTTCAGCGACTTGGGTGCCAAGTAAAGTGACATATTTGCTACCTGCTTTAACTAGATCACTCGTTTCTGTTAACGGTTCGTGATTCACCGTGTTAGCGAAACTAGTACTAATCATAAGAGCACTAAATGTACATGAGTATAGTAATGTTAAAATTTTCATAAATCGTTGCCTATTAGGGTTTCTATGGCGATAAGCTTACCTTTGTCCTCCTTAAATTGCCATTAAATCGTGCTTTGAACGGGATTTTTACTTCAGCTAACGCTATAATCTAACTTGTTATAATTTCTACATTTCTTGCACGTTAATAATACGAGGTAGAGTCGAAACGATGTCAACAAAATTACTGATTTGTGATGACTCAAATATGGCGCGAAAGCAGGTGGCACGGTCGTTACCTGACAACTGGGATGTTGAAATAAGTTTTGCTGCTGACGGGGTCGAAGGAATTGAAGCAATTAAAGCGGGTAAAGGTGATGTACTCTTACTTGATTTGAACATGCCTAAAATGGATGGCTACGAAGTACTACAGGAAATTATAGATCAAGATCTCAATACATTGACTGTGGTGATTTCTGGTGACATACAGCCAACGGCTCATAAACGAGTCACCGGTATGGGTGCACTTGATTTTATTAAAAAGCCTGTCAGCAAAGAAAAACTAACTGAAATATTAACCAGTTACGGTATTTTTTCAGCTTCAGATGTTATTCAACCGGAAGGTTCAGGTACTGACGATGATCAAGTGAGTGTTATTGAGTCAGGTGTAAAATCAACTAAAACAGCCGGACGAGAAGATAAGGTTAAGTTACCTGCGTTTACGCAATCACCGACCAAAATTGATATGGTCGCGCCTGTTGAACGCCAAGAGATAGTATTATCAAATGATTTAAGGGATTGTTATCAAGAAATTGCTAATGTCGCAATGGGACGAGCAGGTGACTTACTTGCGCGTTTGCTTGATGTGTTTGTGCTTCTCCCTATTCCCAATGTCAATCTGATTGAGGTCAGTGAATTAAGCATGGCGTTGTCATCAGTTGCTAGCAATGACAGTACCTCGGGGATTTGCCAAGGCTTTATCGGCGCGGGTGTGAGCGGTGAGGCATTACTGATCTTAAACGATTCGAGCTTTAAAGATGTTGCCCAATTGATGGGCTTTGACGGTGAATTAGATGAATCTACTGAGCTTGAACTGTTGATGGACTTAGCTAATACCCTCATCGGAGCATGTCTCAATGGTGTATCTGAACAATTGGATATGTCTTTTAGTCAAGGACATCCGGTCGTGTTAGGACAGCATAGAACGGTGACGGAGCTAATTGCGACTAACGCGTCAAAATGGAAACAGACCCTTGCCATAGAAATTAGCTACAACATTGAAAATTATCCGATTAAGTGTGATTTATTGATGTTATTCACGGAAGACTCAATGCGCACGCTTAACAATAAAATTTCTTACTTACTGGATTAGTTATGTCGTTACAAGCAACACAATTAAATGAATTACATTGGCTGATGGAAATGCTCCACAACATTGATGTTGGCTTGGTAGTGCTAGATCGCGATTATAACATTCAGATTTGGAACGGTTTTATGGAAAATCACAGTGGCTTATTGCCACGTGAAGTTAAAGATCAAAACTTGTTTTCCTTGTTTGATGAAATTCCACAAGATTGGTTTACACGTAAAGCGGAGTCGGTTTTTTTATTGAAAAACAAAGCATTTACTATTTGGGAACAACGCCCCTATGTGTTTAAGTTTCAAAACTATCGCCCAATAACCGGCACTGCTGATTACATGTATCAAAACTCAACTTTTATCCCTTTGCTATCCGCAACGGGTGAGGTGACGCATTTATGTTTGATTATTTATGATGTGACAGACAATGCGGTACATAAACAAGATCTTGAAAAAGCCAATGAGGAACTTGCAATTTTAAGCCAAACGGACGGTTTAACTAAGCTATTTAACCGTACTCACTGGGAGTCTTGCTTAAAGGCTGAATTTAAACGCTGGACGCGTAGTCAGCATGCTAGCTGCTTGGTAATGTTAGACATCGATCACTTTAAGAAAGTAAATGATAATTATGGTCATATGGTTGGCGATGAAGTGATCAGGCATATATCGTCATTAATTCGAGAGCATGTTAGAGAAACTGACACTTCAGGACGTTACGGTGGTGAAGAGTTTGCCATCTTATTGGCAGATACCAGTTTAAAAAATGCTTATATTTTTGCTGAGCGCTTGCGCAAGGAAGTAGAAGCAGCGGTTGTACAATATAATGACATTGATATTAATTATACTGTGAGTATGGGAATTGCTGAAATAGATCCATCAATAAACACGTATGAAGCGTGGATAGAGTGTGCTGACGCTGCGCTTTATAACTCAAAAGAGACAGGGCGGAACAAAATCTCTTTACATCCACAGCAAAAATAGACTGTATTACAAAACAGTAAACAGTAAACAGTAAACAGTAAAAAGCAAAAAAACGCGCTTAATGCGCGTTTTTTTATGGAAAATGTTTTGCCTAATATCGGCTAAACACTTGTTTACCGTTTACCCATGTCGCGAGCACTTTGTTTTGCCAAATTGTGCTTGGTTCTTGAGTGAACATGTCTGCGTCTACTAAAATAAAATCTGCTTTTTTCGCTGGCTCTAATGTACCGACAATATCTTCTTGATGGCCCGCGTAAGCTGCATCAATAGTAAAACTCTTTAATGTTTCTTCGTGGCTGAGTTTCTCCGATGATATCCAGCCTCCCAAAGGCTGGTTATGGCGATCTTGACGTGTGATCGAAGCATGTAAACCATAAAATGGATTGGTCGGCTCAACAGGAAAATCAGAGCCATTCGCGATTTTTGCGCCGGCATTAAGTAAACTGCGCCATGCGTAAGCACCTTTTAAGCGTTTTTTACCGATGCGGTCTTCGGCCATGTTCTTATCACTGGTTGCATGGGTAGCTTGAATTGAGGCTATTACGTTTAGTGATTTAAAGCGCGGAATGTCTTCGACACGTAATACTTGTGCATGCTCAATGCGGTGCCTTAACGCTTTGCTGTTGGTTGATGCTATATGCTGTTCGTATTGATCTAACGTCAAGCTGTTAGCATGATCGCCAATAGCATGGGTGTTAACTTGAAAGCCTGCTTTCATGGATTGTTCAATATAATAACTCAATTTTTCATTGGTATGCAGTAATAGACCTTTATGATTGGTTTTGTCTGAATAATCTGCATGCATGGCCGCGCCACGACTGCCTAGGGCGCCGTCCGCTTGAATTTTTACACTGTTAAAAGCAAAGGTTCCATCTGCACTTTTTATTTGCCCTTGTTTGAGTCGTTGTTGCCAGTTGTCACTTGGCAAATAAAGCATGGCATTAATTCGAATCGGCATTGCTTGCTCATTTGCTATCTCATTGAATATCTCAATATTCTCGCTGGTAACCCCTGCGTCATGAACGCTTGTCAAGCCGACGCTGGCGAGCTTATTCATTGCTTTAATAAGTACATTTTTTTGTTCATTTCTCGATAGCGCAGGGATCTTAGAAAATATTAAATCCATGGCATTATCGACAAATACACCATTAGGCGCTCCAGAAGCGTCTTTAATAATTTCTCCACCATTAGGCGATAATGTTTGCTTGGTGATGCCTGCAATTTCCATGGCTTTTGAATTTGCCCAGCCTGCATGACCATCAACACGACTCAAAAATACGGGTGTATCGGGAAAGTACTTATCTAGTGACTTTGCCGTTGGAAATTGATTTGATGGCCACTGTACTTGGTTCCAGCCACGCCCCTGAATCCACTTTTGTTCTGGGTTTTCTTTTTGATAATCAACCACACGGCTGATTGCGTCTTTTTCTGATGTGCTTCCAACAAGATCAACACGTTGGAGCGATAAGCCATAATTTAATACGTGACCGTGGGCGTCAATTAATCCTGGTAACATGGTTGCGCCTTTACCATCGATTTGCCTAATATCTTTTGAATTGGGTAGGGCGGTGTTTTTGGAGAAAACACGATCTATAGAGTCATCGGTGAACTGAATGGCGTTAAATTGGCTCAGCTCACCATTTTTAATGGTATAGCCTTTAACATTGTGAATTAGAGTAGTGTCCGCAATTGCTGAATTTACCAGCGTTAAGCTGATGATAGCAGTGATTATTTTTTTCATTATTGTCCTGTCAGTTTTAAGGCAGCGACAACTATATTATGCTTTTTTAACTATTCGGCAAGGATAAGTTAGGAGAGTTTTTACGCTGGCTTAGCATTATTGATATAAACAAAATAAACGAGAGTATAAAAGTCGGATAGCGCTCAAGATAGCTGAACGGTGTTCTTCCCGAAACTAACGGCACATCTGCCTTTAACACTGCTTCTTCAAATTGTGGAATTCTAGCAATGTATTGTCCTTGATGATCAACGATGGCGGTAATACCAGTATTGGTTGAGCGTAATAATGGGCGACCAAATTCTAATGCGCGCATTCGAGCAATATCCATGTGCTGATGCGGTCCATGCGAGTCGCCAAACCACGCATCATTACTTACAGTTAATAGGAGGTCTGTTTGATTGGTAAAGTTTGCGGCGAGTTGCTCTGGAAAAGCAATTTCAAAGCAAATCAATGGAGCGATATGCAAGCCTTGCGCTATTAGGTTAGGTTGTACGTATTGTCCACGGGTAAATGAAGATTGAGGCAGGTTAAAAAATGGTGCTAACGGGCGCAGAAATTCCTGAAATGGAACAAATTCGCCAATCGGCAATAAATGGTGTTTGTAAAATCGGTTACTGCTGGGGTAGTAGTAGCTGCCCTCGGTATCGTCTTGATATTTTTTTCCTAGCACCACCAAACTGTTAAAGGCTTGTTTAGACTCCATGTTATAATCCAAAATGCCGGTAATGATGGCTGCATTATTTATCGCAGCTCCTTGATTAGCAATATCTAAAAATTCCCCAGCCAAAGGCTCGACTGTTGGAATAGCAGACTCTGGCCAAACGACGATATCTGCATCATAGTTTTTGCGTGTTAAGTCCAAATATTTGAGCATGCTTGGCCATTCTTGCTCAGGAGCCCACTTTAACTCTTGGGCAATGTTACCTTGCACTAAGGCAACTTTCTTCACTTGTTGTGTTGGCTCTGTCCATTCAATTTGCCCGACAGTTGCGATAACAGCAACTATAGCACCTAGTAAAAGCAACGATCGTTTTTGCTGTTGTCTTTTTAATAAAGACGTGAATGCTGTAACAATCACCAGCATGGCCAAAGTGATACCAACCTCGCCGATCACAGGCGCCAACACTGACAGTGGACTATCTATTTGACTATAGCCCAAGGATAGCCATGGAAAGCCGGTTAAAAACCAACTTCTAAGCCATTCGGTAAATATCCAGCATGGAACAAATAGCCAATAAAAATAGTACGTACCGTGCGCAAATCTCGCTGATAAAAAACCAGCAATAGCAGGGAATATCGCAAGGTAAAGGCATAGCATCAGCATAAGCGTTAATGATATGGCTAGGGGCATACCACCAAACTGATCAATGCTAACGTGAACCCAGCTAATGCCACTTGCAAACCAGCCAACACCAAAAATAAAGCATTGCTTTGTTGTTTCTTTTACCGAGCTGAGATCTAAGTGGTAAAAGAACAGCGGTAGTGCTAAAAACACCAACCACCACTGTGAATAGGGGGCATAAGCGAAAACAAGACTTAGCCCTGAAAAAAAGCTAAGCCAGTTATTCTTAGAGATGCAATTACGCTTGATGCGCGTAAAAACCGAGTCGAACATAAAGTTAATCAGTTATCTTACCGTTAATTTCATGATCTTTAGGGATGGAAATTTGTAGTGTTTGCAGACGTCTGCTGTCAGCGGAAACTACTTTGATATCAAAATCACCAATTTTTGTTTCTTCGCCTTTTTGCGGCATGTGGCCAAACTGATGTAATACTAAGCCACCTATAGTGTCAGCATCATCATCAGTTTTATCAAAATTACAATTAAAGTACTCATCAAAGTCTTCTAAATCGGTTAATGCTTTAACCTGATAGACATTGCTGGCTAAGTGCTTAATTTCTTCGTCGATTGCTTCATCGGTTTCATCTTCTATTTCACCGACAATTAATTCTAGAATGTCTTCGATAGTCACAACGCCAGATACACCGCCATATTCATCAACAACGATTGCCATATGATAGCGCTTTGAACGGAATTCTTTTAACAACGACTCGACTTTTTTACTCTCTGGTACAATCATCGCAGGGCGAATAACGTCTTTAATACAAAAAGAAGGTGTATTGCCATTAAAGCCAAAAGCTAATAAATCTTTAGCGAGTAAAATCCCTTCAACATCATCAAGGTCGTCGTTAACTACGGGAAATCTAGAGTGCGCAGATTCTAAAATGGTTGGAAGAAATTCATCCAATGATTGATTAATATTAAGAGTTACCATTTGTGAGCGCGGGATCATAATGTCTCGAACACGCATTTCAGCAACTTCCAGAACCCCTTCAATCATTTGTTTGGTTTCTGGCTTAATTAAGTCTCTGTCTTCAGCATCGTTAATGACATTAACTAATTCGTCTTTATTTTGCGGCTCTCCTGTAAATACTTGAACTATCTTGTCGATAAAGGATTTATTGGCAGAGCCGTTACTAGAGTGAGGGTTGTCGTCGCTCATAGAGCTTTTTTATTTCCTATAAAAATTTAATTAAATTTCTTCGTAAGGGTTATTAAACCCAAGTTGAGACAGAATGTCTATTTCTAGCGATTCCATTTCTTGTGCTTCATCATCACTTATATGATCAAAGCCCAATAAATGCAAGCAACCATGAATCACCATATGAGCCCAATGGGCATTTAGCGCTTTATTTTGCTCGTTCGCTTCACGTTCGACTACTTTCGCACAAATGATTAAATCACCAAGCAAATTTAGCCCAATACCTTCAGGTACTTCAAATGGAAAAGACAAGACATTAGTTGGCTTATCTTTTTCGCGATATTGAAGGTTTAAGGCTTGGCTTTCTGCTTCATCGACAAGTCGAATAGTTAGTTCAAATGCGATGTTGTATTTTGCTAAAGCGGCTTTGGTCCAACATTCAAACTCCGCATTCGTTGGTAGCTTGTCGTCTTCAGTCGCACGTTGAATGTCCAGTTCAATCACGAGGCTTGTTTACCGTTGGCATTGCTTGAACATTGCTGTTTTCATTAGCTTTAGCGGCGGCAAGTTGCTCTTGTCGCTTTTTCTCTTGTCTTAGTTTTGTCATCTTTTCTTCATGAGCCTCATAGGCTTCAACAATGCGCGCAACTACTGGGTGTCGTACAACATCTTTTGATTGGAAGAAATTTAGGCTAATACCTGGAATATCATCAAGAACTTCAATACAGTGGCGTAAGCCAGACTTTTGACCACGAGGTAAATCGACCTGCGTGATATCGCCAGTGATCACCGCACGAGAGTTAAAACCAATACGGGTTAAGAACATCTTCATTTGTTCAACCGTGGTGTTTTGGCTTTCATCTAGAATAATAAAAGCATCATTTAGGGTACGACCACGCATGTAGGCTAAGGGCGCAATTTCTATCACGCTACGCTCAATCAGCTTTTCAACTTTTTCAAAACCGAGCATTTCAAACAAGGCATCATAGAGTGGGCGCAAATACGGGTCTACTTTTTGTGACAAATCGCCTGGTAAGAACCCTAGCTTTTCACCAGCTTCCACGGCAGGGCGTGTCAGTAGTATACGTCTAACTTCTTGGCGCTCTAATGCATCTACTGCACAGGCCACGGCAAGATAAGTTTTACCAGTACCCGCAGGGCCAATACCAAAAGTAATATCGTTAGTGAGTACGTTTTGAACGTAACCCGATTGATTTTGGTTGCGCGGCTTGACCACACCACGTTTCGTCTTAATGGTGACCATTTTTTCGTAGTCAACATCAACTTTGGTTGGCTCTTGCTCAAGAACGTCAGCATTTAAAATGGCTAAATGCACCATTTCAGCTGAAACGTTATTGGTTTCACCTTTTACTGCTTGAGTTTCCACATAAAGTTGTTTCAAAATTTTTTCAACAGCTTTGTTGCTTTGCTCTGGACCGATAATTCTAAATTCATTACCCCGATAAGCGATTTCAACACCTAAACGTTTTTCAAGCTGTTTAAGATTATCGTCAAGAGGGCCACAAAGATTTGCCTGTCGATGATTATCAACAGGCTCTAATTTAAAAGTTATACTATTTACTGTAGTCAAAAAAATATCCGAATTTATGGAGTATAAGTGCCAACACCGAGTTCATCGGTACCATTAGTACTCGCTTTTGCGCTGGCACTATGATGGCTATTGGCTAAAATATCTGAAGGGGAATGCGCAATACGAAGGCCCATGTCTTTTTCTTCACGAACCAAGTCACCACGTAATGAGTTAGCGTAAACATCGGTGATCTTCACATCAACAAACTGGCCAATAACATGATGAGGCGCTACAAAGTTAACAATACGGTTGTTCTCAGTACGGCCGCGAAGTTCCATAGGGTTCTTCTTCGATGGGCCTTCAACGAGGATACGTTGCTCAGTGTTTAACATTTGGCGAGCAATACGCAATGCCTGTTGCGTGATGCGATCTTGCAATATTTGCAAACGCTGCTTTTTAACTTCTTCACTGATGTCATCAGGTAAATCAGCGGCAGGTGTACCTGGTCGAGCGCTGTAGATAAAGCTAAAGCTTAAATCAAAATCAATGGCTTTGATTAAATCCATTGTTTGCTCGAAATCTTGATCTGTTTCACCAGGGAAACCAATGATAAAGTCAGATGACATACATAAATCAGGACGTGCTTTTTTCAGCTTTCTGATTTGAGATTTATATTCAATAGCGGTATGTCCGCGCTTCATCTGTACTAAAATACGGTCGCTGCCGCTTTGTACTGGTAAATGCAAGTGACTTACCAATTCTGGTACGTCTTTATACACTTCAATAATGTCGTCAGTAAACTCAACAGGGTGTGAAGTGGTGTAGCGAATGCGGTCAATACCATCAATGGTGGCGACTAAACGCAATAATTCTGAGAATCGGCAAATACTGCCGTCATGAGCGTCACCACGATACGCATTAACGTTTTGGCCTAGTAAGTTAACTTCACGTACACCTTGTTCAGCAAGTTGGGCGATTTCATATAACACGTCATCAAGCGGGCGGCTGACTTCTTCGCCGCGTGTATAAGGCACTACGCAGAAGGTACAGTACTTTGAGCAACCTTCCATGATCGAGACAAATGCACTAGGGCCTTCAGCTACAGGCTCTGGTAAGCGATCAAATTTTTCAATTTCAGGGAAACTCACGTCAACAACAGGCGCTTTGTCCCCAGTGACTTGTTGGATCATTTCTGGGAGACGGTGCAAGGTTTGTGGACCAAAAACCATATCGACGTATGGTGCACGAGCACGAATAGCATCACCTTCTTGAGAGGCAACACAACCACCAACACCAATGATCAAATCAGGGTTATCGTTTTTTAAGTTTTTCCAGCGACCTAACTGATGAAACACTTTCTCTTGTGCTTTCTCTCGAATTGAGCAAGTGTTTAATAAGATTACATCAGCATCTTCAGCTTCTTCAGCTAACTCTAATCCATGGGTTGAGTCTAAAAGTTCTGCCATTTTCTGCGAGTCATACTCGTTCATTTGACAGCCCCAAGTCTTGATATACAGCTTCTTACTCATCAACTAATTGCCTAAAATTTAATCACGTATTCTATAATCGGAGGCGTATTTTACTCTTTCTTTTGGCTAGACGCTAGTTGCTAAATTGTGCAATTGGTTAATTAATTGTATTTGTTTCAATTTAAGACAAAGACATTAAAGGAAAACTGACGACAAGCTGACTACCTTTGTCTTCTTGGGCATCGAATGTATTGACTGAGGCATTATATTTTTCTGCAATTTGTCTGACATAATACATCGCCATATCAAAGGTTATTTTACTGTTGAAATGAGCAAAACAATTTTCATTGTCGCTCACCGTTAGCCAAAGTTTTGACTTAAACTCTTGGATATGGACATTAAAATGACGGCTCTCACTGGTAAGCAAAGCCGATGTTACAGCCTCGTATACAATTTTATAAATATTCGCCTGTAGCTCATAATCTAGTTTAGTTTTGTCAAACTCTAGCTGATTATTCAATGTTATATGGTATTTCTGGTACAAATACTCTCCAAAATAAGGGAGTGCAACCTCAAGCGAATTTCCGTAAAGGCAATCGGGTTCTTCTTGTAGATTATTTGAGTCAAGCTCCTCAATGCTCTGCTTGATGATGCCACTTGCCTCATCTATCTTTTTCTCTGTAAGTAATTCTTGCGCTAAGTTTAAGCTACGAGTGATTGAAACAGCTCTTTTACCTTTGTTTTTTAGTTCATTTTCTAACAACAGATGAACTTTTTTAATAGAGTTTGCTCGCAAGTACAACAGCCATATCGCTATTGCGATAAAGCAAATTAGGCATACCAAATAAATAACACGCATTTGCAGTGTCCAATACCAAGGGTATGCAACCGTTATGCTGGCAAACGCGCGGTTGTTGCTCCACTGGCCTAAACTGTTAGTGCCTTTGATTTCAATATCGTAACTGCCTGATTTTAGGCCGGTAAGGGTAATTTGATTGCTCGTGGCATTTGTCCAAGTGCTATTGTTTATACGGTACTGAAAGCGCTTTTTATTGCTTTTTCTATGATCTAAGCTTGCTAAAGTGAGTGTCACAACATCGTTAGATGAGTCGAGTTTTAAATCTGCTTTGTTAAGCATTGGACGACCGGAGACATTGGCGAGGCTTACCTTTATATTTGCGTGGTATATTTCATTGTTATAATTTTTAATCTCAAAAAGTCCCCCACTGTGCCAGGCATAAATATTCTCTTTTGATTTCAGTGGTGCACTACTAAAGGTGTAGTCTTCTGAGCCGGGTACTAGAGACAATTGGTTATTTTCAGGCTCTAAACGATAAATTCCTGGTTTAGCTGGTATCCAAAGTTCGCCTTCTAATAATCTTCCATGGCTAAAATCTATTCCTTCAGCGAAGCGCGATAACAACTCACCACGTAAACTGAACACTAAAATTCCACTGCCTTTAGTTGTGGCATAAACTTTGTTATTAACTAAATTTAGTGAAATCACTTTGTTGGGAATGGAGACCCCTGTTTGTTGGATTTCGTTGCTATGTTGATTGTAAATTTCAACGTTGTTTGAGGTAGCGAGCCACACATCTCCATTATGCAAAGGGAGAATATCAATCACCTCTTCATTTTTAAGACCGTTGTTGCGGTCTATATGGTGAGTGATTTTTTGCATTTTTAAATCATAAATTTTCAAGCCTGCTCGGTTAGTACCGATATATAATTTGTCATTATCAGTTACTAATTTTAAAACAATATTATCGTTATTCTCAAAGGAGAGCTTCTTAGCGTTAACTTGATTCTTGTTATACGTCCAAACGCCGTCAAAAGTACCGAGCAACATTTGCTCACCCTTCATTAAGACAGTCATTGCACGTTTACCATTTTCTGTAAAGGAATCGTTGACGTTCGGATGGATAAAGTTACTTGTCCCATCCATGGTATGTAAACCGTCACCATAGGTGGCAATTATTAGTTCATCTTCCACTAAAACGATTTCATTAGCATTATGGCGGACATCGAATATTTTCGGGTGATTTTTTACATTGCTTTCGACTAACCTGTGCACTCCCTTGTTTGATGCAATCCATAAAACGCCCGAGTCATCGTGGTACATTTTTTTCACTTTGTTCACAGAGAAATTAGGGAAGTTGTGAGTAATTTCAATGAGGTCATTAGCACTAAATTGCTGGATATTACCCTGTTTTGTAAGTGCAAAAACGCTATTACTGTGTTTGGCACTTGCCAATGAGCTAATTGGAGTGTCAATACTTTTGGATGCAGCAATTTTACTTTCCTTGACTAAGTAGATATTTTCACTATCTGTAACTATCAGAGAATCAACTGTCGAAGCATAAGCATCTATAGAGCCTGTGAAAATTGTGGTCAATTCCCCGTCATTTAATGTTTGAATATTGCTGTTATTAATAAAGTAAATGTGTTCTTCATTTTTCAAAATACCTCTGACGAATAAGTTCTCTGCAACAAGTTTTGTCGAAGCTTCTTGGACGTTATAAGCATAAAGTGAATCATTACTTTCAAAGTAAATATTATTTTCAAAGTACGTTGCGAAGTATGTAGTTTTAATGTCGCTAGGTAATTGTATTTGTTCTGTTTTTCCATTGCTAATATCGAATATAAAGAGCCCGTGTACCTGTGTTGATACTAATAGGTGATCATTAAACGGTGTAACTTGATGTGCCCAACTAAAAGGCAGAGGCCAATGTTTGTTGTTATTCGAAAAATTTATCTGATTTTCAGCGTCAAAGCGAGCGAGGCCATGTTGGCCTGCTATCCATACATATCCACTTTTGTCTTGATAAATATCGTTAACATCGGAGAGTATTTCAATTGAATTGCTGTTATTGGCGGAGGTTTGAAAAATGGAAAAGAAGAGCAAAAAAGGTAAAGCACTGAGTACTTTACCCCATGACTTAGCGTTATAAGATATCTGTTGGGCTTTTTTGATCAGGCTTATGATCTTTAGAGCCACATGCAACAAATACCCGTGGGAACTCGTTGTCATCTTTAGGTTTCTGTACCAACATGTAAGTGGGTTTTCGTGGGTCATCTTGATCTTTCTTATTGTTCCACGCGTCAAGTATTTTATCTGCGAATTCAGCACCATATTCGGCTTTGAATCCTGCGGCAAGTAATTTAACACCAAAGTCATCCATAACCAGCATTGTGTTGTTATGGTAGCCACTCTCAGTATCGAAGTCGATATCAACGGTTAAAATTTTATCACTTGGTAAAACTAAATCGGCGCGTAATTTAGCAACTACAGCTCTATCCGGGTGTGCTTTTAGTTGCGTGCGATTAGGTTTTTCAGTCATGTCAAAAACGAGCTTAATATCGTCTGCAAGATGTTGTTGTTCTTTTAAAGCTGTCATAATCTTTCCTTAAATATTAGAGTGTTATTGTTATTTCCTGCCTTTGACGGCAAAATTGAGTATAACCAATAATATAGCAATTGCTAGTGAACAAATAATAACACGTGGAGTAGGAATGAATTGGGTTGAACAGCTACAAGAGCAAGGTTTTGCCCAGTTTCGTCAGTATTTACCTAGTGACACCGCAAACCATTTAAGAAAACAAATCTTAACAGCAGCGCACTTCAAAACCTGGCGATTGTTGACAACGCCTTATCGACCACTGACACATATCAAAGACCGCATATCGTCATCCAATGTGGAAAAATGCAGACAACAACAAGCGATAAAAGCCGAACGAAATAAGCAATTTGCTTTTTCTTTTTATCGAACGAGCAATAAACATGCTAAACGACACGGAGCAGGGGACATTCACTTAAATCTAGCCAAAACACTTAAAGAGCAAGTGGCCATGCCTTTGGGGTTGAGCGGAGAGATTAGGGATAGCTTTGTTGCTAAATTCGAACGAGAGCAGTTTATTAGTTATCACACGGATGGCTCGGCTGGGCAATATGCTTTTATCTATCAGTTAAGTAAAGGATGGCAGCCTAAATATGGAGGGCAGTTAGTACTTTATCCGACTAAAAGTCGATTTTACAGAAAGGTGATTCAGCCAGAGTTTAACTGTCTTACGCTGTTAAAACTCAATCATCCAATGCCACACAGTGTTCGAATGCTGAATAACCCCAAACATAAACATCGCTTAACTATATCTGGTTGGTTAGAATAGTTACATTCTCATTGAACAAGAACGTGTTATGAAGTTAGTTGATTGTATTGTAGTAGGTGGTGGCATGGTTGGAGCAGCAGCAGCTTTGTCGCTAGCCCAATTAGGGCTTTCAGTGACATTAGTGGAGAAATCTGCGCCCAATCCACTTTCACCTGAGCAACCTGTCGACTTACGTGTTTCTGCTATTTCATTAGCATCTGAATATTTGCTTGAGCAATTAGGCGCTTGGCCGCAAATTAGAGCATGGCGATGTGCGCCATATAAACGTTTGGGGGTGTGGGAGTCAGAACTGGCTTACACCGAGTTTAACGCCGATGATATTGACCAGCCTTATTTAGGTCATATCATTGAGAATCGCTCAATTCAGCTTGCGTTATGGCAACAAATTGAAGCACACGATAGTATTGAGTTGATATGTCCTAGTAGTGTTGAAAGCTTGTCTCAAGTTGATCATGAAACAACAGGATTTTCAACGCTTAGTGTTGGTGAGCGAGAAATCAATGCTCGTTTAATTGTTGCTGCTGATGGTGGCAATAGCTTCATCAGGAAACTGGCAGGCATTGGATGCACTGGTTGGCAGTACCAGCAATCAGCAATGTTAATCCATGTACAAACATCAATTGAACAACAAGATATAACATGGCAACAGTTTACACCTTCTGGGCCAATGGCCATGCTACCGCTATCTGGAAATCAGGCATCACTGGTTTGGTATCATCATAAGGATGAAATTAGACGATTAAGTGCCTTATCTAATCAAGCACTACAAGAGCGTGTTCTAGCGGCCTTTCCTGAAAAACTGGGCGACATTAAGGTACTTAATAAAGCGTCTTTCCCGTTAACAAGACAGCATGCGAATAGTTATGTCGAAGGACGCGTTGTGTTGTTAGGAGATGCTGCTCACAGTATTAACCCGTTGGCAGGTCAGGGCGTAAATTTAGGATTTAAAGACGTTAAAGCACTGCAAACCATCATCGCAACGGCCATAGGTAATGGCGAGCTGTGGCATCAGCCACATGTGTTGGTTCGCTATGAAAAAGCTAGACGGACTGACAATGCGTTAATGATGACTGGAATGGATGCTTTGTATAAAGGGTTTTCAAATGATTTGCCCTTATTTAAATTGCTACGCAATACCGGCTTATTTGTCGCTCAACGTGTTCCAATCTTAAAATCCAAAGCGTTGGCGTATGCTTGCGGTATAGAGTAGTAAGCTAATCACGCAATAAGTTTTATTAACTTTACTTGTAAGCGATTGAACTTCATGTCTAACGATATTGGAGCCGATGTATCACCACAAAGAGCAGCGCGTCTAACAATTTCGCTAACAGGATGGCTGAGATTTGAAAAAGGTATTTAAAGAGTATTTTTATATAAGTATTCGATAGGTTTTCAAAATGGTGCGAGAGGCGAGACTTGAACTCTCACATCCTATGATACTGGAGCCGATGTATCATCATAGAGAGCTGCGCGTCAGACACTTCCACTGCATAAGAGAATAATCATTAGAAAATTAGTATTTAGAATAATATAGATAGGTCATTCAAAATGGTGCGGGAGGAGAGACTTGAACTCTCACATCCTAGGATACTGGAACCTAAATCCAGCGCGTCTACCAATTCCGCCACTCCCGCATTTTGATTGTGAATTTAAGGCTTGCACCTAAGGGTTCACATCTTGCGATACTGGAACGTTGCTACCTAAGTAAGGCCAGCGCGTCTACCAATTCCGCCACTCCCGCATTTTGATTATGATATTTAAGGTTAAACCTAAGGCATCAAATTTTACGACACTGGAACATTGTTACTCATGTTAAGTAGCATATTACCTAATCGATTTACCTACAGTATACTTATGTTCTTGAATTCATCTTTGAAGAGAGACTTAAATTGGCTGGGGTACGAGGATTTGAACCTCGGAATGACGGGATCAAAACCCGCTGCCTTACCGCTTGGCTATACCCCAACAGAATTTAAGAAGTATTGAATGCTTACTTACTATCGACAGTCAATTTAAATAAATTGCATTGAAGTAAGTGGCTGGAGTACAAGGATTTGAACCTTGGAATGACGGGATCAAAACCCGCTGCCTTACCGCTTGGCTATACTCCATCAATACTTACTATTTTAAAAACTTGATGCCTTTAAAATGGTACGGGAGGAGAGACTTGAACTCTCACATCTTGCGATACTGGAACCTAAATCCAGCGCGTCTACCAATTCCGCCACTCCCGCATTGTAAATGGTGGCTACACCGAGATTTGAACTTGGGACCCCATCATTATGAGTGATGTGCTCTAACCAGCTGAGCTATGTAGCCATTTACAATCTTGCCTCTCAGCAAGTGGCGCGTATTATGCAAATCTCGGTTGCCTACGTCAACCGTTTTTTTATAAAAAAGTGACTCTTTTTGCGTGTTTGATTATTTAGTCATCAAATTGCTTATTTTGTCTCTAGTTTTAACGGTGAAAGATGTTTTCGCACGCGTTTTGTGTTCTTTAAAAAGCAAAAAAGAAGTGATGACACTTCTTTTTATAATATAACCAGCATAATTAAAGGGGATTAATTTACGCGATCTTTGGCATCTTCTGCTAAATGAGCCGAATATTTTTCCAATTCAGCTATATTTGCGGCGACAGTTTTGGATGGAGTTTTGCCGATAATAAACTCTCCAACCTCTAAGGCCTTATTTTTTCCTGCAAAGATTAACAGATTATCCCCATTGCAATTAACGTCATTAAAAATGCCGCGTATTTTTAATTTATTTTGTTTGAGGAAAGATCTCAGGCGATTTTTATCATTTGCTGCAACATACTCGCATATGCGCATAGCTATACTGTCATTAGCAACAGCGGGACTTGATACGGTTAAAGTGAGGATGAACATGCTTACTACGATTAATAATAATTTCATACGTTACCTATTTTTATTAGTACTAGACAAGTTAAGAATAGCTCATAAAAAAATAAACACGGAAAATGTGGAAGTTTATTACTAAAAATGAGGGAGATAAGGTGAGGTTAGGAAACAAAAAAGAGGCCGGAGCCTCTTTTCAAAATACTATTTGTGTCTATAAGAACTAAACATTGAAGCGGAAATGAACAACGTCGCCATCTTTAACTAGGTAATCTTTACCTTCTAAGCGCCACTTACCTGCTTCTTTAGCGCCTGATTCACCGTTATACTCAATGAAATCATCGTAACTCACGACTTCAGCACGGATAAACCCTTTTTCAAAATCAGTATGAATAACACCAGCAGCTTGTGGGGCTGTTGCGTTTTGCTTAACTGTCCAAGCACGAACTTCTTTTACGCCGGCGGTAAAATAGGTTTGTAGACTAAGTAGACCATAACCAGAATTGATTACTCTGTTCAAGCCTGGCTCTTCTAATCCCATCTCTTCCATGAAGATCTCTCTGTCATCTTCATCCATTTCAGACAGTTCGCCTTCAATTTCAGCACAGACTGGAACAACAACAGCGCCTTCTTTTTCTGCTATTTCATGTACAACATCTAAATAAGGGTTATTTTCAAAACCGTCATCATTAACGTTAGCAATGTACATGGTTGGTTTGATGGTTAGAAAGTTAAGGTAAGCAATGGCTGCTTTTTCTTCTTTAGCAAGCTCTAAAGAACGCACCATGTTGCCTTCTTCAACGTGCGGGAGAACTTTCTCTAATACAGACACTTCAAATTTGGCGTCTTTATCGCCACCTTTGGCACGTTTCGCTTGTCGCTGAAGAGCACGCTCTGCGGTATCCATATCCGCTAAGACCAATTCAGTGTTGATGACATCGATATCATCAGCAGGGTTAATTTTATTGGCAACATGAATAATGTTGTCGTTTTCAAAACAACGAACAACATGGCCAATAGCGTCTGTTTCGCGAATGTTTGCGAGGAATTTATTACCTAAACCTTCACCTTTTGATGCACCTGCAACTAAGCCCGCAATATCAACAAATTCCATTGTTGTTGCTAAAACGCGTTCAGGGTTAACAATAGCAGAAAGCTTATCTAAACGAGGATCAGGTACTGGCACCACACCGGTGTTTGGCTCAATTGTACAAAATGGAAAGTTTGCTGCTTCAATGCCCGCTTTAGTCAGTGCATTGAATAAGGTCGATTTACCCACGTTGGGCAAGCCAACAATACCACATTTAAATCCCATGATAATTCCTAAGTGTCTAGATAACGAATTTGATAATTTAGTTTAACTGGCTTTAAAAGAGTGAAGACGATTTTGTGCTTTTTTCAGATCGTCTTTTTGCCATATTTCGATACATCGGCTTGCTTCGTCTATGCATTGCTCAATTAAAGTTTGTTCACTTGCTGGCGCTTTGCCTAGCACATGTCCTGTTACGCGATCTCGATGACCAGGATGGCCAATGCCGATGCGTAATCGATAAAAATCTTTGTTGTTTGCCATACGGGCAATGATGTCACGTAAGCCGTTATGGCCACCGTGTCCGCCACCTTTCTTAATTTTACATACACCGGGCTCCATATCGAGTTCGTCGTGTGCGACAATAATATCTTCGACAGGAATTTTGAAAAAGTTGGCTAATGGCGCAACTGATTGCCCACTACGGTTCATAAAAGTTGTTGGAATGAGAAGATGGACAAGCTGACCACCAATTTGACCTTTACCGTAGTAACCAGAATATTTTTTTTCTGGTCTAAGAGAAATGTTGTAAACGCGAGCGAGCTCTTCAACGAACCAAACGCCTGCATTGTGACGGGTTTTTGTGTATTCGGGGCCAGGATTACCTAGCCCCACAACTAACTGAATAGTCATAATTTTAAGGATTGTTCCTAAAAATTATTATTCAGCAGCAGCTTCTTCTGCTTCATCACCTTCTTCGTCGTCAGCTTTGCCTTTTGGAGCATTAGCAGTAACAACAGCTTGGTCATGATCAGCACCTTTAGCTAATTCGTCAGAAGTAACGCCTTCTGGGAATTTAACATCAGATAAGTGAAGCGTTTGACCTACTTCTAAATCAGCAACATCAACTTCGATGAATTCAGGTAAGTTACCTGGTAAACATGTAATTGCGATTTCAGAAACGTGGTGAGCAACAGTAGCGCCTTTCTTAGCTACAGCTTCTTCATTGATGAAGTGAACTGGAACGTTTGTGTGAACGTCATGAGTTGCATCAATACGCATGAAATCCATGTGCATAACGATGTTTTTGTACGGGTGACGTTGCATGTCTTTGATTAAACATTCAACTTTTTCACCGTCGATGTCTAATGTTAAAACGTGCGAGTAGAATGCTTCTTCTTCTTGTGCACGGAATACTTTGTTGTGCGCTAATGTTAAAGAAACAGGATCTTTGCCTTCACCGTAAAGGATAGCTGGAACCTTGTTCGCGTGACGTAGGCGGCGGCTCGCACCTTTCCCTAAATCAGTACGTACTTCTGCAGCTAAAGTAAATAAATCAGTCATTTTTAATACTCTTTAATTAAATAAAATATTCATTGTTTTTTGCGACCAAAAACAATGTCGTTACTTCTTTTGGACTACCGAGAACTTTTACCCGATAAAAAAAAGCGCGGCATCATACCACGAGAAGAGCATAAAACCAACTAGATTGTCGATAGGTTAAATAACGAGCCTCTTTTATTTATGCTAAGAAAATTATTCGAAAGTTAACCCATAGGAGGAGAGGATTTTTTGATATTGTCCGTTCTTTTTCATCGTCACGATACATTGGTCGATGTGCTTTAGAAATTCGTCAATGTATTCAATGCTCTTAGAGTATTTTGATACGGTGACAAAGTATGGTTTAACTCTAAGGGTGAAATCATGGACATGTATTTGATTTGCTACGCCCAGTTGCTTGGCTCGCCATTTCAAGGTTTCTTTAGAATTGGCCATGAGTTGAAATCGCTGAGGTGTTGCTAGTAATTGGCCAAACATAGCATCCAAATCATAGCCTTCAGAAATATCATCAGTGATTTTTTTCTCTTCAACAATCTTCATCAGCTCAGGGGTATGAGCCAAACCCGCTAAGTGTCCAAAGCGATATTTATATACATCATTTATGTTGGTGATGATAATTTTATCTGAAGCCCTTGATGCAAAGCCATACTGGCTTTTAAAAATAGGCTCTTTACCGTAGACAACAAACTGTTCTCTGCTTTTTTTGTAGGAATAAACACTGACGTCTAATTCCCCTGATTGCATGTATAAGTGCGTTCGTTTAATAGGTAAAGATTTGTACTTAATCGTATAGTTCATGCTACCTATACAGTTATTCAAAATGTCTTTGGCAATACCCGTGTTATTGCTTTCAAGTTGAGGGAAAAAGAAGGGCGGCCATTTGATGTCATTTAAATTAAGTTGGTGCTTTTGTGAAAAAGCCATGCTTGAAGGCGCTGCTATAATGGAGAAAGCGATAATAAAAAACGATAAGGTTCTATGTAGCATCGTTTTCCTCAAGGCAAAGTGTTTGCCAGTAAAGGTGTATCCTTGGTTAAGTGTAACTCATCTTTGTAAATTTTGAGATGTAAAATGAGCTGTTTAAGTAGATGCCATAAATTAGGTGTTTGCTTAGGGAAGTTTTTACTGTGGTATATAGAGTCAACCGTTGTCGTTATGAGGTCAATGTGTTCGCCTATTTATTCGCTTATATTCTAATGATTGTTCAATAGTGTGATTAATTATGTCGTTAATACTTTTTGCTATTCCACTTTTCTTATTGCTGATTATTATTGAGCTTATTGTCGATAAAATGCGTGGTACTCAGTTTTATCAATTTAATGATGCGATAAATTCATTAAGTATCGGCATATTCAGCCGCATTACTGGTATTTTAAAAGCCGCCATTCCTATTTCTTTTTATTTTTATCTTTATGAAAATTTTGCGATTTGGTCATTGTCAGAGCAATCATTGCTGGTCTGGTTTTTTGCTTTTGTTGCTTATGATTTAGCGTATTATTGGTCCCATCGACTTAATCACCGAATTGGCGTAATGTGGGGATCTCATGTGGTTCATCACTCAAGCGAAGAGTACAATTTAACAACTGCATTAAGGCAAACCAGTACGCCGAGTTTACTCGGTTGGACATTATATCTTCCGCTTGCCTTAATTGGTGTAAGCCCAACTGTCGCAATAGCGTGCGGTTCACTAAACTTAATTTATCAATTTTGGGTACATACCCGTCACATTAATAAAATGCCATCATGGTATGAAGCCATTTTTGTCACGCCTAGTCATCATAGAGTTCATCACGCGCTAAATCGTGATTATATTGATAAGAATTATGCGGGCGTTTTTATATTGTGGGACAAGTTGTTTAATTCCTTCCAGGCCGAAAAAGATAACGTTAGCATTGTCTATGGCGTTAGCCATCAGTTAAAAAGTTGGAATCCTATATGGGCTAACCTGCAAGTCTATTCATGCCTACTCTCCGATGCGCTGAATACAAGAAGCTGGCGAGATAAAATTGTGTTGTGGTTTAAGCCGCCAGGTTGGCGACCGGATGATGTTACGGCTTCGCACCCAAGAGGCTGGGTAACCACCAAAACCATGAACAAGTATGATGTGGCGCTTTCTCCGTATTTAAAGCGATATTTATTGGCACAATTTATTATTGTGATTGGCTTGGTGCTGGCATTCTTTATTTCCGCTCATTCACTTTCTTTACCAATGAATGCGACGCTGTGTTTGTTGGCTACTTTGAATTTAGTGGTGATATCCGGTGTACAGGAGCAAAAAGGCTGGGCACTATGGTTTGAACCCATTCGCATTCTATCAACAAGCCTAGCGGTTTATTTGGCGTTAGACGCACTTGAAGTTGAGAACGGAATTTGGTTAACCAGTGTTGCCTGTTTAATATTATTGGCGACTTTCTATTATGTGAATGTAGCTACATGGAGCAACAGCAATAAGCTTGCTCAATATACATTACAGGATGAACCTGCTGAGCAATAAATATGGTTCAAATGAGTGGTGATGGGTTTAACCTAAATTCTTGTGGCGTTACACTAGACCAACGCTTAAACGCGCGTTGAAACGTACTCTGCTCGGAATAGCCAAGCATGGTGGAAATATAAAGCAGTTTATGATCAGTTTGGGTTAAGTAAGATATGGCGAGGTTTTTACGAATGCTCTCCATCAACTCGGTCAAATTGGTCGACTCTTTTTGAAATTTTCGCTGGAGCTGCCGCGTGCTAATCCCCAGGTGCGCTGAAATTTCTGCTAGCTCAGGCACGTGGTCAGGTAAAACATCAATAATGTACTCAGTGATCATATCTAATGAGGCGTTCAGCCGTTTCTCGGTTAGCTTATGTTGTGCATTTGATAGCAACACATTTAATACTTCTTGATTGTAGCTACTCAGCGGTAAATCAAGCGAACTTTCCTTGACCTTGATACCGTTAAAGTTTGCATTAAAATACACGGGGCAGCCAAAGAACGTTTCATAATCTTCAAGAGCAGCCATTTGATTATGGGTGAAATAGACCGCTATCGGCTTGTCGTCAACGAGGGTATGGGTAAAGGAAAAGGCGGCCCATGCGGTGATAACTTGTTCTATATTACACGGACTAGCACTTGGCTCTGATAACCAGCGGATAGTAATAATATCGCCTTCAAACTCATGATAGGCTTGCCCGGCGTTCCCTAACAAACATTGGTATCGTTTTTGATAAGCTAAGGCATCAGCTAGTGTTTTAGCTGCTACGACAATATGCCCTAATAGTCCCCAGCAACTAGGCTCAAATGCTTTTCCATATAAAAAACCAATATTGTTAACCTTGAGTGACTGGCGTGCAAGTGATAATAGGTGCTCAAAATCTTCAGGGGTATAATCACATTGCGCCGAATTTAAATCTGCTTCGTTCGTTTTTATGTGCGCAAGCAATATCGACCGCTCTAATCCCATTCGCGTTAAAAAATTAACGAGTGCGCGGATAGAATAATGCGGTAGAGAGTATTTCATACCTATGATTGCGTTTGCTTGATTGAGCTTTTCAATAACCCTCCGACAATTAAAAATTGCGCGGCGTAATAAGTAAACATTACAATATGGCTTGAAAACGGTAATGGCGTCTTAAATAGGCTAAGTGCTAGCGCTGAATCAGAGGCAACAAAAAACAAGGCACCAAAAGTCACCCATGAATGTAAGCCAGAGCTTAAAGCTGTTATCCCCATAAGAGTGATCACCGTCAAATAGGCTGAGACTGGAATCAGCATGTCGCTAGTACTAGGTAAAACATATGTCGCCATGGCAAGTGAATATAAAATAAGTAGGCCGATAACTATTTTAGAATTCAACGGAACGGCTGTTTTGTGCCTGAAATGAAAAAAACAAAATGCATAAGTGACTTGAGCAATAAAAAATGCGCCAAGACCAAAGATAAAACTATTTTCAATGGGTAATGCCAACATCACATCGCCAATGCCAGAAGCGATAACAGCCGCTGCTACAATTAGTCTTAATTGTCCTTTGGCGTAAAGTAATGTTGTTGCCAGCAGAATGATAATGGGTAGCACTTTGACGCCAAACTGCAACGAATAAGGGGCAAACCCTAAAGAGAGTATGTACACGCCGGCTGTTATGAAAAATCCCAGGCTAAATTTGTTGTCTAACATAGTGACTCGCTTTTTTATTTTTATGATTTTATCTATGTGTTTTGTAACGTTTTTATACCATTATCATACATCAATTAGTACTTTTAGCTGCACCTTTTATACAATGCCTGAATATAACGAAAGAAGAGCATAAATTTATGAATAATGAGCTACGGGGAATCAGTGGTATTAACCTATTGGTTAATGATTACCAACAAGCATTAGATTTCTATTGCAAGCAACTTGGGTTTATCGAACTCGAACATAGTGATTTGGGAGATGGTAATAAATGGATCAAATTGAACGCGTCGGCAGAGCAACCTCTAGTTGGCCTCATTTTGTCAAAAGCAAAGACTGATGAGGAGAAGCAACTTGTTGGAAAACAAGCAGGGGAAGGTGTATTGATGATATTACAAACTGCTAACTTTGATATCAGTTATCGGCGCTTGAAAGAAAATGGCATAAACTTCATTGAACAGCCAAGAAATGAGCCGTATGGCAAGGTGGCTATTTTTAAAGATCTGTACGGCAATAAATGGGATTTAATTGAACCGGCATTTTAATTTGCTAGAGCAATAAAAAAACGGAGCTTATTGCTCCGTTTTACTGCTCATGTTTTAAAGGTTAAAGGTTAACCTTCATCAAACATCGCTGAAATTGACTCTTCGTTACTGACGCGACGAATAGCTTCAGACAACATACCGCTAAGGGTTAGTTGACGAACATTTTTCAATTTCTTTAATTCTGGAGACAATGGAATTGAGTCAGTTACAATCACTTCGTCAATCACAGAATCTTTTAAGTTTTGAACTGCATTGCCAGATAATACTGGGTGAGTCGCATACGCATACACGTTTTTCGCACCGTGATCTTTCAGTGCAGCCGCAGCTTTTGCTAACGTACCACCCGTGTCAATCATGTCATCAACAATGATACAGTCACGACCTTCAACATCACCAATAATATGCATAACTTGAGCAACATTTGCTTTAGGGCGACGTTTGTCGATGATAGCTAAGTCAGCATCATCTAATAACTTCGCTACAGCGCGAGCACGTACTACACCACCAATATCAGGTGATACAACTACAGGGTTTTCTAAGTTCTTCTCTAACATATCTTCTAAAAGAATAGGCGTACCAAATACGTTATCTACTGGTACATCGAAGAAACCTTGAATTTGCTCAGCATGTAAGTCAACTGTTAATACACGGTCAACACCTACACTAGAAAGGAAATCAGCAACAACCTTTGCGGTAATAGGAACACGAGCACTACGTACACGACGGTCTTGACGTGCGTAACCGAAGTAAGGCATTACTGCGGTAATACGACCGGCAGAAGCGCGGCGTAACGCGTCAACCATGACGATAAGTTCCATTAAGTTGTTGTTAGTTGGCGCGCAAGTTGATTGGATGATAAATACATCGGCACCACGAACGTTTTCAGTGATTTCAACACTGATTTCGCCATCGCTAAAACTACCTACTTTTGCTTCACCTAAACCAATATATAGTCGGTCAGCAATTTTTTTAGCCAGTTCAGGGGTGGCGTTTCCCGCAAAAATCTTCATGTCAGGCACTGTCA
The DNA here is from genome assembly GCF_030295975.1 of Thalassotalea atypica. Taxonomy (NCBI): domain Bacteria; kingdom Pseudomonadati; phylum Pseudomonadota; class Gammaproteobacteria; order Alteromonadales; family Colwelliaceae; genus Thalassotalea; species Thalassotalea atypica. The sequence goes on from NZ_AP027364.1 coordinate 1,125,429, forward strand.
GTTCCTCAGAAACTTGTGACATTAAAAATACACGCTGTTATATGTTACATATATAACAGCAGATTATTTCAATTTTGCCAGCCAAAGTTTATAAATTATTTACAATGGCGTGCACAGGCGATTGATTTAAGCCTTTAGCCACAAACGATGTTACCTCTTTTGGAAGTAAAGACTGTAAGTGACGCGCCTCTTTTTCAGAGCCAAAACGTGTAAATATGCACGCCCCAGTCCCCGTCATTCGAGACGGCGCGTATTCTACCAACCAAGCCAGTAAGTTGGCAACCTCAGGATAGTGTTTAATTACCATTACTTCACAATCGTTATGCGAATGTTCGACATCTAAATTTACAAGTGAAATTTTAGGTGTGCTTCTCGGTAAGTCTTTTGATTTAAAGACTTCAGCGGTGGGTATACTACAGTTAGGCTTGCTAACTAAGTACCAATATTCAATTGGATTCGCTGGTAACAACTTTTCACCAACGCCATCGGCGAAAGCGGCAAACCCTTCAACAAAAATAGGCACGTCAGCACCGAGAGATAAACCGATGTCGGCCAGCTCTTGTATACTTAAATTTACAGACCAAAGCTTATTCAACGCTAATAAAATCGTTGCGGCATTTGAAGAGCCGCCACCCAGTCCTCCCCCCATTGGCAGGATTTTTTTTATGGCTATTTTTACGCCTAATTGATTGTTTTTTAGCTTGAATAGCAGCCGAGCAGCTTTGTAAATTAAATTGTCTTCTGTCGCAACTCCTTCGACCGGATTAAGTAATGTAATTTGATTGTCGTTACTAAGCTCTATGGCTATTTCATCTCCGTAGTCCAAAAACTGGAACAAGGTTTGTAATTCGTGATATCCGTCTTCACGTTGAGCATTAATATGCAGAAATAAATTTAATTTTGCCGGTGATGGCAAAATAAATTGTGTAAAGTTGTTATCCGTTGATTGAGTAGCAGGCACTGAAGTTAAAATTCCCAACGATTAATAGCGAGCTTGATGGTTAGTTGATCTTGTTTGATGGTCATCTTAGTGGCGAGTTGATGACCTTTGATTGTTTTGTATTGCTGGTAGCGAACAGTCCATGCTTGATTGTCATATTCACTGGATAGTATAACAGGCAAATTTTGTTCATTAGTTTCGATACTATCTGAAGGTAAAAAAGGAATGCCTTTGATCCAATATTGTATCGCTTTAGTTGGTAACGTGAACCCCGTCAGTCGCCAGACAAGCAGTTCGAGATCATCCCCTTGATAACTTTCACCGTCAACCTCTATGGTAGTGAGCTCATTTTCTTGTTCAAGCGAAAGCACATTAATGCCGAGGTAGGTTGTCATTCTTAGAGATTGTTGTTGTGCTTCTTGGTCGACAGACCAATGAAGGTTAGCGCTCTCTCTCTTATCTGTTTGAATAAATGCAATTTTTCCAGCAATACGCCATTGGCTTAGCGTTTTAAGTGTTTGTTCACGTGAATCCGTATTGGTCAAAACATTCGGCTGTTTAATGGCATGTTGATTCACGCAGCCCGTCAATAATTGCAAACTTATGAGCAGGAAAAGTAAAAAGTATCTCATTTGACATTTTAATGTGAAGTTATACTGCTATTTGACCATAGCTTGCTAGTCACTTTCAATCATCGGATTTATTGCGTAAAATTAGCTTCATATTTGTTGTTCCTTCTAGAATGTGTGCAATTTGTACCATTTAAATAACAAATACTTATTTTTGATCAAATATTGTAACGCCCATTTCGGGGCTAATTATGTCAAAATAGTGGCGTAAAATATTTAAAGGCTAATTTCATACGTATGTCCATAATTGCTGTTGGTATTAATCATAAAACTGCACCTGTCGCTGTTCGGGAAAAAATTTCATTTAACCCCGATCAGCTGAATCACGCATTACAGGAATTGTTGTCAGAAGTTCAATGCCAAGAAGCCGCTATTTTATCTACGTGTAATCGTACTGAATTGTATTTGGTACAAGACGCCCAAATTGAACAAACCAAGCAACGTATTATTGGTTGGTTAGAAAACTACCATCACGTTCCTGCAAGCCATATATCACCTAGCCTTTACTGGCATACTGATCAACAAGCGGTCAATCATATGATGCGTGTTGCCTGTGGCCTTGATTCCTTAGTGCTAGGTGAGCCTCAAATTCTAGGTCAAATGAAACAAGCATACAGTCAAGCGAAAGCAGCTGGTTCAATGGCTTTGGTTATGGATCGCTTGTTTCAAAGAACTTTTGGCGTTGCAAAGCAGGTACGCACCGATACCGAAATAGGCGAAAGTGCTGTTTCTGTTGCATTTGCAGCGGTAAACTTAGCTAAACATATTTTTGCTAGTCTTGAAAAAGCTCGAGTATTATTGGTGGGAGCCGGTGAAACCATCGAGCTAGTTGCTAAGCATCTATACGACAATAAAGTCGGTAAGATCACTGTGGCCAATCGCACAATTTCTCGTGCGGAAAATATGGCGTCACAAATTGGTGCTGAAGTTATTACATTAGCGCAAATTCCGGAACATTTAAGTCAAGCCGATATCGTGATCAGTTCAACAGGCTCTACCTTACCGATTATCGGGAAAGGAATGGTTGAAAATGCGTTATCCAAGCGTAAACACCAACCGATCTTTATGGTGGATTTGGCTGTACCTCGTGATATTGAAGAACAAGTCAGCGATTTAGAAGATGTTTTCTTGTATACCGTTGACGACCTTCAAAGCATCATTGCGCAGAATATCGAAAGTCGACGAAAAGCAGCTGTACAAGCTGAAGGTATTGTTAATAAGCAATCTAATGGTTTTATGTCATGGCTGCGAGGCTTAAATACCCAAGATGCGGTATTGAGCTATCGTCAACAATGTATGTCGGAGCGTGATGTACTGATAGAAAAAGCATTGTCACAATTAAGTAATAACAAAAATCCTGAAGCGGTAGTGGCAGAGCTGGCGACTAAGCTGACTAATAAACTAATGCATGCGCCAACAAGTGCGTTGCAATCTGCTGCTCAAGGCGGCGAATTGGATAAACTGATTTATCTACGCGATATATTTTCTATCGATAAGCCCAAATAAGCTAAACGTGGCTTAACAAATACCGCTAAAATCGAGCTAAGCTTATATAACTTTGGCTCAAACAAACAAAATCCTAAGAAATCGTATCAAGTTGATTAAAAAATTAGTCGATTTGGTATATCATTGCGCCGAATTAAAATTAAGAACACTCCTATGAAACAATCTGTATATAGTAAACTTGAAGGCTTAGTTGAACGTTTTGAAGAAGTGCAGGCGCTATTATCTGATCCTGACACTATTGCCGATCAAGAGAAATTTAGGGCCTTATCTAAAGAGTTTTCACAACTTGAAGGTACTGTCAAAGCATTTAAAGACTTCCAGGGCGCAGAAGATGACTTTGCGATGGCAGAGGAAATGCTTAAAGATGACGATCCTGACATGCGCGAAATGGCGCAAGAAGAATATAAAGAAGCTAAAAAATCCATAGAAACGCTAGAAAGTGAGTTGCAAATTCTTTTACTTCCTCGTGATCCGAACGACGACAATAACTGTTTTGTTGAAATTCGTGCCGGTGCAGGTGGTGATGAAGCGGCTATTTTTGCTGGCGATCTGTTTCGTATGTACAGCCGATATGCTGAAAAGCAAGGCTGGAAAGTTGAATTGATGAATTCAAATGAAAGTGAACAAGGTGGTTTTAAAGAAATCGTTGCTAAATTCATTGGTGAAAGTGTTTACGGACAAATGAAGTTTGAATCAGGTGGGCACAGAGTGCAACGTGTACCTGAAACAGAGTCCCAAGGGCGCGTACATACTTCGGCTTGTACCGTAGTGGTGATGCCTGAAATTCCGGAATCCGATGCCATTGAAATTAATAAGGCTGACTTAAAAGTTGATACCTTCCGCGCATCTGGTGCAGGTGGTCAGCACGTTAACAAAACAGATTCTGCTATTCGTATTACCCATATCCCAACGGGTGTGGTGGTTGAGTGTCAAGACCAACGCTCGCAGCATAAAAATCGTGCACAAGCAATGTCAGTACTGCAAGCAAGGTTGCAGCAAGCAGAAGATGATAAGCGTCGTAGCGAAGAAGAATCTTCAAGACGTAGCTTAGTGGCCAGCGGCGATCGTAGTGAACGAATTCGTACATACAATTATCCACAAGGTCGCATGACAGATCATCGTATTAATTTAACCTTATATCGCTTAAATGAAGTGATAGAAGGAAATTTACAATTAGTGATGGAACCTATCCTACAAGAAAATCAAGCGGACTTGCTTGCTTCATTAGCTGAACAAAGCTAATAGGAGTTTTCGTGTCTCGCGGTACCATTAAAGACGTTATCGAATCAGCCAGCATATTGCTGGCTGATTGCTCTGACAGCGCGAAATTAGACGCACAGGTTTTATTGGCGCATGTCCTTGATAAAGATCTAACTTATCTAATTACTTGGTCAGATAAATCGGTGTCTTCCCAAGTACTGCAGCATTTTGATGTTTTGCTGGAGAGACGCCAGCAAGGTGAGCCGGTTGCCTATATTGTTGGGCATAAAGAATTTTGGTCGCTACCATTGGCAGTTGCTCCTTCAACTTTGATCCCAAGGCCTGATACTGAAACGTTGGTTGAGCTAGTGCTTGAACATGTTGAAGGTGACAACATCAAGCTACTTGATTTAGGCACTGGTACTGGTGCAATAGCGCTGGCCTTAGCCAGTGAAAACCCAAGTTGGCATGTGAGCGCAGTAGATTTCAATCAAGAAGCCGTTAAGTTAGCACAAACGAATGTGCAGCAACTTGGCTTTACTAATGTTAGCGTGTTGGCCAGTAATTGGTTTAGTAATATTGCGCCCTTACAGTGCTTTGATGTTATTGTTAGCAATCCTCCTTATATTGATGCACAAGATATTCATTTATCTGAAGGTGATGTTAGGTTTGAACCGCATACTGCACTGGTAGCTGGCAATAAAGGCTTGGCAGATATAGAGCATATTATTGAACAAAGTCGTTATTTTTTATGTGATGACGGACGTCTATATATTGAACATGGATTTGAACAAGGGGCTGCAGTTCGACAATTTTTTACGGTGTTGGGTTATGAAAACGCAACAACCGTTAAAGACTTAGGTGGTAATGATCGAATAACTTGGGCATTATTTTCTAGTCAAAGTGATAAATAATATTTACACAATAAATTAGAGAGAGTTGGTAATCGAATTATTAAGAGTCAGTTACTAATGAACATCAAAATAATAAAAATCAAATAGGAAAACTATGAAACATTTACATATGACATTGGCTGTACTGAGCGTTGCATTATTCATTCTTCGCTTTGCCTGGACGGTGATGGAATCGCAAATGATACAAAAAAAATGGGTTAAAATCTCACCTCATGTCATTGATACCTTTTTGTTTATTGTTGGTATTACTATGGCGGTCAAATTAGCGATAAACCCGATGGAACAAATGTGGTTAGCGGAAAAATTGATAGCGATAGTGGCCTATATTTTTACGGGTTACTATGCTCTTAAACTGGCGCGTAATCGCATGATGCAAATTTTTGGCTTTTTGGGCGCGATGGGATGGGTCATGGTTGTTTTCAGAATCGCCGCCACAAAACAAACGTTCTTTTTCTGATCTATTTTACTGATATATAGTTAAGTAGGTTGATAGAGGTCAACCTACTTAAAAATCGTTATGCTAATTACTGGTAAATTAAAAATTAGCCTTTAAATTGTCGTAATCGTCCCCATATCATCTGCTTTGATTTTACATTTCATTTGTTTCTTACGTAGTATTTATGACCGAATTGTTGTTATCCGAAATTTCTGAATCCCAAGATGACTTGTTACGTACTTTTTCTTTGATCGAAGAGTTTATCTTTGATGATTCAAGTCGTATAAAAGATCTACTTGAGCCCGTGATCGCAAACTGCCAAGAGCAACTTGCTGAATATGAAGATCAGTTTGAGCAAGCAGAGCACTTAATTAATACCTTGTATGTCGATCATTTGTTTTTGGACAATGAGCGAAAAAAATGGCCAAGCCTGTCGTTTCAACTTGCCTCTGCATTTGAAAATCGCATGATGTTTCCGATATTAAAAGCTGCAATTATCCAACATATCGCAACAGAATGTGGTTTTGAATCTGATCTTGTATTTGTTCCAGAGAAAACCATGGTGCGATTAGTATGTAACGAAAGTTACGCGATTATTTTTGATCCCCTAAGTGGGGAGTCGTTAAACTTTCACGAGTTAGATACGCGAATGGAGGAATTATCGGCGGCGCCAGAGCAATACCATTTAGCCCCAATGGACGTCAATATCCTTGTTGTTGAGTACTTAACAGCGTGCAAAAATGCGCTGATTGGCGAAGAGAATTTCAATACGGCACTAAGGTGTGTCGATTTACTCGTCTCTTTGCGACCAGAAGATCCGTTAGAGCGAAGAGATCGAGGATTTTTGCTTCATCAACTTGATTGCTTTAAAGTGGCTTGCGATGATTACCGGTTCTTTGTTGAGCAATGTCCAGAAGATCCGGCTGCACAACTGTTAAAAATTCAATTAGACAATATAAAAATAACAAACACAGTTATTCATTAAATAATTACAACAAGCGGAAATACAATGACTCATACTCCACTTATTACCAACGATGCAACAATAATGGGCTTTTTAGCCATTATGCTCGGATTGGTTTTTTATACAGCCCATTGCAATATTAGGTTTTGGCAAAAATTTTACAGTGTCGTCCCAGCGGTACTGATCTGTTATTTTCTTCCTTCACTACTAAATACTTTCGGTGTGGTAAATGGTGAAGAATCCCAACTATATTACGTTGCTTCTCGCTACTTACTGCCCGCCTGTTTGGTGTTATTGACCATTAGCGTTGATTTAAAAGCCATTGCGCGACTAGGCAGCAAAGCAGTCATTCTCTTTTTTACAGGTACCCTCGGTATTGTAATTGGTGGCCCTATCGCCTTGTTGATCGTATCTAGTTTTGCACCTGAATTATTAGGTGTTAGTGGCCCTGAAGCCGTTTGGCGCGGCATGACAACTGTTGCTGGTAGTTGGATTGGTGGTAGCGCCAACCAAGCGGCTATGAAAGAGATTTATGGCGCTGGCGATCAAATATTCTCAGCGATGGTCACTGTTGACGTTATTGTGGCGAATCTATGGATGGCTGTATTGTTAGTGATGGCGGCTAAAGCCAACAAAATTGATGAGAAAACTGGCGCAGATACCACCGCGATTACTGCGCTAAAAGAACGTGTTGAAAACTTTCATGCAAAACATGGCCGTATCGCGAGCTTATCAGATATCATGATCATTCTTGCCGTAGGGCTTGGAGTGACAGGATTTGCACATTTATTTGCTGATAACGTTACACCATATTTTATTGAGAACTTCCCAGGTTTAGATAAATTCAGTTTCCACAGTAAGTTTTTCTGGATGATCATTTTTGCTAGCACTGTCGGGATTGCGCTTTCGTTTACCCGCGCAAGAGAGCTTGAAGGTGTTGGTGCTTCGAAAGTGGGTTCGGCGTTTTTGTACATTCTAATTGCAACAATTGGTATGAAGATGGATGTGCGTATGATTGCGGATGCACCTGTATACTTCATTATTGGTGCCGTGTGGATGATGATTCATGCTGCCCTTATGCTGTTCGTCGCTAAAATGATCAAAGCACCACTGTTTTACATGGCTGTCGGTAGTCAGGCTAACGTGGGTGGCGCAGCCTCTGCGCCAGTTGTAGCATCCGCCTTTCATCCGTCATTAGCGCCGGTAGGGGTTCTACTAGCAGTACTAGGCTATACTGTCGGAACCTATATGGCGTGGTTGTGTGGTCAAATTTTACAAGCTGTAGGTTAAGGATAATAAATGAAAATTAATACGGTAAATGTCTCTGGAATTGACGTTGATAACAGCAAACCCTTTGTGTTGTTTGGTGGTATGAATGTGCTTGAATCGCGTGATTTAGCAATGAAAATTGCAGAGCAATACGTTGAGGTGACAACAAAGTTAAATATTCCTTATGTGTTCAAAGCCTCTTTTGATAAGGCAAATCGTTCTTCGGTAAACTCTTATCGTGGTCCTGGTCTTGATGAAGGCTTGAAGATATTTGAAGAGATAAAATCAACCTTTAATGTGCCTATCATCACTGATGTTCACGAACCTTATCAAGCACAGCCAGTGGCAGATGTAGTTGATGTGATTCAATTGCCTGCCTTTTTAGCGCGTCAAACAGACTTGGTTGTTGCTATGGCAAAAACTGATGCAGTGATTAACGTGAAGAAACCTCAATTTTTGGCGGCACACGAAATGCGCCATATCATCACCAAGTTCGGTGAAGCTGGAAACGATAAGATACTCTTGTGTGAACGTGGTAGCTGCTATGGCTACAATAACTTAGTAGTAGATATGTTGGCCATGGAAGAGATGAAAGGGTTTGCACCGGTAATATTTGATGCAACTCATGCATTGCAAAAGCCCGGTGGTCGTAGTGACTCTGCAGACGGTCGTCGTGCCCAAGCTGCGCAATTGGCAAGAAGCGGTATGGCGCTAGGTATTGCTGGGCTCTTTATTGAAGCACACCCTAACCCTAATGAAGCCAAGTGTGATGGGCCTTGCGCATTGCCATTAGACAAGCTTGAACCTTATTTAGCTCAAATGAAAGCAGTGGATGACTTAGTTAAAAGTTTTGAGCCGCTTAATACTTCTGACTAATCAATTTGTTAAGTGTTATTGTTTAGATTAATTTACAGGGATTCATTGATCTAGATCAAGTTTCTCTGTTCAAATTAGTGTCCTTACTCTATAATTCGCGCCTGATTCTATTTTTAACTTCGGAAGTCATTACATGTCAGGTCACGAAAATTTCTCAGAGAAAACCTCTAAACGTCATTTATTCATTGCCACAGCAGCCATGCTTGCGTTCCCATTGCTACCAATGCTTATGGGTTGGTATTCAATAATGGCGTAACACTTCGCTGTTAAAAATAATCAAAAAATGCCGCAACTTGCGGCATTTTTTTTTGGCTGAAAAAATAATACTAATATCGGATTTACATATTTAAATCCAATCAAGACATCAACCAGTGGGTTGAACCAATCAAATATCCAAATGACTGAAAATAGTGGCAGGAAATCGCTATAAAATTACTTCGTTTTGCATTATTCTTTAGGTATTAAAGTTTATGAATAAAATGAAATGACTGAAAAAGATATTCTTACCCTAAAAGCTGCAATCCACACCATTAAAGACTACCCAAAAGCAGGCATACTGTTTCGCGATGTTACGGGAATTTTAGATGATGCAGAGGCATTCAAACTTACCATCAAACTGTTAAAAGAAAAGTTCTCTGGTCAAGGATTCACTAAAGTAGTGGGTACTGAAGCACGTGGTTTCTTATTTGGTGCACCGCTTGCCGTTGAAATGGGCTTAGGATTTGTACCTGTAAGAAAGCCTGGTAAATTGCCAAGAGCAACGTTTGCCCAAGATTACGAGCTTGAGTACGGTACAGACACGTTAGAGATTCACCAAGATGCGCTAACATCAGCTGACAAGGTGTTAATTATTGATGATTTACTGGCAACTGGTGGCACTATTGAAGCAACTACGAAGTTGATCAGAAAATTGGGTGCAACGGCAACCGCAGCTGCATTCGTCATTTCTTTACCTGATTTAGGTGGCGAGGCAAAATTAGCTAAGTTAGACCTCGATGTAACCTCTCTTTTACAATACGAAGGCGATTAGTCTTTTGAGTTATCAAGTTTTAGCAAGAAAGTGGCGCCCTAAGAATTTTAGGGAGCTGATGGGGCAAGAGCATGTCGTTACGATACTTGCCAATGCCCTTGCACAAAATAGACTGCATCACGCCTATTTATTTACTGGTACGCGCGGCGTGGGTAAAACTACTATCGCCCGTATTTTTGCTAAAAGCTTGAACTGTATTGAAGGCGTTAGCGCAGAGCCCTGTGGTAAATGTGACGTATGTGAAGACATTGATCATGGCAACTTTGTTGATTTGCTTGAAATTGATGCTGCCTCACGCACGAAAGTTGATGACACGCGTGAAATTCTTGAAAATGTACAATACGCACCTTCGCGTGGTCGCTTTAAAGTTTACTTAATTGACGAAGTGCATATGCTCTCTCGCAGCAGTTTTAATGCGTTGCTTAAAACGCTAGAAGAGCCGCCTGAACATGTTAAATTTATTTTGGCGACAACAGATCCGCAAAAATTACCAATCACGGTACTTTCACGTTGCTTACAGTTTCACTTAAAAGCGCTAACGGTTAATCAAATCGAACGTAAATTGAAAGAAATTCTAGTGGCTGAATCGGTCGATGTTGATGCTGGATCATTAACGTTGCTCGCTAAGGCGGCGCGCGGCAGTATGCGTGATAGTTTAAGTTTAACTGATCAAGCCATCGCGCAAGGTCAGGGGAATATCCAGCTGAGCAATGTGCAGCAAATGCTGGGCGGTATTGATCAGAATTGGCCGTTTAAAATTCTGATCGCATTAATTAAGCATGATGCTGAACAACTGATGGTGTTGTCTCAAGAGATTGCGAGTTATGCACCAAATTACGGACGATTATTTGCTGAGCTGATTCAATTATTGCATCAAGTGGCAATGCATCAGGTGGTAGCACATGACTTTAACCTGTCGAATGAACATTTGGCATTATTGAAAAAATTTGCACAAGCTATGTCCGCTGAAGATATTCAGCTTTATTATCAAATTGCGTTAAATGGTAGAAAAGATTTACCTTATGCGGGTGACGAACAAGCAGCATTTGATATGACGCTATTGAGGTTATTGGCGTTCAAGCCTGTTGCTCATGCAAATGAGTTACCAAAAAATGATGCAGCTAGGTTAAATGATACATCAACTCAACTTGCCGCCGTATCGTTTGATGATGTGGTGCTTGATGAATCAAACGTTACCATAGATGCGCCTATCGTTAATGATAAAGTGTCATCGCCTCAAACAGCACCTCAGCTAGAGTCTACTGATAATGCAAATAGCATTGTCATAGCACAAGATGAGGAAGAGAGCAGTGAAGCCTATTTAGAGCAAAAATTGGCGGCTGAAATGTTGTCAATTGAGCAAGATGCTGAAAACATGCACTCAGCCTTGATAGCAAGTACACAAACAACGGCAGAACTGGCAACAAACGAAAATAACTCTGCTGCGAGTGTACAGCAGAATCAAGCGGAAAACATCGACGTAGAAGACGAGCCATTAGCGGGTCCTACTGAGGATATTCAAGCAGAACCAGACTTTTTTGACTCAACTCCTGTTGAGGAACAGCCACAAGCCAATGATGAACATTCATCAGTAGTGGAGACTAATAGCAATCAAAATACAGTTACTGCTGTGACATCTTATAATGCTGAGCCTAATACTCAACCAGCTGCTCCAGTTGTCGATGAGCCAGTGCCAACGATTAATTCACCCATTGGTGATGTGCTCAAGCAACGGAATCTATTACGAAGTCGTAAAAAACAGCAGGAAAACTCCGGAAAAAAGTCTAGTGACGCGGATAAGCGTCAACCAACAGTAGCTGAACTACAACAAGAAAAAGCGAAGGATGTTCCTAATATTGAAACCATTCCGGAGCAACCTTTTGCACCGGAAAATATTGACCCGGCTGAAATAAAAAAAGCAAATCAAGTTGATAAATGGGCCAACATGATTGATGCCATGGCATTAAATGGTCGCCTTAGGCAACTCGCCATTCAAGCGACCATTGACCCTGAGTCGAATGATGATTTATTAATATTATGTTTGAACCAGAAAACCAAGCATCTTAAAACTGAAAATGCGCATCAACAGTTGCAAGAATTTGTATCTCATTATTTTGCTCGCACGATGCAAGTGGAAATAAATATTGTTGAACAAACAGTAGATGACCCTTATCAAATTCAGACGCACATCAATGACAAACGTTATGAATATGCAAAACAAGTCTTGAAAGATGATGAAATTGTTCAACAAATGGAATCAAAGTTTCAAGCTGAACTAGATGAAAGTACTGTTGTTGCGAAATAGACAGTAACAAATTAGCCGCGAGCTGTGTGATTATGGCGTATGTAGCACTTGAATTATCACTCAATAAGCACTATCTTTGGCACAAAATTGAATAGAGGAATACTATGATGAAAGGCGGTATGGGCAACTTGATGAAACAAGCCCAACAAATGCAAGCAAAAATGCAAAAAGCACAGGAAGAAATTGCCAATATGGAAGTGACCGGTGAAGCTGGTGCTGGCATGGTTAAAGTGACTATGACAGGCTCTCACAGCGTACGTCGTGTTGAAATTGACGAAAGTTTAATGGAAGACGACAAAGACATGATTGAAGATCTTGTTGCTGCTGCGTTTAATGATGCGGTACGTCGTATTGAAGAAACCAATAAAGAAAAAATGGGCGCACTAACTGGCGGTATGCAATTACCTCCAGGGATGAAAATGCCATTTTAACGCTTACAGTATTTAATATTACCTAGTGTTCATTTAACGTTAGTAACTGGTAAATACAAAGCAAAAATAACGAAAGCTCAAGTTGTTTAACTTGGGCTTTTTTATTGTTTGAGAGAAACTTTAACGGGGTTTCTAGAGAAGCCGCTGGTTATTGAATTGTGTTCGACACAGCCAAGTTCAACAATGATTTGAAGTTTTGACCTTCAATCCATTGATCCTATGGAATAGTATTCGTCCGTTAAACAAACTCCTAAATAGGCTAGCTAAGCGCTAGCCTTATTGCTGTAGAAAAAATATGCCTTTTAGGAGATTAATAGGCCTAGAAGTTAGTCATGATGTTGAACCTCAAAACTCAGGTGTTATCAATAAATTTTTCGCTGTTCTTGCTTATCTTGCAGTAAAATATAGGTATTTTAAACGGTCTGTAAAGTCAGCGATTATTATTTCTATACATGAAAAGCAGAGATGTTGAGTCATTTAGCTAACGTAAATGCTGGGGACCTCGTTGCTACTGTTAACGAAATTTATATCATTCCTTAACCTTAGTTGTTGATAAAAAGTCCCCTCGCTTAAATGCAGATTTAACGGTATTAATGATCTCATCTTGGCTAAGGTTGAGCTTGTGTTTTTTGCTAAAACCAAAGTATGTTTCTTTGGCTCTTACATCATCTAAGGATATTGATGATACTTTCAAGTTAGCTTTAGCAATGTCGGTTAAATTCAAATCAAGCAAGTCCGGATTCGACATGATGAGGTCAATTCGTTCTTTTAATAAGAGTGAAATGCCGGCTCTTTCATTTTGAATTGCTATTTTATTTAACGTCGTATCGTTATCAAATTTTGCAAAGTACGTAGCCCCTCTAGGAACGCCAATCAACTTACCTTTGAAATCACTGTAAGTGTTAATTGTAATGTCTTTTTTTGTAATAACAGATAGTTTATCGGCCAATTTAAATGGCGCATAAAATGCAAATTTCTCGCGCTTCTCGGTAATGTTTAAGCCTGCGATGACATCAACACCGCCAGATTTTAGTAACGCTACACATCGTGCGAAATTAGGTGATTGGATATAGGTTAGTCGCATGTTTAGTTGTTGAGCAAGAACTTTTAATGCCGAGATATGTGTTCCGTGAGGCACTTCGCCTAAGTACTGATAGGGTGGGTGGTCGTCTATACATGCGACAATTCCTTTTTCGTTCGCGTATGTGCTCGCTATTAAGAAAAAAGAAAGACAGGCTACAATGATTTTAAACATGATGAGCTCAAGATAGCCAAAACCATGTGCGCTGTAAACAGAAATATGAACCTTGCAGGTATTCGAGCACAAATAGACTATAAGAAGCGCAAAGGCAGTTATGGCCATAAGCCTTCAGTTGTTGCTGATAACCAAATGAAATGGCAATTCGATGTTGGGTGGCAGATATTACGAATGTCGACATTCATCAAGGCCTTTTGTACTTAGCTGTGGTGACCAATTTCTTCTCTCGCCAAGTTATTGGCTGGTCGATGCAATCAATGATGCATACAGACTTCGTAGTAAATGCATGACTTGCAGCGGTATAGCGGGGCAAAACTGAGCAAACTGTTATTGTGCATGCAGATCTAGGGAGTCAATTTACAGATTATGATTGGCAATGCTTTACAGGCGAGCATAATTTGTCACTGAGTATGAGCCGCAAAGGGAACTGCCATGATAGTGCTGTTGCAAAAGGCGTTTTCCAGTTACTCAAACGTGAATGTATTAAACGGTGAAAGTACTTAAATTGAGAAAAAGCGAAAGAAGATATATTCGATTACATCGAAATGTCTAACAACAGTAACGACAGCATCGTTATTTAAATAATCAGCCTTCGGCTGACTACGATAAAGCCTATTTTATGAACCACGAAAATGTCTAGGTTAGTCCGGTCGATTCAGTTTTGTGAATAATCATTATTTAGCATATACCTCAAAACTTAAGGCATGAAAATGCCATTCTAGTTATAACACCTATAAAGAATAGCGCCTTAAGGCGCTATTCTTTTATTTAAACTTGTAGAAAACGAAGGATTATCTACTAAAAAGTAAAATTAACGCCAAAGAAATGAATTTGGCCTTCAAATCCGCCATAGATTTGGGTATATGCTTTACCTGTACGATCAATCTCTACGGTACCTAAATCAGCATATTCGTAGAAGACGTCAACAACCGTATCATGCCATTTGGTTTTTGCGCCTAGTGAGTAGCGATATGATTCACCAACAGGGAAGTCAACCCATTGCTTTGTCGGATCGTCTTGTGGTGCTGTCTCATAAGCAAAGCCGGCTTTAAGTGTCCAGTTTTGATTTAACAAGTACTCTGCGCCAATAGCATACTTCCATGTATCCTCCCACTCGCGATTAATAGATTGAGGAGCCCCCTCTAGACTATTTAGTTTGTCATGATAAACAGGGGTTTCTGGATATTCACTCCAGCGATGAAGTTGAATTGATGACAGCAAGCTTAGCGTTGGTGTTACGGCTAATCGACCGCTGATGTCGATAATTGATGGTGTGATTAACTCAGTACCCACAATAGATTCGATAGGGGGATCCATTAATGAAGTAACTGACATATCAGAAAATTCATGGACAACTTTTGAGCGGTAACTTAGGCCTAAAGCCCAGTGCTCTTCTTGGTACATTAGACCAGCAGTATAACCATAGGAAAAATCATCGCCCTCATCGATTTCTATACCTGTGGTACTGACTTCTAATATCGCATAACTTATTTGTCCGCCAAATCCAATGGAGAGTTTGTCACTGACTTTGTAACTCATATTGGGGTTTACTTGCAGGATACTCATGTTGGCTTTGACTAAATGATTCGCACCATCCCACTGTGTACCGTAATCAATAGATGAACCGCCGGTTCCGCCGATATTTATACCAAGATGTAAGTTATCAGTCACCTGTCGGGCATAAAACACACCTAATGCCGGCATAACTGTTTGAGCATCTGTATCCCCTGTTGGGGTGTAATCGGGTAACTCTCCTTTAGTGCCGTAATCTTCGTAATCCATTTGTAAGTCCAAAAACATGGCGTTAATCGTAAACTTGTCTTCGCCCATATAGGACATGGTTGCAGGGTTTATCCAGCTAGCAGCAGCTGATTCGGTATAAACTCCATCTCCGGCACCAACGGTTCCAGCATTTGCTGTTGCGGCTTCTTGTAGCAAAAGCCCACTCGCATTCGCATAGTTTGCACATAAAAATAGTGCAATTATTGATTTCTTCATGACGTGTCTATCTCCTACGATAGGGAAATGTAATCTGTTCAACAAAAATTTAAAGTTAAAAAGAAAGGTATATTGGAACACCAATGTGATCTGTGCTGCTTCACTAAGTCAGGATAAAAATTGACTCAGCGAAGCGCGTTATATGTGATGTTGCTTTAAGCGAAAAGCCCTTTGAACCACGCGTAAACTGTTACAGTCCAGTAAATAAAGAAGTTATCTTGCATACTGTTTTTAACGAGCTGAATTCGAGGGTCGTAACCTTTTGGCACCTCGATAACACCGTTATCTTGAACATATTGTGCGTAATCGTTTGCAAGTTCTTCAATTAGCTCTGGCTTTTTAGATGCTAAGTTGTTTGCTTCCGCCGGATCAGTCTTAATGTTGTAAAGCTCCCATTCGCCATTTCCTTTAGGTGGGATATTTCTAACTGCTTTATAGTCCCCGTAGAATACAGCGCTACTTCCAGCTAGTTCATAACCAACTTTGGCATCCTTTGGGTGAACAGTGGCTGATTTACCAGTCATTAATGACCACATGCTTACGCCGTCAGGTTTATGCATGTTGGGCAATTTAGCGTAGGTTTCGTCTATATCGATATTTGCTACGTCAAGTAATGTCGGTACAACGTCTTTAATGAAACCAAACTCAGCAGAGCGTTGTGCTTTAATATGGTCAGGGAAATACGCGATCATGGGTGAGCGAATGCCTCCTTCCGAAGAGAATGTCTTCCAGAAGCTACCAGGTGTGTTACTTGCTGACGCCCATCCTGGTCCGTATTGTACGAATGAACCATTTTGTCCCATTTCAGAGTACCCAGCGCTGTAGTCATCAATGAAAGTGTACTGATAGTTGTCTTCATACCAAGAGGTATACAGGCCAATATCAGGCAATTCTGTAGGATCACCACCATTATCGGACATAAAGATGATCATAGTATTATCTGCTTCACCGATGGATTCTAAATACTTCATTAAGCGACCAATGTTTACGTCCATGTTGTCAACCATACCTGCGTATGTTTGCATTTTGTGAGCGCTAAACTGCTTTTCTTCTTCTGATAAGCTATCCCAATCAAGGATTTCGAAAATATCGTTGTCCATATTTTCACGTAAGCCGACGTTTTTACCGACAATTCCAAGCTCTTTTTGCTTAGCTAGACGTTTCGCCTTTAAAGCATCCCAACCTTGATCGTAAACACCGTCATATTTGTCGATATATTGCTTTGGCGCTTGTACTGGTGAGTGAACAGCCTGATATGCAACATAGGCAAAAAATGGCTTACCTGAATCTTTGTTGGAATCAATATAGCTGATCATTTTCTCGGTATAATAATCTGTTGAAAAGTACTCGCCGTCTTTTGGCAAATCAGCGGGTTTGCCATCTTCAAAATAATGTACTTGTTTGTACATCGGCGCGTAGGTCTTATTTACGTAATTATCTGCGCCACTTTCCATCAATGTAAAGTCACGCTCAAAACCACGGTCTGCCGGCAGATAGCCTGCTTTTTTGCCTAAGTGCCACTTGCCTACCATGTAAGTGTGGTAACCGGACCCTTTTAATATGGTCGGTAAGCTCACAACATTGTGGTTTAATTTGCCTTCATATCCAGGCTTACCAAATTGATTGTCTGCTTGGATTTCAAGCATGTTACCAAGACCAGCTAAATGATTGTCAACACCACTCATTAACATGGTACGCGTAGGAGAACACGCTGCACCAACGTGAAAGTTAGTCATTTGTAAACCGTTGGCAGCCAGCTCACTTAATACCGGCGTATCAATTTCACTGCCAAATGGAGCGATATCACTGTAGCCCATATCATCCGCAAGTATCACGATAATATTTGGCCGTTTTTTAGCTTGCATATCTGCATTGTTTGGCAGAATTTCTGTGCTATTTGCAAATGCATTGGCATTGACCCAAACCAGAAGTCCTAATGCCGTGAATAAAGTTGATTTTTTCATATCGATTACTTCAATTAGTTGATTAAAAAAGGGTGATTTACATCAGTTCAGTACAATGAGGTTATTTTAAATTTGTCATTCCATGCCTACAAGTGATGTATATTTATAGGGTGTATAACTGTTAGGAATGTTACGGCTTGCATTATTGAGCAATGAGAAAGGTAGGATGAAGGGGGATCTAAAATTGATGACTTATTAACATGTAAGCAGAGTAATATATCGACACTTTTAAGAGAAAAAGCCCAAGTTGTTCAACTTGAGCGTTTGATTCACACCAATGAAAAGGGGATGAGGCCTTCTAACTTAACTTTCAGGATTAAAGCGTATTTGCGGATTCTTTCTTGATCTTATATTGCTCAAACCAATACCCTAGTGTATATGTGCAAATAGTGATATCTGTAATGGCGAAGGGGACAAACCATTCGTTTAACCAAGCTGTTTCAGGTGAAAAGGCATTACTAGTATATAAATAAACCATAAAAAGCTTTTCTAAAAATGAATACAGCACAATGGATTGTTGCCAACTAGGTACAAAAGCCGATGCAGCGATGAAAAAGCCCATTAAGCCAACCATGATGCCCCAATGGCGAATTATAAATAAATATCGCTCATCGTATGCCAAATTGTTCATATCCATGAGTGCCCACTCTGGCCAAAACGCATAAATGGCGGCGTACATAGTGACTAATCCACCGATGACTAAAAATGGTTTAAGATACTTTGTAAAAAACATACTTATTACTCCTAATGATAAATAATTGTTTTGATTATCGTTATTTAGAACGCTTCACCAAATAACTTACGATATTGCCCATACACTTTTCACCGAACAGCCACTGTATAAAATAAATTAACTTACCGTCTATTGTTGACCGATAACTTAGCTTTGGCTTGTTGGTAAAGCCTGCTGTAATCAGTGTATTTACTGTAGATGTAGTATCTGAACCTTTGTTGTAGGAATCTTTTAGCCAATCATGGTTTTTAATGACTGCCGCTTTATACGCCGGTAACTGGTTACTCGCTTGCATATCTTTTAATTGCATTTCCGGCAGTTCAGTATCGACACAGCCGGGCTCTACGGTAGCAACTTGAATATTAAACTGTGCGACTTCTTGTGCTAAGCCTTTCACCATGCCATTTAATGCATGTTTGCTGGCGCTATACCAAGAATTCATGCCGGTCGACGCTCTTCCAGCAATTGAGGTCGTGAAAATTAGGCGGCCGTTATTTTGTTCCCGCATATGTGGTAATACCGCTCTCACTACGCGAGCTGCACCATAAACATTGGTATCAAATTGTTGATGCACTTTTTCAACGGGAGTTTCTTCAACTGGACCTGCAATTGCGTAGCCAGCATTTAAGTAGACAATATCGAGATGTCCCGCTTCTTTGATTATAGCGTTGATTACTCTGTTTACGTTTTCATTATTTCGTACATCTAATCTGTAGGTCGACGCTCCGAGGAAACGTATGTCATCCATGTTATCAATCCGGCGTGCACCACAATAAACATTGTGCCCCTCTAGGATTAGCTTTTTTGCTAGCGCTTTCCCAATACCAGAAGAGGCGCCAGTAATTAAAATATTTTTTTTCATATTAGTTTCTACCTATGAGCAGCACAACAAAGAGATAAACACTTAGCTCAGAGTGATTGGTGTTGCTGCTGTTAATTTAAATTCCAGCAAGGTACCAGCAGGGATGTTGATGGCGTTGCCAGAGCTTAACATTGATAGGCCCAGTCCAGCTTTAGCTGCATTTTCAGCACCTTTAGAGCCATTTGCTAGGCCACCAATTGCCGCGAGTCGGGCTGTTCGGCCTATAGACTGTTTCGTTGTGCTATCAGAGACCACATTAATTGCACTGGATTGGATTTCAACGAGCGTATGATTTAACTTTAAATGCGTAAATCTAATATCCATTGCTGCATTTCCCGCTAGGCGATGAGATTGCTTTGCTGCTTGAATTTGGCCATAGACGGGCGTGCCAGCAGGAATAATTACCTGATCATCTATTTCAATATTGGCATCAAGCTTGGTAACAAACTTGTGTCCCGTTGTATGTTTATTAGAATCTATGGTTGTGAGAGTTTTAACCAATAATCCAGTGCCTGCTGGTAGCGTTGTTTGCTTGCCGCTATTGGATTGCTTGTCCGTGTCAATTTGGTTATTAAGGGACTCTGCTTTTGCTGTATGATCTGGCGTAGTGCTAGCACTTTGATTGCTTGCACTAAAGGCAACACTTGCAACCTTGACACGTTCGATTGCTAGTTGCTGCCCGGCAATTTCAAATGTAAGAGTAGAGGTATTCAGTGATATCACGTGGCCCTCCAATTGTTGGCCGTCCTTAAACTGCAATGTATCGGCCATGCTATGACCTGAAAGCAGGGCGCTGCAACACAAAATACCGATAATGGAAGTAAGTTGTTTCATTTTTAAGCCTTATTTTAATCGTGGGCATTGCAGCCCACGGAGTCACTACAATGATGATGGACGTTCTTGAAACATGGTACTGACCAAATCAGTGATCGCATTTTCACGTTCTTCAATTGTTTGATAATGTTTTAAAGGCTTTGTTAAGGTACTTCTCCACATTGATTCATTTGAATCTCGATCGATAATATCGACAACAAATGTGCCTTCTGTATAACTTTTCGCGCTAATATTGCTTACCCCATAACCATAACGATATGCAGGGGTAACTCTAGCTGCATAAGCATAATGTGGTGTGTGCCCATGTGAATTAATTTTTACTTTGTCTTCGGTTGCAACAAAGTAGCTGATTAGTATGTCGGCACTGTCAACATCTGCTTCTTCATATCCCGTGGCAATAAGCTCTTGAGTCATAGCTTTGTTCATTCGGCGACGATCTATATCACTTAGCATGATATTAGGATTTTGTTGGTCACCTATTACGTAAAATGTTTTTACTGAGGCAAAGTCAAACTCAGGCTCGACATCGGTTTTAGGTGTGTAGGTTGTTGAACAACCTGATAGAACCAATACACAGATGATGAAGTTCATGATATTTTTCATTTTGATCTCCTGTTGCAAATAAATGCTTAAATAATTGTTTACGAGCATTATATTAAGTAGCTAATAAAATAACCTCAAATGATGTATAGTTATCATATTCATAACTGAGTGGAATGTTGGTGACAAAGCTATGCATAATTTAGAACAGAAGCTAGCACGAATAGATTTGAACCTTTTGGTAGCGTTAAGTGTAATACTAAAAGAGGGCAGCATAACCAAGGCCGCACAGACCTTGTTTGTGACTCAGCCGGCGATGAGTAAAACGCTACAACGGCTACGCGATCTTTTTGATGATCCGCTGTTTTATCGGACACCAAATGGAATGGCACCGACAGCCAAAGCAAAAGAAGTTGAAAAACGTTTACCGAAAATTTTAGCTGAGATTGAGCATCTATTTAGCACACAAGAGTTTAATCCTGCCATGTGCGAGCAAACATTTTCGGTGTCTGTTCCTTCTGTGTTGTGTCATGCAATATGGCTGCCACTACTTGCTCGGTTAGAGTGTGTCGCCCCTCATGTTTGTTTGATTGACTTACCTAGTGACGCTGATCCCATCAGTGCATTGGAAAAGGGCAGATATGACTTTGCTGTTCATATTGTAAAACCACAAAGTGGGCAATGCCATTACACTTCGTTAGGGACCATTCGACCTCACGTTTATGCGAGAAAATCACATCCTTTGGCGCAATCAATTTCGAAAAATAAATTAGAGGACTTGGAGCGCTTCAAGTTTGTTGATTATCAAGTAGGTCCTACTGAGAGTAAGAGTTTTGAAAACCCGATCGAAAAATTTAATCGCGTACTTAATTTCAAGCCAACCGTCGTATATAAAAGCAGCCAGTTGAGTTTGTTGACCGAGCTTTTAGCGAATAATGATTACCTATTTATTTCACCTAGTTTAATGATGAACAGTCCAGACTTTTCAGATAAATTTGTTTCGGTATTAGAGATCGATATTGCAGAACACTACTTGTATGAGTTAGTGCTGCTTGAAGGGCCACACATTGCGCACGGCCAAGCGGAGCAATGGATGAAGAATGAATTAATCAACAGCATAAGCATTAAGTAGTTCCAGTAAAAATAGTGGCAATTAACGCATAGTTTTGTGTGCTGATTTAGCTTTAAGCGCTTTCATTCCACATCCCTAATACTGTTTTTCGAATATCGGTTAACGCTGTTTTTGCTGTCGCTTTCTCTTTTTCCTCATGGTGCCTTTTGGGATAATAAGTATGCGTAAGCAAGTTAGCGAGCTTATCGGTGATAAATCGGCTTTTACCGCCATAAACATGCTTGTCTCCCCAGTTTTGTTGCTCAGGTACCCAGTACTTCATCGGTTGCAGCAAATGCAGTTCATCTTTGGCGCGCGTAATAGCGACGTTGAGTAAGCGCCGTTCTTCTTCAATACTACGCTTATCACCTACGGCATATTCGTTAGGAAAATTACCGTCTGCAACGTTGAGAATATGCACATTTTGCCACTCCTGTCCTTTGGCGCTGTGTACCGTTGAAAGGATGAGAAAGTCATCATCAATCAACGGAGAACCGGCCAAATCGCCTGATGCCTGAGGTGGATCTAAAGTGAGCTCGGTTAAAAACCGCTCTCGTGATGGAAACTGTTGGGAGATTTGGATCAGTTGTTCGATATCACCCCAACGGACAAAATGATCTTCATAGTTCAATTCCATTAGGCCTTTATAGACATTCGCAACGAGATTAACTTGATCTGACCACTTCACTGCATCGTCATGAATTGAGAAGAGCGCATTGACCAAATTGTCAAAGTGCTTTTTCGCACATTCAGGTACAGTATATTGAGCGAGTGCGCGGAGGTTATATTGATGTATGCTCAGATGATGAATAATTTTTTCTGCTGTTTTAGGGCCTATACTGGGCAATAATTTTAACAGTCTAAACGCTGATATTTTATGTTTGGGATTATCAGCCCATCGTAAAATTGACAGTAAATCTTTCACATGAGCCGCCTCAAGAAACTTTAAGCCACCATGTTTAACATAAGGGATGTTTCGACGCGTTAGCTCTAATTCTAAGCGATCGCTGTGATAACTCGACCGAAAAAGAACCGCTTGTTTTTTTAATTCAATACCACGTTCACGCGCAGCCAGGATTTGTTCAATTATATATTCAGCTTGTTTCGCATCATCCTCTACGGTGACTAATTTGGGTTTTGTGCCCGTTTTTTTATCGCTGTATAGCTCTATTTTGTAGCCTTCATGCCCTTCACTTAGCAATGCATTGGATAAATCTAAAATATGTTGGTGTGAACGATAATTTTTTTTAAGCGATATTATTTTGGCGGGTGGCGTGAATTGAGATGGAAAGTCTAAAATATTATCCACAGTTGCCGAGCGAAATCCATAAATAGATTGTGCGTCATCACCAACTACCGTTAACCCGCGCCCAGTAGGGAAAAATCCGGTGAGTATGCCAGATTGTAATACATTGGTGTCTTGATATTCATCGACTAATATAAAATCAAATTGCTCTCGCACTTGATTGGCTATCTCAGTGACTTGTGCCATGTAATAGCAATAAAGTAGAAGATCATCATAATCCAAACAAAGCTGCTCGCTTTTTGCGTTCGCATAGTTCGCAAACAGGGTAGTCAGCTCGTTAGCCCAGTCATTGCAGTAGGGAAAGTGGTTTTCTAATACATCTTCAACCTTGCTTTGACTGTTAACGCAACGCGAATAGATATCAAGACATGTTTTTTTCTTTGGAAAGCGTTTATGGGTTTGGCTAAACCCTAATTCATGCCTAAGCATATCAATCATATCGGCCGAGTCATTTCTATCCATTATGGTAAAATCACTTTCTATGCCAATGCTGGTTGCATGTTCTCGCAATAAACGAGCGGCAATAGAGTGAAAGGTGCCCATCCAATTAATTTTGATCGGTTGATATACTGCATTTTTTGCTCTTAAATGTTGCTCAACAATACGATTGGCACGAGAAGATAGCTCTGCTGCTGCTCTTCTAGCAAATGTCATCAAAAGTATTCTTTCAGGCGCTGCGCCATCTATGATCAGCTTTGCTGTTTTATGGGCAAGGGTATTAGTTTTTCCAGTACCAGCACCGGCAATAACAAGTAGGGGGGCAGCAGTAGAGGAGTGATCTAAGTTGATGCCATAGTTAACCGCATCCGTTTGCTCGGCGTTTAACTCAATTGTATCTAGCATGATGTCTACCTTGGAAAGAAAGCTTGGCATAATATAACTGAAAAGCTAATGACTGTATATCTGTACAGTTTTTCTTTTGTGCTTAGTTTTCCCTTGGTTCAATTCCAATAATTAAAAAGTACAGAGACACATTCATTACTTATCCCATTCTAATTGCGAAGCCTTATACATAAGTGCTAAAAACAAAATTACTTTAGTAAGTGTATAAATCGTATTAATATTAAATTGTGAGTTATTTATCCGGGCATGAGGGGAACAAACAAAATAGTATTAAAGTGGATATCACTACATTTAGCGTATCTAGGTACGTTTTAGGCGTTGTTTAACTCATTTTAACGAAAGTAATTACTTGAACTTAGCTCGTAATTTAGCGACTGTAGGACATCTTCACATAAAAATTAATAATAAAATGAGTAGCGCTATGGGACGGTTTCTAAAATACGGAAAAATTTTTCTAACAACGTTAATTTTATGCTCCATTGTCTTGGTTGCGATAAATTGGGAAAAAGCGAATCGCTTATATAGCGTTATCACCTTGTTTGACAAAGAAGTTATTGTTGATAATTTTTCTCATATGAACAAAGCATTTATCAACAAGACGATCAGAAAAGAAGGGCAAGCCTATCAGTTTGCAGTGGACAAGCAACCGTTACCAACATCGTTTACTTATAGAGATAAATCGACGGCGGTTGATGAGTTTTTAGAGCGTCGTGCTACCACGGCATTATTCGTGATTAAAGATGATAAGATCAGTTTCGAAAATTATTATTTAGGAACTAAACCTAGCGATCAACGAATCTCGTGGTCCATGGCTAAATCTTTTGTCTCAGTGCTTTTTGGTATGCAGGTTGATGCAGGCAGGATAGATATTGAAAATAATGTCGCTTTCTATTTGCCAGAAATGAAAGGCTCAGGCTATGAGAACGTTAAAGTAAAACATGTACTACAAATGTCCTCTGGTGTGAAATGGAATGAAGACTATCAGGACTTTAATTCTGACATTAATAAGATGGGACGGGTATTGGCTATTGGTGGTTCGCTTGATGAAATGACCACAGGCTTAGCCGCTGAGAAGCCAGCAGGTCAGCAGTTTCACTATGTCAGTATGGATACTCATGTTATTGGTATGATTGTCAGACGCGTGTCAGGGAAGTCTCTAGTGGCATTATTACAGGAAGAAATTTGGCATAAAATAGGTATGGAAAGTGACGCCAATTGGATCACAGACTCACAAGGCGTTGCATTTGCGTTAGGTGGGTTAAATGTTACCACGCGAGATTACGCGCGCTTTGGTCGCTTGTTGGTTAATAAGGGGCGTTGGGAAGAAGAGCAGTTAATTTCAGAACATTGGTTAAATGAAGCCACTACGGCGACAAGTGATTATTTGAAATCTGATGAAGGAAAACTAGGTTACGGCTATCAAATTTGGTTACCGCCTCAGGCACAGCAGGGTGAGTTTTTCTGTGTGGGGGTTTATGGTCAGTACATCTATGTGAATCAACAAGAAAATGTAGTTATTGTGAAAAATAGTGCAGATAAACAATTTCAGGATAGCTTAAATTCAAAGCAAGAAACTATGGCGTTTTTTAGACAAATAGTCGCCTCGCTCAAATCGTAATAAAACATCATAAAAAAAGCTCAGTCCATCAACAGGTACTGAGCTTTTTATTTTATGCGGTTAAACAATCGTTATTTTTTAGTAAAACGACGGCCTAGCACTAACAACATAACCGCTGACATCCACGCGAAGCTACCGCCACTGCTGCTACCACCATTACCACCATCATCTGGATCTGGTTGATTAATCAAAGTATTTGGGGTTTTATCCAAATCTCCATCAGTACTGGTACTGCTATCAACGACAACAATATTGTAGATTGTCACAAAATCTTCATAAGCAGGAACGTCGTTATTGCTACATTGCTCACTGGTGTAATTCTCAATCGGTGTGCTGTTACAAAGTGGCACATCTTCAATGGCTTCAAGCACATCCATACCGTCGCCAATGACTTGACCAAAAACAGTGAAACCGCCATTTTGTAAATCTAGATTGGCGCTGTTGTTTTCAAGGTTAAAAAACCATTGGCTGGTCGCGCTATTAGCATTGCCAGATACTTTAGCCATTGCAATAGTACCTTTGACGTTGGACCATAGCGGCTCATTGTCAACACTGCCACGGGTTGATATAGGATCTAGAGAGATATCACCATCATATTTAAAGCCGCCGCCTTGAACAACAAAGTTTGGCTCCACCCGATGGATAACAGTGTCTACATAATCACTGTTATTTACATAGGTTAAAAAATTCTCAACGGTTTTAGGCGTTGATTCATCATGTAGGTTGACTTGAATATTACCGTGAGAGGTTTGAAACTCGACGATTGTTGCTTGAGAAAGTGCACTAGTTAATGCAAGCGCCGCCATTGATAAATGACGAAATAAAGGTTTTAAGATCATGTTTTTTTACTGCTAATTATTACAACATGACGATAGTAATGTGACTGTTAGGTAAAGCAAAGTAAATTTTTGTAAATCTTAGATGTTTTCATCTATTTATGATGTAGATGAAAACATCATAGCTGAGACTGTATGTAGTTCTCTAACCCTATGGTTGAAATTAAGCCTAGCTGCTGCTCAAGCCAAAATGCGTGGTCAACTTCGGTATCATCAAGCAGCTTTTCTAATATTTCGCGACTGACAAAATCTTTCTCTTGCTCACATAGCTTGATTGCATTTTTAAGTGCTTTGGCGACAGCGTATTCCACATCTAAGTCACTTTGCAGCATCTCAGGTACATTTTTACCTATGTTTAAGCCACAACGAGATTGCATGTCTGGAATACCTTCTAAAAACAAAATGCGTTGTATCAGTAGTGAAGCGTGTTGCTTTTCATCGTCAAATTCGTGATCTATTCGTTCATATAATTTGTTAATGCCCCAGTCTTCATACATGCGTGAATGAATGAAGTATTGATCCATAGCCGCTAATTCATAGCCTAATAAGCCGTTAAGAGCTGAAATTACCTGTGTATTACCTTGCATAGTGCGTCCTCTATAATTGCGCCTGAATGTAGTTTGCTATACCAATGTGGTCAATTTGATATTGTTGGGCTTCAAGCCAATCTAAATATTCCTCTTCACCTTCCAAAATTTCATCGAGGATCTCGCGGCTCACATAGTCTTGTAGTTGTTCGCATAATGAAATAGCATCACGCATTACTTTGATTTGGCCGTGCTGAAACTTAGTGTCACATTGCAACATTTCTTGCGTGTTCTCACCAATCACAAGGGGAGAGAGTTGTTGTAAATTAGGCAAACCCTCTAAAAACAAAACTCTTTCAATTAATTTGTCGGCTTGTTTCATGTCAAGAATTGACTTTTCATAGCACTTCTCATTGAGCTCATTAATGCCCCAGTTTTTATACATTCTGGCGTGTAGAAAATAATGATTAATGGAGGTTAATTCGGATAGGAGTGCGTTATTGAGCGCGGATACAACTGCTGTATTGCCTTTCATTACGGTTCTCTAATTTAGTGTGGCTAAGATGAGATTAAAGTATAGAAAAGAATGTAGGTTATTCAAGAATCCGCAACGGTAACAAGAACTTAAAAATAGTAATTAGAGTTGTTTTTATTCGTATTTATTGATGATGGAAATGAATCAACCAACATCTTTGAATAGCGCTTCGTCAACGATAGTGGTGTTAATGATGTTTTGAGCTACTTTTACACAAGTGCCGCATTGGGTGCCCAGTGCTACATGATTTTTAAGTTCACGCATAGAGCCTACACCTTCTTCAGTAACCAACTGTTTAATTTGGTGATCTGTGATGCCTTTGCAAATACACACATACATAGTAAATAACTCAACTAACTACAAAACGAAGTGATAATAGTTCTTATTTACACTTCGTTCAATAGTAAAATTTCCAAATTTTACTATCTATTTGAAATGTAAAAGGTTAAAAGTTTTCAACATAAGCTGAATAGCTAAGCTATACAAAAAAAGCGCAGACAATGATTCTCTTCTATAATTAGGTGACAACAAAATAAAGGTTTAACGTTTCGATTTTCAATCGTTCATGTGGTTATGCGATTAATCTATTTTATCTACTTTTACTGCGTTGCTCACCTAGGATGCTTCGCTGCAGACGGTAACAAAATCCTGCTTTATACGGAGCAGTTCCCTCCTTATAACTATACTGTGGACGGTACACACAGAGGCATAAACCTAGAGTTAATAGAGCTGATGTGCCAACGCGTCAAGCTTCAATGTCGTTACGAATTTTTACCATGGGGTAGAGCGTTACAAGCAGCTCAGTTAAACGTAAATGCGGGGATATTTTCCACATCAAGGTATGCTGAGCGGGAGTCACTGTTTCATTGGGTTGGTCCTCTAGTGGCCTCTGAAAGCTATTTTTATCGCTTAAAATCAAGGCAAGATATCACAATCGCTGACTCAAAAGACTTATTAAAATACACAGTCGCAGCACCAAGAAACGATGTTTATGTTGATCTACTGATGGCAATAGGGTTTACCAAAGGAAAAAATCTACTGTTGATGTCTAAAAAGTACGGTGATGTAGAGCATTTTTTCTCGGAAAAAGTTGATTTATTTATCGCGAGCCCACTGACATTGTCCTACCATACGGGAAATAAACCGCACTTAGTTGAATCTATTTGGCCCCTAGAAATAACTCGCTTGCACGGTAATTATTTGGCGTTTAACAAAGGGATTGATGCAACTATTGTTAAGCAATTTAGTGCAGCATTACAGGCATTAAACGCAGAGGGAGTGCCGGACAAACTCATTAAAAAATACTCAAACAAATAGAAATGTTTTTGTCGCATTAGCAATAATGAGTTGATCAAATACCGTTGAGTTTTTTACCTAAGAGATCGAGCATTGAAGCATTAAGAGCGTTTATTTGGCCTTGTAGCATTCTACGTTCACGCTTAGCATCTTCGGAGTTATCGTGCTGTATATTATTTAATTCCTGTTTAAGCTTTTCTAGTTGCTTTTTGATGTTTTCAATGGCTTGATCATTGACCGAGCTTTCCACACTTTGTGTATTAGTGTTTTGAGATTTTTCTTGCTGAAAAAGTGCCAACGCCTGGCTCGAAATGGAGACTTTATCTTCTTTGACATGAGTTTTAATATCAGACAACTGCTTGTCTACATATTGCATATGGGGTAACGACTCAGCATTCTTTTTATAAGAGGGTTGTGTGCTTCCAATATTTAATGCTGAGGACGAAGTTATATCCATTTTCTGCTCAACTTTTCACGCCTTTGTTTTTGCCTTATCAATACATCGGCCTGTGTGTGAAAAAGTTGAGGAATATTTGTTGAATATGATCAGCTCATTTTCTTGAGCATACTGGTAGGTGAAATTCTTAATAGCCAATGTAACCAAGCCCACGGCCAAGCGGGAATAAAACTATTCGCCTTTTCTTGCTCAATTGCTTTAACAAGGGCTTTACAGCCGGTTTCTGTATCAACAATAAACGGTACTTTTTCGACCTTTTCATTGATCTCACTGCGGATAAATCCAGGATGAATACAGCTGACTTTAATCGGTGTATTCATCACGTCAATTCTAATCCCTTCGGTTAGCGACGTGATGGCTGC
Source organism: Thalassotalea atypica (assembly GCF_030295975.1). Taxonomy (NCBI): domain Bacteria; kingdom Pseudomonadati; phylum Pseudomonadota; class Gammaproteobacteria; order Alteromonadales; family Colwelliaceae; genus Thalassotalea; species Thalassotalea atypica. The sequence goes on from NZ_AP027364.1 coordinate 1,155,009, forward strand.
TTTTGTTGCAGCATAAACGGTTAATGCACGCCTGAAGCCTCTTACAGCGCTAATCGATGATATAGTGACTAGGTGACCAGAATTTTGTTCTCGAAATATTTCCATAGCCGCTTCTGCTTGAGCGATCGCTGAAACAAAATTAGTGATGGCTGTTTGTTTATTTGCGTGAAAGTATCCTGTGCCAATTGAAGCCCCTTTGCCCATTCCTGCATTGACGATTATTCTATCAATAGATGAAAGTTCTTCTTTAAATGCTTTAAAGACCTCGAAAACTTGGTCGTGCTCATTCACATCGAGCGTTTTAACAATCACTCGTATGTTAGGATTTATTGATTCAAGTTCCCGTTTTAACTCTAACAGTCTGTCTTCACGGCGAGCGCATAAAGCTAGGTTTCTCCCTCTTTTGGCAAACTCAATGGCCATACCTTTGCCTAGACCGGAACTAGCACCAGTAATTAAAATGTTTTCTCTGATCATGTACTGCCTATTTTATTATTGTTGTCTATTTGTTTGATGAAACGCTATTGCGCTTAACAACTTTAAGTAAATGTTGCCTCAAATATCACGCTTTCTTCTGATTTCCCAACAGGCACCAAGAATATGGCCATTGTGCCCAATTCTTGGTGTGATAGATGATACGTATCTTGTTGGATTGGAAATTCTAGCGGTGCATGAAAAACCAAAATGAAAGGAGCTTTTTTTGCGCGACTATCGTCTTGTTTATTGAGAGCAACGACTTCCGTCAACTCAATTTCACCTTCTATGGGCGCTAAACATCTAAACGGTTGATTCACTATATTTGAAAAGTCTGTCATCTGTATATCGCTTAAATCGACTAAATCCATTTTTGACATTGACGTATACCTTTTGTTTTTTCGTACTATTATTTGTAACTGACAGCAAGGGTTTTAGCAAGTTAGCAATTTTTTATAAATGTATAAAATGAATAATAAAAATTAAGGAAGCTCATGACAAATAAATCAATATACACGCATACAAATCACCCTGCATTTTTATATCAAGAGATGCTGTCTGATCAATATCGGATGCAATGTTATCGAAGAGCGATCAATGAGGTTGTCGAGCAAGGCGATGTCGTTGTTGATTTAGGTACAGGAACAGGTGTTTTAGCCATCATGGCCGTTCAAGCAGGGGCTTCTCACGTTTATGCTGTTGAGGTGCGTCCACAAATAATACCAATTACACGGCAAATTATTGCTGACAATGGCATGTCAGAGCAGATCACAGTGATTGAAGGTGACGCTAGAAATATTACCCTCACAGAGTCCGTCGATGTGATTATTAATGAGCTTATTGGGGATTTTGGCACAGATGAAAATATTGCCGAGTGCGTCAACGCTGTTGCCGAAAGATACTTAAAGCCTTCAGGGACAATATTACCTCGTACACTCAAAACCTACCTTGTGCCGGTTCAATATCAAAACGAGTATCAAGGAATCTGGCGGGAAAACTTTCAAGGTATTGACCTGAAAAGTGTAGCAAAGCTTGATTGCGTAGAAGAGGCGCAAATGCGGATTTTGTCCCACCAGCCGACTGAACTTGCTACTCCACAGTTAATTGAGAACATTGATTTTAGTAAAGATAAAAAGCCGAGATTGTTGGCTCATGACATTGAGTTTCATGTACATACTGCTGGAGCTTTGCACGGGTTCATGGGGTATTTCGAAAGTGAATTAACTCACAACGTCAGTATTAATAATTATCCGGGATACAAAGGATGTCATTGGCAAACATGGCATTGGCCGGTTTACCCGACACTGAATGTTGAAAAAAGTGCATCAATTAACGGGATGCTGGCAACGCCGGAAAATATGATAGCACAGGGGTGGAACTTAACCTGGTCTCATAAAGCGTGACATGTATCTAGTTAAAAGAGCTCAAAAAATGTCCGAATTATTTACAGTTCTGGTGAAGTCTAAATATGCAATGACGCAATGGCCAAGGCTAACCTACTGTTAATTGGATGTAATTATTAATAATTACTCATTGGTGTGTTTTGTGCATTATTTGAACAATTCTTAAGGGCTTATTTCTTACGGGAGATTCTATGTTGCAACGTCGGCAATTTATTTTAGGCACCGCCACGTTATTTGGTGCTACTTTATTAGTCCCTTCAATTTCGCTCAAAGTACTTGCTGAAACAGGCAGTGAAATTTCCTCTGGGGAAGACAAATTTTCGCACTTAATGAAAAAATGGATCGCACTGTATGACAGCAATGGTGGTTATCTCGCAGAAATTAAACTGGTAAAAGTGTTTGAAGAAAGCTCTGATGATGCTGTGGAGCAGTTTTCACTGCGCTGGGAAACCAGAGAAGAGTCATCATTAGAAGCGGGTATATACGTACTTGAAGATTTTTCAAGTACACCTATGCTTATTTATTTAGAGCCTTCGTATAGTAAAAAAAGGAATGGGCGGTTCTTTCGTGCATCGTTTAGTTTACTTAAAAATTAGCAGAACCAGAATCCAGGGCTATATTTTGTTGTAGGGTATTATCCTTTTGGTTTAACGAAACGTTGTTCGAGCCAATAAACACAATCATGGCGATTTAAGTTTTACGCATACAACTGAGTGGTTTAACTGCCACTTTTATGAATATATTTAGAGCTAGGGTCGGCTAGTAGTATGTGCTCTAAACAAGATGACAAAAAGGAGTCATATCATGTCTGAGCCGTTTCTGGCAGAGGTAAAGATCGTCGGATTTAACTTCTCACCGAGAGGTTGGGCTTTATGCGACGGACAAATACTACCTATCAATCAAAATCAATCACTCTATTCTCTACTTGGCACAGCGTATGGCGGTGATGGGCGAACTTCGTTTGCTTTGCCGGATATGCGAGGAAGAACGCCCATGCACGTAGGTGACGGTATATCGCAAGGTGAGCGTTCAGGAGATGAAAACCATATTTTACAAGAATCCGAAATTCCTGCCCATACACATCAAGCAAGAGCTTCATCCGCTACGGCAAGTTCATCATCGGGAACGGGGAACTTACTAGGTGTAGGAGCTGGCGGAAGGAGGCCATTAACGCCTTACGGTAGCTTAACGCAAACAGCGGCACTAACAGGAAATCAGGTATCAACCACTGGAGGTCAAGGGCACAATAATATGCAGCCGTATCTCGCGTTAAACTTTGTTATTGCTCTTCAGGGCTTGTTCCCATCACGTAACTAACTCAAGGAGGAAATGATTATGTCAGAACCATTTGTGGGTGAAATTAGAATGTTTGCTGGAAACTTTGCTCCTCGAAGTTGGAGTTTTTGTGACGGGCAGCTATTGGCAGTATCTCAAAACGATGCCTTATTTAGTTTATTTGGCACCATATATGGCGGTGATGGTAGAACCACGTTTGGCCTACCGGATTTACGAGGTCGGATACCTATTCATGCTGGGAGTGGACCAGGGTTATCAACACGAAGACTGGGCGCTAAAGCAGGGTCGGAAAATGTGTCGTTAGACAGCAATACCGTGGGGGCACATAGTCATGGCTTTTTAGCCTCGACTTCAGCAGCTGGTGATGGTAGCCCTGCTGGCAACACGACAGCAACACCATCAGGTGCAAATATATACGGTACAGGCGCTGCAGTAGCAATGAGTGGCAACAGTGTTGCTGCTACAGGCACAGGCAATCCACACACAAACCTCATGCCAACGCTTTGTGTACATTTTATTGTCGCGCTTTTCGGCGTTTATCCATCAAGGCATTGAGGAGAACAACATGTCAGAACCTTTTATAGCTGAAATCAGGATATTTGCCGGAAATTTTGCACCAAGAAGTTGGGCATTTTGTGATGGGCAATTATTGCCTGTGGCACAAAATACGGCGTTATTTTCATTGATAGGTACAACATATGGTGGTGACGGTAGGACAACTACGGCATTACCCAATTTGCAAGGCAGGGCACCAATGCACCCAGGTCGAGGGCCCGGTTTAACTGCTAGGCGTCTTGGCGAAAGAATTGGTACTAACGATGTTACATTGACTACCAATCAACTGCCGCCCCACAGTCATACCTTGAATTCGTTCCCAACGGCAAGTGCGACTTCCCCCTCTGCTGCTGTTGGTATTGGAGCCGCACCAATGTATGCCAGTGATACTGATGTTACTAATATGGCCGTAGGCACTCTGGAAAATGCCGGCGGAAATCAGCCGCACAACAATATGCAGCCATTTTTAGGGATGTATTTCATTATCGCTTTACAGGGGCTTTATCCATCAAGGAGTTAAGTTGTTTTATGGAGTGCGCACAATGAATAGCGAGCCTTTACGGGTTGAAGTGGGGCAATTAAATGCCCCATTGGCAGGAGCGATATCACTTCGAATGTCGAATGAAAGTGACATGGCGTTCTTGTTGTCGGTTTATGCGGATTCTCGCTCGGAGGAAATGCTTAAAATAGGGCATTGGAATGATACAGAGAAAGCGGAGTTTTTACGTTTTCAATTTTATGCGCAGGATGAGCATTATAAAAAGCATTACCCAAAGGCGGAGTTTTTGATCATTAAGGTTGAAGATGAAGACATAGGACGTTTGTATGTTGAACGAACGTCAAAGGATATACGGGTGATGGATATTGCCTTATTACAACCACATAGGCGACGTGGCATTGGGTGTAAGTTGATGACCGACTTGCTCGACGAAGCCAAGCATCATCAACAAACCGTTAGTCTGCATGTCGAGCCGGACAATGTCGCTAAACAACTATATTTAAAGCTCGGTTTCTCGGTTGTCGAAGAAATTAGTTTTTATGAAAAAATGGAATGGTCTTATTAGCTTGGGTTAAACAGATCAGTTCATGCAAATAATCAGTGTGTTTTTAGGTTCAATTTAACGGTATTACATGAACCGATGATGCATATATTGAGATGATAAAAAAAGGAGAAAATTATGTTCTCATGGTTAGATACATTGCCAATGGCAATAAAAGGATTGAGCAAATGGCTCAATCGGTGTCTTGTTGCCTTAATGCTGTGTGCATTATCGCTGACCAATATCGCATCAGCAGCCATTATTGATGTTATTTATGTCGGTACGTGGGATACCGTAGCCGATACACCTAATTCTACTGCTAATGGTGGCCCCGGAATGAGCGTAGGGCAAAAATACGTCATTAAGTTCAGTTATGATGACACCTCAACAGTGACGAATAATGTTGCTGTTAAAGATTTAGGCTTTAATGATACAAATAAATCAATGAGCACCATTGATTTATCTGCTGCGGGCAACAGTTTGGATATATTTGTTCCTATGGAAGGGCTGGATGCAGGATCACCGTTTATTTATCAGCAAGACCAAAGCAATCATTTTGATTTTGGCGATAATTCTCCTGTACCTACGCTAAATTTTGCCAATGGCTCTGACATTAGCGACAAAAACAATATTATTGGTCTTGAGTATGAAGGAGATTTTGCTGGGGCTGGCTTTAATTTCATTCAATTATTTAATACTGCGACAGATACTAGCGCGACATCTATGGAGGCGAAAGCTTTTAACTGTATGGACGCAAATTGTATTGGGGGGCAAGTCGCCTCTACCAGTTCAAATAATAGTGTCTTAAACGAAGCCGTTGAACTGGTAGTAGATGCCGGCCCTGATATTGTTTACAACGCCGCGACACTGATACAAACCGCGACTGCTTCGGTTACTCAAAGCAATGATCTAGGCGCAGCCCGTTCAGACGGTGAAGACTTCGTTGGTTTTACTTGGTCTGAAACGGGTACTGTCATTGGAGATAGTATTCAAGTCGGTATTGCTGCATCGGGGTTATCCATGACCACCAGTACAGCAACGTGGACTGCAAATGGGACTGAAGAAATGACCGGGAAATCGGATTCTGATACCACTAACGTTAGTTATGACAATGCCACCCCAACATTAAATGCTTCTGCAACGGTAAACGGAACTGACATTGACTTTACTTTTAATGCTGGCGATGCAGACCTAGCAGTGAATGCCCTAATTGCAGGATTTGAAAGCCTATCTTTTGCTGCGCTTATTAATGGAGCAACCAACGCTACAGCCTTCTTTGCAGATTTATTTTCATCTGGTGCTTTCTCATATTCTATGGCGGACTTAACTGCTGCGTTTGGTGGTGGAAATCATAACGTATTATTTAGCGTTACAGACAAAGCAGGATTTTTATCCGATGTTAGCTTTGATTTTGATGTAACGACTGTCGTTAACCCTCCGACAATTCCTGAGCCTAGTGCTATAGTGTTAATGCTTGCTGGATTATTGATACTGTGGCGCAAGTATAGTAGCCGCCCGTTAATTTAATTAAGGATTATGAATGCGGATAGACAGATTTCTGCTTGTTGTCATTTTATCTAGTATTTCGTTAAGTTCATTGGCAAAAGACACCGACGGTGTTTTTGCCATCAAGGGCGTTGGCGTACAGCAATGTAAAAGCTTTATTGTGGCTGCCAGTAAAGACGAACCCGTATTGCAGCAGTATGCGGGGTATGTTTCAGGTTATATTTCAGCCTATAACGAGCTTGAATCAGAGACCTTTGATTTATTAGCATGGCAGCGACTCGACACGGTTATGCTGTTGCTGTTGCAAGGATGCAAACAAACGCCTGAATCAACCGTAGGAGGCGTTATTTCTCGGGTAGTAAAATACTTCTCTTCAAATGCGATAAAGAAAAACACGGAGAAAGTAGAGGTCAAAGGCCCGTCTTCTTCGCTCTATTTTTATCCTGAGGTTATTAGTCAAATACAAGAGGCACTAAAGCAGCAAGGCTACAATATAGATGATTTATGGCAAGCCATGGAAAAGTATCAACAAGATAAAAAGCTCATCGGTAAATCTCCCTTTGATCAATTAATCTTAATGAAGCTGCTCTACGGTAAAAAGTGATCCGTAAATTACACCATGCGCTTGATCGTAATTTCGCAGTTTTCGTTAGACGTTAGCAGCGGCTCCAGTTCTTGCTGTGAGCCATCAAACCATTGTTCAATCTGTGTAGCGGTAACTAAAACTGGCATTCTGTGATGGATTTCAGCGCATAGTTTCGTTGGGCTTGTCGTTAAGGTAACTAATTGTGGTGACTCTGGATGGTATAATATGCCGCCCATATACAGTGGTTGCTTGGCTTCAGCTGTAAATTGATATTTTATTTTATTGTTTTCTTCAGTTTTCCATTCATACCATCCTGAGCAAGGCACTAAACAGCGGCTGTGACTAAAAGCGCTTTTAAAGGTTGGCTTTTCCGTAATGGTTTCTGCCTTAGCGTTAATCAGTAATTGCTTAGACCAATCAGGCTTGATGCCCCAATTTGCATTGATTTGTGCAAATCCTAATGGGGGCTTAATGATCGTGGCAACAGCCTCTGACGGCCTTAAATCATCATTATCAATGGCGTTAAACTCAATACCTAAGTAATCGCTTACTAGTTGCGACAAAGGGTCGCTTGTTACATTTAATCTGCCACACATATAAAATACGCTTAACGCCTTAAATGAATAAAAGTATACAGAACTATAGAAAATTGAAAGTTAATTTCTTATTTTTTGACCAAAAATTTAGTATTTTATTCGTTAAGTTCGCCCCATAAAACTTAGGTTTACTATACTGAATATTAATAACGTTCTGAAATAATATGAGTTGTTCATTTGAAATTAATAAGCCTTTTAATTTTAATGCCCACCGCCTTAGTTTTTTTAGCTAAAGCGAATGAACCTTTGTTATTCATTGTCAATCATCCAGGCTCTCTGCCGTATTTATACTTTGATCGCGACAAAGAAATTTATCAGGGGATCATCCCTGATATTCTCAATGGACTAGTCGAAACCAATCAGTTAAATATTAAATATATCTCAAACAGTCGAAAGCGCAGCGAAGAATTTATGTATCAAGGGGGAGCTGACTTGATGATGTTGAGCCAGCGCTGGTTAAAAGAGCCCGACAAATTGATCGCAACAGTGCCTTTGTTCCAGCACCGCAGTTTTCTCTATAAAAATACAGCATTTGAAAAAGATTTTTCATTAGAAAACTCTACTAGTGCAAAAAATATTTGTACTAGAAAGGGCTATACCTACCCTAAACTTAAAACATATTTTCGTGACCGAATGTTGATGCGTGTAGACTCTTCAAGCCATTTATCCATGTTACGAATGTTGTCTAAAAATCGTTGCGATTTTGCGATAATGAACGAATTTAACGCGTTGAACTTAATTAATTCTTCGTTTTTCAAAGATGACAAATTTTATCGTTCGAAACACCCTGTCAGTATCGTGCCACTAAATATTATTTTGCGCTCGAGTTTAGTACGTGAAAAAGAAATTTTGGATCGGCACATTAGTAAATTGCAAGAAAGTGGTGAGTTACAAGATTTTATTGACCAGCATACCGCCAAACCAGATTGATAATTGAATAATTTTCATCAGTCATTGGGCCCTTAGATGATAGATTAAGCCAGCTATGTCAAATTATTGAGAATGTTATGTCGCTAAAAGTAAATGCTGACTTTACCCAGCGTGTCGTAATTAAGCCAAATGATTACAGCTGGGTTGATTCCCCAATGCCTGGTGTAGAGCGCATGATGCTCGACCGCATTGGTGACGAAGTAGCTCAAGCTACATCATTGGTGCGTTATGCCCCTAACAGTAAGTTCAGCTCGCACGTTCATTCTGGCGGCGAAGAGTTCATCGTTGTCGAAGGCGTTTTTGCTGATGAGCATGGTCAATATCCGAAAGGAACCTATGTTCGAAACCCTATAGGCACAGCTCACACACCTAACATTGGAAAAGAAGGTGCGACGATTTTAGTAAAACTTCAGCAGTTTGATGTTGAAGATGACAAGCAATTGGCAATAGATACAACCAAAGAGAAATTTCTCCCAGGGATTGTTGACGGGCTGACTGTGTTACCGCTGCATGAGCACCAAATAGAGCACGTTGCATTGGTACGTTGGGCGCCAAACACACAATTTAACCGCCATAAACATTGGAGTGGTGAGGAAATTTTTGTACTTGAAGGGACCTTTTATGATGAACATGGTGCATACCCTAAAGGTACATGGATAAGAAGCCCTCACTTGAGTGAGCATACGCCGTTTACAAAAGATGACGGATGCCTAATTTGGGTTAAAACGGGTCACCTTACCGACTAATGCAAACTATTTCTTTTACATGTCTTGCGATGCTTGCGTTTGCGGCTAATTCAGTATTGTGCCGAATCGCACTAAGTGAATCAGAAATTGATCCCGCGACTTTTACTTCAATCCGTTTGGCTAGCGGTGCATTGACGCTTTTCCTTTTGGTTAGTGTTCAACAAGCTAGTCGAAAAATTAAGAATAAAGGCACCGGCAGTTGGTTAGCGGCATTCGCATTGTTTATTTACGCTGCCGCCTTTTCATTTGCCTATGTGAATATTCCAACGGGAACCGGCGCTTTTATATTATTCAGCACAGTACAACTATTTTTACTTGTTCATGCCCTTTTAAATGGAGCACAACTGACTAAGTGGCAATGGTTCGGTTTCATGTTCGCTTTGATAGGACTATTAGTATTATTGCTACCAGGGATAAAAGCGCCGCCAATACTATCGGCTGTACTGATGATGCTTGCTGGTTGTGCGTGGGGAATTTACTCAATAAAAGGAAAAGCAGGCACCGATCCTTTGGGGGTAACAGCAGATAATTTCACCCGCACGTTACCAATGGTTGTGTTACTAAACATAGTGATGATAAGTCAGTTTTCGATAGACATTAAAGGTAGCGTCTATGCGATACTGTCAGGCGTTTTTGGCTCTGCTATCGGCTACGCTATTTGGTATACGGTGTTACCTAAACTTCAAGATACTAGTGCGTCGGTAGTTCAGCTTTCTGTACCAGTAATAGCTACTATTGCGGGTGTTTTCTTGTTGTCTGAAGCAATAACAATACAATCAATTGTTGCGTCATTAACGATATTGACAGGAATACTCATTGTTTTATTAAGTAAGAGAGAATAAATAAAAACTGACTGAATATGCTTTTTCTGTGTTGGGGCAAGTTGAACGACAACAAGGTTCTTTATTACCCGTTCTACGGTAAGACAAATGCAATATCACCAACAAGGAAAGATGTAGATAAATGCTCTTCGTTTCTTGTACTGAACGGACAGTTGCTAAAACAACGCCATTTGCTGAACATTGGGCTGTTAACTTAATTCAAATATGTATTTTACCATTATCCGGCAAAGCTTCGAATTTTTGTTGCCAATATGTAATACATAATTTGTAAAAAAAAAGCACACCGCATGTTTATGCGGTGTGCTTTAAATCAGAGTATTAGAATAACAAAATTAGAATATTGCTTTTCTAACTCAGTGGCTATTACTAATCATTTTGAATATTAATAACAGTCTGTTTAAGTAAACCACCGTCACTATGACTCAATACACCAAGGTACTTTTCAGCGCCTAAGTCAGCCCAATCAACAGTCACTGTTCCTGTCGTTCCTAAAACTGCACCAGCGGGGCTTGTCACTGTCATATTGCCAGCGTCTACAGATGGATCCCAACTAAATAAAGTGTAGTTAGCATCAGCGCCATCAGTCTGCCAGCCATGAACTGCTACAAAATAAAGCGTGTCGGCAGGAGAGGCAATATCAACTTGTTCAGCACTAGTGCCATTGCCAGAAGAACCCATGAAGCTAAAGCTTGAGTCCCAAACATATAAATCAGCATCGTCAGCGCCGTCTGTGTAATCATCAAATAATGATATTCTCACTAATTCTGCGCCAGGAGCAGCAAATACTGCATGCCAAGTAATACCTTCACAAGTGAATGGAAATCCGCCGAAGTCACAAGTATCTAATGCTGTATTGATATCATTGCTCGGGTCATCAGCAACCGTACCTGCTTGGGTAGATGCAGCAACTAAGCCATGCGTTCCAACACTGTAATTACCCGTATAGCCAAATGCGACATCAAAACTCGTTGAGCCATCAGCACCACTGCCAACAATTTCAGCTGGAGCACCTAACTGAACGGGGTATACTACTACTGCACTACGTACGAGTTGATCGCCATCTACCCAAGTGATACCACCAGTTGAATATGTATCAACGTCTGCATCAATATTGGTAAATGTCACGCTATAAGAAACACTTTCTCCTGGAGCAATTGCAATTACCGCAGGATTAATACTTACTGAAATACCGTCTAGACCATCAATCACTGGAGTATAAGTACCATGTGAATCAGAAACATTAGTTACTGTACGAGTCACTGTTTGGCTACCTGCTAGAGCGCCAATAGCTATCGACGGGTAGTTCATGTTGCTTGGGTCAGGGGCATAGCCTCCACAATCAATTGACCCGGTACCGCATAAAAATCCGATCCAATCATTCCAGCCTGCGTCATAAACTAAGCCTGGATTGATGGCTTTATTAGGTTGAACAAAACCAGCGCCGTAGCCAAAAGGTCCGTCCGGAATAGGATTACCTTGGTTGGTCGTTTGAACTGCAGAGGTCATAAATGCAGACTTAATAGCTGCTGGTGACCAATCTGGGTGTGCTTGTTTCATAAGAGCAGCTAAACCAGCCATATGAGGGCTAGACATAGAAGTGCCGCTTAATGCGCCAAAGTTTTCGCCACCGTAACCGTCAGGTGATACAGCTGCTATAATGTCAACGCCTGGTGCCATGATATCTGGTTTAAGAATATCACCAGAGCCAGCCAGTGCTGGGCCGCGCGAAGAAAAACCAGCGACAAAAGATCCTTCTAATGTCATTGGTGTACCAGCACTCAAGCTACCACCGTCGGCGCCAGAGTTGATTGCATAATTTCTAATAGCATTACCTGTAGCAACGTCCACGTGGATACTTGGTACAGAATGAAAATCAGCATTTAATGAAGAAGGAGCAACATTAGCTAAAACCATACCTGAGCCGCCAGCCATTGACACGGCTAAGCTTTTATCTACTCGAGCAATTGTCCCGCGATCACACACTACGATTTTTCCTGCAACAGCAGTATCGTCTAAAGTACCAGGGTAACAAAGTCGTGCTTCTTCAGAGTCTGCACCTGCTGCCACGGCATTCAGTGAATAAATCATCTCTGATTGACCAAGGCCACTACCTAAAGATACGCCTGAATATGTTACACCATCACCTGTTGTAGTGACGGTAGCTTCCCAGCCTCTATCATGAGTACCTGCTGCAACGGTCGTCAGCCAAGGACTGTTATGAGCAACAGTGCTCGCTCCTGGGCCACTGTTACCAGCAGAAGCTGCAACAAACACGCCTGCATCAGCTGCAAATAGAAACGCAATTTCTACTTGGTCTGTGAAGCTTGTGCTAGAACCACTAATTGAAAAATTCAGGACGTCTACACCATCGGCAACGGCTTGGTCGATTGCTGCGACGCTATCCGCGCCAAAACAACCACCTTCACCACCTCGTCCCCAACATACTTTATATGCAGCGACTCTGGCACGTGGTGCCATACCGCTTGCAGTACCTACATCAGATCCATTAATTGAAACATCAACATCACTATTACCTCCAGCAGTGCTCATGGTATGTGTGCCGTGACCGTCTGCATCTCGAGCTGAGGCATACTCATAAGGGAAGGCTGCTTTTACACCTATATCGCCGCCAAAGCCAGAGTTAAACCACTGAGCAGCAATCAGCTTTTGATTACAGTCTGAGGCAGGGAATCCCTCTCCTGGCGTACACTTACCATGCCAACCAGGAATTTGATGGTAACTTAACTTTCCACCTTTACCGTTTTTGTTTGTACCGGTTCTGTCTGAAAAGCTTTCAGATTCAGGCCAAACACCTGAGTCGATGATGCCAATAATTACATCTTCACCGGCGTAATCTTTACCACCTAGCTTTTCCCATAAACCAGTTCCGTCTGTGGCATCTAAACCAAGGAATGATGTAGTCGAGATAGTGTCTGGTTTAAGCATTTCATCCGCTACAACAGTTAAAACATCAGGGTTTGCTTTTAGTTTTGCTACTTGAGCTGAACTTAGTCGAGCGGAAAAGCCATTATATGAATATTTGTAACTGTAGAGCTTGCTGTTTGAGCCGATATCTTTTAATAAATTATCGTGTTTGTTGGTTAGATAATCTCCGTAAGCAATAACATGTTTGTTTTTAGGATCTATTTTTTTGTTTTTGCTAGGTTTAGTTGCTTTTAGACCTTTGATGCTTCCGTCATAGGCAGCAATAGGATTATCTTTCATTCGAATGATATATACATCATTTTTTGATGTTGTTTTGCTTGAAGTAATGCTACTGGTAAGCATTTGAGCATCAACGGCTGGAATATCTGTGGCATATGCCGAATTCCAGATGATTACAGGTAGAATAAGTACGGTTTGAAATGTTGAGTTATAGACTTTACTTAATAATTTCGATTTGGTTTTAACACCTTTTATGAAAGAGCCTTTCACATTTAATCTCCTTAATAATTATTTTTATACTGTTTTACATACTCTCTATTTACTACTTAATAATTTTTGAACATACCTAGTATTTTGTTTAAAACACATTAGGCACAATTAACAGCAACAAATCAGCAAGTTTTGAACCAGTTAAGTTTAATTATTTTAAATCAATCAGTTAAAAAGATTGTTAAGCTCTTCATTAATAACTTGTTACATTTGTGTAAAGGAATCGGACGAAAATCGTCCTCTTACATGAAAGTTTTTTAATCTACTTTTATAAATTAGAGTGTGAGATCATTTAAAGCCTGATGTGTAGGCCTTGTATTGAATGTAAAGCCGAGCAACAGTCTGCCTAGATGCAGCCATGCTAAGTAGCATTGAAATGGAGAGTTGAATCTGATTAAGTAGGCGGGAGCTAAGCATCAGACATAAAAAAAGCCACAGTCCCTATTTCTAGGCGCTATGGCTTGATTTACCTGACTTTCGCCAGTATTCAATGTGGTGGAGCGGGGGGGAGTTGAACCCCCGTCCGAAAAACCTACATCTTCGGTACTACATGCTTAGTCGATTAATTATTTAACCAATTAGACGCCAATCGACAGGCTTCGTCATGGTGAGCTCAATACTATTTCGCGGTTCAGCCTTGAGCATGCTTCCCTCGCTAGCCTACTTGGGGTGACCATCGATTCTCAAGACAATAGGCGAGTCTTTGAGGCGATGGCTAGCATTAAGCTGCTAGTGCGAACGTTTCGTCGTTTGCAATTATGGTTTTGCGGCTTTTTACCAGGCCAACCGCCCCTGGGCATGCACCTTGGGTTTCGTGAATCTCGTCGAATCCTAAATCCGCCCCAAAGTTTTTTCTGTAAAGCTTTCACCCTACATAGCGCATTGTATCGCGCTTTAAGCATTTAAACAACGTGATAAAAATTGAACAGTAGTTGCTCGATTTTTATCAATCTTTGTTCAAATTCTTGTTTTTCATCAAGCGACCTTTATCTACTTGCCACTCTCTGTCTTTAATGTCTGCACGTTTATCGTGATCTTTTTTACCTTTACCAAGGAAAAATTCTAGTTTTACCCAGCATTGTTTCCAGTACATGGCTGTTGCGATAAGTGAAAATCCATCTCGGTCAACCGCGCCAGATAATCGGTCTAATTCTCTACGGTTAAGCAATAGCTTTCGATCACGTGTTGCATCGCAAACCACGTGGCTTGATGCTGAATTAAGCGGCATGATCTCAGCGCCTGTAAGGTATGCTTCTCCGTTTTTCATGAAGACATAACAGTCTGAGATATTCACTTTACCGTTGCGTATACTTTTAATTTCCCAACCTTGTAAACTCATACCGGCTTCAAATTTGTCGGTTAAGTTATAGTTGTGACGTGCTTTTTTATTTTGCGCGATAGTATTGCTATTTGAACTTTTAGATTTTTTCTTTGCCATTGTCTTTCCATCTTTAACGGCGCTCATTATACGTTGTATTACTTGGTTTTAAATCGTCTTGAGTAAATTTATTAAAAATAAATATCTAAGGTGAGCTTTGACAAGTGATTTGCTATGATAGCGAGCAAATTTAGGGGGATGAATGCCAACAGTAAATCGTAGTGCGCTGGTTATGCATAGCGCTGAGCAAATGTTTAATCTAATTAATGATGTATTAGCTTATCCGCAGTTTTTGCCTGATTGTAGTGATAGTAAAGTCATAGAGCAAAATGACACGTCAATGAAAGCAAGTTTATTGGTGTCTAAAGCTGGCATTAATAAATGGTTTACTACAGAAAATACTTTGATTAAGAATAAACAAGTGCGTTTGAATTTAGTAGACGGTCCTTTTTCTAAGTTAGTTGGTAGCTGGAATCTCATTGAGTTATCAGAAGATGCTTGTAAAGTTACGTTAAATCTAGATTATGAGTTTTCTAACAAAATGTTTGATTTAGCCTTTGGACGAGTATTCACGCATATTGCTAATAATATGGTACAGGCGTTTACGCAAAGAGCAAAAGAGGTGTATGGGAAAAATGGCTGAGCAAATTCATATTGAGCTAGTATATGGCTTACCTCACAAACAAGAGTTAATGTCACTAAGCGTTGATGATGGCTTTACAATAGAGCAGGCAATTAAAGTGTCAGGCATGCTTGAGCTTTTCCCTGAAATTGATTTAGAAAGCAATAAAGTGGGGATTTGGAATAGAGCTGCGAAGCTTAGTGATATTTTGCGAGATATGGACAGGATTGAAATATATCGTCCGTTGATTGCCGACCCCAAAGAAGTTAGAAAACGCAGAGCAGAAAAAGCAAAAGAAGAAGGTAGGGCCGATAAAGTTACTGGTGGCCGTATTAATCCATTGCGTGGGGCAACTAACGCTGAAGATTAGTCATATCGCTAAACATTATTGAAAGGCTATTGCGTTATTGAGGGCGTCTTAACTTTTTCTACATAAATAATTATTAAAAAGCCCAATGCATAACATTGGGCTTTTTAATTGAGCCAAACAATTACTCGGCTCAACGATAGATAGAAACTGAACTATTTGTCGTCTTCATCTAAATAGTCAGTGGTTTTTAATGAGAACTCAGCTAGCAAATCGACAATTAATCGGTTGATTTCACCCGCCATTAAGGCAAAATCGGCGTCTAATCTTGCGATAATGTCATCTTTATCAATGTCGTCATTTTGCTCTTGAAGTACATCAAAGAATTTTAGTCGTTTCAATGCTAAGTCATCACAAACAATAAATGACATGGCATCATCCCACTCTAGAGCGACCTTTACCGCAAACTTTTCAGCATCAATGTGAGTTTTGATTTCATCACTGGTTAAATCTTGGTTTTTCACACGAATTACTGCGCCATCATCGCCTACGGCGTTAAATTCTGCTTCCATACCTAACGCGAACTGTTCGCCTAAATTGCTTTCTGTGATCCAGTCAGTCATGACTTCATCAGGTGCTTGTTCTGGGTTAAAACTTGTGACCGGTAATGTACCTAATACTTTACGCAGTAAGGCAAGAAAATCTTCTGCTTTGGCGCGACTGCTTGAGTTAACAACAATGATGTTGTGGTCAGGACTGATATAACCGTGGGTGTCGTTGAAGCGAGAAAACGCACGTGGCAATAATTCAAATGTGACGTCTTCTTTAAACTGCTCTTTCTCTTTCTTCGTAGCGCTGCGGCCTTGTTCTTCTTCTAGCTGTGCACATTTAGCATCGACCATATCTTTGATCACTGGCGCAGGCAGCATTTTTTCTTCTTTACGTGCACATAATAAAAAGTTGTTTGAAGCGCAATGAACTAGACTATTACCATGTTTACCTAACGCATTAACCCAACCAAAATGAGACTGTTCAGTAGATTTACAAGGTGTAAAAGGATGTTCTGCTAAATGTTGCTCTAGCTCTTCTTCTGTCCACTTAAAAGGGCGAGTAAACGCAAAGAAGTATAGGTTTTTAAACCACATGAATGAGTCCTATTTATTATGGCGGAAAATTATCAGCGGCAATGATAGCCGATCTTAAGGGTGCGATCATCATAAAGCTCGGCATATTTTTTAAAGGCTTAACTTGTATATTTAAGTGCAATGTAATTTAACGCATATTGGAGAATTCAATATCATAAGCCAGCCCTTGGTTAGGCTCACAACTTGCTGATATAGTTCCATTTAGGGTGTCTGTGACTAAATTATATATGATATGGGTGCCTAGACCTGACCCCCCCATAGCGTCTTTAGTGGTGTAAAATGGTTCGAAGATATGTGCTAACGCTGACTGTTCGATCCCCTGTCCATTGTCTTGATAATGTAGGTGAAGGTTGTCGTTCAGGTAATTTACATCAATGCGAATTTCTCCACGATTCATGCCTTCAAAACCATGAATAATGGAGTTAATGACTAAATTGGTAATGATTTGGGAGATTGCACCTGCGTGAACTTGCATTTCGATGTTGTCAGGGCAGTGCACCCTGACACAATGATTAGTTTTCTTTAACTTAGGGTGTAATGACTGAACAATCTCGTCAAGATATTGGCCGATATTGATCAGGCGAATTTTATCACTGGTTTGATCGACGGCAACTTGTTTGAAGCTTGAGATTAAATCAGACGCTCTGGTTAGATTATTACTCAACAACTCAGCACTTTGGTTGGCGTTATTGATAAACTCTTCAAATGTTCGCTTGGTGAGTTTCTGCTCAGTAAAGTCAGTTTCTAAGTGCTTAATCAAGTCCACCAAAAAGCTCGTTGATGTAATGCTTACGCCGATAGGGGTATTAATTTCGTGAGAAACTTCAGCCGATAGACTACCTAGTACAGCCATTTTTTCTGCATTTAATAAGCGTTTTTGCGCTTTATTGAGTTCAAGAATAGATTTTTTTAAATCGTTATTAGTATGGGTTAGGGTCAGCTCTGTTTTACTGCGACGATCATTTTCGGCTTTCAATTGGCTTTGTTGTTGTAATAATTCACGTTGCTGCATTTCCATTTTCAACATTGTGGTACTTAATGACGAGGTTTTCTTCGCAACTTCCTGTTCAAGTATTAAATTCTGCTCATCAAGGCGAGCATTGGCGTTAACCAAATCTTGCTGAGTATTGGCGAGCTTTTCCTTGAACAAAACGAGCTCGTCAATGAGGTTGTTGTAGGCATCCTCTAGTATGTTTAGTTCATTTTTTTCATAGCTGATAGAGTGTAATTTAGAGGCTTCAGGATCATCTAAGTCTAGCTGGTTAAGCTGTTCCGTCAGCTCACTCAAAGGCCGAGTTAATAGTTTTTGAAACGCGAATGAAAACAGCAACACCAACGCAGCGGTTTTAACCATCGCATTACCAATCAAGAAATATAGACCTACTTCGATGCGATTAAAAACCACATCGTTACTCGATAATAAGGTTACGGTGCCAACCTTAGTCGTTCGGCCTGAGAACTGAAAAATCAAGGGGAAAGTGTGGCCAAATAATTCGCCAGTGACAGATCTCGTGTTTTTAAAACTGATGGCGCTACTGTCTGCGGTTTTTCGTCGGGCACTATATGACTCGTCCTGACCAACATCACCCAATTCAATGATCGTTTGATCATTCTCATCGGTCACGAGTATGCCTTTGATCATGGGAATGTTGTGAAGGCCGGCCGCTATATCTTGCGCTTGCTGCGTATTTAGTTCCCATACAGCACGGGTCAGACTACCACTGAACGTTTTCTCTAGGGTTAATAAGTCTCTATTGATTTGTCCTTTGGTGGCGTTGTATTCCGCAATAATCTGCACACCTGTCACGATAAATGTTAAGACAAAATAGAAGGAAAGAACCTTTGACAGCAATTTTCGTGAAATACTCGTGACCTTCATAAGCCCAATTTATTTGGTTACAGTTAATTTCATTCTAGCTGTTTTTAATGTTTAGAAAAGTTTTATTTAAATGAAACAAGGTATTGCTTGTTGCGTTAACGCCGTTTGTTTAAAATTCATCTACAATATATTCAGTCATTTAGCCTTATTGTAAATGATGAGTGTAACAATAGAGTCACTAAAGTGTCATGTATAAGACATTAAACGTTAATCAAAAATTAAAAAAAGTTTCACACTGTAATAAAAGTGTCATAGTTGTTGTGCAAAATGCACCGCAATTGAGAAAACTGATGAATCACTAAGGTAATAATATGAATTTCACTAAGCAGGCCATTGCAATGGCAGTATTATCAGTCACGTCATTTAGCACGTTTGCAGCCAGTATTGATATTTATGGTAAAGCGAACTTGTCCGTACAATCTTCAGATGAAGGTGAAGGCTCATTTACTGAAATTAGAAGTAATGCATCTCGACTGGGCTTCAAAGGCGAACATGATTTAGGCGATGGCCTTGAAGTAGTTTACAAGGCTGAGTTTCAAATTGATTTAGATGGTGACAGTGAAAACGGAGACAATATTCGTGATCGTAACCAATATGTTGGTTTGAAAGGCAGTTTCGGCGGTGTATTCCTGGGTAAAAATGATTCCGCATTAAAACAAATGCAGGGGCGAGTGGATTTATTTAACGACTACAATGCTGATATTAAGTATCTATGGCGAGGGGAGAACCGAGTTGCAAATTCTTTGACGTATAAATCGCCATGGTTTGCAGATTTTCAATTGGCGTTAACTTACATTGCCGAAGACAGTGTTGATGATGAAGATGCGTACTCAGTGGGGGTTCGTTACGGTGATAAAGATCTCAAAAAATCTAACTTCTATGCTGCTGTCGCGATGGATTCAGAAGTAAGAGGATATGATGTGGTTCGTGCAATCGCTTCAACTAAAGTTGCAGGCATTAAATTAGGTGCCATTATTCACACTCAAGAAAATATCGATACCGGTAAAGAGTTGGATGGGGTTATGGTGTCGGCAGGTTATACCGTTAACAAAGTGACTTATAAAGGCCAAATTCAAACGGCTAATACCGACGGTGGTGATGACCAAATGGGGATCAGCATTGGTGCAGACTATAAATTAGCTAAAAGCACCAAGTTATTTACCTTTTTCTCTACGTTCGATATGGACTCGCAAGCAGATGAAGATTATTTAGCGATAGGTTTAGAACATAAATTCTAAATTTGAGCCAATAAATCAATAATTGAAAGCCGCATTTATGCGGCTTTTTCTTGCTTAATTATAAATATTCGCACAACATTCAAATAATTGATGTTTTGTCATAAAACTGTCATCAAATTTTTGCATTATATTCTTAATCACAGGGTGTCACTTAACAAGTTCTAGGTAATTTTAGATGAACAGACAAATACTAGTTGTAGAAGATGAAGCGCCGATCAGGGAAATGATTGTTTTCGTCTTAGAGCAAAACGGTTTTAATGCCATTGAAGCACAAGATATCGATCAAGCTATTTCAAAAGTGGTTGAGCCATACCCAGATCTAATTTTACTCGACTGGATGCTACCAGGCGGCACAGGTGTTAAATTGGCTAAACAACTAAAGCAAAGTGAACACACGCGTAATATCCCTATCATTATGCTTACAGCCCGCTCAGATGAAGAAGATAAAGTGAAAGGATTTGACGCGGGTGTGGATGACTACGTTACAAAACCATTTTCTCCTAAAGAGTTGATTGCCCGCATCAAGGCAGTTATTCGCCGAGTATCGCCGACCGCGCTAGAGGAGACGATAGAGTTTCACGGCTTAAAACTTGATCCTACTGCCCATCGAGTGAGCATTAACAATGAACACTTGGAGCTAGGACCTACAGAATTTAAATTGTTGCATTTTTTTATGACACACACCGAGCGTGTTTATAGCCGGGAGCAGCTACTTGACAACGTGTGGGGGACTAACGTCTATGTTGAAGATCGAACTGTTGATGTTCATATCCGTCGTTTGCGAAAAGCTATTTCAGGCAACGGACATGAAGATTTTGTGCAAACTGTTAGGGGAGCGGGCTACCGCTTCTCAGGGAAAGTATTAAGTTAATTTATGCCGTTGGAACTTTCAATTCGACAACTGGTAATTAGGCTAGTTATATTTTTTGCTATTAGTGCAATAGTTGGTCTTTGGATCGGACAGTTGTATTTTGTCTTGCTGGCTTCAGCGGTTTCCTTATTAGCTTATCAATATTATTTTAGGGTCAAGTTAATACAGTGGATCTGGAATTCAAAAGCCATTTCACCACCGCATGCAGAAGGAACTTGGGGACGAATTTTTGATGGTTTAGATAAAAACATCAAAAATTACCGTACCAAACAAAAGTCGCTGACCAAACGTATTGGTTACTATCGTGACGGTGCAGAAGCACTGCCTGATGCTGCCATCGTTTTAGGGCACGATTTAACTATTCAATGGAGCAACAAAAAAGCAGGACGATTGCTCGGCATTCAGTGGCCAGGTGATAGTGGACAGCGTATTGATAATTTGCTGCGCGCTCCTGAATTTTCAGACTATGTCATTGCTGCAAATTACAGCGAACCTTGTGTGCTAGTCTCGCCAGTTAATGCGGATATGCAACTTGAAATAAGGTTTATGGATTACGGTAAAGACCAAGTTTTATTGTTGGCTCGTGATATTAGTCGAATTCATCGCCTTGAAGAAATGCGCCGAGACTTTGTTGCAAATGTTTCTCATGAACTTAAAACTCCACTGACAGTTGTGCGTGGTTACGTTGAAATGGTTCAAAGTACAGAACACGCTCTTGATCCTCATTGGCAGCAGGCATTTAATGTCATTGAGTCGCAAGTGTCTCGTATGGACAGGTTAGTTGAGCAGTTATTGATCCTATCGCGTATTGAAGCGGCGACGGAAGATGATATGTTACCCATTAACATGCCTGAGATGATCGCTAATTTAATTACAGACGCGAACTGGCTCAATCAAGATAAAAATCACAACATCACTGTCACTTGTCTACAAACATTAGGGATAGTTGGCATTGACTCTGAAATAAAAAGTGCCTGTTCTAATTTAATCTCCAATGCTATTGCTTATACACCTGCCAACGGTGAAATTAGCATCACGTGGCAAAAAAAAGGGAATAAAGCGATATTTTCCGTCAAAGATAATGGACCGGGAATTCGCCCAGAAGACATCAATCGCTTAACAGAGCGTTTCTATCGAGTTGATAAATCACGCTCTCGAAATACTGGAGGCTCAGGGCTTGGCTTAGCAATTGTTAAACATGTTCTGCAACACCATGGCGCCGAGTTGATTATTAATAGTAAATGGCAGCAAGGCAGTGAATTTTCAATCATATTTGAAGAAAGCAAAGTCATTAGTTCGTAGAGAGTTTTTCATCGAAATACCTGCTATATAGGTATCCTATTTCAGTTAAATTTCATTTGTTTTTCATTAATGACAAAAATATTTCGGTTGTCATATAAGTGTCACATTCAAGAAATATAATTGTCACAATTGCTTTATATAGTAGTCACAACTTTTAGGTACAACGCTCATCGAAATCGGAGAAGATTATGAGTTTTAAACGTGCATTAGGCGTATTAGGTTTAGCAAGTGTAGTCAGCTTTTCGACATTGGCTGTAGATAAAGCACTGCCTGTTTATGAAAAGACAAGTGGTATTTCAGGTAACCTTTCATCAGTTGGCTCTGACACATTAGCTAATATGATGACATTTTGGGCCGAAGAGTTTAAACGGACTTACCCTAACGTAAATGTGCAAATTCAGGCTGCGGGTTCATCGACTGCGCCACCAGCGTTGACGGAATCGACATCAAATTTAGGCCCAATGAGCCGAAAGATGAAGTCACGAGAAATCGAAGCTTTTGAAAAACGATATGGCTATAAGCCAACGGCAGTTAGAGTAGCCATTGATGCGTTAGCGGTTTTTGTTCATAAAGACAATCCAATTAAAGGATTACGCATTGATCAGGTCGATGCGATATTTTCAAGTAACCGTAAATGTCGCGCTGAGAAAGATGCTGACCGTTGGGGTGATTTGGGCTTAACTGGTGAATGGGTTGGTAAAGACATTCAGTTGTACGGTCGTAACTCTGTATCAGGCACTTACGGTTACTTTAAAAAGAAAGCCTTATGTAAAGGTGATTTTAAAAATACCGTAAACGAACAACCAGGCTCGGCGTCAGTTGTACAATCAGTATCGGCTTCTTTGAACGGTATTGGTTACTCAGGTATTGGCTATCAAACATCGGGTGTTAGAGCATTGCCACTGGCTAAAAAAGGTGACAATTTCGTTGAAGCAAATATGAAAAATGCGGTAGCTGGTAAATACCCACTATCACGTTACCTATATGTTTACGTTAACAAACACCCTAATAAACCATTAGCACCTATGGAAGCAGAATTCTTAAAAATGGTGTTGTCGCAATCTGGTCAGTATATTGTTGAGAAAGATGGCTATATTCCATTGCCAGCAAAAGTTGCTAACAAAGAGCTTAAGAAGCTAGGCATTACTTTATAACCACTGAACTTACATGGAAAAAGCCAGTCATTAGTCTGGCTTTTTTGCTATTGAAAATAGCATAAACAATGTTCTAATACGTTGCTATGTTTAGTTCGATGCCAATATTTTTAAGTTGTAAAACTTCAGTTTCTAAATCATCTCGAATGGTACTTCGATCATCTAGACCAAGCTGCTCAAATGATAATGTGATGGAATTTTTATCTGCGTGTACTGTAAATACTGGCGCTGTTGTAAGTTGCCTTTGCTGATTTAATAAAACAGATAACCTCAATATAGCGACACACTTTTCTATTTCACTCGTTTTTAATACATACCAGTGTGCCGAATCTGCTGATTGTAATTTTTTCCGTTGGTTGCCTACCAGATAGGCTAGAGCGTTTTGTTGTTCAAGATTAAAGCCGGGCAGGTCGGCATTGGTTAAGATGTAATTGCCATGTTTGTGATAGCCTGAAGGATTAATATCAAAACCAATTTCATGCAACAGGGCTGCCCATCTGAGTAGACTCAAATGAGATTTGTTGGTTAATTCCCAGTCCCTTCTAACTTGTTCAAATATCGATATCGCTTGTTTTGACACAACTTGTGCATGTTCTTCGTCGATATTGAAACGTTTGGAAAGGCTATCAACCGTACGCTGTCTGATGTCTTTGTAAGCCAGCTTATCGAGCAACTCATAAAGCACACCTTCTCGTAATGCATAATCGCAATAAACAAAGGACTCTATCTTGAGCATTTCGGCAATGCCAAGGTAAATAGCTAGCCCTGGTGCAAGAATAGGGCGTCTACTTTCTTTTAGTCCAGGTAATGAAATTTTATCTACGTGGCCAAACTCAATTAACTTGTCTTTGAGTTTATGCAATGATTTTAATTTAACGCCTTTAGGGAGGCTTTGTTCATGATTTACTATGTTAAACAGCGCCTTCATCGTGCCAGAAGTGCCTAATACTTGTTGCCAGCCCACCTTATTGAATCGTTTTACATGAGATTCCATTTCTAATTTTGCTTGCAATATTGCCCACTCAAAGCGCTTTTTTGTAATTTTTCCGTCAGCAAAATGTTCACGATAAAAGCTGACGCAGCCAATGTTTAAGCTCGTTAAGTATTTTGTTTGAAAATTTTCACCAAGGACGCATTCGGTTGAGCCACCACCTATATCAATAATCAAGCGTTGTTGGTCTGGCGCAGTATAATGGGCTACCCCTTGATAAATTAAACGTGCCTCTTCGTGTCCAGAAATAACTTCAATATCAAAAGGAAAAACCTCCGCAGCGGCTTTTAGCAATTCATGGGTATTTTGAGCTTGGCGTAATGTAAATGTAGCGACAACGCGAAAGTTCTCGGTATCGAGCTTTTCGGTTAACGGCGCTAAATCTTTTAGGGCTTGTAGTGCACGCTGGATAGCTTGTTGATCCAGCAAATTATTTTCATCGAGTCCGCTGGCAAGTTTTACTTGATACTTTTCAGCGTGCAATATTTGAAGGCTTTCCTCAACAACACGAGCAAAAACAAAATGAAAGCTGTTTGAACCTATATCTAACGCCCCTAAATAATGCTCAGCCAACGAATTGATGTTCTCGTCAGTAGATTTTAGAATGTTTAAAGGCTCAGTGTTACTCATTTAAATACTTAATCATCGTCTATGGTGAATTGCTGCCGGTCGAAGTGCTCTTGTGCTTTTAAATAATCATAGATGGCAAGCTGGGAATGTACTGCATTTTTCGCGTTTTTCTTAATATATTCGTTATCTTGTGTTTTATTAATGATACGTGCCTTTTGGTTGTCACTAAGTTGCAGCTCCAGTGTTTTAATGATTCGCTCTTTAAGTGCCTCATCGTAGATAGGGCAACTCACTTCAACACGCTGGTCAATATTACGCTCCATCCAGTCTGCGGAGCTGATAAAAAGTGATTGTTCACCTTGATTGTGAAATAACATCACACGAGGGTGCTCTAAGAATTGGTCAACAATAGAAATTGCGGTGATGTTGTCACTGACGCCTTTAATACCCGGTTTTAATGCACACATTCCTCGAACAATGATATTGATGATGACTCCTGCACTAGAAGCATTGTAGAGTTTATTGATCAAACCTTTATCCACTAGGTTATTCACCTTTAGCGTGATACGCGCCTCATTATTTTTTGTTGCCGCTTGAATTTCATTATCAATAAGTTGATAAAGACGCCTGCGTGATGTTAGTGGTGAAACAAGCAAGTGATTAAAGCGGAATCGCTTGTAACTGTGTTCAATAAATGAGAAGACATTATCTACTTCTAGTGCGATTTCTTTGTGTTTAGTAAATAGAGAAAAATCGGTGTAAATTCTAGCGTTTTTCTCATGGAAGTTTCCTGTGCCAATGTGGGCATAGCGTACTAATTTTCCGTCTTCCTCACGAGTGACTAAGCATAGTTTTGAATGAATTTTTAATGATTCAATGCCAAACTCAACATCAATACCGGCATCTTTCATGCGTGTTGCCCAGCCAATATTAGCTTCTTCATCAAATCGTGCTCTTAACTCAACAACGACCGTTACTTTTTTCCCATTTTTAACGGCCTCAATCAGTGAATGAACAATCTCTGATTTTTTGGCGACACGGTAAATATTTATTTTTATCTGGGTCACGCTGGGGTCGTAGGATGCTTGCCGTAAAAACTCGGTGAAGTGTCTAAATTTGTAATACGGGTAATACACCAATACATCGTTGTGCGATATCGCCTCAAAGACATTATTAAATTTGGTGAGTCTATGGGCGTCGAGTGCTTCTAACTTTGGATTCTCTAATGTGGCTACGCCTAAGTTTGGAAAGTGAATAAAATCTTTAAAGTTGCGGTATCTTACACCGGGAACCAAATTATATTCCTCTTTGATTTTTAATGCCTTTTTTAAAGATTTGAGCATACGTTCAGGCATGTTGCCGTCATAGCCTAGGCGTACAGGGTCTGCTTTTAAACGTTGCTTCAAGCCTTTTGACATCTTATCCAATAAACTTTGGTCAAGTTCGTCGTTAAGGTTGTATTCTGCATCGCGAGTTAACTTGATGGAATAGGCATCAATCTCTTGATACTCAAAAATACCTTTGAATATGTCATCTAGAAAATAGAGGATAATATCGTCTAACATTACAATACGTTTTACTTTTTCACCTGCCTCAATCGGTAAAATAATAAAACGTTCCACTTCTGCTCGCGGAATTTCAACTAATGCATACTGAACTTGCTCATATTGTTTTAAGCCAACTAATAAATATACACCGTCATCATCTAAACAGTTGGCAAGGTGTGTATTAGAGGAAATGATTATCGGAGTAATATGGCGAATAATTTGATGATCAAAGAAGGTTTTGATCCACGTTTTTTGCCCTGCAGTGAGTTGCTTCTTAAACGTAGTTGATTTTTCATCATTAAACAGTAACTCAATATTATGCTTTGCTAACTCTCTGAACAAATTATTAGCGATAGGTTGAAAGGTATTGGTTAGTGTTTGTACTTTATCAATGATTTCACTAAGTAGCTCTTCTAAGCGAAGTAGCTTGGTGGTTTTTGTGTCACAGGTGGCTTTATCCAATATGGCTTTTCGGCGTAATTTGGCTACCCTGACACGAAAAAACTCATCAAGATTTGCAGAGTAAATACCTAAGAACCGTACTCGTTCTATTAACGGTACTTTGGGATCTGCGGCCTCTTGTAACACACGTTCATTAAAGGACAGCCAGCTTAACTCTTTGTCGTAATATAGGCGAGAATCGTTCATATGATCAAATCACAAAACTATCAGGGTAAGGGAGTCATGTGACAGTTTCATGATGACTGTCACATGAGGTTAAATTCTATTGAGAAATATCCACCATCAAGTCGTCCGCAATATTTTCAAGAGCAGCGATCAGGCTCTCGATCTTAGCATCATCAACGGCTATTTGCGCTTTAGCTTTGAACATCAATTGACCTGAATGTGCCGCATTTTCCTGTGCGCTGACTAACTTCAGTAAATTACCGCCTTGGTGATGAATGACGGATGAAATGTCTTGGATGATGCCAGAACGATCGTTTGCAGTAAGCTCTAACACAATGTCGGCCTTTTGGCTGGCGCTTGTTACAGCTTTTTCAATATGGACGGTATAGCCTTCAATACTTTGTAGCTCGCTGCTGAGGTTTTCAGTATTTGATGCTTCAATTGCAACTTCAAATATGCCAGCAAAAAATCCTGATAAGTGGTGCATACTGCTGGTTTGCCAGTTGCCATTGTTCTGCTTAACGATGTTTGAAAAAGTATCGACGACCCCTGGGCGGTCTGGGCCAATAAAGGTGATGACTAGATGATTCATAATACGTCCTTTTTTACTAACAATGAGATTATTATTCTGAGCGGGTAAGTTGAGAAAGTTCTTTATTGAGTTGGTTATCGTCGCCTAAGTTCAGTTCCACTAAACGTCGCAGATGAGTCACACTTTCAATATCTATAGCATTACACTGAAGACCAATTTCATCTTCTGTTTCGTGAACGACTGCAATATGCATTTCTACGTTAGCACTGTCATCATTAAGGGAAAACAGCAGCATACCCAGCTTACCTTTTAATGATGCATTGCTATCAGGCTTAGTTGTTAGCGCCCCATTTAATGAAATATCATGTAAGGATACTGGGTACTCTTGGTCTTCAACGCAAAGCGTGGCTTTTATTGAAAACAGTATTCGAGTAAATTGACGTCTATTTTCCATGTACGTTTACACATTAACCAACATATGCCTTTAGCATAGCTTGTGTTGATAAAAAAGGCACCCTAAGGTGCCTATAATTTACGAATTAATTGTATATTAATTAATGCATTAATTGATTCGTTTATATTTTATGCGGTGTGGTTCATTAGCGTGTGGGCCTAATGTTTTCTTCAGCCATTCATCATAATCGGTAAAGTTACCCTCGAAGAAATTAACTTGTCCTTCATCACGATAATCAATGATGTGAGTAGCGATACGATCTAAGAACCAGCGGTCATGTGATATAACCATGGCACAACCTGGGAATTCTAAAATAGCTTCTTCAAGTGCGCGCAAAGTTTCAACATCTAAATCATTAGTGGGCTCATCAAGTAGCAACAGATTGCCACCAGTTTTAACTAACTTGGCTAAATGTACTCGGTTGCGTTCACCACCCGATAAATTTTTGATGATTTTTTGTTGGTCGTTACCCTTAAAATTGAAACGAGAGCAATAAGCGCGACTTGGAGTTTGGTAGGTGCCGATTTCAATAATATCATGACCTTCTGATATTTCTTGATAAACCGTATTGTCCTCACCCATATCATCACGAAATTGATCAACACTGGCTAGTTTAACTGTGTCACCTAAATCGACTGAGCCACTGTCAGGTTGCTCTGCTCCTGACAGCATTTTGAATAACGTTGATTTACCAGCGCCGTTTGCGCCAATAATACCAACAATTGCCCCTTTCGGGATGCTAAAACTTAAATCATCTATTAATACGCGGTTGCCGTAAGATTTAGTTAAATTGTTTACTTCCAAAATCTTGTCGCCTAAACGAGGTCCCGGTGGAATGTAAAGCTCATTAGTTTCATTACGTTTTTGATTTTCGTTGCTTGATAACTCTTCAAATCGCGCCATACGTGCTTTAGATTTTGCTTGGCGACCTTTAGGGTTTGAACGGACCCAGTCAAGCTCATGTTTAATGGTTTTTGCTAAAGCGTTTTCTGTACGTTTCTCTTGTTCAAGTCGAGCATTTTTTTGCTCAAGCCAATTGGTGTAGTTGCCTTCATAAGGAATACCGTGGCCGCGATCAAGCTCTAAGATCCAACCTGCAACATTATCAAGGAAGTAACGGTCATGGGTAATAGCCACAACGGTACCAGAATAATCGTGTAAGAACCTTTCTAACCAAGCAACCGATTCAGCATCTAAATGGTTAGTTGGTTCGTCCAGTAGCAGCATATCTGGTTTTTGTAATAATAAATGACATAACGCGACACGACGGCGCTCACCACCACTTAAGACTGCTATTTTTTGATCCCACTCAGGCAAACGCAATGCATCGGCAGCACGTTCTAAAACGTTATCAATATTGTGGCCATCTTGGCTATTGATGATATCTTCCAATTCACCTTGCTCTTTTGCTAGTGCATCAAAATCAGCGCCTTCTTCCGCATATTCGTTATAGACTTGGTCTAAACGGGCCATCGCATTTTTTACCGTCGATACAGCCTCTTCAACGACTTCACGAACCGTTTTTTCTTCATCAAGTTGTGGCTCTTGTGGTAGATAACCAATGTTTGTGCCAGCAAGTGCTGTCGCTTCACCTTCAAACTCTTTATCAATGCCAGCCATAATACGAAGCAAGGTCGATTTACCAGAGCCATTTAAACCCAAAACACCGATTTTTGCGCCAGGGAAGAATGAAAGGGAGATGTCTTTTAAAATAGTGCGTTTAGGTGCAACAACTTTAGAAACGCGGTTCATCGACATGATGAATTTATCAGGTAACGGCTGAGCCATTTGAGAGCCTTTTTATTTTTTGGAGATTTGGAATAATCGTCATTTTAAGTCAAAGGTTGATAGGGCGCAAATGTGCTGCGTGATTTTCATTAGCTTTCAAGATCAACCGAGCTATTTAGCTGTAGGGCATGCTTTGTTGGCTGCTTTGTACTCGGCGTGCATAAAGGCCCATACTGACGCAACACCAGCCGCTGAAATTAGTATCAGCATATTCATAAAACTAGACCAACCTCCGGCGCTGTCTGCAAGCCGTCCACCGACAAAGGCAAATGTAGCACTGGCGGCAAAACCGAAAGCGTCAATGATACAAACCAGCGTTGCACTGTGAGGCCCACCGTACTCTATAGAAAATATTGACATGGGTAAGTAATAAGCAGGGGCAATTGAAAAGGCAAATATGAAGATGGCGCCAAGTGCGACGATGTAGTTCCACTGACTATTTAAATTCAATAATGGTAAATACTGTAAAGTAAGCACACTGATAAGGCTCGACAGCAAAGCAAGAGTTAATACGGCTCGGATCCCTTTTTTGGAGAAACGATCATAAAAAGCCATTGAAGCTAAAAGCCCCGCTAATGAACCAACGGGGAAAATAGTAGAAGCCATTGCAGCTTGTGACGGCGTCAGTTGGTAGCTTTCCATCAGGTAAACTGCAACAAAGTCTAAAAACGCCATCATACAGGTCAAAACCATCAACAAAATTACGACTAGCCAAACCCTTGGACTTTTAGCAAAAATAAGTAATCCATCTAACGTATTGGTTCCTCGTAGCGGGTGATTATATTTGTTATCAAGGGCTTGTTTTGATTCGAGCGCTAGTTCTGCATCACCAGAATCTTCTGAGTGGTCTTTGAAAAAATTTGGATTGTCCGGTTTATCTTTTAAATAGAAATAGCAACCAACACAAATGATTAACGCAAAAACTGCTGAGACAATTGCAACGGATCGCCAATGCATAACACTTAATAACCAACCAAAGAACAAAGTTGCTAACACAACGCTTAAGCGAGAGCTGGTGGAGAGTATGCTCCAAGCTCGCCCATAATGCTGCGGGTGATACCACTCGCCAACCAATTTAGTCATGCCCGGCCAACCGGAAGACTTAGTGCAATAAAGCAAAAATGCAAAGCCCGTAAAAGCCATCACATTAGGAGACAATCCAAAGGCGATAACGAACAGTGCCGTTAGGACAATACCGGCTAACATGGTAAAGCGACCACCAAATCTATCAGCAAGCGGGCCCCAAATAATTTTGCCAAACAATGCGCCCAAGGTGCCGTAGGCAGCAAAATCACCTAAATTTGTTTTTGTTAAGCCTAGCGATTCATCCGCAAGCAATGCTGGGCTCAAAATAGTGACCATTTGACGGCAAATCATCATGGCAGCATAACCAAGATACATTGACATCAATATCGTTAATTGTTGTGGGGGACGATTCGGCATTATTTCTCACAAAATGTTGGTTAGAAATCAAAACATATGATTGATGTTTTATTAGACAGTAAGCTTTTCAGTGAGTTAGGTCAACAGAGGTGATAATCAGCGCTAGTTGTATGACATTGACTAGTGTTGCTATATGTGGAAATTGAGTGAAATGAAAAGTTAGTAGGTAATTAAAAGGTGAGTTTACATAAAATAGCAGAGCTTAGCTTAATACTAAGCTCTGTAGAGTTTTATCAGTACTAACCAAATGCAGAAAGCTTATTGGTGGTTTTGTTGTAAATGTAGTGCTTAAAGTTTTTACCATCTACCATCACTTGGACGACAAATAGTTCATTATTATCACTTTTGCTCACAATGGAAATTTGTTTCTTAGGAAACACCGCCAATAAATTATTGAAGACTTGCGATTCAACAGTATCTTGATTTAGTACTGCGTAGCTTGGGTAGTCTCCTGAAAGTAGTAACGCGTATACGTCGTGACCGTCTTTCGAAACTTCAGCGCCAAGTACGTTAATTTCATCATCACTGACTAAGTTCTCATAGCTCCCATCAGATAAACGTAACTGAAACAGGCCAGTATTTTGCTGGTTGAAGTTGTCTAAAGCTAGCATATGGGTGCCTGCACTGTTAATCGCTAACGGTTGAATGTTTTTGCCAACGTTAGAGCTTGCAACTTGTTGCCATTTACCATCATCGCTCATGATGTAAAGCTCATTATTCACATTTTCACCATAGGCAATTTTTAATTGCGCTTTGTTATCAGATAAGAAAGTCGCATAAGATACGGGCGCGCCACCAATACGTTTAGTACTGATTTCACCATTATAAATATCAAGCTTGTAAACCGCCGCTAAGCGATTGCCAATACCTTTCCAATGTGTATCAGAAGGATGGGTACCTTCTTTCCATAACGTTGAACTGATTAGAATACTACGCTCATCATCACTCATTAAATTAATGATCTCTGCGCTGCCTTCGAGGCGTTTCTTTTTCTTAAATTTAGAGCCTGCACCACGAGCTTTACGCTCATGCAAAGCGCGGTAACCATATATCATGTTGGCTTTGGTACCATCGATATTTTGTGCGAAAAGCTCGCCGTAATAAATGGATTCAGGGCGCCATGCTTCTTTTTTATGTACTTGAATAATGACCCGTTCGTTATTCGCCCAATAGAATTGGCCTACTTCACTTAGCCTTGGTAATTTAGAGCCGCCGACATACTCCATGTTTGCAGTATTAAGAAAAGCAAGTGTTCGTTTTCCTTCTACATCCATAGCGACTGCTATAGTTTTGCCGTCAGGCGATATCTTAACCTCATGATATTGTTTATGTTGTGACTGATTGTTTGCATTTTCCGCGCTAACGGAAACTGAAACAAACAACAAGCTTATTAAAAAGCAGATACTCTTAAACATTGTTTATACCCTATGCCTATTTAATACTCGAACGCCACTTTTACTGCACGCCGAATTCAAATGGTTTTTATTTTAGTTTTAATTTATAGATAGCAAGTAATGCCTAGAGATAACTCTATATCAGACATCCGTTATCTAATATTCGTTGATTGATAGCGGGCGAGTTTATCAAAATGCTTGTAGTTAAGGCACTCAAAGGGCTGACAAAAGTGCAACAAAATAAGACAAAGGTGAGCATGGAGTGTGATTTCATCAGATACAAAAGTGATGCACCTGATGAAACTGAAACGTTAACTTACAACTTTTAAGAATGCAGGCAGGGATGCTTTTTGAAGTTTGACCGTTTCTGAGCGCATCGTGCCATTTTTGTAGCGGTCAAAGTGGACATTGGCCAAGTCTAAATTACGGCAAAAACTAATAATATTATTGAAATCTTTTCGATCAAAATGGTCATCGTCTTTGGTTAGGAGTCCGTCAATATACGCACTGTCTCCATTAATGTTTATATTGGCAATTGCGGAATAAGGCTGTCCATAGCTTTCAACTTTCAAAGCACGCACGGCTTTGATTTCGTAAATCCAGTCTCCGACTTGGATATGTTTTGTCATGTGTTGCATGATGCTAAACCTTAAAAAGGCCGGTCGCTTGGTTGGAGACAACCGGCAAAATAGAGTGCTAGTTAGCGAGCATGTTAACTAGAGGGAGGTCACTCAAGTTAAAAATGCTTACTTTGTTTTTATTTTTGCGCTGAATGCGCTTAGTTCTTCGTTGCTAATGCTGTTGTCGGTATTTTTATCAATGGCTTTGAAATTTCTCATCAAGAGATCGTTTTTACTGGCAGAAATTTCTGACTTGCTTAATAATCCATCTTTATCCGTGTCTATGGTTGAGAATAGCGCCGTTAGATTGTTAGTGGCGTGAGCTGGTGTTTTAATGCTGACGTTGCTCAACCTAACTTCCTGATCTGCATTTACTACAAATGTAGCTAACGTAGCAGCCATTACTATCGCACTGATTTCTATTAAACGTGTTTTGTTCATAATAATTCCTTGTTTTTCAAATTAAATCACTTGCGTTAGGTCATATACCCGAAGCAAGTTTACATCGTCGAACACGGTATTGCAGAACACGTGCCAAAAGTTAACTTGTTGAAAATTAAGAGAATATTACTTTAAATCCCAGTGCTTGTGTCGCCATTTGGCAACAGGTAAAATTAAATGTTCATGGTGATGTTTATTGATTTATCGATAGCGTTGACTTAAAGCCAACAAAATCAACGAGTAACGAAATCAATCGACTAAAACACTAAACGTCGTTGATCAGCGACAGTCTTGTTTCTGTAGTGAAAATCCCCTACAAAGGCTTTGTTTTGGGCACAACCTAATCCAATAGGAAAAACAGTGACGACCATTTTGCAGCCATATGTGTTGTATAGACATATATTACATTTTATCTCAGCGATATCGATTAAACGCTTAACATTAATCGGTTTTGGCTTAGTCGTATTGCCGTTGGCGATCGCCTTACTTTACAGCGTGAGTCAAGTGAATGAGCTAGCTAAGCAGGGTGCAACGGCGGTGTTTACCGTGGCGGATCTCAATCAAACCAATCGCGAACTTAGTTTGACCATGAGTAAAATGGAACGCTTGGCCGGCCAGTTCGTGATTCTAAATGAGTCAGATTTACTTGAACAATATCAAAAGCATGCATTGCATTTGTCAAACGAAATAATGACTGCGTTGGTTAACCAAAATGATACTCAACTGACGGACGTTGTTGCTCGCTTTCACCAGCAAATTGAGAGTATTAATGCATTACTCTTAACAACTACTGCAAATGAATTAGCGTTAGTCAATGTGCAAGAGCAGTTCACAGTGCTTGCCAGCATCAACCAAGAAATAATGCAACGCAGTAATACTCTAATTGATTTAAAAGCGGATGAAATTAAGAATTCAGCCAGCCAAGTCAGTGAAACCATGCTGCAAAGTTTGATCATTATTCCTATTTCACTTTTGATTTCCGGTTTTTTCATTGTTCTTATAACGAGTCCGATGAAAGCGTTATTAGCTAAAATAAACGACTTAGAGCAGGGTAGTTTTGAGCAACCGATCCACGTGACTGGCGCTACCGAGGTTAGAGAGATTGCAGAAGCGCTGGAGTTAATGCGAAACAGGCTGCATGTATTGGAGTTACAAAAGTCGAGCTTTATTAGACACATTTCTCATGAACTAAAAACACCTTTGGCAGCGATTAGGGAAGGAACCGAGCTTATATATGACAACAGTGTTGGTGAGCTTAATGACGATCAGCAAGAAATTGTCAAAATCATCAAGCTTAGTGTTTCGCGCTTGCAATGTTTAATTGAAGATTTGCTCGACTTCAATATCGTGTTGGACTCAACCAGCCTACAAGACACTGAACATGTGCAGCTTAAGCCACAAATAGAGATGGCGATAGATGACAGAAAGCTTGATATTCAACGTAAAGAAATTGAAATAGACCTGCAAATAGAGCCAGCAAAGCTGCAGTGTAATACCAAGCAGCTTAATGTCATTTTAGATAATTTATTGTCTAATGCGATCAAGTTTTCACCTCAGGGGGGGCATATAAGAATCGCCAGTCAATCTATGCAAGACAAGGTTTGTATTGAAGTGAGCGACCAAGGACCGGGGATGAATGAGCTTGTACTAGCAAGAATTTTTGACGCTTTTTACCAAGGGCCAGCGCCGGTAAATTCAAGCATTAAAGGCAGTGGCCTAGGGTTGACCATCGTAAAAGAACTATTACTTAGGTTAAAGGGTGAAATAAACGTTCAAAATTTATCTTCTTTAAATAAAGCAGATACAGAGCCGAACGGAACGATGATCACCATTTTATTACCGAAAGTGGAGAAGGAAAGATGACCCATTTACACCTTATATTTGGAAAAAGGGTGCCGAGTAAATTTATCAGTGGTCTTTTAACTACCTGCTTTGCGATCACGCTGTTACAACTAAGTGGCTGCCAATTATTACTCCAGCCACAACAAATGACCACACATAACACCTCTTATTACGGAGGCTATTACATGTGGATTAAAAGCTTAGCTGAAGAAGAGCTCAAAGCAGAAGTGCGTTTACAACAAGAGAACAGTAAATTAGGAAGTGAATTAGCAGAAACCCACTTGCTTTTGTTATATAGCCTACCTAACTCTCCGATACATAACCCCTACACGGCAAAATCAAAGCTTAATCAAAAGCAAGTTCAAATTGATCAAGCAGAGTTAAACACCACTGACTTAGCATTTATCGTAATGTTGAAAGACCAGCTCAATCAGCAGTTATTAATTTTGAATAAATTAATTTTGAATGAAAAAGCGAGTACTGAAACGCAAAAAAAACTCGAATTACAACAGCATTCAATTGAGCTGCTTGAAGCTAAATCACACAAGCTACAGCAACAAATACAGCAGTTAAAAAATATAGAAAAGAACATAAATAATCATGGCTAATGAAATCAAAACAACCGCCACTTTACGTGGCAATATACTCATTGTTGATGACGATCCTAGTCTATTAAGGCTGTTGGGGATCCGGTTAACAGCGGCTGGTTACCAAGTTAAATCAGCTTCAAGTGGTAAAGAAGCGTTGGGCTTGTTAAAGAGTTTTCACCCATTGCTTGTAATCAGTGATTTACGTATGGAAGGTATGGATGGTATGGCGTTATTTGATAAAATTCGCCAACAGCATCCCAATATTCCGGTCATAATTATGACTGCACATGGCACCATTCCTGATGCGATTAACGCAACCAAGCAAGGTGTTTTCAGTTTCTTAACCAAGCCGTTTGAATCACAAGATTTACTTGATACTGTCGAGCAGGCAATCAGGCTGCAGCCGCAATCCGTCAATGATCCGTCTAATGACCAACATGCATGGCGTAAAGAGATCATTAGCCGTAGCACTGTGATGGAGGCTCTATTACAGCAAACCTATCAAGTAGCGCAAAGCGATTTTAGTTTACTGATCCGCAGTGAAAGTGGCACTGGTAAAGAGCTATTGGCCAAAGCAATTCATTTAGCAAGTAGCCGTCATAGTAAACCGTTCACTGCGATAAACTGTGCGGCTATTCCCGAGCAATTGCTGGAATCAGAATTGTTTGGTCACGTAAAAGGGGCGTTTAGCGGAGCTGAAAAAAATCACATAGGCTTATTTGAAGCCTCTGATGGCGGTACTTTATTTCTTGATGAAATTGGCGATATGCCAATGAACTTTCAGGTTAAATTACTCAGAGCGTTACAAGAGAAAGAAATTAGACCTGTTGGTAGCACGAAGTCTCTTAAAGTTGATGTTCGAGTGATTGCTGCAACACATCAAAATATTCGAAAAGCAATTTTAGAGCAACGATTTAGAGAAGACTTATATTATCGTTTAAACGTGGTCGAGTTGGCATTGCCACCGCTTTCAGATCGCAGAGAAGACATTCCACTGCTGGCGCGACACTTTCTTAAAAAAAGTGGCGATAAATCAGCTAATACAATTAATGGCTTTTCTCAAGCCGCGATGGAGTTGCTGATTAGTGCGCCATGGCCTGGCAATATTCGTCAATTACAAAACGTGGTTGAGCAAAGTGTTGCGTTAGCGACTGAGCCTTTAATCAATGAATCATTGATCAGAAATGCGCTACGAGGGGAGTCATCCCAACAACCTTCTTTTCAAGAAGCCAGGGATCAATTTGAACGGGATTATCTGGCCAATATTTTGAAAACTACGTCAGGTAATGTATCGCAAGCCGCCAAAATTGCCCAGCGCAATCGTACTGAGTTTTACAAATTATTGAATAAGCACCATTTAAATGCCGAGGCATTCAGAGAATAGCGCGGTCAGCTCATTAATACATCGAAGGATGAATTAGTGAGTGCCCCCTAATAAACATCATCGAACACACCGCATAGCAATGACTTCAGCGCGAGAAATGAACACCAAACTCCAAAGAAACCAACACTAATACTACCTGAAATTCTCACTAAGCTACTAATATCATAATGAATAATTGGTAGTTATATAAAATTATTGGATATGAGTTTCTTTCTTACACCGGTATTGCGGTGAACTCTCAGTAATATCCATAAATGTACAACTGAAAACAACGAAAACCAACTTAACTGATTGAATAGTTAGCTTTTTCTGGTAGTTTAAAAGGAAGTGAATAGACGGATATTACTAAGACGTCTACATAATAAGCTGTTATATGCCTACGATTAATCACACTCTTACATTTTTATAAAAGGTTCAATTTAACTAAAATGATTCGCTACGTTTTAATAGTAATATCGATTGTCTTAGGGCTTTATATTTTTCAATTTGGGCAATATGGATTATCTTCGGAACAAGATGTTTGGGGCGCTTTTGGTGACTATATTGGCGGTATTTTAAACCCTATTATCGCATCGTTAGCATTGATCTATTTAATTAAAACTTATGCAACTCAAAAAGAAGAATTGACTGAAACTAAAAAAGCTTTAACGAGCTCCGCGGAGTCTCATCAAGAGCAAACAGAACAACAAACTCTGGCTAATATATTACAAAAAAAAGCTAATGAATTAGAAGAAAGAAATCAAAGAATTAATTTATTACAAGCCGAGATAAGTTGCATTGATGCTACATTACAAGCTGCATTGAATGGACAAAACTCTCTACTGAATCAGCTTAATGAAAATTCTAAGAAAATAGAGGGTATTAACGAAGGAGATTCTCCAAATTTGACTCCTGAATCTAAGCGTCATCTCATAGAAAGATCTCAAAAGTTGAGAAATTACTTAGGTGAATCGGATAAAGTTACAATAAAACTGCAAGATGACTTGAAATTAGTTAGAGAAAAGATAAAAGAAATGATTAATTTGAATTAGCAGTAAATTAACACACGGAGCGTGTTCATTTTATTGGGGCAAGAGCATGCAAAACGCTTGGCTAGTGCTCCTTCATCGCGAATTTTAGCCAACCATTATCAGCCCCTTTAAATGGACGTTAGTATTCAAAGAGCGCGAATCATGAAACTCTTATACACCTTATTTTTTCTTACTACCTTTTTTTATCAATCCTCATATTCAAGTGGTTTGAAAAGTAAAGTTAAGGCTGATGCCAGAATCATTAAAGAGATTAATTTAACTGCTTATAGTTCAGGGAAAATTGAAATACCCACAAAAACTGATCTATGGGTTGGTTTCAACTTTGAATTCCCAAAAGATATGGTTGATAGTCATAAAGGTGAATACATATTCGAAATCAAAGATGAAAATGGTTACGCTGGTGTATCAACAGGACCTACAGATAATAGCGCCAGTACTGTTTTCAAAGAGAAAAAAGGTAAATTAACTATTTCTTTTAAAAACAACACAAATTTGGAATACAAAGTTGTATTGTGGGTTCGTCGTATTTAAAGCTTAACGAGTTGCTTAACGAGTTGCTTAATGGGCTATATCATTTGTTATACTTTTTAGGAGTTTAGTGTTGGCTAAGGTTATATTAGAAGGATTCATAGTTATACCAGACTCAGCGCTTGACGTTGTTAAAAGTGAATTAATTAACCATAAAAGACTTACCTTAGAAGAAGTTGGTTGTTTAGTTTTTGAAGTTACACCAGATGCAGTTAACCCTCAAAGGTTTAGCGTTTACGAAGAATTTGTAAACCAAGCTGCTTTTGATAATCACCAAGCCAGAGTTAAATCATCCAAATGGGGTGAAGTAACTAAAAACGTAGAACGGCATTATCAAATTAGCTGCAGTGCATAAACATATAACAAGTTGTTTCATTTAGCCTTGTTGCTGGGCATTTTATTATTTGGAGATTTCATTATGAGCTCTATCAAACATGGTTTATCTATTGGAATAGAAAGGTATGAAAATGAGTTTTTCCTTTCATTAA
This sequence comes from Thalassotalea atypica, assembly GCF_030295975.1. Classification (NCBI taxonomy): domain Bacteria; kingdom Pseudomonadati; phylum Pseudomonadota; class Gammaproteobacteria; order Alteromonadales; family Colwelliaceae; genus Thalassotalea; species Thalassotalea atypica. Next base: position 1,194,584 of record NZ_AP027364.1, read on the forward strand.
AGGCAGTGGGAAAGCTTACGCATGAAGACTATAAAGTGATCACACCTATGATTGATTCTGCATTAGCGCAGGTTAAAAATCCTAAAGTTGACGTTTTAATTGATGGTACTGAGCTTGAGGGTTGGGAATTAAGAGCGGCGTGGGATGACCTTAAACTTGGTCTTAAACATAATAATGAATTTCGCAAAATAGCTATTTATGGGAATAAGAATTGGCAAGAAATAGCTGCTAAGATTGGTTCTTGGTTTATGACCGGTGAAGTTCAGTATTTTGATAAACTACATGATGCCCTGATCTGGGTTAAAGAATAATAGGCTACTCTGGCGGGACAAGATTATAAGTAAAGGTTTGCTCAGTACTGCTTTGTTTAAAAATAAATAAACTACAATTTTCGCTTAGCGATAGGCATATAAGGTCAGCATGCACAAAACAATCACACTTGCAGAGTACGTAAGAAAGCGTAATGGCGTAGCTCTTGGCGCATCAGGTTCAATGACAAATATGCTCAAAAGGTCGTTTGGCGCAAGTTCATTCTATTTGTTCTGGCAATATTGGAATCCAATATGGGGTTATTATCTTTCGCGCAAAATAATGAAACCTTTGAGCCAAGTACTTCCTGTTTGGCTAGCAATAGTTATGACTTTTGCTGTAAGCGGTGCATTACACGATTTAGCAATAACGATAGTAAAGTGGCAGTTAACGCTTCTTTTTACACCCTGGTTTTCTTTAATGGGGGTGATAGTTTTGCTCACAAAGAAATTTCGTATTTCATTCGGTGAGCATCATTGGTTGTTTCGAGCATCAATAAACTTATTAATCATCGTTGTATGTTTAGCTATAACTCGCCAATATACCTAACAAGGCAAACGAAGTCGGGATGATAAACGTTTGTACATTTCCACTTGTTTCACTTATTAGTCAATAAAATTAGCTTTTTATAGAAGCGTTAGATTACAGGGAGATTCCAACAACGTATGAATGTTTTTCTAATTGTCGCAGGCGCTTTAAGTGCAGTGGCAGCAATCTTACACTTAGGTTGTATTTACTTCGGAGCACCTTGGTATCGCTTCTTCGGGGCAGGAGAGCAAATGGCGCTTCTTTCAGAGCAGGGGAGTATTCAGCCAACGCTTGTGACTACTGGAATTGCTCTGGTGCTTTCTATTTGGTCAATGTATGCCTTTTCTGCGGCAGGCATTATTTTTAAACTCCCTTTAATTCGTTTGGCCCTTATACTAATTACAATCATTTATTTGGCTCGTGGGGCAGTTGGTTTTTTCTTTATAAGTTCTCCCATGGGGCGATCTCCAGAGTTTTGGGTTTGGAGCTCTATTATTTGTCTGGTTTTTGGAATTGTGCACCTAATAGGATTAAAGCAGCAATGGGCAAACTTATAAGCAATGAGCAAGCTTATAAGTTAATAATAAGGATAAAAACAGTTGGCTCCTTTTGTCTTCAACACTTTAGCCAAACACATAAGCCCCGTTGGTTAGCTGCTATATGTTTATGACGGCTCTGTAGGTATATATGGAAATTAGACGTATTTCTTGGGAACAAACAATCCCGCTTCGCCATCGCGTTTTATGGCCAATGAAACCACCTGAATACTGCTATGTAGAAGGTGACGATGATGCGTGGCATTTTGGTGCTTTTGTTGATAATGAACTTGTTTGTGTCGCTTCAGTTTTCTTGCAGTTAAACAAAGCTCGTTTACGTAAATTTGCTACTAATGCTGATTATCAAAGTCAAGGTATTGGCTCTCAAATGTTGCGGTATATTCTGCAAGCACTCGAAAATACCGATGCAAAAGTTTTCTGGTGTGATGCAAGAGAGTCAGCACTAAATTTCTATCAACGCTTTGGTATGCAGCCATATGGGAAGCGTTTTTATAAGGCAGATGTTTCATACGTTAAAATGCAGGTAACTCTATAATTGGTATATAACAGGCCAATACAATAGTGGGACCGCTAACAGTTTACTCTGTATTGCTTTGTTTTGTTTTTAAACCAAGCATTTTTCGTTACATAAAATGATGTTACTTTGAACCGAGTTTATAGGAGATTAACCTTGTATGAATATTAATGAATTAACGACTTTCTTTGGTTGGTGTACAGTCCTAAATATAGGTCTTTTAGCTTTTGCCGCTATATTCCTTTTCTTTTTTAGAGGCTTTGCAATCAATGTTCATACTAAGTTAACAGGGGTGAGTGCTTCAAAATTGCCTTCGTTATACTTTTCATATTTGGCAAATTATAAACTGTCTATCATCGTTTTTAATTTGGTGCCATATATTGCATTGAAAGTTATGGTTTAGTGGCTAGTACTTCGCGATAAGCTCTTAAAAGTAGCTAGCTTTATTTGGTTCTGCAGCTTAGCTGAGCCTAGCATTATTTAAGTAAATGGATGTAATGAACAATAAAATGACTCAATTAGAAAAAGTGGCGTTTGTATTAGTTTTATTAATGGTTCTATTGCAAGGCTTTTATGGCACTTTTGCTTTTATTGATCCTGTCTTCTTTTCTACCGTAAGAGGCACTGAACTGTTTTCGGCTACGGATAGTGATTGGGTAAAGATATATGGCTCTCGCACGCTTTTTATTACTCTGATTTTTGCCTATCTTTTGTACACACGTAATTATATTGTATTAATGTGGGGGGCATTGTTTGGCATTATTATGCCAATTGCCGATGGGTTACTGGCCTATGAGTCTCAAGCACCTATCAAAGTCGTTGCTAAGCATATTGCTACCGTTGTGTACTTATTGATTGTATTTTTTGTCTTAAGAAAGATTAATGCTAAAAAAGTGGGGCAGGACAATTAAATACAAAATATTATTGTTATATTTTCGTCGTGCGTTACGGTTTATCAAATTCAAGTTCGCCCTTGAGATGGGCATAAGGATTAAAGGGAGAGATTATGGCCTTAATTAGAGTGAGCATATTCATTGCTGCATTACTTATTTTGATTTATCCCATCTGGGGCTTAGTGTCGCCAGAGAGATATTTGTTAGAGTTGCTAGAAGTTTACCCATCTGCAAAAGACGCAAGTATGGTGCAAGTAAAAAAAGCGGCCTTGATGTTATGGATAAGCAACACGGTGCTGTCTTTATCACTACTCTTTTTGGTTATGTTTATTAAACAACCAGAGGATTATAAGTTTGCCAAACTATCTGCAATCGCGTTATTTTGTTACCCCATTATTCAAACAGTTATTGAAGTATTTACGAGCGCTGTGCTATATAGTCACTTGGATAGCGGGCAAGCTGTTGTTGAGTTTTCAGCGATAAAAGCGTTCTATTTATTAATGGGTTTAGCCTTGGTGGGGATATATAAATCGCAACGTGAACTTAATAAGCAGCCAAAGCAAGGCATAGCCTCTTAAAAGATATACCTGACTCTCAACACATATAAAGCCCTATGCCTTTTCTAAGATGCAATCGCTTTTTCCTAACTGAATGTGATTGCCAGTGGTAGCTTCGGTAAAAAGCCTCAGATACAAATTTAATACTAGTGTAATGTATTGTTCGTTAAGTATTAGATTGGTTTATTAGCATATGACTAAAATTAAGCCATATGCTAATACTCCAACACAATAAAAGTATCAATTGCCCAAACTAACCTCATTTTTCTCGGCTCGTTATTGTAGCGGCACTATAAACGAACGTAGATTGTTTATTAATTGTGAGTAAAATTTAGCTATTGGTATTTATTTGGTGCTATTTATCGGGCCAGCATTCGCTAGGCAGCACACTAATTTCGTTATATTATTTATCGTAATTGACTGTTTAACGAAGAGGCTCAAATGACATCATCTGCATTGCAATATGCGCAGAACGCACAAGAATTATGTGTATTGCCTGATATATACTTAAAGCTAAAGCAAATGCTTGAAGACCAGCAAGCCTCACTGGATGATATTGCAAGTGTCATTACACTTGATCCTGCTCTAGCTTCAAAACTTCTACAAATTGCCAATAGTGCCATGTTTAACTTTCCCAGAGAAATTGATGATATTGGGCGAGCGCTGAGAGTGCTCGGCCTAAAAGAAGTTCATAGTTTGCTCGACGCATACGGCGTAACAGCTGCATTTTCTGGTCTTGATCCTGATGTTTTAGATATGGAACGCTTTTGGGAGATAAGTGTCGACTGCGCACTCATCGCTAAATTTATTGCTGCAGCCGTGAGTGTTAAGCATAGCCAAAGCTTATTTTTATCCGGCTTGTTTCATAATATTGGTGAACTCGCCATTGTGCATAGCGAGCGAGAAAAGGTGAAATACTGCGAGACCATTGAGCGAGGTGAAACGCCATGGCAAAGGCAACAGGACGTATTCGGCTTTACGTTTGCCGATTGTAGCACTGAATTATTGAAACTGTGGCAATTGCCTGATTCCATTATTATTCCCATAAAAGAGCATAATCAAGGCTACGCTGGCGAGTTAGACAAGTTGAGCGCTATTATTTATGTGGCATCTCGTTTAGCTGTGTGTAATTCACATCCTGGCTTGTACCCAAAAATAAGGTTAATTGGTCAACATGTTTTGGATGATTTAGGCATCAATGAACAGACCTTAAATGATGCAATTAACTATTGTAATAGTGAAGGCATGACAATCATGTCTATTTTAAAAGTTTAACACTCCATACCCAGGCGAATAACAGGACAGCTAGGCATACTTTCAGTGCTATGCCTAGCTGCAAGCGAGATCATAGCCCTTTAGTTTGGCTAAATACACTTGCTTTATTTTTACTGAATGTTTTTGCCAACAACACTTTTGCTTGTTTTCTTGGCAAACAACTCGCCAATGGTGTTTTGATAAAGTTTTGCTGACTAATTTTTTGTACCTTCGACTCAGCTACTTTGTTGTCCCAACTTACTTTAACGCGACAAGAAATTCCTTGTTCTGATTCACGATAGAATATCTTAACTGAATCTGCGTTGTGTATAAGCAATTTATAGGGGTAACCTTGCTCAGAATAAACTTTCTTGTATTCTGCCATAGAGTCATAACTAAAAGTGAGTAGGGCAGTAATTGTCAATAACATTGTAATTTTCATGGTGTTCTCTCTTAACGGCTCTAATCCGTGTTTGATAATTGCACGGTCTAAATTAATCCTTGTATAGTATTCATACAAACGATATAAACTTATCATCAGTTAAGAAAAACTTAATTTATGGACAGATTACCTCCACTTAGATCATTACAAGTGTTTCTCGCTGTTGCGAACAGTAGCAGCTTTAAAGGCGCTGCCGATTCGTTGTTTGTTAGTCAAGCAGCAGTGAGTCAGCAAATTAAATTGCTAGAAGCTCACGTTGGTTGTAAATTGTTTGAACGTAGCAGTACAAAAATGACGCTAACAAAACGTGGCTCTCTTCTTCTACCTTTTGTGGCACAGGCTTTTGAGCAGGTCCGCCAAGGTATTTCTGCGGTCACTTTTGAGCCAAATGCGAACGAGCTAAGAGTAACTGCATTGCATTCAGTGACATCACTTTTACTTATCCCTAACATAGACTGTTTTCAACAAGAAAATCCTGCGTTAAGTGTGCAATTTAATCCGAATAATTTGTTAGATGATTTTGATGAACACAACATTGATATCGCTATTCGTCGTGGATTTGGTACCTATCCAAACCTAGAATCACGAAAACTAGTTGATGATACGATAGTACTGGTGGCAAATCCGCTAATTGTGGAAGGTGCTGGTCAACACATTGATGATATTGCCAATTTACCATTACTGAATGACACCAGTGTCGATATACAAGAAGCCGTTGTGCACTTTAAAGCGAAATATCATTTGGGCAAGCAGCAGTTAAAACCTTCATTACAAACTACCGACTCAGTACCGGTAATCGATCATGCCCTTTCTGGAAGAGGGGTAGCATTTGTTAGCCGCTTGTTGGTGGCAGAGCATATTAAACAGGGTACTTTAGTCAATGTGCTGGATTACCAATTTGATAGCCCTCGCACATTGTATCTAGTCGCACCAGCCCACCATTTTACCTGGAAGAAAGTTCAACTTTTTGAAGCATGGATATCTAAAGTTTTGCAGGCGCTGCCGAAATGTAACGAAAGTGTATTGGCATAAGCCGAAGATTCTTTATACTTATCTTCGCCATCAATACCATAAAAAGAAGATACAAAGTGATACAGTTTGACAATCAGTGGTACGCCTTTTCTCATCAAAGCGCTTTATTCTTTGCATATCAAGTCAACACCGCAATGTGAATTGACGGTTTATTTATAAAGGAATTATATGCCAAAGTTATTTTTACACGTCGCTTTTCTCGCGTTGTGTATCATCAGTACAAATATTCAAGCTAATGAAGGTTTTAGCGCCAATGACCATGCTCAATCGTCAACATCAGCCAATGAAAAGCCCCATGGTGGTTATCTTAAAGTAGGCTACGGTTATAAATATGAGAAAGGGCCATACGAAGACAAAACCAGTAACGGCTCTTTGTTTGTTAGTGGCCGATACCAAACAGAACTCGGGCTTTTTATTGAGGCGTCCTATGGCGCTAATGAATTAGATCAAGGCACCAATATTGGTTATAACTTTTACAATACTGAAAATTGGAATTTTGATGTTATTACTACCAGAGCACATGGCCACAACAAATATGTTTTTATTACTGACAAGGTTAATGAAAAGGAGGAAAGAGACAGTACTCAAATGCTTGGCTTGCGCGCTAGTGGTTTCATCAATGACGCCATTGTGCAATTTACTGTATCACCGATATCGTTTAACCGGGATTACGACAGTGGTATTTACTCATCATTGTGGCTTGGACGCTCTTATCAAATTAAAAACTGGGAAGTATATTTCTCAGGCGGCCTAGAGTACCGTTCAAAAGAAATCTTAGATTACTACTACTCGACATCTGAATTGATGGAGCAATTGGGCTTTAGACCTTATAAAGCAGGGGCTGGTACCGATGTTATTGGTCAAGTAGGTGCAAGTTACCCGATCAGCGAAGATGTCTTGTTTGAAACCTATTTTCGATATACCAATGTATCAGACAGCATCAGTGACAGCTCGATAATGCAGTTTGCTAAATATATACCTGATCGTGATCCCGATATCACTGAATTCGGTTTATTACTTAGCTATGTATTTTAATAGGAGCTTGTCGTGAAAAAACTTATTAAAATTCCAGTAGCATTAATGCCATTAGGCAACGTGAAACCAACGTTATTTTCGGGATTACTCGCATGTACACTGATGTGTATGATAAGTGTAAAAGCATTTGCAGAAAACTCGGTGATTAATTTTGAATTAGCCCCTAAACAATGTATTGCATTACATCATGGACAAACCTGTTTTGTTGATATTGAGATCACATGGAATGCGACTGAACGTGATGATTTATGCTTGTTTTCATCTCAACAACACAAGCCATTAATGTGTTGGCAACAGGTACGCCAAGGGCAGTATTTTAACGAAATTGAATCTGCTGAAAATGTGTCTTTCTACTTAAAGAGTACGGCGGATACACCTCAAATATTAGCGACAGCGCAACTAGAAATGGCTTGGGTGTACAAGAAAAACGTGCGCTCTAGGGCATCTTGGCGCATGTTTTAGAGAGAAGCAATGGACGAAAAAAAACAGAATGAGTTGGCTAACGGCGTTAAAGCACCTGCGCATATCTTAATCGTTGAAGATGACATTGATTTAGCGCAGTGGATGCGAGATTACTTGCAAACGAAAGGTTACCAGGTCAGCGTAACCGGCTGTGGTAATGAAGCGGTAATGCTGATCACAGAGCTAGTCCCTGACGTTGTTATTTTGGACGGCATGTTACCTAACCTTGATGGGCTTGATGTGTGTAAAGCCGTTCGCCCTGAGTTTTGTAACGCGATCATTATGGTTACCGCACGCGATGAGGAAATCGATGAAGTGCTAGGGTTAGAAATGGGCGCGGATGATTATCTTACTAAACCTGTACGAGCCCGCGCTTTGCTAGCCCGGATCAGAAAACACGTTGAGCGACAAATGCAGCTTAAGTCACAATCGTATCAACAAGGTAAAGGCACGCTAGAGCAACAGCTTAATTTTAATCAGTTAACCATTGATCGCGAGGCGATGAAAGTGACACTAGCGGATAAAATAATTAAAATTTCGTCGAACGAATTTGAAGTGTTGTGGCTGCTGGCGAGCAAGGCAGGTGAGATAGTTTCTCGTCATCAGTTGGTCAGTGAATTACGTGGCTTTGACTACGATGGTTTTGACCGCTCTATTGATCTTAAAGTATCACGTCTGCGTAAAAAGCTAGGTGACAACCCGACAGAGCCCAATCTAATCAAAACGATTTGGGGTAAAGGGTATTTGTTTGCGAAGGATGCCTGGTAGGTATGGTAGTAACAATGGTAAAGGTGATACAGAGAAGTAGATTGTCATGCGCTTATTAGTGTATTCATTATTGGCTTATGTATTTATTGCGACCGCAGGGCTTGGCTGGCTTTTTGACAAAGCGTATGAGCAAAGTCACGAGCCAAGCCGTAATATGGATAAGGTATACGTACTTGAGACACTAGGTAAGCAATTTGCAGCTACCTTGAATAACATGACAGACAGGCAGCTATTTATTGAGCAATGGCAACAAGCCAAGGCTCAGTATGAAAATGGGTCTGAAGAACGTTTTCATATCAGTTTAGTGTCAGCCGACAAACTACCTATGCCCACGCCGTTATATAAACAAATGAAACAAAAATTGCCGTTATTATTGGAAAGTAGTAACCATTTAACGTGGCACTATTATTTAGCCAATTTTGATGAAGTATTGCTGATCAAAGCTCCTAGGCAACATTTCATTCAAGCAGAACAATCAAGAGCGTATTTTTTTACTGTCGTCTTTTATCTCGTGCTGCTCTGCTTGTTTATTTTATGGGTATACCCGTTGATTAAACAGTTGCTTACGTTAAGGAGAACAGCCAAAATGTTTGGCGAAGGTGAATTACAGCGTAGGGTAAAGCCAAGCTCGTTTTCCTACATCCGTGATATAGAAAATGAATTTAATCGCATGGCTGAACGGATTGAAGGGTTAGTCGCTGACGTTAAATTATTGAGCAGTGCGGTCTCTCATGATTTGCGCACCCCTTTGGCCAAAATTCGTTTTGGTATCGATACGTTAGAAGAAGAAACAGACCCTGTTATCCGTGACAAATATCAGCAAAAACTGAGTAAGCACGTTGATGATATGACGGAGCTTGTAGAAACGTTACTGACCTTTGCACGCTTAGATCAGAACTCAGTATCTTTATCGCGTAAGTTGTTTGATATAACTGTTCTTGTTGATGCTCAAGTCCAGTCTGGGCTGCTTGATGAAATTGAGTTTGAGTGCGAGCAATACAACGGTGATTTTCACCTATTTGCAGATAAAAAGTACCTAATGATGCTACTAACCAACGTTGTTCAAAATGCGATTAAATATGGCGAAGGTAAAGTGTTAATTCAACTTGAAGCCGATGATAAATACATTCATCTCAGCATTCACGATAATGGTGCTGGCGTTATCCCGTCACAACGAAAAGAAATCTTAAAACCGTTTGTAAGAGGTGATAATAAAAGCTCATCAATTAAAGGGCATGGTATTGGTTTAGCCATGGTTAAACGTATTGTTGATTGGCATCAAGGTGTGTTGTCGGTATCTGATTCAAGCATCCTTGGCGGGGCATGTTTCACTATCAAGCTGCCAAAGAAGTAATCAATAGCTTTGTTCAACATTCAAAGCCACATGCAAAGTATTAACGGTAAATTCTGACTACCATTGGATATTTGCTTGCTCGAAATTTTCATCGGTAAGGTACAAAGCTCTTAATTTATCTTGTTGAGCGAGGGTTGAAATACTTTTATCAAAGAGCGCTTTCAAATAGTGGCCAGTCTCATTGTTGTGAAAGACGACAAATAGTGGCTCAGCGTTTTTCAAAATTGCTTTGGGGCGTTTTATTAACTCTTTGTCGAGGTTGTAGTGATATTCAACAACTACGTCGACTTTTCCTTTAGCGAATAACGTATTGCATTGCTCTAGGTTTGTCATAAATACATTCTCTATAGGGAGAAAGTCGATATAGTTTTTCATTTCTGTTCCTGCCATAACACAGGCTGATATATCACTCTCTTTGTTTTGAAACTTATCTAATATGTGTTGATTTTGCGCGAATACATATAAAGGGTATTCGAAATCTATGTGATAAGACGAAAAAAGAAAATCACCTGTGTTATCGCTAATATAGGCACCGACCAATAAGTCAGCTTGCTTTTTCTCAAACAGAATTTTGGCTCGTTGCCAAGTGTATTCTGATGTTTCAACAGTAAAGCTCTTACCAAAAATCGATTTTACAATATTCCAATAGACACCTGAGCCGTCGCTGTTGGTGTAGCCTGTCCAATTGCCTGATACCGCCTTAATTTTCCGATTCGGCTTAATCCGCCTTTGTTCCAGCTTAATCTGATACTTTGCTTCCAGCTTAGCAATCATTCCTTCTTGGTTTAGATCATTGAGCACTTCTAATAGTGGCTCTTTTAAATGGGAAAAAGTTGGGCCTAAATAGTGGTAATCGAGTTCTTCATCTACTGACTCTATTAGCAAATTGGGGTTAAGGTATATTTCTGGATCAATTTGAAAGTCCATTACTAACATTGAATCAACCCGCCTTTTTTGTACCATTTCGTTTAATTTATCACTTGCAGTGAGCGCAAATGTTCTAATGTCTGGACTTATTGTTTCTACATACTTTTCGGAAATCACACTGCCTTTTACATAGGCAAAAGAGGTGATTTGCTCGTTCAAACAGAAACCGCAACGCTCACGGTCACTAACCTTCAGCATGGAAAACTTTAGGATAGGAAAAGGAACTCTCACTAAATCAGGGTAATTGCTTTCAATAATAGGTGCTCTTGCTAGCGCACCAGATAACTTCCCTGATGAGACAAGAGATAGCTCCCGTGAACTAACGTTTTTAACCCACCGTACCTTATAACCTAGACGCTGGTAACTTATAGTAAGTAGTTCTTTAACAAATAATGCTTTTTTTGATTTGCTAGGATCACTCAGTACTATTTCGTTGGCTGAGCTCAGAGAGCTGTATATTAATACACCGCTTAATAATAAGCGCATAGAAATAGTGTGAATAAGCGATAATAAATTTTTCATGATGAAATTATATTATTAAGAAACGCATAAATTAATTCTTCTACCTTTAAGTTTCTGAAATAAAATGTTTTTAATTCCTTATACTACGTTGCAGTGAGCGAAGGTAAGTATAGCTAAGAATTTAACATTGCTTGCTTACGTTTGAATTGATACGCAAGTAGCTTAATGATATCTCGCCACGTAATTATTCCGACAGGGCAATTATTGTTGTCAACAATGGGTAAACAGGAAATATGATGCTCATAAAATCGGAACGCTGCTTCGTTAATTGATAAGTCGCCACGTGCAGTGATGATATCTCTGGTCATGACTAAATGAATTTTCTTTCTCAGCATCATTGAGTCTTGACGTGTTTCTTTACTGGTACCAATGGTTGGGCTTAAATGCTTGTATAAATCTCTGTCTGTTATAAGCCCTGCAAGGGTTAAATCATCATTTAGAACAATAATATGGTGAATGTTATTAGACTCAAATATTTGTTTAGCATCGTTTAACGTTTGATCTAATTCAAGCGAAATCATATCTCGCGTCATTATGTTAGCTACTGACATTATTCTTTATCTAGGTATGAAGTTAATTTTATTAGACCTAGTTCAGCGAATTTAATCAAGTGTTGATGAAAGGTGAAGGTTAGCGTGTTGATTAGCAGCATTAGAGCATGAACAAAATATGTAAAAGATTGTGTAATAGATTGCACTCTATTTTTTAGTTAAGTAACCTAGGGTTACTTAACTTGACTAATCGCTTGGTTACAAAAACAATAATTTACATAGGTAGACGGCATTATGGCGGATAATACATATACAAAACAAGAAGATGAACAATATATTGCGCTAATTGATGAGGTGTTTGTTAGCCAAAAGAAAGCTTTTAGTCGACAACCTTACCCTGAAGTTGATGCTCGAATCGCCGACTTGACCAACCTAAAAACGTCGATTATCGCCCATAAAGAAGAATTACTTGTTGCTTTATCCAATGATTTTCGTTGTCGTGCGCATGGTGACACTAAAATGGGTGACATCATGCCGACATTAGGCAGTATTAGTTATACGATTAAGCACTTGAAAAAGTGGATGAAGCCTTCGAAGCGTCATGTTGGCATTATGTTTCAACCAGCTAAAGCTTTTGTTACCTATCAACCCTTGGGTGTGATTGGCATCATTACGCCATGGAACTACCCTGTGTTCTTGTCTTTAGGACCATTAATAACGGCCATTGCGGCAGGTAATAGAGCCATGATAAAAATGTCGGAATTTACACCAAAAACCAATGATGTTATAGAAAAAATCATTGCAAGAGTTTTCTCTAAGGAGCAGGTACTTGTTGTTCATGGAGGACCTGATGTTGCCACGCACTTTTCAAACCAAGCGTTTGATCATTTACTATTCACCGGCTCAACAAGGGTTGGTAAGTTGGTGATGGCGGCAGCGTCTAAAAATCTAACGCCGGTCACTCTTGAGCTCGGCGGTAAATCACCAACGATTATTGACGATGAAATAGAGCTTAAAGATGCGGTTTCACGGATTATTTTGGGTAAGTCGCTTAATGCGGGGCAAACTTGTGTCGCACCCGACTACATATTATGCCCTCATAATCGAATTGATGCCTTGGTAGATGAGCTTAACTCTTGGTTCAATCAACTGTACCCGAACATTGCGAATAACGACGATTACACAGCCATTGTTAACGATGGTCAATTTAATAGATTAACGTCATGGTTAGAAGATGCGAGAACAAAAGGAGCTTTAATTACACCACTAATTAAAGGAAATGCTAACGATGAGCAAACGCTTAACTCCTGTGCTGAACAAGGTAAAATCCCCCTTACAGTTTTAACGAACGTGTCAGATGAAATGATCGTGATGCAGGACGAAATATTTGGTCCGCTGCTCCCTATTGTCGGTTATGAGCAAATGTCTGAGGCGATTACCTATGTTAATGAACGCCCTAGACCGCTGGCGCTTTACTTGCTCAGTCATAACGAACAATTACAACAGCAAGTATTAAAGCAAACGCACTCAGGAGGCGTCTGCTTAAACGACAGCGCTATGCATGTTGCACAAGAAGATTTGCCGTTCGGTGGCGTAGGTCCGTCAGGTATGGGGCACTACCACGGTCATGAAGGGTTTACCACTTTTTCAAAAGCAAAAGGGGTATACAAAAAAGGCCGTTTTAACATGGCAACTAATGCGTTTCCGCCGTATGGAAAATTCATTCATAAAATGATTGATAAACTATTCTTATCCTAATGGCGAATAGGATTGTTGAAGCTCGACAAGTCATTGGATTCTTGAAAGTTTGAATTAATAGGACTGTCTCTAGACTGAAAGCTATTACGTTTTTAGGGCAAATCTACACGTACATAATAAAAGACGAATATCATATATATGTCGAGTATTCAGGTATTCGTTTTTTCTTAACAAATTATCAATATCAATAAATAGAGCAGGTCTAAATATATAATTACCTTTAATAACAATTGGTTAGTTATGCTCCTCGTTGAATAATTGATGACTGTTTTTTGATTGACCTTAACGAATTTTCTCCGCTGACATCATGTGTCACAAAACTGTCATAAAACTGCCTTATACTTACCGCAATTGTTTTAATCCCAATATTTTAAGTAGGGTAGTTGAGTGTCAATTGCGTCTCAATCCACTGATATTCGCCAGTTAAAAAATAAACTAGCGAAATGGTTTATCTCGTTTGGCGGGGTCATGGTGCTATTTACTTTGATCTTAATATTTTTATATTTGCTGTATGTCATTAAGCCTATTTTTGAATCAGCTCATGTAGAGCCAGTACATGAGATGAGTATTACACAAAAAGGGCAAGTACTAGCAACCGGTTTGGATGAGCTTAAAGAAGTTGCTTTTCAAATTGATAATCATGGCGCGATGACGTTTTATCAAATATCACCGAGTGATTTTAGAGCACAAGGCAGTGAAATTCTTTCAGTGCAGGTGCATGAAGAAACGATTGAACATGTAGTTGATGTAGGCGCTGGCAACTTCTTGTTAGTTGATACGCAAGGACGAGTGAAACTCATTGCTGCAAAATTTACGGCGATTTATCCAAATGACAGCCGAGATATTACCCCGTCCGTTACCCATCCACTAGGCGAGGACTTTCTCCCTGTTGATGAGATGGATGTAGGCGTTGAGCATGTCGCCTTTGCAATGAATGAAGAAAAAGCGGTGTTTGTCGCGCGTACTCGTGATGATCGCGTCATTAAAACTAGCTTTATTGCAGAAGATGATTTTAATTACGGCCCTGAGTTTGAAGCTGTCTATCAAGAAATAGATTACGTTGGCCGAGGCGCTGAAGACATTTTAGTCACACCTGATCTGATGATGGCCTTTATTCGCACGGGTGATGAAGTTGCTGTGTATGACTTAGACGATGATTATGCCGTTGAGCTAAAAGCAGAACTCAACAATATTGTTGAGAATAAGGTTGATATCACCGCCATGGCATTATTATCTGGAGGGAGCTCACTGCTTGTTGGTGACAGCCGAGGCCAAGTGAGCCAGTGGTTTGAAGTTGCAGGTGCTAAAGGTCGTGAGTTTAAAAAGATCCGAAGTTTTAAGGCGAGCGACAATGAGCCTGTTGCTGCGATATACACAGAGCAATTTCGTAAAAGCTTTTATACCTTAACGCCCTCAGGTGAAATGGGAATTTTTTATACCACCAGTGATGCTGATCTTTGGCATGGAAAAATTGCAAAAGCGCTGCCAGGAGCACTCTCTATAGCCCCTCGTGCCGATGCGTTGATTCTTGTCGAGCAAGTCGCTGGTAAAAGTCACTTTGCTTTGCTCAAGTTAGTCAATGAACATCCTGAAGTGACATGGTCAGCTTTATGGCAAGAAGTTTGGTACGAGGGCTATCCTGAGCCAGATTATATTTGGCAATCTACGTCAGGCTCTGATGACTTTGAAGCAAAATTCTCATTAGTGCCGATTTCTTTTGGCACAATGAAAGCTGCCGCTTATGCCATGCTATTTGCTGTACCTTTGGCATTGAGTGCTGCCATTTATACAGCCTATTTTATGCCGCCAGCGTTGCGTAAAAAGGTAAAGCCAACGATTGAGTTAATGGAAGCATTGCCTACGGTTATTTTAGGATTTTTAGCGGGTTTGTGGCTTGCGCCCATCATTGAAGATTACTTACCCGGTATTGTCTTGTTATTGATTTTCCTGCCTTTATCAACTTTTATGACGGCTTTTGCTTGGTACAAATTACCGAAGAAGTATAAATCGGTTTTACCTGAAGAGTGGGCTCCTATTATCCTGATCCCGATTTTATTACTCGCCAGTGTATTGGCCTTTAGTTTGTCACCTGTGGTAGAAAACTATTTATTCGGTGGTGATATTCGTCAATTTATTACTAATGACCTAGGCATGTCGTTCGACCAGCGTAACGCGCTTGTTGTTGGCATCGCCATGGGCTTTGCAGTTGTTCCAACTATTTTCTCTATGGCGGAAGATGCAATTTTCAGTGTGCCAAAACATTTAACTAGTGGCTCGTTGGCACTAGGCGCAACGCCTTGGCAAACGCTAATGAAAGTTGTTTTGTTGACGGCAAGTCCCGGTATATTTTCTGCCGTCATGATGGGACTGGGTCGCGCCGTTGGTGAAACCATGATTGTATTGATGGCAACGGGTAACACGCCGATTCTTGATTGGAGTATATTCCAAGGAATGCGTACCTTATCCGCCAACATTGCCGTAGAAATGCCTGAGTCTGAAGTGGGCAGTTCACATTACCGTATATTATTCTTAGCAGCTTTTGTTTTGTTTGTATTTACATTCGTTTTCAATACATTGGCTGAATTTGTTCGCCAACGTTTGCGCGAAAAATATAGCTCGTTGTAAGGGAAGGATTAGTTAAATGAAAGATTGGTTTAAAACTGGCTCCCCTTGGGTTTGGTTATCTGCTGGTGGCGTGAGCTTAAGTTTAATTTCTGTATTGGGCTTGTTGTGGCTTATTGCATCGAATGGATTATCTTATTTTTGGCCATCGAAAATACATCAATTTAATTTGGTGGATGAACACGGTAAAGCAAGTGTTGTTATTGGTGAAATTTACGACCGTGAACAAATACCTTCATCACAGTTGTCGCACTTAAATTTAGAAGCGTTGGCTAAATCTGAAACTATAGAGCGCTTTTTGATAAAAACCGGTAATCGTGAATTAGTCAGTTTGGACTTTAGATGGATATTGGCCCCATTGGTTACAGCACAATCACAACCGCAAGATATTGCTGTGATAGAACGTCGTAGCAATGGCAATTTTTATGGTTTTGTTGAACAGATTATTTTGGCGGGCGAAGCCACTGACGCTTCACGCATGCCAGAGTTACTCGAACGAGTTAATAAATTTCAAGAGCAAATTGAAGAATTACAAACCGTTGATATTGGCGCGATAAACTATCAATTAGAACGAATACGCTTGAAAGAAAGAAAGCATGTTTTAGACGGCACTTTGAATGATGAAGTGAAAACTGAACTAGTTAAGGAATCAGCAAAACTTGAATCTGAATACCAGACGCTAGAAAAAGAGTTAATGGTACTTCGCGAGCAAATATCACGTGATCAAATTGTAATGCGTGCTATGGGCGGAGAAAAGGTCACGATTAATTTTGATCAAATCATTAAAATCACTTTCAGTAATCAGCTGGGATTTTTTGCCAAGCTTGGTGTGTTTTTTGAGCAAATATTTGGTTTCATATTCGATGCGCCTCGCGAGGCCAATACTGAAGGTGGTGTATTTCCAGCCATTTTCGGTACCGTACTGATGGTGTTATTGATGACTGTCATTGTTGCACCGTTTGGCGTTGTTGCGGCCATCTATCTGCATGAGTACGCAGGTAAAAATGCACTTACTAAACTATTACGTATTGCGGTGATCAACTTAGCTGGTGTTCCTTCAATTGTATACGGTGTGTTTGGTTTAGGTTTCTTTGTTTATATGGTCGGTGGCAACCTTGATAAGTTGTTTTATCCAGAAACGTTACCAAGCCCAACATTTGGTACGCCTGGTGTACTATGGTCTGCGATTACTTTGGCAATTTTGACATTGCCGGTTGTAATTGTTTCAACCGAAGAAGGGTTATCAAGAATTCCAGCATCAATGCGTCACGGTAGTTTGGCTTTAGGGGCAACGAAAGCTGAAACCTTGTGGCGAATCATCTTACCAATAGCAAGTCCAGCAATTATGACAGGCATTATTCTAGCGATTGCCCGTGCTGCGGGTGAAGTTGCGCCATTAATGCTTGTGGGTGTGGTTAAAATGGCGCCTACGCTGCCATTAGATGGCAACTTCCCGTTCTTACATTTAGAGCGTAAATTTATGCATTTAGGCTTCCATATTTATGATGTGGGCTTTCAAAGTCCAAATGTAGAGGCTGCAAGACCACTGGTGTACGCCACAGCCTTATTATTGGTGACGATTATCGTTGGATTGAATATGACCGCGGTGAATATTCGTAACAAGCTTCGTGAAAAATATCGCGCATTAGAGCATTGATTGATGTTCACAGCGTGGCCTGTAAAGATAAGTATTAGAGCTTGGAGAGAGCGCTCTCTTCAACTGAAAAATTAAGAGTTAAAAGAGTATTTTATGATTAACGTTAACCCAAGCAATTTAGGTGGCATTCAAGCACCGCTCGACTTAGCTAATTTGTCAGCAGAGCAAACTGCACTGCAGATTAATAACCTGAATTTATTTTATAGCGAGAAACAGGCGCTAAATAATATTTCCATGAAGATACCCAAAGGACAGGTCACAGCTTTTATCGGTCCTAGCGGTTGCGGCAAGTCTACGCTGTTGCGCTGTATTAATCGCATGAATGACTTGGTTGATACTTGTCGCATTGAAGGCGAAATAGATTTAAATGGTGAAAATATTTATGGAAAGCATGTTGATGTTGCAGCGCTTCGCCGTAAAGTGGGCATGGTGTTTCAGCGTCCTAATCCTTTCCCTAAAAGCATTTATGAAAATGTCATCTATGGTTTACGTATCACAGGCGAAAACAACCGTCGAGTATTAGATGAAGCAGTAGAGCGATCGTTACGTGCCGCTGCATTGTGGAATGAAGTCAAAGATAGATTACACGATAGTGCATTAGGTTTATCTGGTGGTCAGCAGCAACGTCTAGTGATTGCGCGAGCCATTGCTATTGAGCCTGAAGTGTTATTACTTGATGAGCCGACGTCGGCACTTGATCCTATTTCAACATTAACCATTGAAGAGTTAATTAACGATTTAAAAGAGCAGTTTACAGTAGTTATTGTCACCCACAATATGCAACAAGCCGCACGTGTATCTGATCAAACAGCCTTTATGTATATGGGGGATTTAATTGAATATAGCGACACAAATACCTTGTTTACCACACCGGCTAAGAAACAAACCGAAGATTACATCACGGGTCGTTACGGCTAATAGCGTTAAGTTGTAGATTGAAAATTTTTTGAAAAGAGAATTGTTATGGATAATTTAAATGTTGGTCGACATATATCAGGCCAATTTAATGAAGACTTAGAGCGTGTAATTCATCATGTCATGAACATGGGAGGATTAGTAGAGAAACAGCTTCAAGACGCGATCACCGCGATGATCGACGGAGATGAAAATCTTGCAGAACAAGTGCTGAAAAACGATTACCAAGTCAATAGAATGGAAGTGGGCATTGATGACGAATGTACTCGCATCATTGCTAAAAGGCAGCCAGCAGCTGGCGATTTACGCTTGATCATGGCAATCATTAAAACCATCACTGACTTAGAACGCATAGGTGATGAAGCCGAGAAAATAGCGAAAGTTGCGCAAGAAAGCTTTTCAAAAGAGCAGCGGGATTTATTGATCAATTTGGAAAATCTTGGTCAAAGTGTTTTAGTTGTATTACAAAACACACTCAACGCTTTCACTCGTATGGATGTAGATGCTGCTTATAAAACTCATCAATATGATGACAAAATAGATCGTGAATACGAAGGGTTAATGCGTCAGTTAATGACTTACATGATGGAAGATCCACGTTCAATTCCTCAAATCATGACGGTGATTTGGTCGGCTCGTGCGCTGGAGCGTATTGGTGATCGTTGTCAAAATATTTGTGAGTACATAATTTATTTTGTCAAAGGCAAAGTAGTTCGCCATACTAGTGCTGAGGAAATAGGCAATATATAGCGAAAAAGCGCTCAACTGTGACTTATAATATGTTGAGCTAATATAAAAAAAAGGTATTCGTTGGTACCTTAGATAACTACGTGAAAAATATGCTTTTTAATGACTTGCAAAAGCCACTTAATAAAGTAGAATCCGCGTCGCAAAACAATAAAGAGATTCGTCTCCCGGACTATAATTATGTCGAACAATTCAATATTAGGTGTATTTGCAAAGTCGCCTATAAAACCATTAGAAAAACACATTCGAATGGTGACTAAATGTTGTGGCCAATTGCCTGCTTTTTTTGCCGCTTGTGCAGAAAATGATTGGGACAAGGCTGCTGTACTTCGTAAAGAGATTTCTGACTTAGAAAAAGAAGCTGACAGTCTAAAGCGTCAATTACGCTTAGAACTTCCAGGTGGTTTGTTTATGCCAGTTGATCGTGCTGATTTACTGGAACTATTAACACAGCAAGACCGAATAGCAAATAAAGCTAAAGATATCGCAGGACGCGTATTTGGTCGACAATTGCAAATCCCTGAATCACTTCAAGAAGATTTCAATCAATACCTAGCACGTTGTATCGATGCAGCTGAAAAAGCGGCAGATGCAATCAATGAGCTAGATGACCTACTAGAAACGGGCTTTAGAGGCCGAGAAGTAAACTTAGTGGCAAAAATGATCCATCAGCTTGATCAAATTGAAGACGATACTGATTCAATGCAAATCACGATGCGTGCAAATTTGATGGCGATGGAAGCAACACTTAACCCAGTTGATGTGATGTTTTTATATCAAATAATTGAATGGGTTGGCGATCTTGCCGATTTATCTGAGCGCGTTGGTGCTCGTTTAGAAATACTTCTCGCTAGAAAATAGGGCGCAATAATGGATATTTTAATTTCACACGGCAGCACATTAGTTATGATCGCTGCGGTTGTCGGCTTTTTTATGGCGTGGGGTATTGGTGCAAATGACGTGGCAAATGCCATGGGTACCTCTGTAGGCTCTAAAGCGCTAACTATTAAACAAGCAATTATCATCGCTATGGTGTTTGAATTTGCAGGGGCATACCTTGCAGGTGGTGAAGTAACATCGACCATTCGTAAAGGGATCATCGATCCAAGCTATTTTGCTGATATACCACACCTACTCGTTTTCGGTATGATTTCTGCGTTATTAGCTGCTGCAACTTGGTTATTAGTGGCGTCTTACCTAGGTTGGCCTGTTTCTACTACTCACTCTATTGTTGGCGCTATTATAGGCTTTGCCGCTATTGGGGTAAGTGTAGACACCGTTGAGTGGGGTAAAGTCTTAGGAATTGTTGGTAGTTGGGTCGTTACACCATTGATATCAGGTATCATCGCTTTCGTTATCTTTAACAGCGCCCAAAAACTTATTTTTGATACTGAAAATCCATTAAGACAAGCAAAACGTTGGGTGCCATTTTATATGTTCCTTGCAGGGTTTGTGTTATCGCTAGTAACGATTAAGAAAGGTCTTAAACATATTGGATTAGACATTGGTACAACCGAAGGGTTTGTATACGCAATTATCGTCGCCCTTATTGTTGCTTTCATTGGTTCGATTTTTATCGCCCGATTAAAGTTTAATGAAAAAGCTGACAAGCGTCATCACTATAAAAATGTTGAAAAAGTGTTCGCTGTTTTAATGGTTGTCACCGCTTGTTGTATGGCATTTGCCCATGGTTCAAATGATGTTGCAAATGCTATTGGCCCACTAGCTGCTGTAGTAAGCATTGTTGGCAACGAAGGTGAGATTGTTAAGAAATCAGCTTTGGCTTGGTGGATTTTACCTTTAGGTGGTTTAGGTATTGTTGCCGGACTTGCTCTATTTGGTCACAAGGTTATCGCAACCATTGGTAAAGGAATTACACACTTAACGCCAAGTCGCGGCTTTGCAGCTGAATTAGCGGCTGCGTGTACTGTGGTTATTGCATCAGGTACAGGTTTACCTATTTCAACGACACAAACGTTGGTTGGTGCTGTGTTGGGTGTAGGTATGGCAAGAGGTATCGCAGCAATTAACATGGGCGTTGTTCGCAACATTGTGGTTTCTTGGGTTATCACATTACCTGTTGGTGCTGGTCTATCGATTATTTTCTTCTGGATATTGTCTTCCAGCATGAGCTGATTAATTAACTCTATTTAGGTTAATTACAGCAATGTATTAAAAGCCAATCATTCGATTGGCTTTTTTGTTTCTACGAATTAAACATCTTTTGCCTATTTGCCTTACTTATTTAGATCACTTTCTACTCACTCGACTAGTAACATATTTTTAAATTGCTATTATTAATCAATAATTATCCTTTGATATGAAATATTGATTATGCAGTTACCAAATATCAAGCATTTGCAATACCTAGTTGCCTTGCACCAACACCAAAATTTTCATCGAGCCGCCGATGCCAGTTTTATCAGTCAATCGACTCTGAGTAGCGCGATTATTAAACTTGAAGAGCAATTAGGTTGTCAGTTAATCGAGCGAGATCATAAGGCCTTTGTTTTTACCACGCATGGTGAAGAGATTGTCGCAAAAGCACAACAAATCATTGTAGCAACCAGTGAACTCGTTGATTACAGTCAGCGACAGGGTGAGCCATTTAGTGGAAGTTTAAGGCTAGGCTCAATTCCAACAATCGCCCCATATTTGCTGACCGATTTAGTACTTGCATGTCAGCAAGAATTACCAGAGTTGTCACTTTTTCTTAGAGAAGACACAACTGAGAACTTGTTGGTGCAGTTGGCCAATGGAGAGATAGACGTTGCACTGTTAGCGTTGCCGGTGGCAGATCATCAATTTCAAACTAAAGTTGTTGGTCGCGACGCATTTTATATTGCAGGTGAAAAAGCCTTAATTGATCAATTTCAGCAAGTTAACAACGTCACTGATTACCAAAACTTACCGCAACAAAGTATTTTTTTATTATCACAAGAGCATTGTTTAACCGAGCACGCAGTCAGCGCATGTAATGTTGCAGATAGTACACGGATAAACCCGTTTTTTGCTTCCAGTTTGACTACTTTAGTACAAATGACGGCGTTTCATCATGGCGTGACATTTTTGCCTTATATGGCGGTAAATAAAAATATTGGCCAACGAGAAGGGCTCACTGTTGAAAAAATGCCTGATAACATGTACCGAGAAATTGGCTTGTTATGGCGCCCAACCAGTATGAGACAGCCTTTATACCATAAGCTTTCAAAGGTTGTAGAGTCCTTAATTGATTAACGGCGCTAGCGAATGGAGCAAATTAAATTAATTATTTTCAAACTTTTTTAATAGCTGCAACTACCTACTTAATAACATGATTAAAATAACGAAAAACAATAGGAAAATGCGTGTTTGAGAGAAGCGATGAAACGCTCGTAAAACAAGCGCTAAAAGGGAAAAAGTCGGCTTGGATAAGTTTAGTTAAACGTTATGAAAGTAACGTTTATAACTATACGTATCGTATGGTGAGTAATCCTGATGATGCGATGGATCTAATGCAAGATGTATTTGTCGCTGTGTTTAGAAATCTATCCACGTTTCGAGGCGACAGTCCGTTTAAAGGATGGCTGTTTAGGATCGCACATTATCGGTGTATTGAGTTTTACCGCCGCAAAAGGCCAACCCAATCACTTGATGATAGCCCTGAAACCATAGATGAAACTGAACACAATTGTCCTGAATTTACGTTATCGGCGGGACAGCAGACAGGAGAGATCCAGCAAGCGATGTCAAAATTATCGTTTAATCAACGCATTGTCGTGGAGCTTAAGTTTTTTCAACAGCGTACTTTTGAAGATATTGCTTATCAATTGGGAATTTCAACAAACACGGTAAAATCTCGATTGTATAGCGCACTAGATAAGTTAAAAGGGTTTATGGAGGCGGTCGATGTTTAAACGTGAACAGTTATTTGAACAATGGCTAAGCGGTACATTATCTGCTGAGCAACAAGCGAAAGCGGAGCAAGAGCTTACCCAAGATCCACTATGGGCAGATCGAGTGAATGCAGCGCGACGTGTAAATTTTGAAGTATCAACAGCACCAATACGACAGGTGCCTGATTGGGACAGAGCGTCGGCATTTGAATCTGATGTTAGACCGTGGTGGCAGTGGCAAGGTATCCCCGCAATGTCGATGGCATTTTCGTGTTTTGCGTTGGCACTAGTGATCTTTAAAGTTGAATTTAACGTGAATGAAAATGGCATGTTAGTGAGCTTTGGTGGCGGGAGTGACCAACAGCGCATTGCCCAAATGGTCGATGAAAAGCTGCTTCAGTTTAGCCAACAACAGCAAGTTACATTGGCCAATCATTCTGTTGAGCAGGTGAATAAGCAACAACAAAGCAATTTACAATTGGCGACCTATATTTTAGAAACATCGCGCCAAGAGCGCAAAGAAGATATCAGTGATTTTATCTCTTATTTCAACGAGCAGCGAAAAGAAGATCAAAGCTTGCAGCGTATTAAGTTACGTCAACTGGAAGACACGATTAACTATCAAACAAATATTTTAAGTAACCAAGAACCTAGTTTACAACCAGCTAGCTGGAGAGTAGAGGAATAATATGAAGAAGCTAATAACACTTATCCCATGCTTAATTGCATCGTATACCGCAAGCGCTGCCGAAGTAGACTTCGCACAAATGAGCAAGCAACTCAATATAATGGAAAACATCATCAGTTCATCCGTAGGGACTGGCAGTAAACACCGTGGCAGCAAATTATCTGGCATTGAAAGTACCTATCTAAAAGGCCAAGGCATAGTGTTTACTATTCGTTCAAGCGGCGGCAGAGGCCATTGGGGAAGCTACAATTTTAACATTCCGGTACCTGCCGTGCCGCCAGTACCACCAGTCGGTGATTTCACTATATCTGATCATAACATGGCTCAGCTGGAACACGCCTCAGCACTAGCGGGTGTAGATATTGAGCAAACCGTTGCAGAGGCAATGGAAAGTGCTGCAGAAAGCTATGAACATGCACTTGAGTCTTTAAGTGAAAATCGAGATCAATATCGAGAGCTACGTGATGAACAACGTGATTTAAGCTATGAGCTAAGAGACATTGCTCGTGAAACGCGAGATTTGGAATATCAACTGAAAAGGGCAGAGCCAGCAGATCAAAAGGAAATTAAAGCTGAGCTTCAAACACTGGCTAAGAAGAAAGAAAAGCTAAATGTGAGTCGTAAAGAGATGGATCAACGCACTAAAGAATATAAGCAGAAGCAAAGTGCGCAACAGGCTAAACGTGAAGAAGAGCGAAAAGGGTATTACAGCAAATTAAGTAAGACCATGGCTGAAACCTTATGCTTATATGGCAATGGCTTGAAGTCATTACCAAAGGGAGAGAACGTTACTGTGATATTGAAGTCCGGTGGTGATAAAGTGGGACGTCAATACCAAGACATCATCCATGTATTTAGCAAACGTAATATCAATGGCTGTGCAACGGATGAGATTTCGGCAGATAAGTTATTAGCATCGAGCAATGCTTATCAGTTTTAAGATGATTTATCTTAAGTGAAATTGATAATAAAAAGCCCTTGCTAGCGCATGCTATCAAGGGCTTTTTATTGTTGTAGGGATACAATGAACAATCACTTGAATACTATTTCATCGAGAACTGTAGGTTTTGTGTCATGATGAGTTTTTGGGTGTACTTGTGTTTTGGCTGCTTTAAAACCTCAATGGTTTTTCCTGACTCTACAATTTGACCAGCCCTCAGCACCATAATGTTATCACTAAAGTGGCGTACTATGCCTAAATTATGAGAGATTAATACAAACGCTAATCCCATTTGTTGTTGTAAATCGAGTAATAGGTTGATCATTTGTGAGCGTAACGAGGGATCTAAGGCGGCTAATGCTTCATCTAAAATTACCACTTGGGGTTTCAATATGATGGCTCTTGCGAGTGATATCCGCTGTTTTTGGCCGCCTGAAAACATGTGAGGGTAAAAATTCATGTGCTCGGCCAGCAGCCCAACTTTTAACAAGGTTTCCCTGATCAATTGTCCTCGTTCGTAATCGCTTAATTGTGTATTCAACTTTAAAGGTTCGTCGAGCAATTGCCCAATGGTCAAACTAGGATTTAGAGTTGTACCCGAATCTTGGAAAATCATACGAACGTGTTGGCATCGTTGCTTAAAGTTACGGGGCTCCAGTACTTGACCATTAAGCTTGACCGTCCCTGTTGTGGGCACTTCAGCGCCAACTAATAGCTTGGCTAGCGTAGATTTTCCAGAGCCCATCTCGCCTACGATAGCCAAGGTTTTATATGCTTGTAATTCGAATGATATCGGCTCAAGTGCGTTAACAATTTTACGATTGAACCAGAAGCCAGGTAATTTATATTGTTTGCTTAAATTGGCAACACTTAACAAGCAGGTCATGACGCGTAATGATCCTTAAGTGAGAAGTGACAACTGACTTGATGGCCGTGAATACTCTTTGTTTTAGGTGCTTCAACACATTGTTGCTGTGCACGAGGGCACCTCGGTCCTAAACGGCAACCAATGGGTAAATGCTGTAAAATTGGGATACTACCAGGTAACGCCACCAATCGTGATTTTGGGGGTAAGTCACTATTAGCTTTTAAGCTACTATCAAGTAGAGCACGGGTATAAGGATGAAATGGTTGGTTGAAAATTTGCTTGGTGGTGCCTGCTTCTACAAATTGTCCTGAGTACATAACGGTTATCGTGTTTGTCCAGTGCGTGATATTTTCCAAATCATGGCTGATCAGCAAAATTGACATGTTTTTTAATTGATTCAAACTGGCCAATAAACGAAAAATTTGTCCTTGTGTGGTCACTTCCATTGCTGCGGTTGGCTCATCTGCAATGAGTAATTTTGGTCGGCCTGCTAAAGCAATGGCAATCATTACTCGCTGGCACAATGCTTCGGTTAATTGATGAGGGTAACTTTTAGTACATAACTCATGATTTTTAATGCCCACTTTATGCAATAACTTAATCACCGCTTTTTTTCGTTGCTGTTTTTTCTGCCAGAAATAGCCAGTTAGTTGTTCTGTATCTACCGCTTCTTCAAGCTGATCACCGATGGAAGTTGTTGGATCCAAACAGGCCATTGGCTCTTGGAAGATCATAGCTACGTCTTTTGAAATAATTGCTTTTCGTTCTTCAAGGGGCAAATGTAAAAGCTCTTTTCCACGCCAGTGGAATCTGTCAGCTGTGACACGCCACTTATCATCAAGCACCCCAACGATAGCTTGCGCTAGAAGGGATTTACCTGAGCCTGATTCGCCAACGAGCCCTCTAACTTCTCCCTCCTTCATTGATAAACTTACACGATCAACAGCAAGAATAGGGTTGTTAGGTGAAAGTAGCTCAATAGATAAATTTCGAATATCAACTAGATTCATTAACTTTCCTTTCGAATTTTAATCGCATGACGAATACCTTCTCCGAGCAAATTGGTTGAGATAACGGCAAATAATATCGCTAAACCCGGCAGGTAAACTGTCCATGGAGCGATGTAGAATAGATCAATACCACTTGATAACATCGCCCCCCATTCTGGCATTGGGATTGGCGCACCGAGTCCTAAAAAGCCTAATGCGGCAATGTCTAATATGGCAGCAGATTGAGCAAGCGTTGCTTGACTGATGATTTTTTCAACGATATTCGGGAAAACAGAATATTGTAGGATCCTAAAGGGACTTGCGCCATCTAAACGTGAAGCCATGACATAGTCTTTTTCAAACTCTTCTTTCACCGCCATTTTGGTGATGTGGACAAATTGAGGGATCATCACCAATATGATTGCCCATAGTGTATTCGCTAAACCAGGCCCGAGTATCGCCACTATCACAATGGCTAATAGCAAGGAGGGAATTGACAATATTACATCTAAGAAGTGACTTAGTATGCTGGACTTTATACCTGAGGTTAGCGCTGATATTGAACCAATAAACACACCAATAATGGATGCAATAATTACCACAATAAAGCTTAACCCAAAAGTTAATGTTGCCCCCTCCATTAGCCGAGACAGCATATCTCGACCTAAATCATCAGTCCCTAACAAGAAGCTGACACTGCCCTCGTTGTCCCAAGCTGGTGGCAGTAATGCCATATCGATGTGATTAGCAACAGATGAATAAGGTGTTAGTAAAGGAGAAAACAAAGCGAAAACAGTGAAAAAGATAAAACTGCTTAAACCGATCATAATCACAGGAGTTTGTCTAAAAATGCTCCAAAATTGTGCCATTGGCGTTGGAAATTCTTCTTCTTGATATATTTTTTCACGAGCCATGACGCAGCTCCCGTGCACGTGGGTTCAGCGCGGCGTATATATAATCAGTAATGATATGAACAACGAATATAAATGACGATAACACCAACAGTCCCCCTTGTATCGCGGTGTAGTCACGTTGATAGATACTCTCGATCAACCATCGACCAATACCGGGCCAATTAAATATTACTTCTGTAATCATTGCTAGGGTGACTAAGTTTGCAAATTGTAATCCGACGTGTTGGACTACCTTTATTAGGGCATTGCGTAGCGCATGTCTGATAATTATTTGTTTAAAACTTAAACCTTTAGCCATAGTTGCTTTGATATAGCTTGTGTTTAACACGCTTAACATGGCGGTGCGGGCTAATCGAATAAAGATAGTTGCTGGCGCTGATGCAATCACACATGCCGGTAATATTATATGGGCTGAAGCATTTTGAAATGCTTGCCATTTGTATTCGCTATTACTCAGCAATATGTCGAATAATAAAATACCGGTGATCGGCTCTATTTCGTAAAGCAAACTGATTTGTCCTGAAGAGGGCAACCATCCAAGGGTGATGGAAAAGATTAATATCGCAAATAACCCTAACCAAAATACTGGTACTGAATAACCAATCATAGCTATAGATAAAATGACATTATCTATTGTTTTATTGTGATTAATCGCGGCAATAAAACCTAATGGAATGCCGATAAGTGTAGCCAGTAAAAAAGCAAATAAGCTCAACTCTATAGTGGCAGGCAATACGGCAAGAATATCGCTGCTGATTTCCGTTTGCGAAGACATGGATAGCCCCAAGTTACCATTAAAAATGTGGGCAATGTATGCAATATATTGTTGGAATAAGTTCAGGTCAGTATCGTAACTTTCTCTAAGCACTACCAGTTCTTGCTCGGTTGCGTTGATCTGTCCTGTTAAATTAATTAAAGGATCGCCAGGGAAAAGAAAAGACAAACTAAAGCTTAAAATGCTTAATAACAACATGGTAAAAAAGAACAGGTTTAGCCTGCGTAAGGTAAAAATTAGCATGTTACTCTTTGGTTACCTCGGCAAAGTTTATACCACCAAAAGAGCTCAGCAACTGTCCCTTAACTTTTTTTGTTCGTGCTTGAAATCGTTTAGAGTGAGCGATAGGGAGCAAAGGCAACTCTTTAGCAACGATTGCTTGGGCTTGGTGATAAAAGTTTGTTCGCTGAGCAATATTGGTTGTTTGTAATGCTAATTGAAGCAAACTGTCATATTCCTCATTGCACCACGCTGTTCGGTTGCTGCCAGTGCTTGCCGCAGCACAACTAAGTAACGGGGTAAAAAAGTTATCAGGATCGGGGTGATCTGCTGACCAACCTAACAATACTGAACTATGCTCGCCTAAACGTAGCCTTCTAAGAAATGTTGACCATTCATAACTGACAATATCAACTTTAATACCAACTTCATTCAAGTCGGCTTGAATGAGCTTAGCCATTGTCAGAGCATTTGGATTGTATGCTCGTTGTACAGGCATTGCCCATATATCCATGGCAAAGCCTTCTGGGTAACCTGCTTCATTTAATAATTGTTTGG
The DNA here is from genome assembly GCF_030295975.1 of Thalassotalea atypica. Taxonomy (NCBI): domain Bacteria; kingdom Pseudomonadati; phylum Pseudomonadota; class Gammaproteobacteria; order Alteromonadales; family Colwelliaceae; genus Thalassotalea; species Thalassotalea atypica. The sequence goes on from NZ_AP027364.1 coordinate 1,223,754, forward strand.
CTCTTGTTTTAGAGTGGGTGAAAGCGGTATTTTTTTTGTGTGCCCAAGAGCTCTTTGGAAGGACGGTAGTGGCTTTTTCCGCTAAACCTGAATAAACAGTGTCAATAATAGCATCAATATCAATCGCATGAGCAATCGCCAACCTTACTTTAATGTTGTCAAAAGGTGGCTTTAAAGTGTTAAAACCTAAGTAACCAATATTAAATGAAGTGACTTCATCTAATATAAAATGCGGATGATCAATAATTTGCTCTTGGGCGATAGGGTAAGCAATAACATCACATTCACGCGTTAATAGCTTCGTGAGTCGAGCGGTATTACTTGAGGTGATGTCGAACACCAGTTGTTCAATTGCTACTTCATTGTTCCAATAGCCGTCATGCTTGTAATAACGAATATGAGAGCCAGACAAATAACTTTTTAACTTAAAAGGGCCTGTCCCAATCGGGAGAATATCAATTTGTTCCTTTTTATTCATGATGCTTAATTTATCGCCATATTCTTTAGATAAAATCACGGCAAAATCAGTGGCAAGATTTGCTAAGAATGAGCTATTTGCCTGGTTAAGCTTAAAACGAATGGTGTAGTCATTTATTTTCTCGATGCTGTCTACAATGTCACTAAAACCTACACTTTGGAAAAAAGGATAACTACCTCCTGAAACGTAATGAAAACTATGACTTTTATCTAATATACGGTTAAAACTAAACAAAACGTCGTCAGCATTTAAGGTACGTGAAGGCGTGAAATATTCGGTCTGATGAAAGGCGATATTTTTACGTAAATAGAAGGTGATCATTTTTCCGTCACGGGTGACATGCCAAGATTTGGCTAACGCAGGGCTTATACTATTGTCCTTGCGACTAAATGAAATCAGACGATTATAGATTTGATTAGCGGTTGCATCAATCGTTGTCCCTGAAGTCACCAATTGAGGATTAAAGGTTTCAGGAGAGCCTTCTGCGCAATAAATAAGGCTATTTTGGCTAAGCTGTTCATTATTGGCAACATCGCAGGCAGACAATATCGAAACGCCTAAGAATGCCATGATGGTTCGAAAATATGATTTCATTTGCCTAGTGCTTTTATTCATCTGCTCCACTTCCATCAAGCAAATTGTATTTTTTCAAATAGCCTCTTAATTGATGGTAGGTTAATTCCAGCGCATCTGCTGTTTTCTTTTGATTATATTGACAATTTGCCAGTGCTGTTTTTAATAGATCGATTTCATAATCTTGAGAAAGATCTTTTAACGATACGGGGAACTGCAATTGTGGTTTTTGCGGCTCGACCAAAATTTCCGAGACAATCTGTGTATCATTTATTGCTGTACTACTATTATTGATGCTCTCTGGTGTAGTAGCTACACGATCTTGCGTTTTAACTCGTTGAGTAGGTCTGTAAGGCGATTCAAAGGGATCGATGACTAATTCGTGCACTGGTAAGTGAGGATTGTTGCAGCGATAAACGCTACGCTCTACCACATTCTTAAGCTCACGAATATTACCTGGCCAATGATATTCAAGTAATGAGCGTTTTGCTTTTTCAGTAAAACCACTGAATAATTCAAATTCTAATTCGCGTGCCATATTAATTGCAAAGTGTTCGGCGAGTATCAAGATGTCCTCTAAGCGTTCTCTAAGCGGGGGCAGAGTAATAACATCAAATGCTAAACGATCAAGCAAGTCGGCACGAAATTCACCTTTTTCGGCTAACGTTGGTAAGTCTTCGTTGGTTGCCGCTATTAAACGCGCATCGGTTTTGATGGTACGTGAGCCACCAACCCGTTCAAATTCACCATACTCAACAACGCGTAACAATTTTTCTTGGATTAATCCTGAAGTATTGGCAATTTCATCTAAGAATAACGTGCCTTTGTCTGCTCGTTCAAAACGTCCCTCATGACGCTTAGTTGCGCCTGTAAAAGCGCCGCTGTCATAACCAAACAGTTCAGTTTCCAGTAAATTCTCGTTTAAGGCGGCACAATTTAGCTTTAAATAGCTTTGCTCCCACCTTTTAGACAAATAATGCAGACGAGCAGCAACAAGCTCTTTACCAGTCCCTCGTTCACCAATAATCAATACAGGTTTCGTTAGTGGAGCAATTTGCGATATTTGCTCCAAAACTTCCAAGAAACTGTTTGATTGTCCTATTAAATTATCCTGCTGGTTAAATCGCCCCATGCTCGACCTAATAATTAGTTTATTTCACTAACAAATAGTGTATTTTATTACTCAGTCAGATTGAAGTGTTTTCTATAAAAATAAAAAATTCTTTTAAAACATCTAATTACGTGTATTTGTCATCTTGGCTTAGATAATGAATAGTTAATAACAAGATGAAAATGAATTTTAGTTAATTGAGGAAGTTGTTATGGGTGTTTTTTCAAGATTTACAGACATTATTAATTCAAATATTAATTCTTTACTAGATAAAGCGGAAGACCCTGAAAAAATGGTTCGCCTTATTATCCAAGAAATGGAAGATACCTTAGTCGAAGTTCGCTCTTCATCAGCTAAAACTTTAGCAGATAAAAAAGAACTAACGCGTCAGGTAGGCCGTTATGAGAAAGATGCACAGCAGTGGCAAGAAAAAGCCGAGTTAGCATTAAGCAAAGGTCGTGATGACCTAGCAAGAGCCGCACTTATTGAAAAGAAAAAGTGCAGTGAAAACGCAGAGTCATTAGCCGATGAGTTGACTCACGTAGAGTCACACATTGCTAAACTTCAAGACGAAATTTCACAATTGCAAGAAAAGTTGGCTGATGCTAAAGCGCGTCAAAAAGCTATATTAATGCGAGAAAAAACAGCAAGTTCTCGTTTAAAAGTGAAACGTAATATTGATAATGATAAAGTAAATGATGCACTGAGCCGTTTTGATCGCTATGAACGTAAAATAGACGATTTAGAAGCTCAAGTTGAAGCACAAGATCTTGGCAGCAAGTCATTAGCTGACGAAATTGCTGAATTAGAAAACGATGAAAATATTGATGATGAATTAGCGCAATTAAAAGCTAAAATGAAACCATCAAAAACTAAAAAAGAAAAATAATCGTTTAGGCAAAGTCACGCGTTATTAAGGAGAAGTATTGTGGAAGAGATTATTGTTGCACCGATCATTATATTCATGCTTGTGGTTGCGCCTATTTGGTTAATATTACATTACCGAAGCAAGCGTCAAATTAGTCAAGGGTTGACTGAAGAAGAGTATAATCAATTATCTGATTTATCAGAGATGGCAGATAAAATGGCTGATAGAATTAAAACATTAGAAGCTATTTTAGATGCGGAGACTCCAGACTGGAGAAGCAAAGTATGAAAACACGTCGCGGAGAATTGTACAGAATTCCAAGCCAAGGTAGGGTCGCAGGTGTGTGTGCAGGGATAGCTGATTACTTTGGTTGGGAAACATGGTTAGTACGTATCTTAGTTGTATCAGGCGTGCTATTAGGTATGGGATGGTTTGTCGTTATCTATGTGGCTGGTTGGTTTATCTTAGATAAAAAGCCTGGCACTGCGGAAGCTAAAGGTCGTAAACAAAAACGTCATGTACCTCCTACGAAAGAGGAAATTGAAGAAGATGTCGCTACGGAGTCGATTAAGGTCAAGGCGAGAATTTGGCAGGCAGGAGAGCCGCCTAAACAAGCGTTTCATGACATAAGACGCAAATACAATGGGCTAGAGCAACAGCTGAGACATATGGAACGATATGTTACTTCGCCAGAGTTTACGGTTTCGAGAGAAATCAATAAATTATAAAAGCGACTTCGGTCGTTTTTTTGTGTGTGGTAAAAACATCATGTATAGCAAGTTAATCTCAGATAGTGAGCATTTACCTCAATATAATTATTAAGTTAGCTATCGTCAAATAAGGCAAATCCTGAACATTAGTTCTATTAACTGCCGGTAAAAATAGTTACCATCAATAAAAAGATTTTTCATTCTAAAGCATAGATAAATAGTTTTATGGCGCTGTTCAGTAAAGAAAAAATCAACAAAATAAAATACAAAGCAGGCGATTTACTTAATCGTTCGTTGGATCAGCATGTTACTTTAGCTGTGACAGGCTTAAGCCGTAGCGGCAAAACCGCATTTATTACTTCGCTCGTGAATCAACTCGTTAACGAAAGTAATGAATCGCAAATGAGCTTTTTCAATCCGGTACATCAAGGGCGATTTATCGCCGCAAAACGAGTCCCACAGAAAAACCTACATATTAGCCGTTTTGATTACGAACATTGTTTGTCTGCGTTTTGTCATCAGCCCCCACATTGGCCAGAGCCGACGAAGGGGATCAGTGAAATAAGGCTAGCAATTCGCTACAAGCCTAAAGATTCGTACCTAAAGTATGCGACAGACATGGCGACCTTGACGCTTGATATAACTGATTATCCAGGCGAATGGCTGCTTGATTTACCGATGTTAAAACAAACGTACGAGCAATGGTCCTCTGAAATGCTTGCACTATTACAACAAGCGCCAAGGGCTGAGCATGCGAAGAGTTTTATTGATAAAGTTGCTCAAATAAATCCGCTTGAAACTGCAGATGAAGACAAACTTACTGAATTAGCCAAAGAATACACCGAACTACTACATTTGTTTAGAAATGAACTTGGCCTTTCAGTTATCCAGCCTGGCCGTTTTATTTTACCTGGCGAGCTTGAAGGGGCGCCTATATTAGAATTTTTTCCTTTTACCGACATTGATAATATAGACGGCAATGCCTATCAAAATGCTGAAGACACCAGTTTCTTAGGAATGCTCCGTGCTCGGTATTTAGAATATCGAGAGCGTGTGGTAAAACGCTTTTATAAAAAACATTTCCAACACTTTGATCGACAAATCGTATTGGCTGACTGTTTATCTCCCCTTAATAAAGGGCAGGAGAGCTTTAAAGATCTACAGCATGCAATCAGTTTGATTTTAGAAAGTTATCACTACGGACAATCAAATATACTTTCACGACTGTTTTCACCTAAAATTGATAAGTTGCTCTTTGCAGCAACGAAATCAGATCATGTTACGCCTGAGCAGCACCCCGCACTAGTATCACTACTGAATCAATTGACTCATGCAAGCAAACATCAGTTGAATTTTGATGCGATCACCATGAAAACATTAGCTATTTCATCAGTGAAGACAACTGACAGTGGCCAAACGTTCCATCAAGGTAAGAAAATTCCTGTGATCAAAGGACGTAAAGCTGACGATGACAAAACGATAACCTTATTTCCGGGAGCAGTACCGAAAAAACTGCCAGACCAAGAATACTGGAAAAGCACACCGTTTAACTTTATATCATTTGCCCCACAACAGGCGATTTCAAGTCATGAATGCTTACCGCACTTGCGACTAGATCAGGTGTTGCAATTTTTGCTTGGAGACAAAATGAAATGACCGAGAAAACCAAATATCAACAGCAAATATTGTTTGGCGAGCAAGAGATTGACCTCAATGTAGAAGCGAGTGATGAGCAAAACCAGCAAATAATTGTTGATAACAGTGATTGGCAACCGATTGAACTAGAACAAGATATTGAGTTAGTACAACAAGAAGATAAAACCAAGCCAAGTTGGTTAAAGCGTATATTACTTGTCGCATTTAGCGGCGTAGTAGGATTCGAACTGTTTGATTTTTTCACAGCTGGCTTCGTTGAATCACCTATTTTAACTGGATTATATGCATTGGCGCTACTTTGCATCCTGTTATTGACCAGCAGTAGTTTACTTCGTGAATTTACAGGTTTAAGACAATTAAAGTCGAGAGAAAAGTTGCGTCAAGAAATCAATGATATTGATGAAAATACTAGCCACGATGACATCGAGGCATTATGCGAAGATATAACAGAAAATTTGCCATGTGATCTAAGCTCGGAGCAACTAGAGAAATGGCGAGAAATTAAAATAAATGAACTAAACCATGAAGAATTACTTCAATTGTATTCTCGAATTGTTCTGACACAGGTTGATCAAAAAGCATTAGCTGAAGTTGCAAAATATTCATCAGAATCTGTTGTATTAGTGGCGCTAAGTCCAATAGCGCTGCTCGATATGCTAATTATGCTATGGCGTAATTTAACCATGGTCGATAAAGTGGCAGGTTTGTATGGCTTAAAACTAGGTTATTGGAGTCGCATTAAATTGGTCAAACAAGTTTTAACTAATATGCTCTACGCAGGTGCGAGCGAAGTGGTTGCTGACGTTAGTGTTGATATGTTGGGTGCTGATATTCTTGGACGATTATCTGGAAAACTAGCGCAAGGCCTAGGTGCAGGCATGCTTACCGCACGGTTAGGGTTGAAAACTATATACCTTTGTCGTCCGATGCCGTTCGATGAAAATGCCCCTAAATTGTCGCAAGTGAGAAAAGAAGTAATCCAGCAGATCAAGCAGCTAATGCCGAGTAAATAACTTATTCACACTTCTATTGATAAAGTTCTATGTGTTGACAAGAGGTGTATTTTTAACTTTACATTGTCAGTTATTGTACTATTTTTGACCGTTGGCTTGTTCTTCCTATTTCTGGTTCCTATCACTTAAGATAAATGCATCTACACGTGACCAAAGCACGGACTTATTAGGAATATTAAAATGGCAAAGGCGACAAAGTACGTCTCCAAAGATGCTGATGATAACGGTATTATCCAATGGACAGAACAAGAAAATAAAACCTGGAAATCTCTGTTCGAAAGGCAACTGAAGTGTATTGAAGGTAAAGCATGTGACGAGTTTCTGTCAGGGTTAGACCAACTCAACTTACCCATGGATCGAGTACCACAATTAGAAGAAGTGTCTTCTGTCTTACGAGAATCAACAGGTTGGGAATGTTACAAAGTGCCGGCATTAATCGGTTTTGGTCAGTTTTTCAAACTGTTATCTGAGAAGAAATTTCCGGTAGCAACTTTTATTCGAACACCTGATGAATTTGATTACCTGCAAGAACCAGATATCTTTCATGAAATATTCGGTCATTGCCCGTTATTGACCAACCCAGCGTTTGCGCTTTTCACCCAACGCTATGGTGAAATCGGTTTAAATGCCAGCAAAGAAGATCGTGTTGCATTGGCACGATTGTATTGGTTTACTGTCGAGTTTGGTCTAATGAAAACTAAGCAAGGCATGCGTATCTATGGTGGTGGTATATTGTCGTCACCGGGAGAAACGGATTACGCGATGCAAGAGGGGCAAGCACAGCTAAAATTTTTGACGAACGAAGAACAGGTCGTCGATGTTTTACGAACTCCATACCGAATCGATATCATGCAACCTATCTATTTCATGATCGAGAAAATGTCAGATTTAGATGCGATACGCGCATTGGACTTAATGGAGTTAGTTTCACAAGCAAGAGCACTTGGTTTGCATAAACCTAAATTTCCACCCAAAGAAAAAATGGCCAGTTAAGGAAAAGTAATGACATCTCAATTATCAACACAACAATGTGAAGCTTGTCACGTAGACGCACCTAAAGTGAGTGATGAAGAATTAGCCGAGTTGATCAGGGAAATTCCTGATTGGATTCCTGAAGTACGTGACGGCATTATGATGCTTGAGCGTGAGTTCAAGTTTAAAAATTTTAAATTAGCATGGGCTTTTTCAAACAAAGTTGCTGAACTAGCGGAAGCTGAATTTCACCATCCTGCTATTTTATTGGAATGGGGTAAAGTAACGGTGACTTGGTGGAGCCATTCAATTAAGGGACTACATCGAAATGATTTTATATGTGCAGCGAAAACAGACAAATTGCTGTAATCAAAACTTACAAAATTTCGAAAAAAAATTAATAAAGCCCCTTTAAAAGGGGCTTTATTAATGTACAAAATAGTTTACAATAGCTGCCTTTACTACTGAAAATAAAGGCTAAAATAAATGCGATTGGAAATTGTCTGTCAGGATCGTGTCGGTATTGCTCAGAAAGTGCTAGGCATCTTTGTCGAACATGAGATCAATATTAAAGGTATTGATGTGATAACGGGCACTGGTCAAGTTTTCATTCACATCCCTAATCTAGAATTTTCAGAATTACAAACCTTTATGCCTCAGTTAAGATTAACTGACGGCGTCATCGACGTAAAAACAACACCCTTTATGCCCTCTGAACGGGAGCGAAATGAGCTGGCAACACTAGCAAAAACGTTTCCGGATCCTTTTTTATCAATTGATATACGTGGCAATGTTCGTATGGCTAATGATGTTGCAGTTTCCATTATTGGTGAGCCAATAAAAGCAATTGTTGGCGAACAAGTTGCTCAATGGCTGAAGGGGTTTAATGTCATTAAATGGCTTGAGCACGACGAAGTTTTGGCACAAACCCGCCGCTTGAAATTTAAAGATGAAGATTTTGTGGCAGATATTCTGCCTATTCATGTTGATGATGAAGATGGTGACTCTGTACTTGCTGGAGCTGTGTTAATCTTAAAATCTGAAGCACGTTTGGGTCAGCAAATGAGTGCGTTTAAGCAGTCAAATGATAATAATTTTGCAGGAATTCAAACAACGAGCAGTGCAATGCGCAAGGTCGTACGAGAAGCAAAACGTATGGCCTTGTTAGACTCTTCAATGCTGATTGTTGGCGAAACAGGGGTCGGCAAAGAAGTTATTGCACGAGCTTGCCACAGCGCTAGTGATCGTTCTGAACATCCGTTTATGACGTTAAATTGTGCGTCTTTACCAGATGACGTTGCGGAGTCAGAGTTGTTTGGTAGTGGAATATCAACTGATTCTAAAAGTAAACGAGGGTTATTTGAACTAGCAAATAATGGCACGCTATTTTTAGATGAAGTTGGTGAAATGTCAGCTAAATTGCAAATTAAGTTATTGCGCGTAATTCAGGACGGCTGCTTTAGACGTGTAGATGATGAGCAAGAAATTAAAGTGAATATTCGCTTCATCAGTTCGACCAATAAGGACTTACTGAGTATGGTTGCAGCTGGGGAATTTAGAGAAGATTTATATTATCGCCTTAATGTGCTGGGGTTAAACCTACCATCACTAAGAGAGCGTAGAGCTGATATTATACCGCTTGCTGATCATTTCATGACAAAAGCCGCTCACCCAACAGGAAAAAGTAATTTAAGCTTAAGTGAAGATTGCCGAGATTTTATTGAACACTATCCTTGGCCTGGCAACGTTAGGCAGTTGGAAAATGTGATGATCAGAGCGGTTTCCTTACTTGAAGGTAATGAAATAGAAACTGAAAATTTGCAGCTTCCCGCCTACACACGAGAACACGGCTATTTAGAGCAGGAATTTGAAGGAACACTTGATGCCGCAGTGAAAAGTTTTGAGGCTGACTTGCTGCGTAAACTTTATCCTGCCTACCCAAGTACAAGACAGCTCGCCAAGAAATTAGGCTTAAGTCATACAGCCATCGCCAATAAATTACGTGAATATGATATTAACAAGAAAACTGTAAAGATATAGTTCCAACCTGTTTTTCTAATATGCTGGCGCGCAATACTTGTGTTTTGTTGTGCCAGCCATCATTATTCCTCAAACGCCACTAAAATATCACTGACCGACCACTAAATCCTGCAAACATTTGTAAACACTTTTACTTTTGCGATACTTAAACAAATAACCTTGTAAATACTGGTTTTTCAGATGGTTTAACGTAAAATTCTTTCAATCTAAAAACAAAAGTAAGTAGGCGAAGTTTACTTACGTCATATTCGTATCAGTAGGGGCTTTATGAAGTTAGCAACATTGAAAAACAACACCAGAGATGGTCAATTAGTCGTCGTTAGTCGTGACTTGTCAAAAGCGGTAGTGGTTAGTGATATTGCCACAACGATGCAGCAAGCGGTTGATGACTGGGCGCAAGCAGCTGACAAGCTTAATGCTGTTTACCAAGCATTAAATGCAGGCACTGTTGAAGGTGAAATTGCTTTTGATCAAAAGCAATGTGAATCACCTTTACCTCGTGCTTACCAATGGGCTGACGGTAGTGCTTATGTCAATCACGTAGAACTTGTTCGAAAAGCTAGAAATGCTGAAATGCCTGAAACATTTTGGACTGACCCACTGATGTATCAAGGCGGCTCTGATGCCTTTATTGGTCCTTATGACGAAATTCCTGTCGCCTCTGAAGAGTACGGAATTGACTTTGAATCTGAAGTTGCAGTCATTACTGACGACGTCCCTATGGGTGTATCGTCAGAGCAAGCTCAAGAGCATATTAAGTTACTAATGTTAGTCAACGATGTTTCCTTAAGAAATCTAATTCCAGGGGAGCTTGCTAAAGGCTTTGGTTTCTTCGGTAGTAAACCATCAAGTGCATTTTCACCAGTTGCGATTACACCAGATGAGTTAAATGACGCATGGGATGGGAAGAAATTACATTTACCACTGACCACGCATTTAAATGGCGAACTGTTTGGCCAACCTAACTGTGGTGTTGATATGACTTTTGATTTTCCAACCATCGTTGCCCATGCAGCTAAAACACGCCCTTTATCAGCTGGTTGTATTGTTGGCTCTGGTACTATTTCAAACTATGACCGTTCTGCGGGTTCAAGCTGCTTGGCGGAAAAGCGCATGTTGGAAATTATTGCCGATGGTAAACCTAGCACTTCATTTATGAGCTTCGGCGATACCGTTCGCATTGAAATGTTTGATGCTGAAGGTGAAAGCATTTTTGGTGCGATAGACCAGCAAGTGGTTGAATATAAAGGAGCATAATATGCAACTTTATGGATACTGGCGCTCTTCAGCCGCTTACCGTGTAAGGATAGCGATGCACATAAAAGCAATTGAGTTTGACTCAATTGCGGTGCACCTTGTTAAAAATGGTGGGGAGCAACACAGTGATGACTATGTCGCGCTTAATCCAACCCACCTAGTCCCGACGTTAGTTGATGGTGAATTTAAACTGAATCAATCATTGGCAATTATTGATTATTTAGAAGCTAAGTACCCAACGCCGTCAATATATGCTGATGACGTTGAGCAAAATGCAAAAATTAAAGCGTTAGCGTTTGATATTGCATGTGAGGTACACCCCGTAAACAACTTACGTGTTCAGCAGTACTTAACGCAAGAGTTAGCGGTGGGAGAGCAACAAAAATCTGATTGGGTAAATCACTGGATGACCATAGGATTATCTGCATTCGAGCAACAAGTCATTGACTGCGCAGGAAAATATTGTTTTGGTGATAAGGTTAGCTTAGCGGATATTTGTTTGATCCCTCAATTGTATAACGCTAAACGCTTTGGTGTTGATTTAACATCTTATAAAACGATAGGGCGAATCATGGCAAACTGCGAAAAACACCCTGCTTTTATCGCGGCACTGCCGGAAAATCAGCCAGATGCTCAATAAATAGTCATCTTTAATAGTAAAGGAAGCAATGCTTCCTTTTTTCTTGCACAAAATAAAACTTTTTAACAATTATTTGTCTAACAACAAGACGTAAATGGTTGCATCTTAGGATAAAAAAAGGTGCAATGACCTATACTTTCGAATGTTTAATCCCATCAAAGAGACATTAAAAGCAAACTATGCAGCAATCACCTGAAAATCCACAAGTATCACCCAACAAGAACAATTGGACTGTTGTTGTCATTATTATTGTCGTGCTGTTGGCAGGGCTCGCTTACTTCCTATTCTTAGACGAAAAACAGCCTCCAGCTCCAGTTGAAGAGGTTGCTCCAGTGGTTGTCGCAGAGCCAGAAGTCATTGTTGAGGAAGTGATTGAAGAGCCTATCATTGAGGATATCCCTGAGTCATTTGTTGAAGACGTAGTGGACATAGTTGAAGAAGAGCCTGTCATTGAAGAAGAGCCGCTTCCCTTACTGAGCGAAAGTGATAACTGGATAAAAGAGAAAATGACCTCTTTAACTTGGCGCAAGGAGCTATTAAAGCTGGTTATAGATGATGACATGATCAGACGTTTGGTCGTTTTTACCGATAACTTCTCACAGGGCATTATTGCTTATGAACATAGCCCTTTAGTTAAGCCGTCAACGAAATTCGATGGCGTTCCTCTTGACGAGAATAGCCCAATGCAAGAGTGGGTATGGGACGAAAATTCGGCTAAACGTTTCAATCTTTATGTGGAATTCTTGCGTTCATTTGATGTTGAAAGTTTAGTTAATTGGTATTTTGAACTTAAACCACTTATAGATGAGGCTTATGGTGAGCTTGGTTACCCCGAGGATGATTTTACCGAAACCATGCAAGAGGCTATTACACGTGTACTGGATATGGATATACCAAAAGGTGAGGTGGTGTTAATTCGTCCGAGCGTCATGTACAAATATAAATCTGATGAGTTGGAATCACTTTCAGATACTGATAAGTTATTGTTACGTCTAGGTAAAGAGAACCTACTAGTGATTAAATCCGTACTATTGGAGTTTAGTGACAAATTAGGTCGTCGTCGCGGAGAATAAGTTGAAGCTACCTGTAGTGCCAGATTGTATTCCTACGGTTTATCGGCCTATCGGGAACCGGTTAGGAAGAGCAGTAGTATCAGTGCTTGGATGGAAGGTGAGAGGAGAAATACCCCACTACCCTAAAGCTATTTATGCTGTTGCACCACATACCTCGAACTGGGATTTTGTCGTGGGTGTTGCGATCATGCTGACATTGAACCTAAAGCTTAAATTTATGGGTAAAGATGCCATATTTATTTGGCCCTTTAGAAAGTTGTTATTAAAGCTCGGCGGTATTCCAATCGATCGCAAAAAAAAACACGGTGTGGTGCAACAAATGGTTGAACAATTTGAGCGCCATGAACAGTTGATACTTGCGCTAGCGCCAGAGGGAACTCGCAGTAAAACAAAAGAATGGAAAACAGGTTTCTTATCTATTGCTCACTTAGCTAATATTCCTGTGGTAACCGTAACGCTGCATTACGACGTCAAGGAGCTTAGGTTTGGACAACCACACTTTATTGATGACAATATTTCCCAAGAATTAGTTCGTGTGAAAGCGGCTTTTTCTTCAGCTTGTGCAAAAAATCCGCAAGCAGTGTAAATATCTGAACTAGTGCTTGCATCCACTACTTTGATTAGCGATAATTCGCGCCGTTATTAAACGAATAAAAAATTTTGTTCGTTTAATAGTACTATGGTGACCCTTTCGGTCCCTCCGCAATGATACTCTGTGAACTCGGCCAGGTCCGGAAGGAAGCAACCGCAGCAGACGACTCATGTGCCGGAGTGTGGCTGTGAGGGTTACCACCTAATCCAAAATATTCAAATTTTACTTGTATTCACTCTCCAAATTTTTGACTAATCTACTCGTTTTTATGTTTAATATTAATCTGTTGTAATATTGATCTGAGCTTATTACACTCACTTATATCTATAAAAAAAACATGGCTTGTGCTGTATGAATGCAAAAGCAATGGACACTGCATTTAAATATTTTGAATTACTACCAGGTAAAATTGTCGATATTCAAATCAATCATCCAGTGCCTATTCGATTTAAAACCTCTTTAGTTGGCTATGAAATAGGGAAGTATATTCTCTTAAATCATCCCGAGCCTAATAGGATGAAAAGCTTCAGTGATGTCTTAGTTGAAGGCAATATGCTGATAGTTCGCTATTTAATGGAAGGTGCACATGGGCAGTGTTTTGCGTTTCGTGCTGCGGTAAAGCAAGTAACGTTAACACCAGGTAAACTAATAGTACTTGAGTATCCTAAAAACATAGAAAATCGTGAGCTACGCATGCAAAAACGTATCAATATTCATTTACCCGCTAGGATCATGACATTTAGTGATAAAGCAGAAAGTAATGGAAAAGCCATTTCGGGCGTAATTGGTGATATTTCATCTAAAGGTTGTGGTTTTGCCTTCAAAAGCAATAATGACAAGATCAAAGTGAATCAACGAGATATTGGTGTTGCGATTAAGTTACCTGAACTTGAGGAGTTTTATATTAAGGCGAGGGTATGTAACAGTCGTTATCTAGATGGAAAAGTTAATGTAGGTATTCAGTTTATTGATGACGATAAACAAGTGCACCGAATTCTCGAACACTTATTTATCGAGCAAGATATATAATGGTTTAAGCTGAAGGGTGGGTTTTCATAAAGTCTAGTGCTTTGACCACGGCGACCTTTACTTTGCTTTCCATTTCAAATCGTTCAGACGCAGGAAGGTAAAATGCCATGTCAACTTCATGTCGAATATATCGCGTTGGCAATTGGTTTAATACGATACAGGTTAAATCGGCGATAAAGTCAATATCATAATTTTCTTCTACTTTTAATTCTTCAAAATGATCTAGTACTAATTTTTCATAGTAATTATGTATATCATCAGAAATTTTCATTTAAACCCTCTAAAATAATTTTAGGAAATCTGTTTAAGCCTAACCCGACCGATAAAAAAAAGCTAACCTTACCTCGTAAATAAAGTGTATAAACTAGTTGGGGAAAGCAGTTAATTAATTAAAATGAAAAAAAATATAGAACCTTGTTATTACGGCGATTATTTAAAGCTTGCCAGTTTTCTTGATGCCCAAAAGCCTGTGAGTGGTCAATACGGTGCAGAAGCACACGACGAAACTTTATTCATCATTGTTCACCAAGCCTATGAGCTTTGGTTTAAACAAATATTGCATGAACTTTCATCTGTGATGAAAGTGTTTTCGCAAGATGAAGTTAAAGATCAGCACTTAACTACTGTTGTACATAGATTGAAACGCGTCATAAAAATACAAGCCTTACTCAATCAACAAATTGACGTGATGGAAACCATGACACCGCAAGATTTTTTATCTTTTAGAAATTTCCTTGTACCGGCATCGGGCTTTCAGAGTATTCAATTTAAAGTGTTGGAAATTAGCCTGGGCTTAAAATCTAAATTTAGAATTGATTTTGATAAAGCATCTTTTTATAACCGGTTGACAGATGAGCATCGTGAATTTCTTGAAAACCTCGAGCAAGAGGAAAGTTTATTTGAACGTGTTGAATCGTGGTTAGAGCGTATGCCATTTTTAGAATTTGGCGAGTTTAAGTTTTGGCAGCTTTATAAAGACGCGACAGACAGCATGTTAGATCAGGAGCGATCTATCATTGAACAAAATGATATGCTCAACGATGAAGAGAAAGTACAGCAGCTTAAAGAGCATACCAATACCAGAGCCAACTTTGATGCGTTACTTGATGCAGATAAATTTGAACAAGTGAGGGAGGCAGGGCGCTTTAGGTTGTCTCATCGCGCGACATTATCAGCACTTTTTATCAATATGTATCGTGATGAACCGGTTTTTAACTTGCCATTTCAGCTCATTACTTGTCTTACCGAAGTGGATGAAATGCTAACACTGTGGCGATATAAACATATGATGATGGTACAGCGGATGTTAGGCAGCAAAATTGGTACTGGTGGTTCATCGGGCCATGATTATTTAAGGCGGACGACTGAAAGTAACCGTATCTTCCAGGATTTTTTTAATTTAGCGACTTTTTTACTACCCAAAGGTGCGTTACCTGAACTACCCAAAGAGGTTGAGCGAGCACTCGGGTACCATTTTTCTAATTAAGGTTAGCGGTTAGGTTTAGAGCCTCGCTTTTCGGCGAGCTCTATATCCCGTTCGATAATTGATATAGCTTGACGGCATCGTCCTAGTCGTTGATGTAACGCCAGTATTTCAAGTTTCAATTTCTCATTGTTTGCACTATGGTTTGATGTCTTACTACGTAGCATTTCGCGTTCTGCAATCATTAGCGCTAAGCGCCTTTCAAACTCATTATGCTCTGAGAGTTTTGAATACAGCTCATGTGTTGGCTGCATGATTAATTTAGCCGTTTTCTTATACTTATTTTTAATGAACTGTCTTGGTTTAAAGGCATTGTCAATGTTGCGATGAATAGAATCATTGGCTGAAAGGGCAGTAGTGATCGCTGCAATTTGTCGCTCGAGGCTTGGCAGTAAATTATCGACCACGGTAAAGTTTTCATAGCTAATATGCTTTTGTAGTTCTTTTACTTTCCGTTCTATTTCTTTGACATATAAATGGTATTTATCTGATTGCGTCGAAAACAAATTACTCGAAAATAGGGCTTTATCTTCAATTCTACGATGTGATTTTAATTGACTATTTTCTTGGTCTATTTGTAATGCTTGCTTTGCTAGCTCTGTAATAATGCTGTGCAAGCGAGCAATTGCTTTTTGGTGTTTATTTAAAACCATGCGTTATATGCCAAGTTGAGAGAGAGTATTAGTACAATACCAATAAAAATAGGGCGGATAAATTTGCTACCGTACTTAATGGCCGAATGTGCGCCTACCCAAGCTCCGATCATAATAAATAGGCCCATTGACAAGCCGACCAATAAATTGATATGTCCCAAATATGCAAATAAAGCGAGTGAGAATATGTTGCTGACAAAATTACATGAGCGAGCAATGCCACAGCTCATCAATATATTTAGTCGGTAAAGTGCGGCGTTGGACGTGGTCCAAAAAGCACCTGTACCGGGACCGGCTACACCATCGTAAAAACCTAATGTTAATCCTTGAGCTACCTGCTTAGTCATTAGTTGTGGTGTTTTCTCGGGTAAAGTGTGCGTATGACATGGAATGCTCTTGGTGAAAAAAGCATAAGCTGCTGTTGCTAATATAATGATAGGTAGTACTTTTTCGAGTAGCTCAACACTGATTAAACTAACGGCAAGTGTACCCATAATTGCGCCGACTGCGGTGGCTAATAGGGAGTACTTCCAAAAGAGGGGATTGAACAGCTTTTTCTTATAATAGGTATATGACGCAGTAAAAGATCCAAATGTAGCGGCTAACTTATTGGTACCCAATGCGACATGAGGAGGCAAGCCTGACGCGAGTAGCGTGGGCACGGTAAGCATACCACCACCCCCAGCAACTGCATCTATGAAACCAGCTACAAAACCAACACCACAAATAATCGCCCACATTGTAATGTCTAAAACAGGTTCCATTCATTAGCCTCAAAATTAATCTGAAAAGATTGTACCACAACGGCTTAAAAAGCTAATTGATATTTTAGTCTTAGTTAGAACTCAAAGCATTAGTATTAAGAGCTATTAGACAGATTCAAATCCCTTTGTCACTGCTTGAAAGTTCGTTGAAAGTTTACATGCCCAGATTCAGTCTTGTCGATTTTATAAACTAGGTACCGTTATTTTGCATCGAAAAAAAGTTTCCAATATTGAAATTTTTCTAATTCCTAAAAATTAACGATATGTAAATCATTAGTTACATATAACTTTTATTACTTAATTAGGTGAAAGTTGCTTGTGAACGAAATACAAACACATTGTAATGCTTTTTTGTATTAAGTTAAGTTGTTGTTATTGCGCTGTTTTATTGCTTGTTGGTTTGGTTTGTATATTCGTGAGCCTCTTTTTTTGTTCGGGTGTTACAACTTTGTGTTCGGTGAGTAGGGTAAAAAGATGTTGCAGTAACATGTAAATTGTTATTACTTTTTGTGAGTTATGTAACAAGAATTGTTATAAATGGTGTTGACGATGTAAACGAATTGAGTTTACTATCCTATGCGACAGATCAGGTCATTGACCGATAAATAAAACAAAACAAGGCAAAATAATAGCCTTGATATTAAAAAACTAAATCACGAAAGTGATCCAGGGAGTATACAATGTATCAAAATAATAAGCTCACTCGAGCTGTTAGGCTTGCTATTGCTGCTGGTGCTGCTTCAACTGCTTTTGCTATGCCTAGTGCTATGGCCTTTGCTGATGATGCTGCTGCAGAAGAAAGCGTTGAACGAATCCAAGTTACTGGTTCTCGTATCAAGCGCCAAGAATTAACTGCTGTAACGCCAATCATCGAAGTTGACGCACAAGAATTCGCTATCTCAGGTAACTTAAACGTTGAGCAAAAGCTTGCTGAATTACCTTCTACTCTTCCTTCATTTGGTCCTAGCTCTAACAACCCAGGTGATGGTACAGCGACAGTTAACTTACGTGGTTTAGGTACTTCTCGTACGTTAGTAATGGTTAATGGCCGTCGTTGGGTTCCTTCTCGCCAAGATGGCGTAGTTGATTTGAACACAATCCCAGCTTCTTTAATTGAAAACGTTGAAATCATCACTGGTGGTGCTTCTGCTGTATACGGTTCTGATGCAATCGGTGGTGTTGTTAACTTCAACATGAAAGATGATTTCGAAGGTGTTGAATTCTCAACTCTTTACGATATTACAGATGAAGGCGACGCAGAGAAGTTCAACTTCGATATGACTATGGGTGGCAACTTTGCTGATGACCGTGGTAACGCAGTTGTTTACTTAGGTTACTCTAAGCGTGAAGCATTATTCCAAGGCGACCGTTCGTTCTCTAACGTTGCTTTAACAGAAAGCGGTGACGAGTTAGTTGCTGGTGGTTCATCAGGTGTTCCTGGTACACGTATCTGGGGTGGTCCAACTCTAGCTGACGGTACTGTTGTAGGTACATTTGGTCCAAACGGCGAAGGTTTACCGTGGGTAGAACCTGATTCACGTTTTAACTACGCACCAGATAACTTCTTACAATTACCACAAGAACGATACTCAGCAAGTGCTTTCTCTCACTTCTACATTACTGATGAACACAGAATTTATTCTGAAGTTTCATTCATTCGTAACTATGTACCACAAGAATTAGCACCTACTCCTGCTTTCACTACAGTAGAACTTAACCCGAACAGCGTGTTCTTCTCTCAAGAAGTTCAAGATGCATGGGGCTTACCAAGTGGCGAAACTGTTTCTGCATTCGTTGGTCGTCGTATGGTAGAGAATGGTTCACGTCAATCTATTGATACTCGTGATGCATTCCGTATCTTAGTAGGTATTGACGGTTACATTAATGACGATTGGTCATACGATGTATTCTATAGCCGCTCAATGCTTGACCAAACTAACTTATTAAACAATGACGTTGCAGCTTCTCGTTTCCGTCAAGCAGTTTTAGTAACTGACGATGGTACAGCGTGTCAAGATCCTTCAGGTGGTTGTGTACCAATGAACATCTTTGGTGCTGGTAACATTTCTCAAGAAGCAGTTGATTTCGTAAACGTTGGTGCATCTAACGTAACTTCAGTTATCCAAGAAGTATTCATGGCTAACGTTGCAGGTACATTACCTTTCACTATGCCAGGCGCTCAAGAGCCAGTTGGTATCGTATTTGGTTATGAAAAACGTCAAGATGAATCTTCATTCCGTCCAGACGAGTTCTTAGCTGGTGGTGACGTATTAGGTTTCAACGCTGGTGAAGCAACAATTGGTGACTATGCTTCTGATGAATTCTTCACAGAAATCTCAATCCCAGTACTTGCTGGTAAAACAATGGCTGAAGACTTAAGTCTTTGGGGTGCTGCTCGTTTCGCAGATTACTCTAACATTGGTAACGTAGAATCTTTCGCTGGTGCTGTTAACTGGGCACCAACTGAGTGGATTTCAACTCGTATTGGTTACCAACAAGCTGTACGTGCTCCTAACGTTGCTGAGCTTTTCCAAGGTTCTGCTAACGGCTTCCCAGGTGCAACGGATCCATGTTCTGCTGGTGGTTTCCAACCTGGCGTAACTGATGTTGCACTTTGTGAAGCTACTGGTGTAGCTCCTGGTCAAGTTGGTGTGTTCACACAAGCTAACTCACAAATCGAAGGTTCATTCGGTGGTAATGCTAACCTTGCTGAAGAGTCTTCAGATACATTAACTGTTGGTTTAGTTATTCAACCAATGGAAGGCCTAGACGTTACAATCGATTACTTCTCAATTGAAATTGAAGATGCAATCGCTTCTTACGGTGTAAACAACACATTAGACGTTTGTTACAACATCCAAAAAGACATCAACGATGTAACGTGTCAAAACATTACTCGTCGTGCAGACGGTAACGTTTCTTTAGTTAAATCATTAAACGAAAACATTGGTTTAATTGAAACTGCTGGTGTTGACTTTAACGTAACTTACAATACTGAGTTTGACTTTGGCTTTAACGGTAATGGTTCAAGCTTAAACGTTCAGTTCCGTTCAACGTTCTTAGACAAGTTTGATACAACTCCAATTGCTGAGTTACCAGACAATGTTAACGAATGTGCCGGTTACTTTGGTAACACATGTGGTACGCCACGTCCTGAGTTCCAATCTAACACTCGTGTTAACTGGACAACTGGTGACTTAACGCTTTCTACATTAATCCGTTACATCGGTGAAACTGAAGATGACCAATTAATGGTTGATGAAGATCTATCTCACAGCGACTTAGTTGTTCCTGAGTTAGATTCTAAAATCTACGTTGACTTAAGTGCTAGCTACGTATTCAGTGATTCACTGAAAATGAACGCTGGTATCAAAAACGTATTCGATGAAGAGCCACAAGCATTAGGTGATTCACAGCAACAAGCTAACACGTTCCCTGAGTTATATGACGTTATGGGTCCACGTTACTTCGTAAGTGCTACTTACACATTCAACTAAGCTAAAGCTTTAGTTTGAACAAAATGGTCAACTTCGGTTGGCCATTTTTTTTGGCTACAGTTAAGTAACTTTGAGCTGATTGTTGTTTTTATTTATGGGCTAATTTATTACAATAAATTAAAAGAAGTATCGGCTAGCGTAATGAATTTACAAAGAAAGCAGCAATTGGCAATACAGCTCCAACAATTGTCAAAGTTGTTACAGCAAAAAAGCTACCAACAAGTTATTACTGGTGCGAACAAACTCATTCATGAATTTCCAAAGCAAAGTGATTTATACCACCTCTTAGCATTAGCTTACAAAGGGCAAAGCCAGTTTGATGCGGCAATTAAAAGTTTCGAACAAAGCCTTTCCATAAATCCAAACCAAAGCGCAGTACATAATAATTTTGCCAATTGTTTATTAGGGCTTAAACAATTTGATGAAGCACTTAATTCATATAATAATGCATTAAAATTACAGCCTAACTTTTTTGATGCCTTGAAAAATAGTGCTTTGGCCTATTTTGAAAAAAACATGTTTAAAGAGGCTGAAGGGCGATTGCGAAAAGCACTTGCTCTTAAAAAGAACGATCCATCAGTATTAACGCAGCTTGGAAATATTTATAAAGCTCAAGAGTCATTTGAACATGCGATTAAATATTATCAACAAGCCCTTAATATCGACCCCAATTATATTAATGCATTACATAATATGGGCTTGGCGTACAAATTATCAGAGCAGTTAAATGAAGCTTTGGTGTGCTTTAACAAGGCGCGTGCAATCAACCCAAACATTCCCGAAGTAGAGTTTAACACCGCAAACACTCTTTTCGAACAAGGGCGTTATCAGCAAGCTGAGCAGTTTTATTGGAGCGCACTCAATAAAAATCCAAAGGCAATAGATGTTCATTCCACGCTTAATGAATTTTATTGGCAGACGGGCAAGAAAGACAGTTTTGGTCATAGTTTTAGATTAGCGCTTGAGCATCTACCCACGGATATGGACATTCACTATGCCTACATCGACTCACTGATCAATGCGAATAAAGCTGAGTTGGCACAAGTGGCGTTGACTTCAGCACTGTCTATTGAAAAAACACCAAAACTTTTGAAAACAAAAGGTATCTTGCTCGCGCAAGAAAAAAATAATAGTGCCGCCATAGAAGCGTTTGAACAGTCTCTTAACATGTCCTTTAAAGTAGATGTTGCTCTTGATTTAATCGGTATTCTAATCGTCGAATATGAATATGAAAGAGCGCAAGAGTTAGTGGCGAAGGTTGAGAAAATTGCGCCCTATAACCAGTTACTTATTGCCTACAAAAGTTTGTGTTGGCGGTTAGTTGGGGACGATAGATACCAATGGTTAATTGATTACCAGAGATTTGTTAGAGGTTATCAAATACCAACGCCGAAGGGATATCAAAGCCTGCCAGCGTTTTTAAAAGACTTAGAGCACGTGTTGTTGTCAATGCATAACACCAAGCATGAGCCTTTAAAACAAACGTTGAAACATGGCACTCAAACGCCTGGAAGATTATTGTACAAGCCACATCCTGTTATTAGCGCATTAAAACAAAGTTTGTCAGAAGTGGTTAATGAACATATCTCAAATTTACCTGACGATAACAACCATCCACTCTTGTCTCGTAAGGCTAATGCATTTGAATTTTCTGGTTCATGGTCGGTAAAACTAAAGCCTCAAGGCTTTCATGTGAACCATGTTCACCCTGCAGGTTGGTTAAGTTCATCTTTTTACGTCAATATGCCTGATTTCACAAAAGTACAGCAAACACATCCACAAGCCGGAGCAATTAAATTTGGTGAGAGTTCACTCTTTTTAGGTGATCGTGAAAAAATTGAACGTATTATAGAACCTAAAGCAGGTACACTGGCTTTATTTCCATCTTATGTTTGGCATGGAACTATTGCTTTTAATGGGCTCGAAAATGACTATCGTTTGACATCTCCTTTTGATGTTGTTCCAGTGTAAGGTGAGTGTATGAATGAGAATCAAGCATGGTCTTGCTATTGGCAAGATAGTCATTTAGATAGTTGTATTGCTAGATCACAACAGCAAGATCAACAGTTGTTGATGAATTTGTGGCAGCAATTTGTAAAAAATTCGAGCCCTAATGAGCATTTATTGGATCTGGCAACGGGTAATGGCAGTGTTATTCACGCTATTCATAATGAAAGACAAGACTTAAATTTAGTCGGAGTCGACTATGCGGCTATATCTCCTTCAACTAGTGCAAGTGAAGAAGAAATTGGTAGTGTCCGCTTTATGGGCAACACTGATATTAGTGCTCTGCCTTTTAAGAGTAACTCTTTTGATTATGTCACCAGTCAATTTGGCTTTGAATATGCTGACGTTAAAACTGCATCTAAAGAGCTTAGCCGGGTGTTAAAAAAAGGGGGCAGGTGTCAACTAGTCATACATCATCCCAACAGTGAAATCCTAACTTCATCCTCAAAGCGTAACGACGAGCTTAATTGGCTCCTTGAGCCTGAAGGGTTGCTTGTTCATTTAACGGCTTACATTGACAACAATTTGTCAGCCGATCAATTGGATAAATGTGGTCAAGCCTATATGGATAAATACGTTGGTCAATTGACTAAAGATGTCACCGGTCAAATTTATCAAGTTATTGGACAGATAATCTCCCTTAAAGAGCATCAAGGGAATAATGAACTCGCCAGGCTCACTGTTGAAAACTTAATGAATCGCATAAAGGCTGAACTTTCTCGCTTAAATCAGTTAAAAGCGGCAGCAATGAGTGCAGAAAACATAGAAGAATTAATCAAGCTGATTGGCTTAGTTCCAGAAAGCGCTAAAATGAAAGTGCTAAATCCGTTTAATGCGCCAGAGTTGATATTTGGTTGGCTTATCAATGGTAGAAAGTAATAGGTGGTTAAGTGTTAGATAAAATAGAGTTGCTTTTTGAAGCGAAGCAAAACAAAGCTGCACTGACACTGCTAAGGCAATATGTACAAGCTAATCAAAACGATGCAAGTCAAAGTTACCGTTTAGCCGTTGTTGAAGAAGAAATTGGTGAAAAGTCATTGGCTGATTTAGCTTATCAACATTGTTTAAAAACGATAGAGCACAATGTATTAGTATATTTGTATGCAGGTTGCTTTTATTTGAAGCAGGGACAGTTTGAACAAGGTGTTTCGATTTTATCGCTTGGCGTTGATCTAGATGCAAGATTGACCCAATTTCAATTTGATGAGCAAACATCATATGAAACACGTGTTAGATCTTATAATGCAGATTTGGCTTTAAGGCACCATTTTAGTTTGTTACATCAAAATAAACTGAATGAATTTATAGATATTGAGCACGTAAAGAATAGTGTTTGGCCTCAAACGCATAATGCACAATTTAAATACAAGCACGAAAAACAGCTTCCCCATTTGTTTTATTTACCTGAGCTAACAGCGACAGCAATCTGGAAAAGTGAACAATTTAGCTGGGCTGCACAGGTCAAGGAACAGTTTGAGTCAATAAAGCTAGAATACTTATCGCTAAATACACGAGTTCAAGAGCAATACCTGCCATACCTAGACGAAAGTTATACTCAGAAAGAGTTTGAAGCACTTGCTGGAAAACAAAATTGGACTGCATTGCATATTTACAAGGATGGCAAGATAAATCACGATATTGAAGCTTATTTTCCTAAGACGCTAGCGATATTAGCACGGTTGCCACTGTATGGTTTAGGACAACACCCATTTGAAGTGTTTTTTTCTGTGTTAAAGGCTGGCCAACATATTACGCCGCATTATGGTTTATCAAATCATAGTTTAACAGTACACCTGCCAATTATTATACCTGGCGATGGTTACTTGAGTGTATCGGGTGAACAACATCATTGGCAACAAGGTGAGCCGGTCGTCTTTGACGATTCCTTTGAACACGAAGCGATAAATTTAAGTGATAAAGATCGCGTTGTTTTAATTTTCTCCATTTGGCACCCTGAGTTGAATGACAATGAAAAACTGGCAATCCAACAAAGTTTTAACGCCAGAAATCAGTGGTTATTAAAGCGGACTAGTTATCTACCTGCCAAGTAGTAGTGCTCATAATACCTTCTAAATTCAGCAAACTGTTCTTGATAATGCTCTGAGTAACCTATTTTACTGGTATTTATCGGCTTTCTTACTTGTATTTCACTGAATGTAAAGCTTGGTACACTTTGCTTATAAAAATCTAAGTAACTGTCGTCCCAAGTTTGCTCACAAAACTCGAATAAGGCTTTTCCTTGTTCTAAGGGCTTTTGAACAAAGTCTTGATAATTGAGATCAATGACTTGATTAGGAAACTGCGCTTTCCAAGAGTCCATCAGTTTATTCGCTTGAACAATCGCGTGTGCTATATGCTCAAGCTGGCAAGCATAATTGTGATATTCATGAAATTGGTGTGAATATATAGATAATGCCAAGTCTTGCGGATCTCTGCGCATTTGAATAATGCGCGCGTTAGGGATTGTCGCTAGTATTGCGCCAACATACCTAAAGTTATGAGGCATTTTATCGACTAATACCTGTGATTCTATGCCAACATAATCACGGTATGCATGGTGGTGGGTTGCTCGATGTTCAGATAAAAAATCAGCAAGCTGGTCTGGATTTCGATTTGTCTTTAAAAGCGAATTTTCAAAGCAAGTTGCTATGCCGTTACTTTCATTACAAGATTTGTTGTGCTTTGGTTGACTAAGTAAACGGTTGATTAAGGTAGTACCCGAACGAGGCATACCAACAATAAAGATATGCTCAACTTTTCTTGATTTACTCATCGCTTGATAGGGGATCGAGCTTAAATGTTGATATTGTTGCTCAACTTCTTGTTTATCATACTGATTGCCGTTGTCGCAAAAACGTTGATATTGAAGTGACTTTGCTTTGGTGAATTGATCAAAAGCGAGCGCATAATTAGCGGTTTTTTCTAACGCTTTCGCATAGGTGAATAGGTTTTGCTGCAACTCAAAAGAACTTGATGAAGTGTCTTGGGTTAAGGTGGCTAATCTATTAACACAAGTTTCATTGTCTTGCTTGTCGCCAAACTCTTGTATTGCCTGCCAGGCAAAGTCTGAACTAGGCTTTAGGGCAATCGCTGCTTTTGCAGCAAGCAATGCGCCATTTCGATCGTTTTCAAATCGGCATATTTTGCACTCTGTTTCATATCTACCTAGGCTTTTATCTCCCATTGCAATAGCTGACGATATTTTCGCTCTAGCTTGAATACTGTCATGTGCGATTAGATACAAGTCTGCAAATTTGACAAAGTTACCGCTCGTGGGCTCAAGTCGAACGACCTGTTCAAATGCTTCAATAGCTGTCTCGTATTTCATTCCCTTGGAAGCTGCTATGGATAGGTTTTTGTAGAGCAGGCAATTTTGAGGTTGCTCTTTAGCCAATGACTGCCACAGCTCCATTGCTTTAAGCCATTGCTCGGTCTGCATAAAACAGGTGGCTAATAGATGGGTAGTTTTAGTCGAATTATCATTTAGTTTTTCTAATAATGTAATGCAACGGTCAAAACTGTTCATTTGGTATGAAACAAAGGCATATGCCATCGCTATCTCGCGGTTTAGCAATGCATGCTTTTTCATTTCATCAACAACTAATAGTGCAGCTTGAATGTTACCACTTTCTTTTAAACACAGTATATAGTTGTAGCCAATATCAGCGGCATTAGGCTCTTGCTTAAGCGCCTGTTTAAATAGTGGGATGGCCAAGGCAAACTGCTTTGTTTGTAGATATATTGTCGCTAGGCCATATAGCGCGTCGGTGTGGCTTGAATGAGAAATGATCGTTTCATAAAGCTCACGCGCACGGTCAATGTTTCCACTTCTTTGTGCTTGCTCTGCTGCCTGCAATGCTTGGTCAAAATTCATATGCTACTTGATTCTTACTAAAGGATATATGCACAGGTAGTGCTTCTCTTTGATTAGTCGAGAATGATACTATAACTGTATTGATTAATTAATGATTATCTCTGGAAGTGCATTGACTTCATATAAACATAAGCTAATGCTGGCGCGTCAAGAACCGCCGAAAAATTTAGTAGATCAATTCAAAAGTAACGGCTATATCAAAGTCCCTAATGCGTTATCTAATGAAACTGCAGAATTAATCACTCAGCATATAACAAAACAAAAACAGTGGAATTTAGTTTTTGATCATAATGGTCAACATCAAGATCTAAATAACTTAGAAGTTGAACAGTGGAACTCGAAACAAAAACAAGATTTGCAATCAATAATTTATCAGCAAGCGGCTCAAGGTTTTCAGTACCACTACGAAACAATCCCTTTATACGATATTTATCACGATAATTTGCTGCCGGATCACTTTTTCAACCATATCATGGAGTTTTTGAATCAGGATGCTACATTGTCATATTTTCGACAGTTGCTCAGTGCGCCCCATATCAGTTTTGCGGATGGACAAATCACACGATTTAGACAAGGGCATTTTTTAAACCGACACAACGATGATGTAGATAGCAAAAATCGTATAGCAGCTTTTGTGATTAATCTAACAAAGGAATGGCGAGTTGACTGGGGTGGTGCGTTACATTTATTAGATAGCAATCAAAACATAACAAAGAGTTTTGCTCCATCTTTTAACGAAATAAACATATTTAAAATACCAGTTGATCATTATGTCGGCTATGTCAGTCCATTTGCGGCCCAAGATCGAATTTCTATTACCGGTTGGCTGCGCTCTGGTAAAAACCCAAAAAACAAGAGGTAAGAATGCTCCAATTGAATCATGAACGTGACGACACATTAGCGCTGCAGCAGCAGTTTAGTGAACAAGGCATAGTTCGAATAGAGAACTTTTTAGTTGAACATGATGCGATGAAATTAGCTGATTATGTTGAAAATAGTGTTAACTTTAAAAACGCGTATTTTGTTAACAATGAGAATAAAGAAGCCTCTGATGAGGAAATCAGCCAACTGACTCCACAGCAAAGACGAGAGTTATACCTAAGTATTTATCAAAATGCGGCGCAAGGGGTGGGTTTTTTATACGGACGTCATCGACCTTCACCTGAAAGTGACACGTTACTTGGTAATTTTCTAGCGTTAGTAAATGATGATTCAACGACAGCTTTAATTAAAAGTATTACTGGGAATAGTTCATTAACTCATGCCGACGGTCAAGTGACTCGCTATCGTGTTGGAGACTTTCTAACGCGTCACATTGATAATATACCTGGTGAAACAAGAAAATTCGCTTACGTTCTGGGACTTAATAATACATGGCACCCTGATTGGGGAGGCTTATTACAGCTTTATTCATTACAAGGAGAACCGCAAAAATCCTACGCTCCATTATTCAATACATTAACGCTTTTTGATGTTGATAAAGTGCATTCGGTAAGTTCGATTGCGGCGTTTGCTCCCAAGAGTAGATACTCTATTACTGGATGGTTCAGGGCATAAATGTTAAGAAAATGTAATTAAACGATATTAAATTTGACTTAATACGAAAGAATTAGTAAAACTTATATTAGCAAATATTTTTGATCATTAAGAAGGATCGGCTAGCGTACTTTATATTTAGTTGTCACTAAAATGGCTTCACAAAGTTTAATAAATTGTGTTCATTTTGAACAAAACGAAAATAGTTTATTAAATTTGTAGTTTTTTAATACAGTTTTTTATATTGCAGGTTGACACATTCTTTGTCGTCTGGGAGTATTGGCTAGTTGTATTCTAAATTAATAAATCCTTTTAAATGGCAAAAGTTAAATTTGCGGTAACAGTAAATTTAGATTTTTTGTTATCTTAATTAAATAGCAATTGGTTGGGAACTATGTCCAAAATAAGTAAAAAAAGCCTAGTCGCTTCGACGATAGCAGGCGTATTGGCATTAGCATGTAGTAATATTGCTGCAGCTGACGCTCTAACAGATCTACAAAAAGCAGAAGCTAAGATTTTCAAAGCTTCAGCTAAGTCTCAAAGTAAAGTTGATAGCATTTACGAGCAAACTCAAGATTTATTAGCAGAGTACCGCACTACTGTTGATGAAACTGATGTATTACGAGGCTACAACGATCACGTACAACGCATGGTTGATGACCAAAACGCAAACATTGCTTCATTACAACGTCAAATCGACGGTATTGATAAAATTAAGCAAGGTGTTGTACCACTAATGTACAAAATGATTGATACGTTAGAAAAATTCGTTGAATTAGACGTGCCAATGAACCTTGAGAATCGTAAAGAGCGTATCGCTGGTTTACGTGACGTAATGGCTGATTCAAATGTTACAACGTCTGAGCAATTCCGTTTAGTATTAGAAGCGTACGAAATCGAAGCTGGTTACGGTACGATTTTTGACGCTTATCAAGGTGAATTAGACCTTGGTGACCGTGTAATTACTGCTGACTTCGTTCATATGGGACGTATTTCATTAGTTGCACAATCATTAGACTACAAACAAGCTTGGGTTTGGAATAATGATTCTCGTTCATGGGATGAGTTAGGTGACGAATACCTTAAATCTATTACAGATACTATTCGCATGGCACGTAAGCAGTTGCCAATGGACTTAACTAAATTACCAGTATTTGCAGCGGGAGCAAAATAATGAAGAAAGTTATTAATTTTGTATTGCTTGCTGCATCACTTTCAGCAGGTTTCGCAACTACAGCAAGTGCGAATGAACTAGACAAGCTTTTGGAACAAGTAAAAGCAGATCGTATTTCTGAAGCTAAATTAGATAAAAAGCGTGAAGCAGAGTTCTTAGCTGCACGTGCTGACAAACAAGCGCTTTTGAACAAAGCGAAAAAAGACTTAGCAGATCAAAACGCTCGTAACGACCGTTTAACTAAAGAATACGCTGCTAATGAAATTACCTTAGCGCAAAAAGAAGTTGAACTTGACAACGCTCAAGGTACTTTAGGTGAAATGTTCGGTGTTAGCCGTGCAGCAGCTGCAAGTGCGTACGGTTCAATCTCAACGTCAATTGTAAGTGCTCAATACCCAGGTCGTGGTGAATCATTAAACCGCATTGCTAACTCTAAAGAAATTCCAGCATTGGAAGATTTAGAAGAATTATGGTTTAGCCTTCAAACAGAAATGACTGAGTCAGGTAAAGTTGCTCAATTCTCTACTGAAGTAACTAACCTAGATGGTTCAAAGTCTACTGAAAATGTTACACGTATCGGTACATTTAACATCGTATCTGACAATGGTTTCTTAAACTACAATGATGAAGTAGGTCAAGTTCAACCTCTTGCTAAGCAACCAGCTGGTTACATCTCAGGCACAGCGGCTGACTTCTTTAGCGTAAGCTCTGGTTTTGCACCGGTTTATGTTGACCCTTCACGTGGTGCTATTTTAGCGTTAGAAACACGTAAGAAAACACTAGAAGAGTTCTACCATCAAGGTGGTACTGTTGGTTACGCAATCACAGTATTACTTATCCTAGGTTTCTTAATTGCATTAGAACGTTTCATTGTTCTAGGTGCGGTGACTTCAAAAATGAAGACACAACAAAAGAACTTAGCACAGCCTAACGAAAACAACCCGCTTGGTCGCTTATTAAAAGTTTACCAAGAGAACAAAGGTGTTGATGCTGAAACGTTAGAACTTAAATTAGATGAAGCTATTTTACGTGAAACTCCTTCAGTTGACCGTGGTATTAACTTAATCAAAATGTTCGCAGCTATTGCTCCGTTAATGGGTCTATTAGGTACTGTTATCGGTATGATCTTAACCTTCCAAACAATTACATTGTTCGGTACAGGTGACCCTAAAATTATGGCGGGTAACATCTCATTAGCACTAGTAACAACTGCGTTGGGTCTAATCGCTGCACTTCCTCTAATTCTTATTCACAGCGTAGTTGCAGGTAAGAGTAAAGCTGTACTTCATAAATTAGACGAGCAAAGTGCTGGTTTGATTGCTGCAATCGCAGAGAAGGAGTCTAAATAATGTTATTCCTGATAGAGCTTGTAGAATCTGTCAGGAGTTTTATTGCAACTGGCGGTAATGTTTTATACTTCGTCGCCGTTGCTCTCTTATTGATGTGGATACTCATGATAGAGAGATATTGGTTCTTAGCATCTAATTATCCAACAATGCGTGATGATATTATCAAGCGTTGGGATGCTAGAGCAGATACTACCTCTTGGTATGCACATCGTATCAGAGATACATGGATCTCCGAAGCGACAGAATTACTTGAGCGAAATATGCTTACTATTAAAACCTTGGTGGCAATGTGTCCACTGATTGGGTTACTAGGTACAGTTACCGGTATGATTTCAGTATTCGAAACCATGGCTCAACAAGGTACAGGTAATCCGCGTCTAATGGCAGCTGGTATATCGATGGCAACAATACCTACAATGGCAGGTATGGTTGCAGCATTATCAGGTGTGTTTTTTAGCACACGCTTAGACGCTAAAGTTAAACTAGCAAAGGCTAAACTGGTTGACAGTTTACCTCATCACTAGAGAGATATTAGAATGGCACGTAAACGTTTTCGTGAAGAGGAAGAAGCAGCAATTGATATGACGCCGATGCTTGACATCGTATTCATCATGTTGATCTTCTTCATTGTAACTACCTCATTCGTAAAAGAAGCAGGTATTGAAGTAAATAAACCAAAAGCAGCTAACCAATCTAAGCAAAAATCTGCAAATATTTTTGTTGCCGTAAAAGATACCGGTGAGATTTGGTTAGACAAGCGTCGCGTCGATGTTGAACGCGTTGCGGCTAACATTGAAAAACTATTAGCAGAGCAACCAACTGACGTTGTTATCATTCAAGCTGACAAAGACGCAAAACATGGCGTAGTTGTTAAAGTAATGGATGCTATCAAGGAAGCAGGGATTGACCGAATTTCTATCGCTGCTGCAAAGGGGTAGTTTATGGGTCGCTTTTTAGCATCAATACTACTAGGCGCAGCGGTTACTTTCGGATTGTTTGCTTTCATGGCATTTCTTGTTTCTGGTACAGATAGAAACGATGAAGAAAAGCTTGAAAATATCATAGTCGAAGTTAACACAACTCCGCCTAAGTCGGCAGCTGAAGCACGTCGCCGTGTTCCGCCACCGCCGCCGCCGCCGCCTAAGACTCCGCCTAAGCCACAAGCGCCGGAACCTGAGACGAATAACAACCAAGGTGGTATTAGCTTTAATATGCCTGGTATACAACTTTCAGGCGCATCAACGGGGTTATCAGCTCCAGGAGCGGGCTTTGGACGTGATGGTGAGGCAACTCCTATCGTACGTATCGAGCCTAAATATCCGATACAAGCTGCTCGTGACGGTAAAGAAGGTTGGGTTCGTTTATCATTTACGATCAATGAAATTGGTGGTGTTGAAGACGTACAAGTTATTGAAGCCGAGCCAAAACGTATTTTCGATAAAGAAGCAAAACGCGCTTTACGTAAATGGAAATACAAACCAAAAGTTGTTGACGGCAAGCCGCAAAAGCAACCTGGTTTAACGGTTCAACTTGACTTTAAAATGGACGGAGGTAAGTAAGAATGTATAAAAAACTAGTCACAGCATTAGTTATTGCATCTACAGTTGCTGCGGCACAGCTTCCTTTATCTTTTGATGTTTCTGCGGCAGAAGCTGCTAAAAAAGAAAAGAAAAAGCGTCCAACTCAACTTGTAGGGCCTTCTGTTGGTAAGAAAGTACAAAAAGCATTTGAGCTTTATAGTACGGATGATATCGACGGTGCTTTGGTGTTACTTTTGGATATCGAGGCTAAAAAAGTCTACGATAAAGCTTACGTAGATCGCTTTATTGCGGTTATGTACGCTACTAAAGGTAATGAAGAAGCAAAAGCAATTAAGTACCTTAAATTGGCTGTTGCACCTGACATCTTAAATGAAGGTGATCATGGCGAGTCAATTAAGTTACTTGCTGACCTTCAAATGCAAACCAAAGCTTATAAAGAGGCGCTTGTTAATTACAAAGCGTGGATGGACTTTACTGGTAAAGAAGATGCTGATACTTATGTAAAGATTGCAAATGCTTACTATTCTATCCGTCGCCTTGATAAAATTATCGAGCCAGCTGATAAAGCTATAGCGCTTTTTGGTGATAAACATAACCAAAATCCATATATCCTTAAAATTACCTCATATTATGAACGTAAGATGTATAAGGATGCTGTTGATGTTTTAGAGACGGTTGTTCAAATCTTCCCTAAAAATAAACAGTGGTGGACGCAACTGGGTATGTTTTACTTACTAATTGAAGATTATAACAAGGCCGTTCAAACACTTGATCTTGCGTACAAGCAAGGCTTTTTAGAAAAAGAGTCTGAGATCAAAACGTTAGCTAACTTATATTCTCAAAGTGGTGCACCGTTCAAAGCAGCTAAATTGCTTGAAAAGCATATAGGAACTGGTTTAGTTAAACGTGATGAGACCAATATCGGTTCACTAGCTAATGCGTACCATTCAGCTCAAAATATTGGTATTGCAGCTAAGTATTATGGTGAGTTGGCTAAGTTGACGAACGAAGCTCAGCATTACCGTAAGCAAGGCATGTTATTAAAGCAAGACGAGCAGTTCAAATCTGCGATCGTTGTTTTAAACCAAGCAATCGATAAAGGTGCTAAGAATAAAGGCCGATTGTACATGAGCTTGGCAGAATCTCATTTCTACCTAGGTCAGTATAAAAAAGCATATGCTGAAATTAAGAAAGCAATGAAAGATCCTAAAACGCGTAAATCTGCGAAGGGTTGGGTATCATTCATTGAAGATACTGCACGTCGTAAAAACGTTGCAATCTAATCTTTAACTTTGTTCTAAAAAACCAGCATTTATGCTGGTTTTTTTTTGTCTAAGGTTAGGTGAGCTTTAGAAGGGCATCATCGCGTAGATATTTGATGTTTGATGGACTCAGTTAGCTGTTGTTTATCTGAGATGCGCTTTATCTCTTCAAAAAAATCTCCGGCCTCATGGTATTGAATTTTTAAGTACTTCAACCACTGTTTGATTCTACTGGGCACATAATAACGATGATGTTCATCAGGTATTATGTTGATGTATTGAATGAGTAATTCACAAACCTGTGGCCAAGTCATAGGTTGATCGTTATATTTAATGACATTTGCCAAATTTGGTAATGCTAACGCACCTCTTCCCAACATAAGATGCTTCGTCTTAGCATCGAGCATACAATTTTCCGCATCTTCTTTACTCCAAATCTCCCCATTGGCTATTGTTTTTATATTATTGATCTCATTAACATCTCCAATTGTTCGCCAATAGGCAGGAGGCTTATAACCATGCCTTTTAGTTCTTGCGTGCACAGTGAGTTGAGCAGGATTTGCTTGATTTATTGCAGCTATGATTTCCCTAAATAAATTGACTTCGTTAAAACCCAATCTGATCTTAACGGATACGTCTTGTTCTAAAGCCGTCACAGCCTCTTTCACAGCGATAATGATGCGATAGATACTATCAGGTGAATTAAGCAGTATTGCGCCTCCCATGCTCTTGTTGACAGTTGGAGCTGGGCAACCAAAATTGAGATCTATGCCCCTGGACCCTAATGAGCACGCTAAGTGAGCATTTTCAGCCATCCATTGTGGATGCTGACCAAGTAGCTGAACTCTTACAGGTGTACCATTGTCGGTGCAGCTTTCTTGCTTTAGCTCCGGGCATGTCTTATAAAAAAGATGTTTAGGGAGCTTATAATCAACTACGCGGACAAATTCTGTTATGCATAAATCAAAGTCATTGATTTGTGTTAATAGGCGTCGCATGGTGCCGTCAACGACTCCTTCCATCGGTGCAAGAAATATGTCACTTACTTTGTTGTTCATACTACATCCTGATCAAAATTTTCAGTATTTTAGTGAAATGTTGTATTTAGAAACAGCTATAAAAATAAATTAAAAGCATGAAATTTTATCTCTGACTTGATGGTCTCAATAAAAACACTTATAAATGTATAAGTTAGTTACTTTTTTTAGAGGGAAATAGAATGAATTTATTTAAGAAAGCTTCTGCAACAACGTTATTAGGTTTATTTACTGCTGCAATGTTTGTAACTGCACCAGCACAGGCTGAAGTCAACCCATTCGCTTCGGAAGACGTAGTTTCTATGTCTGTAGTTGCTGGCGGTGACAAATGTGGTGAAGGTAAAAAAGGCAAATGTGGCGAAGGCAAATGTGGTGAAGGTAAAGGTAAAGCCAAAGGTAAGTGCGGCGAAGGCAAATGCGGTGAAGGTAAAGCCAAAGCTAAAGGCAAATGCGGCGAAGGCAAATGTGGTGAAGGTAAAGCCAAAGCTAAAGGCAAATGTGGCGAAGGCAAATGTGGTGAAGGTAAAGCTAAAGGCAAATGCGGCGAAGGCAAATGTGGTGAAGGTAAAGCCAAAGCTAAAGGCAAATGCGGCGAAGGCAAATGTGGCGAAGGTAAAGGCAAAGGTAAAGCTAAGTGTGGTGGTTAATTTAATAACACACAGCTAGAGTGTCTATTTATAAAGGCGAGTGACTTATAAACAAAATAGTCTCTCGCTTTTTTATAGCAGCTAATTTATTTTAATATTCGCTAAGAATATTTTGCACTTATTTTCTTGATGTTGAGAGTAGTAACTTAAAAGTAGTCTGTCCTTAGAAACGACCATGCCTGGATAACTTGTGTCTCCTTGTGAAGGAAGAGTAAATAGACGATCTAGGGTTAATCTAGCGCTATTTACTAACCAAATTGAAGTCTTACAACCTTCATCCTTATTCCAGCTTCTTCCAGCGAGTATTATTTTACCTTTTACTTTTATCAATTTGGGTGCACCTACATAGTATCCTACGTCAGTCCATGACCAATCCTTGTAGGGCGCATTTGCAACACCGATTTGTGCTGTGCAAGTATCTGCATCACGCCTTAATACACAAAGAGCTGTCCCGTCATCCATAAATAAAATGTCACTTTCATTGGGGTATCCTTTACCATTTTTATCTAACCCAAAAATGTTATCATCTAAGAGTTCAAATGTTCGTCTTGGATCTCCATGATAGAGTTGAACACGGTTACTGGGGTAATAATACCCAATTCCGTAGGCCTTCTTATTGTGCCAGTTGAGACGCCATACCCACCAATCCGTATCGCCAAATTTCTTAGCAGTAGACCATGAAACACCATCACCACTAAAGCGAACCATATTCTCACCAATACGCTGTTTAGTATCCTCGATAGTTCGAACTGAATAATAAGAGAGTATTAATTTTCCATCAGGGGCATGAGAAAACTTTGGATCGCGAAGGTCCCTATTTGCTTCCCTTATAGTGGAGCATAAAGTCCATGATTTTCCATCTTCGGAATGTAATATTCTAATGAATCCCACATTAGAAACGTGCCTTTGTGCCTCTCTAAAAGA
Organism: Thalassotalea atypica; assembly: GCF_030295975.1. Lineage (NCBI taxonomy): Bacteria > Pseudomonadati > Pseudomonadota > Gammaproteobacteria > Alteromonadales > Colwelliaceae > Thalassotalea > Thalassotalea atypica. Next base: position 1,259,514 of record NZ_AP027364.1, read on the forward strand.
ACAATAAAATTTACCATCGTAGAAGCAAAGATCTGTAAAGGCATTGTGCTCCCCTTTTTGCCATATGCAGTTGATTTCGGTGATGTCTAAAAAGTTTGACATATGCTCTCTATATAATCACTAGTAATTGAATCTAATGTTGGCGATAACTTACTCAAAAGTAAATAGTAGTAGGCGAAATCTATGACTTAGGAATAATTGTTTCAATGTTTTGAATTTATAAATCGGACAACTCGCTGCTTGAAATATAGGCTGTCATCTCTTTGTCATTTTAGTTACACAAAAAATACACATTATTTAAACATATTTGTCATTTTTCAGCCGTAGGATTACCGCAAAAATTTCTATAACACCATGTTTATATTAAACACTGCGGAGCAGGTAACAAAGATGCAAATAACAAAATTATTCAAAATAAGTGCAGTTTCAACTGCCTTGGTATTAGCGGGTTGTGGTGGTGACGTTAAGTTGTCATCAGAAGTAGATAACTCAGTTGGCGATACCATAATTAACAACCCAGCACCGACTAACCCAGATCCGGTAGTAGAGCTTCCTGGTAAGCCAAGTTCATCACTTTCCCAAGAAGTGAGTACAGCGATAGGGTTTGATGTTGTCGTACAAATCATTGATGGTCAAATCAGTGAAGATACAGAGCTACTTGCAGTTTCTGGCTCAACGCCAGTTTTCTATGCCATTGATGGTGCATTAGAAGTGATGGCGAATGCCACTTTAACAATTAATGAAGGTACAGTGTTGTTTGGTCAGTCAGGAAATGATTATGTTGTAGTTCATCGTGACGCGAAAATCATGGCGGAAGGCTCTAAAGAGGAGCCAATTATTTTCACTTCGCTACAAGATGTTAAAGGTCAAGACGCTACAGCAGGTCAATGGGGTGGTATTGTTATTTTGGGTAACGCTCCATCAAACAAATGTCCTACAGATGGCAGCGCATGTGCCCTTCAAATTGAAGGTGTTGCTGAAGGTGCTGTATTCGGTGGCGACAACTGGGAAGATGACTCAGGGTCACTTAAGTATGTCGTAGTTAAGTTTGCTGGTTTCGAAATCGCCCCAGATAATGAACTAAACGGTGTTACATTTGGTGGTGTTGGTTCAGGCACTACAGTTGACTACTTGCAAGTACACGCTAACGCTGATGACGGCGTTGAGTTTTTCGGTGGTGCAGCAAATGTTAAACATTTGGTATTAACAGGCAATAAAGACGATAGCATCGATTGGGATAACGGTTTCCGTGGCCGCATACAACACGTTTTCGTGCAACACGCTGCTAACGCTGGTGAAGCTAACCGCGCTATCGAAGCAGATAACGATGGTTCATCACCTGGCAAAGAGCCAATGTCTAACCCAACGATTTCAAATATGACAATCATGGGTAACAACTTCGATACGGCAGATAAAGATTCAGAAGGTATTTATCTGCGTGAAGGTACTTCAGCAAGCATCTACAACACAGTAGTAACTGGGCCTACTGAAATGGGCGAGTGTTTAGAATTCGAAGTAGGTCAAACAGTTGCTAACGCTGAAGCGGGTAACATCGTTTTCCAAAGTTCAACAATGGCTTGTAACAATGGCGAAAATTTTAAAGGCGCAGGTGATTTCGACCTTGCTACTTGGTTTTCTGCTGAAACAACGAACATGATTAGCACATCTATCTTAGTAGATGAGTCAGGTATTCCTAGTGCACAATCTCCTTTATTAGGTGCAGGCCAAGATGCATCAGCCGTAGATACGTGGTTTGACGCAACTGATTACCAAGGGGCATTCGACGGCACCAATGATTGGCGTCAAGGCTGGGCATTTGGTTTCGGTGGTGGTGTAATCACTGAACCGCCAGAAACTGAAGGTTGTCCTACAGGTACATCAGCAATTGCTCCAATCAATGGCAAAACAACGTGTGAAGTTTCAGGTGTTATCACTTCAGACTTAACGCTAACATCTGAAAACTTATACGCGCTAAGCGGTCCAGTATTTGTTGGTAACGATAAAGCTGACTCAGCAACACTAACAATTGAAGCTGGTACAACACTCTTCGGTCGCTCAGGTGGCGACTACTTAGTGGTTAGCCGTGATTCAAAAATTGAAGCTTTGGGCTCAGCTTCAGCGCCGATCATCATGACTTCTAGTGAAGATATCAACGGCATCGAGACGGGCTCTGGCCAATGGGGTGGTGTTGTCCTTTTAGGTAATGCACACTCTAACAAATGTCCTACAGACGGCAGCGCTTGTGCACTTCAAATTGAAGGTGTAGAAGAAGGAGCTGTATTTGGTGGTGATGATACTGAAGCTAACTGGGCAGACAATTCAGGTACATTACGCTATGTTGTCGTCAAGCACGCCGGTTTTGAAATTGCACCAGACAATGAATTAAACGGTATCACATTCGGTGGTGTGGGCTCAGGTACAACGGTTGAGTACATCCAAGTTCACGATAACGCTGATGACGGTGTAGAGTTCTTCGGTGGTGCAGTTAATGCTAAATACGTTGTTCTTACATCGAACAAGGATGACTCAGTAGACTGGGATAACGGCTTCCGCGGTAACATGCAATACGTACTTGTTAAGCACGATGCTAACGACGGCGAAGCTAACCGTGCAATCGAAGCAGATAACGACGGCTCTAACCCAAGCAAAACACCTCAATCTAACCCTACCATTGCGAACATGACAATCATCGGTAACGGATTTGATACAGCAGACAAAGACTCTGAAGGTATCTACTTACGTGAAGGTACTCGTGCGCAATTGCATAACTTCGTGGTAACAAACGCTGCTGGCGAATGCTTAGAGCTCGAAGCAGGTGTTACCGTTGACCAAGCAATCGCAAATCAAACAGTAATCACTAACTCGGTATTCGCGTGTGGCGAAAACTTCAAAAGCCAAGACAGTTCAACAGGCGCGTTTGACCTAATGGATTGGGTATTAAACATCAATAGTGATAACAGCACAGAAGCCGGCATTACAGACGTAATAAACGGTATCTACACAATTGATACAACAACACCATACAGCTTCGGCGCAGATGCTTTCTTTGACAATGCTAATCACATTGGTGCGGTATCTGAAGACAACGATTGGACTGAAGGATGGACTGTAGGTCTTGAATAGGTCTTCCAACTTATTGCCAGTGAATTTGTAGGCGGCATTAGAAGTACTCATTTACATTTGTAAACTCCGTGCTTCTGCTGTGTCTACGAACTCACTGACTTCAATTTGAAATACCTAACGTCTAATTCTAATGACGTGTTCATTATTAGGCGATTCTCGTTCTATAACTAGCCCTTTTTCAGGGCTAGCCATTCTAAAGAGGTTAGAAATGAACACTAAATTAAAGCACTTTGGATTATCGAGTTTAGCGGTAGCCGTGCTATCGGGCTTAACCGGTGTCCAAGCCAGTGCACAAGAAGCTGACGACGAAGCGATAGAAGAAGTCGTAGTAAAAGTCAGCCGTTTAAAGGGCACTGCCAGTGCTGTTATTGAAGAGCGCAAAAACCAAGCGTTCGTAGCAGACATCTTAGGTGCAGAACAAATATCTCGTACCGGTGATAGCGACGCAGCTGCGGCATTAAGACGTGTTACAGGTCTTACACTTGTTGACGGCAAATTTATTTACGTGCGTGGTTTAGGTGAGCGTTACTCAAGTACGCAACTAAATGGAGCAGCAGTTCCATCTCCAGATCCTACGCGAACCGTTATTCCTTTGGATTTATTCCCTTCTTCAATTATTGAGTCGTTATCTGTTCAAAAGTCGTACTCGCCTTCTATGCCTGCGCATTTTGGTGGTGGTAACGTCGATATACGCCTGAAGTCTATCCCGACTGATTTCTTGTTCAATATCGCCGGTAATATTGGCGGTAGCTCTGAAAACAGTAACAATGGTCTGAGCTACGAAGGCGGTGACGATGATTGGTATGGTATTGATGATGGCACACGTGAAGCGCCATCTGCATTAAAGCAGTTATGGCGCAACTACAATAATGTGGGTGAATTGTCTCAAGAAGACAACCGAGCAATCGCTGCTGATTTGTATAAGGATTATGATCCTAAGTCCGAAAATCCAGATCCTGATTTTGGTTTAGACTTAACCGTTGGCAATCGCTTTGAAGTGGCGGATTTTCGATATGGATTCTTAACCGCTCTCTCATATGATAACGAGTGGCAAGTATCTGAGGAATATGAAGGCCAAGACTACGTGCTACAACCTTCTGGCGAATACGATTTAGTGCGTGGTTTTGATGATGTTGTTTCTACTGAGCACTCAGTTAGGTGGTCAGGCATGTTCAACTTTGGTGTTGAATACATGCGTGATCATAAAATCGATTTTAGCTCGACAATACTTCATGACACACGTGATCAAATCAAAGAGAAATTTGGTAATACAAATAACGTGTTGATCAGCGATGGTTTGCGTGTTCGTGATGTTGAAGTGGCGTATGAAGAACGTGAGTTGATTGTCAATCAAGTTCGAGGCCAGCATAACTTTCCTGATTATTGGTTTATCGGTGTTGACTGGAAATATTCTGATTCACGTTCTAATCGTTATGCCCCAGGTAATATTTCAACTCGTTATATACTAGCGGATGAAAATGAAGACGGCATCTTTGATGTACAAAACGAAAGTTCATTAAGAAATGCGACTACGGCATCAAGGTATACCTTCCAAGATCTTGATGATGATGTCGAAAACGCAGGCTTTAATGTCTCTTTACCGCTGACTTTTGACACTACAGAAATTGAGTTGAAGACAGGTGCTGATTATATCGAGAAAACGCGTGAAGCTTTTGCGCGTCGTATCGATGTTAACACCTTAGCATTTAATAACCTTGATTTAACGGGTTATGAAATGAACGAAATCTTAAACGATGATGTTGTGTTAAACCACCCATTAACAGGCAGTGAGCGTTTGATTCGCGATACCTCTGTTGCCGGTGATGATTACTTGTCAGCACAGAAAATTGATGCGTACTACTTTGAAGCTGACTTTTTCTTCGATAACACGTGGCGCGTAAGCGGTGGTGTTCGTTGGGAAGACTTCAGACAAGTGGTTGCGCCACTTGACCCTGCAACCGGTCAGTTTGATATTCCAGCAAACCCTACAGAAGAAGACTTGGCTGAACTTGCGTTCCAAGAAGATGATGTATTTGGTGCATTAGCCTTAACCTACATTCTTGACGACACCATGCAATTTCGTGCGTCTTACGGTGAAACAGCTATTCGTCCTGATATTCGTGAGGTTGCACCAGCGACTTACATCGATCCATTAACTGAGTTCCCGATCGGTGGTACGCCATCGGTACGCAGCACCCGTATTAAAAACTATGATCTTCGTTGGGAATGGTATTTAGACACCGGAGAAAACGTGTCAGTAGGTTTATTCTACAAAGACATGGAAGATCCGATTGAATCAGTACAATCTCCTGCACAAGATGGTCCGCCACTTATTCGTATCGCCAATGCAGAAGAAGGTGAAGTGTATGGGATTGAAGTAGAATTCATGAAGGATTTTGCTTTTATCGGTCCTTTCTTAGGTATGGATGGTAATGACTTCTTTATGTCAGGTAACGTGACATTAAGTGATTCTGAAATCAATATCGATACGCAAAGTGTTGTTGATCAAACAGGTGTATCTACTACCATCACTAACCCAAGTCGCCGCATGACAGGTCATTCTGAATATGTCATTAACTTAAACCTTGGTTATGACCACCCAAATGGTAATCACACCGCTACACTTGCATACAACGTGTTTGGTGAGCGTATTATCATTCCTGGCATTGATGAGAAAGATGATGCTTACGAGCAACCATTCCATTCACTAGATTTGGTGTACACCTACTACCCAACGTTTGCGACAACGCTAAAGTTAAAGGTGCAAAATATCTTGGATGAGACAAAGGAAATTGAATTTGAAGATACGTTATTACGCAGTGAAACGCGTGGTATTGGTTTCGATCTTTCTTTTAAATGGGAGTTTGATTAACCCATCTTAAGGTAATTGAATTTTCAAAAAGGCTACCTCGGTAGCCTTTTTCAATTTTAACTAGCAATGCAATGTGTAGTCTACTAAATGGCTATGTTCTTAAAATGGCAAGTATGACATTTATTTAAAGAGCGTAAGAAAAACGTCACCTTAATGTCATTTAATAAACTTGACACATTGCTGAAACCTATTTGTCACATTAGGTAATTAAACTTTGCTCATCTTTTATAAAGCCCCCTTTTGCTTATTGTTGATAGCTGAATAAACACGATACGCAAATAATTAAATAAAGGTTTAATTATGAAATTGTCTAAACTGGCACAAGCTAGTTTGCTGATAGGCACTACTAGTCTATGGGCAGGCACTGTTGTTGCTGAAAACTCACCGCAATTAGAACAAGTTGTTAATGCGGGTCAAGAAATCAACCAATCTGCTGTTAAATCTCAGCAAAAAATTGACAAAATCGCGGATCAAATCCAATCAAAACTACAGCAATTCAACGTTGTAAACAAAGAAGTTGATGGCTTAAACGTTTATATCAGCCAAATGCAAAAACAGGTTGATAACCAACTATTAGAGCTGGCGCAAATTTCTGAATCAATGGAACAAGTCAGCATCATCGAACGCCAAATATCACCATTGATGGCACGTATGATTGATACGTTAGAAGTGTTTGTTTCACTAGATGTCCCATTTTTACCTGAAGAACGCTCAAAACGAATTGCATCGTTAAAATCTATGATGGAAAGAGCTGATATCGCTGTATCTGAAAAGTTCAGACGCGTGCTAGAAGCCTACCAAGTGGAAGTTGATTATGGCCGTACTATCGAGGCCTACTCCGATAAATTGGCGTTAAACGGCAATGAAATGGACGTCGACTTCTTGCGTATTGGCCGCGTGGCGTTCGTCTATCAAACACGTGATGGCGCTAACTCAGGGTTATGGAATAGCAAAACTTTATCATGGGATGAGTTAGATGCTGGCTATAGAACTGATTTGAACAAAGCGTTGCGTATTGCTCGTAAGCAGCTTGCCCCTGATTTGGTGATTGTGCCAATTAACGTTTCTGAATAGTCACGGAGTTTACAGTGAAAAAGTATCTATCTACCTTATTTACTACAGCGTTAGTTGTATCATCAGCGTCTGTATTTGCTCAGCAAGCTTCAACACTTGACGAATTATTAGCACAACTTGCAGAAGGAAGAGTGGCGCAAACTCGACAAAATAAGCAACGTGAAGCTGACTTTGTAGCCAGAAAATCAGATCAAGATAAGATTTTGTCTAATGCAAAAAATACGCGAAACGATCGAATTTTAGAAAGTACGCGCTTGGAAAATAAATTCCAAGTGAATGAATTGGCGTTAGCAAACAATCAAGATGCATTGAACAAGCGTTTAGGTGAATTGAAAGAGTTATTCGGTGTATTACAACAAGTCGCTGGCGATACCAAAAGCAAGTTTAAAAATTCCGTTATTTCTGCACAAATCCCAAATCGCGGTGAATTTTTAGATGAGTTCGCACAGTCTATGGGCTCATCTTCAAAGCTAGCGTCCATTGAAGAAATTGAAAAAATCTGGTTTGAATTACAACGTGAAATGACTGAAAGCGCTAAGATTTCGAGGTTTGAACGTGAGGTTGTATTAGCTGATGGCACTAAAGAGCAAGCTCAAGTGACACGTATTGGTAATTTCAACTTAGTTGCTAATGGAAAGTACTTAGAATACATCAACGAAACAGGCAGTGTTGCAGAGCTTATTCGTCAACCTTCAGGTCGTTATCTTGGTACTGCACAAGACATGACTAATGCAAGTAACAGCCAAGTGGCATTTGCACTAGACCCAACAGGAGGGTCAATTCTAAGCCTATTAGTGCAAGCGCCTGATACGCAAGAACGTATCGATCAGGGTGGCCCTGTTGGTTATGTCATACTAGCAATTGGCGTTATTGGTTTACTTATCGCTATCGAACGCTTTTTTTCACTTTACCTCATTGGCGGTCGAGTTAACCGTCAGTTGAAATCAAAAACTGTCTCTAATGATAATCCGTTGGGTCGGGTGCTAGCCGTTAAAGACATTAACAAAAATGCTGATTTAGAAACACTTGAATTAAAATTGTCAGAGCGAATTTTACAGGAAGTACCTAAGCTCACTTCTCGCTTAACCATGATTAAAATCATATCGGTTGTAGCGCCGTTGATCGGCTTATTGGGAACGGTTACTGGTATGATAAATACCTTCCAAGCGATTACATTGTTTGGTACTGGCGACCCTAAACTAATGGCTGGTGGTATCTCTCAAGCACTTGTTACTACTGTACTCGGTCTAGTCGTCGCCATTCCAATGGTATTTATCTCAACCATGCTAAACACCAGAAGCCGCGGCATCATCAATATTCTTCAGCAACAAAGTGCAGGCATCGTTGCTGAAAGAGCAGAGCAAGGAGCATAACCCATGACTTTATTCATCGACATGATGAATAGCATTCGTGAGTTTCTCGACACGGGCGGTCAAGTATTGACCGTCATTGCCGGTGTCATTTGCTTGATGTGGTTATTGATTTTTGAACGTGTCTATTTTTACTTGAAAACCTATCGTTCAATAAAACAAAGCATTATTGCTAACTGGAACAGCCGAACTGAACGTTATTCATGGAATGCTGAACATATTCGAATGGCCAATGTTTCAAGAGCATCTGAGCTACTCAACCAGAACGTAGCACTCATTCAATCATTAGTTGTACTTTGTCCATTACTAGGACTGCTAGGGACGGTAACGGGCATGATCCAAGTGTTTGATGTGATGGCCATATCAGGCAGTGGTAATGCCCGTTCAATGGCATCAGGCGTTTCACGGGCAACTATTCCTACGATGGCAGGTATGGTTGGTTCGTTATCTGGTGTATTTGTTGTCACATGGTTGCAACGCACATCAAAACGAAGAACAGAGCTTCTCGAAGACAATCTTCCAATGGCTCATTGATTTAAATTTAGAAAGAACAGGAACGTAAAATGCGCTCTCAATTAGCAAAAGTTTTACAAGAACAAGAAGAAGTCGAAGAAATTAACATGACGCCAATGCTGGATGTGGTCTTCATTCTATTGATTTTCTTCATCGTGACCGCTTCATTCGTTAAAGAAGCAGGTATTGAAGTTAACCGCCCAGAAGCGGCAACCGCAGTTAAAAAAGAACGCGCCAATATTTTAGTCGCGATTAGCGATAAAGGAGAAATTTGGATCAATAAACGTCGTGTTGACGTGCGCGCCGTGCAAGCAAATATTGAACGTTTAAAGGCTGAAAATCCACAAGGTACGGTTGTTATTCAAGCGGATAAAAAAGCAACTACAGATATCTTGATCAAAGTGATGGACTCTGCAAGAGCCGCTGGTGTATTTGATGTTTCAATCGCTGCACAAGAGGCTTAAATCATGACAACGATCGCAATGCCTGAGTCCGGAATTTCAGCCATGCTAAAACGCTACGTACCGGCATTAGCATTTGCTATTGTCGTGACGCTGTTTTTACTCGTGGGCATGAAAACCCTAATTACTGGTGGGAATGACGTATTAACTGAGCCACCAAGAGGTAATGTGCTCGACTTTATACGTTTAAAAAGAGACGAAACGGTACAAAAGAAAGCGCGTAAACCGCAAAAGCCACCCAAGCCTGCAACACCACCACCGCAAATGCAGCCACCACAAATGCAGCAAAGCAACCCGAATAGTGATGCGGTAAGTACATCATTTAATGCTGATATTGCTGTAGATGCAGGTTTAGCTGGTGGCTTAAGCCTTGAGAGTGGTGATGGTGACTACTTACCGATTGTTAAAGTTGCACCGGTTTACCCTCGCAGAGCACAATCGAGAGGAATTGAAGGGTACGTTATTGTTGAATTTACCGTGTCAAAAAATGGCTCAGTAAAAGATGCTGTTGTGATTGAAGCAAGTCCTGAAAGTATTTTCGATCGTGCGGCGTTAGACGCAGCATTAAAGTTTAAATATAAGCCACGTGTTGTCGACGGTGAGCCGATGGAAGTTGCTGGCGTACAAAATAAAATCAGCTTCGAAATTGACGGTTAGGAGAATAGAACATGGCTAAATCTACAATAATTAACGCGTCAGTCGTTGCCATAATGCTATACACATTTCCTTTATTAACAAGTGGTGTGCTAAACAGCGGACATGTTTTTGCGGCAGAAGCTGAAAAACGCGTCGCTAAAAAAGTGCCCGCGATGAGGAATCGGGTTTATACGCAATTGGCAAGGGCGCAGCAAATTGCCGATGGCGGCGATAAAATTCTTGGCTTTGAAATTCTTGACGAAGTGCAAGATCGTATTGAACAACTAAACAGTTACGAGAAAGCTATGCTATGGAACTTTTATGGTTTCATGTATTACGGTAACGAAGATTTAGATAATGCCATCAGCAGTTTTGAAAATGTTATCGCACAAGAAGCAATTCCGGATACTTTGTACACCTCTACTGTATATTCGTTGGCTCAGTTAGCAATGCAACAACAAGACTATGTAAAGGCGCTGGGTTTTCTTAATCAGTGGCGTGCGAACAATGACAAAGTGTTAAAATCAAGTCAGCATATTTTGTTTGCACAAGTTCATTATCAAAACAAAAACTATAGTGAAACGTTGGCACATGTTAACAATGCGCTTGCGCTCTCTAAACTTGAAGGTGCTCAGCCTAAAGAGAATTGGTTAATTTTGCAAAGAGCGGCTTATTTTGAGCTCAAGCAACCAGAAAAAGTAACTGAAGTGATGGAAGAATTGGTTCGATTATATCAAAAGCCAAGTTACTGGTTACAGCTTGCTGGCATGTACGGTGAAATAGGCCAAGAGCAAAAACAGCTTGGGACTATGGAAACAGCATGGCAAGCGGGCTTTGTCACCAAATCGAGTGATATTGTTATGCTTGCTCAATTGTACTTGTTTAATAAGCTACCTTATAAAGCCGCTACGCTATTAGATGATGCCATAGCGCAAGGCTTAGTTGTCGCAGACGAGAAGCGTATTCAGCTATTGGCTCAGGCATATACCATGGCCAAAGAAGATCGGAAAGCAATTCCTGTTTTAGTCAAAGGTGCCGAAATAGCGGATAACGGATTTTTTGATGAGCAACTGGCTCAAACCTATCTAAATACGCAACAATGGAAGCTAGCCATTGATAGTGCCAAATTAGCGATCAAACGTGGTGGTTTGTCTAACGAAGGTAACATGCACTTAGCTTTGGGCATGGCACACTTTAATTTGCAAGAGTATGGAGAGTCTATTACTGCTTTTGAGTCAGCTAAAAATCACCGAGAAATCGCTAAAACAGCTACCCAGTGGGCTAACTACGTAGAAAAAGAACAGAGTAATAAACAGCGTTTAACAATGAATTGATGGTTAGTAATGTTGAGAGAGTTCCATCGCAGGGGGAGTGTATCTGTCATGAAAGCAATACTATGGTAAATTTTATGATACTTGTTACATTCCTTGCTTTTGTCAGACATTGCTTTGGCCTGAGTTATGCCAATTAAACCGTGTTTATTGGCTATGGTACCTGAGTGCAGCACCTCTTTATTTGCATAGCATGTTGATACGTAGTAACCACGAAACTTACTTTATTATTCCAATAGCTTAGAATTGATAAAGTTGCTGCTACCGATAAGATTTTTCACAGAATTGCGTCAGCGCAATTGGCCTCGAACGAGATATACTTTAAATTTAAACTGGTATACCAGTACTTAATTTAGACATTAAAATTTTATTAAAAAAATACGAAATTTTTATGAAAAAATGATTGCAAAAACGGAGGTCGTTATTTCATTGGGGTCGCATTTGTTATCCACAGAAATTGTGGAAATGTAAATGGCGTACTTTTCTGTGGATAAGTTTGTTGAAAAAGTTCTGTAAGTGTTTGATTATCCACAATGCAGAAGAAGATATGTAAAAATACTCAGTAGTATGTTCGATAAAAAATCAATGTGTAGTCTTTTTATCCAATATTTTTTGAATAAAAACCGAATTATCCACTTGTTGATGGTTTAAGGGGACATTATTGCTCTGTCCCCCTTGTTTTTTAAGGGTTTTCTCGTGATATGTACTCAGGGATGACTCTAACAGTTTTAATCATATTATCTCGAACGTCTACGATTTCAACCGGATATCCAGCGATACGGACACTCATTTTTGCTTGTGGAATATCTTCAAGGTATTCAACTATCAAGCCGTTTAGCGTCTTCGGGCCGTCTGTGGGTAAATGCCAAGACATCTCTTTATTTATGTCTCGAATTGTCGCACTGCCATCAATCAAATAGGTGCCATCTGGCTGTCTGTGGACCTCATCGCTAGGAGTAGGTGTCATCGTCGTCGTAAAGTCGCCTACAATCTCCTCTAGAATGTCTTCTAGTGTTACCAATCCCTGTATGTCACCATATTCGTCAACCACAATGCCTAACCTTTCTTTTGCATGCTGGAATTTAAGCAGTTGAGTATTCAAAGGCGTACCTTCTGGGATGAAGTATAGCTCTCTGACGGCACGAATTAATGTAGCTTTAGTAAATTGGTTTTTTGACAATAGTTTAAGTGCGTCTCTGACATGAACGTAACCCACCACGTCATCAATACTGTCTCGATAAAGAAGCACGCGCGTGTGATTAGATTGTGTTAATTGTTTTTGTATTTTTTTCCAATCATCATTTATATCAATGCCTACTAACTCACTTCGAGGGATCATGATGTCTTCGACGGTGACATTTTCTAAATCTAGAATACCAACCAGCATATTTTGATCACGCTCGGGTAAAAAGGCGCTTGATTCATTTACCACAGTTCTTAACTCTTCTGTACTCAAGCTATGTTGCTCACGTTGTTCAGAGCTGATCCCTAAAAGAGACAAAAAACCATTGGTGATCGCATTGACCATCACCACAACGGGGTAAAGCAATTTAAGTAAAGCGCCAAGGATTATTGAGCTCGGAAATGCAACTTTCTCAGGATATAGTGCCGCGAGGGTTTTTGGTGTGACTTCAGCAAAAATCAGTACAACCAGTGTCAGTATAAAAGTTGCGTAAACAACCCCTACATCACCTAACAAACGCATGCCGATGATAGTGGCAATGGCAGATGCTGCAATGTTGACTAGATTATTACCGATTAAAATTAAGCCAATCAGCCTGTCTGGACGTTCCAGCAGTCTACTAACCCGCTTGGCGCCTTTATGTTTTTGTTTTTCAAGATGCTTTAATCGATAACGATTAAGCGACATCATACCGGTTTCTGAGCCTGAAAAATAAGCAGAAATAAAAATGAGTATGCTTAATATTATAAAAAGCACACTAGTTGAAATGCTGTCCAAAAAAGGGATCCCATATAGCTAAACACATTGAATTTAGAATGAATTTCTAAATTCCACTCTCCGTTATACCTTAAAAAGGATTACAAGAGAAACTCTTTCACAAATCTACTACCAAAGTATGACAATGTTAGTATTGCTGTGGCTACTACCGTCAAAGTTAACACTCTATGTCCACGCCACCCTTTTCTGAAATGTCCCCAAAGTATGACGCAATACATGATTAATGCTACTAATGATAGTATCGTTTTATGCGCACTCGTTTTTGAAAAAAATGCATCGATAAAAATTATTCCGGTTATTTCAGTCGTTAATAGGCATAAAGTACCAATCCCCAAAATAATAAAGAGTTGGCGTTCTACTAGCATTAATGGAGGTAAGTGATTTAATACGGCTAGATTTTTTTCTTTCAACTTCATATTTATGTATGCCACCTGAAAGCTGTATAAACAAGCAATAACGAGCACACAATAGGCTATTAATGAAAAAGTAATATGTGTTACAAGGCCAATTTTACCTGCGGTAAGTGGAAGGGAAGATACCTCCGGCATAAATAACGTCGCTAGTACCCAAGTGCCGGCAAAACCGTAGGTCACTGGCATTAGTAAATTAATTCTATATTTTAATGCAGACAACGTGATTAGTAGTGTAATCACCAATGATACTAAGGTCACGACATTCGGTAGATTGAAATTCACTTGCTCTGCTGTGAACAATAAGTTTGTTGTTATCAACACATGCGGAATGATGGCACAGCAAGCAAAAAATAAGACGAGTATGTGTCGAGGACCTTTCTCATGAAACAATCGGGAAACAATTGAGAAGGTTGCTGCAAAATAGCAAATTGCCGCAATCAATGTAGTCATTTGGATAAAAGTCACTCAGTGCTCCTGCCTGAAAAATTTAATATTTGTCTCTGTTTTTTGGGATTTTATCAGATAAATAAATTTACACCACGATATAACATTCAATCTTACGATCTAGATCAGAAAATCTTTTTTCTTAATGGCTTAAATGACAGTATTACCAACGCTATTGCGCAGGTATAACCAACCCAAAGCGGCACAATTTCGTGGCTATGCGCCATTTGTTTACCTATATCAATGTCGAAGACGCTGACCCCCCAATCAAGCCCGTAGCCAAATAAAATGGCGCATGAACTAATACCAAGTAAATACCTTATTAATACGGCTTTACCCATTTCATTCTTAATCACACCAAGGGTTGATATGTTAGTTGCAGGCCCTGCCATCATAAAAACCAATGCTGTACCGGGGGACAAACCCGCTAATATAAATCCAGCAGCTATAGGGGTCGAAGCTGTTGCACAAATGTACATGGGTATAGAAATAGCTATCATCACTAACATGGCGATTAAACCGCTACCGTATGAAGTCAAAAAGCTTGTCGGAACAAATGTCCTAACCAAGGTAGCAAACAATAAGCCTACGAGTAACCACTTAACCAAGTCATCTATGAGCGTTGAAAAAGCATATTTAATTCCGGTGATTGTTTTCGCCCATGCACTCGGTGGTGCAGGTTTAGTTGCACAACAATTTGATTCTGTGATTTTTTTTTGGCTTGTGCAGCAGCTTTTGGAAGCCACAGCTTTTTTACTGAGGGTGTCATCTGTTGTTGAAACAATTAACCCTGTTGCAATTGCTGAAAATATTGCCGCAAAAGGTCTGTAAATGGCGAAAACCGGACCGAGCAATGCGTATGACACAGAAATGGAGTCAACACCCGTTTCTGGTGTAGCCACCAGAAATGAAGAGGTGGCTGGGGCTGAAGCGCCGCTGCGTCTTAATTCAGTTGCAACGGGTATGACACCACACGAACATAAGGGCAAAGGAGCACCGAAAACCGCCGCCTTAACTACAGCCATTTTTCCGCTACCTAAATGTTTGCTCAATATTTGGCTAGGTAACCAGGATTTCATTAAACCAGCAATCAGTAGCCCTAGTAGCAGCCAAGGGCTGGCTTCTACCGCTAGCGCTATTAAATTTTCAAGCAATAACATTGTAACTTCCACTACTTGCCTCAATAGATAAGGTATTATTCAATACATTGCGCTAGCGTAGCATAATTAGCTTTGCAATGTTCATTGTCAGCAATTTGAAACCTGCTTATTTTATTTATAACGTATCAAGGTATAATGCTTGCAATTATATCTTTCTATTACTTTGATTGAGACATTCATGTTTGAGAATCTTTCCGATCGTTTAACCAGAACACTAAAAAATATTAGCGGCAAAGGTCGCCTAACCGAAGACAACATAAAAGAAACCTTACGAGAAGTGCGAATGGCATTACTCGAGGCGGATGTTGCCTTACCGGTAATACGTGAGTTTATCAGTAAAGTTAAAGAGAGAGCTGTAGGCCAAGAAGTTTCTAAAAGCTTAACGCCAGGCCAAGTCTTTGTGAAGATTGTTCGCACTGAACTAGAAACGGCAATGGGTGAGAAAAATGAAGCCCTTGATTTAAAAGCCACACCACCAGCAGTAGTGTTGATGGCGGGTTTACAAGGAGCGGGTAAAACTACCTCAGTAGCTAAGCTCGCTAAATTTTTAAAAGAACGTGAAAAGAAAAAAGTACTAGTTGTCAGTGCTGATGTCTATAGACCCGCGGCAATTAAGCAACTTGAAACATTGGCTACAGAAGTCGGTGTTGAGTTTTTCCCTAGTGATATCAAACAAAAACCTGTCGATATTGCTAAAGCAGCAATCGATCATGCCAAAAAAGGCTTCTTTGACGCATTAATTGTTGATACCGCAGGTCGCTTGCATGTTGATGAAGGCATGATGGGCGAAATCCAAGCGTTGCATGCGGCAATTAACCCAGTTGAAACGTTATTTACTGTTGATGCCATGACAGGTCAAGATGCGGCAAACACCGCCAAAGCCTTCAATGATGCGTTACCGCTAACTGGTGTTATCTTGACCAAAACTGATGGTGATGCACGTGGTGGTGCTGCGCTGTCTATTCGTCATATCACAGGCAAGCCGATTAAATTTATGGGTATCGGCGAAAAAATTGATGCGCTTGAACCTTTCCACCCTGATCGCGTAGCCTCACGTATTCTTGGTATGGGCGACGTGTTGTCACTCATCGAGGAAGTTGAGCAAAAGGTTGATCGAAAGAAAGCTGAAAAACTTGCTAATAAAGTTAAATCAGGAAAAGGTTTTGATTTAGAAGATTTTCGTGAGCAGCTTGTGCAAATGAAAAACATGGGCGGCATGATGGGGATGATGGATAAATTGCCTGGTATGGGCAATATGTCAGATCAGATCAAAGGTCAGGTCGATGACAAAGTGACTGTCCAGATGGAAGCCATCATCAATTCGATGACACCAGCTGAAAAAGCCCGACCTGAAATTATCAAGGGCTCTCGTAAAAGACGCATTGCAGCAGGCTCTGGTACACAAATCCAAGACGTAAATAAATTGCTTAAGCAATTCACCCAAATGCAGAAAATGATGAAAAAAATGTCTGGTAAAGGCGGTATGCAAAAAATGATGCGCAGCATGAAGGGAATGATGCCTCCTGGTGGTATGGGTGGTATGGGTGGCATGGGCGGAGGCGGTATGTTCCGTCGATAGTATTTAATTGTTCAATAGTTAAAGGTAGCCTCTGCTGCCTTTTTTAATATTCAGATATCAGTCAGGTTAATATGTGGTTTAGATACTGTGTTGCTGCTATGGCTTTAGCAGTCTCGATGAATTGTACTTCGTTTGCTGCGAGCAACAAGCCAATAAAGATAGTCGTTTCAGCATCAACTCATGAGCCATATTTATTTGAAGATGGTGATCATGGGTTAACTATTGATTTGCTCCTCGCCATGAATAACGTACAAAGTGACTTTCGATTTGTTCTTAAACGGATCCCAGCCAAAAGAGTCTTCCAGTCAATTGAGCAAAACTGGACGGATATTGTCATGTGGGATAACCCCGTGTGGGGGTGGAAGCTGAAACATAATATTATGATCTCACACCCTTTAAATGCTGAAAAAGACAGGTTTATAGCGCTCAAATCTAGTACCCGTCAACAAGATTACTTTGATGACTTTTCAGGGAAACGTATTGTCTTGGTCAATGGTTATCATTATCAGTTTAGAGAAAAAGATAATGATAAGTGGTTTGAAGACCCTCAGTACTTGCCAATCTTCGTAAAAACAGAGCTTGCCGCTCTAAAAATGCTTATCACAGAAAGGGGGGATATTGCAGTGGTTAGCGAAAGTACGCTGAATTGGTTTGTTTATAGTAACCCAGACAATAAAAATAAATTACTTACCTCTGAACGTTATGACAGGGAATACGAACGGTATTTTATTGTGCCGCAAAAGGCTCAAATTTCATCAGCTCAGGTGAATGCGATATTAGAAACCTTGTCTGAGTTAAAAATCTTAAATGAGTTATATGCAAAGTATGGTTTAAATGCACCTACATATTAGCGTTAAACATATATTAAAAAAAAGAATTCAACATAATTTTATTGGGTTCAAACGGAAACAAGTGCGTAGTTACTTTGTTGAGTCACACAATGGGCGTGTATTGCCACCCGCCGCAATAACAAAACAGCTCTCTAGATAAAAAAGAATGAATTTAGGTCATTTATCTAAGGATTATGCTTTGATAGACATAGATAGCTTGCATTTAAGCTCAAAAAGCGTAGAATACGCGAGCTTTTCTGTCCCTAAGGGAACAGGAAGTGTCTGGAAATTCGTTTTAACATTAAATTAAATAGAGGGCGATATGGTTACCATTCGTTTAGCTCGTGGTGGCGCTAAAAAGCGTCCATTCTATCAGGTAGTTGTTGCAGACAGCCGTAATTCTCGCGATGGTCGTTTCATCGAGAAAATAGGTTTCTTCAACCCTACAGCACAAGGTCAAGCAGAGAAATTACGTTTAGACCTAGATCGCGTTAACCATTGGGTTAGCCAAGGTGCTGCAGTATCTGATCGTGTGGCTAAATTAGTTAAAGATGCTTCAGTAGCAGCTTAATTGATTTAGAAAGTTTTAAGGGCAGTTAGTGAGTAATATGGAAAAGAAAATCCTCCTAGGTAAAGTAGGCGCTGTTTACGGCATCAAAGGTTGGCTGAAAATCCATTCATTTACTGATGTACCTGAAGCTATTTTTGACTATACACCTTGGTCATTAAAATTAGGTGGTAAAGAACAATCAATAGAAATAAGTGATTGGCGTAGACATAATAACGGTTTAATAGCTAAATTCTCTACAACAGAAGATCGTGACCAAGCTCAACGCTTTGTTGGATCTGAAGTTTTCGTTGAAGAAGATCTATTACCAGAATTACCCGAAGGGGAGTTTTACTGGCGTGACTTAATTGGCATGGCTGTTGTTACTGATAAAGGTTACGACCTTGGTCAGGTTTCTGATGTAATGGAAACTGGCGCGAATGACGTATTGGTTGTTAAAGCGAATCGAAATGATGGGTTTGGTAAAAAAGAAAGGTTAATCCCTTATATTTTTGACCAAGTCATTGTGTCGGTAAGCAATGAAACAAAACAAATTTGTGTTGACTGGGATCCAGGTTTTTAACTCGTGAATGACAGCGATTTAGCTGACAGCAAGCTGTGGGTAGGGGTGATAAGCCTTTTTCCTGAAATGTTTGATGCAATCACAGAGTATGGGGTGACCGGCCGAGCTATTCGTAAAGGGTTGATTGAATTTCACAAGTGGAATCCGAGAGACTTTACCCATGATAAGCATCGTACAGTAGACGACCGACCTTATGGCGGCGGACCTGGTATGTTAATGATGGTGCAACCTTTACGTGATGCCATAAAAGCTGCGCGAGAAAAAGCTCAGTTAGCTGGCAAACAAGCAAAGGTCATTTATTTATCGCCTCAGGGACGGAAATTAGACCAAGTCGGTGTAAGTGATTTGGCACAGCATGACTGCCTGATATTCGTAGCAGGTCGTTATGAGGGCATAGATGAACGGATCATAGAGTCAGATATTGATGAAGAATGGTCGGTTGGTGATTACATTTTAAGTGGAGGAGAACTCCCCGCCATGAATGTAATCGACGCAGTAGCGCGTTTTATACCCGGGGTGCTTGGACATGAACAATCAGCAGAGCAAGATTCTTTCTCTGATGGTTTACTCGATTGTCCACATTATACAAGGCCAGAAGTACTAGAAATTGCAGATGACGCGATGTCGGTACCGAAAGTATTGCTAAGTGGAAATCATGAACACATAAGGCAGTGGCGACAATTTCAGTCTCTAGAAAGAACTTGGCTTAGACGACCAGAACTTTTAACTGACCTAGCTCTGACGACTGAACAGTTGAATATGCTTGAGAAAATCAAGTCTTCGGCCTCAGATCGTGAATCCTAGGAAAGAAGGTAATTATGAGTAATATTATTAAACAGCTCGAACAAGAGCAAATGAAGACTGACTTACCTGCGTTCGCGCAAGGTGATACAGTTGTAGTACAAGTTAAAGTAAAAGAAGGTGATAAAGAACGTCTTCAAGCATTTGAAGGTGTTGTAATCGCTGTTAAAAACCGTGGCTTACATTCTGCATTCACTGTTCGTAAAATCTCGAACGGTGTTGGTGTTGAGCGTGTATTCCAGACACATAGCCCATTAGTTGACTCAATTGAAGTCAAACGCCGCGGTGATGTTCGTCAAGCTAAACTTTACTACTTGCGTGAGCGCTCTGGTCGTTCTGCACGTATTAAAGAGAAATTGGCGAAGAAGTAACTTTTACACTTGTAAAAAGTTTTACTTTTACCCGAGAAAAAGCCCAGTTTTATGCTGGGCTTTTTTATTGCCCGAATTTTCCGATCACTAACCATCATTCAAGTACACTTGCAGCGCATCGCCTGCCGATTCACAAATGTGTCAAAATAAGCCTTCACGTAATCGCCGTTTTTTACCCTTTGATGTCGTTAAATATTGCTTTATTGTTTGAGCACATGACTAAATTTCTAGGCTTATAATAATCTGTCGGCAACAATGTTGACCTAGTATTTAATATCCATTCAAAAACTACGCTCATGAATTACAACCAAATTAATTTGAAGTGGCGTAATTAGCGCAAGTAACATATTAGGTGATTTGTCGAACGCCAACTTACTTTTTAATAGCCTTTAACACTACAGCTAGGACATTCATAATCTAGGATTTTTCTATTTTTAACCATATTTAGATTTTTAATAAGATTATATTTACTTATGTTTTCATGATTAGGCTCTCTTTAAAAAGGACAGCTAAATGAAATTAAACAAAATAATCGTCTCTCTATTCTTATCAACAAATAGTTCTGTGCTTTATGCAAATGAGAAGGGCAGCGAGTTAATTGAGCCCATGATGGTTACCATTCCCGCAGGTAGTTTTCAAATGGGGGATATTGATGAAGAAGATGCTCAACCTATTCATAATGTGACTCTACCTGAATTCAGTTTAGGAAAATATGAAGTAACGGTAAAAGAGTTTCGCCACTTCGTCGAAGAGACTGGTTATAAAATGCCCTCTGAATGCACCCATCAACTAAATGGTTGGTTTAGTTATGGCAAGACCGATGGTACGTGGGAAAATAATTCTCTCAATACTAATGATTTTCAACCGGTAAATTGTATTGGTTGGCAAGCGGCCAATGCATATACCCAATGGCTAGCAAAAGAGACAGGTCTTCCTTATCGTTTACCGAGTGAAGCAGAGTGGGAATATGCGGCTAGGGCAGGCACCAGCAGTAAATATTATTTTGGTGATGACCCTGAACAATCTTTAGTTTGTGAATATGAAAATACCGCCGATTTAACGGGTGAAAATATTTTGCAACGGGATAGCAATACCAGCTATGTGAATTTTTTCAATGGTAAATCAAGCTGTGTTGATCACTCGGCTTATGCAAGTATCGTTGGCATGTATAAATCTAACCCTTTTGGTTTGCATGATATGCTCAGTAACGTGGTTGAGTTTATCGCTGATTGTTATAAAGATAATTATAAAGGGGTGCAAAATAATGGTCAGCCGTGGACAGATCAAGCCTGTGAATACCGCGTTGCACGAGGTGGTAGTTGGCATTGGAATACGTTTCCTGTTGGCCGAAGAGGTGCCTTGGGTGAAGACTTTGTTGGCGCAGTGGAAGGGTTTCGAATTGCGCTAGATGGTGTGCGCCCAACTGTATCTAGCAACACTAAGAAGTTTGTCAAAGAACTAAAAATCGCTCAGCGCAGTGAACAATTAAAACGTGATGCTATGCTGCCTTACCCTGACAGCGTTAAAAACTTAACCATAAATCAAGAAAAAGGCCTTGTTATTTTGAATTGGGACAAGAGCTTGCAAACTGATATTGAGAGCTATCGTATCTACAGAAATGCGGCTAGTGGAAGCACTTTTAAGCTATTAGCGGCAAATATAGTTGGAACGACTTTTAAAGACGCCAATATTGACCATCATCGATACGAATACACGGTTGTCGCGGTTAGACAACATCAACAAAGCGACTACAGCAACACAGTAAAAACTCAAGCGCCGTGGGTACACGCACCAGGTAGAATAGAAGCCGAAGCCGCGGCTGAGTTAAGTGGCTCTAGCGTAGCAAGAACCACTGATATTGATGGAAAGTATAATTTAACTGGGCCTGGTGGTATTGGAGATAAAGCGATAGTGGACTATCAGCTTGAGGTAGCCCAATCAGGAAATTACAACCTCAGTTACCGTGTGGCTGCACCACGAGATACTGAGGGCTTTACTCTATTAGTCAATGGTAAAGAGTTAGCAGTAGAAAAAGTAACTAAAACCGGCGGGTACAACGAATGGCAAACTCAAACGGGCGCTGCAATTTACCTTAAAAAAGGCAAAAATAAGCTGACGTTACGTTCACGTGATAAAAACTGGAAATTAAACTGGCTAAACCTTACGCAGGCGTAGTTATAGCGTGGTACTAAATAAAGGCAGTAATATGGCTGCCTTTACTATTTTTTTCAGCTTTTAACGTGGCGTTATAAGTTCAATGCTAACAACTTTTCTTTATTATTACTTCGCCAATAGGATGTCGCTTTTTCATCGATGTATTGTGAATAAAAATCATAATTTACTTGAGTGCTTTTTGTACTGCACATCAGTAACGCTATTTCTAAACTAAGATAAGTATTCCCCGCCAACTCCGCTTGCTCAAAGGTCCGTTGCGCATGATTAATAAATGCATCATTATTTTGCTGTGCTTGTGCTAACAATGTTCTCAAGTAGGAGTTCTGTGCATTATCTTTAGTAATACCATTGACAAGCGTTTGAGCTTCAGAGAGACGGTTTTGGCTTATATAGTATTTCATCAATTGCTGGCGACTGTTTTGTGCAGCCCAGAAATCAGGTGTTAAAGTGGCCAACGCTAATACTTGTCTTAAATGGGGTTCTTTATCTTGTATGCTTTTAGCAAAAATAGCGTAGTGGTATGGCACTATGGCAAAGTGATAACTAGGTAATTGATAAGCCTTCATCTTATTTTCAGCTTGCCTTAAATAGAGGTATTTATCATCTTCTTGATGATTCTTATGTGCCAAAACAGATAAGTAAGTTAACGCGCTTAGTTCTCGCTGTTTATCTTTGGCCTCAAAAGCCAACTGTGATGACTTAAGGAGGCTTTCCTTGATTGCTTGATAATCAGCCTTATTATGATCTATCCAAGATTGCGCAAACCATGCGTCTGCTTGCCGGTTTAAATCGTTAATTTTTTCAAACTGCTCAATTGCGCTGGCCAGTTTATGGGCACTTAAATCGAATAGCTCTTTACGAGTTAAAATTTGACTTTGAAAGAGTAAAGCATTGCCTATATATTGTGTTTTACTTTTTGAAACAGAAATATTTTCCAGTTTATTCGCCATCACCATAGCTTTTTCAAGCTCTCCCATTCTTATGTAAGTCTCGATCAGTTGGCCAAGGATAATGAGATCATTTGGTGTTTGTTGGTGAGCAATAGATAAGTTTGCTTGTTTAATCTCTGGAGTTTGAGCCTTATTCAGCAGATGATAAATAACCGGTCGCTGCAAATGTTGTTGAAGCTGATTTATCACATCTTGCTGATCAACACCTGAAAGCTGACCTTGCCAATCAGCAAATGGACCTTTTAAGATAAAATCAATATACGTTTGTTTTTTTTGGGTACGAATAGAGCCAGATAAAACTAATGGGTGTTCTTTTGCCAAAAGTGGATATTCGAACTCCGTTGATGCCTGAAATTGTGTGGTATTTAACTGAGGTAATTCGGTAAAATCAAAATGCTCATTATCATCAAGTATAGCGGCCTTTCCTCCTTGCTGGTCAGTTATCGGGACATACGCAATTTTAATAGCAAAGCTTTTCTCTTCTTGAGCTGGCGCCAATATTAAATAAATCACAGCAATGGTAAATAAAGCTAAACTAGCTAGTGCAATGGCTAGCTGGGAATTTCGGATTTTAGGCTGTGGTAAAGTACATGCTTGTGGCTTTACTTCAGTTGAATTTATATCACTTTGCGTCCAATTAGCATCAGATTGAATAGAATAAGCTTTGAGTTGCCATTGATAACCTCGTTTCGAAAAGGTTTTAATTGCTTGGTTGCCCAAAAGACTTCTCAGATGACTAATACTCTGAAAAACAGCTTGTTCCGATACAACTTTGTCTTGCCAAACATGAGATAAAATATCTTCTTTACTAAAGACATCATCCGAATGCTCAAGCAGTAGCTTTAGTACTTTGGCTTCATTGTGTCGTATAGCCAAGGGCTCATCATGTTTTTTAAGTATTAAACTTGTACTGTCAAATTCAAAATTATCAAATTTATAACGCATTGTTTTTATTAGAACGGATCCCTGATTCTTTCCTCACTCATATCTTAACTTATTAACTGACAAAGAGAATCCTAAAATAAATTCACCGTATTAAAATGAGTATAAATATAAAGGTAGATACTTTTGTAATCTTTAGTTTACGAACGGTGAAATGAAAACTTTACACTTGGTGTTTTGTTGAGTTATGATGATAGCTGAAAGTCGGTTTGGACACTTAGTTAATCAATTGCTTACTTTGACAAACCAAGACATTGAATTAATTATTAAAGAAAATGAACACATATAACCTCTACATTTCTTATCGATATCGCCTAGATACCCCATTTATTAAGTAAGCCTTGCTTACCTAAAACCTTATTCTATATTTTATTTACACACATTCACTGGAAGAAATTATGGCTAGTAGTCCAATAAAAAGTACCTTAAATGATATTCACGTTAACTCCGAAGAAGTCTTAATTACCCCTGAGCAACTTCGAGCAGAACTACCACTTAGTGATGAAGGCCGAGAGTTCGTTGAATCGGCACGTGCCGTCATCTCTAATATTATTCATAAAAAAGATCACCGTTTACTTGTTATCAGTGGCCCTTGTTCGGTTCATGATATAGAAGCTGCGAAAGCATATGCCAGAAAGCTCAAGGTGTTGCATGATGAGCATCAAGACTCTTTATACATTGTTATGCGTGTTTATTTTGAAAAGCCAAGAACAACAGTAGGTTGGAAAGGACTGATTAATGATCCACATATGGATGGCTCATTTGACGTTACAACAGGCCTTAGAAATGCGCGTGAACTTTTGATTTACTTAACTGATTTAGGCTTGCCACTGGCAACTGAGGCGTTAGATCCTATTAGTCCACAATACTTAGCTGAGCTCTTTAGTTGGGCGGCGATTGGTGCTAGAACGACAGAATCTCAAACGCACCGTGAAATGGCGAGTGGGTTGTCGATGCCTATAGGGTTTAAAAATGGTACCAATGGCAGTTTAGATGTTGCCATCAACGCATTGCAATCAGCTGCTTCATCACATCGTTTTATGGGAATAAACCGTCAAGGGCAAGTGGCACTGATCAAAACCTCGGGTAATCCTGATGGACACGTGATCTTACGCGGCGGCAAACAGCCAAACTATGATTCAGTCAATGTTGCTGAGTGCGAACAAGACTTGTTAAAGCAAAAGTTGGAGCCAGGTATTGTTGTTGATTGTAGTCACGGTAATTCTAATAAAGACTATAGAAGACAGCCCTTGGTGGCGGATAACGTGTTGAATCAAATATGTGAAGGGAATAAGTCCATCATAGGTATTATGCTTGAAAGTAATATTCATGCGGGTAATCAAAGCACTGATTTACCTAGAGAAGAGCTTGCATATGGTGTTTCTGTAACGGATGCTTGTATAAACTTTGAGACCACTAAAGAATTACTTGCTAAAGCAAGTGAAAAATTACAAAGTGCTTTAACGGCGCGCATAGGGTAATAAACTTAGTATGACAGAATTTGATAGAGCTCTGGGAGAGCTTAGAGATGAAATCGATAGTATCGACAGTGAATTGGTTGAACTTTTAGCTCGGCGCCGTCTCGTCACTTCAAAAGTTGGCGCATTAAAGAGCAAAGTAGGTATGCCGATTTATGCGCCTGATCGAGAGGAGAGTTTATTAGCGCGTCGTAGAGCACAAGCAAGAGAAGTTGGTATCGATGCTGATTTAGTGGAAGATATTCTGCGTCGCTTGATGCGAGATTCATATAATAGCCAAGATGAAAGTGGCTATCGATGCGTAAACCCAGACGCTGGCGAGATCATTATTGTTGGAGGCCAAGGTCAACTTGGACGTATCTTTGTTGATCTGTTCAAACGTTCAAACTATCAAGTTCATATTATTGAAAAAGACGATTGGCAATTGGCCGAGAAAGTGCTTTGTAAGGCCAGTTTAGTCATAGTTGCAGTGCCTATTCGAATCACCTCAATGATCATTCAAAAGTTATCGAACCTACCAACAAATTGTGTTTTAGCAGATGTTACTAGTGTCAAAGAATCACCCGTGTATGAAATGATGAAAGTGCATTCTGGCCCTGTGGTTGGCTTGCATCCAATGTTTGGTCCGGATGTTACTGGCTTGATTAAGCAAACAATCATTACTTGTGAAGGTCGAGAATCTGAACAATACCAGTGGCTTTTAGAGCAATTTAAAGTATGGGGAGCAACGATTTACCCAGTCAGTGCAGTTGAGCACGACAAAGCAATGTCATTGGTGCAGGTAATGCGTCACTTTTCTACCATTGCATACGGCTATCACTTGATGACTGAGGGGGCACAGCTCAATCAGCTAGTTGATATGAGTTCGCCAATCTATCGATTGGAATTGATTATGGTAGGTCGATTGTTCGCACAAGATCCTATTTTGTATGCTGATATTATTTTTGCTAATTCGGATAATATCGCTATGATGAAGCGCTTTGCTTATCGCTTCTTAGAATTATTGGATGATGTAGAACAAGGAGACAAGAGTGCTTTTGTAGCCGTGTTTGAGCAAGTTTCCTCATGGTTTGGTGATTATGCGGATACTTTCCTTAAAGAAAGCAAGGGGATGCTAGCAAAAGCAAACGAAATTAGATAAGACTAACCAGATACAACAAAAGAAGTAGTATGAATAAAATCAAACAATATGTCAGTGCGCTAGCGGTACTTTTAATGATTTCTGCCTGTGTAAGCACAGATAGTACAAGCAAAAAAGTTGAACATCATGTTGGTGAAATAACAAGTGTGTCATTGCTTAAAGAATATGATTCTTTTAGTACTGAGTATGAGCGATTTCAAGTTGAACAGGCTCAAATCTCAGTACTTGAGTCCTTGCCAAAAGGATTAGCACTCGATATTTATTTTGGTACATGGTGTCATGATAGTCACCGAGAAGTGCCACGAATGTTAAAGGCAATGACCTATACAAACAATATTGAAACGACTTTAATTGCGCTGGATTTTAACAAGCAAGATCCGCAAGGGTTATCAACAAGCGCAGGTATCAAATTCACGCCTACATTTGTTGTTAAGTTAAATGGTAAAGAAATCGGACGAATTGTAGAGCGTCCGCAAATTGATTTAGTTACTGATATAAAAAATATGCTTTAGTATCATCAGAGTTAAGAGCCCTGTACATTTGACGTGCAGGGCTTTTTAATGGGGTAACCTTAATAGCGAGCTTAAAATTCGAAGACCAGCCCAAAATTGATGCTAGCATCGTAATATACGCCAGAGCCAAAATCGGCGACACAATTATCACCATCACAGA
The DNA here is from genome assembly GCF_030295975.1 of Thalassotalea atypica. Classification (NCBI taxonomy): domain Bacteria; kingdom Pseudomonadati; phylum Pseudomonadota; class Gammaproteobacteria; order Alteromonadales; family Colwelliaceae; genus Thalassotalea; species Thalassotalea atypica. The sequence goes on from NZ_AP027364.1 coordinate 1,286,940, forward strand.
AAAAATCATCATCATCGTCAGTTAACGTTGCATAGCCTCTAAGCTCGGCAACCATCGCCGTAGTATGGGATATTTTATAACGAGCACCAGCAGCGATTGTCGCTGAAGGATATACACCTGATTCGAAGTCTGTATCGATGTACGCCCCCCCAATGCCGACCTCAACAGAAGTAGTAAACTGTTTGAATGTCATTAATTTAATACCGCTAAAATGAGTATACAGTAGGTTGAAGTCTTCACTTGCTCCTGTATTAGTATTTTTAAATTCGTGACTAACGTAGCTAATCAGCACCTGCCCCTTAGTGCTTGGTGAGATGTGCCAAGAAAATCCCAAACCTATGCTGGGGTCGTTCGACACATCCAGATTGCCACCATTAGCGTCCTCTATATCATTACCGTACACGTAACCAATATATGGCGTTAACTCATAGGGCGAACTTTTCAACGTTGAATTTGCAATACTCGAAAATGAAAGTAACGCTAAGGTCATAGCTAATGTTGCATGATTATAATTTGTCATACCCTGAATGATCCTTTTGTTATTTTATATAGGCGTTTTACTCCTTAAGTAAGTATTGCGTATATTTTCAAATTGGCAATTTCTTCACAATTCACTCGTCGCTAAAAGGTGTGATGCATGCTCGATGATGTCAATATTAAGCTGCGTAAAAGCCATACTAATGATGCCTTGTTGAAGCGTTGGTGTAATTTTTACTCCCTGAAATATTTGTTCTTGTTGAGGTTCACCACCTTCAAACAATGTAACGTGTAATGTGTTGATGGTGAGCTCAATAATGTGAACTTTTGGCTCATTTTTACCCGTAATTCCACTGTTTTCGCCAGCCAATTTAGTTTGCTCAACTATAGTTAAAAGCAATTCATTAAAGGGGGCTAGTTCTGCCAGTGCATTGTTCTTTGATAAGGATAAAGTTGCTGATTCAATAGAAATTAGCTTTATTGCGACAGCGTCTTTTTTAAAGCTCTTGGGATCGTAATTAAAACGAATATTGTCTAATTGTAATCTAGGGGTCAGTGATTGCGCTGATGGGGCAAGGATGAATTGACTTGTACTAGCAATACCTTGCTGATTGTTTATTTCTGTTAAGCCAAATGCAATGGATAGATCAGGATGAGTTTTATTTATTTCATTCCCATATTGCGCCAAGTATGGGTTTAATGAGCTACCAGCGACATACCACAATAGACCACCTAAAATTGCTAGCATAGTAAATGCAAGTACAGCGAGTTTATTCAAGATAACAGACCTTTTTGTCAAATGATTGCCATAATTATATCGTACTTATCGGCAACTCACAGTGAAGAAGTTGATATACGTTTAATTACCGATATTTTCAGTCGAACTACATCGTTATGCTATTGTAATTATTATAAAATTGCTAAGTCTTAAATAAGGTTTGGGTATTATGTCTTCAAGTATTAAAAATCGTCTACCATTTTATTTTTTGTTGTTTTGTCTGCTGGCGCTCGTTGCCTATCTAAATTGGCCTGAAGCCGTATCTGAGCAGAAACAACATCAACGTATCGTGTCGGTAAAAACAGTAGTTGCACGACAAGATGAATTTAGAGACGTGATTGAAGCATTAGGAAATGTGCGTGCCAATGAGCAAGTACTTATTACATCACAGTACTCTGATATTGTTGATGAAGTCACCTTCACTGATGGACAAATGGTAAAAAAAGGTGATGTGTTGGTGAGATTAAATCATCAAGAAGAAGCCGCAAGAGTGAAAGAGTTAGAAGCAAACTTGGCGGAATCAGTGGCACAACTAAATCGATTTCAAGGGCTTTGGAAAAAGAAAGCAACGTCAAAGTCACAAGTTGATGAACAAGAAGCTAAAACTAAAGCTATTGCTGCTCAACTATTGATTGCAAAAACAAAACTCAGCGATTTGACGATTATGGCGCCGTTTGATGGCGTGCTTGGTTTTCGAGAAATCAGTGTCGGTTCATATGTTGAATCAGGAGAAGTTATCACCAGTCTTGATGATTTAAGCGTAGTTAAAGTGGATTTTTCTGTGCCAGAACGATTCTTCACAACCATTAAAATAGGGCAAGTCATTCAAGCCAAAAATACTGCTTATGATGGCGAAAGTTTTAATGGAAAAGTGACCTCCATCGATCCAAGAATCGACGATGTGACACGTATGGTTAAAGTACGCGCTGAAATCCCAAATATGGAATTTAAACTACGACCAGGTATGCTGCTTTCTATTGCGGTAGAACGAAAAATTGAGCAAGTATTACAAATTCCAGAAAACGCTATTATCCCCATTGAAGACAGTCATTACGTTTTTGTCATCATGGACAACAAGGCAGTGCGAAAGCAAGTGCAAGTAGGGCGAAGAAAACCTGGTATTGCAGAGATCCTCGATGGGCTTACTGAACATGAAGCTGTTGTCACGGAAGGTGCGATTAAGCTTCGCGAAGGTACTCTAGTTAATGTCTTGGAGGACTAAGCGTGGTTTTATCTGATCTATCTGTAAAAAGACCTGTCTTTGCAACGGTCATTAATCTGTTACTGATCACTTTTGGTATAGTGGCCTTTTTAATGCTGCCATTAAGAGAGTACCCTGATATCGATCCGCCTATAGTGAGCATCAACACCTCATATCCAGGCGCATCAGCCGCAATTGTTGAAACCAAAATTACGCAAGTACTAGAAGACAGAATTAGCGGTGTTGAAGGTGTTAAGAATATTACCTCGACGAGCCGTGTTGGCCGCTCCAGTATCACCATTGAATTTGAATTAGATCGTGACATAGACTCGGCCACCAATGACGTCAGAGATAGAATCTCTCGTTCATTGAGAAACCTACCTGAGCAAGCGGATCCGCCCGAGGTATCCAAAGCCAATGGCGATGAAAGTGTTATAGTTTGGTTTGTACTACAAAGCGAAACCATGAGTACATTGCAACTGACTGATTATGCTGAACGATATATTGTCGATCGCTTTGCGGTGGTTGATGGCGTAGCGCAAGTCCATGTTGGTGGTGGCAGAACCTATGCCATGAAAATATTTCTTGATCGCGTTGCTATGGCAGCTCGGGGAATTACTGTTGACGACATTGAGTCAACATTACGTGCTCAAAACATCGAACTTCCTGCTGGCGAAATAGAGTCGATTGAGCGTGATTTTTCTATACGGGTAGAGCGAAGCTATCGCTCGGCAACTGATTTCTCAAATATGGTCATTGCCCGAGGTGAAGACAAGGAATTAGTCAGGTTATCGGAAGTGGCGCGTGTGGAAGTGGCTGCTGAAGATGATGAAAACATGTTCCGCGGTAACGGGAAAAACATGGTTGGCCTCGGCATTATTAAACAGTCAAAGGCAAACACCCTTGATGTGGTAAAAGCGGCTCGCAAAGAGGTGGGCAATATCCGAGAATCATTACCCATTGGAACAACGATTGCCAACAGTTATGACTCATCGGTATTTATCCAAGGCTCCATTGATGAAGTCTACAGCACTTTACTTGTCGCCATGTTGATGGTGATTTTGGTCATCTTTTTGTTTTTAGGTAATATTCGAGCGACATTTATCCCAGCGATTACGGTTCCTGTTGCGCTAATTGGCTCAATGATGGTGCTTTCTTGGCTTGATTTTTCGATCAATTTATTAACCTTACTAGCACTCGTTTTAGCAATCGGTCTAGTGGTTGATGATGCGATTGTCGTACTTGAAAATATTTACCGCCGCATCGAAAAAGGACAAGCACCACTGGTTGCGGCTTTTGAAGGTGGCCGCGAGGTAGCCTTTGCTGTGATTGCCACCACCTTGGTGTTAGTAGCGGTATTTGTACCGTTAATTTTCTTATCAGGTAATGTTGGGCGACTTTTTACCGAATTTGCCCTCGCCATAGCTGCTGCTGTGGTATTTTCAAGCCTTACGGCGCTTTCATTAACGCCTATGCTTTGCTCTAAACTATTAAAACATAGAGAGCGGAGTTCCTCATTTGGCCAGTTGCTTGATAAGAGTTTTGCTAAGCTTGAGACGGCCTACGGTAACTCGCTTAAGCACAGTGTGCGTCAGCCCCTGTTACTGATCTCGATTATAGGGTTATCGCTTTACTCGGTTTATATGTTATTTCAACAATTGCCCTCTGAATATACGCCAAAAGAAGATCGTGGTGATTTATTTATTGTCATGAGAGGTGCAGAAGGGGCAAGTCATGAAAATAACGTTAAAAACATGCAGCAAATTGAAGACAAGTTAATGGCCTTTCAAACCAAAGGTGAACTTGATCGTGTCCTTGTTCGTGTTCCTGGTTTTGGCGGCACAGGCGGTATTGCCATTGTCGGTTTACCTAAGTGGGGGGAGCGATCTTTTTCTACTTTTGAGTTTGCGGGAATGATGAACAAAGAACTTCAAAGTGTTACTGATGTAAGGGCCTTTGCCATATTACGTCAAGGATTACGTGGCGGGGGCGGGAATACGCCAGTGCAATTTGTCCTGCAAGGAAACACCTACGAAGAACTAGCGAAATGGCGTGATATTATTATTGAAAAAGCGCAAGAAAATCCAAATCTCGTTGGTGTAGACAGCGACTATCAAGAAACCTATCCGCAGTTACTGGTTGAAATTGACCATAACCGTGCTTACGATCTTGATGTACCTATAGGAGACATTGCCAAAACGCTTGAGACCATGTTGGGCCAACGTCGTGTTACCACATTTGTCGATCGCGGCGAAGAATACGATGTTATTTTAGAAGGAAATGAAGCAGACTTTGATAGCCCATCAGATATTGATAATGTCTATGTTCGCTCACGTGATTCTAAGCGTCTAATTCCTTTATCTAATCTAATTTCCGTAAGGGAAAATGCGACTTCGTCTAAGCTCAATCGTTATAACAGACTACGCAGTGTAACCATTAGCGCCAACTTGGCTGATGGCTATTCATTGGGAGAAGCACTTGATTATTTAAACAAAGCGGTTGATGAACAGTTGCCAGAACAAGCACAGGTCGATTACAAAGGTCAGTCAATGTTGTTTAAGGAGTCGGGTACATCGATACTCTTTATTTTTGGCCTAGCTTTGTTGATCACTTATCTGGTGCTTTCGGCTCAATTTGAAAGTTTTGTTCACCCTTTTGTTATCATGTTAACGGTGCCTTTAGCATTAGTTGGTGCATTACTGGGCCTTGAATATATGGGTATGAGCTTAAATATTTACAGTCAAATCGGCATTGTCATGTTAATTGGCTTAGCGGCGAAAAATGGCATTCTAATAGTTGAGTTTGCTAACCAATTACGTGACAAAGGCTTGGCATTTGAAGATGCTTTGATAGGCGGTGCCCAGCAAAGGTTACGCCCCATAGTGATGACAACCTTTACCACCGTCACCAGTGCTATACCACTTGTTTTAGCTTCAGGTCCGGGCTCTGAAAGCCGTATGGTGATAGGTGTGGTTATATTCGCTGGAGTTTCGATGGCCAGTATTTTTACGCTTTTTGTTGTACCTTGTGCTTATTATTGGCTTTGTCGAAACACTGGGTCACCATTGGCTATAGAGCACGAGTTACTAAAATTACGAGGTGAACAAGTGACGAAGAACATTGCCAAGGAATAAATAAAATAGGCTATGTAAGTTAATTTGAAATTGAATTTATTCGATGTGGCGATTAATATAATTGTTATTTTGCCAATTTTAGCTACACTCAGTTTTGATGAAGGATGTGACTAAGGATAGTCACCTCTTGAGTCATTCATTGTACGCTTTTTCTCCTAGCTAATTAAAAGGACTTATTTTGAATTTACTATCTCCTCTACTTAATCGTTTTCAACTTTACTCGTTCAGTATTTTACTTTTATCGGTCTCACCATTTTTGATGGCAAATTCAATTTCAGCTGACAAAGACCATTCTCGTCAAATGGCTCGCTACTTCGAGTTATCAGGTATTAATGACCTATTAGAATCCATTCCTGAACAGCTTAAGTCCATGCAATTAGATGCCGAAAATGAGTACGGTACTGATTCGCTAGATAATAAAATTATGCAATCGTTAATTGATGCTTGGGATGACAGAAAAATTAAGCATGCATTAATGACGAAAATCAATGATTCCATAACGTCCCAGCAGCTTAGCGCGTTAATACAGTGGCAATCTAGTGCGCTGCCCCAGCTAGTTAAGCATAAAGAAGCAGAAGCTAATAATGACGATTTTGAGCAGAAGTTTGTTCAATTTGTCAGAGGCATTCCTGAGAATATGCCGGATAGAAATCATCGAGCCGCAATCAACAAAGTCATAGATGCAAAGCATATGGTCGATAATATGATTGACCTAACGCTATCGGTCAGTCGCCCTGTACTGTTGGCTTTGGTTGAAACAGAGTCGGCAAGAAAAGAAAAAATGACGGTTTCGGACGTTGAACGTCAATTGTTTGAATTGGAGCATCTGTTACAAGATGATTTATCACATCAAATTTCAATACTTTCATATTTCCTCTATAAGAACTTATCAACTACTGAGCTAAATGAATACGCTCAGTTTTACCAGTCAGACTTAGGTTTAGTTGAATTATCTCTCTTAAATGAAGCACTACATTACTCTATTGCACTATGGCAAACAGCGTATGCGGGCCGCTCTCCGCACTTGTTATTAACTAAGCGTACGCCTAATCAATAGTTCCCACTACAACTAAAAATGCCCAACTAGGTATTGGGCACTTTGAAGATTATGAATTTCTTGTTATTAAATTGCGCTGCTTGGCACGCTTGTCGGGCTGATATGCTCAACAGGGTAGCAGCCGAGTACTTTAATAAAATTAGTTTGATCGGTGAGGGCGGTAATTGCTTCTTGCATGGGCAACGATTTTAGATTCGCTTCAACATCTAAGTAAAACATCTCTTCCCACGGTCTTCCTTGAATAGGGCGAGACTCTAGTTTGCACATATTGATGCCATTTTCCTTCAATACCAATAAACACTCCACTAACGCACCTGGTTTTTGTCCAGTCGCTAAGATCAGTGTCGTTTTCGCAGGGATTTGCTCGGCCACATCAACAGGCTTTCTGGCGACTACAATGAACCTGCTGTGATTTTCACTTTGATTAGCAATTGATTTTTCTAACGCATGTAAATTATAAAGTTGACCACCTTCTTCACTACCGATTACGGCAACAGTTTCATCTTGAAGCTCATAAACTTTAGCCATCGCGTCTGCTGTGCTATCGCAATACTCAATGCGGATATCCGATTGTTTATCTAAAAAGTTACTACATTGTGTAAATGGTTGACCGTGAGCATAGATGGTTTGGATTTTACTTAAGTGTGAATTTACTGCCGTTAATAAACAGTGCTCAATAGGTTGGGTAATTTCTCCAACAATGGATAAATTTGTATGTTGAAGGACATCATAGACGTCGTTAATACTGCCTGAGCTGGTGTTTTCTATGGGGAGAACACCATAATCAACATGACCGGCTTCAACCAGCTGCATAATATCACTAAAATTTTGACATCCCGATTCAATGATATGCTCTGCGCGTCTTGAAAAGTAACGATGACTTGCCAAGTAACTGTACGAACCTTTATTACCTAAGAACGCTACGCTAACTGCTGGCATCTGAGTATTGGGGTTGGTGAGTTGTTGTAAGTACGCTTGTTGATTAAGCACAGAGTCTTCAATAATGGTTTGAAAAATACTGGTCACATAATGAGCGTCTAAACCTAAGCTTTTGCCTTGGGTGATTAAGCGAATGAGTAACTCTTGTTCACGTTGCTGATCACGAACAGGTCTCACTTGATGAGCTTTACTCTTTGCAACGTTTAAGGTGAGGGCGCGACGTTGGGCAAATAATTCAAGAAGTTGTTGATCTAAACTGGTAATTTGTTCGCGAATTTTATTGAGATCTAATTCTTCGGTCACGGTCGCTCCTTAAGCAAAAATAATGTCATCAAAGTTAGGTAAATCAGGCAAAAAAAAACCTCCTTATTGAGGAGGTTTCTTGTTAGCTCTTTAATCAGTAAAGCATACAGTCTTCCCCTCAGCGCACTGAAGTAAATAAGAAGATAAAGAGTGTAAAACAAGTTTTAATTTTCATGCTAGTACAATAACGAGCTAGTCCCCATAGTGCAAGTATTAACAAGCTTATATTTCGTTCTAGCTCATATTATTTAGTAACTTAGTAGTGTTAACGTGTATTTAGTTTCGCCAGGTAATAAAGGTGATGGTTTTCCTTTCACCCAGTCACTATGGCCTACGCCAAAGTATGGGCTCCACGGATGACCCGCTTGGCTCGTTGGCATATGTAAAATGGCTTGTTCCTCATGACCTGGGGAGACGATCATACGTTCAGATGCACCAAATGAACCACCGTCAACGCGTGGCATAAACCCATCGCCGGGCAAAGGCTCCGCTGGCATATTTAAATAGTGTCCAAAAAGCGGGATTGATGAGGCTAAAGGATGCCTAATATCCGCTTGATTTTCCTGTCCCCAAGATGCCTGTGACAAGGGTTGATTGTCAGTCATCTCCATCAAGGTATTCTCAAGTGCTTCTATAAAAATTATTGACCAAGATTCACGTGAAAGCCATTGGTAATTGGTTGGCTGCTCATTGATCATTTGCCATAGCGGCGTTTCTAGTTGGTTCCTGATGGTGTGAAAGTCAAAGTTTTCATCTTGTGCAGTTAATTGCTCAATCAATGGCTCAAAGGTTATGTTTCGCACATGCAGACGGAAGTTTCTGACAACGCGGTAGGCGACAGAATGAACCTCTGCCGACAGGCTTTCATCCTTCAATAAAGTGGCGACTTCTTGCCATTGAGGGTTCTGTGCGATGGCCGTTGGGGTTAAAACTTTCTTATTTAAGAATGCTTGCCAACGTTTCATAAAAATCGCTTCTGTGTCTAGGGCAATGTTTAGGAGCTTTTGCTCATTAAACTGATCAGATTCAAATAACCTATCTCTTATCTGTTGGCTTCTAGCGCCTATTGCATAGCCGCCATTGCCTACCGTTCGAAGCATTTCGCCACCTACCACCCGAGAATTGGCCGTCCATAGTCGATGGTCTATTGGGTTTTTTACCTTAGGGTAACTTTCAAATTCCACATAACCATCCCAACCGTTCGCCCCAGTTGACCAGTCTTGTGGCAGTTCACCGACATTCCCATATTTATTAGGGATCCCTCCCATGATGGTCCAGCCGATGTTACCGTCTTTGTCACCGACCATTAGGTTTTGTGCTGGTATGCCTGATCTTGACGCTATTTCGAACGCTTGATCGACATTTTTTGCTGTTTCTAATTCAAGAACCGCTAAATTTACCGCACGCAAGTCATGGGCAACCCAACGATAAGCAAGCAAGTTACCGTCACCGTCTTTGCCGATAACAGGGCCCCAAATCGTTTCCATGACATCTATTTCAACAGACTTTTTATCTTTCACTGCTATGATTTGTTTAAAGTGTTCGAAATCTTTGTAGCCTTGAGGAGTCAAATATTGGCTATTGTCTTTATTCGTTTTCAGCACAATAACGTCACTCCAGTCGCCATAACTGTTGGTAAACCCCCAAGCGATATTAGTATTGCTACCGACAATGATATTCGGTGTGCCTGGCAATGTGACGCCTACAACATCCACGTCTTCTTCACCTTGTCGATACAGCAACCTTGCTTTGAACCACGTGTTTGGCACACGAATACCTAAATGCATGTCGTTAGCAACGATAGCACTTCCTGTGGTACTAATGTGTCCAGATACGGCCCAATTGTTCGAACCCACAAATTGCTCTTGAGCTATTTTGGTGCTTTTTTCTGGGGTGTTAGTCGTCTGAATTTTTCTCAATAAACTCGTGGGCCACTCGCCTTCCGGCAATGATGTCGGTGAGAATTCAGTGCCATCAATTGCTGCATCCCATTGGCTACCTTTAGGGTTTAGAAAACTAAATACTTCGTCAGAAAGTGTTTTGGCCATAATGCCCAAAGTTTGCTCACGCTCACCTTGAGCATATTGCAGATCTAAATACATGCTGAGTACGGTTAGAACGGTATCTTCTTCTTGCCAAGGCACTGGCTCTTGGCTCAGTAAAAGGTATTCAAATGGGGCGAATTTTAAATAGTCTAACCCTTGATTAACGCCTCTTGTATAGGCTTTCAACAGTAGCTCTTCTTCTTTAGACATCTGTTTGACTATAGCGCGAGCACGTTCTCTAAATCGATGTACTCTGATCTCCTTGTCATAATCTAATGCAATATCACCAAATAAACTTGATAATTCACCAGCGGAGTTCCGACGCAATAAATCCATTTGAAAAAATCGCTCTTGCGCATGAACAAAGCCTAGTGCAACGGCAATATCAGCACGGTTTTTTGCCGTTATAGTTGGCACGCCTGAAGCGTCTCTTTCTATCACTGTTTGGGCTGATAAACCAAAAACTGTTTTCTTGCCATCGAGTATTGGCAACGAGCTATCTATACGTGAATATATCCAAGTGGCCGCAGTAGCAGCAATAAAAATAGTTATTGAAAGAAGCGTAAAGATAACTGATCTGTTAATTTTCATTATGATTTTGGCTTTTAAAGTGAATGTTATTGCTGTTTCGTTTAAACCATTATGGCAGCGCTAAAAAGATTACAGCATTAATTTGTCAGTTTTTAGTGATAAATTCAATGAGCTACCGTAATTCATGTGATATGTGTGATTAAACTGAGCTAAATTGAGTGGTGATTTTGTTAATCAAATGTAATAATTGCGCGCGGTTAGAATTCTATCCATTATTCCTGTTTTGTTGTCGGGGATTTTAGGGTAAGAAAATAATAAGGTTAAGCTATGTCTGATTCAGTTTCTCGATATATGCATATAGGTGAGTGGTGCTTTGAAATTAAGATGGTACGGGCACTCAAAGTTGACAAATATGGCGAGCCATATTCATCAATAGCCAACTGTAATATCAATGGCAGCTCTATGTATATTGATGGGTTGATGACCAAGGAAGGACATAAGTTCACTAAAGAAGATTTCATGACTTTTTATAAGTTCACTGAAGCGTTAGGGTTGGATAATTTTTCCTACCATAGATTTCATGAAGGAAAATCAACTAATAAAGAAGTGTCAATTCGTAAAACCAAAACGCCAAACGTGCAAGCTAAACCATCGCTCAAGCTTGTCTAAATGTGATTGAGTGTTGAGTAAGCCGATTGGAGCTTTGTAGTAGGGATAAACATTCTCGAATGTTCGTTGTACCCTTATCCACTTAAGTAAAGAGCAATTGGGAAATCGGCGGCATTGACCGCGACTAAATACTTTACAGAAGCCAGCAGGTGTTATGAGACAATAATTTTTACATTTGATGCTTTTAGTCCTTAAGTACTCGGGTTAAGCTGTTATGACAACAACAAACCTTAATTAATGACATGTCACTTTCGGCACACGCTAGCCCGTGGAAAAAAGATTTCAGCCTATTTGAACAAGCAGAATATAAAGACCTTTCTTATTTAGACTCTGCTGCGACGACGCTTGTGCCCACTGTTGTGGCTAAGGCAGTCAATGACTATCAGTTGTATCATCACGGCAACAGTCATCGGGGCTTTTATAAGCTTAGTGCTGAGTCAACCGCTATTGTTGAAAAGGTACGCTACCGAGTCTCTTCTTATATAAAGGCGTTATCTAGTGATGAAATTATTTTCACGGCGAGCACCACAAATGCAATTAACCTCGTTGCGGATGGATTTTTAAAGCAACACCTCACGGAAAAACATAATGTATTGATCTCTGTTGCGGAGCATCATGCAAATTTACTTCCTTGGCAACAACTCTGCTGGCAGACTGGTGCTCAGTTGCGGGTAATTTCATTATTGCCTTGTGGTGAGTTGGACCTAACACAAGTTAGAAATCAAATAGACGGTAACACCGCTCTTGTCGCTGTTAGCCATATCTCTAACGTACTTGGCGTGAAAAATCCTATAGCAGCATTATCAAAAATAACTCAAAAATATGACGCTAAATTGCTCGTTGATGGAGCCCAAGCTGCGGCTCATACTGCAATTGATGTTCAGCAATTGGGCTGCGACTTCTATGTTTATTCGGGACACAAAAGTTACGCTGGCTCTGGCATCGGCGTGCTATACGCCAAGCAGGCGGTGCAAGTACACATGCAACCTTCTATTTATGGTGGAGGGATTGTTGAACAAGTGACACTTGAAGGTGTAACGTTCAGTAAAGGCCCTCAGCAATTTGAAGCGGGTAGTCGCAATGTTGCCGCTATTGTTGGACTAAAAGCAGCAATAGACTATTTACAAGACAAGGAACCCTCAAAGATATCAGCTTATATCGAAAAGTTAAGCAGCTACATGTTCGAACAGCTTAGGATGCTACCTTTTGTTGAACTAGTCACGGGCACTAATCATTCTGGTATTGTAAGTTTTAACCTACAACATGTTCACAGCCATGACGTAGCAACGTGTCTTGATTTGGAAAATATTGCAGTGCGTGCTGGTCACCATTGTGCTCAACCTTTACATCATTATTTGAATCTTAAAAGCTCAGTTCGTGTTTCATTAGGAATATACAATGACAAGGCTGACATTGATAAACTGATTAAAGCGCTGACTAAAACCTATGAAATAATGAAAATTGAATAAGTATTTATATGTTACAAACAAACAGCAATAATAGTGTCGAGCCGTTGGCGATCAGTAAACTTTATCATCAGGCATTATTGCGCCATCATAAAAAACCCATAGGCTTTGACGTTACTCTTTCTGGTAAACAGGTGAGATCTGCCGATGGTGAAAACCCAGAATGTGGTGATGAAATTACCGTCAACGCTAAGCTAGAAAGTGGTGCCATCAGCAATATTGTGTTTTCAGGAGAAAGCTGCGCTATCTGCAGAGCGTCCGCTTCTATGATGTGTGAAAAGTTGGTCTCTATGACAACTAAACAGGCACTTGCCGTGATCAATGATGTTGAGCAATCCTTCAACGAACAAAAATTATTTGAGGGAAATTTATCTCCGTTAAACAGTGTGTTTTCTTTACCAATTCGGCAACAATGTGCGTTGCTACCGTGGCGCACTGCGGTACAAGTGTTAGAGGCTGGTGGGTAAATTTATGCAAGAAAATTGGTTTGAGTTGGCCCGTGCTTTTTCAGCAGATAAAGAAAGTGTGCTGGCGACGATTATTGAAACACGGGGTGCTACGTATCAAAAAGTAGGGACAATGATGCACGTTAGTACCGCAGGTGAATGTACAGGACTTTTAAGCGGTGGCTGTTTAGAAGCCGATATTGCTTTACATAGCCAGCAAGTACTATCAGAGAATAAATCCAAGGTATTGCATTATGACTTAATCGGTGATGCTGACTTACTGTGGGGGCTAGGGGGCGGCTGCGAAGGCGAGATTAAAATATTATTACAGCCTATGACACCCGCTAATCAGCATTTGGGTTTTGCTGATGTATTGACCCATGCCCTTGATGGCAAATCAGGAAATTATTTTCAACAAACCGCTTCAGGTGAAATACCCATTGGTTATTTTATATCGACAGATGAAAGAGTTGAACGCTTCGACCAACAGGTGACTGAGACTGCGAAGATTGCAGGTAAGAGCGTATCTTCTATTTCCGCAGACGTGGAGGTTAGCTCATCGAGACGATTGATTAATATCCCAGTTTATCCCCCCATTTCAATATTGGTTTGTGGCGCTGGCCCTGATGCGGTGCCTGTCGTGCAATTTGCAAAACAATTAGGTTGGCAAGTCGCCTTATGGGATCATCGCCAAGCCTCGTTAGATAAGTCACTATTTGGCGAAGTAAACATTAAGCGTAAGATAAGAGCTGAACAAATAAGCTCAAGTGAATTGGACCTCTATGATGCGATAGTAATAATGACGCATAATTTAGAAAACGATCAACATTATTTAAAAAATGCGATAGCGTCATCACTGCCATACATTGGCGTACTTGGGCCTGCTGCGCGTAGAGATAAATTGCTTGAAAATATCTCTGAAGTATATGGCAATGTCGATGATCGCGTATTTGGCCCTATAGGTCTGGACCTTGGCGGAAGAAGCCCGCAAGCTATTGCTTTGTCAATAATGGCTGAAATTCAACAGCAGTTAACGAAATTTCGTGCAGCACAAAATGAAAAACCTTTGTTTATGGACATACAATTAAATGTTTCCATCACAAAATAAGCGACAGGAAGATATAGAGCATCAAGCCAATGAAATAGGCAAGATAGCAATTATTGTATTGGCTGCTGGGAGTTCCTCTCGTTTAGGCCAACCTAAACAACTGGTGGAAATTGAGCACCAATCACTTATTTATCGTCAATGTCAGTTAGCATCAACACTGACACCTCATGTTTATTGTGTCATTGGTTGTCAGGCTCTTCAAATGCGTAGCGCGTTATCAGAGCTTGAGGTCAACGTCGTGGAAAATATAGCTTGGTCTGATGGTATGGGAAGTTCTATTAGTGCGGCGATCAGCCAGTTACCGGTCCATATTGAAGCGGCGATGATAGTACTTGTTGATCAATGGAAATTAACACAGGCCGATCTAAACTTACTGGTTAAACAGCACATAAATTCACCACAAATGATTATTCAATCAAGGCAAGTAAATCGACAAGAAAAGAAAGCTAATGGGCCGCCAGTGATCTTTCCTAAACGATTTTTTACAAATTTAATTGGCCTAAAGGGGGAGCAAGGTGCTAAACCTATCGTAGAAAAATTCAAATCTTCAACTCTTATGGTAGATATTCCCAATGCGTTTGAAGATATAGATACACCAGAACAATTAGCAAAAGTAACAATGTTTTTGTCAAAAATGAAAAAAGACTAGTACTACGAACACTATCCTAGAACTATAAATATAAACAAAAGGAAGTCGCAATGATCACCTTAATGGTTAATGGAAAATCACATCAATATCAAGATGATATGGATATGCCTTTGCTTTGGGCATTACGAGATGTATTAAAGTATACCGGCACAAAATACGGTTGTGGTAAAGGTTTGTGCGGTGCATGTACCATTCATTTAGATGGTCAACCGGTTCGTGCGTGTTTGACGCCAGTATCTGCTGTTGAAGGACAATCGATCACCACCATTGAAGGTTTATCAGATGATGGCTCCCACCCTGTGCAACAGGCATGGCAAGCGCTCAATGTGCCACAATGCGGTTACTGTCAGTCTGGGCAGATAATGTCGGCGGTGGCCTTACTTGAACATACGCCTAATCCTACTGACAAACAAATAGACACAGCAATGAGCGGAAATATTTGCCGCTGCGGGACATACACACGTATTAAAGAGGCAATTCATCTTGCCAGTGAAAGCGTAGCTAAAGGCGTTAATGTTTTTGATCCTAAGGTCGAAGGAGCTGACGTATGAAAACTATCGAAAATGTGAGTCGTCGCGGCTTCTTAAAAGGATTAGGGATCGGTAGCACCGCTTTGGTGCTAGGCGTTAATTTTCCAACATTGTCACTGATGCCAAAAGCATTTGCCGGTAAAGCAGCAAGTAAATTTGAACCTAATGTTTATGTCCACATCAATGCTGACAGTACCGTTGGTATTGTTGTCCATCGCTCTGAAATGGGACAAGGGATCCGCACGAGTATTCCGATGATCGTTGCTGATGAACTTGAAGCTGACTGGCAAAAAATAGAGGTTATTCAAGGGCTTGGTGATAAAAAATACGGCAGTCAAAATACCGATGGCTCACGGTCTGTTCGCAATTTCTATCAACCGTTAAGAGAAGCCGGCGCCTCAGCAAGAACGATGTTAGAACAAGCGGCAGCGCAAAAATGGCAAGTACCTGTGGATGAGTGTGTCGCCAAAAATGGAAAAATTCATCACAAAAATAGTGATAAACAAGCCAGTTTTGGTGAGTTGGTTGCCATCGCGGCAACGTTAACAGTCCCTGATGCAGCGACACTAAAATTAAAAGACAAGTCAGCGTTTAAGTTTATTGGTAAATCAGATGTCGCCTTAGTTGATGGTCACAAAATAGCGACGGGTGACACCACCTATGGCTTTGATGTCGAGCTACCTGGCATGCGTTATGTCATGATTGAACGCCCGCCGGTGTTGGCAGGAAAGGTTAAGTCACTTGATGCAAGTGCTTCGAAGAAAATATCAGGCGTCATCGATGTGATTCAACTGGATGATTTAACCGAGCCAGCAGTTTTTAAACCACTTGGCGGCATCGCAGTGATAGCGTCTAATACGTGGGCAGCAATGAAGGGACGTGAAGCGCTTAACGTCGTATGGGAGGACGGAGAACATGCAGTATATGATTCCGCCGCATACAAAGAAGCCTTAAAAACCAGTTGTGATAATCCGACAAACGTTTTGCGTAATAAGGGTGATGTGGCTGTAGCATTTAAGCAATCGGCATCAAGTATAACGGCTGATTATTATGTCCCTGAGCTAACCCATGCTCCTATGGAGCCACCTGCGGCAGCGGCACATGTTCATGATGGTATCGTTGATGTTTGGGCATGTACACAAACACCTCAATCAGCTCAAAATACGGTAGCTCAAACGTTAGGGGTACCGCCGGAAACCGTCAACGTGAATGTGACATTGCTTGGTGGCGGCTTTGGTCGAAAATCTAAACCTGATTTTGTCGCTGAAGCCGCTTTAATCTCAAAATTGATTAAAGCGCCTGTGCGTGTGATGTGGTCTCGCGAAGATGAAATCAAAAATGGTTACTATCATGCGGTGAGTTTTCAAAAACTTAAAGCGGGGTTCGATCAAAACAACAAGGTGACAGCGTGGCAACACCATGTTGCACTTCCTACTATTAGCTCAACCTTTAGCAAAGGAGCCGATGTTATAGGCTTTGAAGGTGACCTAGGTTTGGTTGATATGCCATATCATATTGACCATGTGCGCTGTGCAGCAGGCAAAGCGCCAGCACATACACGAATTGGTTGGATGCGCTCGGTAACTAATATTAACCAAGCATTTGCTGTGTGTTCATTTGCAGATGAAATTGCACATCATAAAGGAGTCGACAGTAAAGCACATTTGCTTGAGTTAATAGGGCCTGATAGAACGATAGACGTTGCTAAAGAACAAGCGAAGTACGGTAATTATGGTGAGGGACTAGACAAATTCCCTATCGATACCAAGCGCTTAAAAAATGTCGTTAATCGCGTTGCAGACATGGCGCAGTGGGATAAAAAAAGAGCCAAAGGCACTGGCTTGGGTATTGCGGTCCACCGCAGTTTTGTTAGTTATGTTGCGTGCGTGGTTGAAGTTCAAACCCAGCCTGATGGGAAAATTAACATCAGTAACATATGGATGAGTGTTGATTGCGGCACTGCCGTGAATCCTGAGCGTATTCGCTCACAAATGGAAGGGGCTGCAATTTTTGGCATTTCACTGACCTTCTATGGCGAGTTAACAGCGAAAAACGGTGTCATCCAACAAGGTAATTTTGATGATTATCCTCTAGCTCGAATGACTGATGCGCCGCCAACTCATGTTGATATCGTTCAAAGTGATGCGCTCCCAGGCGGCGTAGGTGAGCCTGGTGTACCACCTATAGCGCCCGCCATATGTAATGCTATTTATGCGGCAACGGGGAACAGGTATCGTGAACTACCTTTGAGTAAAGTGGGGATTGTGTAGCACTTTAGGGCAATGAAACTTTCTTTACTTGATGATTTGTTAAAAAGCGGGACATGAGCTCGCTTTTTTATGACTGAACAAAAATAGCCTATTTGATGATAATTTCTCGCATAACATATTCTCCTGTAAGCGTTCTTACTTCAGGATACTTCGCTGAGATTTTATTGGCTTTCTTTTGATTTTCTTCGCCCCATTTTTTCATGAATGCCGCATATTTTTTCTTACTTGGCTCCATGTCGGCTGCCTTTTCAAAATAGACTATTAAGACCATATTGAACTGACCACTAACTGGGTAGTCACTACCAAAAATTTTCTAATCTTTGATATAACCCAGCTCTTTTTGAATCTTAACCGCTTTCACCCAGCTTTGACTTAAGCCAGCAAGATAGACGTCGCCCATGTTAGGATCTACTTTAACCGTAGTGACCTGCATCAACTGCGTGCCGATATCATAATCTTTATAAACCTCTAGTCGCTCTTTAGCTACTACTGAATAACTAAATAAAAGACAGAGTAGTGTAAGTAATCCGTTTTTCATTTTATTTCTCCGGTTTGTTTAAAGTTGACTTTGGAATGAATTTTCCAAAAGTCGAATCAAGTAGAGAAAAAGAAAGGAAAAATGCGACCTTGAGAACAACTTGATGGATCTATGCAATATAGTTCAGCTGTAAAAACGAGGCTTTTTTTCATTTTTAGAGCTGATAGAATATAGCTATGATTTCTTAAGTAACGTAAATGAAATGGCATCTCTTCAAGACCAACTGCTCAAAGCAGGGTTAACCACCAAACAAAAAGCGCGGCAGGCCAATACGGACAGGCGTAAAAAAAATAAACAAAAGCGTAGCGGCGTTGACGTAGGCGTTTCTTTGCAAGAGCAAATAAAGCAAGACTTGGCAAAGCAACAAGCTGAAAAACAAGCGAAAGATGCTCAACTTGAAGCGCAAAAACAACAGGCCCTTGTTGAAAAAGAGCAGTACCTAAGGATCTTACAAATCCTTGAGCATCATCAAATCAAAAACGTGAATGGTGAAAACGAGTATAATTATACTTTCGATAATAAAGTGAAAAAGCTCTATGTTGACAATGTCACGCAGCAGGCGCTCATTAAAGGGCGATTGGCATTGTGTGGATTGGATCAAACTACTTATATTGTCACCAGTGAAACTGCGGATAAAATTGCGACCTTGGATGAAAAAGTTGTCTTGTTGAAGAATGACAAAGTGGAAGAACAGTCGATTGATGAAGATGATCCTTACGCAGAATTCCAAATTCCTGATGATTTGATGTGGTAACTTTTATCTCGAGAGCTAAGCACTCACTAGCGGCATTTCATTATTGTGATAGAATGTCGCCTTTTTTCAGCAATGGCGTATAAAAAATGTTCATTATTCGTTGGCTACTTGGCCGAATTATCCTACTGATTGACTTCATCACTAGCCCGAAAAAACCTCAGCTTAGCGCAGAGCAAAAGCAAAGCATCGCTGAACAAGTAAGTCACCTTAGCCTGTATCAACTGGCGGCGTGCCCTTTTTGCGTCAAAGTGAGAAGAGCGCTAAAACGTCAAGGTATCGAAATGCCTATAGTAGATATTAAAGCTAATCAGGGCGCACCACGTGAAGAGCTACTAAAAGGCGGCGGCAAAGCAAAAGTACCTTGCTTGCGTATTGATAACGGTAAAGAAGGTGTTACTTGGATGTACGAGTCTAATGACATCATTAATTACCTCAGCACCACTATTCGCTCATAAGTTATACAACTTAACTTTCAATAGCGTGGGAAAACTGCGTACTTTTTAGTACGCTATTTTCTATCCTTCTTGTTTACTATTTAGTTCATTTACTCTGCTCCTGCCAATAATTAGATTTTATTCCTCAACCGTAATTTAATTTTGAAAGATAATTCAGCATGTTCTGCTCTTATTACTTAATAGTTCATAGGTCAGGATTTACGTTGTGCTAATCAAAACACCAAAGCGTTATGCAATATCAGAAAACGAAGTAACATCAGAAAATATTTACCGGGAAAGACGTCAGTTACTAAAAGGAATGGGCTTTATAGGTGCAAGTGCACTTATCGCTGGCACGAGCAATAAAGCTCATGCCATCGATTTTTTTGGCTCAGACGACAAGCCGAGCTTTAAGCAAAATACATTAACTTATCAAAAAGATGATTCGAATAACCAAACATTAACCCCTGAGGCTAAAGTTACCTCCCACAATAATTTCTATGAATTCGGTACTGGCAAATCTGATCCTGTAAAAAATGCGCAGGCATTTAAGGTGGACCCATGGCAATTAAAGGTTGATGGCTTAGTTGATAATCCCGTTACGCTTGATTATGACGACTTAACCAAATTGTTTGCGCTTGAAGAGCGTATCTATCGTCTGCGTTGTGTTGAAGCATGGTCAATGGTGGTGCCGTGGATAGGTTTTAGCCTAGCTGAGTTGATTAAAAAAGCGCAACCGAACAGCAATGCCAAGTTTGTGGCATTTGAAACATTGTACGATCCTGAGCAAATGCCGGGACAAAGCAGTCGATTTATTGGCGGTGGGATTCATTATCCTTATGTTGAAGGATTACGGTTAGACGAAGCACTGAATCCCCTATCGCTAATGAGTGTTGGTTTGTATGGTAAAACACTGCCACCGCAAAACGGCGCACCTATCAGGCTAATCGTACCGTGGAAATACGGCTTCAAAAGTATAAAATCCGTTGTTCGAATTACCCTCACCGATAAGCAGCCGCCGACAACGTGGAGCCAGCTTGCTGCTAGTGAGTACGGCTTTTATGCCAACGTAAACCCGAATGTTTCTCATCCCAGGTGGAGCCAAGCGAGCGAACGTAGAATAACCGGTGGAGGCCTATTCGCTAGAAACCGCATTGAAACCCAAATGTTTAATGGTTATGGCGAAGAAGTAGCGCACTTATACAAGGGCATGAACTTAAGTAAATACTACTAAATACGCCATATTTACTTATTGATTTGAGGGATATTTGTTAGATGTTAAAATTTCTTCCTTTGTTTTGGCTTAAGGTCATTATTCATCTTAGCGCTGCACTGCCTATTCTCTACTTATATTATGGTGCCTTTAGCGACACCATTGGCGCTGATCCGGTTGAGACTGTTATACACTTTACTGGGATTGGCGCCTTTAATTTATTGATTATCACTTTACTTATTTCGCCAGTAGCAAAGCAATTTAAATGGCCTAATTTGCTCAAAAGTCGTCGGCTGTTAGGCTTATATGCAGCGACTTATGCGCTTTTTCATCTGCTCAATTTCGTTGCATTTGAGTTGCAATTTGATATCGCGTTGCTGGGGAGTGAAATAATTAAAAGACCATACATTACCGTAGGCATGGCTGCATTTGTGATCATGGCGTTACTTAGCGTGACCTCGTTGAGCTACTACAAAAAGAGGCTGGGGCCGTCATGGCAAAAACTACATAACTATACTTATATCATGGCATGTCTTGTTGGTGTCCATTTTTATTGGTCGGTGAAGTCGGAAATTATAGAACCGTCCATTTATCTCGCTATTGTCATTGCGCTTTTAAGCATTCGTGGCAAGCGTATAAAACAATGGTTATTGCCTAAAAAAAATAACCGCTAATCGCATTTATTTGACATCTTGACGCAAACCGCAGTGGAAAATGTGATTGTAACTTGTTGTTACGCTTTTTTTTTAATATGTTAGCAGGTTAGCGCTAAATGAACTTTTATTTAACGCTGCATCAATAATTATAAACAATGCGCAATCAAATGCTGTGAACTTGATTTCACGCGCCTAAACAGGAAACACACCATGAGTAAAATTGTTCCATCAATTGTGATGGTGGCAGTCTCTATTGCTTTATCTGGATGTATGCAATCAGAAAAGCAGGATGCCAAAGTCACTATCAACAAAAATCCTTACCCAAGTACTTATAAAGCACTTCCTCAAACGAAAACGCTTATTCAAAATGCGACTGTATTAACAGGTACAGGTGAGCGCATTAATGGCGCAGACGTGCTTTTTGTTGATGGCAAAATCGTACAAGTAGGTCAAGGGTTAGCCTCAGATGGTGCAACGATTATCGATGGTAAAGATAAATGGGTGACTCCAGGTATTATTGATGTTCATTCACATTTAGGTGTTTACCCGAGTCCGTCGGTTGAATCACATTCTGACGGTAATGAAATGACTTCGCCAAATACCTCAGAAGTGTGGGCAGAGCACAGTGTGTGGCCACAAGATCCTGGTTTTCAAGCAGCTCGTGCGGGCGGTATTACCACGATGCAAATTTTACCAGGCTCAGCTAACTTATTTGGTGGACGCGGCGTTACTTTACGCAACGTGCCTAGCCACACCATGCAAGGCATGAAATTCCCAGAAGCACCTTACGGACTGAAAATGGCCTGTGGTGAAAACCCGAAGCGTGTTTATGGCTCTCGTAAACAAGCACCTGGCACGCGTATGGGTAACATGGCGGGTTACCGCATGGCCTTTGCTGAAGCGGCTGAGTACAAACGTGCTTGGGAAAAATACGATGCAGATTATGCAGCAGGCAAAAATCCAGAAGCGCCAGTACGTGATATCGAACTTGATACCTTAAAAGGCGTATTAGATGGCGATATCTTAATACACAATCATTGCTACAAAGCAGAAGAAATGGCAATGATGATTGACCTAAGTAAAGAATTTAACTATCACGCAGGGACATTCCATCATGCCATCGAAGCTTATAAGATTGCTGATTTACTAGGCGAAAATGGAAATTGTGCGGCGATGTGGCCAGATTGGTGGGGCTTTAAAATGGAAGCCTACGATATGGTTAAAGAAAATGTGGCTATTGTTAATGCTGTGAAAAACTCGTGTGCTGTTGTGCACTCTGATTCATCGACGACGATTCAACGCTTGAACCAAGAAGCGGGTAAAATCATGTTTGACGCGAACGATAACGGTTTTGAGTTAACTGAAGCGGACGCCATTCGTTGGATCACCTTAAATGCGGCAAAATCATTAGGTATTAATGATAAAACCGGTAGCTTAGAAGCCGGTAAAAACGCGGATGTTGTGGTGTGGAATCAAAACCCATTCAGCGTTTATGCGCAAGCAGAGCAAGTATTTGTTGATGGTGCGAAAGTTTATGATCGCCATGATAAAAAATACCAAGCTAAAAGCGACTTCATGTTAGGACAGGAATAAGGGAACCACGATGAAATTATTTAGATATTCTTTAGTTGCCTTAGGTTTAGCAAGTGCGACTTGCGCCAATGCAGCAAGCATTGCAATCACAAACGCCAAAATCCACACCGTGACCGAGCAGGGCGTATTAGAAAACGCAACGCTCGTGATTGAAAACGGCAAAATTTCAGCGATAAACCCTGATACGATCAATGCTGATGAAACGATCGATGCGCAAGGTAAAATTTTAACTCCTGGGCTAATTAACTCGTTAAACTCTTTAGGTTTAGTTGAAGTGGGCGCGGTATCAAGAACACGTGATGCGAGAGAGAAAAAAGCAGACATGACATTTGATGCCAGCTTAGCGTTTAATCCAAAATCAACGGTTATTCCTTATTCGCGTAAAGGTGGCATTACCACTGATATCGTATCGCCAAGCGGCGGTGAAAGCATGTTTAAAGGGCAAACGTTTGTTGTTAACTTGTCGGGCGAGTTTGACAGTGTTGAAAAAACGCAACAGGGCTTAGTGATTGAACTAGGCTCTAAATCTAAAGGCTCACGTGCGACTGATTTGCAGAAACTGACCTATAAGCTTGAAGATGCAGAAAAAGCGTTAGAAAAAGCGAAAGCCAAAAAGAAAGACGATAAAAAAGAGCCGAAAGAGTTAAAGCGTGATGAGAAAATCATCAATGCTGTTTTAGCTGGCGAGAAACAATTAATTGCCCATGTAGACCGCGCGACTGATATCTTAGCTTTGCTGAAATTAAAAGAGCGATTTCAGCTGAATTTAGTGTTGGTTGGCGCAGCAGACGCGGTTGTGGTTGCAGAGCAAGTTGCAGCTGCTAATGTTCCTGTTGTGTTCAGTGCAACAAGTAACTTACCTGAGAGTTTCGACTCATTACATGCGTCACTTGAAAACGCAGCTACGTTAAATAAGGCTGGTGTAAAAGTAGTGTTAACGGTTAATGGCGAAACGCATAACATGTATCAACTGCGCTTTAATGCTGGTATTGCTGTCGCTAACGGGATGCCATATGAACAAGCACTGGCTGCTGTGACTTCAAATGTAGCGGAAGTCTTTGACCTTAACGCAGGGCAAATTGCGGTTGGTAAGGACGCTGACATCGTGCTTTGGAGTGCAGATCCTTTTGAGCTTAGTTCAAAAGTAGAGAAAATTTGGATTGACGGTAAAGAGTACGACACTCGTAGTCGTCAAGATGAATTACGTGATCGTTATATGGCAGAAACTGATATGCCAAGAGCATACGTTAAATAGGACAGGTTAAGTAAGTTAATTCATACTTAAACTTTTGGTCCAACAAAATAAAACCACTTTGACTTATTCTCGAAGTGGTTTTTTACATTCAATGAGATAAAAACTAAATAACTGTTATAGCGGCAACTGATACCAGTTTTTTGCTGTTTGGTAGCACACGTCGTCTAGCGCTTCATTGCTTAAATTTATTTGTTGGGTGTAACCTTGCCACAACGATTGATAGCTTTGGTTAAATAAGGTTAATGGAAAGTTTCCCGCCAGCATTGTCCGCTTAGTGCCAAAGTGCTTAATTACTTGATTCACACTAGCGCTGACCCAATTAAAATCATATTGCCTGTCGGTCATCTCCCAGCCTGAGCACTTAATGGCGAGATGATCAAATTGCGCCAATTGTTCTATGTGATGACGCCAAGTATGCCATGCATCGATATCGCGTATTTTAGGAGGAAACCCTGCGTGATTAACCACCATTCTTGGCGTATAAATTTCGGTGCAGAAATTAACAATATGATGTAGCGTGTTGAGATCGTTTAATGAGACATGTAGCTCAAACAGCCAGTCTAATTCTTTAAGCACTTCTAAATTACGAATCACTTGATGATGTTTTAGTAACCTATCAGCTTGAGCATCCAAAATATAACGACAGCCAACCACACTTTTGTATTGTGACAATTTGCTCAGTTGATGATCAAACTCTTTCGTCGCCAAGGTAATATCAATAAAAGCAATACAGCGAAACGGCAGCGAGCAGTGTGATTCTAACCATTGTATTTCACGCCAAGGTTGTTGATTATCAAAGCCAGCTTCTATATGCACAAACCCTGCTAAATTGAGTGGCTTAGAAAGTACTATATCTTTTTCATCAAAGCTTTTGTTTATCACGTTTTTATCTGGCCACAAGGGTTCATTACATGGCTTTAGCCAATCGTAATTACCTTTAGACAAGTTGAACAGGTGGATGTGAGGATCGATAATGTTCACTGTAAACCTCTCAATGTGATGATTATTGTGCTGTGTAACCGCCATCGATGACTTGCAAGCTGCCTGTAATAAAACGCGCCTGCTCTGAACACATAAAGTAAACTAAATCAGCGACTTCTTCAGGTTGGCCTAATCGACCTAATGGTTGCAATTGTTGTTCTTCTTGATGAACCTCTGCTTTATTAGCACCAGATTTTTCGCAGTATTTATTTATTGCTTGATGATAAAGCGGAGTTTCAATAGTACCCGGACATACCGCATTTGCTGTGATGTTAAACGGTGCATAATCGAGCGCCGTAGTTTTTGCCATAGAAGCGAGCGCTGTTTTACTTAAGTTATAAGCAAAAGAGTTGCGCTTTCCGATTAATGCTTGATCTGATGCTATTAATACTATTGCGCCGTACTTGTGTTTTTTCATGCTTGGTAACACTGCTTTTATGGCCGCATAAGCACCTTTGACATTGATGTTGAAAACGGTTTCCAAATCATCCTCTGTCGTCACTTCTATATTGCCGGAGTAGTGAATTCCGGCATTCGACACTAACGCCGAAATGTGGTGTTCATTGGCAATGTCTTTAATAATCTTATCAACTTGCGCGACCTTGGTGATATCGCATGCGCGATAAATTCCAATTTCACTAGCTTGTCTATCTATATTAAAGACTGTAAAACCTTCGGCAAT
Source organism: Thalassotalea atypica (assembly GCF_030295975.1). Taxonomy (NCBI): domain Bacteria; kingdom Pseudomonadati; phylum Pseudomonadota; class Gammaproteobacteria; order Alteromonadales; family Colwelliaceae; genus Thalassotalea; species Thalassotalea atypica. Next base: position 1,312,649 of record NZ_AP027364.1, read on the forward strand.
AAATTTTTTCACGATACTCAAGCCAATACCCGAGCTACCACCCGTAACAACACATACTTTTTTCATAGGGACAATTTTTAGTGAATATTAGTAATATAATAGCGCTATCAAGACCTTGTCGGTAGGTTTTTAACGTTTCGGGTGATAAAAATAAAGACATAATATTTTACCAAAAAGTTATTGCTTCTTACATTTTACTTTGTTTAATAAGTGTCATAATAGAAAATAAAGGTAAGGCGGAGAGGGTAATGACAGTGCTTAAAATGAGCAATTTACTAACGACGAAAATGATGTTAATTACTGCGTTATTCGTTGTCAGTTGCGGCGGTTCGAGCGACTCTAACAATGACGACGTCGTAATAGATCCAATCGTCAATGAAATAGTGCTCGATGTGGTTAGTGATTTTCAATTGAGCAACACTGTCGAGGTTGTATCAGAAGTTAATCAACGCCTCAATGGATTACCTATTGATGAATTCTTCGAACAAGCTTATTTAGTTATCGTTGAGCGTAACCACGATGACATTATTTCAGACGGAAAATTGTCAGAATTTGGCATTGAAAATCCAGAGCTTTTTAATATCTCCGATGAGTTTGATCAGCAATTGGTTGCTATCAAAGCAGAAATCTCTTCACTATTGTCAGCTTATGAATTAAGTGAAATGACGGCAAGTCAGAGGCTCTCAGCTCGTATATTTGAGTCATATCTTAGTTTTGAAATTCAATGGGGTGAATTTCGTCATTTTAACTACCCAGCCACCTATGGATTATTTGGTTGGCCAAGCAATACCGAGCGATATTTTACCGATCTAATTCCTGTTACAAATCAAAGCGAAGCTGAAATATTTTTAGTGCTTGCCAATCAAGTTCAAAGACGCATTGAACAAATTATCACTCTGATAGAGACAAGGGAGTCGTTAGGAATTATTGAACCGCGAATCACAGCAGACTTCTCTCGCAACAATGTCGACACTATCGCCAACGGAAACCCAAGAACAACAAGTTATTACCAAGCGTACTTACAAAAAGTAAATCAACTTAATGATGTGACTAATGCAGAGCGCAACATCATGCTTGACAAGATGGAGGCAATTGTTGAGCAGAAAATCATTCCAGCTTATCAAGCATTATCCAAAAAAATGCTCGATTTAAGGGCCAAAGCTCCGACAGAAATAGGGTTTGGTCAATTTGACGGAGGAGATGAGTTTTACCAGTTCACGCTTAAATATTTTACTTCCAGTGAGATGACACCAGCAGAAATCCATCAATTAGGTTTAGATGAGCTAGCCAGAATAAAGGCTGAAATGCGCGTTCATTTTGATACGTTAGGGTATCCACAAAATGAATCAATAGCCTCTCTGTATGCCAGAGTTGATAGCGATGGTGGAACAATTAGAGGTGAAGATGCTATTGCGTTGTATGACGACATCATTGCTCGAGCTTACCAAGAATTACCGCTTTATTTTAATCGACTGCCGCAACAGGAAATGGTTGTCATTGGTGGAGAAAGTGGCGGTTTCTATATTGCAGGCTCAGATGATGGGGTAAGGCCAGGTGCTTTTTATGCATATACGGCGGGCGATCAGCCATATACCACTATGCCCACTCTTGCCTATCATGAGGCGGTTCCTGGTCATCATATGCAAATAGCGATTGCCAATGAACTGTCACTGCCTTTATTTAGGCGAAAAGTAAACTTCACATCTTTTGTCGAAGGCTGGGGGTTATATGCAGAGCGTTTAGCTAAAGACGTTGGCTGGTATGAAAATGATATTTATGGTGACTTAGGCCGATTACAATTTGAAGCAATGCGGGCTTCAAGGTTAGTTCTCGATACCGGTATTCATGCGATGGGCTGGTCGTATGCGCAGTCAGAGCAATTTTCTAGGGATAACATTGGTAACCGAGGCTCGATTGCTCGTTATAGTGTGTGGCCGGGTCAGGCAACAGCGTACACTACAGGAATGCTTAAAATTCTTGAACTTCGTGAATTAGCTGAGCAAAGCCTAGGTAAAGATTATGACATTAGAGCCTTTCACTCCGCTGTGATTGAAAATGGCTCGATGCCGCTAACGATTTTAGAAGATGTCGTGGCGCAATATATTCAGGATCAGAATAATTAGTTTGCAATTAAAAACTGTTAATAAGCTAAGGTTACTAGGTATAATTGGCACATTCAGTTTTTTAAGGCAGCAATATGAGAGTTTGTGGTGTAGAACTAAAGGGCAATGATGCGATTGTCTGTTTAATGGCGTTAGCGGATGGTTTGTATGACATTCCACAATTAAGAGTACAAAAAATTTCAATTGTTGATGCAGGTGATGCAGAGCAAATACGCAAGTTTCAGTTTACTTTTGCTAAACTTGTTGAAGATTATAAAATTGATAAAGTTGTGATTAAAGGACGTGCTATTAAAGGTAAATTTGCTGGCGGTCCAGTGGGTTTTAAACTTGAAGCAGCTATCCAGTTGATAAATGATCTAGATGTTGAAATTCTATCTGGCAGCTTTGTTAAAAAAGCATTAACTAAAACCCAAGTAGACATAGATTTTCGCGATACAGGATTGCGTAACTACCAACAAACGGCATTTGAAACTGTATTTGCTTATTTAGACAGTCAGTAAATTACACAGACACGCAAAGCGTTATTCAGCGCTTTGCGTATTTTCACTTCTTTTCGTTTTTCTTTTCAATTTATGCCAGTTGTTTATCGCAGGTGAATTTCTACTTTAAAAATTCACACTAACATGCTTTAATTAATTTATAACAAGTCAGACCACTTACCAGTTTTGGTTGTAGAGGAAAGAAAAAATGCCAGAGTACAAAGCACCTATCCGCGACATGAAATTTGTCATGCAAGAATTGCTTGATTGTGAAAGCCACTATCAAAGCTTAGGTTATGAAGATGCAACGCTTGATATGGTTGATGCCATCATGTCTGAAGCGGCAAAATTTAATGAACAAGTGATTGCCCCAATCAACCAAATAGGCGATGAGCAGGGTTGTACTTGGAATGATGGTGTGGTGACAACGCCAGACGGCTTTAAAGAAGCTTATCAACAGTATGTTGAAGGCGGCTGGCCGACATTATCTCAACCAGTTGAGTACGGTGGTCAAGGACTTCCACACTCATTAAATACTGCAATTGGCGAGTTTTCATCGGCGGCTAACCACAGTTTTGCAATGTACCCTGGATTAAGCCACGGTGCCTTGGCAACACTTGATGCACACGGTACTGACGAGCAAAAAGCGATGTTTATGCCAAAGTTAGTTGAAGGAACTTGGACGGGCACCATGTGTCTTACTGAGCCACATTGTGGCACTGATTTAGGTATGTTGCGTACCAAGGCCGAGCTAAACGAAGACGGTACTTATTCGTTAAGCGGAACGAAGATTTTTATTTCTGCTGGTGAGCATGACATGTCGGACAATATCGTACATATTGTTATTGCACGTGTGCCGGGCTCTCCTGAGGGTACTAAGGGTATTTCATTGTTTATCGTGCCTAAATTTAACGTATCAGCTGCTGGCGAAGTAGAAGATAGAAACGGTGTAAGCTGCGGTTCGATAGAGCATAAAATGGGCATCAATGCCAATGCAACTTGTGTTATCAATTTTGATGGTGCGAAAGGTTACTTAATTGGCGAAATTAACCGTGGCTTAAATTGCATGTTTACTTTCATGAATGCGGCTCGTTTAGGTGTGGCGAATGAAGGAGTAGCAGCGGCAGAAGCGGCTTTCCAAGGTTCATTGGCGTATGCCAAAGATCGTTTACAAATGCGCTCTTTATCTGGCCCTAAAAATCCAGAGGGAGCAGCCGATCCAATCATTGTTCATCCCGACGTTCGACGTATGTTACTAACGCAAAAGTCGATTGCAGAAGGTGGTCGCGCGTTAAATGGTTATTTATCTCAGCTTGTTGATATCGTTGAAGTAGAAAAAGACCCTGCAAAAGTTGCAGAGGCGAATAGCAAGTTAGCACTGCTAACACCAATTGCTAAAGCATTTTTAACTGAGGTAGGCTTAGAGTGTACAAGCCACGGCGTTCAAGTTTATGGCGGACATGGTTTCATCAAAGAGTGGGGCATGGAGCAGTTGATGCGTGATACCAAAATCAGCTGTTTATACGAAGGCACCACGGGGATTCAAGCGCTTGACTTATTAGCTCGTAAAATTCTGGGCTCAAAAGGCGAATTGATTAAGCCATTTGCTGCGGAAGTGACACAATTCTGTACTGAGAATATTACTGATGAGCAAATGAGTGAGTTCATTAAACCGATGATCACTATTGCTCCAAACTGGCAAAAAATGACCCAAGAAATTGGCATGAAAGCGATGCAAAATCCAGATGAGATTGGCGCGGCATCTGTTGATTACTTAATGTATTCAGGTTATTTAACATTGGCCTATTTTTGGGCAAAAATGGCAAAAGTTGCTTTTGATAAATTATCAGAAGGTACTTCTGATGTGGCTTTCTATGAAGCTAAAATTAAAACAGCAAGGTTTTATTTTGCACGCATATTACCGCGAACACACGGTCATGCCGCATGTATTGAAAACGGCGCAGCCAGTATGATGGCGCATGATGAAGATGAATTCCTAATTTAATTCATTATTTAAAATCATCAAAAAGGAGCTTAAGGGCTCCTTTTTTGTGTCTGAAAATTAGACAAGATTAAAAAATGTCGTTAATGTAGTTGTAACTATGAATTGTTTCGTAGATAGGTTTGAACTCACTAATGATGACTGTAATAACATAGGGAGTAATGTGAATGTTAAAGGTCTTTAATATCTTGGTTGTTCTTTTTATTGGTGTAATTATCGTGGGGTGTAGCTCATCGAAACATCAGGAGCTAACAAATTTATTGGCGCAAAACTCTATATCAGTCAATCATGAACTGTTTAATAATCTTGCGATAAAAGTTACCAGTGAGGAAGAGCTTTTTGCCCTTACTGATGAGCAAGAGCAAGAGTTCCTAGGTTATTACCATAAGCAACAGGCAAAAGGTGAAAAAGCCCATGTAATTGTCAGTAATTACTTATCCAACTATTTAAGTAATTTCACCTACTATGGAGCAAACTATACCGCGACACAAGCGATGGCGCTTAAGCAAGGAAACTGCATGAGTTTAGCGATATTCTCAGTGGCGCTGGCTCGATTAACGGATATCGAGTTTGATTTTCGTGAAGTCACTAGTATCCCGGTATTTGAACAAAAAAATAATTTATTATTGTCTTCATCACACGTGCAGACACGATTATATGATCCTTCTTTTACTCCCGATAAAGAGTCTATTACCATTATTCGCCCCAGTGTCGTAATTGATTATTTCCCTAATGAAAATAATATCAGGGGCCGTTATTTTAGTTACCATCAGTTTTTATCATTGTACTATCAAAATATGGCAGCAGACGCACTTGTGGCGGGGGATTTAGATTCTGCTTTTGCTAATGCTTATACTGCACACAAATACGATACGCAAAGTGACAAGGCGTTAAATCTACTGGCCGTAGTTCACCGACGAAAAGGGGATATTGAAACGGCTGAAAAAATATATGTTGCTGCAATTGGTTACGAACCGGAGAGCATTTCATTAATGAATAATTATGCGGTTTTGCTGGACAAAACTAATCGAGACCGAGAGGCGATAATGATTAAAGAGCAGCTCGCCGAACTTGATGATCCAAATCCATATAGCTGGTTAGAGCAGGCATATGTTTATAAAGCGCAAGGGAAGTATCATTTGGCGATCAAAACTTATGGTAAGGTTATCGACTTGGCGCCTTACGTCAATGAAGCATACCTAGGACTGTACCAATCACATATTGCATTGGGTGACCCAAACAAAGCTCAAGATGCGTTAAGAGCAGGTTTAGAGTGGACGTATGAGCCTAACCAACGTAGCACGTTTAAATATAAACTCTATGGTAAGAATGCGGTTACACCAACATCAATGAGCGAACACTATTAGCTCGCTCTGATGTCGGGGGAAGCTAAACTACTATTTGATGATTTCTTTGATTGCCAGCTCTATACGTGGATCTTCAGTATCAGAGCTTGTGGATTTAAAGACTATTTCCCCTTTTTTATTGATATAAAAAGTGGTTGGTGTACCTACTACACCATAACGCTCAGCAATTGTGTCACCGCCTATTGCTGTCATAAAGTCATAACCTCTTGCTATTAATTCGTCCTGCGGTGTAGCGCCAGGATCTTCATTAAAACTGATACCAATTAACGTAACTTCACTTGCTTGATACTTTTTTTGCATCGCTACGAGTGTTGGCTGCAGTTTTTTGCAATATGGGCACCATGTTGCCCAAAAGTGCAAGATCACAGGCTTACCTTTAAGTTGATCCAATGAGATGGCTTGTCCATCTTGAGTTTTAAGTTGCCAATTCGGAGCGATGTCAACGGCATAGCTTTGCGTTGATAACAATGCTGTGATGGCAAAAAGATAGCAGGCAAATAGTATTTTTTTCATGGTTATCTCTTTTTCATTGCTTAATTATTATAGTCTGAACCTGAAAAGACCTGCTTATTGTGAATAAGTGTTCAACAAGCGTCAGATAAAATCATATCCGCCGCTTTAGCTCCAATCATAATGGTGGGCGCATTGGTGTTGCCACTGATCAATGTCGGCATGATTGACGCATCGACGACACGAAGATTGTCAATGCCATGTACTCTTAATTCATCATCGACAACGGCGAGTGCATCATGACCCATTTTGCAGGTGCCAACAGGGTGGTAAATGGTGTTGGCTTTTTCCTTCAAGAACTCCAAAATTTCATCATCAGATTGACAGTCTTGTCCTGGAAAAACTTCGCTACCTAAATCTTGTTTTAGGGCAGGTTGCTCAAATATGTCTCGCATTGCTCTGACTGCTTTGATCATGATTTTTTGATCGCTTTCGTCACTGAGCATGTTCAAATTGATGTTAGGGTGCAGTTTAGGGTTACTGCCGAACAAAGTCACAGAGCCTCTGCTTTTTGGACGCAACAAGCAGCTGTGCATTGCTACGCCATATTGGCACATCAGCTTCAAATTTCTGCCGTGGTCATCCATTGCAGCAGGAATAAAATGAATTTGCAGATCTGGTCGATCCAAATCTGGCTCAGACTTTATAAAACCACCAGCTTCTGCCACGGACGTTGTAAGTACTCCTGAACGGCTATGCAAGAATTTAAATAGATGGCTAGATAATTTGGCAAGTGCGACAGGGCGATAGGCGATAACATCAGTTCTATTGGTTTTATTAACGACTAAAACGTCAACATGTTCTTGCAGGTTTTGACCTACACCATCAAGCTCATGCAATACTTCAATATTGTGCTTTGATAATTCGATTTTAGGCCCTATACCTGAAAGCATTAATAACTGCGGAGAGCCAAAAGCTCCGGCACTTAAAATAACTTCTTTATGTGCGTAGATTTGCTTTATTTTTCCTTTCTTCGTAAATTGTACGCCGATTGCTTGCTTCTCTTCTACAAGTACTTTTTCAACTAACACATCTGTGAGCACCGTTAGGTTGGGGCGAGCAAGATTAGGCGTTAAAAAAGCTTTGGCAGCGCTACAACGAAGGCCATTCTTTTGGGTCACCTGAAAATAGCCAACACCTTCTTGGTCTTTACCGTTAAAATCATCATTTGGTTGATAACCTGCTTGCTGAGCGGCGGTAATAAAGTCATCAAATATTGGTAATTTTGAATGTGACTCAGTGACATTTAGGCCGCCATTGATACCGTGATATTCACTTTCACCACGCTCTTGATGTTGTGTCGCTCTGAAGTAGGGTAAAACGTCTTTATAAGCCCATCCTTTGTTACCCAAACTTTCCCAATGATCATAATCTTCTTTTTGGCCACGAACATAAAGCATTGCATTAACAGAACTACTACCGCCGAGAGTTTTTCCGCGAGGGTTAAATATTTGTCGTTGATGTTGTGTGTTTTCAGGGGATGAATTGTAAAGCCAGTTGAGTGTTTTACTTTTCATCAACTCAACAACGCCGATGGGTAGGTGGATCAACCAAGAGCTGTCTTTAGGACCTGCTTCAAGTAAGCAAACTTGATAATTACCACAAGCAGATAACTTATCGGCTAATACACAGCCGGCAGAGCCGCCACCGACAATAATATAGTCAAATTTGTTCATTAGTTAATCCATATTGATTTGTTTTTATAGTGTATTTATACCTTAAATGCAGAGAAAATGTGATTAAAATCGTTAAAAGTACGTAATAATAAAAAAGGAGGCGATAGCCTCCTTTATTTTCAAATGCAATTATGGAACGTTATTTTAAACCTAAGACTTGCTTACCTTGGTCAAAAACAATATCCACCGGAATGCTAGCTGCTTCAAGTTTTGCCAAACTACTTGCCAGGTCATCTTTGATGATGCCTTTTTCATTCACAAGATTTTCAACGCCTTGGTAATCGCCGTTTCCTTGTAGAGTCAAGATAAGCTCTGACAGTGAATCAATAGCTGCGGTCATCTTTTCGATATCTACACGGTAAAGACCTTGCTCGTTACGGCTAAAAGCGCCTTGCTCTTGAAAGTAATTAAAGCGAACCATGTTGGCTTTACCATGAGCTGAGCTTGCGCCAAAACGTACTGAGCGGAATATTCCAGCCATAAAAGTAGTGTAATAATCTTCTAACTTTCCTTCAGTGATAGCGCCTTTGGCTAGCAGTTGCTTCACCATGTACAAGCCTAGTACATCGGCCTTGCCTTCTTCCAATGCTGATGCATGTTCTTTCAATGCTTGGCGAACGGTACCTTTATCATTAATAGTGTTTTTGATACCTAAACCATGAGCGACTTCGTGGAACATAGTATTAGCAAAAAATCCTGTAAAGGTTACGTTTTTACGTTGCTCTGGCACAATAAGCGTTTCAGCGATTGGTAGCATGATCGCATCAAACTTTGCACGCATGGCATTTTTAAGCTGTAAACGACGAGTCCCTTTTTCCAGCTGTACTTGCTCATCATTTGGCAAGTTGATCGCGATAGTTTTACTACCCGCATTTGAGTGGCCCGCATAATAAACCACGTCATATGCGTTTAAGTCAGCGTCAGAGCCAGGAGTTTCTTGCTTGTATTGCTTTTTAACGGGTAACTCACGTTGAAGTTCAGGTAAAAATGCGGCGTATTTAGCTAACTTTTCGCTCCAAGACATATCTTTGATTAATACATAAGATTCAAATGCTGCGCGGTAGCCGTATAATTGGTCTTCATACGTCTCTATTGGACCTATAACAACGTCAATAGGATTATTCTTCATGTCCATCCATGCAAAGTCAGACGCTTGATAATCGTCTGTTTTAAGCGCTTTTGCACGCATGTTTAGGTAATTAGCAAATTCTTTGTCTTCTGCAAACTTAGCTGCCTGTTCAAGAATAGCGGCAGCGCGATTCACTTCATCGCTGTACTCTTCAGAGTATGCAATAGTTGAAAGCTTGCCCTGTTCGTCGCGTCTTACGATTGAATAGAGACCTGTTTTGTCATTGAAGTCTTGCTGTTCAAATTCTGCTTTTGTCATGTCGGTTGGGTACATTTGTGCGCCGTGGCTTTTTTCTTTAAAGCCACTAAGGAATACTTTGTCTCCATCTAAACGATCCCAAGGACCATAGTTAATATCCGCAAAGGCTCTTACTTTAGGATCTGCAATATTTGCGAGAAAAGCTTCTTTGTCTAACCCGAATGCTTGCTTCCAAAACAAATCATCCATAATTTTAGACGCATCAATCAGCAAGCTAACCATTTGTTTTTGATTGCTGGTCAGGTGGCTTAAATCAGCGCTGAGCGTAACTGTTTTGTATATATCGAGTCTATCTTGGTAATTTTCGACAAGTTTAGAAGATGGTGTCGCTGGGGCTGTTTTTTCGCCGCAAGCTGTTAAAGCGCCAGTTGCTAATAATACAACTGCTGCAATTTTTGTTAGTTTCATAGCTGTTCTCTTTTAATTTGACGGCTAGAGCGTAGAAAAAAAGAAGCTAAAGTTCAAGAGCGAGTTATTGATCGGAAATAAAAAAACCGGCATAAAGCCGGTTTTTTAAAAGTTTTACAAAATTAAAGTGCTTTAATAGCTGCGTTTAAACGACTTTTGCTACGAGCTGCTTTATTTTTGTGGATAAGACCTTTACTTGCGTAACGATCTAAAATTGGTGTAGCTGCCGCTAATTCGTTAGTTGCAGTTTCTTTGTCACCGGCTTCAATTGCAGCGATTACTTTTTTTACTAAAGTGCGCATCATTGAACGACGACTTGCATTATGTTGACGGCGCTTTTCAGATTGTACTGCGCGCTTCTTAGCTTGCTTTGAGTTAGCCAAGGTGAACTCCTAAAAAATGATAAAATATAGCCTAAATTTAAGGCGACGAAATATGCCTTTTTTTGGCGTAGTTGTCAAATGTTTTAACTATTAATTTTAAATAAAGGCGGATTATTATAAGAGACTTTGTGGAGAAAGTAGAACATTATCTTAACTTTCGTTCATATAGAAATGATATCTGCTTGTTTCCATTAGGGAGTTGCCTCCATAATAGCTTATTAGAGCTATTTAGCATGTTCGGAACTTCAATTGAGTAAAAAATTAATTAAATCTGGCGTTATTGTCAGTTTTATGACCCTTATCTCGCGCGTCTTAGGTTTAGTCAGAGATGTTGTTATTGCCAATGTTATGGGCACAGGTTTAGCCGCCGATGTTTTCTTATTTGCCAACAAAATTCCAAATTTTTTACGCCGATTATTTGCCGAAGGGGCCTTTGCACAAGCTTTTGTTCCCGTGTTGAGTGAGTACCAAGCAGAAGATGAAAAAAATGGCACAAATGAAACAAAAAAATTAATTGCTCAAGTATCGGGCACCTTGGGCGTTATTATTTCACTGGTCACCATAGTTGGTATGATCGGCTCACCCATTATTGTAATGCTCTTTGGTTTTGGTTGGTTTGTTGAGTGGTTTAATGATGGTGAGCAGGCAAACAAATTCGAATTGGCGTCATCTTTACTTAAAATTACTTTCCCTTACTTGTGGTTTGTTAGTTTAACGGCTCTTTCTGGCGCTATTCTAAACACTATGGGTAAGTTTGCTGTTGCAGCATTCACCCCCGTATTACTGAATGTCTGTATTATTACTTCTGCGATCTTTTTATCTCCTCATCTTGAAAACCCTGCCTACGCTTTGGCCTGGGGGGTCTTTTTAGGGGGGCTGACTCAATTTATTTTTCAAATTCCTTTTTTGTACCGCGCTGGTGTATTAGTGAAACCGCAATGGGCTTGGCAGACTAAAGGTGTTAACAAAATTAAAAAATTGATTGTGCCTGCCTTATTTGGGGTTTCCGTGACACAAATAAATTTATTGTTGGACACCTTGATTGCGAGCTTTCTAATTACCGGCTCTATAAGCTGGCTTTATTATGCAGATAGGTTGCTGGAATTTCCGTTAGGTCTATTCGGGATTGGTATTGCAACGGTTATACTGCCTAGCTTAGCTGGCTTACACGCAAAGAAGAATAATAATGAATTTGGCGCAACGCTTGATTGGGGCATTAAAGTAGTCTGTTTTATGGGGATTCCTGCTTTGGCCGGCTTAATGGTTTTGGCTCAACCCATTATCATGGTGCTCTTCATGCGTGGTGAATTTAGCCAAACAGACGTAATGCAAGTGTCATTCGCCCTTTATGCGTATCTGTCAGGCTTAGTCAGTTTCATGTTCATTAAAATACTAGCGCCTGGTTATTACGCGAGACAAGATACAAAAACACCAGTAAAAATTGGAATTAAAGCAATGGTTGCCAATATGGCCTTCAATCTAATGTTAGCGCCATTTTGGGGATATGTAGGGCTAGCATTAGCGACAACACTTTCCGCCACATTAAATGCTTATTGGTTATATCAGGGCCTAAAAAGTGACGGCGTATATCATTTAAGTGCAGGTGCCAAATGGTTTATTGCAAAATTGGTGTTGTCAGCGTTGGTGATGACCATGCTTATTTATCAATTGAGCCCGTCATTTGAGCACTGGCTCAGCTTGAGCTTGCTAGAACAATCCCGAAATCTTGTGTTTTGTATTAGTGCAGGCGTCGTTTGTTATGTTGTTTGTATTATTTTACTTGGTATTCGAACCAATGACTTTAAGGTGTCTAAAGTCGACTCAATTAGACCTGAGCAATGAGTTGCTTAGAAATAATCGATGAATATCACTAAAGTATGCTGATTCTTGCCCCAGAGTGATATATAATTCGCCGGTTTTTTTAATCTGTGTTGTTTAGCGATATGGTAATTATTAATGCTAAATAATGGTTTTGTAGGGCTATTGCTTAAATGCAGTTGATACGCGGTATCCACAATATTCAAACGGCAGACCATGGTTGTGTTTTAACCATTGGTAATTTTGATGGTGTTCATCTGGGGCACCGTCGAGTGATCAATGCGTTAGTGGAAAAGGCCAAGCAACTAAATTGCAGTCCAGCGGTAATGGTTTTTGAACCTCAACCGCAAGAATTATTTTCTCCTGATACTGCTCCAGCAAGACTTACGCGCTTGCGTGACAAATATGCATTGTTAGAACAACTCGGCGTTGAGAAATTAATTTGTATTAACTTTAATCGAAAATTTGCAAGTCTTACAGCTGAACACTTTATTGAAGACTTATTAGTTTCTAAGCTTGGCATACAACATCTGATAATTGGCGATGACTTTAAATTTGGTCAGCATCGTCGAGGCGACTTTGAGATGCTTTGCCAAGCAGGCCAGCAATATAATTTTGGTGTCTCTGATACACAAAGCTTTAAATTGGCCGATTGCAGAATCAGCAGTACCGAAATACGTCAGGCGTTAGAATTAGATAAACTTAATGACGCTAAAAAAATGTTAGGGCGACCATATTCGATAATTGGTCGAGTTTTTCACGGTGATAAACGTGGCCGCACCATAGGCTTCCCAACCGCTAACATTAAATTAAAGCGTAGAGTGTCGCCCGTAGCGGGCGTTTACGCGGTTAAAGTAAAAACTAATGCAGCACAATATTCAGGTGTCGCCAACATAGGCTCTAGACCGACAGTAGCTGGTATCAGGCAACAACTTGAAGTGCATATATTTGACTTTAATGAAGATCTCTACGGTCAAATAATCGAAGTTATTTTGCTTAAAAAACTCCGAAAAGAAATGAAATTTGAAAGTGTTGAACAATTAACAGCACAAATCGATATTGATAGCCAGCAGGCCAAACAGTATATAGAATCTATAGCTTAACGGCAGAATGTTATTTTTCGCACCTAATATGTGCAAAACAAGTGAACGTAAACGGATAATAAAATAGATGAGTGATTACAAACATACCCTGAATTTGCCAGCTACATCGTTTCCGATGAAAGGAAACATGGCGAATCGTGAACCACAAATGTTAAAAGATTGGGCGAGTAAAGACTTATACGGTCAAATTCGCGCCAGTAAAAAGGGTAAAAAATCATTTATTTTGCATGATGGTCCTCCATATGCAAACGGCAATATTCACCTTGGTCATGCGGTTAACAAGATCTTAAAAGATATTATTGTTAAATCGAAAACATTGTCAGATTTCAATGCGCCATATGTCCCAGGTTGGGATTGTCATGGTTTACCGATTGAGTTGATGGTTGAAAAGAAAGTAGGTAAGCCTGGACATAAAGTTTCAGCTGCTGATTTTCGGAAAAAATGTCGTGAATACGCGGTAAAACAAGTGAACGGGCAACGAGAAGACTTTAAACGCTTAGGTGTTTTTGCTGACTGGGAAAAGCCGTACTTAACGATGGATTTCGATACTGAAGCGAACATTATCCGCGCTTTAGGTAAAATCGCTGAAAATGGTCACCTGCAGCAAGGCTTCAAACCTGTACATTGGTGTACTGATTGTGGTTCAGCACTTGCTGAAGCTGAAGTTGAGTACAAAGATAAACAGTCGCCTGCAATTGACGTGACATTTACCGCGTTAGATAACAGTGTGGCAGATAAATTTTCTCACCCAGAAGATCATGCAGGCGAAGGTGATATTTCTGTTGTTATTTGGACTACTACTCCGTGGACGCTGCCTGCGAACCGTGCGATTTCAGTGCATCCAGAAGTCGAGTACACATTAGTACAATGTGAAAAAGACGGTAAGAAGTTCAGATTAATTCTTGCTTCTGATCTGGTTCAGTCATGTGTTGATCGCTTTGATGTTGAAAAATACCATGCGTTAGGTTTTTGTAAAGGTGCTGACTTAGACTTAGTTCAAGTGAAACATCCGTTTTACGATTTCTCTGTACCAATCATTTGTGGTGAACACGTTACGACCGACTCTGGTACAGGGTGTGTTCACACTGCACCGGGTCACGGTGTCGACGATTTTGTTGTAGGTAAACAATACGATTTAGAAGTTGCAAACCCTGTTGGTGCTAATGGCGTTTATTTAGAAGATACAGAGCTTTTCGCTGGACAACATGTCTTTAAAGCGAACACAAGTGTAGTAGAAACGTTGAAAGAACATGGCGCGTTACTGCATCATCATGCCTACGAACATAGCTACCCGCATTGTTGGAGACACAAAACGCCTATTATTTTCCGTGCAACCCCTCAGTGGTTTATTAGCATGGACAAGAAAGACTTGCGTCAGGCCTCTTTAAACGAAATCAAAAACACGCAGTGGATCCCTGACTGGGGACAAAGCCGTATTGAGTCTATGGTTGAAGGTCGTCCGGACTGGTGTATTTCACGTCAACGTACGTGGGGTGTTCCGATCGCTTTGTTTATTCACAAAGATACTGGTGCATTGCACCCAAGAAGCATTGAATTAATTGAAGAAGTCGCCTTAAAAGTTGAAAAGCAAGGCATTCAAGCATGGTTTGATCTTGAAGCACAAGAGCTGATTGGCGACGACGCGCAGGATTTTGTAAAAGTACCGGATACACTGGATGTTTGGTTTGATTCCGGTACAACTCACTCATCAGTTGTAGCAGCTCGCGAAGAGTTTGATGATATTGCTGACTTGTACTTAGAAGGTAGTGACCAACACCGTGGCTGGTTCATGTCTTCAATGATGTCTTCTGTTGCGATGAACGGTAAAGCGCCTTATCGTCAAGTATTGACACATGGCTTTACAGTCGATGTTAACGGTCACAAAATGTCTAAATCATTAGGCAATGTGATCACGCCGTCTGAAATTACTAATAAGCTTGGCGCTGATATTTTACGTTTGTGGGTCGCTTCGGTAAATTACACCCAAGAAATAACTGTCTCAGATGAAATATTTAATCGTCAAGCCGATGCATATCGTCGTATTCGTAACACGTCGCGCTTCTTACTTGCAAACATTAATGGTTTTGAACCAGAAAGCCACAGTGTTGCCTTAGATGATATGGTTGCGCTTGATCGTTGGGTTGTAGGCCGCGCAGCGCAACTGCAAGAAGAAATTGTTGCCGCGTATGAAGAATATGAATTCCACCAAGTGGTTCATAAGTTAATGAACTTCTGTACAACGGAGCTAGGTGGGTTCTACTTAGATATCATTAAAGACAGACAATATACGGCTAAAGAAGACGGTATCGCTCGTCGTTCATGTCAAACGGCAATGTACTTAATTGCAGAAGCCATGACTCGTTGGATGGCGCCGATTCTGTCATTTACTGCCCAAGAAATCTGGCAAGCATTGCCTGAACTAAATAGTGAAAAGCGTGGTGAATTTGTGTTCACTGATGTGTGGTTTAAAGGATTAGTGAGCTTACCCGCTGATGAAGTGCTCAATAATGAGTATTGGAGCCAAATTTTATTAGTGCGTGCTGAAGTGAACAAAGCATTAGAAAATGCACGTAAAGAAAAGATTGTTGGTAAAGCGCTTGAAGCAGAAGTGACATTGTATGTGTCTGGTGATTTAGCTGAATCGGTTCAACAACTAGGTGAAGAGCTTCGTTTCGTTCTAATTACCTCAGGAGCTACTGTCTCTGTAGTAAATGAAATGCCAGCAGATGCAATAAAGACAGAGTTAGAGCAACTAACTTTAACAGTATCAGCATCGACGGGAACTAAGTGCGAGCGTTGTTGGCATTACACTGACGATGTAGGTCATGATGAAGCACATGCTGACTTATGTGTTCGTTGTGTCACCAATGTTGATGGCGATGGTGAACAACGTCAATTCGCATAGTCTTACTGAAACTTATGCTAAATAGTTAATGGGGCCGCTACTTTGATAGCGGCTTCTATTATCTAGCTTTGACACAGTTATCTCAGATTTAATTGATTGGAAGTTAAAAAGTTATATGAAGAATTATTTTCAACATTCCGGCTTAACGTGGCTGTGGTTAACGGTTTTATTGTTGATTCTTGATCAAGTGACAAAACAGTATGTGGCAATGAACCTTGGGCTTTATGAACGAATCCCTGTCACTGACTTTTTCAATATCACCTACGCTCAAAATCCCGGCGCGGCCTTTAGCTTTTTAGCGGATCAAACGGGTTGGCAACGTTGGTTTTTTACCGCAATGGCTACCGTTGCTAGCATTATTTTTGTTGTTTGGCTCGCAAGAACTCCGAAAGAAAACAAAATATTATCCATCGCATTTGCGCTACTGTTAAGTGGTGCGTTAGGTAACTTAATTGACCGTGTATTGTTTGGTTATGTTATCGACTTTTTAGATTTTTATTATGACACTTATCATTGGCCAGCGTTCAATATTGCGGATTCCGCAATTTTTGTAGGGGCTGCGTTAATGGTTGTTGATTCTTTTAAAAAAGACGAAGAAAAAGTAAACAAAATTCAAGATAAGGTTTAACCTCCATGACGCAAGTAATTAGAAACGATTCACGTATTATTGCTCATATCACCATGAAATTAGCAGATGGCTCTGCGGCTGATAGTACTAAAGTCCACAATAAACCGTCAGTGATTAATATGGGCGATAAGAGCATTTCTCCTGCTTTTGAAGCGCAAATACTTGGTATGGCGGCTGGAGATTCTAAGGAATTTACTCTAGCGGCGGTAGATGCCTTTGGTGAGCCAAATCCTGATAATATACACTACGTGGACGCCACTAAGTTTTCAACAGATGCGCCAGCGCAAGTGGGTAATATTATTACTTTCACTCAGCCAGGAAATATTGAATTACCCGGCATGATCACAGAAGTATCAGGTGGCTCTGTTACTGTCGATTTTAATCACCCACTTGCAGGCCAAGCGATTACATTTGTTATCGATATCGTTGAAATTCAGAAATAGGACGTAAAAATGGAAATTATTTTAGCCAATCCTCGGGGTTTCTGTGCTGGCGTTGATCGCGCCATCAGTATTGTTGATAGGGCATTAGATTTATTTGAAGCGCCTATTTATGTTCGACATGAAGTAGTTCATAACAAATTTGTTGTGAACGGCTTAAAAGATCGTGGTGCTGTTTTTGTAGACGAACTAAATGAAGTGCCGGATGACAGCACGGTAATTTTTAGTGCGCACGGCGTATCGAAAGCGGTGAGAAATGAAGCAAAATTAAGAGGCTTAAAGGTTTTTGATGCAACTTGTCCATTAGTGACCAAAGTACATATGGAGGTCTCTCGTGCGAGCAGAAAAGGTATCGAATGCGTGCTTATTGGTCATGCCGGCCACCCTGAAGTTGAAGGGACAATGGGGCAGTATGATAGTGAGCTTGGTGGCATATATCTCGCAGAATCAGCTGAAGATGTTGATAAGTTAGACATCAAGAATCCAGAACAGCTTTATTTTTGTAGTCAAACAACATTGTCGGTCGATGATACAAGTGATGTAATCAATGCGTTGCAAAAGAGGTTTCCTGCAATACAAGGTCCTCGCAAAGACGATATTTGTTACGCCACTCAAAACAGGCAAGATGCCGTGAGGTCCATTGCTGAGAAGGTGGAGCTCTTACTCGTAGTTGGTGCTAAAAATAGCTCCAATTCTAATCGTTTGCGTGAGCTAGCGGATAAGATGGGCACCAAAGCATTCTTAATTGATACCGCAGACAACATTGATGAAAGTTGGTTGTCTGATGTCAGTAAAGTGGGCGTTACAGCAGGCGCATCAGCTCCTGAGGTACTTGTTAAACAGGTCATCGAGAAACTTAAAAACCTTGGCGGACATGAAGTTATCGAACATCCTGGACGCGAAGAGAATATTGTATTTGCTGTTCCGCTTGAATTGAGATAGTCTTGAATTGACTAAAAGTTAAGCAGAAACGGCTCTAAATACACAGTTTCGGATTAATCGCTTAACTTTGGATACAACCGTGGGTGGTACTGTGTATTAGAAAATACATTACTGCCCATTATATGGATATAGGTATGGGTTAATGAAGTCCACTAAGGTGAGATTTAACACATATGTTGTTATAAAGGTATTTATAGTTATTATAAATTACCTCTTTCCCTTATTGTGCCGAAAAACCTATACTTACCGAATAAATTCAAGATTTTATGAGATGTTGGACTAATGGTAAATCATCGTGGCATGACATTTATTGAAGTGCTTGTTGCACTTTTTATTATGGTAACAGGTATATTAGGTGCCGTTGCTATGCAAAGCGTTGCAAAGCAAGGTAGTTTTGATGCTATGCAGCGCTCACTTGCGTCATCTTTAGCGCAGGACATTATCGAGCGCATGCGCAGTAATAGCGCAGATGCTGCTGTTTTAAATACATATAATGGCACCTACGGCGATGTAGCCCTTACCGAACCCGATACCCGATGCAATAATCCCGCGGCAATTTGTACTTCAGCTCAAATGGTTACGAATGATCTCTTTGAGTGGTCTCAAGCATTAAGAGGCGCTGATGCATTTGAGGGGACCAATAACCGTGGTGGGCTGGTTAATGCTCGTGGTTGCATAACTCATAATGCGCAAGCGGTCGCTATTGTGATCAGCTGGGAAGGTAGAACTAAAACTTCTGATGGCGCGGCTGGAAGTTCATGTGGGTCAGCTTCAGATAAGCGACGCCAAATAACATTGAATGCATTTTTGTTTTAAGGGATCTTAAATGACAAAGCAAAATGGTTTTACCATTGTAGAAATACTCATTTCCTTAACCATAGGGCTATTCCTGTTCAGTGGTATTAGTTTGGTCTTTGTTGGTATGAGAAGCACATCGGCTGAAACCTCAAGTTATGGTGAAATGCAAGAGACCGGTCGAATAGCGATCAGCATATTATCGGATGATTTGATGCGACAAGGTTTCTGGGGGGATTTGTCAATGCCCTTAAGTTCAAGTAATTTATTAGGCGTGCCCGCGGCTCCGGCAGGAGAATGTACCGGAGACGGGTTAAACAATGGTACGTTTCCTACGGCACTGGGCACATTTAGAACCATTTGGGGGAAAACCGCTGACGGCGCCAATGAAATGGGCTGCATAACCAATGCGGTAACAGGCTCAGATATATTACAAATTAAAAGAACGGTGGTAAACCCGTTCAATACCGCCAATCCATTACCCGCCGATCGTTATTATTTAGTGACAAATACTGTAGCAGGGCAAATTATTGATAGCGGTGACGCGATACCTGCAATTAATGATAGCCGGGCTTGGGAATATCAACACCATGTCTATTATGTGTCTAATGATACAGTCGGAGATGGGGTCGTTCCTGTACTAAACTTAAGATCATTGGCTAACACAATGAATGCTCAACCGATGATCGATGGGGTAGAGCGGATTAGAATTCAATATGGCATTGATTCTGCTGCCGATGGCCAATTAGACGGTGTTGTCGATGCTTTTATTCCTGCAGACCAAATGACGCAAGCTTTGTGGGATAACGAATCTAGTTCACGAATAGTGGCAGCAAAGATATTTGTTCTGGTGCGAGATATTAATCCAGATCTTAAATACACGAATACGCTATCTTATCAGTTAGGTGATCTAACGATAAATGCCACGAATGACAATTACCGAAGAATGCTATTTAGCTCAACAGTAACGCTTCATAATGGAGATGTAGAAATATGGCAATAATGAACAAACAAAAAGGCGTGGTACTGATTACCGCTTTAGTCTTTTTAGTCGCATTAACCGCCGTCGCATCGGCAATCATGTTAAATACCTCAACCGATATAAAAATGTCAGGGGCAAGTGAGGAAAAACTCATTGCTCAACAAGCGGCAATAAGCGCAGTTGATGAAACTATTGCAGATCAAGTTACAAGTGGTAATAACCTTTTTACAGGACAGATTTTTCCGCAACCAGTTAATTCAGTAACCATGGTTAACGTATCCGATATTACTATTACCAATCGTAATAATAATAATACGATGGCGGATTGCAGCCATAGCCGTTTAGCTTCATCAAATGAATTGATCAAATGTAATGTCCTTAACATAACGGTTAATAATAACTATGGAAGACTTGGTAGTAGTAATGTAAATGTTGATGCTGGTATTTCGCAGCAGTTACTCAATGTAGGGAATTAATAATGAAAAAATTACTCTTTTTATGTAGCGCCCTTCTTCCGATTTTAGTGGCCGCTGAAGATATAGAATTATACCTTGGTAATGAAAGTGTTAGAGTCGGTGCCAAGCCGAAAATTCTTATCATTTTCGATAATTCCGGCAGTATGAAAACGGAAGAAGTCACAAATGAAAAATACGACCCTACTTTTCCTTACCCGGCAACCGGCGGTTTTAACTCGCTGTCGGATAAATTTGTTTATTTTACTAAGGGCGTAGGTCTTGATGGCGCTACTCTCCCTGTTCCTGATAGCCCAAGTGAGCAAAGGCGATTTCTAGAAGAAATAAACAGCTGTGAAGCAGCACGTACAGCCTTGAATACGGTTGGTTTTTTTACCGGTTATATCCGCGAATATGCCTTTAGTGGCAATTCGGGCAGTTGGCAAGAAATTCCAGATAATAATGGCGCCAATATTGAAGTGATAGACTGTTTAGAAGATATTCAAGCAGAAGACCCAACCAATAAAGGTATTGATAAAGACGGTAACAAAATAGACGATGGCTACCCAGTTGATGGTGAAGGGACAAAGAAAAATCCTATATATCATAATGCTGATATTACTAAAACCAATACAGCAATGGGCTTAGGTGAAGTTGTTACGCTATATTCAGATAATTATTTACGCTATAAAACCGACCCTGATATTGCTGAAGTTAACTTATCTCGTTTAGAGATTGCTCAAGAGGCTATGTCTACGGTGATCAGAGCATTTCCTGGTGTTGAGTTTGGTTTACAAATCTTCAATCACAATCATGAAGGTGAAAACACGCGAGATGGTGGTCGAATTGTTGCTGGCATTGGTGAAATGACGCCGGACAATGAAGAAAATATTCTAGATATTATCAATAACCAATTAGACCCAGAAACGAACACTCCGCTTTGTGAATCGTTATATGAAGCATTGCAATATTTCGCTGGCAATCCTGTTTACTATGGGGATGATGACTCTAACCGAGGTGGCTCATATACCGGTAATACGCCGCCACGCGATACTTCAATTGAAGAAGGCGGCTCTTATATTTCTCCATTTCAAGGTTGTGGTGATGACGTCTATGTTATCTTGATGACTGACGGTGCGCCGACCATGGATGCTGCGGCCAACGGTCTTGTTGCTGCGCTGCCCGGCATGGGCGCGCCGATGGACGTAGATGGAACTGACAATTATTTGGCAGCGTTAGCGGGTTGGATGCGAACAAATGACATTAATAGTACAGTGGATGAAACACAGACGTCTCAACTAACTGCGATTGGTTTTGGCTTAGCAACATGCGATCCCGTTGCAGAAGGTGAAGAAGATACATGTAATGGTACAGATATCCAAGAGGGTGACTCTGATGCTGTTAAATTACTGAAAACTGCCGGTAAAAATGGCGGTGGCGGTTATTACAATGCGAACAACCCAGATATGTTGCTTAACTCTTTAGTGAATTCAATCATTGAAATATTGAAAGAAGACTCTAGCTTTACTGCGCCATCTGTGGCGTCAAATAACTTTGACCGTACCGAAACATTAGACTCTGTTTATTACGCGATGTTTACACCAGATAAAGGGCCTCGCTGGCCTGGTAATTTGAAAAAGCTAGAGTTATCAGGTACTAAAGTGGTTGATGGTAATGGTGATAGTGCCATAGACAGTAATGGAAACATTGATAGTGACGCTCAAACCATTTGGTCTTCAACAAAAGATGGCGGCCAAGTTTCAGAAGGCGGTGTTGTTGAAATGTTCAGCAAAATGCAACCCTCTACGCGAAAAGTATACAGCGACTTGGGCACAGGCGGCGCGTTTAAACTATTAACTAAAGCCAATGCGGCCAGCGCTCTTGGTGGAAATACAGAGTTAGCCAATGCGCTTGGTGTTGCTGAGGTAGATATCGATAGCAATTTAAACTGGGCATTGGGTTACGATGTCGATAACGAAGATAAAGATAATTCCACTACCGATATGCGAAAAGATGTGTTTGGCGACCCATTGCATTCAAAACCGCTAGTGATTAATTATGGCGGAACTGAGAATAATCAAAAATTAAGAATAATTGTTGGCACCAATGCCGGTGCAATTCATATGTTTGATGACGCCGGTACATCGGTCTCTGAACAATGGGCATTTATGCCGAAAGAATTTTTTGGAAATTATGCAAAATTAAGAGAAAACTCCACTTCATCAGATAAAATATACGGAGTAGACGGTACTGCGGTTGCTTATATTCTCGATAAAAATGGTGATGGCTCTGTTACCGCAACAGATGGCGATAAAGCGTGGGTATTCGTAGGACTGCGCCGAGGAGGCTCATCTTACTATGCTATCGACGTTTCATACCCTGATAGTCCTTCATTGATGTGGAAAATTGATGAGTCTACGGGAGGGTTTTCTGAAATGGGGCAGTCATGGTCAACGCCAAGAGTTTCCTTCTCTCATATTAATAAATCGGGTGATGTAGGTAAGCCGGTGTTAATTTTTGGTGCGGGATATTCAACGGCTAAAGACACTGCCGGAGTTGGTACCGATGATCTCACTGGACGTGGTATGTACATGGTAGATGCAGAAGAAGGCACATTATTGTGGAGTATGACGCCATCAACAACGCCTGCTTTCCCTGGTGTTGATAGTGTGCCTTCAGCTATTGCTGTTATGGACAGTGATTCGGATAGCTTTACCGACAGGCTATATGTAGGTGATACGGGCGGCATGGTCTGGCGTATTGATATGCCAAACGCTACCACAAGTGATTGGAATGCAGTCAAGTTAGCGTCACTGGGAAGTGACGATGTTGAGCTTAATGACAGGCGCTTTTTTGCTGAGCCCACCATAGCAAGAGCGCTAATAACAGAGACCTTTACTCACAAAGAGACGGATGAAGATGGCAATGAGACCATTACAACCCATCAAACGCAAGTACCCTACGATGCTGTATTAATAGGTAGTGGTGACAGAACCAGTCCCCTTGATAGCAATACGCTTGATAAATTGTTTATGATCAAGGATGAAAATATTATTACGCAAAAGTTTGAAACTGCGCCGACGACTATCGTATTAGATGATTTATATAACTATACAAACAACCCCTTTGAAGGCCTTGACCCTGATTCCGCAGCTTATAAAACCTTAGCATTAGATGTCAGTACCCATAAAGGTTGGTTTGTTGATTTAGAAACGTCTGGCGAGAAAAGTGTAGCTAAGCCTGAAGCCATTGCAGGGGTTGCCTATTTCAATGCATTTTATCCTGCTAATGAGGATGACAATGTTTGTAAAATTGAAGGCGGAGAAGCACATTTATATGCTATGGACTTAGCATTAGGTATCAATATTTATTCTCAGCGTAAACTAGAAACGCCAGGCATTATTACCGATAAAATAACCATTATTACCGTAGATAAACCGACTGATCCAGATGATGACACTGAATCAAATAAAGTGGTTGGAAATCCTTTGGCCACTTTGACAGGCGATCCGTTAATTTTGTGCGATGCTGATGGTAATTGTGAAGGAATAAATCTAAAGACCATGAGATCTCATGTCGTTGTAACTGAATTGGACTAAACATGAATATTAAAAATAACATCCGTGGTTTTACCCTAATCGAAGTGATGATAGTTGTAGCGATTGTTGGCATTTTAGCCGCTGTAGGCTACCCGTCGTACACGTCTTATGTCGCTAAATCTAATCGCACAGAAGGGCAACGAGAGTTACTTAGAGTTGCGGGCTTAATGGAACAACATTTTTTAGATAATAGAAGCTATACCGCAGACATGACTGAATTAGGGCTTAGCGCAGATCCTTATATTACAACGCAAGGCGGAGGTGGCGGTTATTATTCGATTGATGCCGCTATCACGGCGGGTACGTTCACGCTAACTGCTACCGCTGTTGGTACACAAGCGTCAGCAGACGCCGCTTGTAAAACGTTAACGATAACTAATACTGGGTATCGAGATGCTTCAGGTACAGATTGCTGGGAA
This sequence comes from Thalassotalea atypica, assembly GCF_030295975.1. Taxonomy (NCBI): domain Bacteria; kingdom Pseudomonadati; phylum Pseudomonadota; class Gammaproteobacteria; order Alteromonadales; family Colwelliaceae; genus Thalassotalea; species Thalassotalea atypica. The sequence goes on from NZ_AP027364.1 coordinate 1,337,067, forward strand.
AATTAACATGAAATATTTTTTAATCATAACCCTTACTCTTTTATCTAGCTTGTCACTGGTTACGCAAGCTAAAACAAGCACCAACGCCAATAAAGTAGAAGTGAAGTGTCATCTAGAATTACTTGGTGGTGGAGAGATGATTCACTTTGCAAACATCCCTGCTGATCGTTTTAACTCTTACGTAAAAGGGTTGACCAAGAGAAAAGTTATGGTAAATGATGCGAAAAAGAAAGTAGCCGTATATAAAGTGTTTGAATGTATAACGGCAGACAGTGACTTTAGTAACTCAAGAGCAAAAACTCTTGAAGAGTCGACTTTACGTTAATAGTTACAGTATTACTGAGGCCGTGAAATGGCCATTGGTCAGTTAAGGTTTATTTAGTTTTAACAGCTAATGACTTTTAACTGACCAAATAGGTCAAGTTAAAACTATTACTTCATGTACCTTTGGTTTTACTCAGAACTGATGCCATCAATTGCTTATGATATTAGTTAATTTCACCTTCCTAATTTAAATATTCATCAATTTTTCAAGTCAATTGGGTAAAAGTAGGCTGTCCTTGCAATGGTATGCTGCTATTAATTTTAGGTAGTCGCTAGCTTTGATATGTTACCGGGCCCTTGTCCTGCACTACCGCAATATTTATCTACTTGAATATTTTAAACAAAACTGTCAGTTTATAACCCAAACATATTATTTTAATTAATAGAGGTAGCTGTGGCAGGCTCAAGTTTATTAGCACTAATCGATGATATCGCAACTTTGCTTGATGATGTGGCCGTACTTTCAAAAGTCGCCGCTAAAAAGACTGCCGGTGTATTAGGTGATGATTTGGCACTAAATGCTGAACAAGTTTCTGGTGTAAAGGCAGAACGTGAGCTTCCGGTTGTTTGGGCGGTGGCAAAAGGCTCGTTCTTAAATAAACTTATTTTAGTTCCCGCAGCACTATTAATTAGTGCCTTTGCGCCACCTTTGATAACGGTTTTACTTGTTATCGGTGGTTTGTATCTTTGCTTTGAAGGTAGTGAGAAACTGGCTGATAAATATTTGCATTCAACTGAAGAAAAACACGAACAACATTTGCAAAAATTGGCTGCTGTTGCCGATGCTAATGTTGATTTAGTTGCTTTAGAAAAGGATAAAATTAAGGGAGCAATCCGCACTGACTTTATTCTTTCGGCTGAAATTGTTGTCATCGTGCTTGGAACTCTTCAAAACGTGAGTTTTGAAATGCAAGTGACGGTAGTGTCTGCTTTAGCCATACTAATCACTGTGGGGGTTTACGGCCTTGTAGCTGGGATAGTGAAACTCGATGATTTAGGACTATATTTATTAAGAAAATCAGTCTCTGGTTCTTTTAACCCTTTACAAAGAGCGTTAGGACGGGCCATTTTAGTTTTTGCTCCTTGGTTAATGAAAGCACTGTCTGTGATTGGAACACTAGCCATGTTCCTCGTTGGAGGCGGCATATTGACACACAGCTTTTCAATTTTTCATCACTTGAGCCAACAACTGGAAATGTGGGTGAGCAATGCATTGGGCACGTTTATTTCAATAATAGCTCCTATAATATTTGACGGCATTGTAGGACTATTTTCAGGGTTTGTTGTTCTTTTAATGGTTCATGCCGTGAGCAAATTGAGAGCATCGAATTAAGTGATAAACGAATTGTTACAAATGTGAAAGACAACTTATGAACTAATTCAGAACTAACTTGCGCAATAAGACTCTATTGTCTTGTTGAAATACATTCTCTGTTAAGGAATAAAATGAGTCGTTTTATGAAGAAATTCTGGCGAAGCAATAAGTCGATATTATTGTTTGTTACATTGATGTTAGTTTTTAGAAGTGCAATAGCAGACTGGAGTGATGTGCCCACAGGCTCTATGAAACCAACAATCCTCGAAGGAGATCGCGTTTTTGTCAATAAGATGGCCTACGATATTCGCCTGCCTTTTAGTCATATTTCACTGCTGAAGCTCGATGATCCGAAAACGAATGAGATCATTATTTTTGATTCTAAAGTCGCCGATAAACGACTAATTAAAAGAGTGATCGGCGTTCCAGGAGATATTGTAGCAATGCAGAACAATAGATTAAGCATCAATGGTAAGAGTGTTTCTTATCAAGTAGATACTCAATTTAATGACAAAACATATCAAATAGAGCAAATTAATGAAATTAGTCACCTGGTAACAACATCCAGAGTACCTAGCAAGCTAGCCAATTTTTCTGCAGTTGAGGTGCCACAAGGCCATTATTTAGTCTTAGGGGATAATCGAGATAAAAGCGCTGACTCAAGAGTTATAGGTTTTGTACCTCGACATGAAATTGTTGGTCGCTCTCAATATGTGGTGTTGTCACTTGATTATAAAAAATGGTTACCAAGAGCGGAACGCTTTTTTCATGAACTTTAGTTAGTTTGTGAAACAAATCATTGATGTAGCTTTTAATGTCAGCTGTTTTCCAATCTAAAGCCTATTTTCAATGTCACTTGAAAATGGGCTACTTTACCGTGAACGATATGTCCACGCGTTTCAGTAACTTCAAACCAGTCCATATTTTTAACTGTTTTACCACAATGGCTAATAGCATTTTTAATCGCTTCGTCCGTGCTGATGGGTGAGGAACCAACAATTTCAATTTTTTTGTATGTGCGGTGATCAGACATATGTTCTCCCAAAACTTAAGTCGAAAATTCGTTCGTTACATTAAAACTATAGTTAAAAATTAAGAATTAGGTAGTCTATTTTAGCTAATTGATTTTATTTGACTTTTCATAGAATTCACATATGCGAATAATAAACTACACTGCTAGTGTAACACTCTATTAACAAGCAGTTGGCCGAACAGTTTGCTCGGTTCATGTAGTGGAAAGCTTCTACATTGATAATGATGGAACATACCATGAAAAATCTGCCGAAATACCTACTCTTGCTAACATACTCTTTTTCCTTTTTGCATGTTCAAAGCAACAAGAGGAACCGTCGACGATTCAGAGCGCTGAATTAGACTTTGCTCTATTTCAAACCCATAGCGCGGAAGAATTTTATCAAACCACTTCTATATTTGGTTCATCATTGAATGTTGATGCCAGCGCAGTGTTGGTTAGTAGCGATCAAAGTGGCATTTTAACGCTTATAAAGTGCCTGTTGATGGCGAAGTGAAGCGATTCAAGAGCTTTGATGGTATAGAAATACCTGGAATTTTATATAAGCCTAAACAAGCTGAGCGTAGTATGGTGCTATCCCTTAACTGGATTCATGGGGGCCCCGGAGGTCAAAGCCGAAAAGGCTACTCTGAGGTTGTACAGTTATTGGTTAATAATGGCTACGCCGTTTTTAAAGTTAATAATCGTGGTTCGAGTGGATACAGCAAAACGTTTTTCCATTTAGATGATAAACATCACGGCGATCATGATTTACAGGATATTGTTTTTAATAAGTATTATCTTCAGTCATTAAACTGGGTAGATAAAGGTAAAATAGGTGTCATTGGTGGCAGCTATGGTGGTTATTTAACGATGGCTACAATGGCATTTACCGATGAGTTTAAGGCGGGCATCAATTTTTTTGGCGTCACCAATTGGGTTAGAACGTTAGAGAATATCCCACCGTATTGGGAAGCATTTAGAAAATCACTTTACGATGAACTAGGCGATCCTACTACCGACCAAGAGCGTTTACATAACATTTCTCCAGTTTTTTCGGCCATCAAGTCAAAAGCCCCGTGTTAGTTGTATAAGGTAAAAATGATCCTCGAGTTCTACAGATAAAAAGCGATGAAATGGTTGCTTCAATTAGGGCAGGGGGCACCTTTGTTGATTACTTGATATTTGACGATGAAGGTCATGGTTTTAGCAAGAAAGCAAATAGGATCGAGACTGCTGATAAGTATTTGACCTTTTTAGTAGAGCATCTATAAAACGATAAGTTTCTTGAAATACTCGGTGAAAAATTAATGGCGGTTGTTCCCCATTTCTCACCGTAGATGATTTAAGCTTTATTGCTTAGCACTGTTTTAAATTTAGATTTCACTGAGCGCCAATGGGTCATGGGTTGCCTCGGCGATTTTTCAAATAAATGTTGATAATCATCTTCTGACAGTTGGATTTCACCGCCATGAGCGAGCCAAAGAGCATTGACATTCAAGTCTTTTATTTTATTAATTGAGGCTAAATAACGATTTGGATAAAACACAGGAAAAGGAGGGATATATTTGCCTTTTACTTTGACCATCAAGTCCGCAATATATATTTTTTGAGATGGAATATGCAGTAACGATAAATCCCTATCGGTATGTCCTTGGGTAAAATGCGCTTGCCACTCTTCAAAACCAGGTAGCAAATCACCATCATCTAATTTAAAGTCAGGAGTAAATCGCGTTTGGTACCAAAGTCTTTTCTTTGGTTTCCCCATTCTTTTGGCTACCCAGTGCGCCAATGCGACATCTGTGAGCAACATTAATACGCCATCTATGCCTGTATACCAATGACCATTAACATTTGCTACCGCTATTCTACATCCGGTAAGCGCTCGTAACTTCGCTGCAGCACCAGCGTGATCAGGGTGCATATGAGTGACCACTACAAGGGCTAGCTCTGAAAATTTACGGCCGAGCTGCAATTCAATAAACTGTTGGATGACAGGAATATCAGCACGACAACAACCATCAAGCAAAAGGAACTTATCAGTGTATTCAACCAAGTATATCGATTGAATATAGCCTTCAATATGGTGTAATTTCATGGTTTTGTTTATTTGTTTCTTTAAAGTTGTCATCTCTTTCTATTATGTCTTAGAGTTGTCAGACCAGACAAGTTATTTGCAGATTTTACACATAATGTTTCCTTCTATGCTATAGGCACTAATGTAGGAACAACTTAAGGTTAATATGAAAATTTTATTACTCTCTGCCTACGATGCACAAAGTCATCAATATTGGCGTAAAGGGTTGGTAACACAGTGTAATCAACATAAATGGCATGTGCTCTCTCTACCTGCTCGATTTTTTTCATGGCGTGTTAGGGGGAATAGCTTAACTTGGGCATATACTGAGCGGAAATTGTTGTCACAGTCATATGACTTAATAATTGCGACCTCAATGACTGACTTATCTGCGCTCAAAGGTCTTGTACCAAATCTAGCGAATATACCGAGTATTGTTTACTTCCACGAGAATCAGTTTGAATACCCTAAGTCTGGTCTGGAGTTTTCGTCGGTTGAGCCACAAATAACCTCGATATACACCGCATTGTCGGCTACTCGTATTGTATTTAATTCGGAGTTCAATCGTTCTACCTTTCTCACTGGAATAGATGCATTGATGAAAAAGTTGCCTGATCATGTACCAAAAGGTATTGCAGGAATATTAAATAGCAAATCTACTGTGATTCCGGTTCCCTTAAACTCTGTGTTGCCCAGGAAGCACCGTAGTAGTGAGAAAAGTAAAAGGTTGCAAGTATTATGGAATCATCGTTGGGAGTTTGATAAAGGGCCTGAATTACTCTACAAATCATTAATTCTACTGAAAAGGAAAAGTGATGACTTTACCATTCATATTGTAGGTCAGCGGTTCAGCCAGGTGCCTGATGTTTTTGAGCGTATCAAAGCAGAGTTTAGCGAAAACATTGGTTATTGGGGCTATGTTGAAGATGTTAATGAGTATCATGAGCTACTGTATTCAGTTGATATTGTGCTCTCAACAGCCGACCACGACTTTCAAGGGCTATCAATTCTGCAAGCAGTACAGCACGGCGCTATTCCATTAGTGCCGAATAGGTTGGCTTATCCAGAGCATTTTGACTGCCAGTTCTTATACGGTACGCGGTTATCAAAATACAATGATCAATATGAAGAAATTGATGCGATATCTATTGCCAAAAGGCTATATCGTTATAGTCTCGATAAACAAGAAAGTGGTGTTTCATGGCATGCAATACAACAAAAAGCCAAACAAAAACTGCCTAACTTGCTATGGGAAAACTTAATTCATGAATATCGAACACTGTTTGCTGATGTGGTCTAAATGTTGAGTTTGTTGGTTAGAAAACGTAACGATTGTGACTTTATACAAACTAACTTGCATAAAAAATCATAACCAATTGATTTATAAGGATATAAATTATGGTGCAGAGATTGCTTATATTATGAACTTAAATTGATTTCTTATCACATGAAAAGGATGTATGTATGCCAGTCGCTACTGAAGATAGGCCAACAGAAACGGTTAGAGAAGAAGTTATTGATAAACTGATCATGAACTACAGTCATGGTGAGCTTTCTTACGAAGCATTTGAACGACGCTTAGATATTGCGATGGAAAGCCGCGACAACAAAGAAATTTCAGCCTTGGCGGATGATTTAGATATTAGCGTTGATCAGACGTATGTAGATAATAAAAAGCGGGATTTTTTCAATAATTTTGAACCGGGCGAGACTCAAGAGATTGATTACTTGGTGAACGTTTTTAGTGGCAGTAATAGAAATGGTGCTTGGCACGTAGCAAAAGAAGTTCGTGTGTTTAGCATTTTTAGTGGCTCTGATATTGATTTTACTGATGCAAAATTTAGCCAACCACAAGTCACGATAAAGCTATTTAGCTTGTTCAGCGGCGATAACATCTATGTACCTGAAAACGTAAATGTCATTTCAAAAGCATTTTGTATTTTCGGTAGCGTGGACAACAGTGCACCGTCTACACAGTTAACTAATGCGCCAACTATCATCATTGAAGGTTTGTCTATTTTCAGTGGTATAGATATTAAAATAAAACGTACCATTAAAGAACGCTTTGTTGCTTTTGCAGACAGTATGAAAAACATGTTTAATTAACATGATGCTTAACCAACAAAAAAAGCGAGTAGAACTCGCTTTTTTTTGAGCTCCTAACTCTTATAGGTTTTTCGCGACAGCAATTCTGGTCAGTAGTACTATTGCAAGCACTGCAGTGTATCCAGCAAATATTACTACCATCCATTGAGGCATACTATAACCGAAGAATTGCCAGCTGATCTCTCCACAATCTCCTGAGGCCTCAAACAAGAACGGTATCCACTCATGTAGTGGTGCCCAACTTGGGAAATTGGGTACAAATTCGCAGGTGAAGAATAATGACATTGCAGAGCTTTGCATTTCAACATGTTCTAATGCAATCAGTAAGCCCCATACGGCCCCTGTTCCCCATAGCCCATATCCGATTAACCTAAATAATAGTTGTTGAGGCGCAATAATGCCGATCACTCCTCCAAAGAAAATTGCCCATATCGCAACACGTTGATATATGCACATGATGCATGGTTTGAGCTCCATACCGTATTGAAAAAATAATGCGCATGCTTCAAATATTAGTGCGCTAAGGAGCAATAATAACCATGGGCGAGAAGACAAGGGAAGGTCGCTGATAAATTTCACTAAAAAGCCTTATTCTTAAAAATTGTAATAGTGTATCTAATTCAAGATAAAAAAAAAGCGCCTATAAGACGCTTTTTGTTAAAAATTATTAGTGACCAGCGGGGTCTTCTTTCGCTTCATCTACGGTGTGATGGTGAATGAGACCGGATTCATAGTAGGCAGCCGTTTGACTGGTTAAGAAACCTGAAGAGATCGTTAACAAACCTACAATGGTTAACACTATAGTATAAGGGAAAGCCATTACCACCATTCGACCGTATGATAAGCGAATCAAAGGCGCTAAGGCAGATGTTAACAAGAATAAGAAAGCTGCTTGCCCGTTAGGTGTTGCCACACTTGGTAAGTTTGTACCTGTGTTAATAGCTACAGCTAACATATCAAATTGATCGCGCGTGATTTGTCCGGCTAATAGAGCTTTTTTCACTTCTGTTATATATACCGTACCAACAAAGACATTGTCGGATACCATGGATAAGAAGCCATTTGCTAAGTAGAACATTACCAGTTGCATATTTCCTTCAAACGTCAGTACCCAAGTAATGACTGGGCTAAATAGCTTTTGATCGATAATTACAGCAACAATGGCAAAAAATACTGCTAGTAGCGCGGTAAAAGGTAATGCTTCTTCAAATGCATGACCAATTTGATGTTCGTCAGTAACACCAGTAAACACCGTGGCGAAGATAATAACGGTTAAACCAATTAGGCCAACAGCCGCTAGATGAAGTGCTAGCGCAACAATTAACCAAACACCAACAACACCTTGCATAATGAGCTTTAAATTGTCACGGCGAGTACGTTTTTTTGATTCTTGCTCATCAAAGTCTTGCAGAATATTTCGAACATTATCAGGAAGATGGGCACCATAGCCAAACCATTTCAGTTTTTCCAATAATACACATGTCAACATACCAGCGATAAATACAGGAAAAGTAACCGGTGACATACGAATAGCAAATTCTACAAACTCCCAATTTGCTTGTTGACCAATAATAACGTTTTGTGGCTCACCGACAATAGTACAAACACCACCTAAAGCAGTACCTACACCAGCATGCATTAATAAGTTGCGTAAATACGCACGAAAGTCGTCCAAGTCGTTACGCGAAAGTTCGGCCAGTTCGTTATCTGAAGTATGATCATGGTCGTGATGAAAATCTTTACCTGAGGCTACTTTATGGTAAACAGAGTAGAAACCAACGGCGACGCTGATGATTACAGCAATTACCGTCAACGCATCTAAAAACGCAGAGAGGAATGCTGCGGCGAAACAAAATAGTAGGGATACGGCGGTTTTAGATTTAACACGAGTAATTATTTTCGTGAACAAAAACAGTAGCAGGTTTTTCATGAAATAAATACCGGCGACCATAAAGATTAATAGTAGCAGTACTTCAATGTTAATGATGATTTCACTGAGTACGTGCTTTGGGGTGGTCATGCCAATAAAAACAGCTTCAATGGCTAGTAAGCCTCCAGGCTGTAATGGATAACATTTCAGCGCCATCGCTAACGTAAAGATAAATTCCAACACTAATGCCCATCCAGCTATATATGGACTGACATAGAAGAAGAGAATTGGGTTAATTACTAAGAACGCAATAATTGCGTATTTATACCATTCTGGCGAGTTGCCTAAAAAGTTTTTAAAGAAAGCACTCATATACGATTGCTGCATAACTTACCTTTTTTAGAAAATAATTATGGGTAAACATAAACTGCTTACATTTTAATTGTGTAATCCGAATATAACACAATAATTTGATTGGTTTAAAGAAAGCACATCAAAAGTTGAAGTGCATCAATAGCAACGTGAAAAGCGAGCCATTTTTTTCTACTATTGGCTTTACTCAGTAGGTTAAAATTCAATATATATAAGTGATGTGTCTTTGGTGTTGCAAAAACAAGCTTATAACTGGTTGTGCTGACTTATTCTTCTGGTACAATCAGTTGTAATTTATAACGTGAAAGTGATGTCATCTTAATGGTCATAAAAGCACAGAGTCCAGCTGGATTCGCAGAGCAGTATATCGTCGAATCAATTTGGAACGGAGGATTTCCTCCTGGATCTATCCTTCCCGCAGAGCGTGAGCTATCAGAACTGATTGGTGTCACACGAACTACGTTACGCGAAGTGTTGCAACGTTTAGCTCGTGATGGATGGCTGACAATCAAGCATGGTAAACCGACCAAAGTGAATAATTTTTGGGAAACATCCAGTTTGAATATTTTGGAAACGTTAGCGCAACTCGATCAAGATGGTATTCCTGAGTTGGTTGATAACCTGATGTCAGCGCGTACAAATATCAGTGCAATCTATGTCCGTGGAGCCATTAAAAATAACCCTGAGAAAGCAATTGAAATCCTAGAAGGCTACAAAGAGGTAGCGGATAATGGTGAAGATTTTGCTGATTTTGACTACAGGTTAAACAAAGAGTTAGTAGTTGCTTCGGGGAACTCAATTTATTTACTTATTCTTAATGGTTTTAGAGGGTTATATTCTCGACTGGGCGGTTTGTACTTTAAACATCCTAAAGGCAGAGAAATCTCTCGACAATATTATGAGAGCTTAATTGAGCATGCAAAAGCCGGAAAATTTGATGAGTCGGTATTTGCCGTTCGCAAATACGGTATAGAATCAGGCAAGCTTTGGTTAGAATTGAAAGAAGAAGTACTTAAAGAATTAGCTGAATAGCTCAATATACTTTATGAAAATATATAAAACGAGTGCAAGGTTTCTTGTACTCGTTTTTTTGTGCCCGTAACTTTTCACCATATTAACACTCGTCCGGTAAAGTAAATCAAAATTTCATATTAGTGATGAATGGTGGATATACAGTGATAAGTGGTATTGGAGAATTCCTTTTGAAAATATAGGTTATCAATAGTCATCAACATTTTATTAACAGAGACGGTTAATAATGAAAACAAAGGAATAAATTTATGATAAATGCTTCTAAAGTCTGTGGCATCTTGATGTTTAGTGCGTTAATCATTTCGCCAAACATTTCAGCGCAAAAAATGACTCAATGTGATACTTCCACCTGCGTCAATTACTTTGAACAATACAGAAAGGCGGCCAAACGTGGCCATACCCAAGCGATGGCAACCCTGGGGCAAATGTATTATCACGCTTATGGCACTGAAAAAAATGAAAAATTGGCGTTGAAATTTCTGAAGAAAGCTTCTAGAAGCAAAGATGCGGCAGCACAGTTTAAAGCGGGCTACATCTACTTAACAAGTGAAGAGTATAAAGACATAGATGATGGCATCGAGTATTTAGAAAAGGCTGCAGATAATGAGTTCAAAGGCGCTAACTTTGTTTTGGGTATGGTGCATTTGGATAAAAAATACGGTCGTCAAGACATCAAACAAGCCGATAAATATTTAGCGAAGTCTTATGAGGCTAAGTTTGAACAGATGCCAGAGGCGGTGCAATTTATTGAAACAACCATGACTTTGGATGCAGCAACTTTTCCTAAGCTATTTGCCGAAATGCAGAAAAAACCACTTCAAAAAGACGATGATGGCTCGATAAATTGGCCTACAGGAAATATTGAGATAATTACCATCTCATCTCCATCACTCGAAACTACATTTGACCAACAACTGCTTGTCTTTAGAAAACCGATCAAGTCTGTTGGTACAAGATTTCACGGTAAAAATTGTGTGCAACGTATGACATGTGTCAGTGTTGGTATTGCAGACGGTAGTGCTTTTGCTAATACGTTTTTAAATACATTTTCAGGGGCTAACGTTAGTAACTAATACGTTTTGGTAGAGCTTGGTGAGGTATTGCTGACTGAAATACCTCACCTTTTTTTATGCCTGTTTTTCCTAGATTTGAAAAATTTTGACTTAAGTGATGAACGGAGCGGGTATAGTGATGAGAGGTCTTGGACTATTTTTCATATGAAGCTAGCTTAATAGTAATGGTTATATTTTACCTAACATTACTAATTAACATAAAGGAAGGAAATTATGATAAGTGCTTCTAAAATTAGTGGTTTAATGATGCTTGTTACGTTACTCATGTCAGCTAATACCCTGGCGCAAAAAATGTCACAATGCGATACATCATCTTGCATTAATTACTTTAAGCAATATAAGAAAGCGGCTAAACGTGGGCACCCTCAAGCTGTGGGCATGTTGGGGCAAATGTATTACCACGGGTATGGTACAGATAAAAATGAAAAGCTTGCGCTTAAATATTTGAAAAAAGCGTCACGATACAAAGATGGTGCGGCCCAGTTTAAAGCCGGCTTTATCTATTTAACCAGTAAATCGCATAAAGATATCGATGAGGGTGTTGAATATTTGGAAAAAGCTGCGAGCAATAAATTTAAAGGCGCTAACTTTGTTTTGGGTATGGTGCATTTGGATGAAAGTTATGGTCGTCAAGACATCAAAAAAGCAGACGCCTATTTTGCAAAATCTTATAAGAGCAAATTTGAGCAAATACCTGAAGCGATTGAGTTTATTGATGACACCATGACGCTAGACACCAATACATTCCCTAAGTTATATGCCCAGATGCAATACAAACCTCTTGAGAAAGATAAAGATGGAACGATGAGTTGGCCTGAAGGTGATATCGAGGTCATTACCATTACTTCCGCATCCCTTGAAACCACGTTTAATGAACAGCTTGTTGAATTTAGAAAGCCCATTAAGTCAGTCGGTACTCGATTTTTAGGTAAAAGCTGTGTTGAACGTTTAACTTGTATTAATGTTGACATTGCGGATGGTACTGCATTTGCTAACATGTTTTTAGATGGCTTTACTGGCAAAATCGTTAGTGGCGGCTAACCCAGTAAGGTAACTTCGTAAATCAGGTAAGAAAGCGATGTTATTTTAATGAATGACATCGTTTTTTAATTTATTTCTTAGTAAATATGTGTATTCCAAGCAGCAATTCATCACATTTATCTCTTCCCATAACCGTTATTTTTTTATAGATTCGTTCAGATCCCACACCTCAATACTGAAAAGCTGCACCGACATAGCACACTTACATTGTGAAATTACAAAGTTTGGTAGAACTATCTAAGTGAGATTCATTCTCAGTCACTATAATTTTTTCTCATATTTCCTGGTGGTTTCGAATGATATTCAATTGTTAACTTGGCGAGGGAAAGGGAGTCTCTGTCTTCTTAAAACTAAAGATAAATAATTGCTTACTCTTAGTTATTAGAAAATATTAACTAATGTCAAAGGGTATTAAAGGCGGATAGCTAGCTACAATCATATATTGATGGTGAAACTTTTATTTGTACCAAATATGAAAAAGGGAAGTTAACCATGAAAACTATTAAAAACATGTTTACCGGTGTGCTAATTGTGATGTTAAGCAACTCTGTTTTTGCCGCTAAGTTACCGTCAAATTGCCAAACCCAAGAGTGCGAAGAATACTTCCATCAATTTAAATTGGCAGCTAAGCGAGGCCATCCACAAGCAATGGCGACGCTAGGTCAGTTTTATTACCATGCATATGGTACTGAAAAAAATGTGGGAGAGGCATTAAGGTACTTTAAAAAAGCCTCTCGTATAGGAGGTGATAGTGCGGCTCAGCTTAAAGCGGGGCTTATTTACTTAAGTGAAGATGGCCATAAAGACATAGACAAGGGGATTGATTACCTTAAGAAAGCAGCAAAAAAAGATTATAAAGCCGCTAACTTTGTTCTTGGTATGATTTATTTTGATGCTAAATATGGTCGTCAAGATTATGCTCTAGCTGATGAATACTTTGCTGACGCTTATCAACAGCGTTTTCCTGAAGTGGCTAAAGTGGCATTATACGTTCAGCAAGAAAATGAGATCTCGCCACAATCATTCCCTAAGTTAATGGCAGAGCTACAACAATCACCTTTGATGGCTTCAAGAGATGGTTCTATATCGTGGCCAAAAGATGAAATGGAAGTGATCACGGTGACTTCACCGCCACTAGAGACTGTGTTAAGAGAACAGTTAGTAACCTATAGACGCCCTGTAAAAACTACAGGAACACGCTTTACCGGTAAATCCTGTGCTGAGCGGACTCAGTGTTATGCCTCTGATGGTGTTGAAGGTATGGCTGACTATACGTTTCTATTTGTAAACTATAATCGTGCAGCCTCTGGGCAGTAAAAATTCTTATATGTAAAAATATGATAACAACGACTTAATAGACTCTTTATAATTAAGTCGTTTTTGTTAGATTTCTTTTTCAGTTGCCATAGGGCAACGAGCTAGCTCTGTGATTTCATCATCGTTATTTTCTTCAATAAGTTTTACGTCAAAGCCCCATAAATAGTGCAAGTGTTTGAGTACTTCCTGGCAGGAATCCGCTAAAGGTGCTGCATTGTGCGGTGTATGTTTGAGCGTTAATGAGCGATCGCCGTTTATTTCTGCATGAGTAATTTGAATATTGGACTCAAGATTACTGAGATTATATTGGTTTGATAATGCAGTACGAATATTTTGGTAACCACTTTCGTTATGTATAGCAGCTACTTCTAGATAGTTTTTATTGTGATCGTCGTGAATGTGAAACATTCTAAATTCGCGCATTAATTTTGGGGACAAAAACTGACTGATAAAACTCTCATCCTTAAAGTTCTCCATGGCAAAATGTATTGTATCTAGCCAATTTTTACCTGCGATTTCAGGAAACCATTTGATGTCTTCTTCCGTTGGATTTTCGCAAATTCTGCGAATATCGATAAACATATTAAAGCCTAATGCATAGGGGTTTATACCTGAGTAATAAGGACTATTATAATCAGGCTGGGCAACGACGTTGGTGTGATTGTGCAAAAATTCGAGCATGAACTTATCGGTAACTAGCCCTTCGTCGTACAAGTGATTTAAGATAGTGTAATGCCAAAAGCAGGCCCAGCCCTCATTCATGACTTGGGTTTGTTTTTGTGGATAGAAGTATTGAGAGATCTTTCGTACGATACGGACAATTTCTCGCTGCCATGGCTTTAATAACGGAGCATTCTTTTCTATAAAATAAAGTAAATTCTCTTGAGGCTCTATAGGAAACTTGATACTACCACTTGGCTCTTCTTTCTCTTTTGCCGGTAAGGTTCGCCATAATGAGTTAACTTGTGATTGAAGATAAGTTTCCCGTTCTTTTTGTCTTTTCAATTCTTCATCGAGGGATATTTTTTGAGGTCGTTTATAACGGTCAACCCCATGATTCATTAGTGCATGACAGGCATCTAGTGTTGTCTCTACATCGTTAATACCGTACTTATGCTCGCAATCGGCAATGTATTTTTTAGCAAATAGCAAGTAGTCGATTATTGAACCTGCATCAGTCCAGGATTTGAATAAATAATTTCCTTTAAAAAATGAATTGTGACCGTAACATGCATGTGCCATAACAAGAGCTTGCATGGTCATGGTATTTTCTTCCATGAGATAGGAAATGCAGGGATCCGAATTTATCACTATTTCATAGGCTAAGCCCATTTGCCCGCGTTTGTATGTTTGCTCTGTTTGTATGAATTTTTTACCAAATGTCCAATGGTTGTATCCAATAGGCATACCGACACTGGCATAGGCATCCATCATTTGCTCTGCGGTTATCACCTCTATTTGGTTTGTATATGTGTCTAGTCGATAATGCTGGGCAACACGCGCAATTTCAGTTTGATATTGAGTAAGCTTTTTAAATGTCCAATCTGGACTATCATCAAGTGGCTTTGTCTGGTTCATTGGCTCGTCCTCACTTCTTTGATTAGGCGGCGCTTTTGTCGTTCTTTTTGAAAAGCTCTCTAAACACAGGATAGATATCTTCGACACTCTTAATGTGTTGCATAGCAAAGTGACCACAAGATTGAGCGACATCGAGGTATTGATTCCATAATGTTTGGTGAGCACGCTGAGTGATCTCTACATAGCTGAAATAGCGCGCTTTGGGCATAATTCTTTCCAACAGAAGTTTTTTGCATAATGGTGAGTCGTCAGCCCAGTTGTCTCCATCCGATGCCTGTGCGCCATAGATGTTCCAATCATTTGAACTGTATCTATCATTCATGATTTTATACATGAGCTCTAAAGCGCTAGATGCAATTGTGCCCCCAGTTTCTTGAGAATAAAAAAATTCTTGCTCATCGACTTCCTTGGCTTGCGTATGATGACGAATATAGACTACGTCAATTTCCTTATAAGTACGCGTCAGAAATAGGTATAACAAGATATAAAATCGTTTCGCAATATCTTTAGTCGCTTGATCCATTGAACCGGAAACATCCATCAGACAAAACATCACTGCTTTTGATGTAGGTACAGCTTCTTTGGAAAAGTTTCTGTAGCGCAAATCAAAAGTATCGATAAAAGGCACTTTTTTAATTTTTTCCTTGAGCGCATCAATCTCAAGTTTTATCTGTTTAATTTCTTGAATATGGTCGAGGTTGTCTTGTTCTAGTTCTAGGAGTTCTCTTTCTTTTTCTTTCAATGCTTTGCGTTTGCTTGATGTCATTGCAATTCTGCGTGCAATGGAACCTTGTAGTGACTTAACAATATCAATATTGGCAGGCAAACCTTCTGCACAAAACCCACTGCGTACAGTTTTGTACTCAATCATTTTATCAAACTGAGTTTGCTCTAAATTAGGCAACTCTAGATTTTCAAATAGCAGGTCTAGGTATTCATCTTTCGAAATTGAAAAAACAAAATCTTCTTGGCCTTCTCCGCTGTTACTTGCATCACCTTGCCCAGTACCTTGGCCAGCCCCTTTTGGTGGTCGATTTATTTTATCACCTGTAGAAAACTGATCATTGCCAGGGTGAACACGATCTTTTATGCCGCCTTCTCCTTGGTGGAAGATCGGCTCGCTGAGGTCTTTGCGAGCAATAGAAATATTCTCGCCACTCTCAATATCGGTTACGCCGCGCTTATTAATAGCATCAGAAACAGACTTCTTAATTTGATTCTTGTACCTTCTAATAAAGCGCTGACGATTAACCGTGCTTTTGTTTTTACTGTTTAGGCGTCGATCAATAAAATTTGCCATAGGCTAATCTCCTTAATACAAGGTTAAGAAGATTTTCTGACGCGTAAATACCACTCTGATAAAAGCCGTACTTGTTTTTGGGTATACCCCTTGCTCATCATACGTTCAACAAAGTCATCGTGTTTTTGCTGATCGTCCGTCGATGTTTTGGTATTAAAGGAAATGACCGGTAGCAAGTCTTCAGTATTGGAAAACATTTTTTTTTCAATTACCGTGCGTAATTTTTCATAGCTAGTCCAATTAGGGTTTTTCCCGTTGTTATTGGCTTTAGCGCGTAAGACAAAATTAACTATTTCATTTCTGAAATCTTTAGGGTTGCTGATGCCTGCGGGTTTCTCGATTTTTTCTAATTCGTTATTTAAGGCCTCTCGGTTAAATAATTGCCCAGTCTCTGCATCACGATACTCTTGATCTTGAATCCAGAAATCTGCGTAGGTGACGTATCGATCGAAAATGTTCTGACCATACTCTGAGTAGGACTCTAAGTAGGCCGTTTGTATTTCTTTCCCAATAAACTCAATGTACTGCGGCGTTAAGTAGCCTTTAATAAACTCTAAATATCGTTCTTGTTGCTCACTTGGTAGCTGTTCTCTTTCTACCTGTTGCTCAAGTACATAGAAAAGGTGAACAGGATTTGCTGCAACTTCTAAATGGTCAAAATTAAAAACGCGAGATAATATTTTAAAAGCAAAACGTGTTGATAGCCCAGACATGCCTTCATCGATACCAGCATAGTCTCGATATTCTTGATAGGACTTGGCCTTAGGATCAGTATCTTTTAGGCTTTCGCCATCGTAAACGCGCATTTTCGAATAGATGCTCGAGTTCTCAGGATCTTTCAGGCGTGATAAAACAGAAAACTGTGCCAGGGTTTCCAAGGTATCAGGCGCGCATTGGGCATTGCTAAGTTCACTGTGCTCTAACAGCTTTTTGTAAATTCTTACTTCTTCAGAAACACGCATACAATAAGGTACTTTGACGATATAGACTCGATCAAGAAACGCTTCATTATTTTTGTTGTTTCTAAACGTTTGCCACTCTGATTCGTTTGAGTGCGCTAAAATTATGCCGTTAAAAGGCAGTGCGGATAAGCCTTCGGTTGGGTTGTAATTGCCTTCTTGGGTGGCTGTAAGTAATGGGTGTAATACTTTAATCGGTGCCTTAAACATCTCAACAAACTCCATCATACCTTGATTAGCACGGCATAAGGCGCCAGAGTAACTATAAGCATCGGGATCATTTTGGGCAAAGTGCTCAAGTTGACGAATATCTACTTTACCTACGAGAGATGAAATATCTTGATTGTTGTCGTCTCCAGGCTCGGTCTTTGCAATGGCTATTTGATCAAGTACAGAAGGATATACTTTTACAACTTTAAACTGAGCGATGTCACCTTTAAATTCGTGCAAGCGCTTGGCAACCCAAGGCGAGATAATCGTATTCAAGTAGCGCGCAGGGATGTTGTACTCGTCTTGAAGTATTTTACCGTCAGAATTGGAGTCAAATAGACAAAAAGGGTGATCGTTGACAGGGCTTCGCTCACCATTTGCACATAGTACAAAGATAGGTTCATTCTGCATTAACGCTTTTAACTTCTCAGCCAGTGAGGATTTACCACCACCAACAGGGCCTAATAGATACAAAATTTGTTTTTGTTCTTCTAGGCCTTGCGCGGCATGCTTCAAATAAGACACTATTTGTTCAATGGCTTCTTCCATACCATAAAAATCTTTGAAAGCCGGATAACGAGCGATGACTCTGTTTGAGAAAATACGACTAAGGGCTGGGTCGTTCGAAGTGTCCACCATTTCCGGTTCACCTATGGCATTTAATAGCCGTTCGGCAGCACTTACATAGGCATATTTATCTTCACGACAAATATTTAAGAACTCTTGCAGAGTAAACTCTTCTTGCTGTGCTTCATCATAACGAGATTGATAATGCTCAAAAATACTCATAATCGCCTCCCAGACAGAAAAGGATGTATTAATATAGACCGAGGAAATGCAATATCTATTTATAAGCGTAGTAGTTTTTTCCTAAAGAGAGGAAAGTTTTTAGCAGAAAAAAGTGTAAATATTATCGTGCGAATTTAGCTGGAAATGTGTTTTTTTAAGGCGAGAGCTTTAAGAAGGCAAAAAAAAGTCAGTGAAGACACTGACTTTTAGTATGCTCATTCATTAATTATGCGAAGTTTGCTGAAGCAAATTCCCAGTTAATTAATGCCCAGAAACCTTCAAGGTAACTAGGACGTAGGTTGCGGTAATCAATGTAGTAAGCATGTTCCCATAAATCAACTGTCATTAGTGGTGTCACACCTTCGTCAGTTAATGGTGTTGCTGCATTTGATGTATTTACAATTGCTAAACTGCCGTCAGCGTTTTGCACTAACCAAGTCCAGCTTGAACCGAAGTTGTTTACTGCACTGTTGTTGAATTGTGCTTTAAACTCATCAAATGACCCAAAACTTGCATTGATAGCGTCAGCTAGTGCGCCGGTTGGAGCACCACCGCCATTTGGGCTTAGGCTGTTCCAATAGAAAGTGTGGTTCCAGATTTGAGCTGCGTTGTTAAATACGCCGCCTTCTGAAGTTTTAACGATATCCTCTAAAGATTTACCTTCGAAATCAGTACCTTCGATTAAACCGTTTAACTTTACAACGTATGTGTTGTGATGCTTGCCGTAGTGAAATGATAGCGTTTCTGCTGAAATGTGCGGCTCTAATGCGTCTTGTGCATAAGGTAATGCTGGTAATTCAATAGCCATTTATAGTCTCCAGGAACTTTTTGATTAGAAATATTTATTATTCAACAAACTTACATATTCTTAATTTAACTTAAAGAAATAGTTTGCTTTTATAAAAAACCGAGTAAAATACTCAAGTTTTCGAAGCCTTGCATAGTTTACCCAAATATTGGGGTAATACCATCACTTTGCAAGGTTTAAGTTATTATTTTTAGTTAAGTAAAATGCATTATAAGCATATGGTGCTTGTAGCATTTGCAAAGAGGTCGTCATGGATACTATTGAGCGTATTAAAGAGCAAATCGCAGAAAATTCTATTTTGCTATATATGAAAGGTTCACCAAAGTTGCCAAGTTGTGGCTTTTCTTCACAAGCTTCACAAGCGTTAATGTCTTGTGGTGAAAAGTTTGCTTATGTAGATATCCTACAAAACCCTGACATTCGTGCCGAGCTGCCAAAGTATGCTGATTGGCCTACATTTCCACAACTATGGATTGACGGTGAACTAGTTGGTGGTTGTGACATTATCTTGGAAATGTACCAACAAGGTGAATTACAGACGTTAATTACCGAGTCTGCCGCCAAAGCAAGCACTGAAGAAAATTCATAGTAATCTGTTGAATTTTTACAATACAGCACAATACTAGTGCTGTTGAATTAATTAATTAATGGTTAACGCTGTTAATTGTCACACTTTATAACATTGGAGAATAACATGAGTGTATTAGTCGGTCGTCCAGCTCCGGACTTCACTGCAGCAGCAGTTTTAGGTAGCGGTGAAATTGTAGATAGCTTCACACTTTCAGAAGCAATTAAAGGTAAAAAAGCAGTTGTATTTTTCTATCCATTAGATTTTACATTTGTATGTCCTTCTGAGTTACTTGCTTTTGATCATCGTATGGAAGAGTTCCAAAGCCGTGGCGTCGAAGTAATTGGTGTTTCTATTGACTCTCAGTTCTCTCATAATGCATGGCGTAACACGCCAGTAAATGAAGGTGGTATTGGCCCAGTTCAATACACTTTAGTTGCTGACGTTAAACATGAAATTTGTCAAGCTTACGACGTTGAGCATCCTGAAGCAGGTGTTGCGTTCCGTGGTTCATTCTTAATTGATGAAGAAGGCAATGTTCGTCATCAAGTCGTTAATGATTTACCACTAGGCCGTAACGTTGATGAAATGATTCGTATGGTTGATGCATTACAATTCCACCAAGAACACGGTGAAGTGTGTCCTGCTGGTTGGAACAAAGGTGACAAAGGTATGACTGCATCTCCAGAAGGTGTTGCATCTTACTTAGCGGATAACGCTGACGAATTATAATTTATCCACAAAATAAATTAGTGTAAATAAAAAAGCCAGTCAATGACTGGCTTTTTTTATACATTATTTGGCTTCTTCAGCAATTAAAGGCCAACCACCTAAGCGCTGCCATTTATTGATAATTTTGCAAAACAATTCAGCCGTTTTCTCGGTATCATAAAGTGCGCTGTGAGCTTCACTGTTATTAAACTCAATTTCTGCTGCTTCACAAGCTTTAGCGAGCACGGTTTGACCGAAAGCAAGTCCGGATAAAGTAGTTGTGTCAAAGCTTACAAAGGGATGAAACGGACTGCGCTTTATATTGCAACGTTCAATGGCTGCATTTAAGAAACCTAAATCAAAGGCGGCGTTATGAGCAACCATAACTGCGCGTTGACATCCTGCTGCTTTCATTTTTTTACGAATGAGCTTAAACATTTCTTTAAGTGCATCGCTTTCTTCTACTGCACCGCGCAATGGGTTTGTTGGGTCTATGCCGGTAAACTCTAATGCTGCGGGCTCAAGATTTGCGCCTTCAAAAGGCTCAATATTAAACCAAATCTTCTCATCAATAGAAAATTCGCCACTTGCCTCATCCAGTTTTAACGTACAGGCCGCCATTTCTAAGAGGGCATCGGTTTTTGCATTAAAGCCTGCGGTTTCTACATCGATTACTACAGGGAAATATCCTCTGAATCTTTGCGCCATTGGCGACTTTTCTTCTTTAGAGGTTACGGTAGTTTCTTTAGATACGTCTAACATAAATGAACAATGATATGAATAAAGCTATAATTTTTGTATTATCTCAGATATAGCAAGCAAACTCGACCTGAGTTTACTGAATTTGTTAAGAGCCCGCTTTTTTTTAATTAGTGGTAAAGTTTAACGTAGGACTGTCGATACATAGGGTGTAAGTTACTTTAAATAATGAATGCTATGACAAAAACAATTTCACTATTTCTAGGGATAATTATAGCCAGCCAAGCACAGGCAGGCATGCGCCAATATCAAGCGGATTTGGCTAGTTCCGAGTGGCAGCTGTCTCAAAACTCTCGTTTAAATTGCACTCTATCGCATAACATTCCAAATTATGGTGAAGCTCGCTTTGCGAGTATAGCCAGTCGTTCAAACAATTTGATGTTTGAGTTGGATATGTTAAGGATGCCCGACAGCTATTCATTAGCCGAAGTACGTTCAGTTGCCCCTAGTTTTAGGCCAGGTATGAGTGATAGAACACTTGCAGACATGAAGTTGTTTAAACAATTCAACCCTAGCCTATCCAAGAAAGTTGCTTGGACTATGCTCAGTGAATTAGAGCAAGGCATGAATCCCACGTTTTATTATGATGATTGGTATAGCAATGCAGACAAAATAGCTGTTGGATTGTCGACGGCCCGCTTTCAAGAAGCGTATCGAGAATTCGTTGGTTGTCTAGGGAATTTACTGAATTTTAGCTTTGAGGATATTTCCTATACCGTACTTAATTTTGAATTTGGTGGCGATAAGTTCACTAAAGCTTCTTTGCGCCGTATGGCGATGATCAGTGAGTATTTAAGTTTAGATCCAGAACTGGAGCTTGTTCTAATTGATGCCTATTCTGATAGTTATGGTGGCCGTTGGACTAACCAAAAAACATCAGAGAAACGAGCAAATAAAATTCGAGAATATTTTGTTAAAAATGGCATTGATGCCAGTCGAATAGAAGCTAAAGGTTATGGTGAGAAAAGACACATAGCCTCTAATAACAGCGTAATTGGCCGCAGTAAAAACCGCCGTGTTGTGATCCAAATGGAAAAACCATAGAAAAAAGAAATTGTATAATAGATATAACAGTTGAATAGGCGTGTAGATTGGGTTTAATCTACACGCCTATTTTTTATACATCAACAAAGTAGAGAGATAAATGAAACATCGTTTTTCAGTTTTCTTATTGTCGCTAATTTGCATAGTAAATCTTGCCTATGCCGAAGTTAATGACGATTACACCTATGCTAATTATGACCAAGTTAAAGTCAAACATGCCTATTTGGATTTGTCTGTCAACTTTGAAGAAAAAGCTTTAGAAGGTTTTGCCGAGCTTTCATTACATTGGATCAGTGAATCGAACCAGCCAATTTATTTAGATACACGAGATCTTATTATTGAGCGAGTGATGGCCAAAAGTGCTAGTGGCAATTGGCAAAAAGCTGATTTCGAATTAGCAAAACGAGACGATGTTTTAGGTAGTAAGCTTACGGTGAGTGCGCCATTTAAAGCCGCTAAGTTACGTGTTTACTATCAATCGACAGACAAGGCATCAGGTTTGCAATGGTTAACGCCAGCGCAGACTGCAGGCAAAAAGCATCCGTTTATGTTTAGTCAAAACCAAGCCATTCACGCACGTTCTTGGATCCCTATTCAAGATACGCCAAGTGTCCGTATGACTTATACAGCACGGATCAGTACTGATCCTCAATTACTCGCCGTGATGAGTGCGAATAATGTGCCTGACACCAAAAAAGATGGTGATTACTACTTTTCTATGCCGCAGCCTGTTCCTCCATACTTGATTGCAATTGGAGTAGGGGACTTAACATTCAAGCCGATGAGTAAATATACTGGTATTTACGCAGAGCCAAGTGTTGTTGACTCAGCCGTTGCAGAATTTAACGATACTCAGGCGATGATTGATGCGACAGAAAAGCTCTTTGGTCCATACCGTTGGGGTAGATATGATCTACTAATTTTGCCACCAAGCTTTCCGTTTGGCGGCATGGAAAACCCTCGTTTATCCTTTATTACACCAACAGTAATCGCCGGCGACAAGAGCCTAGTCAATCTTATTGCCCATGAACTAGCACATTCGTGGTCGGGTAATTTGGTGACTAACGAATCATGGCGCGATTTATGGTTAAACGAAGGCTTTACCAGTTATGTTGAAAATCGCATCATGGAAGAAGTATTTGGACGTAACCGTGCTGTGATGGAGCAATCATTAGACGCACAAGGCTTAAGTTATGAAATTGCTGAATTACCTCCGGGCGATACGCAGCTTTATATAGATTTAGCGGGCAGAGATCCTGACGACGCCTTTTCTGGAGTGCCATATACTAAAGGCCAATTGTTCTTAATTTATTTAGAAAATAAGTTTGGTCGTGATGTCTTTGACGTGTTCGTCCGTGAGTATTTTGATCAATTCGCTTTCGAACCGATTGGAACACAAGCTTTTGTTACTTACATCGAAAAAGAATTGATCAACAAACACCCTGGTGTTGTTAGTATGGAGCAGGTCAATGAATGGATATACGAGCAGGGCTTGCCTTCATTTGTACCAAAACCAACCTCAAACGCATTCATCATAATTGATCAGCAAATATCTCAATATATTGGCGATCAAATATCGTTATCAGCATTACCAACTGACAAATGGACAGTTCATCAGTGGCTGCACTTCATTAATAACTTGCCGGTAAATATTTCTTTAGAAAAAATGAAAGTGTTGGATGAGCAATTTAAGCTAACAACAAGCACCAATGCAGAAATTGCACACGCTTGGTACATGCTTGCTTTAAAGGCAAATTACAAAGTTGTCATGGCGCCAATGAGAGATTATTTGATTGGCATTGGGCGCAGAAAGTTGATTGTGCCGATATACAAATCATTGGCAGAGTCAAGTGAAGGGAAAGCTTGGGCTAGGGAAGTATATCAAATAGCCCGACCTGGCTACCATCCTTTGGCACAAGGGACTATTGATAATATATTAAATTGATATTTACCGCATTTAGAGATAAAAAAACGCTGATTTTAATCAGCGTTTTTTTATGGCGTTTAATCTTATTTTTTCTGCAAACTAATGAAAATTATATTTAGCTATTTGTAAATTTAACTAATTGTTTTCTATACTTCTTTAGATGCTTCTAACTAAAAATAAAATGCGCTATAGATCTTAAGAGGTAAACCACTAAGAACGACTTAATATAATAAGAACAAATTTCGTCAAACCCCAAGCAAAGGCTTGTATTGCTGAATGAACAATTCGGTAGGGCATCTTTTGCGTCTTTTAATAAGTAAAGTTGTTGAAATATAAGAATAAATTTCATTTTTCCAAATTTTTTACTATCCTTAAATTATAAGACTAAAAATTAAGCAATTTAGAAAGAATCGATGTAAATAAAAGTGACCTTGCTTAGTACGCTACCAATATCAGTGTTGTTTCTAGCGGAGCGTTCATATCATCTTTTCTTTATTGGAATTGTCACACTGAAGTGATTGTTGGGGAATTTGTGGAAACTACAAGTCAAATAGAACAACTATGGCCAATTGCTGCCTTTTTCATCATCCTAGTCATCATGCTTATTGGCATGTTGCTTTTGTCATACGTACTCGGCCCCAAAACTAAATCAAGAGCCAAACACACACCTTATGAGTCGGGTGTTATTTCAGTTGATGACAATAGAACCCGCTTCACCAATCATTTTTTTCTCTACGCCATCTTCTTCGTTATTTTCGATTTAGAAACTATTTTTCTTTTTGCTTGGGTTATCGCTTTTGATGAAGTTGGCTGGGCAGGCTTTATCGAAGCGTGCATCTTCATCACTATTTTGCTCGCCGCACTAGTTTATTTATGGCGAATTGGAGCGTTGGAACTTAAAAAACGTCATGAACCGTCACGAAGTAGGAGAGCTTCCTAATGGATTGGTCTATAACCAAGGCTGAACTTGATAGGCAAATGGGACACGCTAAGCTCATTCATGAAGAAGAGCTGAAAAGAAATGTGATGTTTGCCAAACTTGATGACTTGGTCAATTGGGGTCGTAAAAACTCCATTTGGCCATTTAATTTTGGTTTGAGTTGCTGTTATGTCGAAATGGCTACCAGCTTCACTTCAAGACACGATATTGCAAGGTTTGGTGCTGAAGTGATAAGAGCAACGCCTAGACAGGCAGACTTGATGGTTATATCAGGAACGTGTTTTAGGAAAATGGCGCCTGTTATTCAGCATTTATACGAACAATTGTTAGAGCCAAGATGGATTATTTCAATGGGCTCTTGCGCCAACTCTGGTGGCATGTATGACATTTACAGCGTTGTCCAAGGGGTTGATAAATTTATTCCTGTTGATGTTTATGTTCCAGGCTGTCCTCCGAGGCCAGAAGCCTTGTTAGAAGGACTTTTATTACTTCAAAATCAAATTCAGCACCAACCTCGACCACTGAGTTGGGTTGTGGGCGAGCAAGGCATTAGTGAAATACCTAAGCCGTCTTTAAGAGACATTAAATTGGACCATCGTATTAGCACGGTTAACCTTGACTCGCCGGATGATTGCTGATGGGAAGCGTTAATTTACACCTAAGTCAGGATTGGCAGCTAAATGATGCAATTCCTGTTATCGACGAAATTAAAGCTACATCTCCGTCATTGAAAATCACACCTGTTACCGTCTTGGATGTGATCAAAGATGATATTCCTACGGTTTGGGTCGATAAAAAAGATGTTTTGGGGTTAATGCAAATCCTAAGGTTTGAACTACAGCCTGCATTTGATATGTGTTTTGATCTTTCAGCCATTGATGAAAGTGAACGTCAAAACAAGTCCGCACAAACTGATGCATTTACCCTTAGTTATCACCTTCGCTCCTATGAACGAAACACTGATTTGCGTATCAAAGTGTCTCTCGCTGGGCATGACAAGAGGATAGACAGTATTTGCCAATTTTGGCCGAATGCAAATTGGTATGAAAGAGAAGTGTGGGACATGTTTGGTATCACATTTGATGGACATCCTCATTTAGCCCGAATCTTAATGCCAACCACATGGAAAGGACACCCATTATTGAAAACACATCCTGCCCGTGCAACTGAAATGGACCCGTTTACGCTACCTGAGTACCAGCAAGACAAAGAGCAAGAAGCACTACAATTTAATCCTGAAGCATGGGGCATGAAAAGGCAGAGTAAAAATAGCGACTTTATGTTTTTAAACCTTGGCCCAAATCATCCAAGTGTTCATGGCGCTTTTCGAATTGTGCTGCAAATGGATGGAGAAGAAATTGTCGATTGTGTTCCTGATATAGGTTACCACCATCGTGGTGCTGAGAAGATGGGCGAGCGGCAATCTTGGCATAGCTACATTCCTTATACCGATCGCATTGATTACCTTGGCGGGGTGATGAATAACTTCCCTTACGTCATGGCAGTTGAACAACTTGCCGGTATTAATGTACCGGATAGAGCGAAAATGATACGCATCATGACAGCAGAAATGTTTCGAATTTTGAGTCATTTACTGTTTTACGGCACTTTTGCTCAAGACGTTGGGGCGTTGTCTCCAATTTTTTATATGTTTGTCGATCGAGAGAAA
The DNA here is from genome assembly GCF_030295975.1 of Thalassotalea atypica. NCBI lineage: Bacteria > Pseudomonadati > Pseudomonadota > Gammaproteobacteria > Alteromonadales > Colwelliaceae > Thalassotalea > Thalassotalea atypica. The sequence continues at coordinate 1,363,868 of NZ_AP027364.1, forward strand.
CTTTTTGGCATTATAGAAGCATTCACAGGTGCAAGAATGCACCCTAGTTGGTTCAGGATTGGCGGCATCGCGAGTGACCTACCTAAAGGGTGGGATACGCTAGTACGAGACTTTGTAAATTACTTTCCAAAGCGCCTGGACGAATATGACAAAATGGTCATGCAAAATTCAATCTTGAAAAAGCGCACAGTAGATATCGGCGCCTATACCTCAGAAGAAGCAATAGCTTGGGGAGTCACCGGTCCAGGGTTAAGGGCTACAGGGTATAGCTGGGATTTAAGAAAACAACGACCTTATAGCGGCTACGACCAATTTGAGTTTGAAGTACCAACAGGAAACAAGGGAGATTGTTATGACCGTTGCCGCGTACGCGTTGATGAAATGCGAGAAAGTATAAAAATCATCGAACAATGCCTGAATAACATGCCTGAAGGCCCTTACAAAGCTGAACATCCACAAACTACACCGCCAGATAAATCAAAAACAATGCAGGATATTGATACCTTGATCCCGCATTTCATCAATGTCTCTTGGGGCCCAACAATTCCTGCAGGAGAAGTCACGGTAAGTGTTGAAGCAACTAAGGGCATCATGGCATATCACTTGGTGAGTGATGGCAGCACCATGAGTTATAGAACCCGTATACGAACACCCAGCTTTGCGCATTTACAAATGTTGCCATTGATCAGTCAGGGTCAAATGGTGGCAGATTTAATAGCCACGCTTGGCAGTATTGATTATGTCATGGCCGATGTGGATAGGTGAGCAAATGAAAACAATTGAAATTGAAACCATTAAGACCGTTCAGATTGACTATACGCATTACCTCTCAGAGCAAGAAATTGAAGCCATTACTCATGAACTTGGCATTATGGAAACGCCAGAGGCAGCAGGCATCGAAGCTTTGAAAGTTGTTCAGCAATATAGGGGGTGGATAAGTGATGAAAGTCTTTTTGCCATTGCCGATATGTTGCAGATGCCAGCGAGTCAATTAGAAGGGGTAGCAACGTTCTATAATCTTATCTATCGCCAGCCAGTTGGACGTTTTGTTATTCATTTATGCGACAGTATTAGTTGCCACTTACTGGACTACCAGAGAGTTTTTGAATCTATCAGTAGCCACCTAGATATAGAGTATGGCCAGACTAGCGCCGATGGTATGTTTACTTTGCTGAGTAATGCCTGCTTAGGAGCTTGTGATAAATCGCCAGTCATGATGATTGGGAAAAAGCAGTATACCAATTTAACTCCTGAGTCAGCGGTTAGTGTTTTACAATCACTCAAGAGCACGGTGGATGCCGAATATGGAGGTGATAATGGATAAAGCCTTTGACTTTCCATTAACCTACCGGGTTGACCTGGAACAACCAATGAATATTAGCGCATATCAAGCGTCCGGCGGATATCAAGGAGCGACTGTGGCTATTCAAGAGCATAGCCCAGCTGAAGTGTTAGATATTGTGAAGGAGAGCACCTTGAAGGGGCGCGGAGGGGCAGGCTTTCCAACAGGAATGAAATGGAGCTTTGTTCCGATGTTCTCACCTGATGACGAGAATGCACCGGACAATAAATACTTAGTGTGTAACGCCGATGAAATGGAACCCGGTACATTTAAAGACCGTTTATTGCTTGAAGGTGTTCCACATCAGCTCATTGAAGCCATGATTATTGCGGCCTATACCATTGGCGCGAACAAGGCCTATATATTCTTGCGCGGGGAATATCACCTCGCGGCGCAGCGATTGCAAAAAGCAATTGATGAAGCATATCAAGCCAATTGGTTAGGCAACAAAATACAGGCAACTGACTATTGCCTTGAACTTTATTTGCATACCAGTGCAGGTCGATATATTTGCGGCGAAGAAACCGCACTTATCAATGCATTAGAAGGTAAACGCGCAAACCCTCGAGCCAAGCCGCCATTTCCTCAGGTTAGTGGGCTCTTTGGTAAACCTACCATCGTGAATAATGTGGAAACTTTGAGTAACCTTCCGCATATCTTAAAAAATGGAACCAGTTGGTTTAAGGAGCTTTCACCTCGCAGTGATGCAGGCACTAAAATATACGGCGCATGTGGCAGGGTGAAAAGTGCAGGTTTGTGGGAACGGCCTATGGGTGTGACTATCGGTCAGATCCTCAATGACTATGCTGGCGGTATGCAAGATGGACTGAAGCTTAAAGGGTTGTTGCCTGGCGGCGCATCAACAGATTTTTTACTCCCAGAACACTTAGATGTCGCGATGGATTTTGATTCCATCGCTAAAGCAGGAAGTCGTTTAGGAACAGGGGGCTTAATTGTCTTAGACGATCATCAGTGCCCAGTTTCAATGGTGTTAAACCTGATGAGGTTTTTCGCTCAGGAATCTTGCGGTTGGTGTACGCCTTGTCGTGATGGCACACCGTGGGCTGTCGATACACTGGCGAGAATTGAGCAAGGGCGGGGTACTCAAGCAGACATAGACACATTACATAAGCTTTGTGATTTCATGTGGCTAGGAAAAACACACTGTGCATTGGCGCCTGGTGCGGTTGAACCATTGAAAAGTGCATTAAAGTACTTCCATGATGAATTTGAACAGCACGTTGAAAATAGGTGTTGCCCGTACCAAGGAGGGCAGTAATTTGACTAAATCAATCACCATTTACATCGATAATTTGCCTTATCAAGTTGATGAAGAAGACAACTTGTTATCGAATGTGCTTTCTCAAAAACTAAATCTTCCCTATTTTTGCTGGCATCCTTCAATGGGCTCTGTCGGCGCGTGTCGGCAATGTGCCGTCACGCAATATATGGATGAAAATGATAGTCGTGGTCGAGTGATTATGTCGTGCATGACTCCGGTTGTTGATGGTATGCGTATTGGTTTATCAGATGACAGCTCAAGTGAATTTAGAGAGCAAGTCGTCAGCGCGATGATGACAAACCACCCGCATGACTGCCCGGTGTGCGCTGAAGGAGGAGAGTGCCATTTACAAGACATGACTGTGATGACAGGTCATAGTGCGCGATCTTATCAAGGGACTAAACGAACGTTCACTAATCAATATTTAGGTGAGCTTGTTGGTCATGAAATGAACCGCTGTATAACCTGCTACCGTTGTGTCAGATTTTATAAGGATTACGCAGGTGGTGAAGACTTTGGTGTTTATGGCTCCAAGAACCAAGTGTATTTCGGCCGTCAATCTGATGGTGCTTTGGAAAGTGAATTCAGTGGCAACTTAGTGGAGGTATGCCCAACAGGGGTATTTACAAACAAGGTATTTTCTAGCCATTACACCCGCAAATGGGATCTTCAATCTTCGCCGTCGATATGCGCGCATTGTTCTATTGGATGCAATACCAGTATCGGAGAGCGTTACGGTTCGGTCCGACGGGTGACGAACCGATTCAACGCTGATATTAATGGTTACTTTCTTTGTGATCGAGGTCGATATGGTTTGGGCTTTGTTAACGGAAATCAGCGAGTAACACAAGCAAAAGGCATCAGCCAAGCATCGTCTGAACAACTTAAATCATTGGATGTCCAAAAGGCGTTAGCGCATTTTAGAGGAAAAAAATTCATTGGCATTGGCTCAGCCAGAGCGAGTTTGGAAACAAACGCCTATTTGAAGGTAATTGTTGGTGACGCCGCATTTTCTTGTGGGTTTACCGAAGAATATATGGCCTTGTCTTCATTGCATTTAGCGCATGTTAAGCAATTTGAGAATGCAAGCATTAAAGAAGTCGAGCAAAGTGATTTCGTGCTCATTGTCGGCGAAGATATTACCCAAACATCCCCTCGTTTATCACTTGCTGTAAGGCAAGCACTGCGAAACAAGAGTTTCGAAAAAGCGAAGGCGATTGGCATTCCTAAATGGCAAGATGATGCGGTAAGGACGTGTGGTGGAAAAGAGCTAACGCCACTTTATTCGCTTAACAGCGTTGAAACTAAGCTTGATAAAGTGAGCAAAAAGGTTTTTCGACAAACCCCTCAACGTATTATGCATTTAATACAGGCGTTGAGCCAAATGCTTGATCTTAAGCTCCTTGAAAAGCCAGAGCAATCAGGTGAATTATTTGCTCAATTATCAGAAGAAGAGCAGCTCCTATTAGCGGTTCTTTGTAAAGATTTGATTGCTGCTAAAGCTCCTTTAATAGTCAGCGGTTGGTCTTTATCAATGCCGGAGTTAATTGCTAGCATAACAAAATTGATGCAAAAAACTTCAGCGTTATTGAATAACACTAGTGCAAATGAAGCTACAACATCTAGTGCCGTTAGACTTAAGTGCACTGTTTTGCCTCCAGAGGTGAATACCATAGGGTTAATTTCTTTACTTGATTCGTCGACGTTAAGCATTGAAGGCGTCATTTCTGCGTTGGAAAATGACGATTGTGATGGCTTGATTGTAGTAGAGAATGCATTGGAAGGTCTGAGTCTTCAACAAAAAGAAAAGCTAAAACAAGCAGCTAAGCTACTGATAGTATTGGATCACAGTCATCATATTTTTGCTGAACAGGCGGATATACTTCTACCAGTAGCAACAGTAAGTGAATCAAGTGGCTGCTACGTAAATTACCAAGGTGAAATACAACAGTTCCACCAAAGTTGTTTGCCGAAACTGCCAATCATGGAATCCTGGCGCTGGCTGACTTACTTTGACGGATTAATCAACAAGGCTTCGAGTAAACCATTTACCAACCGCATTCAAGCCCTTACAAACCTAAGAGTATCGTTGTCAGATAGCTTTCAACAGTTTGATTTATCAGCATTAGAGCAAGGTACTGGCGTTATAGCCAGAGAAACTAAACGTGCAAGTGGTAGAACAGCTAAGACTGCAAATTTATCCGTTCATGAGCCTAAGTCGACGGAAGTCAAAGAAGGAAAATTTAAATTTTCAATGGAAGGAAAGCCAGGAACAGCAGATGCTGAAATTCCTTTTGTTTGGGCGCCAGGTTGGAATTCTAATCAAGCGGTTACTCAATTTCAACAGCAAGTTGGCGGAGAGCTAGAGGAAAAAATATCGCGACTATTCATTGATTTATCAAGCCTCAATGATATACCGATGAAAAATAATGTTTCGAATAATTCACCTAAGCCAATTAAGTCAGCAGATGAAGCAGCACCCAGACCGTCCGAGAAAATATCAACTACTGTTCTGACCAAAACTCCGTGGTATCGAGGCGAATGGCAATCAAACTTAAATCCTGAGTTTACCCTATTACACACTGAAAATACTTGCACTGTATCGCCCAAAGTAGCGTTGGCAAAAGTTTGGTCTCATGGGCAATTGCTAAAATTTACTTTTTCCCATTTAACGTGCTTTGCACGGATAGTTATTGATAATCATAGAGAAAATAAGAACTACCTAATAGACGAGAACATTATTTGTTTGGACTGTACTGAATACACTAAGCATGTAGAACATGACTCAATTGAACTTGCACTGGCAAGTCCTGATGAAGAAAAACAGTTTGTTTTAGCAAACGAGTCACGATTTGCTGTTGCCAAAATTAACAAAGAAGAAGTATTGCGTCGCTTGCAGGAACGTGATCAATATATACCGATCCGGCTTCACGCTGGGGGGCTCAACGATGCTTGAAGTAATATATAAGTTATTAGAAATCTTCATTATTATTGCCGTATTGATCCCTACAGCAGCTATGTTGGTTTGGGTAGAGCGCAGAATGATTGGCATATGGCAAGACAGATTGGGGCCCAATAGGGTGGGACCGTTTGGAATCTTACAGTCAGTTGCTGACTTGCTCAAAATTTTAGGTAAAGAAGACTGGGTTCCCTCGTTTAGTGAGAAGGGAATTTTTATACTTGCGCCTGTTATTGGCGCAGTATGTGTATTGATGAGCTTTGCGGTCATGCCATTTTCACCTACCATAGGCGTTTCAGACTTAAATATTGGCTTGCTATTTTTCTTGGCCATGGCTTCTTTAGCTGTTTATAGCGTAGTACTTGCCGGTTGGGCTTCAAATTCAAAATATGCCATTTTAGGTAGCATGCGAGCCGCGGCACAAACCGTGAGCTATGAAGTGTTTATGGGACTTTCAGTGATGGGGGTCGTACTTATCACGGGCACTTTTAACCTACGCAGTATCGTTGAATACCAGCAAACCGGTTGGTTAATTACCAGCCAATTCGTTGGTTTTGGTATTTTTCTTATAGCAGGAATTGCGGAGAGCCACCGGTTGCCGTTTGACTTACCTGAAGCTGAAACTGAACTTACTGCAGGGTTTCATACAGAGTACTCAGGATTAAAGTTCGCACTGTTTTTTCTAGGTGAGTACCTTGGTGTAACGCTTATTTCTGCGATGTCAGTAACATTGTTTTTCGGTGGCTGGTTAATGCCAGAGCCTCTTGCTTCTTGGTTACCGCCACTATTTTGGTTTATAGCTAAGGTGATGGGATTTGTGATGTTTTTTATTCTATTACGTACGTCACTGCCTCGCCCAAGGTTTGACCAATTACTGGCCTTTGGTTGGCAGGTAATGCTGCCATTAGCATTGATAAACTTAGTGGTTACCGCCTTATTAAAATTAGGAGGTTTTTATGCTTAGTCAATTTCGCACCATGTGGCTAGTCTTAAAGCATACATTCACTAAACCGGATACTGTCGAGTATCCAGATAAAAAACCTTACTTAGCGCCAAGATATCGAGGCCGTATTGTGCTGACCCGAGATCCTGATGGAGAAGAGCGCTGCGTCGCTTGCAATTTATGCGCTGTAGCGTGCCCGGTCGACTGTATTGCTTTGCAACAGGTGATTGATGATGACGGTAGAAAGCGAGCAGAGTTTTTTAGGATCAACTTTTCAAGGTGCATTTTATGCGGCTTTTGCGAGGAAGCATGCCCCACATATGCCATTCAGCTGACACCTGATGTTGAGTTGGCTGAATATGACCGACAAAATTTGGTGTATGAGAAAGAACATCTACTTATTAACGGCCCTGGCAAATACCCGGAATACAATTTTTATCATCACAGTGGTATTGCAGTTGGTGCAAAGGAAAAAGGACAAGCAGAAAAGGAAAGACCACCCATAGACGTAAAAGGATTGATGCCATAGTGGAGGGCACAACATGACAATCGAATTTTTTTTCTATATGGCCGCTGCTATTGCCATTATTTCAAGCATAAAGGTTGTTTCAAGTCGGCATAGCGTACATGCGCTTCTTTACCTTGTTCTATCGCTGTTAGCGGTTGCTGTTTGCTTTTATTTAATGGGAGCACCCTTTGCTGCTGGCTTGGAAGTCATAGTATATGCAGGAGCTATCTTAGTTCTTTTCGTCTTTGCTGTGATGATGTTTGGCCTGACACAGGACGAAACAGCGCATTCCCCTCAAGCTGGTGGTCTGATTAACTGGCTTGGGCCGATTATACTTGGTGGAGCGTTACTTGTGATCTTGATTGCCATTATAAATCAGTCTCAACTTCAACAACATCTAACGGTTAATATCATTGATGCAAAACAAGTGGGAATCTTGCTTTATGGTCCATATTTACTCGCTGTTGAAATCGCTTCATTTCTCTTACTCGCTGGGCTAATTGCTGCATATCATTATGCAAAACCCGATGTTTTGGGAGGACACTTATGAGTGAAATACCGTTAACACATGCCTATATTCTGGCCAGCATATTGTTCCTCATCGGTTTTGTCGGCGTTATTGTAAGAAAGAATACCTTGTTTATTCTAATGAGTTTGGAAGTGATGCTAAACGCTGTTGGCGTCGCGTTTATTGGCGCGGGCAGTGCATGGCATCAGGCTGATGGCCAAATCATGTTTATTCTCGTTCTAACACTTGCAGCTAGCGAGGTTGCCGTTGGTTTGGCACTACTCATCAGAATGCAGAAAAAGTTTCAAAGTGTCGATATAGACATTTTATCTAAGATGCGAGGTTAGGTAATAGATGAACCTTTTAGCTTGGTTACCCTTTTATCCCCTGGTGAGTTTTCTGATATTAATTGCTTTTGGCCAGCGCTTGAGCTGGACTGTGGCAAGTCTACTGAGCGTGGGGAGTATTGGCTTGAGTGCGCTCTCTAGTATGGTATTGGTGAGTCAGCTAGCCTCCACGTCAGATCACTTAATGGTCACCGAGTTATGGCAGTGGTTTTCTTTTACCGCCCCCTATTTGGAGACTGCCGTACCGATCAGTTTTGGCTTTACATTGGATGCGTTATCAGGCGTGATGATTTTGGTCGTTTCTGGCGTTGGCTTTCTAATTCATGCATTTGCTGCGGCTTATATGAAACCCGATCCCCATTTTACTCGTTTCATGGCGTACATGAATCTGTTTGTTGTTGCGATGCTGATTCTAGTGCTAGCTGACAATTTAGTGCTGCTTTATTTGGGCTGGGAAGGCGTGGGTCTTTGCAGTTTTTTGTTGATTGGTTTTTGGTATCAAGATAGAAATAATATGCTTGCTGCGCGTAAAGCATTTATTGTCACTCGTGTTGGAGATACCTCGTTAGCGATAGGGTTATTTTTATTATTTAACACTTTAGGTGACCTAACCATTGCTAATGTTAATGCAGAAGCTCCGCTATTGTGGGAAGTTGGCGACAATGCCCCGTATTGGATTGCCCTATTTTTACTTGGTGGTGCCGTTGGGAAATCAGCACAATTACCGTTACAAACTTGGTTGCCTGACGCGATGGCTGGCCCTACTCCTGTAAGTGCCTTGATTCATGCCGCAACCATGGTAACTGCTGGCGTATATCTTATTGCTCGTATGAACGGTTTATTCATTTTAGCGCCGGAAGTCATGAATTATGTGGCGTGGATAGGTGCAGGTACATTGTTACTTGCCGGTGTTGCTGCCTTGGCTCAAACGGATATCAAACGGGTTTTGGCCTATTCGACCATGAGCCAAATAGGCTACATGATGCTGGCTCTAGGAGCTGGCGCTTGGTCAGCCGGAGTATTTCATTTAATGACGCATGCCTTTTTTAAAGCATTATTATTCTTAAGTGCAGGCGCTGTTATTCTTGCCTTACATCATCAACAAAATTTATTCAAAATGGGCGGTTTATTCAAAAAACTTCCTATAGAAAGCACATTATTTAGCGTTGGCCTCGTGTGCTTAATAGCTTTACCGGGAACATCGGGCTTTTTCTCTAAAGAAGCGATTATAGGCTCTCTGTGGTCGTCTTCGACGGCAGGACCTACTTTGTGGTGGGCAGCAATTGTTGGCGCATTGATAACGAGTATTTATAGCTGTCGATTATTCTTTCTCGCTTTTTTAGGAGCCTCGCGAGTGGAGTCTGCTGTTGAACAAAATAACAGTAATTTAATGGTCATGGCTTTAAGCGTTCTTGCTGTGCTTTCTATCGTAGGTGGATTTATCCCTTTGGATCTTACTACGGTACTACCATCTCACGCCACCAACGTGAGTACTGAACCGATCTGGTTACATCCATTGGCCATTGCAACCCCTTTTATCGGCGTTGCTTTCTCTTGGTTTTATTTTAAAGAATATCGGAGCAAAGCGCCTGTTAATTTAATTGAACCAACAAGTAAATGGAGTGAATTTTGTAGAAAGGGCTTAGGTTTTGATGGTTTATATCAAACCCTGTTGGTCAATCCATTTTGCTTTATCGCCAATTTAAATCGCAAAGATATATTTGATCAATTATTGATGTTTTTCGCATGGTATTCAAAATTGTGCCATGACGCTTTGTCTGGACTGCAAAACGGACAAGCACGTTGGTTTGCCGCCAGTATTGGTCTTGCGGCATTATTTTTAGTTGGAGTATTCTTATTATGATCATCTCGTCATTAATGCTTCTACTGCTGCTTGGTGGTATCTTCGCTTGGTTCTTGGACAGTAAATTCGACAATAGTGCTCGTTGGATAGCATTAGCTGCAACATCTTCTAGCCTATTGTTCTTTATTGTTTTTCTTGCGAACAGTGAATTGAATTTTGCTCAACTAAATACGCTACAAAGAGTGTCATGGATATCATTTTTAAACATCGAGTATGCAATTGGCATTGATTATTTAAGTGTGTTGATGATTTTGTTAACTTTGGCGTTGAGTATTATTTGCGTATTAGTGTCTTGGCAGGAAATTCAAGATAAACGGGGTTTTTATTATTTTAATCTTTTAGCGTCTATCGCGGGTATCATCGGCGTTTTTAGCGCAGTAGATCTATTCTTGTTTTTCTTTTTTTGGGAAGTCATGCTATTGCCAATGACTGCTCTAATCGCCGTTTGGGGTCATGAGAATAGAATATTCGCGGCGATTAAGTTTTTTATTTTTACTCAAGTGAGTAGTTTATTGATGCTCACGGCGATTATTGCCATGGCATATTCACATGTAACTATCACAGGCCAACTCAGCTTTTACTATCAAGACTGGCTCAGTATGGAACTGCCACAGAATATTGCGCGCTGGTTAATGTTAGGTTTTTTTATTGCTTTTGCGGTGAAGCTACCATCTATCCCTGTTCACAGTTGGTTACCCGATGCTCATACACAAGCCCCTACGGCAGGTAGTGTATTACTGGCAGGGGTTCTGTTGAAAACTGGAGCCTATGGCTTAATACGTTTCGTTATTTTCTTATTTCCTGACGCCAGTCAGTGGTTTGCATTTATTGCGGTGCCATTGGGAGCATTCAGTGTGATATATGGAGCCAAATTAGCTTTTGCTCAACGTGACATCAAACGAATGGTGGCTTATAGCAGTATTAGTCACATGGGTTTTGTTATGTTAGCGCTATTTAGCTTTAACGCCTTAGCATACAAAGGGGCAATTATAACTTTAGTGGCTCACGGACTAAGCAGTGCGGCACTGTTTTCATTAGCAGGGATGATATATTCACGCATCCACTCGAGAGACTTGTCTGCAATGGGAGGGTTCTGGCATGGTGCGCCTAGGTTAGGTGGATTTGCCTTAGTGTTTGCATCAGCTGCTTTTGGATTACCTGGTCTTGCAAATTTTATTGGTGAATTTTTATCTCTGGTCGGCGCGTTCAAGCAATTCCCTCTTTATACTGCGATTGCTGCCTTAGGATTAATTGGCTCTGCAATATATGGCATGGTGTTGTTTCAATCATCGTTTCACGGGCCAACAAAAGTGGAAATTACTGACATTAATTCTCGTGAACTAACGGTAAATGCCTGTTTATTTTTACTTTTATTATTACTTGGGCTATTTCCTGAACTCGTTTTGAAGCAACTCCCAACACTGGCAAGCGCTTGGGGTGAGCCCCTTGTCGCAATTGGTAAAGGAGTATCATTATGTTAAATCAAATATTAGCACTTTCTCCGCAGCTTATCATTGCGCTTGCTATTACCTTTATGTTGCTATTAATCGCAATGAAGAGAACACAACGTATTATTCAAATATATACCTGCTTGGCCTTAGGGCTAGCAACAATACAATGTTTTAATCTGCTTGGCATTGAAACGACGCAAGTCACTATATTGCTTTCGGTTAGTACCATGGGAATATATGCGCAGATATTGGTTTACTTATCTGGCTTAATGGTTGCCAGTTTAAGTTATAAATTTTTGATGTATCAAGTTGAAGTGCACGATGAGTTTTATTTGTTGATATTGCTCGCGATATTGGGCGCCAGTGTTTTAGTGGTCTCGGATCATTTTGCTGCAGTTTTCTTAGGGTTTGAAATATTAAGTATTTCCCTTGTTGGCTTGGTAGGCTATTGCAGAGAAGGGGACCTAGCGATTGAGTCGAGCTTTAAATACCTCATTTTAAGTGCGGTCGCTTCGAGCTTTATGTTGCTTGGCATAGCGTTCATTTATGGGGAGTTGGGCTCTTTGTCATTTAGCAGCGCCATAAGTCCTGAACACACATTCTCAAATTTTTATTATGCGGGCATGTTGTTGTTTTTATTAGGTGTTGCATTCAAATTAGCGTTAGCGCCTCTGCATTTATGGGTAGCTGATGTGTACCAAGGTGCTCATACGTTAGTCACCTTGTTTATGGCAACAGTCACTAAGGTCGCCATGTTTATCGTGCTCTTGACGGTAATAACGAGTTTCTCAATTTTTCAAGAGGCTATTTTCATCAAAATGCTCGTATTTATTTCTGTGCTGTCTATGATTATCGGTAATTTTCTTGCTTTACGTCAGTCGGATGTTAAACGCCTATTGGCGTATTCTTCAATCGCACATATGGGCTATATACTCGTTGTTGTTGTTATCACAAACACCGATGCGATAGTATTTGCTAAACAAAGTGCCTTGGTGTATTTGTTTGCTTATGTGCTCGCCAGTATGTCCGTGTTTTATGTTGTTTTTCAGTTCAATTATCGTTACCTAAATGAAGACGTCACTCGTGTTGATGACTTCAAAGGATTGTTTTGGAAAGACAGGCCGTTAGCATTGCTAACACTTGTAGGCTTGTTGAGTTTAGCAGGCATTCCTCTATCAGCCGGATTTATAGGAAAGTTTTATTTATTTTCTCACGCGGTATTAGCTAACCAATGGATTTTGATAGGCGGTATGGTTGTAGGAAGCGGAATCGGTCTATTTTACTACCTGACATTGATCATTAATTTGTTTTCAGCGGTCGATAAATATCAAACACTTGATAATGCAAAGCAAGTTGTTGAAGATATGAAACTGCCTCAATCAACAGGCTTAGTTACCAATAACTATTCGTTAAATTTCGTTGTAACTCTAATTATTTTAGGTTTGGCGATTGGTCTTTACCCTGATGTTTTACTCAAATTAATTGCCTTAACTTAGAGCCCTTTTTTAAGCCGTCATTGACTCTTTACCTCATTTATCTTCCCAATAAATAGTATGTTTGACTAATGTAATTGGCGAAACATGCTAATGCTTTATAGATAATTAATCTAAGTAATTGAATTTATTAGTTATAAATTAGTGGCGCGATACTTGATACTAAGCACATAATGAATCATAAATAAGAAAAACACGGATTTTAAAATGAGATTAACGAAATGTTTAGTACCGGCAGTACTTTTTACACTGCTTTCAGGTTGTGTGGTTATTGCTAAACCGTCAACAGCCAATGTGCATCTGCAACGGGAGCTTACTATTGAGGTAAACGATATTGTTAAGTTAGATATCGATGCGGGAGCGGGTGAATTACGTATTATCGGGAGTGATACAGCTTCTGATATTTCAGTAAAAGCAGATATTTATACAGCTAAAGAAGGTAGCAATAGTTTTGAATTAAGCTTAGATAGCGATCATACCAAGGCTTATTTAATATCCAAACTTAACACATCTGGTTTTTGGGTTGGCAATTCTCCACGAATAGATCTTGTAGTTACTTTGCCAAAGCACCTTGCTCTTGATGTTACCGATGGCTCTGGTGATTTATGGATCAAAAACATTGATGGTAGTGTTGAGTTAGATGACGCTTCAGGTCGCGCAACATTGGCTAATATTGGTGCAAACCTTGCGATTGAAGACGGCTCAGGTGCGTTAATTGTTTCTGATATTGAAGGAATGCTAGTTATTGACGATGCTTCGGGTGATTTGAATGTTACTAACATTAACGGTGATGTAACAATTGAAGACGGGTCAGGCGCGATGAGTGTCGACAATATTGGTGGTCAGGTGTCAATTGTTGATGCCTCAGGTGATATGACGGTAAACCAAGTGATAGGAAACGTTGAAATTAAAGATGGCTCTGGCGAGCTAGAGGTTAATAACGTTAATGGTACTGTGGATATCGATGATGCCTCAGGCAACATGCTTGTTAAAAATATTACAGGTAAGGTTACGGTCAACGATGGATCAGGCGACATACATGTAGTCAAAGCAGGAGGGCTCAGTATTATTGAAGCTGGCTCCGGAGATTTAAAAGTACAACAAGTGAAAGGTGAATTTGAAATAGGGAGTTGAAAAAACTAGACCAAACTCGTAGTGAGTTTAGTCTTTAAGTGAATTAGTTTTAGATCTGTCATTATACCCTTTGGGTAATGCCCTAGCTATCAAACTAGCTAGGGCTTTTTTATTTTTTCAACTTATAGCTACTAGTTTTTGTTCATCTGATTAAGCAAGAAAGCAGAAATTTCTGACGCCGCATTTAGGGTACTTGTCGCACTTACTGCGCCTCGACCTGAACTGTCTGTAAATGGAGCAATTTCCATCATATCTGCGCCTGTAATTGGGTAATTATCTGCAAGCGCTTTTAGTATCTTCATTGCTTCTTCTGGCGATAAGCCATTCGGCTCTGGCGTGCCTGTTGCAGAAGCAAATTCTTCATCGAGAGCGTCAATATCAAAACTGACATAAAGCTCATCAATATTTTCTGGTGCTAACTGTGCCTTGATTGATTCAATTACAGCGTCTACACCTTTCTCCTTAATCTCATGGGCCCAATGTTGCTTAACGCCGAAAGTGCCTTCCCAGTGCGACTTTGGTTTACCGCTAGAGCGAATGCCTACTTGAATTAAATGATGGTTCTCATGAAGATCTTCCAATATGTGCGTACACCAAGAGCCAAAACATAAATCGATACCTAATCGCTCCTTGAGTAAATCGGTGTGAGCATCAAAGTGAATAATCGCCGTACGTTTTCCATTGGCCTTTTTAGCTTGTAAATAGGCCTTAGTTAATGGGTAACTGATTGAATGGTCACCGCCGATACCAAATATGCCTTTATCTGGATACTGGGCGTAAAAGTCATGTAATACATCTTCTGTAATAGATAGTGGACTAACTGGGTAATTTGATTGTTCGTCCTGATATAACGCGCGACGGCAATTGGCCAGTGTTGCATCATTTAAGTATTTATCATGCAGTAAATGTGGAATAACGCGGATATCGCCTAAATCGAAGGCTTTTAGTTCGGGATATTGTTTTAAAAGTGAAGAGCGCAAAAATAGTGGTCCCCAGTTTGCTCCACGTAAAATACCACCACCACAATCAGAGGCAATACCTAGAATAACGGCTTTATCTTGCGCTGAAATATTATTGATTGATTCTTTCCACAACGTTTCAATGCCATCTGTTTTACCATAAAGCGCTGAGTGCAAAGCTTCCTTTCTTTCCTTAGCGGTATTGACGGTAAACACGCCGTTGCCAGGAGGGCATAAACAATTTGCAAGTTTTTGAAAAAAATCAGAATTTGGCTTTGTCATGTTGAATCTCTAATTGTTCAGTTTTGAAGTCATATGCATATAGCAATTGATATGTTTTTTGGCGTGATGTTTCACATGTTTTATGGCTGAATTATTAGTTCAGTTACAATAATAATGTCAATCACCTCTTAAGTTTTTCGTAAAAGTCTATTATGATGCGCCAAAAAAGTGGCAGTATTATAGCAAATTAGGGCATTTAGATGAATATAAAAAATATTTACTTGTCACTTTGCATATTTATGGATATACCTACTAATAAGTATTTAACAGAATCTTAATAATTAACTTTTCTTTTCATCTCAGCACTTCGCGAATAATGATTGCTCGCTATTTATAAGTGGGGTTGGAAAAGAAAAATGACTCATTGCATAAACATGCTATGGGCATTAGCTGGAAATCAAAACTATATGGCAAAATCTCTGGTAATTGTGGAATCGCCAGCCAAAGCGAAAACAATTAACAAGTATCTTGGTAAGGATTACATCGTAAAATCTAGTGTTGGTCACGTGCGTGACCTTCCAACGAGTAGTACTGGCAAAAAAGTAGCAACTAAGCCTGCGGCTGAAGTAAGAAAAATGTCACCAGAGGCCAAGGCGAAATATAAAGCAAAGCGTGATCGCCTAGCCTTAGTCAATCGAATGGGTATTGACCCAGATAAAGACTGGCAAGCACAATATCAAATATTGCCCGGTAAAGAAAAAGTAGTTGCCGAATTACAAAAAATTGCAGCAACTGCTGACACTATCTATCTCGCGACCGATTTGGATAGAGAGGGAGAGGCAATTGCGTGGCACTTGAAAGAGATCATTGGTGGTGGCGATGATAAGTTTCGCCGCGTAGTATTTAACGAAATTACTGAAAACGCGATTCAACAAGCCTTCGCTACGCCAGGTGAGTTAAGTATGCCTGGAGTTAATGCTCAGCAGGCGCGTCGATTTTTAGACCGCGTTGTTGGCTTTATGGTGAGCCCTCTACTTTGGAAAAAGGTTGCCAGAGGCTTATCAGCTGGGCGTGTTCAGTCTGTCGCGGTGAAGTTAGTGGTTGAAAAAGAACGTCAAATTAAGGCGTTTGATCCGCAAGAATTTTGGGATGTTTCTGCAGATACCGTAAACAGTGACGGTATTAAGTTACAACTTGATGTCACCCACGATGGCGGTAAAGCTTTCAAACCTAATAATAAAAAGCAGACAGATACTGCTTTAGCGATTTTAGAAAAAGCAGAGTATAAAGTTGCGAAGCGTGAAGATAAACCATCGAAAAGCACGCCATCTGCTCCATTTATTACCTCAACACTTCAACAAGCGGCAAGTACAAAATTAGGCTTTGGTGTAAAACGTACGATGGGTCTAGCACAGCGTCTGTATGAAGCTGGCCATATAACGTATATGCGTACCGATTCAACCAATCTGAGTGCCGATGCAGTATCGATGGCACGCAGTTATATTAGCGATACTTTTGGCGATAACTACTTACCAGAAAAAGCTAAAGTTTATGGCAGTAAAGGAAATGCGCAAGAGGCGCATGAAGCGATCCGCCCTTCAAATGTCAAACTTGAATCTGCTTTTATGGAAGGTATTGAAGCCGATGCCAAGAAATTGTATGAACTGATTTGGCGTCAATTTGTTGCTTGTCAAATGACCGCTGCTCGCTATGACGTATCAACCATTACGGTATCTGCCGATAAGTTCGACTTAAAAGCAAAAGGTCGTGTGATGAAGTTTGATGGTTGGACACGCGTTCACCCACAACTTTCAAAAGGTGATGATAGACACTTGCCTGATTTAAGCATTGGCGAAGTGCTTACACTTAAAGCTCTAGAGCCTGCTCAGCACTTTACTAAGCCGCCGGCTCGTTTTGGTGAAGCATCGCTTGTAAAAGAGCTTGAAAAGCGCTCAATTGGTCGCCCATCGACATATGCATCAATAATATCGACCATTCAAGATCGCGGTTATGTCCGTTTAGATAAAAAACGATTCTATGCAGAAAAGATGGGTGAAATAGTTACTGATAGTTTATCAACTAGTTTCAGCAACTTAATGAGCTACGATTTCACCGCCAATATGGAGCAAGAGCTTGATAATATTGCAGGTGGTGAAATTGAATGGAAATTGGTGCTTGATCAATTCTATGAAAACTTTAAAGGTCAGTTAGCCAATGCTGATATGCCGACAGAAGAAGGTGGCATGCCAGCTAATGAGCCGGTAATTACTGATATTGATTGTCCTACCTGTGGCCGCAAAATGGGCATTCGTACCGCATCTACCGGTGTTTTCCTTGGTTGTTCTGGTTATGCTTTACCGCCAAAAGAACGCTGTACAACGACAATGAACCTTACGCCTGGTGAAGAGGCTGAAGATGTCAATGTATTAGCAGAAGATCAAGAAACTGAAGCCTTACGTGCGATGCATCGCTGCAAGAAGTGCTCAACAGCGATGGACAGCTACTTGATCGATGAAACACGTAAATTGCACGTATGTGGTAATAACCCTCAGTGTGATGGCTTTGAACTGGAAAAAGGTGAATTCAAAATCAAAGGCTATGATGGCCCAGTTTTGGAATGTGACCGCTGTAGTGCGGAAATGCAGCTGAAATCCGGTCGATTTGGTAAGTACTTTGATTGTACCAATGAAGAGTGTAAGAACACCCGCAAATTATTGGCTAATGGAGAAGCTGCTCCACCAAAAGAAGATCCGGTGCACTTGCCAGAGCTACCTTGTGAAAAATCAGATGCGCATTTTGTACTTCGTGATGGTGCTGCGGGTATATTTATGGCGGCAAGCTCATTCCCGCGTTCTCGCGAGACTAGAGCCCCTAAAGTAGCAGAGTTACAACGTTTTAGGGATAGAATTTCACCGAAATTTTATTATCTAGCCGATGCGCCAGCAGAAGATCCTCAAGGCAATCTTGCGGTTGTTCGTTATAGTCGAAAAACCAAAGAACAATACGTGATGACCGAGATTGAAGGGAAAGCGACCGGCTGGGTAGCTAAATTTGTAGACGGTAAGTGGGTTGAAGAGCAAACCAAGAAAGCCGCTAAGAAACCCGCTAAAAAATCCACTAAAAAGAAAGCCTAGTATGGTACTTTTAGTTTGAAAAAATAAAAAGGCGCTTTGCGCCTTTTTTAATGCCTGTAATTATTCAAACCAACGTGTAAGTGTAACAACTTCTACAGCATTCCATAAAAATTCTACGACTAATATCTCAATATCTCCTTGTGTTAACTCACTTCAAAGTAGCCACAGATGTTGATTTTTTGTTAATTCTAGTTGCAGTAATTTACGCTTGATTTTCATCCTGTCCCAATTTTTCCAATTTAACGTAATTTGTCGCAATTTAGCCTCAAAACAGTTGTGCGTCGTTATCTCATGAGTATAATCCTTTCGGCAAAAAATGAACCATGAATATGTATTTAACTAATTGATTTATAAGGTTATAAATTGTTATGTTTCATTGTTTTTTGTAACTGAACTGTACGTCTGAATCATTTTATTTCGTGTTAGTTTAATTTTTTTATTTTCGTTGTTTTGCTGAAATGGATTTTAATAAGGCCCTATTTTGATTAGGGAAGTGAAAGTTATTCAATTGGATCCATTATGGTTAAGTATCAATTAAGCTTATTTATCTTTCTTTTCTGCTCTGTAATCTCGACCTCAATTTGTGCTAAAGAGCCTGTAGATATCTTAATCATCAATGGTCGAGTGTTGACCATGGATGATCAACTCAACGAATACTCCTGTGGCGTGGTTGCAATAAAAGGAAACCGAATCGTCGCTATAGGCCCTCAATCAATGGCACAAAGGTATCAGGCACAAACAACACTGGATGTTGACGGTGATATTGTCATGCCTGGTTTGATCAATGCGCACACCCATGCCTCGATGTCACTATTTCGTTCATTGGGAGATGATGTAGCTAACCGATTGCATAACTATATTTTCCCATTGGAGAAGGCCTTTGTGTCTCGTGAGATGGTTTATAAAGGGGCGCGCCTTGGCAACTTGGAAATGCTTAAAGGTGGAGTGACGACCTACGCCGATATGTATTACTTTGAAGAAGAAGTTGCAAAAGCAGTTGATGAAATGGGCTTACGAGCAGTATTGGGCCAATCCATCATCAAATATCCACAAGCTGATGCAAAAACGCCCAAAGACGCTATTGAGCTTACAGAGCAGTTCATAAAAAAATATAAAGGACATCCGCGTATTACTCCGGCATTTGCTCCACATGGCCCCTACACTAATTCTACAGACGACCTAAAAACCGTTGCACGCCTTTCATTAGAATACGATGTTCCCGTACTTACACACCTAGCCGAGTCTAAAAAAGAACAAAATGTTATCGCAAAACGAAGTGGTGGTTTGTCACCAATCGCTTACTTGGAAAGCATAGGTGCGTTAAACGAAAAGCTTGTTGGTGCGCATGTCATATTGGCCGGTGAACAAGATATAGCTTTACTAAAAAAGCATCAGGTTGGTGTTGCTCACAACATGAGTGCAAATATTAAGTCAGCTAAAGGCGTCTCACCTGTGGTTGAAATGTTGAAGCAACATGTAGATGTTGGGCTTGGCACTGACGGGCCTATGTCTGGCAATACATTAAGCTTGATTGATGAATTTAATCAAGTCGCGAAAGTTCATAAACTATGGCATCAAGACCGTAGTTTGATGCCAGCCATTGATGTTATCAAAATGGCAACTATAGGTAGCGCTCGTGCGCTTAATCTAGCAAAAGAAATTGGCTCACTTGAGCTTGGCAAACGAGCAGACATTATTGTTATTAGTACTAAATCTCCCAACATGACACCTATCTATAACCCTTATTCCGCACTGGTATATTCAGCAAATGCTACAGATGTTCAGCACAGCATTGTCGATGGTAGGTTACTAATGAAAAACAGAAACGTATTAACCGCAGACGAAAAAGAAATTATCGATCAAGCGACAGCTTTTAGCCAAGAAATAAAACAAAGTTTGCTTCAGCAAGGAAAAAGCATTTTATAGCGATGCGCATCATGAATCTCAGTATGTGAGCATCGTCAAATTCAACCAATTGTCCTTTAAAATTAGAGATTGTAATACAATGAAACTTAACGTTTTAACAAGAAGTATCAAGGCATCTTTGTGCTTACTCCCTTTGACATTGCCATCGACTGCATTAGCAGAAGATGCAGTGGAGGGGGAATCAGCCAAACTTGAGGTGATCCAAGTTACGGCGCAGCGCCGTGTACAAAACTCAAAAGAAGTGCCGGTGTCGGTGTCTGTTATGAGAGATGAATTACTTGACGCCTCTTCAGCAGGTGGTGCTGACATTCGCTTTATGTCTGCACGTATCCCGAGCTTAAAGATTGAATCTTCGTTTGGCCGTGCCTTTCCTCGTTTTTATATGCGAGGCTTAGGCAACCCAGACTATGATCTCAATGCATCTCAACCTGTGTCACTGATTTATGATGACGTCGTTCAAGAAAACCCTTTGCTAAAAGGCTTTCCTGTGTTTGACGTAGAGAGCGTTGAAGTACTTCGAGGTCCTCAAGGAACGTTATTTGGTCGCAATACGCCAGCTGGACTTGTTAAATTCACATCTAAGCGTCCGACACAAGACACAGAGGGATATTTCTCAACGTCATACGGCAGCTTGGACAGCATTACAACGGAAGGCGCACTCAGCGGTGCATTGACAGATACGATATCGGCACGAGTGTCTTTGTCTAGTCAAACGCGTGACGATTGGATTGATAATAAAGCTGAAGGCCATGAGGAAGAAGATGTATTAGGTGGTTACGACGATCATGCTGCTAAAATTCAATTGCTTTATCAACCGAATGATAATTTCTCAGCACTATTTAACTATCACTACCGTGATTTAAATGGTACGCCAACGGTTAACTACGCAAGTGCAATTAAGCCTGGTACGAATGAACTGGTTGACGATTTTGAACGAGATGAAATCTACCATGATGCTGCGGATCGAGCCACGCAAACCGTTAAAGTCAACGGTGGCAGCTTAACATTAGAGTACGTGATGCAAGATTACACGCTAACATCAGTGACAGGATATGAGTCTGTTGTTGCGTTCTCTCGTGCCGATGTTGACGGTGGTTATAACCCAGAAGATGGCTCTGACGGATTAGGGAAAGTAAATAGCTTTACTGTAGAAAGTGCTGATGGCATTCCTGAACATAGCCAGATCACTCAAGAGTTTCGTGTGGCATCAAATGAACTAGGCCGCTTGGATTATCAATTCGGTTTGTTCATTTTTGCTGAAGATGTAGAAATTGATAGTTTTAACTACAATGCGGACGGCACAGTTAAGCGTCATTTGGTTCAAAATCAAAAAACAGATGCATGGGCATTATTTGCTTCCGCTGACTATGACCTAACTGAGCGATTAAATGTTACTGCCGGTATCCGTTATTCCGATGATAAAAAAGACTTTGATGCAGAGCGTATTGTGTGGACCGATAGTTATGCGCAGTTTGAAGAAAATGTTGAAGATTCAGCCATCAGTTGGGATTTAAGCGCAAGCTATAAATACTCAAATGACACGAACTTATACGCACGTCTAGCGAAAGGTTTTAGAGCACCTAGTATTCAAGGCCGCGTGATCAAAGGTGATGCGGAGCCAAGTGTAGCGGACTCTGAAACGATTCATTCAATAGAAGTAGGTGTTAAATCAGATGTTTTAGATGGTGCAGGTCGCGTTAACTTTGATATTTACTATTTCCAAATGAATGATCAACAAGTGACGGCACAATCAACATTTGATGAAAGTGCCCAAAAAGAGCTGATCAATTTAGACAAAACTATTGGCTATGGCTCTGAATTAGACTTTCAGTACGCCATGACTGAAAACGTTACGGTTACAGCCGGTATTAGTTATAACTACACCGAAATTCAAGATGAAGATGCTGCGATCGCCGCTTGTTCATTCTGTGAAATCAACGATCCTGTTGATGAGAATGGCCTAGTGGGTGTTGACGGTAAGTCGCTACCACGTGCTCCTGAATGGATTGGTAACTTCACCATTAGCTACTATGCTGATCTTGGCGAAGGTGAATTTTATGCATACACCGATTGGTCTTATACCAGTGAAGTTGAGTTTAACTTAATGGGAGCTGAAGAAATGTCTCAAGACGCTTATTTGGAAGGCGGATTGAGAATGGGCTACCTTTGGAGCTCATCTTACTATGACTATGAAGTGGCTACATTTGCACGTAACATCACAGATGAAACAGCAATCATTGGTGGTTTAACGATAAATAACTTAGCAGCTATAGTTAACGAAGGACGTTCATTAGGGGCTGAGTTTAAAATGAGCTTCTAATCATTACTTACAAGATAATAAAACCGCATTTGTTAGTGCGGTTTTTTTATGTCTTTTCTGTCACGAAAATTAAGAAGAGGCAGCTGTGTTCTAGTCGAGAAATTCCAGTTCATCAATCACTTTTCTTGCTTGTGCGATCGTACAGTCAGTTCGCGCCATTAACTGATTCACGGTAATGCCTGAGTTTTGTGTGGCAATAAAAACTAATTCCTCAAACGTAAATGCTTCTTGCTGTTTTCGTAAGAATTTTGCTAGCCACTGCCAACTTTCCTCTTCAGAGCCTTCTATCACGTTAATGATGGCAAGCAGTTGTTGTTTATCAGCAACAAGTTTCCAATTTCTAGAGCGGCCAATACGATTAAGTTCACAATTAAGACCACGTATGTGAGCTTTTAGTGCGTACGCTTTCATTGTCCGCCGTAAAAATGAAGGCAAAATTATTGGTTTGATCTTAGTTACCACTTGCCGCCTTTATCTTTAGCAAAAATAATATTATATGAAAGTAGCTGTTATTCTATAACGTAAACAGCCAGCAAAAGCTGGCTGTTTCTTGTTTTACAGTCGTAAACTACCATTTCTTTTTGGGTTGAAATAACATATCCAATTCGTCTTCTTCGTCCTTCGCTTTCGATGCTCTATCTTTTGCGTTGGTTGATTTCAGCTCATTGGTGATCTGTTCTAGCTTATCTTCTATTTCTTCTTTTTTGTTTACGGTATATTCACTTTGATTGGCATGATTTTCAATCGTTTGTAAGGCTTTTTCAAAATATTGCCTTGCTGAACCTAGCATCTCTTTACTTGCCGCGGTGTTACCTCGTTTCATCAAGCTTTCAATGTTGATTCGAAGCTGCATAGTATCTAATCGAGCATCTTCTCTGATGAAAACTTGCGAGTCCAATGCGCCTTTTGATTGTTCTGATTTAATAACAGCACGTAATTTTTTAATACATTGTAATATTTGTACCAATTGCTGCTCATTATCTGGCAGGATAAATTTATCATCTTTAGGCACATGATTCTTAAGCGCTTCTTGAGATGCTTTTAACCTAGAATCAAGCTCTTGAACTCGACTTCCTATACCTTTTAATTCAGGCATGATTTGCTTCATTTGCTTGGCAGCAAGCAAACTACGTGTATTCAATATCGTAATTACCATTGGGTTCTCTGGTAATAAAGCGAGATTTAGAATTAACTCTTCGGTTTCATCAATTATAGCTTTTTGCTTAGAAACTCGAGCGCGCTTTTCTTGTTCAATTTTTTCTTTATGCTGTTGGATCGCATTCACCACTACCACAACGATAATAAGCGCAACGATCAAACCAATGATTACAAACATCATGTGTTTTATTCTCGGTTAAATGATCAAACTACTTTAAGCAGTCTACAAAAATTGTCTTAATTAGCATAGCGGAAAAAGGACTAATTACTGAAATTTAGCAGAAAATATTGAAATACCTCAATGAGCAGTAACTCCCTTGTTACAGTTGAGGTTTTTCCTGTTGTAATAATCAGGTAAATTGACAAAAAAACATCTTTTTTAAAAATTATATGGAATATATTTTAGGTTAAGTATATATTTTTAGAATAAGTGACTCGTCAAACCTAATGGTATTTCATCAATGAAACTTCAGCAGCTTCGTTATATTGTCGAAGTGTTAAACAACAATTTAAACGTTTCTGCAACTGCAGAAAGTTTATTTACTTCTCAACCAGGTATCAGTAAGCAAGTGAGAATGCTTGAAGATGAACTTGGTATTCAAATTTTCGGCCGTAGTGGTAAACACCTAACGCATGTCACCTCTGCGGGACATGAAGTTATTACGATTGCGACAGAAATTTTATCGAAAGTTGAAGCGATAAAGGCGGTTGCCCGAGAGCACACTCAGCCCGATGAAGGTAAATTGAGAATTGCAACGACACATACACAGGCGAGATATGCTTTGCCAGATGTTATCAAGGGGTTTATTAAGAAGTACCCAAAGGTATCTTTGCATATGTATCAAGGAACACCGGCACAAATCAGTGATTCTGCTGCCAAGGGGGATGCGGACTTTGCGATAGCAACCGAATCTCTCCATCTGTACAGCGATTTGATCATGTTGCCGTGTTATCACTGGAATCGTAGTATTATTGTGAGAAAAGATCACCCGTTGGCAACCAAGAAAAATTTAACTATTGCAGATATTGCTCAATATTCATTGGTTACTTATGTCTTTGGCTTTACGGGACGCTCTGAGCTTGATACCGCATTCAGTAACGCAGGATGCGAGCCTAAAGTGGTCTTTACTGCCACAGATGCTGACGTCATCAAGACGTATGTTCGTTTAGGCGTTGGTATCGGCGTAATCGCGACGATGGCAATGGATGACAATACTGATAGTGACCTTGTTACGTTAGATGCAAGTCATTTATTCAAAGCAAGTACTACAAAAATTGGCTTTAGGCGTGGGACGTTCTTACGTGGTTATATGTTTGATTTTATCGAACGATTTGCGCCACATTTAACGCGAGATATTGTAACTCGTGCGATGTTGCTTAAAAATAATCACGAAATAGAAGAACTGATGTCAGACATAAAATTACCCGTTCGCTAATAGATGTGTGATCATTCAGGTACAAGAATTCAGTATTAAAAAAGGCAGCCACAACGGCTGCCTTTTTAGATCAGAAGGGCAGAAGCCTAACGACTAACATTCAATAATATTCACTGCTAAGCCACCTCGTGAGGTTTCTTTATATTTGGTCTTCATATCATTGCCCGTATCCCACATGGTTTTTATTACTTTGTCCAAAGAGACTTTATGTGTACCTGTGCCGCGAAGTGCTAATCTAGAAGCGTTAATCGCTTTAACCGAGCCCATTGCGTTGCGCTCAATGCACGGCACTTGCACCAATCCGCCGACAGGATCACACGTTAAGCCTAAATTATGCTCCATACCGATTTCAGCAGCATTTTCGACTTGTTTAGGAGAGCCGCCCATGATTTCTGTCAGTGCACCTGCAGCCATCGAACAAGCTACACCTACTTCAGCCTGACAGCCACCTTCAGCGCCAGAGATCGTCGCATTGGTTTTATACAAAATGCCAATCGCAGCAGCTGTTAGTAAGTACCGAATGCAATCTTCATCGTCGACTTTTTTGATAAATTTATCGTAGTAGCAAAGCACCGCAGGAATTATGCCTGCAGCACCGTTTGTTGGTGCAGTCACGACACGACTTCCAGCTGCATTTTCTTCATTGACGGCTAATGCAAATAAATTAACCCAGTCCATTGCGGAAAGCGGGTCAACATTCTTCTCGACAGATAAAGAGCGATGTAACGCTGGGGCGCGGCGGTGCACTTTTAATCCTCCAGGCAAAATGCCTTCTGTACGCATGCCGCGTGCGACGCTGTCTTTCATTGCTTGCCAGATATTGACTAAGCCTGTGCGGATAGTTGCTTCATCATTCAGGCATTTCTCGTTGTCCATCATGATGGTACTAATGGATAGTCCTTTAGTGGTCGCTTCTGAAATAAGCTCATCTGCCGTTGAGAATGCATGAGGTCTTGCAATATTGCTGTGCAAAGACAACGCTTTATCTTTTTCCTTTTCAAAATCACAATCTTGAACGATAAAACCACCACCAATGGAGTAGTAGGTTTCTTCTTTAATAATTTGATCATTTTGATAGGCAAATATTGTCATTGCATTTGCATGTGCCGGCAGCGTTTTTCGGCGGTGATATACAATGGCAGTGTCTTTGGGGAAGGCAACTTTATGAGTACCATTTAATTCGATTTTTTGTGAGTTAACCGTCTGGTTTAATAATGTTTCAATACTATCAACTGGTATACTTTCTGGAGATTGCCCGGCAAGTCCTAAAATTACCGCTTTTCCAGTGCCGTGGCCAATACCTGTTTGGCCCAGTGAACCAAATAATTCAGTACGAACTCGATCAACCGAGCCCAGTAAGTTTTCTTGCTCAAGATGCTCGACAAATAGTTTAGCGGCGCGCATCGGTCCAACAGTATGCGAGCTTGATGGCCCGATACCAATAGAAAACATATCAAATACACTTATCATCTTATTTCCTGAATAATAATTGGATATTAAAACTTTATCTGAAATTAAAGTCGGTAATGTTACCTGAAAGTTGTCTGTTTAGGAAACAGATTGAAATCATATTGAAGTAATTTACCGTGGTATATAATAATGATTATAGAACATTGATGGGGAGAGTTATTTGATGTGGTTCACCAGATCGGCCATCATGGCGGCAGTGGCACCCCAAATATTATATTGCTTATAGGGCATAAAGTAGATTAAATGACTTTTTCCTTTGTGAAAAGTTTCTACTTTGTGATGGTTTTCAGCGCTCATAAAATGATGTAATGGTACATGAAATATTTCAGCCACTTCATTATGATCCTGAATATATTGTTCTGGTTGTTTGATCACGGCAACAATGGGCGTGACAACATAACCTGTGATGGTTTGGTAGGGCTTTAACTGACCAATAATTTCAACGTTTTGCTGTGGTAAACCAATTTCTTCTTCCGCTTCTCTTAGTGCTGTAGCTATATGATCGGGATCAAAAGGCTCAACCTTACCGCCGGGAAAACTAATTTGTCCTGGATGATGCTTTAAATGTGCTGCACGTTTTGTTAGTAAAATGGACAATTGATCGTCCATTTCAGTAATGGCTATAAGCACTGCGGCGGCTCTGGTTTGCTTGGGGTAAATAAATTTATGGAATGAAGGCTGAAGTGAATTCAGTTTGAAACGTTTTATAAACTCGCTTCTTTCCATAGACGACTACCTCTATTATTTTACGTATATAGAAAGTATTGACTAGCCAAGCAGTGGAAGGATTTTGCTGACCTTGTCAAACGTTTCTTGATATTCACTGTCCACATTAGAATCTGCGACTAAGCCACCCCCCGCCCAACAATAAATTGAGTTGTTTTCGCAAATTAAGGTGCGAATGGTAATGCTCGAGTCCATTTTTCCACAAGCGGATAAGTAACCGATAGATCCACAATAAACACTTCGGCGGTGAGGTTCAAGTTCTTCAATAATTTCCATCGCACGAATTTTAGGGGCGCCAGTAATTGAGCCCCCTGGAAAAGTAGCACGTAGTAGATCCGTGTTGTTTTGATCGTCTTTAAGTTGACCTTCTACAGTGCTGACTAAGTGGTGAACAGCGGGGAAGCTTTCAATATCGAATAACTTTGGCACAACCACGGTGCCAGGTTGACACACTCGGCTAATATCGTTTCGTAATAAGTCGACAATCATTAAATTCTCAGCACGATCTTTAGTCGCTACTTGTAGCTCATTTGACAACTGCAAGTCTTGCTTATGATCTTGGTGACGAGGCCGTGTACCTTTGATGGGTTTGGATTGGACCAATCCATGGTTCACACTTAAAAAGCGCTCTGGCGATATACTTAGTACGCAAGCACCATCCGCTCTGATAAACGCAGAAAAGGGGGCTTTGTTCTCTTCGCGAAGTTTCAAGTAAGCGGCAATTTCACTGCCTTGATATTGCGCTTGGAATCGTTGCGCTAGGTTAATTTGATAGCAATCCCCGCTTAATAAATATTCTTGCACTCGGTCAAATTTATTCGCGTATTCAACAGGTGTCATGTTTGATTGCCATGGAGATGTCAATGTGAACTCTTGTTTGGCATCATCTTGTTCAAATGCGGCTTGTAAATACTGAGTTAATGCTTCTCTTTGTTCATCTTGACAGATCAAATGATACACTTTGTATTTACGGTCAAAGACTAATGCGTGAACGTATATGCCTACAGCCATATCCGGTGCAAAGATATCTTTGTCGGCAATGACGGGCAAGCGTTCAAATTCACGCCCTAAATCATAACCAAAGTAACCCACTGCACCGCCGAAAAATGGTAGATCATTTTCTTGAATATCAATACCCAAAAATAGCTCTTGCTGTATATTTGCTAAAATAGCTAGAGGGTCATCATCTGATGTCATTGATTCGCCTGTTGCATGCACGCAAATACGAGTAGAAGAGTTAATCGTCGTTAATGTGACCAATGGTTCAAAAACGAGAATATCGAACCGACTATCAACATGCTCGCTTTCACAGGAGTCTAGCCACATCGCCCAGTTTTGATCGGCAACTCTAGCGAAAAAGTTTGTATGACTAGCACTATCTCCAAAATGAATTGGCGAAGATGTCATGGGCGAATTATTATTTAATTTAGGTAATTTAATCACAGTTCAATGCGTTGAAAAAGGGTATTACTTAAAGGCTTTAATGCTAATAAGATACTGGTAGCTATAGGTTAAGCAGGGTATCATATCGGCAATTTTATAACTTTCAACTATAGATTGTTAATCAATAAAATCCTACCAAAGATTAAAGAGAAAAATATGGGCATTATCAAACAACAAGATTTCATCGAGAGTATTGCCGATGCGTTGCAATATATATCTTATTATCATCCATTAGACTTTGTTCAAGCACTTGAAAAAGCGTATCACAAAGAAGAAAGCACAGCAGCGAAAGATGCTATTGCACAGATTCTAATAAACTCAAGAATGTCAGCCATGGGCAAGCGTCCAATTTGTCAAGATACCGGTATTGTTACTTGTTTTGTTAAAGTCGGTATGGCGGTTAAGTGGGACGCAACTGACTTAACTGTGCAACAAATGGTTGACGAAGGTACACGTCGTGCTTATTTAAATCCTGACAATCCTTTACGCGCGTCAATCGTTGCCGATCCTACGGGCAAACGAATCAATACCAAAGATAACACGCCGTCAGTTGTTCATATTGAAATGGTCGCTGGTGATGAAATTGAAGTGATGATAGCGGCTAAAGGCGGCGGTAGTGAAAACAAAACCAAAAGCGTGATGCTTAACCCAAGTGACTCAATTGCTGACTGGGTAGTAAAAACACTACCAACCATGGGAGCTGGTTGGTGTCCACCGGGGATGTTAGGTATAGGCGTAGGAGGCACAGCTGAAAAAGCAGGTGTACTTGCGAAAGAAAGCTTAATGGATCCAGTAGATATTCAAGAGTTAATTGAACGTGGTCCAGAAAATGCGGAAGAAGAGCTGCGTTTAGAAATTTACGAACGTGTTAACAAGTTAGGTATTGGCGCGCAAGGGTTAGGTGGGTTAACGACAGTGGTTGATGTTAAAATTAATGCGGTACCAACACACGCAGCATCAAAACCTGTCGTGATGATCCCAAATTGTGCGGCAACGCGTCACGTTCATTTTCATCTAGATGGCTCTGGCCCTGCGAATTTAACGCCACCTAAACTCGAAGAATGGCCTGATATTACATGGGAAGTCGGTGATGACGTTCGCCGTGTAAATGTTGATGACTTGAAAAAAGCTGACGTGAGTGACTGGAAAACTGGTGAAACGGTGTTACTTTCAGGCACTATTTTGACTGGACGAGATGCTGCCCATAAACGAATTCAAGATATGTTATCAAAAGGCGAAACTCTACCTGTAGATTTCACCGACAAGTTTATTTATTACGTAGGTCCAGTTGATGCCATCGGCGATGAAGCAGTTGGACCTGCTGGCCCAACAACGGCAACACGCATGGATAAGTTCACTGAAATGATGCTTAACGATACTGGTCTTTTAGGTACAATCGGTAAAGCAGAGCGTGGCCCTGCCACTTGTGAAAGCATCAAAAACCACAAGTCAGTTTATTTAATGGCAGTTGGCGGAGCGGCTTACTTAGTGTCAAAAGCGATCAAAAAAGCGAAAGTGGTAGCATTTGAAGAACTAGGCATGGAAGCGATTTACGAATTTGAAGTTGAAGACATGCCAGTAACTGTGGCTGTTGATAGCACAGGTGAGTCTGCTCATGTAACCGGGCCGCAAATTTGGCAAAAGAAAATTGAAGTGATGGACGCATAATCATTCATATCGATTAGTTCATAAAATTGTATTTTAAAAGCACTCGCAAGGGTGCTTTTTTATGCACGTAATTCAATGGTGCTAAAAACGTACTTAACGAATGGATCATTTCGTGCTTTAATACTGTAAAAATAAACAGTTTAAAGTGCCATTATGCTTGAATTAACTTCTTTTCTTGAGTCTTATAATTTTACCCACGTGTTAATTCTCTCTCTATTTGTCTATGCAGTCATTGCGACTTTTGTTTTGTATCGTCATCAGAAAAACTTAACGAAGTTACTGCTAGAAAAACAGCTCCAGTGTGAGGAGCAAAATAGCACGACACAAAAACATTACCTTGATGGGCAAATCGCTGATTTAAGAATGAAGCTGATGAGACAATCTGCGGATCAAAATGAAAAACACCAGCAGCTTATTCATCAACACCAACAGTCTTTGCAACAAATGCTGCAAAATCATCAACAGAGTTTCCTACAAAACCAATTAAAATCGATAGATCAAATTACTGAGCACCTCAATAAAACCAGTCGTAGTAACCGCGAAGAACTGGCAAGTAATATGAGCAAACTTGCTGAAACAACCGATAAACGCCTGTTGGAAATTAGCGGACAAGTGGATAAACGTTTAAATGAGGGATTTGAGAAAACCACCAAAACATTTAACGATATTTTAAAACGTTTAGCATTAATTGATGATGCGCAAAAGAAAATTACCGAGCTTTCAAGCAATGTTGTCAGTCTCCAAGAAGTTCTTGCAGATAAACGCTCACGCGGCGCTTTTGGTGAAGTGCAACTAAATGCTTTAATAAGGAATGTTTTACCTGAAAATCAATTTGCGCTGCAGCATACCTTGTCTAACGGCAAAGTGGCGGATTGCGTCTTATTTTTGCCTGAGCCAACAGGAAATGTCGTTATCGACTCTAAATTTCCTCTTGAAAGTTATCGAGTACTTACCGACATTCATGCAGAAGAATTATTACGTAAAAACGCAGCGAAGCAATTTAAAACCGACATTAAAAAGCATATCAATGATATCGCCAGTAAATATTTAATTGAACATGAAACCGCAGAAGGGGCGGTTATGTTTATCCCAGCAGAGGCGGTGTTTGCTGAAATACATGCCCACCATAGTGACTTAGTGGATTATGCAAATAAACAACGAGTATGGCTTGCTTCACCCACCACGCTAATGGCGATATTAACAACGGCAAGAGCGGTGATTAAGGATGAAGCAACGCGACAACAGGTGCATATTATTCAAGCGCACTTAGGTGAGCTATCGGTTGATTTTGAGCGCTTTAAGGGAAGATTTAATAACTTAGCGCGGCACATTGATCAAGCCGCAACCGACGTTAAACAGATTCATACTTCAGCAGATAAGATCAGCAAACGATTTGATAAAATTGAACAGGTCGAATTAAGTGAAACTGACGATGCGAAGCAAGCACCGTCAAATTTAGTGGGTATTAATCCCTAATGGTCGTATCGATAAGGCTCAGCAGATATTAATATTTGTCAAATTTCACGTTGCTTGAAAAGTCTAGATTACTGACCGAGTCGAATTGCTGAACGCGATTTCTACCTTGCTCTTTCGCCAAGTAAAGCGCTTTATCTGCTTGGATCAACAAGTATTTCAGACTGTCGTGACGAGATTGTTTAGCGGTAATACCAAAACTCGCCGTACAATTGAAGTTAGCCGTACCCACTACCGGAATGATATGATTTTCTATAGCTATCCTCATTTTTTCAGCAATATTATTGGCTTCTTGCAGTGTGGTCTCCGGTAACGCTATGGCAAACTCTTCGCCGCCAATACGTGCAAAGAGATCCTGTTTTCTGCATTCTGCTTCAATGACTTTAGAAATTTCAACTAAGCACAAATCCCCAACGTAATGACCGTATTTATCATTTATCGATTTGAAATAGTCAAAATCTAGTAAGACCAAGCTAAACGGTCTTTGCAGTTGGATAGATGCATCAAACAACAAATTACCTTGCTCAAAAAAGCAGTGGCGATTTGCGATGCCTGTTAAGGCGTCAGTTGTTGCTTGTCGCGTTAATTTGGCTTCATTGCTTTCTATTTCATTAGCAAAAATAGTGAGTACAACAATAACTTCAATCATGTTAACCAAAATAACCGATTGATAAATAATATGATTAACACTATCTGAGAGGTTTATAAGAGGAAAAGCATTTAGCGTATTTTCACAGTATAAATACAAGATTACTGCTATTATACTTAAACTGATTTTCTCTTTTTTCTCTTTTAAATCAAAGAGTAAGTACACCCCTGTTGGAACAAGGAAATAATAGAGATGAAAACCTGATGCGTTGGTCACATAAATATTAGTGCACACCAATAAATGCACCATTAGGACGCTAAAAAACCAAAGTTTACTGCCTCTATGGGCATTAAAATAGTTGAATGACAGCGTGAATGCATACGCTATGGTGAATACCAAGTTTATCAAAGCAACTAAGGCATTATCCAAAACCAATAGATAGGCCAACGTATAAAGCCCTGAGACTATGGTCGTAAATAATCCAATGATATTGGTAATTCTTACTTTATTAGCAGCTGAAAAAGTCTGGTTATACGTACCAGTATCAATAATTTTAGTAAGTTTCATGAAAAATAAAGTTCTTAAGTTGATATATTCTAAAGACTTATCACTTGAGCACACATATGGTGGTGCAATTTAGGGGCTATACAAGCGCCTCTATTGGCTACACAAGCGCCATAAAAGTAACAGGTTTAGCCGTTTTTTGATAGCCCTAAGTAAACATATGTAAGTCTTCGATAGCAGTATAGCTCTGTTTTCATGATGAGCTAGTTGGTGTTTGTTCATCTGTTGAGTAAAGGGAGTTCTGAGAAAAAGACTTTTAAAGGATTCTATTCGTGGTTGCTGTGAGCGAGTAAACCACTGGGCTATATTGATTAACATAGCCCTCGTTAATTATTTTCTTATTAAAATGCAACGTTTATAAATACGACGGTTAATAGAATAGGGCAGACAAAGCGTAAATAATTTCCCCATATCCCTAACCACCGTTGCTCTCCTTGTAGGGCCTTATCACGTAATTTATTACCGCGCTTCCAAACCCAACCAACAACAATAAAATAAAACAGACAGCTTAGTGGCTGCAGCATGGTCGTCAAAACTTGTATCACTAGACCAAATAATTGATCAAAAAACGCGACTAAGGTCATGCTTGCAATAAGTACTACACCAGAAACTAACCATGTGGCTTTTGCGCGAGTCATTTTCTTTTCTTCAACTAAATAGGCGACTGGCACTTCAGTGGAAGAAATAGTTGATGTCAATGCAGCTATAGACAATAACGAGAAAAATCCAGTAGCAACTAGTAAACCGACTGCACCCATT
Source organism: Thalassotalea atypica (assembly GCF_030295975.1). Taxonomy (NCBI): domain Bacteria; kingdom Pseudomonadati; phylum Pseudomonadota; class Gammaproteobacteria; order Alteromonadales; family Colwelliaceae; genus Thalassotalea; species Thalassotalea atypica. The sequence goes on from NZ_AP027364.1 coordinate 1,397,546, forward strand.
GTGCTAAAGAGTGCCGGTAATATTTGAAAAATTAATTGGCCTTCACCAATTAATTGATTGCCCACGAATACTTCTTGGCCAGCGTGTTGTGCTACATAAAGTGCTGGAATAATGAGTAACCCAGCTAAAAAGGCGATAAAAGTATCCAACGCACCGATTGATAGTACTAACTTGCCGATGTCTTTATCTTTTTGCATATATGAGCCATAAACCATCATGCCGCCAACACCAATGGACAATGAGAAGAACGCCTGCCCCATGGCAGAAATAATCAATTTAGGATCGGTTACTTGATTGAAATCGGGAATCAAATATTGCTTTAACCCTTCTGTAGCCCCGTCTTGCTGGAGAATATAAACAATCAGGCCAATCAGCATCATCAATAATATGGGCATTAACCGAGCAGACCACTTTTCTATACCTTTGTGAACGCCTTGATGAACAATTGCCGCGCCAAGAATAATAAAGACAGGGGTGAATACAACATTTCTTACCGTGCTGTCAGTAGCCAACCACTGGGAAATATCATTAAAACCCAATAATGCAACAAAGGCGGAAAGTGCGTGTGACAACATCCAGCCAGCGACAATGGTATAAAAGCTTAACATCATAATTGCGCCACTGAGGCCAATTTTTCCCGCCAAACGGCCAAACTTTGGCATTTTCTCGGCGCAAGCTTCGCCCAAAGCACTTACTGGATTTTTTTGGGCCTGATTACCTAAGTATATTTCTGCGTATAAAGCAGGTAGTGCAAGTAAAAGCGTAACAATTAGGTAGACAAATAGAAATGCTCCACCACCATTATTAGCAGCATTCGTAGGAAAGCCCCATATATTACCTAAGCCTATAGCTGAGCCTGCTGCAGCTAACACAAAGCCAATGCGTGAATGAAAAGAGTCTCTAACGGTCATATCCTACTTAACATATTATTTTTATTATAAATGCGAGCTTACCGACTTCACTCGCGAAGGGAAAGTATTTTCTATGTAGAAGTTTGTTAACTTGATAATATTATCTTTTATGGTCTTGGAAATAGGGTCGATAGACCTTATGATCACTGTATTCAAGGCTGGTCTAAGTATGAGCTGTATTCACTGTTACGCCAGTGAGATTAATATTTAAGAGAACAATGTATGTTGCAATATCAAATAATTCCAGTCACACCTTTTCAACAAAATTGTACAGTATTTTGGTGCGATGAAACCCAGCAAGCAGCCGTGGTTGATCCCGGCGGAGACGTTGAAAAGGTTATTGCATTTATTGATAGCAAAGGGCTTAAACTCGCAAAAGTGTTGCTGACACATGCTCATATTGACCATGCTGGTGCAACGAAAGCGCTATCAGCGCATTATGGTGTGAAAGTGGAAGGGCCTCAAAAAGAAGACCAGTTTTGGATTGATATGATCCCGATGCAAAAAGAACGCTTTGGCTTTGCGCACGCAGAAGCATTCACCACTGATCGTTGGTTAAATCAAGGGGATACCTGCCAGTTTGGTAATATTGAATTAGAAGTCTATTTCTGTCCGGGTCATACACCTGGACATGTTGTCTTTTTTCATCGAGAGAGCAAATTAGCCCAAGTTGGCGACGTACTTTTCTGTGGCTCTATTGGCCGAACCGATTTTCCTCGTGGAGATCATGCCACTTTGATCAGTTCAATCAAAGACAACCTCTTTCCTTTGGGTGATGACGTTCAATTTATTCCAGGTCACGGCCCTATGGGGACATTTGGTGAAGAGAGACGCAATAATCCCTATGTTGGTCAAGACGCAAGATAGAACAGAATATGAAAAGTAGTTTAGTTTTCAAGGTGCAACGCCGCCTAAAATCAATTGACTCAAGTAAAATATTTCAAGGCATTGTCATTGCAGTCATCATAGTTTCTGCATTATTAGTTGGCGCAAAAACTCATAATTTACCAGAGCAAGCGATAACATTTTTAGCCATACTTGACCTAGGCGTGACGATATTTTTTGTTGTCGAAATTTCTATTCGTTTTCTCGCTTGTCGACAAAAAAGCCAATTCTTTAAAAGTGGTTGGAATATATTTGACACGGTAATAGTCATCGGTTCACTGATACCAGCAGGTGGCTCAGGGGTACTGATTGCACGTCTACTGCGCGTCTTTAGAGTACTGCGTTTGGTGTCGATGGTGCCGGAGCTGCGTTTACTCATCAATGCACTGATTAAAGCCATTCCTCGTATGGGCTACATTGCGTTATTAATGTTTGTCATTTTTTATATCTATGCAGCGATTGGCAGTATTGTCTTTCACTCCATTAATGAAGTGTTATGGGGCGATGTTTCAATTTCAATGTTAACCTTGTTTAGGGTAGCAACTTTTGAAGATTGGACGGACGTTATGTATGAAACCATGGCGGTACATCCTATAAGCTGGATTTATTACATTACCTTTATTTTCCTGACAGCCTTTATCTTTTTAAACATGATGGTAGGCACCATTTTAGATGTCATGAGTGAAGAGCATGAGAACTTCCGCGCTGAATCTCACGGCGAATCAAAAGAAGGTGGAGAGCCAGCAAGTCGAGCTCAAATCGAGCAGCTGCAATCAGAAATAGCTGAGCTTAAAGCAATAATTGTTAATCAATCGCGTTAACGGAATAATTGCCGTTATAAATACTTCCTGATAGGAGTTATTTCAAGGCTGAGAACATTGCGTTCTTAGCCTTTTTTATTTTTGTAATTCTAATCTTACATGAGTAAAAATTGCTAAATAGAGTCGGCGTCCAGTAGTTACGTTGTAAATATACAAAACTCTGCTATGTTTAAAAAACAAACAAGGACGTGGTGAGATGGTGTAAAATTAGGTATATGTTGTTCATTCTATACTTATTATTTCTTTCCCGACTTTCTACTGCCTCCTATTAAAAACAATAAAAAGAATCTCTGCTTTTAACTGGGAAGTGGAATTATGGCTAAACGTTCAAGCCGACTAAAAGGCATTCTCGTTGTATTCGCGAGTACTTTACTAGCGATCACTGTGTGTAGTGTTTTCTATTACTTCAAAATTGAACAAAACGAAAGTTATCAAAATCAGCTGCATTTTCGCGAACTCCAAAACATCAATACCTCGTTTAACAACGGCATAGGGCAATTCAAGCAATACAGTAAGCAAATTAAAGGTGCTTACAAGCAAATCCAAGCGTTGACGGATAAGAATAATGACATCATTCGTGAATACCATCCGGATAAAGCAGCTTTAGAAGAGCAGCTCAGCCAACAAAACCAATCCCTAGTTGCGCTGCTTAAGGATATATCTAGTGAAGATAATGCTAATGAAGAATTGAGTAAAACAATAGAGGCAAAACATGCAACGCTCAAAATTGAAAAGCGAGAGTTTGAAGAGTTATCAGTTGATCTCGACCAGGCAGAATTTAGCTTATTAGATGAAAAGGAAACCTTCTTTGATGTGTTAGAAGAAATTACAGCGGCGTTGTGGGATGAAAGTACTGATTATGCCAAGCGTTATGATAACGAGTGTGAACAAAGTCCTGAGCGATGCCAATGGTTAGAGCAGTTTATTGACAATATAATTGACATATTTGACAGTGAACTAGATCTAACACAGGAGGATATTAGCAATTTATCGCCAAACTCGTTAGCTGAATTGATAATAAAACAGGCAAACAAACAAAGTGAAAAACGAATAACCAAATTATCAACGGACTTAGCTACAAGTGCAGGAAAAGAAATAGCTCAAATCAAGGCGGCTATAAGTGAACAAGATGCCATTGTTGCTCAGGTAGATAGCGCTAAGCCGTGGTTTAATAAATTTACTGGTCAGCAAATAACAACGCTTCAATCGACTCTACGAGTTGCTGATAGCAGTGCCTTACCACAATATTTGTTTCAAAATGAGCAACACATTAAGGATATTTCAACGCTGATTCAGCAGTATATTTCAAGTAAGAACAGACAAAATACAAGGGCTCGAAATACTCGACAAAACCAACAGGTACAAATTCTAAAACTGCCGCAACAACCGCCTTTAACGCTACCCAGTGAGATACTCATAAATACCGTTGATCAGGAGCTAAGCGCTAAAATTGACAACTATTTATTATCGCACCGAGATAAAGCAGTTGAACAACGAAGATATCTAATTGGGAAACTTAACTTAATCGAAAACGTAAATAAACTGATGCTAGAGCAGAAGTCAAGAGTACAACTCGCGCTCGCCAATATGTATGTGCTTAATGTGGAAAAACAACAAGTCGAAGAAAAGCTGCTTGTTAAAAAAAGAGCAATTCCGATATTAGAGCGGGAGATAAAAACCAGCCAAGAAAGATTAGTGCAAAAAGACTCATCAAAGAAGACGCAACTTAAAAATGTTCGATTGAGAATTGTCGAGATAAGATCTAAGCTCAAAAAACTAAGTAACAAAGCGCGAATTGCTCTAAATGAAAAATCAGAGGAACTGCTAACACTTGTACAAACATACTACTCTGATCTTCTACTCAATGAGCCACACCAGCTCTCAAACTCTAGTCGACTAAGGTCACTGAAAGAATCTAATACTAACGAAAATTCATGGCAAAGAGATTTTGAAATCTATACGTCATGTCTTGATAATGCTTTATTGACCGAAAGTCTTTGTGAAATAACCTTTACCGAAACATTAAACCTATCAAGCCCCATTAATACCTTGTTGTTGGCTGGCACCGCACTAAAGAACTTAAAGATTAAAAGCTATAAATCAACCCCTATGCTAGTTGAAGCGTTCGAGAATGAAATAGACGAAAATCCTAAGGTCATACTCGATGGCGACGCGCAAACTATCGTTATGAGCTTACCGGATCAACAGGTAGGTGAAGCCCATCACATTGATTTTATGGGGGAGGCAAGTACCAGGTACCCGTTGGTTCTACTGGTGAATGAAACTGGGGAAGTCATTGTTTCCAAGGAGAATCAGCAAATTAATGCTTCACTTAAAGGAATCGAATTTGAGCAGTTAAACCACATATTTTTAAATTTGTTTGAGCAACAAAAGCCTCAAAGCGGAACAGGTCAAAAATCCGTATCGGCTTCTAATCAAAGTGACAATGAGCTCTCTCTCAAAGCGAGTGAGCAACCGGTAGCGGAAAGCAAACTTTCGCTTCCTGGTTATTCAGGCTATATCGATGTCGATATTGCTGGCGATGTTTATCGGCTATTCATCTCGCCTTATACAAATAAGTCTAAATCTAAAACCAGTGATAATTTCTACGTGAAATCAGGTGGTGTTGAAGGCAATATTTTAAAAAGTAATCAGCTATATTTAATCGGCTTTAGGGACAAATCCAACTTAGTGCAGGCTAAGTTATCTCTGTCTCGTAGTTTAATTATTATCGCTATATTTACTTTTTTTGGCTTATTTTCGCTGATACCGCTATTTAAAATTCGTCTAGTGTCTCAAGGACAGGCATTTTCAAATTTTGACCGTCATTATACTGCGATAGGCTTGCTATTGTTGGTAACTGTGGTAACTGTAGGCGGAGTCTGTGGTTGGCAATATGCAGACACAAAACAGATGATTACAAAACAAAGTAAAGCAATCTTCACGCAAATTAGAAACCGCTTTAATAATGAAATTACGTTATTAGCACAATATGCGGAAGAACAATTTATAAGCAAAAAAACAGAGCTAGAAGCAAAAAATTCAGGTGTTAATCAATTTAGTGACTCTCTGTTCACCACTGCAAGTAATAGAGAGTTTAGTGATAACCAATATTTTCTCGATAATTTGTTTTACCTAACGGCAAAAGATGACATAAAAGAAAGCACCAAGCTTGATGGTTTGGCTATGTGGTCGACCACAAAAACTTACCGTTCAAATGATAATGTATCCGTGTATTCACGTGATTACGCTAAAAATGCACTGCAAAATGAAATATGGCCAATCTCATTGGCACATGACAGCCAAACATCAAACTTTAGTGGCCTGTATATTGAACGTGTGTTTAACCTACGAGATAGTCGTTTAACAACTCAATTTTCAAGGGTAAATGCAAGGCAGCTAATAGATAATCCTGATCGTCCATTATTTGATGTTTTGTCTTACGGTACTAAGCTGCAAACCTTCTTTAATGCGGTACTGCCTGAAAATTTTGGTTTTGTGGTATTTGAAACACACACAGGACAGGCACTTTATCATAGCGATGATAAAAGTCGCAGTTTAGTTGAAAATGTTTATGTAGAAACCGATAATAATCCATTGTTTAAATCGTTGAAAATTAACCCTTATACCTATGAACAACCCGTAAATTTTGATGCGATCTATGGTGGGAAAATGCATCACTTTTCTGTGGGAGCTATCCACCCTGATATTCCTTGGAAACTAGCCATCTTCTATGACAAAGAAGAGCGACGTTCAGTTAATCTAATTGCCGCCATTATTGCGTTATTTCTTTCCTTTGTTGTTAGCCTGCTGGTGTATGCAAGTGCGCTGTTCTTTATGCGAAAACGTACGCGTAGGTACTTTTTTTGGCCTGAATACACTGAAAATGTCGAACATAGTCGTCGTAAGTTAATAAGCAACACGGCTTTCGCTGCTATTATGACAATCGCTGTTGGGCTTGTTATGTCGTTTGGTATCTTTGCCCTTCATGAACAGCGGTATATTGAAGTATTGGATGCAAGACTCGCTGATGCAGTGGAAAAAGCAAGAGTTGCCCATAACAAATACCGCCAACTTGCCATTGAGCCGTTTGATAAAGGTGGTAACCCAATATTTTTAAGGGATATCCAATACAGTATTCCTTGTTATATGGGGGGACAGGCTACACCTGATGCGGGCGTTAATTTTGAGCAATGTACTCTAACTCCGTTAAATCACGATAGTGCAATGTATGCCCAGTCGCCCCGTCGTCGAGGATTGGGCTTTTCCGCTCTGGTTGAATACTTCTGGTCATTTTCTATGTTAACCAGCACTATTGATGAATCCTTGACGATCAGTCAAAAACTGGCGGACGTCAGTTGGTATTGTCATCAATATGACAGTGATAATGCTCAGTTATGTGCAGTAGCCGAGCACAATGGCAAAGCGCCAAGCAAATATATTATTGATAAAACCTCAGTACCTAATGCTCACCAGATTCATGATTTTTATTTTTATAATGTCGCCTTAGTTTTTGTGATGGCCATTTTAATTCTAATAGCATTTTACCTTGTGCGTGTATTGATCGTTGATTGGTTGTTTCAACGGCTCATCGGTATAGATATTCCTATTCATTTTCGCCAGCAAGTGACTAAATCTAATGATTTATTACAACACATAGATGTTCAACTGTTCAAAACAGATCAATTCGCGTTGGTAATTCGCCCTGATGTTAAATTTAAAAAGACATTGTTTGAGCAATTGGATAAGCAAGGTACGGTTAAGCCGCTAATCAACAAAATCATTAATGTGGCCACTTGGTATAAGCAGCCAATTATCAAAACGCTTGAATCCGAGATTAATGAGCCTAACGGTATCAAATTGGTACTAAATGTTGGCGATAACCATCAAGAGGTTAAAGCATTAATTGATGATGATAGGGTTAGCAATATTATTCAATCTTTGTTTGATGAAGCTGGCGAACAGGAGATAACAGAACAAAAAACATTATTTATTGAAGGCTTTGAGACTATTGCTAATGACAAAGAAAAAAGGTTGCTGATATTAGACGTATTGGAAGCACTCATTAGTGTTCCGAAGCTTAATGTTGTGATCTTCTGCGAGGTAGCTCCGCTTTATATGTTAACTAAACAAAGCGAGTATCCATGCGCTGAGCATGATGAAGTCAATGCGCAAAGCAGCGAAGTGAAACGTTGGTCAAATCTCTTTAGAAAATTCAAGAAAATCTATCAATGGAGCGCTAGCAGAAAACCATATTTTGGCCGAATTGAAACGTTAACGGCTGATGAAACGTTGATTAATGAAGCTAGGGGGTGGCCAGAGTTAAAAGGTGTGCTCCATGAGTTTTGTCAATATCATAATTATGCTAAAACACAGGATGAAGAAGATAACTTAGACTACGAATTAACACTTGAACTTTTGACACAAGAACAACACGATCGAGTAGCAAAAAATAGTGGTCTAAGTAAGTATTGGCAGCCATCACAAATTGTGGAGTTTTTTAGCGGTCATGCTGGTGCATTATATCGCTATCGTTGGGAGTTGTGCACTAAAGCTGAACGATTACTGTTGTTTCAATTAGCCAATGATTTTGAGCCGAACCCCAAAAATTTAGCACCCATTGAACATCTAACCCGCCGCGGTTATATCTATCGCGACTGCGGTTGGCACATAATCAACGAGAGCTTTAAGCAGTTCATACTCACTGCAGAGCCGCCAGAGGTGATGGAAGAGTGGCTCGATGAAGCTAATGATAATATTTGGCGCTATTTACGAATTCCTTTCTTCGCTTTACTGATAGCCTTGTTGGCCATCATGGCATACGCCGCAACCGATGCAATCGAGTCAGCCTTAGGTGTGCTCACCGCAATATTAGGGTTGATACCAATGGCTATTCGCAACTTTGCCTTATTTAAAGGAGGCTCTTGATGAAGTGTCTCCTAAAACGCTTTTAACTTTCGTTTGCAATTGGGGTAAAACCTCTTGTTCAAACCAAGGATTTTTCTTCAACCAAATATTATTTCTTGGACTTGGATGAGGAAGCGCAATCAGGTTAAATTGCAGTAAAAATTGCCAATCTTGTACGACGGTTGTTATGTTCTTATAGCTGTCAATTCGCGTTTTATCTGAATCAATAGCCAATGATGTTGCAAGCTTTGCTAAGTGCCAATCAATGGCATACTTGCCAATTAGCACGATGAGCTTGATTGCACCGAGCTCGCTCATGATGGTTTCCCGCCAAGTGTCAGCGCAAAGAAGAAGTGGTGGTAAGTCGCCACTCTTTCCTTTACCAGGGTAACAAAAGCCCATTGGTACAATGGCAAATAAACGATCATCATAAAAATCTGCGTTTGAAATGCCTAACCAATCCCTTAGTCGCTCACCACTTTTGTCATCAAATGGAATACCTTGGTGGTGTGTAATGATGCCCGGCGCCTGGCCTGCCAATAAAATTTTACTTTGATCGCTAAATTGAACAATAGGTTTTGCGGGCAAAGGGAGTTGGCTTTGGCAAAGCTGACATTGAGCGATGTTATTTATCAAATGGACTGAGCTGGTTACTTTCGTCATTTCAATGCACTGTCAAAATTAAATTAAGGTTTAAGCTCATCGGGTTTGCTAATCATATATTAAACATTTACCGAATGGGGCATAATTGCACTATTAAAAAACACTTTCCCAACCAGTGATTTCAATTCATGCGCCTAGATAAATATATTTGTAAAAGTACCGAGTTAACACGAAGTGAAGCAAAGCGTTCATTAAAATACGGCAGTATCAAAGTTAATGGTGCCGTTGTAAAAAATGCTGCGTTCCAAGTTAAAGAGCAAGATAACGTATTGTTAAATGATCGAGAACTTACTCCCATTGGTCTTCGTTATATCATGATGCATAAACCCGCCGATACCATTTGTTCTAATGTTGATGAAGCTTTACCGTCATTGTTAAATTTGATTGAAGTTGAGAAATGGACTGAGCTGCATATCGCAGGTCGGCTTGATGCAGATACCACAGGCTTAGTCTTAATCACCGACGATGGCCAATGGTCTCACAATGTTATCTCACCTAATAAATCCTGTCAGAAAACATACCATGTCTGGCTCGCCGAGCCGATAGTAGAGAATGTTAAAGAACAGTTCGAGCAAGGCGTTCAGCTAAATAATGAAAAGGAACTAACACGACCTGCGAAGCTTGAAATACTTAGCGAGAAAGAGGCGATGTTGAGCATTACTGAAGGAAAGTATCACCAAGTTAAACGTATGTTTGCCGCTGTCGGCAATAAAGTGGTGCGATTACATAGGGAAAAAATTGGTAATATCACCTTAGATGAAGAGTTAGAACCAGGCCAGTGGCGCTACCTCACTAATGACGAAGTAGATCAATTTCATTAATGACGCTGTTAAAAATGATGGTAAAGCTAGTTACGGGGGCAAACATGGTGTGCTTTTTCCTACCTAAAATCATCATAAATAAGGCACCAGTTTTGACTGGTTTGTTGTTGCTTTGTGCTAGCACTTTGTCTTTTGGCAATGAATGTCAGTCATTACGTCAGCTATCACCACTACTCGGTTTTTGGCAACATCATCAAAACGAGCAAATGGTAAATGAATCGTGGCAGCAAGTTAGCGAAAATACCTACGAAGGTGCGGGTGTGTTTTTTGTCAAAGGCACGTTTGATAAAGTGCAATCAACAGAATCGTTGCGCTTAGTAAAAATGCTTGATGGTATTTTCTATCTTGCAAAGCCTAAGAGTAACGCACTGCCAGTTGCATTTAAATTGATGACTTGTGAGAAGAAGCGATTTGTCTTCATCAATGAACAACATGACTTTCCTCAAAAAATTGTTTACCAAGTTAAATCAAGAGATGAAATACTTGTTGATGTTCGTACGATGTCAGGTCAAGGTTTCTCACTGAATTTCAAACGAAACGTTAATATAAACAATCGCTAAAATAACAAATCAGAGTACTTTATGCCTCATTGTATAATTGAATATGCCGACACAGTAGAGCAGCTTATTTCCCCGCAAAAATTAATCACCATCATTAATCAAGCGGCAGCATCTTCTGCGTTATTTGACGAGAATCATATTAAAACAAGAGCTATTGCCTATCAGCATTTCCAAGTAGGGCAAAGTGATAAGGCTTTTATTCACGTAAACGCTAAAATACTTTCTGGCCGTACGCTAGAACAACGACAACATCTTACACAGACAATCCTAGGTGCTATTGCTGCCTTAGAGCTTGAAAATGTATCACTGACGGTCGAAGTGATAGACATGGAAAGAGCTTCTTACGCCAAGCAAGTGACATAGCGATTTAGCGCATAGCAATAAAATTAATATTAAGCGTAAACATTTTGTAATACTTTAAATTAGTTGCTTGTTGTTTAAAGATATTTTTATGCTAAATTTTCTGACGATGTATTTTTATACAAAATTACAACTCGGAGAATAATAATAATGAAACATATTGGAATGATCGCGCTTAGCTTATGCGCCGTGGTCAGTGTTCACGCAGAAGTCATTAAAACGACAGCCAATAATGGCAATCTCGTGATGGAAAATGTGCCTAGTATCCCTACCACATTAGTTGATGCATTAAATCGCTACCAAAATGTCCGTTCTGCCCCTTTTAGAGCCTTCACCCAAGACGGTAACAGCATACTGGTTTCAACTCGGTTTGGTGAAGTCAGTCAGTTGCACCGTGTTGATATGGCTGGAGGTGCCCGTCATCAACTAACCTTTTTTGATGAACCAATTGGTAACGTCGCTCGACAGCCACATAGCGACTTAGTGTCATTTACTATGGATGCTGGTGGCAATGAATATGCACAAATATTTACTTTAGACCCTGCCACAGGGAACACCATAATGCTCACCGATGGTGAATCTCGAAACGGGGCCGTGAATTGGAATAATGACGGCAGTGCAATTGCTTATCAAAGCACCAAACGAAATGGCAAATCAAATGATATTTGGATGATGGACCCGAATAACCCGAGTCAATCGACCATGATTTTAGAGTCTAAAGATGGCAGCTGGTGGGGACCGTCAGATTGGAGTAACGATAATAGCCAGTTGTTAGCACAACAATACGTAAGTGCCAGCGACTCAAGAATTTACCTTGTTGATATCAAAACCAAGAAGAAGCAATTACTTGCAGGTAATGTCGAAAAACCAACCGTAAATTACGGCCTTAACTTTGACGCCGACAATAAAGGCATGTTCTTTATCACGAACGAATTTAGCGAGTTTGAGCAATTGGCTTATAAGAGCTTTTCTGGTGGTAAAGTTTCACTGATCACTAAAGCGATTAACTGGAATGTCTCAGAGTTTGTATTGTCTCATGATGGCAAACGCGCTGCATTTTCGGTTAATGAAGGTGGTCTCAATACACTTTATTTACTTGATACTAAGTCGTTTGATTACGAAAAAGTCAGTGGTTTACCCGTAGGTCTCTTAGGCAGTTTAGAATTCAGTGATGATGACACAAAACTGGGTTTAACACTGAACACAGCACAATCACCAAGTGATAGTTTCGTATTGGCACTATCAAAACAAGCGACTAAACATGGCGACCTGTCGCGATGGACATATTCTGAAGTGGGAGGCTTAGACACATCAAAATTCTCAATTCCTGAATTGGTAGAATTTCCGACCTTTGATGACAGGAATATTCCAGCATTTGTTTATAAGCCTGAAAACAAAGCTAAGAAAAAACTTCCGGTAATTATTTCAATTCACGGTGGGCCTGAAGGTCAATTTCAACCGGCATTTAGAAGTACCTACCAACTTTGGATGGACAAGTTAGGTGCTGCCGTTATTGCGCCTAATGTGCGTGGCTCAGCGGGTTACGGTAAAGAATACATTAACCTAGATAATGGCTTTAAACGCGAAGACTCTGTTAAAGACATTGGCGCATTGCTTGATTGGATCAAAACACAACCGGATTTAGATGAAAATCGTGTCGCAGTCTTTGGCGGTAGTTACGGTGGCTACATGGTGTTGGCAAGTGCTGTGCATTACAGCGATCGTTTAAAAGCAGCGGTGGATATTGTTGGTATTTCAAATTTCGTGACTTTCTTAGAAAATACTAAAGCATATCGTCGAGATTTACGTCGTGTTGAATATGGCGATGAACGCGATCCAAAAATGCGCGCACATCTAGAGAAAATTAGCCCAAGTAACAATGTAGAAAAAATTAACGTGCCGATGTTTGTTGTGCAGGGGGAAAATGACCCGCGTGTTCCTGTAACTGAAGCGGAGCAAATCGTTAAGGAACTACGAGCAAAAGGCAAGCCTGTTTGGTATATGAATGCGCTCAATGAAGGGCATGGTTACAGGAAAAAAGAAAACAGAGATATTTATACCCAAGCGGTGGTGCTTTTCTTTAAAGAGCACCTTTAATAATCTCCATTTAGTAGGATCAAAAAAGGTAGTGAATTATTCACTACCTTTTTTGATTAAATTGCGTTTATTTATACAAGATGAGGTCTTCTAGTTTTTAGGGTTGAGCGCTTCAAATTTTGCCAATTGCTCTTGTGTCGCAGGTAGTTGGTGCTTTTCTTTCCATTCACTGTATGGCATACCGTAAACACTTTCACGGGCCGTATCCATATCTACATTTACACCCAGCTTTTCAGCTTCTGCTACCGTCCACTTTGAAAAACAGTTTCGACAAAAGCCAGCTAGGTTCATTAGCTCAATGTTTTGAACATCTTTTCTTGCGTCCAGGTGGGCAAGTAAACGCCTGAATACCGCGGCTTGAATTTCGGTTTCTTTATCCATCATGTGTGATCTCCTGTTGGAATTTAAATGGGGTAGTATTGTGTTGTTATTGCGCTGTGTTTAATGCTTGGTCTACTGAACTAAACCGGTTTCTTCAGGATCTTGCTCTAATTCCGGCTTTTTATAGCGTCTTATTTGTACGATCATGCCCATGTAAGGATGATCAAAATAATGAACTTCTCCGCTAATTACTCGGCGATTTTGACTAAATGGAATGGAGTGCCAAGTAGTTTGTTCTGCATTGGCAGTGTCATCCTCGAGTGATTGTGTCGCTAATTCAGCAGCGCTATGACTGGAGACATTAAAGTCAGCCGTGATGTATAAGTAATGACTCAAATGCAGCCTAAATAAGCCATCTAAATACCAAGATTGAATAGGGGGATTAGGCTCTTGGATTTCAGTACTCGCAGCCAATTCATCAGTATTAAGTTTAGCTAGCACATCGGCGTGCAAATTGGGAGCATCAATTTCAGCCAGTAACTGCTCTGGGGCAATATTAAGCTGATCAATGGTTTCAAGAATAAAGTTTGTTTTTAGTGCCGTAGGCGACATTGTCTCAGCCGGCAATAATTTTTCGTCTAATAAGCTTTGCGTTGATGTTTCAGTATTTTGAATATCATCAGTGATACTTTCATGTTGTTGCGCTAACCATTGCTCAATGGATAATTGCTCTAAACGATTTTGATAATTTTGTTGTTGGTCTAGATAGTTTTGATGAAAATGTTCACCGGCAAACAATTTTAGTGCTTTATTTTGATCAGCAGGCTTTCTATTGATCAGCGTTTGTCTCCAACCAAGATGGAGCATAGGTCTAAAGTTTTTGCTGCGCCTTAACTGCAGATAAATGTCTTTTAACTGTAAAGAGTCACTGTCGATAAGGTATGGGTTGTCAGTATGAACAAATTCATTACCGTCAACACGACCCGTTAAGCCATGAACAGGGAAGGTGTCAGTCGTATAAGCTCTTGGCGATAGCGGATTTGAGCTGATGTATTGACATAAAGTACTTAATTTTCGTCTGCTGCCGTCTGTCTTATACGTAAAATAGTTGGTTTTCAAGTGACTATAATTAAACACTAGCGCTGGAAATGCTTTCTCGGCATCACTAACGGCAGTGATTTCTTCATCTGACAGCCCTAGTAAAATTACTTCTGTGTTTAATTCATCTACATTTGATAGCTCGTCAAGCGCTTGCTCGTCTTCTTCAAAATACGGCTCTGGCTCATTCAGTATATTACTAGCAGCTGCATCCTCAATATTCAAAGTGGCTTCATTGCCCAATGTTTGGTCAGCCATAAAATCGGATTGTTCGAGAGTGACTTGTTGGTCGATTTTTTCTAACGTCAGGGGCGTGAAAAAAGCAGGTAACTCTGCGCTTTGCTCAAGCAAGCTTTTAGGGTAATGCTTCGCATCACATGACGGTAATTGATATTTAATTTGTGCCAAATTTGGCTGAAGGTACTGACCAAGTAAGTCAAAGGTGCGGTAGTTAGGCAATGTTGAATTTTGTTCAAACCGTTCCTTTAACTGACTTTTATCACCTAATTGACGAAAGAGAATAACTTCTACTTCAAACCACCGTTTGTCAATTTTCTTTTCTGCTGCTTGCACGCTGCCTGACAACACCGTTGCAGAGATAAAAACTACGCTCGCACTGACTAGGGATAAATAAGCCTTCATTAACTCTCTTTGGTCCGTGTAATAAATCTAAGCTTTCACTGGTAAAATATTATATCAATCACCAATGAGTAACTGTTAAATAAAATCACTCAATTAACAGCGATTTATGTTTTGTGTTTAGATAATACCAAATATTTTTGGGGGCTTACTCATTTATTTGATAATTCTGCTAACAATGAGTTAACCCAAGTAAATCGCGCTTGTGCATCGTCAGTGACTTTCGTAAATTTCACTTTGTTTGCACCATCGAGTTTATAAATTTTTGGCTGCTTTTGAATTAGGCCAATGATTTTTACTGGATCGACATTGGTATTATCATTGAATTCTACTGAGCCGCCACTAGGGCCCACTTCAATCCGCGAAATACCGAGTTTTTGTGCTTTAAGTTTTAATTTTGCAATTTGGACTAAGTTCTTTGTTGGCTGAGGGAGCAAGCCAAAACGATCGATCAACTCGACTTGAATATCATCTAACGCTTGTTTGTCTTCACAGCTGGCAATACGTTTATAAAGACTGAGTCTTAAGCTGACATCAAAAATATAATCGTCAGGTATTAGGGCGGCGATACGTAAATCGATTTCAGTTTGTCTTGCGGTTAAATTATCTAGGCTAGGCTCTTTACCTGCTTTCAGTGCCAATACTGCTTGGTCTAACATTTCCATATATAAACTAAAGCCTACTTGACTCATTTGACCGCTTTGCTCTTCACCTAACAATTCACCAGCGCCACGAATTTCCAAATCATGGGTTGCTAGGGTAAAGCCAGCGCCTAAGTCTTCCAATGAAGCGATGGCGTCTAGCCTTTTCTTGGCGTCTTTCGTCATTCGTTTTTCATGCGGTGTAAGTAGGTAAGCGTAGGCTTGATGGTGAGATCGACCAACACGGCCACGCAATTGGTGAAGCTGTGCTAAGCCTAGGCTATCCGCTCGGTCCATAATAATGGTATTCGCGCTAGGCACATCAATACCTGTTTCAATGATCGTTGTACATACCAAGACATTGTACCGCTGGTGATAAAAATCAC
This sequence comes from Thalassotalea atypica, assembly GCF_030295975.1. Taxonomy (NCBI): domain Bacteria; kingdom Pseudomonadati; phylum Pseudomonadota; class Gammaproteobacteria; order Alteromonadales; family Colwelliaceae; genus Thalassotalea; species Thalassotalea atypica. The sequence continues at coordinate 1,413,656 of NZ_AP027364.1, forward strand.
TCATGATGCGCTCTAGATCACGCTCACGCATTTGCCCATGAGCCGTAGTGACTTTAGCTTCAGGTAATAATGCTTCAATATCTCTGGCAGTTTTCTCAATAGTTTCTACGTTGTTGTGTAAGAAGTAAACTTGACCACCGCGCAATATTTCACGCAGGATAGATTCTCGAATGAGCGCATCTTCGCGTTGTCGAACAAAGGTCTTGACCGCAAGTCGTTTTGCAGGAGGTGTGGCAATAATGGATAAATCTCGCATCCCCCCCATCGCCATATTAAGTGTGCGTGGAATAGGTGTTGCCGTTAACGTTAAAATATCAACATTGGCTCTTAGCTTTTTAATTTTCTCTTTTTGCTTAACGCCAAATCGATGCTCTTCATCAACAATAAGCAACCCTAAGTCATGGTATTTAATCGAGTTTTGAATCAGCTTATGAGTACCAATTAAAATATCAATTTGTCCAGACTCAACTTTTTCAATGACTTGATTTTGTTCTTTTGTGGTTTTAAATCGAGACAGCACTTCAATACTGATCGGCCAATTGGCAAATCGATCTCTAAAGTTCTCATAGTGCTGCTGGGCAAGCAGAGTGGTTGGCACTAAAATGGCAACTTGCTTTCCATCATTGACGGCAACAAAAGCGGCGCGCATCGCCACTTCGGTTTTACCAAAACCTACGTCACCACAGACCAATCTGTCCATTGATTTTTTATCAAGCATGTCGCTGACAACCGCATTAATCGCTTGTTCTTGATCGAGGGTTTCTTCAAAGCCAAAACTAGCAGCGAATGCTTGGTATTCTTCTTTGTTGCGTTTAAATTGATGACCTGTTCTTATCGCTCTGTTGGCGTACACATCAAGCAGTTCAGCGGCAACATCTTTAATTTTTTCCGCGGCTTTTCGCTTTGCCTTGCTCCAAGTATCGTTACCTAATTTATGTAGTGGTGCTTGGTCAGGATCGTTACCTGAATAACGGCTGATCAGATGCAAAGACGCTACAGGGACATAAAGCTTTGCGTCATTGGCATAACTCAATGTTAAAAACTCTGTTGTTATGCCGCCTGTTTCAAGCGTTTGTAGCCCTAGATAACGACCGATACCGTGATCAATATGTACCACAGGTTGACCAATCGAAAGCTCTGCTAAATTCTTGAAAATAGCATCTGCTTGTACGTCTTGCTGTTTGCTGCGGCGCCTTGACTGCTTAACTCTGTCACCGAGAATTTCTGTTTCAGTGATTAACGCAATGCCCTGTTTGTTTTCTTCATTCGCAAATATGAAACCTTGCGATAAAGCATTGACTGTGATCCCTAACGATTCATCACTATTGATAAACGCATCAATGCTCGAAAATTCATTCGGTTTGATATCATCGCGTTTTAGAAGTTCTAAAACACTTTCTCTTCGTCCTTGAGATTCAGCAACAAATAGTACTTTTTTCGGTGATTTTTTATCAGCTAAAAACAGGTTCAGTAATTCAAAGGGTTTTTTAAGTTGATGGTCAACGGTTAAGTTAGGCAGTGTTTGAATATTAAAATAGACTTCGCTGGCTTTTCTACTTGCCTTTTCTTGCGCTTGTGCCACCAATGAAATGCGATCAAAGGTTTTTAGCTCGACAAATAGCTGCTCAGTATTTAAAAATAGTTGGCTTGGCGGCAACAAAGGGCGAGTAGGATCGTATCGTCTGTCTTCATAGCGATACTCTATATCCTGCCAATAATGCGCCATGGCGTGTTCAATATCACCGCTAAGGACTACAAGAGTGTTCGTCGCCAAATAGTCAAATAGCGTATTGGTTTGCTCAAAAAATAATGGCAAGTAATATTCAATGCCCGCAGGCATTATGCCATTGCTGACTTGGTGGTAAACCGATTCTTTGTCGATAGTGCTTTTAAATTGCTCACGGTATTGGCGTCTAAACAAGTTGATGCCGTTCTCATCCATTGGAAATTCATGAGCAGGCAGTAAATCAATGGTCTCTATTTTTTCTTTTGAGCGCTGAGTTTCAGGATCAAAGAGGCGAATTTCATCTATTTCATCATCGAAAAAATCTAATCTAAATGGTTGATTACTGCCCATAGGGAACAGATCTAAAATTGCTCCTCGCGCAGAAAATTCGCCGTGCTCCATTACTTGATCTACATTTCGGTAACCACAAGCTTCTAAATCTTGCCTTAAGCGATGAAGATCTTTCTTATCGCCTTTTTTGATCAATAAGGTATTAGCTTCTAGGTACGCTTTAGGGCCAAGTCGTTGCGCCAAGGTTGAAATGGGGACAATAACGATACCACTGTCCATTCTCGACAGCTTATACAGAGTCGATAATCGTTGCGAGATAATGTCTTGGTGCGGTGAGAATGAATCATAAGGTAGCGTTTCCCAGTCAGGAAATAGACAAATATTTAGCGCTTTATTTGTATTTAAACTCTCGAGCTCTTGTTCAAACCGAATGGCAGATGGCGTGTCATGTGTAACCAGGAGTATCGGCTGCTGTGCTTTTTGCGTCGCTTTAAACAGTGCAACACTAGCACTACTACCAACTAAGTTGGTCCATACTTTCTTATCGGCTGTATTGGATTTTGCTTGTTCAAGAGTAGGAGAAAGAATAGAAGAACGCGTCATATATACATTTGTCTTTTGGTTAGATGAAACACCACATCCATTTGTTTGGATGTTAATTATTCAAGAGTTATAAACCTATTTATTTGCCCGTGAATGATAAAGTAGGCATTGCTCAATATTCCAAATTAAAACGTTACAAGTATAGGATTAGAGAGCACTATCGGTAATTCTTTTTTAATTCGCGCGATAGTCTAGCATGCAGGGCATCAGACTCAAGAAATTACCTTGAAATCCCATAGAATCAATTTAAATAAACAATTTAGATTATGCCTTAAAAGCTCATTTAGTATCTGTTAATAGTCAAAATGTTTGGCGGGGACAGTTATTCTTTATTGGTTGAAAAACAACCTCTTCACGCTATACTGAGCCAATAGATTTGGATGATCGGGGTGAATTTTGGATAAGCTTATCTACACCATATTACTGACATGTTTAGTCAGTTTACATGCGCTAGCACAGGAAGAGGTTTATCGGTGGGTGGATGAGAACGGAAACGTTCATTATGCTGATCAGCCTAAAAATGCCAACGCAAAACGCTTTATTTTGCGTAATAACAATTATTCACAGCCCGCAGTCAATGAGCAGGAGTTGCAACAAAATAATGAAGCGTTAGCAGCAATTAATGCCAATGTTTCAAGCAACTCCTCGACTACAACATCTGGTTACGATAATGCTCAAGCTAGCCCTGAGAATGCTTGCAACTATCTTCGAGCGCAAATGAACAATGCTAAACTTGAGCTCAACAGCAATGATTTATCAAAAGTAGAACAAGCTCGCATATATTTAGAAGAGGCTGAAAAATTGCTTAAAGACGGTAAATGTAATGAATAGAGTCGTGTTAACGCACAGCTAATCACTTGGTCTGTCTAAAATCACTGGGCCTTGTCCTTGCTCGGCAAGTACGTCGTCAGGGTTGTAAATAGGGCAGTTCTTCATTGATAAACAGCCACACCCGATACAACCTGTCAGTGAGTCTCGTAGTTTCTCCAGGTACCTAATCCTTTCGTTCAAATCTTGTTGCCACGTTTTAGATAACATTTCCCAGTCTTTCTTGTCAGGTGTTCTGTTATTTGGCAATGCAGCAAACGCTGCTTTTATGCTCTCTAAACTGATGCCCATTTTCTGCGCCGCTTTAATGACTGATACTCGTCTTAGTACGTCAGGCGAATATCTACGCTGGTTTCCTGCATTTCGTCCACTGCTGATAAGTCCTTTTTGTTCATAAAAATGTAACGTTGACACTTTGATGCCGCAGCGTTTTGCGACAAAACCTACCGAAAGCTCTTTTGTTGTCTGCATATTTTTCTCTTTGGATAAATTTATTTTCAGTTTATTAAAAAAAACGCTTTACCTCAACTTAACTTGAGGTTTTATAGTGGTGGCGTGTTAAAGAAAACCTGAACAAAAAAAGCCAAAATTTAAATAGATATCAAGGAGATTACTATGAAAACTCAACAATCAGAGCAAAACCATGTGACAGAATCATCGACGTTAATGGCGTTTATCAGCTTGTTCAATCAAACCATGGCAAACAAATAATAGGTAGGTGAAGAATGTATTTAGAACATTTGAATTTAGTCGTAAATGATTTAGAAGAAACGCTTACCTTCTACCGCGCAGCATTTCCATACTGGGAAGTACGAGGTGAAGGTACGCAAAGTTGGTATGGAACACCTAGACGTTGGATACATTTTGGTGATGACCAGCAGTATTTAACCTTTAACGATAACGGTAGCGGTGAAAATCGAGCGTTACATACTAATGATTTAGGCTTAGCGCATTTTGCTTATGTTACACAAAACCTAGACGCTGTGATCCGCAGGTTACTATCCGCTGGTTTTGATATTGCTAAAGACGGTTCACAAGACGAATATCGTAAAAATGTTTATTTCCTAGATCCTAATGGTTTCGAGATTGAGTTTGTGCAGTACCTGTCAGATATTCCCCAAGAGCGAAATCAATATGCGTAGTGTGATTGTCTTAGGCACTAGCAGAAAGCAAGGTAACACCGAAAAATTGGTAAATAGCGTTGCAAAGTTAATTGATGCAGACGTTATTGACCTAACGGAACACCATATCTTGCCATTTGATTACAACTTCAATAACCAACATGATGACTTTGTAACACTCACCAAAAAGTTACTTCAATTTGACCACATTATTTTAGCATCGCCCATTTATTGGTATGCGCCAAGTGCTCAAATGAAAGTGTTTTTAGACAGGCTTTCTGATTTACTTAAAGTAAACAGGGACAGTGGACGACTGTTAAGGACTAAAGTGGCTTCTGTGCTGTCAACTGGCGCGAGTAGAATGCCAGAGTTGTGTTTTGAACAAATGTTTAAACACACTTTTGATTATTTAGGAATGGAGTATCTAGGAATGCAATATTGTTATTGCGCAGATAAATTCGAACTAAAAAAACATCAAAAAAAGCTCAATGATTTTGCTAGAAGCTACTATGCTTTAGTGGATAAACGGAGTAGGGAAACATGTATTTAAATGAATTGGAAGTTCGGCTGTATTTAACAAGAATAGGCGTAGAGTATTCTTTTTCTCGATGTGATTTGCCAAACCTTGAACGGCTATCGCAATTGCACCAATCACACCTGTCTACGGTGCCATTTGAAAACCTATCTATTGCTTTAAACCAAGAGATCCAGTTGGGCGGATATCATGCGTTTGAAAAAATTGTTGCTGAGCATCGAGGTGGTTTTTGCTATGAGTTAAATTATGCGTTCTACCAGCTATTATGCTCCTTGAAGTTTGATGTCAGCATATTGTCTGCTCAAGTATTTAATCAAACAACAAATGACTATGGGCAACCATTTGATCACTTAGTGCTACGGGTAAATTTAGCTGACAAGAGCTACTTGGTCGATGTAGGTTTTGGCGATTCCTTTATTTTACCAATAAACCTAAACGGCAAAACGTCGTATCAAATTAATGGCGACTATAAAATTACCGATATCAATGGGATGAAGGTGCTTCACCAACGTAAGTCCACTGAAAATTGGCTTCCTCAATACAAGTTCTCGCTTGAGCAACATACGATAGAAGATTTTGCAGGAATGTTTGAATACCACCAGTTCAATCCTCAATCTACGTTTACCCAAAAAACTGTTTGTACATTACTACGTGATTACGGCCGGATAACCGTTGCTAACGGTAGTTTGATTCGTACAGAGCATGGTGAGAAACAAGAAATAGTCATAGGCAGTATCGAAAAGCTTCAGCAATTACTGCTAAATGAATTCAATATAAACGTGCTCAACCAAGCGGACATTAAAGTGTTAATGCCAAACAGTGTGTAGTGCTTGGCTTAACTTGGTTTAGCCCTCACATTTACGTGTCAATGAGCTTAATGAGCTTAATGAGCTTAACGAGCTTAATGACACGACTTACCGTGTTTTTCTAAACGCCAATAATTATATGGCCAAGGGGTCAAAAAGCCGGCCAACAATGTGATGGGTAATACCCACCAGGTGAGTATTGCGCCACCTGTTAGTAGAAAGTCTGTGATGTTCATCGCAAGCTCCATCGCTAGCATCGAAATAAAGCTCATGCCAAAGGCGGTTTTTAGGGCATCAATTAACGTAAATTTGGCACGATATAATATGATGGTTTCAAGAATTATGCTCGTGACAAGGCCATTAAACATGGCGAGCAACATGACGGTAAGCGTAGAAAGACTGTGTTCTGTGAATTGAAAATAGGCGATTGTACCTAAATCGCCTATGGCGCAGCCTATTAAACACCATTTAGTGTTATGTGCACTTTTAAGCCAGTTCTTTCGGTTGTTCCAAACAATAACCATGATGTTTTCCATTGATGAATAATACTTGGTTTAGTGTAATTGAACAGGGCCTAAACCTTGTTATATCCTGTCATGCCTTTGTTATAGAATTTACAGCTTATCAAGCGAAGAACGTGATTTTTCATTTTTAAGTGTGCGAAAATGTCCAGGGCTTAAACCAGTATGTTTCTTAAATTGGCTACTTAAATGAGCAACACTGCTATACCCTAAATGAAAGGCTACTTCTTTGATGGTCATTTCGTTGTAAACCAATAGCTCTTTGACCTTCTCTATCCGAAGCCGAATAAAATATTGCTCAATGGTAATCCCTTCAACCACGGAAAATAGGTGGCTCAAATAGTTATACTCCAATTTGACTGTGCTGCTTATGTGGCTAGACAGCTTAGAGTTGTTTGAGCTTTCAATGGTGTCAATGTATTCAAGGCAAGCAAGTTTAATTGCTTCAATTAATTGGCTTTTTTGGTCGCTTAGAATGCTAAACCCGAGTGCCTCCAATTGTTGCTCTAGCAACCCTTGTTTATTGCTGGGTAACTGGTCACCGTGAATCTTGGCGAAATCAATTTCCCCTAACTCAACCGACGCATAGTTTAAACCTATACTTTCGAGTACATTTCTTACCGCTAGACTACAGCGGTCACAAACCATGTTTTTTACATAAACTTTCATGTTGGAGATAAATAGCACATTAGATTTGAACGATTGTATCTATAGCTGTTTATTACCGCCAATTATTTTATTACTGCTAAACTTTTATCTATCCAGATATTTAATTTCATGTGATTTAAGAGTCCGATTTCATGTTTCAGCCAATCTTTATATATGTCGTTGGGTTTGTCATTGTTGTTTCTTTCAATGTGTTTGCTAATGACAAAAAGGCAGCAGTCAACTTTTATACCGAGGCATATCCCCCAGCCAATTATGTAGAAGAGGGTGAGTTAAAAGGTATAACGGTAGATACACTTAAGGCAATGTGGCAACACTTAGGGGAAAAAGAGCAGCCTATCTCGATTGTACCTTGGGCAAGAGGTTATAGATACGCCTTAGATGTTGACCGTAGTGCGCTTTTTACTATGTCCAAAATACCAGCTAGAGAGAGAATGTTCAAATGGGTTGGCCCCATTTTTTATTCAACCCATGTTCTTTTCGCCAAGAAAAAAAGAAAGCTTAAAATCAACTCATTAGGGCAGGTATTCGACTATGATATTGCAGCTGTCAGAGGAGACATTTCGGAAGTCGCGCTACTGCAACTTGGCTTTCCTTCATCGAATCTTTCTGCGGTGCTAAAATTAGAGCAGGCGTTTTTAATGCTGGAAACTGATCGTGTAGACATGATTGTGTTAACCATACATGGTTATTACCATTTGGCTTCGTTAATAGGTTTTGATACTAAAGAGTACGAACAAGTTTGGCAGGTTAATAAAGTGGGGAATTACATTGCTTTTCATAAAAACACCCCTGACAGCTTGATATTAAAATATCAAACCGCATTTGAAGCCATTGCTAAACAACGCATCGCCATCAAGCAAAAATATGACTTACCGTTAGATGAGTATTGAGCGCGAGAAAAGCTTGTTATGTACTTAATACACCCGCTTAGTTGATGCTGGATTGTTTTTTAACGCAGCTAAAGGCCTAATGGGCCGTTGAACTAAATTACCACCACAGTTTGGGCATACATTATTTAGTACCGTCTCTACACAGTTTGAACAAAATGTGCATTCAAATGTACAAATCATTGCTTCATTCGATTCGGGAGGCAAATCTTTATCGCAGCATTCACAGTTAGGTCTTAATTCTAGCATTTAAAACTCCATTGTAAGGTTCTAAACATAGTCCCAATGGGCGCTGAAAATAGTATGCTAAAGTTTTGTAGCGAAAGGAAGCAGAGCAAGTTGGAAGTCACCCCGCTTTAAATGTCTGTTGCGTAGTGTAGTTTACGTTACTAAGCTACTTTATTTTAATCTGGTAATTCCAATCAAAATACTAATAACACCACCAATCATACCAGCCCAAGCTTCAATAGGGGTATCACCACTTAATGTACGGCTCAGTTGTGAACTGGCTGAATCGTAAATATTATAACCCCACATAGCCAAAGCTGCGCCGACGATAATCAGTATGATACCTATAATTTTATTATTCATTTGAACCCCTAGTTTTTATTATAAAGTTGAGTTAAATCTATTTGTACATATACTGCCCAGATATAGAGTACTACGTCCAGCCAAGTTGTTGAAGGCCAATAGTATAGGATGCATTAAGGGGACGAAAGGCTTGCATGCGCCTCAGCCTTTGCCTGCCTCACATGCATCGAAAAACTTCGTTGTTGTGGTTAATGAATCACTCATTGGTTAATTCGCTTATTACTCGACGTGAATACTTTGTATAGCATTACATTTTTGTAGTAACACTTAACACTCTCGTTAATGGGTTAATAATTGTTGGCTAAAATAAGTGACCAAGGAGCAAAAGCCAACTGTATTTTGTTTAATAGCTTGTTATAAGCCGCTTAATTCAAACCTATATCATTTAATATCCATTTTAATTGAGGATCTTGTTTTGAAATATAGTCATCAATTGATACCCCTATATTAATATCAGGGTATAACGCATCCTTAATATCACTAGTGAAATGATACAACCGTTTTGAATATGTCACTTCTAGGTTGGAATTAGGTAGAACAAACTGCCCCATATCTTGATACCCTGAAGGTTTAGCACCTGTAGGCTCACCAATTAATTTTGCGTTCAGTAATTGTGAAAACTGGGCTGCGTTACTCATTGCAGCAGAGAAAGTGGCATTATCAATAAGAACATAAACTCCGGATTTCCAATCTATACTGTCAGCCAGCACAAGAAGTTGAGCCAACTTTAAACCTACAAAAAAGTCTCCACCATAATTGTCTCTAAGGTCAATTATTAATTTTTTGGATTTGTTTTTTTTAATGAAAGACAATAAATCTTCGCCCAATGATTCCATTTTTGAAATTGATGTGTAACGGCGAAATTTAAAATATACTACTTTCTTATCATTTAACGACCCAAACCAAAGATCCTCGTTTAATTTTTCCTCAATAGAAAACATAGAATTGTTTAGATATGAGAGTTCGGCTGTGTACTCATTTGAATAAGAAGGTGTTAATTGTTGTTCAATTAGCTCTTTGCCTATTATGAATGTGAATCGAGCTTGAAATGTATCGTTAATGATTCCTAGCCCATTAAGTAACTCGGCTTTTGGGATATATTGCGCTGCTCTTACTTGCGTTGAGTATTGATTTTCAGAAAAAGGTGTTAGTTGAGAAAATGAACGATAGATTTCGTCTGCATTCTTATTGTTAATTTTCTCAAGTCTTGCTCCAAGGAGGTGCTTAAAATCCTTGGTAGCTTTAATTACATAAAGCTTTCCCATGATCATTTTTAACTGAATAGGAAAGCTTTTTAATTTAGCCCCCCATAAAGGAAATGATGTATGTCCATCACCAATTTTGTGTGTCAACTTCATCAGTTCAACTAATAACTGATTTTTTGTTAAAGAAGATAAAGAGCTTTTAAGTTGAGATATGTCTTTATTAAAGTTCTGTTTAGAAATTGTATGATATAGATCTATATGTTTTTCAGACAAGTGTTGAGAGTAAAATTCAAGATCATCTTGCCAACTTTTAACCTCTAAATCCGTAATGCCAAAACAATGGAGAGAAATCATTGATAATAAAATTGAAAGGGAAAGTTTCACTTGGGATTCCTTTAGGCTTATAACGCCCGGATAAAGGGCTGGTAATAGTTTTGCTAAAATGTGAAGCGAAGTGGAACCGAGCAAACTGTTAGCAGTCCAGTTCTTAATGCGCTTGTATGGTGTTTCTAAGCCATTTTAATGCTTTTTCTTTATCTAAAAATGTTTGTGTACTACTATCAGAGTGTTTTTCAAGTACTTGAGCTTGGATACTATTAGAAATCACAACTGCTGTTTTTATACATCCGTTTGTATTGAACCAATTCCATATGAATTGGCATCTCTTGATTGTTTCAGGAGAACCAAGGACTTCTGAATCCCACATTTCTAGATGCTTCCATTTGTTATAAGTTCTATTTAATACAGATTCTTGTAGTAAAGGTACGCTAACCTCTATACCTTCTTCGTTAAATGGACCTTTGACTATTAAAGCAAAAATGTCTTCTACCCATGAGAAAGAAATGTTCCCGTGACTATTCATATGTTCCTTAATATTTTAAAGATTTAAATTGAATAAACTTAGTTAAATGATCTGATTACCTACTCTGAGTATCACTGACACCTATCGCCGTAATAAGCGGCTAAGTAATGCTTGCTAAAATGTGAAACGAAGCGGAGCCGAGCAAGCATTACGTGTCCGACGTGATTGGGGATTGAATTATGGATAGCATAAGTGTAAATCAATTTAGAGACAACTTAAAAACATACGTAGAGAAAACAGTTAGCGAACATGAACCTATAAAGGTTAATAGACGAGCTGGTGATGCTTTTATTGTAATGAGTGCTGAAGATTGGGAACGCGAGCAAGAAACTTTACAGGTTTTACAGAGCAATAGTTTGATGCAACAAATTGCTGATTCGATGAAAACACATACCAAAAATAAAGGCTATAAACCAACACAAGAGCAATTAGATGAGATCACTAACCTTTGAAGGTAAGACGTGGCTCATATACGAGCAATTAAGAGAAAAAGATAAAAGACTTCATAAAGCACTATGCAAAATGCTCCCTTTCTACAAATGAGAACTTTTACACTCCGTTAAAAGTGGCACTTACACTAGACTGTGTATTTACACAGTTGATTATTGTTTTATTTGGATATTTATGTTTTCCGTTTTTATGGCTTATGTCGCTGAAAAATGCAATTTAGAAGATACGCTAAACGAACTATTGAGACTTATTGGTATTGGATAAAAGCGTTTATTAACTTTAACGCGAAGCAGCGCCCTAATCTTTTACACGATCGAGAAGTGGAGAGTATTCTTACCTACCTAATAACACACATCAATGTTACACCTAAAACCCAAGCTGTAGCATTAAATGCGCTGGTTTTCATGTGTCGGCACATATTGAGCAACCCATTAACTTTGGAGTTAACGTCTACACGGTTAAGTGCTGATCCTGAAACAGGAGAGATCAGGCACATCATATTAATCGCACCGTATTACGAAAAGCGATTAAATAGGCAGGTATTGTATCTGGTGTAAATACGCAAGTGACTAGTCATACTTTGCATCATTCATTTTTCTACTCATCTACTTCAATGTGGCACCAATATTACAACCATACAAAAGTAGCTAGGCCACATCGATATCCGAACAACACAAGTCTACACGTATGAAATAAAACAGGGGGCTAATGGTGTCAATAGCCCCTGGATGATTTACGTAGCTTTGGTTTTTGAATAAAGCTACTTTGTTGCGCCTTTCATATCACGCACAAATTCGCCTAAAACGTTAAGCATAGCGGCGTTATCGCTTAAATTATTTTCAATAATTTTAACCACAGCCGAGCCACTAATTGCGCCTTTAGCGCCACTTGTTATGGCTTGCTTAACTTGTTCAGGAGATGAAATACCAAAGCCCAATATCGCTGGGGCTGCTTGGTATTCATTAAGCGCGTTAATTAAACTGTCGGCTGGCATATTGGCTTTGGTTTCTGTGCCAGTAACACCTGCGCGGCTAAGTACGTAGGTGTAACCTTTACTAAAGGCGGCTACTTCTTTTAATGTCTCTGTACTGGCATTAGGCGGAGCAATAAAGATTGGTGCAATATTGTTTGCTAACGCGGCTTGTTTAAACGGTTCGCTTTCTCTAATAGGAACATCGGCAATTAAAATGGAGTCAACACCTGCTTGGTTCATATCACGGTAAAAGTTATTAATTCCTCGGGCAAATACTAAGTTGCCATACAGTAATAATCCAATAGGAATTTGCGGTGCGTATTCGCGTACCTTCCTTAAAATTTCAATACAAGTGTCTGTATTTACGTTTGAACTTAATGCTCGAATGCCAGCATCTTGAATAGTAATACCGTCAGCACTTGGGTCAGAAAACGGAATACCTAGTTCAAGTGCGTCCGCGCCGTTGTCAATTAGGGTTTTAATGATCTCGAACGATTGCTCAGGGTTAGGGTCGCCAATGGTAACAAAAGGAATAAAAGCACCTTCGTTTTGCGCTGACAAACGTTCAAACAATTGGTTGTATCGTGCGCCTACTGGTTTGTTATGTTCGTTCATTACGATACTCCTTCTGATGAACTAGTTGCAGGGGACAAAATAGAATGAACGTGGGCTAGGTCTTTATCGCCTCGACCAGATAAGTTCACTAAAAAAACCGTGTCTTCAGTGACCACATCAGCCATTTTCATAGCTTGAGCAAGTGCGTGTGATGATTCTAACGCCGGAATAATGCCTTCGTTCATTGCCAATGCTTGGAATGCCTCTAATGCTTCATCGTCGTTAATAGGCACATATTGTGCGCGACCAGTTTCTTTTAAAAACGCATGTTGTGGACCAACACCAGGGTAATCAAGCCCCGCTGAAACAGAGTATGATTCTTCAATTTGACCGTTCTTGTCTTGCATAATGTAGGTGTAGTTACCGTGTAACATACCTTTTGAACCCGCTGACAAAGTTGCGCCATGTTGGTCTGTATCAACACCTTTACCACCAGCTTCTACGCCAATTAGTTTGACGTCAGTTTCCTTGATAAAGTCATTAAACATACCAATAGCGTTTGAGCCACCACCAACACAAGCAATTACGTAGTCAGGTAATTTCCCTTCCTCTGCAAGTAGCTGTTGTTTGGCTTCTTCGCCGATCATTTTTTGAAATTCACGTACGATGGTAGGGAACGGGTGAGGGCCTGCGGCGGTGCCTAGTAAATAATGTGCATCTTCATAATTACCTGACCAGTCTCTTAACGCTTCGTTTACTGCATCTTTAAGTGTGCCACTACCAGCGGTGACGGGAATTACCGTTGCGCCCATTAATTTCATACGAAATACATTAGGTTGTTGGCGTTCACAGTCTTTTGCGCCCATGTAAACGCGACATTTTAAGCCCAATAATGAACAAGCAATAGCGGTGGCTACGCCGTGTTGACCAGCACCAGTTTCAGCGATAATCTCGGTTTTTCCCATACGTTTAGCTAACAGTGCTTGTCCTAACACTTGGTTAGTTTTATGGGCACCGCCGTGCAATAAGTCTTCACGTTTAAGGTAAATTTTTGCTTTTTTGTTTGTAGACAAATTTCTACATAAAGTCAGTGGTGTAGGACGTCCGGCGTAATTAGTTAAAAGGCCGTTGAACTCATCTAAAAAAGCTTGGTCGTTTTGTGAATCAATAAATGCTTGTTCAAGTTGCTCAAGCGCCGGCACAAGTAGTTCGCTAACGAACATGCCACCAAAGTCGCCAAAATAGGGCGCAAGTGTTTGGTTTTGATCCTTGTTATCATTTAAAAGTGTCATGTTAATAATTCCGTAGTTGGGCAAAAACTTCATTAATTTTTGCACTCGATTTTTCACCTGGGTTTGATTCAACACCTGAGTTGATATCAAGACCGAATAATTCTTGTTGATTAAGCACGTTAATGGCTTCATTTATGTTTTCTGTACTTAAGCCGCCTGCAAGAAAGCAACGATCTAAGGTTTGTTCTGTGTCATGTAAATGTTGCCATCGAAACACTTGGCCGCTACCGGCATTTTTGCCATCAAGCACGTAATGGCTTACGTCTAAATCAAGGTTTGGTACTTGCTCGTCAACGCTGGCCGCTTTCCATATTTGAACCGAGGTTGGTAGTTTCGCTTTTAAACGTGCCACATAGTCATTGTCTTCTTGTCCGTGAAGTTGTACCGCGGATAAATTAAGGCTGGTGGCAAGTTCAACAATGTCCATAATTTTATGGTTAACAAATACACCAACATAGTTTAGATTTGCTGGACTGTTGGTTATAGCAATGGCTTGTTCTTTGGTGACAAAACGCGGCGATTTTTCTGCAAAAATAAGCCCACCATAAACTGCTCCCGCTTGCGCCGCGTATTTAGCGTGTTCTGGTTTGGTTAAGCCACAAATTTTGTGGTGGCCAAATATCAGTTTGCGACAAGCAAGATCAATATTATTTTCAGCCATCACTGAACTGCCAACTAAAAAACCACTAACCGCAGGCGCTAGTTCTCGCACTTGTGCGTTGGTGTATATACCAGACTCTGAAATAACAATTCTGTCATCAGGAATATGTGGCGCAAATTCAAATGTACGTGCAATGTCGGTTGATAAATCACGTAAGTCGCGATTGTTAATACCAATTAATTTAGCGTCTAGCGTAATCGCCCGTTCAAGTTCTTCGTGGTTTGATACTTCTGTTAAAATTGATAAGTCGTAAGTTTTTGCGACATTAGCTAATTCAGTATATTGCTCGTCATTTAACACGCTTAGCATTAGTAAAATAGCATCTGCGCCATAATAACGGGCAAGGTGCACTTGGTAAGTGTCAATGAAGAAGTCTTTGTTTAACACCGGACAATTCACTAATCTACTGACCGTTTCTAGGTATTCATATTTGCCCTGAAAGTACTTTTCGTCGGTAAGTACGGATATACCTGCCGCGTATTTATCGTAAGTGTTAGCAATGTGTTCAACGTTAAAATCTTCTCTGATCAAGCCTTTTGACGGAGAAGCCTTCTTACACTCTAAAATAAAGCCCGCATTGTCTTGAGATAACGCATCATACAAGCACCTTGTCGACGGCGTAAGTTGGTTAATAAAGCTGTCTAATGGCAGCGATTGTTTATGCTGCGCAACCGTTTGCACTTTATCTTCTACAATTTTTGCTAAAACATTCGGTAACTTTTTAATGCTAGCAACGACTGATTCTGCCATGTGGTTAGCTGCCTTGTTCTTGTTGCTGGTTTGATATTAACACTAGTTCAGCAAGTGTTTCCGCCGCCTTACCTGAGGCCAACACTTCTGCTGCAATGTTTGCTGCATCTTTTAAGTTGTCTGTTTTTTCATGTAAGTAGAGTAGGGCTGCGCAGTTAATAATAACCGCTGCATTGTGCGCCTGTAGCCCGTTGCCCGCTAAAATAGCTTGAATAAAGGCCGCGTTCTCTTGAGGTGTACCGCCTTTAATGTCTTCAAGGGTATAGCTTTCTAAGCCAAAATCAGCAGGGCATATGGTTTTTGGGGTCAATTGACCTCTGTTAATTTCAGTTACTTGGGTTTGACCATGCAGTGCTATTTCGTCTAAACCACTACCATGGACTACCCAGCCGCGTTTCACACCAGTTAGTGGCAAAGCTTTAGCCATCACATCAATGAGCTCTGGTGTATAAACACCCAATAACATGGTTTCAGGTGAAGCAGGGTTGACCAATGGGCCTAAAATATTAAACAGGGTGCGAATGCCCATGGCTTTTCGCACCGGACCTGCGTGTTTAAAGCCGGGGTGATACGCCGGTGCATATAAAAAACATAAATTGGCGTTTGCCAAGCATTTCGCTGCCGTATCTGGCGACATGGTTAAGTTAACACCAAGCGCTTCAAGTAAGTCGGCAGAGCCTGACATTGACGAAACACTACGGTTGCCGTGTTTGGCCATTTTCAAGCCACAAGCGGCGGCTAGAATAGCAGCGGTTGTTGAAATATTAATGGTATTTGCGCCATCGCCACCTGTACCTACACAATCAGAGACGGCAAAATCTAACTCTGGGAATGCTGTTGCGTGTTGACGCACAGCAACGGCGGCTCCTGCGATTTCTTCTGATGTTTCACCTTTAATTTTTAGTGCGGTTAATACCGAGGCTAAATATTCAGGCGCAATATCACCTGTCATCACGTGGTTAAAAAATTCGGTTGTTTCGTTTTGAGTTAACGACGTGCCGCTAACAAGTTTATCTAGAATGTTGCTCATAATGTCTCTTCCTTTAGCTCATTTGTGTTTCTATTGCGCTTATGGGTGTTAAGCAAATGGCAAATCGCTTGTTTCAATAAATGGCTACCATAGGTCGTTAAAATTGACTCAGGGTGAAACTGAAAACCTAAGATGGCATCTTGAGGATGCTCCACTGCCATTACTAAAGAACTTTCTTTTGAAAATTCGACTTGCGCTGTGGTAATGAGTTGTTCGGGCATTTTGGTGGCCACTAATGAATGATAGCGCGCAACAGGCACAGGGTTTTGAATGGCTTGAAAAGCGCCTTTTGCCGTGTGCGTCATCATCGATGATTTACCGTGCACTATTTCTGGGGCGCGGCCGATAATACCACCGTAATGTTGAATGAGTGCCTGATGACCTAAACAAATGCCTAAAATGGGGAATTGTCCTACGGCTTTTTCAATTAACGTCATTAAACAGCCCGCGTCTGTTGGTTCACCAGGTCCTGGCGAAAGCACCAACATGGCATTATCGCCCGCAAGTTTAAGTTGTTCAATAATGTAGTCAGCGCTGATGGTGTTACGGTAGACCTTTGGCTCAAACCCTAGCTGATAAAATTCATCAACAAGGTTGTAGGTGAATGAGTCAAAATTATCTAACATGATAATTTGAGGTTTATTGCTGTTAAGCAAACTTGAATTGATTGTTTGTCCAGTCATTACTCGTTACCTCCTAACAACGTATTTGCTTTTTGAACAGCGGAGAGTACTGCTTGTGCTTTTTGACGAGTTTCGTTGGCTTCTGCTTGCGGGTTTGAATCGTAAACAACGCCTGCGCCTGCTTGAACGTGAGCAATACTGTGTTTCACAAACGCAGAGCGAATAACAATACAAGTGTCCATATCACCATTGCCCGTAATGTAACCAACCGCGCCACCGTAACTGCCGCGACGTTTCCCTTCACATTGCCTGATCAGCTGCGTTGCTTTAACTTTCGGGGCACCTGAAAGTGTGCCCATGTTCATGCAAGCTTGGTAGGCATGAAGGGCATCTAAATCAGGCTTTAATTCACCGCACACGCGTGACACTAAATGCATGACATGTGAGTAACGGTCGACTTTTAAAAGCTCCGCTACGTGTCTTGTGCCGGGGCTTGAAACACGAGCGATATCGTTACGGGCTAAATCAACTAACATGGTGTGCTCGGCAAGCTCTTTTTGGTCTTGTCTTAGCTCAAGTTCAATGCGGCTGTCTAAATCCAGTGAGAGTTTACCTGAGCTGTCAAAGCCGCGAGGACGAGTGCCAGCAATAGGGTAAAGCTCTACTTGTCTATTTGAGTGTTGATATTTCAAAGCCGACTCAGGTGAAGCGCCAAACATGACAAAATCATCATCTTTTAAGTAAAACATGTATGGACTAGGGTTTGTCTGTTTTAGCACTTTGTAAGCCATAACAGAGTCAGGGCAAGCCAGTGAGAATGTACGAGATGGTACGACTTGGAAAATGTTACCCGCACGAATGTGTTCTTTTAAGTCATCAACAATGGCGCAAAACTGCTGGTCGGAAATATCCACCGATACATTATTGATGAGCTTATCATCGCCAGTGCTTTTTACTGGTGCATTAATTAAGACTTCATTATCGCTGTCCGAAATACCCGTCGTTAATGTTTCTTTGATGTTGGATAAGCGTCGACTGATTTCAAAATAACATTTTTGTTGGTTTGGTCCTGAAAATACGTTACCAATAATTTCGCTAGCACGCTTTTCGTGGTCGATAATCACTAACGTTTCTGCCAGATAAAAAACAAAGTCAGGACAAGTGTTATCACCGTCTTCTACTTCGGGTAATGTTTCAGCAACTGACATTAAGTCAAAAGCAAAAGCGCCACCTAAAAATATCGCAAACGGGTGATGGTCTTCATTGCTCATTGCTTCAAAGCAACGTAGTGCTTCAAAGACATTAGTGGCTTTAAGGCGAGCGTTTTCGTCTAAATTACTGTCAACGGCGGAGAATGTCGCGACTAAGCTAAGGTCAGTTGCTTCAATGTGCGCTTCATCTTGAAGTTTCGTTTTGGCAAAAGCTAATGCAGCTTGTCCGTTTAGTGTTAAAGCGCTCATTTTGACTTGATTACCGCAACATACAATTTTTACTGCTGCGTCGGTTAATAATAAGCTCTTCAACTGATGCTTTTTATCTATTTCGGCGGACTCTAATAAGACACTATTGTTTTTGTCACCGCACAGGCGTTGATAAACCGCGAGCGGATCTTTTTGATAGTTTGCACTGCCAAATAGCGTATTTACTGAGCCAATTTCTGTGTTTATGTTCGTTTTCATAATGAATGCTTTAAAGGCTTTTACCAGCCGCCGTAATAAAAGGTTTAATGTCTGCCATTAACTGGGCAAAGTCATCGGCAGTAAGTGCTTGATGACCATCAGATAGCGCTTCTTTAGGGTTTAAATGCGCTTCGACAATGATACCGTCAGCACCCACCGCAGCAGCTGCTCGTGAAAGTGGATTGATGAGCGATTTAACGCCGGTGCCGTGAGATGGGTCAACTAACACGGGTAAGTGTGTCTTTTCTTTGAGGTAAGCCACGGCGTTCAAATCAAGGGTATTGCGTGTCGCGGTTTCAAACGTGCGAATGCCACGTTCGCATAAAATAACGTTAGGGTTGCCGGCATCGACAATGTATTCAGCCGCCAGCAATAATTCTTCAATGGTGGCACTCATGCCTCGTTTAAGTAAAACAGGCTTATTTTGTTTACCAACGGCTTCAAGTAAACGATAGTTCTGCATGTTTCTGGCGCCAATTTGAAAGCAATCAACATAAGTTGACATTAAATCAGCATCACTGGGGTCGATAATTTCTGACACAACGGGGAGCTGATATTGGGTTTTCGCGGCTTTAAGTAATTTTAATCCTTCCTCGCCTAACCCTTGGAAACTGTATGGGCTGGTGCGGGGTTTGTATGCACCACCTCGTAATAATGGCACTTGATGAGATTTGATCATTTCGGCGACACTGAATAGCTGTTCTTGGCTTTCTACTGAGCAAGGCCCAGCAATTACGGTGAAGTTTCCACCTCCAACTTTAACGCCACCAATTGAAATAGTCGAGTCGTGCGCTTGAAGTTCGCGACTTACCAATTTATAGGGACTTAATACTGGCTTGATTTGGTCAACCATAGGGTAGCTGTCTAAGTGCAGTTGTCTTAGTACACGTTCATCCCCGAGTGCACCTAATACGGTGCGTTCTACACCGGGCATATAAAGTGGTTTTAAGCCAAGGCTGGCAATTTTATCTAGAATTTCGTTAGCATCGCTTTCAGATGCGTTTGGTTTTAATACAATAATCATCAGTTTTCCTTTATTCGTTAGTTTCTCGTGTCATCCGGCGTAAATGGGCAATAGCCACCACATAAACCAACTTTTTACTTTTATCGTTAACATTACTTTTACCTTGTTTGTAGGCTTCTTTGTTTATCAAAACAACAAGCTTAAGAACGAAAAAACCCGCTTAAAAAGCGGGTCCTCATAATATTTTTTGCGTATACGCAAACATCACAACCCACTTATGTAGAGTTATGCCACCACCAAATCATTGTGTTTGTTTGTTTTGCGAATTGCATGTTTTGTCCTAGTATTTTCTCAAGTCTCGTTTATTCAAACTGATCAAAACATTGCCTTGCGGATACTTGTTTCAATAGCCAGTGAATAAGCGTAAAATAATCACCCATATAGAAGACATCAAATTTGAATCTATGTCAACTGCTGTTTCAGACAATATTAATCAAAAACAAACTAATAAGCGTTTCGACCTGCATAGCCATACTAATCTTTCTGATGGCAAATTATCTCCGAAAGAGCTGATAGACAGGGCGGAGAACTTCCAGCTTGATGTGCTGGCAATAACTGACCACGACACGACTGCGGCATTAGATATTGCCAATCGGTATATCAGTGAAACAAATAAAAAAATCGAATTGGTCAATGGTATTGAGTTTTCTACTAGTTGGAGGAACTTTGAAATTCATATTGTGGGTTTAAATATCGACCCTGATAATGAAAGCCTGCAATCACTGATAAGTAATCAGCAAAATGCGCGTGAACAGCGAGCAATAGCTATGGGCGAAAAATTAGCAAAGTGCGGTTTTGATAACATGCTAGAAAAAGCCAAGTTGCTTGCCGGTGAGGGTAGTATAACGCGAGCACATTTTGCCCAAGTATTATTGAATGAAGGGGCTGTGCCGAAAATGCAGGCAGCATTCGATAAATACATTGGCAAAGGTAAGCGTGCTTTTGTCAAACCTACATGGTGTGATATTTCTAACGCGGTTGATGCTATTCATCAAGCGGGCGGCGTTGCAGTAATGGCGCACCCCATGCGATACGACATGACCGCTAAATGGTTAAAACGCCTGTTGAGTGATTTTAAAGCCGCTGGCGGTGACGGCATGGAAATCGTATTGCCGCAAATGAACCCCGAACAAAGACGACTTATGCTAAGTTATTGTCTAGAATATGAATTGTATGCGTCGCTTGGTTCAGATTTTCACTACCCAAGTAAATGGAGTGATCTTGGACGCAATTTAACTTTACCTGATAGCTGCAAGCCTGTGTGGCAGTTATGGCAATCATAGGAGCTTTTTGTGAGCCAATTTTTCTATGTTCATCCAGATAACCCGCAAGGGCGATTAATGAAGCAAGCTGCCGCCATGATTAAGGAAGGGGCGGTTGTTGTCTATCCTACTGATTCTGGCTACGCGCTAGGTTGTCATATTGGTGACAAAAAAGCGTTAGAGCGGATCTGCCAAATAAGAAATATCGATACCGATCATGATTTTGCCTTGGTGTGTCGTGATTTATCTGAATTGTCTGATTACGCTAAAGTCGATAATACCGCATTTAGATTAATGAAAAATAACACCCCAGGGGCGTACACCTTTATATTTAAAGCGACCAAAGAAGTACCGCGCCGACTAATGAACCCCAAGAAGAAAACCATTGGTATTCGCATTCCAAACAATGAAATTGCTCAGGCATTATTAGAAGAGTTAGGCGAGCCATTAATGTCGACGACATTGATTATGCCAAATGAAGATATGGCAGAATATGATCCTGAGCATATTCGCGATATCTTGGAGAAACGTGTTGACCTTATCCTTAATGGCGGATATTTAGGTGAACATCCAACCACGGTTATCGACTTTTCAGAAGGGGAAGTTGATATTTTACGTGTTGGTGAAGGTGATGCTGAACCGTTTAGGTAAAGCTTGACGCGGAGTGTAAATTCATTGCTAAAGTGAGCGAACCATAAATTGAATGACGTGTTAAATAAACAAAGCGGTGAAATGATGCAACAGGAATTGCCCATCGCTTTGGTGCGCGGTGAGCGTGTTGTGGAAAAGCCGCAAGATTTGTTTATTCCTTCGCGGGCTTTGGAAATTCAACTCAAAGAGTTTGAGGGCCCTCTGGATTTTTTGCTGTATCTCATTAAAAAACAAAAGTTTGATATTGTTGATTTGCCTATATCACCAATCACAACACAATATTTTGAGTACTTAGAATCGGTAGAAGAACAGGGCATTGAACTAGCCGCTGAATACTTGCTGATGGCGGCGACATTGGCGCAAATTAAATCCAAGATGTTATTACCTAAACAAATCATCGAGGATGAGGAAGTAGATCCACGTGCTGAATTAGTTCGCAAACTGCAAGAATATGAGCTGATGAAACGAGCCAGTGAATTACTTGAAGAACTGCCTCAATCTGGCAGGGATTATCATGTTGCTGATGTTTTACTGGCTGATAATCTCGTTAAACCAGAACAAGAATATGATCTGGGCTTATCGCAATTAGTGTCTGCGTTTCAAGAAGTACTTTCGAGACAAGCGGCCTTTGAACACCATCATATTGAAAAAGAGTCGATCTCGACTAAAGATAAGATTGAGCAGGTTTTATTAATGCTAGCGTCTGATGCAACTACATATCATTCGTTTCATCAATTACTAGTCCTCGAACAGGGCAGGGTTGGCGTGATTGTCACGTTTTTGGCTATATTGGAGTTAGTCAAAGAAGAACGCGTATTGTGCCGAGTGGGCAATGAAAATGAAGAATTTGGTATTAGGATTGCCGCATGATTTTGTCTTACCTAGGTTTTATTGGTGTGATTGTATTTATCGGTCATTTGGTGAGTAACTCATGATGGATAGCGAGTCAGAAGCATTGCCTGAAAATCAACTGAAACCATTGGTTGAGGCTGCCATTTTTTCGGCAGGTAAACCGGTTTCGATTAAATTTATCAAAGAAAATTTGCTACAAGGGCAAAATATTAAAACCCAATCAATTGTGAGCGTTATTGCCGAACTAACGCAAGATTATCACAATCGCGGGGTCGAATTAGTCAAATTAAGTAATGGATATCGATTTCAAACAAATTCTTCATTGAGTGAACAGTTAGCGAGCATGTATAATGAGAAAATACATAAAACATCGCCAGCGTTAATGGAAACACTCGCGATAATTGCTTACAAGCAACCCATCACCCGCAGTGAAATTGAAGTTATTCGTGGTGTGGCGGTAAGTAGTCATATTGTAAAAACGTTAACTGAGCGGCAGTGGATAAAAGTAGTTGGGCATAAAGAAGTTCCTGGTCGGCCAGCAATGCTAGGTACCACCCATGAATTCTTGAACTACTTTTCATTAGATTCACTCAAGCAACTACCAGAAATAATGCCAATAACTGAGTCAACCGCGACGGCTGACTTGCCATTTAAAATAGAGACAGAGGCGTAGCATTTAATTGATAAATGTGAAGCTACTGACGAATGAGATTTGACCTATGTCTGAAAAGTTACAGAAGGTATTAGCTAGAGCGGGTAAAGGCTCTCGACGTGAAATGGAAACGGTGATCAGTGCCGGACGCGTAAGTGTTAATGGAAAAACCGCTTATTTGGGGGATCGTGTTGAAGGTGATGAGCAAATTCGCATCGACGGTCATACTGTTGTGCTTGAAGCGCAATCAGAGCAAATTTGCCGCGTATTAATGTACAACAAACCTGAAGGTGAAATGTGTACCCGCAAAGATCCTGAAGGGCGTCCAACGGTTTTTGATCGTTTACCTCCGTTAGAAGGAGGGCGTTGGGTAGCGGTTGGCCGCTTGGATATTAATACTTCGGGCATGTTGCTGTTTACTAATGATGGTGAATTAGCCAATCGATTAATGCACCCATCACATAAAGTAGAACGAGAATATGCGGTACGTGTATTTGGTGAAGTTAACGAAGCTATGCTTCAAACGTTACGCCATGGCGTTAAACTTGAAGATGGACCAGCTAAATTCCAAAAAATTACTTACCGTGGTGGTGAAGGAAGAAACCATTGGTTCCATGTAGTGCTTTCTGAAGGGCGAAATCGAGAAGTTAGACGTTTATGGGAAAGCCAAGACGTACAAGTGAGTCGTTTGATTCGTGTCAGGTACGGCGATATTAACTTACAGCGCCAATTACCATTAGGTGGATGGACTGAGTTAGGACTAAAAGATGTCAATTATTACCGTAAATTAGTACAGCTGCCCCATGAAACGCAAAGTAAAGTGAAAGTCACTGAAAAAGGAATTGATAACGCTAAAAACAGGCGCATACGTCGCAGCGTTAAAAAGCATCAATCTCGTCATCAACAAGCAGTACGTAGAAGAAGAACATAACGAGCCCCCACTTGGTTTATTTTGAAAAATAAGCTAACGTGCCAACGGCTTTATTATTATTTTACAGTCATAATAAAGTCGTTTATTTAACCTTCCGCTGTCGAACAAGAGTTACAACGTGCCAATACACTACATCCAAGACCAAGACACTTTAACTGCCATTTGTGCGCAGTATGCTCAATCGCCTGTCCTTACTATTGATACTGAATTTGTTCGAACGCGTACCCTTTACCCAAAGCTAGGGTTATTGCAAGTTAGTAATGGTGATGATATTGCCCTTATTGACCCAATCGTAATTGATGACTTAACACCGTTTTGGGCCTTGCTAACGGATGCAAGTATTACAAAAGTGCTACACGCCTGTTCGGAAGACCTAGAGGTGTTTCTTACGTCGGCCAACTGTAAACCTGTCAACCTCATTGATTCTCAAGTGATGATGTCATTTTTGGGACATGGACTATCCATGGGCTATGCTGCGATGGTGAATCATTACCTTGACATCGAATTAGACAAATCAGAATCGCGCACCGATTGGACTAAACGTCCGTTGTCAGACCGTCAGTTAGCTTATGCACAAGCGGATGTTAAATACCTTTTTGAAATTTACCCGATCATTGCCAAAGAGCTAGAGCAAACGGGCTGGCTTGTAGCAGCGCAGCAAGAAACGCAATTGATGATTGAACGAAAGTTTACACCTATTGATGCCGACGAAATGTACCGCGCGGTTAAGATGGGGTGGCGATTAAATCCTAAGCAATTAAATCGACTGAAACTGCTTGCAACATGGCGATACCAGCAGGCACAACAGCGTGATTTGCCGATCAGCTTTATTGCTAAAGATAATACTTTAATGGCATTGGCTCAGCACAACCCAAGAAATGTTGGCACTATGGCGGGGTTAGAAGGAGCTGAGGTACTTGATGTTCGACACAAAGGCAAAGCAATGCTAAATGTGTTGAAAAAAGCAGAAGCTATATCGGAAGCTGAGTTTCCAGAAAAAATTATTCGTTTAGACGAATACCCAAGCTACAAACAAACGTACAAAAAAGTAAAGAGCTTTATTGCAGACGTTGCCAATAGCAGTGGCTTAACACCTGAAAATTTGGCGTCTAAAAAGCAAGTGAACCAATTCTTGTCATGGCATTTTAAAATCAATAATATGGAAGAGCAGGAAAACAAAGTGGATATTTTACTTGATTGGCGATTGGCGTTGTTTGGAGAGAAACTGCTCGCTTTTGCCAACAATGGTTTTAAATAAAATACCAATGGTCAAGGTATTAGCTATCTTGAGTTCATGCTTGCTCTCACAATTCACTATTTAATAAACATAGGTCTCCATTATGCTATGCACAATTTATAAAAGCCCTAAAAAGCAATATACCTACCTGTTCATCAATAAACGGGATGATTTTTCTGATGTCCCTGAAGGATTAATGCAAACCTTTGGGACACCTCAGCTTGTCACAGTGGTTAACTTAGCCACCAAAGACAAGCTCGCGATGGCCGATATAAATAAAGTTAAAACGGCTTTAAAAGATACGGGTTTCTATCTGCAATTACCGCCACCACAAGAAAATTTGTTGGATGAACATAAAGCACAAATGAAAAAAAATCAGGAGCAGTAACCAATGAATATTTTTTCTCAGGTGATGAAAAAGATAGCGATTTCATCAAGTATCAGCTGTTTATTGTTTGTTGGTATTGCTAATGCAGAAGAAGCTGAGCAGGTATCTGCGCCGGCAAAACCTAGCTACGAAGAGTATGTTGCAGACATTAAACAAGAAGCAGTTGCTAAGGGGTATCCGACAGCACTAGTTGACCAGGTTTTTGCAGATATTACTTTTTATAAACGTGCGATTAAAGCAGATAACAACCAACCTGAAAAAGTTGAAACGCTAGACACCTATTTACCTAAACGTGTACCTGAGTGGAAAGTCAAAAAAGCACGTACGATGTACAAAACACACCATGAATTATTGAGTAAGATTGGTAAAGAATATGGCGTACAACCACGATTTATTGTTTCGCTGTGGGGGCTTGAAACTAATTTCGGTAAAATCATGGGTAACTATAATGTCATTTCGGCATTAACAACACTCGCTTATGAAGGACGCCGAGAAGTATTTTTCAAAAAACAATTATGGGCGGCGTTAACTATTCTAAATGAAGGTCATATTGCAGTAGAAAACATGAAGGGATCTTGGGCTGGTGCGATGGGACAAAACCAATTTATGCCAACGTCTTTCGTGAGTTATGCGGTTGATGGCGACGGCGATGGTAAAAAAGATATTTGGGGTAATCACGCCGATGTTTTTGCATCAATGGCCAATTACTTGAAAAAAGAAGGTTGGAATGATGATTTAACTTGGGGTCGTCAGGTTAAGCTACCTGAAGATTTCGATCTATCTAACGCCATTCCGAAGAATACTGGCAGTCGTAAAAACTGGTTAAAAGCTTGGTCAAATACTGAAAAAACGCTAGCACAATGGCAAGCATTAGGCGTAAGAAGAATGGATGGCACAAATTTACCTAAGGCTGATATCAAGGCGGCTATGGTATTTCCTGACGATCCTAAAGGCCGTGTATATTTAGCCTACAATAATTATAAAAGCTTGATGCACTGGAATTTGTCCTATTACTTTGTCAGCTCAGTCGGACATTTGTCTGATCGCATTAAATACCCAGCGGTACAATAAGCATGTATCAACATCAGACGGTTTCATTAAATAATATTGATTTACCGGTAGGCAAAGTGGTGTGCGTCGGGCAAAACTACCATGATCATATTCAAGAAATGGGCAGTATTGTTAATGATGAGCCTGTGCTGTTTATGAAGCCTAGTACGGCGTTGCATGATTTGTTGAAGCCATTCTCTGTACCTGAAAATCAGGGAGATTGTCATAATGAGGCAGAAATTGCCGTATTAATTCACAAGCCTTTGAAAAACGCCGCTGCCAACGATGTGATGGACGCGGTATGGGGCTACGGCATCGGTTTAGATTTAACCTTACGCGAAGTGCAGCAGTCATTAAAAAAGTTAGGCCGACCTTGGGAAATTGCCAAAGCCTTCGATGGCTCAGCGCCCGTTTCGCCTTTTATTGAAAAATCACAATTTAGTGACCCACAAAACATTAGCTTTTCACTGTTAGTCAATGACGATACTAGACAACAAGGGAATAGCAAATTAATGGTTCATAGCATCACCAAGTTATTGAGCACCATCAGCCAGCATTTTACCTTGCTACCTGGAGATATTGTGCTGACCGGTACACCAGCAGGCGTTGGCCCTTTGATTGTTGGTGATGAACTAGAGCTTTCAATTACAAACCATAAGTTTAACACTAAAGTAATTAAGGCAGCTGACTAATGACAACGTCAAATCCATTACCGTTTTGGGAAGCAAAATCGTTAGAGGAAATGACGAGAGCTGAGTGGGAATCGTTATGTGATGGTTGTGCTAAGTGTTGTTTGCATAAATTTATTGATGATGATAATACTGATGAGTCCACAGAGCTTAAGCCAACTGATTACATCAAAGAAGACGAGCACATGCTGTATTCAAGCATTGCTTGTTTTTTATTGAACGACAAAACCTGTCAATGCAGCAAATACGAGCAACGTACTAAGCTTGTCCCTGATTGTGTAAGGTTGACGCAAGAAAACCTTGATGACGTGTTTTTTATGCCGCCAAGTTGTACTTATCGGCGCATTCGAGAAGGACGTGGAGTGCCTAGTTGGCATCCTTTGCTGCACAAAGGAAAAAAATCAGCAATGCATAAGGCTGGTATGTCGATTCGCGGCAAAATTGTTAAAGATGACCAAGTGTCGCTGGATGATTTTGAAGATTATATTGTCGTGTGGCCTCTGGATGATATTGACTAGGCTTGATAAAAATTTACGTTAGCTTCACCACTATAAAAAATCGATGAAGCTAATGTTATTCTCATTTCTTATTGAATTTCTAATAATTCAACATCAAAAATAAGCACTGAACCTGGTGGTATTTTACCAGTTGAACTGTTCCCGTAAGCTAAGTGTGATGGGATAAAAAAGCGTGTTTTATCGCCTACTACCATCAGCTGAACTCCTTCAGTCCATCCTGAGATTACTTGGTTTAAACCAAAGCTGATTGGCGAGTCACGATCTACGGAGCTGTCAAAAACAGTACCATCGGTTAATGTGCCATGATAATGCACTTTCACTTTAGACGATGCACTAGGGTGCTCACTGCCGTTTCCTGTCTTTAATACTTGGTATTGCAACCCGCTTGTTGTTTCAACTACCCCTTCAATTTTTTTGTTTTCAGCAAGAAATGCCTGTCCTAACTCAATATTCTTAGCGGCTGAGGCCTTATTTGTGTTAGTTCTTAATAATACCATAATGATTAAAAAGGCGATGATGCCGACAATGATTATTTTTCCCATTATTTACTGCTCCAAAGTGATAGGTTTTAGGTGTTTAGTGTAGCGCTGACCATTTTCTACATAATGTTGTGCGCCATATTCGATCTGTTTTATTGTTTTTTTATCAATTGGTTTGATGACTTTGGCCGGTGAACCCAACACCAAGTGGCCATCAGGAACTTTCATGTTTTCGGTGACTAAAGCGTTTGCGCCAATAACACAGTTTTTACCGATTTTCGCGCCGTTGAGTACCACGGCATTCATGCCAATAAGAGTGTTATCACCAATGCTACAGCCATGAAGCATAACCTTGTGACCAACCGTTACATTCTCGCCAACGGTCAGTGGAAAACCGCTATCAAGATGCAAAATACTGCCGTCTTGAATGTTAGAATTCTTACCTATAGTAACTTTGTCAGTGTCAGCACGGATAACCACGTTAAACCAGATGCTAACATGCGCTGATATAGTCACATCGCCTATAAGCGTCGCGTTGGGCGCGATAAAACAATTATCTGCGATATTGGGGCTGAGGTCTTCTAGTTGATAAATCAAATTATTCCCTAAATAGGATCGTTATTTTTATATATGAATTGTAACTTGCGCTTTAGATCAAATAAAACAAATTTCTTTAATGATAAAGTGTATGAAAATTAAACGTAAAATGGTAAAACATTGAACACACTTAATAACAAAAATTTTCACAAAGGTGGTTGATTTTGATAATAGGTATTCCTAAAGAGTCCCTTAAAGGGGAAAATCGTGTTGCTGCATCTCCGTCTTCGGTAAAGGCATTAATAAAAATAGGCTTTGACGTTGCAGTAGAAAAAGGTGCTGGCAAAAAATCTAGCTTTAACGATCAAGACTATGTTGATAACGGTGCAACACTGGTTTCAAGTGAGCAAGTGTGGTCTTCAGGGTTGCTATATAAAGTCAACTCGCCGACAGAAGAAGAAATAGCACTGATAAAAGAGCAAAGCACGTTAGTGAGCCTAATTTCGCCAGCTCAAAATCCAGAACTTCTCGACTCATTGAAAGCTAAGTCTATTACCACGTTAGCAATGGACATGGTGCCTAGGATCTCTAGAGCACAGTCTATGGATGCGCTAAGTTCAATGGCTAACATTGCCGGTTATCGAGCCGTAGTAGAAGCGTCGCACAATTTTGGCCGCTTTCTTAACGGTCAAATTACTGCAGCAGGTAACCTACCACCAGCAAAGGTGATGATTATTGGTGCAGGTGTGGCAGGATTAGCGGCAATAGGTACGGCATCAAGTCTAGGCGCTGTTGTGCGTGCATTCGATACTCGTCCAGAGGTAAAAGAGCAAATTGAAAGCATGGGCGCTGAATTTCTCGAAATGGACTTTGAAGAAGAAGACTCAGGTTCGGGTGATGGTTATGCCAAAGAGATGAGCCAAGCGTTTATTGATGCAGAAATGGCATTGTTTGCAGAGCAAGCCAAGGAAGTGGACATTATTATTACCACGGCGATGATCCCCGGAAAGCCAGCACCAAAATTAATCACATCAGAAATGGTTGCTTCAATGAAGCCAGGCAGTGTAATTGTTGATTTAGCAGCAGCAGGCGGAGGTAATTGCGAACTAACAAAGCCGGGTAAGCTAACGACAGTTAAAGGCGTGAAAGTGATCGGATATACCGATTTAGTGTCTCGTTTACCCAACCAATCGTCTCAGCTTTATGCCAACAATTTAGTGAATTTGAGCAAATTGTTAGCGCCTAAAAAAGACGGGGAAGTGGTTTTAGATTTTGACGATCAAATTATTCGAAACATGACCGTGGTAAAAGATGGTGAAATTACCTTTCCACCGCCACCAATTCAAGTCAGTGCCGCGCCTGCGCAAGCTGCGCCTAAGCTGACAAGCAAACTTGAAACAAAAGTGGATGAAGAGGAATCACCGAAATCTAGTACCAATAAATACCTCGCGATGGCTGCTGGTGCGCTGGCGTTTGCTTGGGTCGCTAGTGTTGCTCCAGCTGATTTCCTTTCCCATTTCACTGTCTTTGTACTTTCTTGTGTGATTGGTTACCACGTTGTTTGGAACGTTACCCACTCGCTGCATACACCTTTAATGAGTGTTACTAATGCTATTTCCGGCATTATCATTGTAGGGGCCTTACTGCAAGTTGGCAGTGGCAATACCCTCATTCAAGTGTTGGCAGGGTTTGCGATATTGATCGCGACCATCAATATTGTTGGTGGCTTTGTCGTCACTAAACGCATGCTAAAAATGTTTCGTAAGTAGGGGCCGAGCAAATGGATGTATCTACAGGTGTTATTAGCGCGGCTTATATTATCGCAGCGTTATTATTTATATTTAGTTTAGCGGGCTTAAGTAAACAAGAAACCGCTGAAACTGGCAATATGTACGGTATTGTCGGTATGGCAATTGCACTTGTTGCAACAATTGCAGATCCAAGGGTAGACAATGTACTTATAATCATCGTTGCGATGATTATAGGTAGCGCGATCGGACTTCGTTTGGCACAAAAAGTTGAAATGACCGAAATGCCAGAGCTGGTTGCAATATTGCACAGTTTTGTTGGCTTAGCCGCGGTGTTAGTCGGTTATAACAGCTTTTACGAAAGTCACAGTACTATGCCTGTCCTATCTGACGCAGCACAAGTGGCAATGAATATTCATCTGACCGAAATATTCTTAGGTGTCTTTATCGGTGCGGTTACTTTTACCGGATCTATTGTCGCATTCGGTAAACTGCGCGGTATTATCAACTCGTCTGCGTTAATGCTACCTCATCGTCATAAAATGAATTTGGTTGCCGGTATTGTTAGTTTTGCCTTGATGATTTATTTCGTTCAGCAAGGTGGCAGTGACTCTGCTTTGGCGATCATGACGCTGATTGCCCTTATTTTTGGTTGGCATTTGGTCGCCTCAATAGGTGGCGCAGATATGCCAGTGGTTGTCTCTATGCTTAACTCTTATTCTGGTTGGGCAGCTGCGGCGGCAGGCTTTATGTTAAGCAATGACTTGTTGATTGTCACTGGTGCGCTTGTTGGCTCTTCTGGTGCTATTTTATCCTACATTATGTGTAAGGCGATGAACCGTTCGTTTATCAGTGTTATCGCGGGTGGTTTTGGTACTAATGTTCAAATAGACACGGACAAAGACTACGGGGAGCATGTTGAGGCGAGTGCGGAACAGGTTGCAGAGCAACTTTCAGGTGCAAAATCGGTTATCATCACACCGGGTTATGGTATGGCGGTAGCGCAAGCACAGTATCCCGTTTATGACTTGACTCAAAAATTAAAAGCAAAAGGTATCGAAGTACGTTTTGCTATTCATCCTGTAGCAGGGCGCTTACCAGGGCACATGAATGTTCTCTTGGCTGAAGCGAAAGTACCTTATGACATAGTGTTAGGTATGGATGAAATTAATGACGATTTTCCAGAAACCGATGTCGTATTGGTCATCGGCGCAAACGATACGGTAAATCCGGCTGCGACTGAGGATCCTAACAGTCCTATTGCTGGTATGCCCGTACTGGAAGTGTGGAATGCCAAAAGTGTGATTGTGTTTAAGCGGTCAATGAATACCGGTTATGCCGGAGTGCAAAATCCATTGTTCTTCAAAGACAACACCAA
Organism: Thalassotalea atypica; assembly: GCF_030295975.1. Classification (NCBI taxonomy): domain Bacteria; kingdom Pseudomonadati; phylum Pseudomonadota; class Gammaproteobacteria; order Alteromonadales; family Colwelliaceae; genus Thalassotalea; species Thalassotalea atypica. The sequence continues at coordinate 1,445,710 of NZ_AP027364.1, forward strand.
AATGTTGTTCGGTGATGCTAAAAAATCCGTCGATAATATTCTTCACGCGTTATAGCCGATATTAAAACTGAGCCTTAGATTAAACTAAGGCTCAGTTTCTTACTCCCTCTTCTGATTACTCTTTAATATCATTATCTCCCCTGTATTTATTACTTTGACAGGCTATACTGGCCGCTGCTTTTTTCTTTTTATTCAATAGGGTGTATTTGTGATTTCAGAATACGTTGGCATCATCAACGGTTATTTGTGGGGCAGTATCTTAATTTACATGCTCACGGCTTGTGGTATCTGGTTTACTTGGCGGCTCAAACTGATTCAAATACGACATTTCACTCATATGTTTACGTTATTGAAGAACAGCCGTAAATCGTCTTCTCAGGGGATTTCCTCTTTTCAAGCGTTATGTACCACCCTTGCGGCTCGTGTTGGTACAGGAAATTTAATGGGGGTTGCTGTTGCCATAACGCTAGGAGGTGCAGGCGCTATTTTCTGGATGTGGCTTATCGCCTTTGTTGGCATGGCAACCGCGTACGCTGAAAGTGCATTAGGTCAGCTTTATAAAGAAAAAGATAGTAACAATAACTACCGCGGAGGACCCGCGTATTACATGCGCAAGGGATTAAATAGTCCAGCACTCGCCGTCACCTTTTCACTCTGTTTGTTTTTTGGTTACGGTTTTGTTTTTAGCGCGGTACAAGCAAACTCTATTACTGATGCTTTTCAGGGTTCATATGGTGTAGACCCTCTTGTGTCTGGCATTGTCATCACCGTGTTTGCTGGTTTAATTATTCTAGGCGGCCTGAAGAATATAGCTCGTTTTGCCGAGCTTGCGGTGCCATTTATGGGCGTAGCTTATTTGCTGGTTGCGCTATGTGTCATTGGCCTAAACATTGATAAAATACCGGGGATCATTGTTAATATTTTCCAATCGGCTTTTGGGCTAGCTGAGGCCGGTGGCGGAGTAGTTGGCGCAGCGATAGTACAAGGCGTTAAACGTGGTTTGTATTCCAATGAGGCTGGTATGGGTAGTTCACCTAATGCCGCCGCAGCAGCCGATCCTCATCCTCCACATCCTGCTTCACAAGGTTATATTCAAATGTTAGCGGTATTTTTTGATACAGTGATCATTTGCTCATGTACTGCATTTTTGATTTTATTAATGGATGGCACACAAGGCAGCTTTGAAGGCATTCAACTGACCCAGCAAGCGTTAGTGCAGCAAGTTGGCAGTTGGGGGAGTGACTTTATAACCTTGGCTATCATGTTGTTTGGTTTTACCTCTATTGTGGCAAACTTTGCTTATGCCGATAATAACTTGAAGTACCTCAATATGGATAATTTACTTGGACGTTGGTTTCTAAGAATTGGCTTTTTGAGCATGCTGGTTTACGGTTCAGTAGCAACGTTGGGCGAAATGATTAATTTAGCCGATTTGGCGACCGGACTCATGACCGTTGTGAACGTGACGGCATTGTTCTTATTGTCAAAGGCTGTGATTACTATAACCAAAGACTATCAACAGCAACTCAAGGCAAAACAATTACCAACCTACCTTGTTGACGAACAAGAAGTAACGGCGCTAAAACTGACGCCGGGAATATGGAATAAGTAATAGTAATCATAACAATGCGAGTAGATGGAATTTATGATAATTTAGCTGATGGTGTTTAAATCGTAAATTCCTGTCAAAAGCTGGTATAATCCGCGCCAATTTTATTTTAAACGCATGAGAGTCGTATGAGTGTTAATGCAATTGGCTTGTCTGAAGAATTACTAAAGGCTGTTAAAGAAATAGGTTATAAACAACTTACGCCTATCCAGCAAAAAGCCATTCCATTGATTAGAACTGGTGTTGATGTATTGGCATCTGCGCAAACAGGTACAGGTAAAACTGCGGCTTTTAGTTTGCCTATTCTTGATTCTTTAGCAAAAGATACAACTAACGCTGGTGCGTTGAAGGCCTTAATTTTAACACCTACACGTGAACTTGCGATGCAGGTGGCACAGAATATTGAAGCATACTGCCAATACCTACCGATAAAGTCAGGTGTTGTTTATGGCGGCGGTGCAATGCCATCTCAAACCAAGATGTTAAAAGCGGGTGTTGATGTTTTAGTCGCAACACCAGGACGTTTACTGGAACATGTTGCGTTAAGAAACGTCTCTCTTGCTCAAGTTAAGTTTTTTGTCCTTGATGAAGCGGATCGTATGCTGGACATGGGCTTTTTATCAGACATTGAAAAAATTGTCCCTACCATAAAGAGTAAGCATCAAACCTTAATGTTCAGTGCGACTTTTTCTAACAAGGTCAAAACTCTCGCGAATCAAATACTCACCACGCCAAAGTCCATTGAAGTAGCAAAACAAAACTCTACCTCAGGAAAAATTAGGCAAGCTGTTTATTGGGTGTCAGAAGAACGAAAGCGAGAACTACTCTCTGAGCTGATTGGTGTAAATAACTGGCAGCAGGTATTAGTATTTGCTGGTACAAAAGAAAGTGCCAATATTCTAGCGAAAGAATTGAAGCTTGACGGCATTAAAGCGGCGCTATGTCATGGTGATAAATCGCAAGGTGCAAGAAATAAAGCGCTTGAAAAGTTCGCTTCAGGAGAGGTTCGTGTACTTGTTGCAACTGATGTCGCAGCTCGTGGTTTAGATATTCCTGATTTACCATATGTGGTTAATTTCCACTTGCCTTTTTTGGCGGAAGATTACGTTCACCGCGTAGGAAGAACAGGACGAGCTGGCAAAACAGGCACAGCGATTTCCTTGGTGAGCCCTAAGGATGAGCGATTCTTAGAGAATATTGAATCTGTTGTTGGCCGTAAATTTGAGCGAATTGTACTACCTGGATATGAAGCCGAACGCCCCGTTCCTACTCACATAAGAGAACAACAAAGCAGCCCAGAGAAAAAGAACCGATATCAAGCCACGCAGGATAAAAATCGAACCGTAGCAGATAAAAAGTCATCGGGTAGACACTCTGATCGAAATAAACCAGCCAGTGCTGGAAAATTTGCTAAGAAAGCGGTCGGTAAAGTTAAAAAAGTAAAAGTGAAAAATAAACGACGCTAAATGATTTTTGGACAACAACCCGAGCATGAAATTGAAGTTCCCTATGAACATCGACACTGTTGTTGGTTTTGTGGTGAGCTAAGTCATCTCAGTGTTACAATCCCTCATCGCGGACATCTTGTCATGGATTGTCCGCACCCTCGACTTATTGTACCTAGCTGCAAAGAGTGCCAATTATTGGCCTATAAGGCGAAAGTCGACTGTATTTGGCAAGTGCTGAACTTTGTTAAGGAACAATTGATCCATCGTTACCGTAAAGATTTGGCTATCGGCTTGAACTGGACGCCACAGGAATTGGCTGAAAGTGAGTTTGAAGGCGGTAATTTTTCTGGTTTTCAGCAAAGTGCTTGGTTCATGTTTGAAGTTGCTAAGGAGCGGGTCAACTATATGTCGTGGCAATTAGTGTTGCACGGCACTGAAATAGAGCGAATTGAACACAAAGAACCGTTCCTTTTTGATGGCATGCAGTTCCCTTCAATCGATGAAGCCGTTAAGCACTATTGTTTAACGTTTGATATTAAGCCTGAATATTTACGGCAAGCATTGTCTCAGGTAGGTAAAGAGCGTTTTGCCTATGCGGTCAGGTATTGCCGCGTACTAGCGGGAGCAACACCACAAGAAGTTAAAGCGGCATTGGCAATAATTGACTAGTCTAAATCTCGCTACTGATGTAGCTACGCCTCACTCTATATTACACTCAACTTGTGGGTCATGTTCATTTTACGGCGATACAAGGCTTGATCTGCTCGTTCAAAAAATGAAATGGCGGTATCTGCTCGGTTTAGAAAAGTGGCGCCTAGGCTACAAGTAACTTGATATTTCATTAATAAAGGGTCATTGGTGATCGCCTGATGAATACGCTGGTTGATTATGTCTAGTGATTCGCGGCTAGCATCTTCAACGAGTAAGACGAATTCATCGCCACCAAAACGAAATATACTGTCTGATTCTCGTACGCTAGATTTCAATGCGTTTGCAAAGTGAATTAGTACGTTGTCACCTATATGGTGACCAAAACTGTCGTTGATGGCTTTAAATTTATTAAGATCACAGACAACTAATCCCACGTCAGTTTTTTGTCGATTTGAATGTGTAATTGCTCGGTGTAATTGTTTGTCAAAATATCGACGATTTCCTAAACCAGTCAATCCATCTTGCATCGCAAGCATAAGTGCGTTGTTATACGCTATTGCATTTTTTATTGGGTATAATAAATACTGATGCAGCTCTTTAAGGATTTTATAATTCGTTGAGCTCATCGATGAATTGATTGCGTAAGTTAATGTACCTAGATAATTGTTCTCGATAACTAATTCAAATTGACGTTCATACTTTCCTTTTCTGCTACCGCGTACGGTAACGTCTGGGCAGTCACTAGAAAAGGTCAGTCCTGAAAAGTCGATATATTTCGCAGCTTCCATGGCAAATTTATTTAACAGTTGTTTAAGATCCAACGTAGTTTGTAGTTGCTCCAACAATTGCAAACCGCGCTTATTCTTGTCGAAACTTACTGTTTCAAACGTGCTAAATGCATTAAATTCCGAAAAACGACCCTCTAATATATTCAAGCTTTGCATCGTCTTTTATTGCTCCGATTTTTGTCACTGCTCTGATACAAGCAATATACATACCAGTCAATGCGTTGGAGCCTATTATAATTACATATGAGTTAAGTCATTTTAATGTGTTGATTGTTAAGCGTTAACTTCTGTATTCTGTAGGTTCAGAATGTTTCTTTGTGTAAATTTTATTCGTACGTTGAGGTGAAGGTGACAGGACATTTCGAAATTTTAGCCATATTGACCTGTGCGGTGTTAATCGTATGGTTATTTAGGAAACTCAACCTTCCTGCAATTTTAGCTTACCTGATAGCAGGTATGTTAGTTGGGGAGCATGGACTTGCTTGGGCGCAAGATCAGGTCGATTATGATCATTTTGCAGAGCTAGGCATTGTGTTCTTACTGTTTACGCTTGGACTCGAATTTTCACTACCTAAATTAATGGCGATGCGTCACCTAGTGCTAACCGTTGGCGCTTTGCAAGTAGGCCTGTCTACTGCACTCTTTACCCTAGTAGCACTAGTATTTGGTCAAAGCTTTGGTGCAGCTTTCGCCATAGGTGGTATTTTGGCGTTATCTTCAACCGCTATCGTTATTCGACAACTGAGTGAATCAGGGGCGATGAAACGAAAATCTGGTCAAATTTCTGTCGCCGTATTACTTTTCCAAGATGTCGCTGTCGTGCCATTGCTAATTATTATCCCTATTTTGGCACCTGGCAGCGAAGGCTCATTTATTGTTTCGTTGCTATGGGCGTTAGTTAAAGGCGTATTCGTTGTCGGTATATTGCTTATGGCTGGGAAATGGGTTCTTCCAAGACTCTTTAATATGGTTGCCCAAGTTCGCACCGATGAGCTTTTTGTCTTAACGACTCTTTTGGTGACATTGGTTGCATCAGCGTTGACACAATGGTTTGGCTTATCTATGGCTCTAGGGGCATTTCTTGCCGGCATGATGCTTGGAGAAAGCGAATACAAGCATCAACTTGAAGCTGATATCCGGCCTTATCGTGATATATTGTTAGGTCTATTCTTTATTACCGTAGGTATGAAGCTAAATTTAGCCTTGTTGATGTCATCACCATTTTTGATCGTAGGCATGGTGGTGAGCTTTATGGTGGCGAAAGTGCTTATCGTTAAATTATTAGCAGTAAAAGCAGGGGAGTCCGCTAAAGATGGTTGGGCAAGCGGTATTATGCTATCGCAAATGGGCGAGTTTGGTTTTGTGCTAATTGCACTCGCAGTGCAAGTTAAAGTAATCGACTTTAATGTCGCTTCAACCATACTTGGGGCAGGTATTATCAGTATGGCGATCACCCCTTATTTGATAAACAACGCAAGAAAGTGGTCAAAGTTCTTGAGTCACGAACAACAACAAGATCATAGTGAGCTTGAAACATTGCCGGAATCAAAGACTTTGTCTGATCACGTCATTATTTGTGGATTTGGTCGCATCGGTCAGACAGTTAGCCGCTTCTTAAAGCAAGAGTCAATCGAGTTCGTTGCGATAGATATTGATCCTCTTAGAACCCAGAAAGCGAGAGAGGCTGGTGAAAATGTGCTCTTCGGTTCATCTCGTCAAGCAGAATTATTGCATGCAGCAAATCTGAGTAAAGCGAAATTGGTGGTTATCGCGTTTGGTGAGGACAAACAATCAGCTGAGGTTATTCAAAAAGTCAGAACCTTATCACCAGAAGTTCCAATCTTGGTACGAACTCGCAATGATGATCAATTAGACATGCTACAAGATGCAGGCGCTAATCAGGTAGTACCCGAAAGTTTAGAAGGCGCCCTAATGTTGGTTTCTCAAGTGTTATCGTTAAGCGGGGTGCCGTTTTCTAGAATTGTTCGACGAGTGCAGACCGAGCGTAAAAATCACTACAATCATTTACATGGATTTTTCCAAGGTGAAGATACTGACATGGGACCCGATGCGATTGACCGCATCGAGTTTGCCCACGCGATATTATTAACGGATGAAGCATTTGCCATAGGACGCTCAATTCGTTCATTGGATTTGGCAAGTCGACGGGTTCATATTATTTCATTAAAGCGTAACGGTGATGAAATTGAAGAGCCAGATGAGAACACTATATTATGTGATCAGGATACCTTAGTTCTTCGCGGGAAGCCCAGAAGAGTTGAGCGAGCGGAGCGTTTTATACAGGAAGGGACATAGTTGCTGAATTGACGTCGTGCATAGCTTTTAACAGCTGCTCAGTTCTTTAGATTTGTACTTGCTATAGTGACTTTCTTAATGCAATCTAGCGTTCTTTAGGTATCACGGCAGTAATCAGAAATGAGTGGCAACTTACGAAAAAACATTCATGTTGGCTTAAAGGTCAATATAGTCTTAAAACAAGATCAGCGCAGTGGCAAGTTAACACAGGGTATTGTCGAGAAGCTATTAACCAATAGTCCTAATCATCCTCATGGTATCAAGGTAAGACTTGAAAGTGGTGATGTAGGGCGTGTTAAAGAAATTTTGTCGTAGCTGGTTATCGCACCTTATCTATGCGTTTATTAAAATCTACCGTTCATTCGGACATAAAAGACCTTGCTGCGCCTTGTTTTAACAGAAAAGCTACACGAGCGATCGTACTCAATGGCGATAACATTCTCTTGCTATATACCAAGCGCTATCACGATTATAGTTTGCCAGGTGGCGGTATTGACGATGGTGAGGATAATGTTTCAGCTCTGATCCGAGAGTTAAAAGAAGAAACTGGTGCTCAAAATGTGAGAAACATCAGAGAGTTTGGTTTATACGAGGAGTATCGACCATGGTACAAAAGTGATGCAGAGTTCGTTCATATGGAATCATTTTGTTATGTATGCGACATAGATGATGAGTTACTTGAGCCTGAACTTGAAGCCCATGAACTACAAAACGGCATGGCACCTCATTGGATTAATATACACCAAGCTATTAAGCACAATGAACATACGATTGAAAACAGTGACAAGAAAGGAATGTCTATTGAGCGAGAGACCTACTTGTTAAAGCTCATTGCAGAAGAGTTTAAACTGTATTAAAGCGAAGCAATATATCTCAACTACATTAAACAGGCGTGTACTCTCATGAAATACTGAAATAGGTGCGTGGTCTATGTTAGTTTGAATCACTGAATATACCTTCGAAATAGTAATAATCGGTCTGTCAATCTTATCAAATGAGCTTTACCAAATACTGCCTTTACTTTTATCAAGAATTCAACTGCCGATTGACCATGTAATGATAGGGAAAGACTCAAGAGAATTATTCATTAATTTTTAGCCTAGCGATTAGTACATTATTGGTGTGAGACATATCTCACAAAGTTGTGAGATATTTATTAACTTGCATCAGTTATAGAGAAATTGCATACTCATAAGTTGTTGAATTTAAAGGTTAATGGTTGAATTTATTTTTTATTGTATCAGTGCTGCAACAGTTTTTTTTGGTTTGAGTACGTTTTGTTAACGAAAATTAACGTAATATTACAACTGTCAGGACGACACAGGAAATGGATTCCTGTTCAAGGACACTTCAGGATGAAGTTAGCGACATGATGTTGCATAGGAATAGCTTAACATGGATGTGGATTAACTAAGGATAGTTAATTTCAGGAAGAAAAAAAGGATAGCTTACACATTGACGTGTGATGTACTCAGGAAGCAGTGCATGCCTAGGAAAGGTGAAGGACAGTGAAAGGATTCATTAGGATATACTAGGGAACAGTTTTTCAGGATGAAGCGGGAACACTATATGTGTGCAGGAAGCGCATAAGCTAGTTACGAAAATGCGGCTCATTGGGCCGCATTTTTTTGTCTGAAATTAATCTAAGATACATCTACCTTCCATGTATAGCTTAATATTCGACTAACCCATTGTACGGTGGGTTCTTGCCTAGAATTGCCTGACTACCTTTTAATGAAAATTTATAACCACATAAACTAAAACTCCCTCTAAAAGCCAAGTGATTCAATAGTTCTTTGGTGTCTAGAGGTGAGAATTGAGCAAAATAATCTTCATGGTTTTCGACTTTGACAGACAATGTTCGCACAGATTTCTTGTTGTTAAACACTATTTCCGCACATGTATCATCGCCTTGTGCCACTGCTTGGGACCATAAACTGTCTTGGTCAGTTTCATCCGCTTGCCAGTGAATAAATAAACCGGAGTACTCATTTATCATTAAAGAGAAATTGTCAGGAAACTCTACAGCGTGTAATCGAACTTTAGAAACTGTTTCTACTGCAGCAGGTGGTAATTCTTCACTTGTAATATCCTCACTGTCAATTGGACTACTTAGCAGACTAGAAATTAGCATGCCCACTAAGGCTACTGATAACACGCTTGCAATAGTAATTACAGCATTCTTATTATTGAACAACAACTCTCTTATTTGCTCTCCTATGTCAGACTGAGTTTCACTAGTTGAGGCTGATTGTTTACTCGTGCTACTTTGGTGTATATCGCTTTGATGAGAGTAGTGGATATTGACCTCTTGAGGTTCACCTACCAAGGAAGGTTCTATTCGTCTGCTGTGGTCATTGATGGCGGTTTGATATTGACTTAAATCTACAGGTCCCAAATAGCCTAGGATGTAGTTTTTTCTTTGGGCGCTTGGGTATGTTAACAATAGTGCCAAAACCCCAAGTGGTAGCATCAGCAACCAATAGCTTGCGACATGCCCAACAAATATTATGATCATGCCGCAAAGCACAAACAAGCCAGTGGCAATATACATCCAGTTCTTATTTAGTTGCGCATCATTTAAACGACGAATAATGCTAAGTGCTGAAAACGCCGCTGTGGTAATGAGTACCATTAAGCTAAATACGATATTGTCACTACTCAGGGCGCTAAGCATGATAAACGATAGATAAAGCGCTATATTTATGGCTAAAAAACGGTAGCGGTTATCGCTACCTTTTACACACAACATGGATTGAAAAAACTGCACATGGCCTCCAATTAGGAAAAATTACTCAGAACTATTTATCTAAATTCGGTAAGGGGGAAGAAAAACGGAGTCAAGTTTGACCCCTTTGAGATAGATTATGCCTTGGTAACTACTTTCACCGTCACCACTAAATTCGAAGTCGAATGCGCTTTGCATGAACAAGCCATTCTTTTTTGAAAATGAGGGGCGTGAATATTTTCGGGCTACAGCAATAAATTGTAACTTTTCTTTTTTACAATATTGTTGGGCATGAACCCTGCCAACTTCTGATATTTTTCTTAAATAAATAAAATACCAACATATCAAAAAGGCAATGAGCAAATAGTATATGTTTTCCATAATGTTCCGTTCAATTACTGCTGATTAAAGAGTGATCCTATTGCTTTAGCTAAGGCATCGCTGCGTGTTTCTGAACGCATACAAACAAATATATTGGGCTTAATTGTAGGAATAGCAACTAAATCTTTAAAAATGGCAGGGAATAACGCTTTGTCATCCTCTTTAGCAAGTAGCTCTAAGAAAAGTGATACCAGTTCTTTGTCCTCAAATATCTCCCAACAACGCGTAGCCATTGTGATCAGCCAGTCTGGAGATAGGTTTCCTCTCTCTAGTATTGTCCGGAATAAGTTTTTAACTTGGTTCAAGTGAATTGAAGACGATAGTGCACGTACTAGGTGAAGTGTCTTATCTTGGTCAGTGCAGGAGTTGATTTCTGCAATGAAGGCGTTAATTAGTTCATGCCCTAAAATCTGATTTTCAAGGGCAATGCAAAGAGGGAAAAGTACTTGACTGGGCAGATTCGGTAATGCTTTTATCAAATGATTTGTATTATCGTTATGGCTGACTCTTGCCGCGTAATCTTGCAAGCCTTGTAATCCTAAATGCTGCCATTCTTGCCAGTGCTTATGACCACTCATGTATTGTTGAACTGACTCAAAATGTATTGACGCAGCCTGTTTTAGTTCGGCTTTTAAAATACTATTCAGCGCGGATAACTTATAGCCAGCAGGTGTGAAATGGTACGGGTTGCTTTTTAATAATTCTTCTTGTTTTTCCGTGGGATCAACCGACAAGTCTGAGCCTAATGCTTCGACAATAATCGCGATAAAGTGATTTCTGGCTCCTTGGTTCATCAGGCCTCGCTCATCAAGAGGCAGTTTTACAAACCACAAATAAGGCTCGGTATTTTGTTTTTGCCAAAACGCCAATGCGACCCAAGCATTTCCCTGAGCAGGGAAAGGATAAGGTATTTGATTGAGTTCAATCTTGTTAAATTGATCTTTCGAGATCTTAGTGATTTTTCGGCCGATATCAAAGACGCGATACTGAGCATTAGAAAGTGTTAGTAGCTCGGAAATTGTGGCAATCGTAGTCATGTCAAAAAAAATTATTAAATTATGGCGGCATTATAGGATAATGACGACTTAACACCAATGCTAAACACGTATGTTATGAGTGAAATTGAACAACAATCTTTGTTCACAGAAAAGCCAACCCTAAAAATCTTATTTCAAGATGAACATTTTGTTGCGGTAGACAAGCCATCTGGGCTGTTTGTCCATCGCAGTTTTATGGACAAAAACGAAATTTATTTTGCGCTGCAGTTGGTCAGGGATCAAATTGGTCAATATGTTTATCCACTGCATCGATTAGATAGGCCAACATCAGGCGTATTGTTATTTGCCTTATCAGAAAACGCTGCACGCTTAATGGGACAGCAGTTTAGTGGGCGAAAAATTAAGAAAACATACTACGCTGTCGTCAGAGGGCATCTATCAGGCGCTGGGCAAGTGGATTACGCCTTAAAAGAAAAGCTAGATAAGCTTGGCGATAAGTATGTCAATGAAGATAAAGAGCCGCAACCTGCAGTAACTGACTATCAATGTATTGCACAGGCAAGCCTGCCCATTCCTCTTGGTAAATACAATTCGGTTCGGTACTCACTCGTTAAGCTTAACCCGCATACAGGAAGACGGCATCAGATCAGGCGTCACCTTGCACATTTGCGCTATCCCATTATTGGTGACATCAATTACGGCGATAACAAACAAAACCCATTTTTCAATCAACATTTTGGTTTTAAGCGATTAATGCTGCATGCCCAGTCGTTATCCTTTGTGCACCCGGTTACGAAATGTCCGTTGACGATAACAGCTGCTGTTGATGAGTATTGGCAGGCATTATTTTCAAAGCTCGACTGGCATATTGACTTGAATTAATAATGTTTTGACAGAATATGGGGAAAAGAGAGCGATCGCTCTCTTTTTTACTTAAATGGAAAACCGAAGAATACTATTCTTCAGTGACAGAACGTAATAAAGCGTTAATGCCCACTTTGGCGCGAGTTTTCGCATCGACTTTCTTAACAATAATTGCGGCGTATAAACTGTAAGTACCACATTTAGATGGCAAGTTACCAGGGACAACAACAGAGCCAGCAGGCACTCTACCATAGTGAACTTCACCTGATTCACGGTCAAAAATACGAGTGCTTTGGCCGATGTAAACTCCCATTGAAATTACTGCACCTTCTTCAACCACTACGCCTTCTACAATTTCAGAGCGTGCGCCAATGAAACAATTGTCCTCAATGATGGTTGGGCCTGCTTGAAGCGGCTCCAAAACCCCCCCGATACCAACGCCGCCAGATAAGTGTACGTTCTTGCCAATTTGAGCACACGAGCCTACCGTTGCCCACGTATCTACCATACAGCCTTCATCGACATATGCGCCGATGTTGACGTAGCTTGGCATAACAACCACATCCTTGCCAACGAAGCTACCCGTTCTTACTGTTGCTGGCGGTACAATGCGTACGCCATCAGCTTCAAACATGGTTTGTGTATAGTCTTGATATTTTAATGGTACTTTGTCGAAATACTGACTTTTACCACCGTCTATTACTTGGTTGTCCCAAATTCTAAAACTAAGCAAAACCGCTTTTTTAAGCCATTGATGAACTACCCATTCACCGGCAATTTTTTCGGCTACACGTGCTGAGCCATCATTTAGTGCAGCCAATGCTTCTAATACCGCACTTTTAACTTCATCGGTCACCGTTGTAGGTGTAATATTCATGCGGTTTTCAAATGCTTCTTCGATTATTGATGTCAAAGCCATTGTGGAAATTCCTTCAAATTAATTATTCAATATTGTCACACAGTTGATCAGTCAATTGTGTTTGCTCTTGTTCGGTTAATGCCAAATTTTCGGCGTTTGATACGATGAATACATCCTCTGCTCGTTCACCAAAGGTGGTGATTTTGGCCGAGTGGATGTTTATTTTTAAATTATGAAAAACCTGTGCAAAGCTTGCGAGTAGGCAAGGGCGATCAGTTGCTACAATCTCTAACAATGTTGAGCGCTTAGTGTCTGTGTCAACAAAGCTCACCTTTGTTGGAATATTAAACTGCTCAAAGCGTTTTGATATCGGCAATATATTGACGCCATCTAAATCCGTTTTGTTTAATTCGTTGGTTAGCGTATGCACAATTTCTTTCGCCCTGTATTGATCATCTATAGGCTTACTGCGTTGATCAAGTACAACAAACGTATTTAACGTGTAACCTGTTTTGCTGGTGATAATTTTTGCATCATGAATAGAGAGTTTTTTGTGTGCTAAAACAGAAACAGTATTGGCGAAAATATTTGCTATTTCTTTTGTAAACACGAACACTTCCGTTCCCCCCCTATAGGGAACCGGGCTGATTAATACTAAGGGCTTACTGCGATCATGTGCAATGATATGTTTGGTATGCCAATCAATCTGAGTAGGGGAGTAACGTAAAAAATAATCCGCTTTAAATTCATGCCAAAGTGTTTCTATCTCACTTTCATTGAGCGTCGTATTTGTTAGAAGCAAACTCATAGCTTCTTGTTGGTTTTCACGAATTTTAGCACGCATATCAACTGGTTTTTCCAAACCTCGTCTGAAGGCGCGTTTGGTGGCAAAGTATAAATCTTCTAACAGGTTGGCTTTCCAACTGTTCCATAAATTTTCATTTGTTGCTCGCATATCGGCAACGGTTAGACAATATAAATAGTCTAAGTGTGCTTCGTCACGAACAATGTCACCAAATTGGCTGATCACTTCAGGATCTGAAATATCTCTTCGCTGGGCCGTAACTGACATGGTTAAATGTTGCTCAACTAACCAAGAGACCATACGACCATCGTGATCGTTTATGTTGTGCACTTTGCAAAAATCTAACGCATCAACGGCGCCAAGTTTTGCGTGATCGCCGCCACGACCTTTGGCTATATCATGAAAAATGCCGGCTAGGTATAGCACTTCTGGCTTTCTGATCCGCTGCATAATTTTGCTGCATAACGGAAATTCATGATTATGCTCTGCTTGACTAAATCGATATAAGTTTTTGATTAATCGGTAACTGTGCTCATCGACAGAATATGCGTGAAATAAATCAAATTGCATTTGACCAACAATTGCGCGCCATTGTGGTAAATAAACCGCTAATATACTGTGACGATGCATTAGGGTAAAAGGTAACCCAAGCCCTCTGGGATGCTTAATGATTTCAATAAAGATGCGGCGATTTTCAGCATAATCAATAAGGCCAGAAATTAAGCGCCTACGTGCATTTCTAAGTAGCCTTAATGTGTCAGGGTGGAGGCCCTTGATTTGATTATTTTGCGCAATGGCTAGGAATAATTCCATGATTTTCACGGCGCTCATGAAAATACGCTGGCTTTTAACTCTTACAAGCCCGTCAGCGACGTAAAAATTTTTATCGATATCGATGATTTTACATGATTTTTTATGGTCTAAAATCTCAGATTCAAAATGCTGGAGTAGCATTTTGTTCAACTCTGCAACCCGACCAATGATGCGGAAAAAGCGTTTCATCATGCGCTCAACCGTTACTTTGCCTTCACCACCAAAGCCCATCATTTCAGCAACGTCGGCTTGATAATCAAACAATAACCGGTTTTCACTACGCCCTGCTACATAGTGTAGCGCAAACCGCATACGCCATAAGTAATCCTGGCACTCCAGCAATTCGTTTAACTCATTACGAGTTAAGTAATTGTGCTCAACTAATTCTTCTAATGAGCCTGCATCAAAGTGTCTTTTGGCGACCCATGCGATAGTTTGTATGTCACGCAGACCTCCGGGGTTAGCTTTAAGATTTGGCTCCAACGTATATGCGGCACCGTGATATTGTTGATGACGCTTTTTTTGTTCATCTCGTTTGGCGACAAAGAATTTTTTGGATGTCCAAAAAACATCTTCTTTGAGTAAAGGGTATAATTGCTCAGGTAATGCTTCATTGCCGGAAATTAACCGCATTTCCATCAAGTTAGTTGCTACTGTGACGTCTTTTACTGCTTGTTTTAAGCATTCTTTAACGTCACGTACACTGTGGCCAATGTCGAGCTTTACGTCCCATAACTGTGTGATGAATGCACCAATTTTATCTTCAAGAACTTGTTCAATTTTAGTCTGTGTTAATAAAAGAATATCGACATCTGAATGGGGGTGCAGCTCACCGCGTCCATAACCTCCAACAGCAACTAAACTTATTTGGTATTCGTCTAGCTGATGCTGTACCCATAGCTTAGTTAAGATCAAGTCGACAAAACAGGCTTTGGCTTTAACCAAGTACTCCATGTCTTCTTCAACAAAAATGGATTGATGCCACTGATTAAACTCAGTGCTGAGGGCGCATATGGCTAGGCTATCAAGGTGAGGCGCTGTAAGACAAAGCGCCTCATGATACTGAGGTGGTATTGTTGTTATATTTTCCACGGTACCTACATAAGGTTAATTGTTTAAAATTCTAGGGATGGTGTCATCACTTCTTAACGTCAATATTTCACAACCGGTTTTAGTTACCACAATGGTGTGTTCCCATTGTGCTGATTTTTTGCCATCTGCGGTATAAACAGTCCAGTTGTCTTCTTGGTCTAAAATCGTATTAGCTTTTCCCATATTGATCATTGGTTCAACCGTAAAACACATGCCTTCTTTCATCTTGATACGTTCGTTATTTTTATAATGAACAATTTGTGGCTCTTCATGGAACTCTTTACCGATACCATGACCGCAATATTCTTTAACAATACCAAAACGACCTGATTTTTTTACAAATTTTTGAATGGCTGTACCAATTTCGCCAAAAGCTACGCCAGGTTTCACTTTTTTCAAGCCCGTATAAAGTGCTTCTTGGGTAATACGACATAATCGCTGTTCATCAAGCGCTACATCGCCGATTAAAAACATCTTGCTGGTATCGCCATGGTACCCATCTTTAATGACGGTGATATCAATATTAATGATATCACCGTCTTTTAGTGGTGTATCATCGGGAATTCCATGACAAATTACGTTGTTTACAGACGTACAAATGGATTTTGGAAAACCGTGATAATCTAAAGGGGCAGATATAGCCTCTTGTACTTTTTCGGTGTAGTCAGCACATAGCGTATTCAACTCATTGGTGGTAACGCCAGCCTTTACATAAGGCTCAATCATCTCTAGTACGTCAGCAGCTAATTTTCCCGCCACTCGCATTTTTGCAATTTCTTCTTCGTTTTTAATCGTGATAGACATTCATTTTCTCTGTATTGGCTATTTATAATGTAGCCATTAACTTTATACCTGTTTTGATGGCTTAGATTTTACATGGTTTTCAAGTTATTCCCAATGGGCATTACTTTTTTATAGGTATCCATTCTCGTTGGACAGAGCTAAAAAGCAAAAATATA